>CAVZFT010000043.1:0-33342 GCA_963774615.1 uncultured Cytophagales bacterium
TTCTAAGGTGTCGGATGCTGTCCAGTACCAACTGAAATAGGACAGTCGATTCTGTTGCTGGTTGTTCCATCCTCCAAGCAGCGCTCCCTTCTTCGCAGAGAAGTCGCTAGGTGTCCTCGGTGCTACATCGAGCCCGACAGTCGAACCGTTGCGGCTAAATCCCTGGTTTGCGGCTCTAAGCAAAGGATCGACGACTTTCTGCAGAAGAGTGCGAGGTGTTGTCGTACTAGTCCGTGCGTCCAGCCCAGCCATTAGGCGTGACACTGCGCCTTGTGAGAATGGAAAGAGTCCAACTCGCGACTGTTCCAATTGCGCAAATCCAAAAGTGGCGAAACACGATTCCTGAAGACCGCAGCCTTCGCAAGCTATGTCTACGATGTCACCCTTGTCCCGACGTCCATTTGCGACATCACTGAGGTCCTGCTCCCCGACCCTTAGAGCATTCAAATAGCGCGCTACAAATTGATCCGCATACGTCGGATCTGCTAAATCAGATTGACCTGCTTGTTCGCCCTTGATTTCCAGGACGAGGTTAATGCGTTCTTGGAGATTCGGAGGTAGTCGTCCAAAGGCAGGGATTGTCATACCTAGAACGCTAAGCATTTCGCACAGCTGCGGATCATTCTGCGGTTCCACCGCATTGACTAATTCCTCATCGAGGATCGATAGCGTCGAGACGTCCTCAACAAACAGCGCCAAGCATTCATTTGCGGTCCGCAGATCCTTCCGAATATTGCGGAAGACTTCATGAAGCGTCTGGCCCCGAAGTCCAGTCAAGTCCGCAATCGCCGTGCGAATGTGCTTGTTGGCTTCTTGCGCGGCTTGGTCGCGGAATCCTTGATCGTCTTCCAATTGGTCAATCAGATCACTGTCGACAGCTGTCCGTCTTGACCTCGGTATCTCAAAGTCTTTAGCCGTAAAGACCGGGAATGTGTCGCGCGCACGATCACCGCCGGTCGTGAGGAGCGCTATACACTGACTCACCACGCCGCCAGGACGAGCCATATATTCAATAGTACCGACGTCGTTGAAAAGTTCACTCAAGTGTCTGAGCCTCCTGGGCGCTTCTTCTCTGGAAGAATGGACGGACGTCGCAAGGGCGAAACAGAGTCTCCGATGTGCTTGATCGCTTCCAAGTTCAGAGATCGCAGCTGAAATATCTGACAGATATCGTTCGTAGCCAGGGAGTTGGTCGACTAACTGCTGAAGCGCATCCTTCAAACTGCCGGATCGACGTTTGATCATCACAGTTCGGAGTTTCGCGGTGCGATGAGCGAAGTGTGCGCTCGCTAACGCTTCATCAAATCGCAATTTCAGCCAGTTGATTAGCTGAGACTTCCCAGCGCCAGGTCCCCCTTTTACAACCACAGATATCGGCGCCCGCCGAATTGTAGAGTCGGTCGAAAATGTCGATTTCACGCAGTTCACCCACGCAGGTGTGATGCAGGT
This sequence comes from uncultured Cytophagales bacterium, assembly GCA_963774615.1. Taxonomy (GTDB): domain Bacteria; phylum Bacteroidota; class Bacteroidia; order Cytophagales; family Cyclobacteriaceae; genus Chryseolinea. The sequence continues at coordinate 1,450 of CAVZFT010000043.1, forward strand.
TATCGGTGAATGCGTAGATAGAAACCAATCAGCTTGGCTTTCGCCCACTCTCGCGATGGGGGAGATCATCTTCTCTGCATAGGTTTGATCCCAACACGCAGAGCCCGGGTGAAGTGGTTGAAGCCTTGGTTTCATGCTTGTGCCTTGTTGAGTAGTTCGACTCGATCAAATCGATCTGAGTCGAGTACACCCGGTTCAATAACGCTATCCGCGGCCGAGAGGCTCCAACCTATGCTGTCTTTAGGGCAATGAGGGCAATCACTTGTTCGTCGTCAGATTCCTCAAGGCAGAGGCAAGCGCGTTGTACAAGTGGCGATCAGCTACGTTGTATCTGGTTCCGGCAATGTCGTTGAGAGTGTTCCTCCATCGAGTTCTGGGCAATGCCAGCCGCCTGGACATGAAATCATGGGTACGAAAGATGTCGTCCCTCAGCAAAAACACGCGAAATTGCTCGTGCAACGCGTGATGTCGGATCCGGAACTGAAGGCGCCTTTAGGATCAAAACCAGCCGAGGCCGCAATGGACGTACCATCGCAGGTAGTGAGGAAATTTCGTGGCGTTCACAGGATTTATTGCTGCGATGTCTCCGGTAGTTCACGATTGAACTGGATCGCCAAGTCCGTCGCAGCTTCTTGGCCAGTGTTGATAGTCCTTTGCGGCTGGACTGTAGATACGCATAGAAGCGTGGGCCCGAAGGTTCTACATCTGCCGAGCCAAGCACGATTGAGTCGAACGCATTGATCACAGTTTCACGAACCAAATGCGACCGCGAACACGATAGGACAACCGAATATTCCCGTGATCATCCTTCCTTATTAGACTGAGTTCTTCTGCGGCAAAAATGTGAGCCTCTGCTTGCGCGCTTTTTTCACCGAGAGCAGGAAGTCCTTCCGGCTGGAGGAGTCGCGTCACGGTGTCACGATCAGCCTTCCGATCTCGCATGAGATGCAAGACTTCCAACAAGACTTCCAAACGAGACGGGGTTGTAGGTTTGTGGATGAACATCATTCGTTCCTCGCATTTTCGCTGCAACTAACAAGCCATCGATCAATGGCATCCCTCCCGAAGAAGGGTCGCGATTGAGAGTCATACATGAAAGGCCAAACTCCGGCCGTGGTTTCTAGGGGCATGCCAAAAACGAGATGTGAACATCGTGAACCCCGGCGATTAAATGCTTTCGCGTGGTCGTTGATTCCATCGAAGTGAAGGATCACTACTGTGTCATCTTCTTCGACGGTGTCAGCGATTGACGGCTCAATAACGTCCATCCTGTACGGCGAAGGGAATCCCTGCTCGGCCTTCGAGAAGATTTCCATTACATTCGCAACATCGTGTGTGGATATAGAAGCGGTTAGAGATTCTCGACATCAAGATTCGGCGCAATACAAGTATGGCCGCAGACCGTCCCTCCGCTGTTCGAATGGAAGGTGCTCAACTACATCGACCACGGGGGCTGTGGCGCGAACTTCGAATGGGTGACGCGCAGCAACTGATGGGACCGGATGTTCAGTTCCGTTCCGACAGCGCGCAAGATCCGCACGCACGTCTTGTGTCTGGGCCATAGTGACGGCGCAGTACACGGCAAACGGCCTCTCCACATTTAGAGCGCTGTCGAGCGCTCTCCTTGCTTTCTCCAACGTCTGCAATTCCGAGGTTCTTGTTTCCTAAGGAGCCGCGGGAGATCGGTTTCCAAGGCTAACGTTGAGTACAACGTAGTGATAACGGCACTTTGGATTGGTTCGTCTTGTGTGTCGAACTGCCAGAGCAATCCCTCCACTCTTAGGATGTTTGCCCGATGCATCATCATGAGAAGGCGCTTATTCCATCGAATGTGCTCGTTGTATGTGCGCCTGCCCAATTGGTGCGAGGACTGTGGGTTCAGACGTATTCGAACGCGGTCTGGCATTGGATCGCGCGTTCTCGATTCCCAGAGTGCATTCCAGCGGCCGACTATCTTTTCTTCATCTGTCAAGAACGTCGGACCAAGAACTGTTGGATATCCTTTGATCTCGCTTAGTCCACAATGCTAGCGAAACGCTGGGAGCGCCATCGCGTCCGCCTCGTCCGACAGCAATACGTAGGCCTTGTTGTTGTGCAGTTTATTCATTGATCGTATTGCTCCAAACAAAAGGAAGTTGATGATCTGACCAAAAAAGTTGCGCCACTTATTAAGGGCGATGGTTTATTATGGTTTGCTTATCCTAAGGGTAGCTCGAAAAAATATAAGTGTGAATTCAACCGTGACAGTGGTTGGAATGAGCTAGGAAAGCACGGCTTTGAACCAGTCAGGATGGTTGCTATTGACGAAGACTGGAGTGCATTGAGATTCCGGAAAGCAGAAAACATCAAAACCATGACGAGAGGCTTCGCGATGTCTGAAACTGGGAAGAAAAAAGTAGCGGCAGAAAAGAAGAAGCTGTCAAAAGGAAAAGGGACATTTCTCAAAAATCTTGATTACGGTAAGTTCTCATCATCTCTGAATAGCTTAACTTTTTGCTAAAAGCAGTCATACATGTAACGAGCCTTTTAGTTTTTGTTTGCGCTGTCTTCGCACTCTCGATCCACTTGCTGAAATAAAGCTGATGAGACCCTGGAAGTGATTTGAAAAACTTCAAGGCCTCGGGATCTTCCTTTAAACAAGCCATTAGATCATGTGAGAGGCTAGGTCTTTTGGCGTCATATTCCATCCGCACCTTAAGCTTGTCACCTTGTTTTTTGCCTGTGGCCTTCCTCATCTTGGCATTGATTGGAAGAATGAAGTTTCCCTTTCCCATCGGCAGCAAGGCCACCTTTTCAAACGACCAGTCATCAAGACTTCCTTTTACTCTGAAGCCAACCTTGTATCCGGGTTTTATTTTGCCGGCTTGCGATGCGCTGATTTCGATGTAGGTCCATCCGGTCTTTTCACCCTTTTTATCAAACTTGTGAATCGTTGTTGTGAACTCAATCATGGCGACTTATCTAAGTCTTCTAAAGTTAAATAATTAAGCGAAATGAGGCTTTTTGAGATGAATTTGAAACTTTACAACTATAATGTTGTATATACAATAATTGAGTGTACTTTTATGACTATGGCGCTCGAACAAGAGATCAAGCAGGAAAAATTCCATAATGAATTTGAGAAAGTCGCGGTGAACATATTGTTTACCGCTAGCTGGCTATACAACATAAACTCTTCAAGGCTAAAACCACATGCGATCACGCCGGAGCAATACAACGTGTTGCGCATTTTGCGAGGCAGTCATCCGAAAGCATTAATGTTGGCAGACGTGACATGCAGGATGATTGACAAGAGTAGTAATGCGACAAGATCGTGGAGAAGTTAAGACAGAAAGGTTTATTGAAGCGCGAGATTTGTGAGAGTAACCGTCGGCAGGTTGACATTTCAATTACAGAAAAGGGGTTGGCGGTGCTGAAGAAAATTGATGTTGAAGCTGAGGCATGGATTGAGTCGCTAAAGATTATCTCAAAACCGGAGGCCCAGGAATTGAATAGGATATTGGATAAGCTAAGAGGCAGTTGAATCAGACATCCTGGGTACCTGGTACCTAGCTATTTCGCAAAAAGGTTCGTCGCGCTGTTGACTATTCATTCCTCAAAGTTGATGTCGGATTTTCCTTCGCAATACGTTTAAGCTGCGTACCAATTGTAAATGCAACTGTCAATACCATCGTTAAGATTGTTATTACAAAAGGCCACGGACTAATTGGAATTTCTTCCGGATATGCGGCCCGGATCATCAAGCCCATCATATAAAAACCAAGCGGTGCACCCAACGTAAATGCGATCAATACAATCCACATATAATCGTGGTTCATCAGGCGGAAGATTTGAAACAAACTCGCCCCAAAGACTTTTCGAACGCTGAACTCCTTTAGCCTGCGGGTGAGATTGTAAGATACAAGTCCATAAAGTCCCATACAAACAAGTACCAACGCTACGGCTGACAGGAAGTACATGATCTTATCGTTCGACCTGTTGGAATTAAAAAATTGCTGAAAAACCTCATCCTGAAAGAGCCCTACATAAGGATCATCCGGCGCGACAGAATACCACGACTTTTTCAAAAAATCGGAAACTTCGACTGCTGATCCGGCAGCCGCTTTTACTACGAGATACTTGTACTTTTCCTCAGAGGCCAATGTGAATCATGGTGGGTTCAATGTCATAGTAGAATTCCTTGTAGTGGAAATCTTTCACTACACCAATGACATACCATTTATGTCATCAAAATCAAACGTTCGCCAAGTGGGCTCTTTCCATCCCATCTTCCGGACAAACGCTTCGTTGACAATAACCGATTCCTTTTTATCTGAACTAATCGCTTCATCAAAAAATCGTCCTTGCTAGATCGAACATTCATAGTCTCCAGGTAGTTGAAACCCACTTCAAGCCGATTGACATTGACCTGCTCTTCCTACGATTACGGTGGTGTGGTGTATGGCGTCTCCGATGTGACTCTCAGCACCCGCATAACTTATCACATCCTTATTTTGAGCAACAAGGTCTTTTAGTGCATTATACTGTTCAATATTCTTTACAGCGGTGAATATATGTTGTTCATGATCGTATCCCCAGTCCTTCTTTTCAAAATGCCGGCTGCTGTTTATGAATGCCAGGCATGCCACGATCGTTGTAAAAGAAAGAATAAATTGAAAACTGAGCAATGATCTTGCTGAACAAACTTTTGCTACCGAATTTTTCTTTTCCCCTCAGAATTTTTACCGGTGTGAACGAAGAAACATAAAGTGCCGGGTACGCCCCGGAAATCAGAGCGACTAGGAGCAGAACTCCACCAAAGAAAGTAAACATGGTTCCGCTGGAAGAAAACTCAAAAGGAATGTGTATTGGATAGAGCGAATTGAAACCCGGCAACAAGACGTGGCGGCGATACTGTTCCGATACCAAGTGCCAATGCACATAACACCGTGTTTTCAACGAGGAACTGTTGAATGATCTCCTTCCTGCCTCCACCGATCACTTTTCGAATTCCAATTTCCTTTAATCTGTTGATCACAGAAGCAACGGCTACATTCATATAATTAAAACATGCCAGCAACACTAACGCAATAGCGATGACTCCTATGGCGATCATCGTTGCCGGGATATTGCTCCAGGAAAGAGCATAAGCAATTTCGTAGCTCCGCTCAGCCATTTTCCCAATGGGGATCCATTCAATAGACTGTATTTGAAATTTGTCGTTGGCTTCACGTTGTACCTTTACGTATTTGTTCACCACCTTATCCAGTTCGCTGGTCTTGGTGACCGTCACGAAGCAGCACAAACGTGGCTCCTGCCCATGTTCTCCATTGGATATCTGGAGCGGCATCAACATGATCTTCCCAGTTTTGCATGGGAATCAAAAAGTTGATTGACATGCTCGACTGATCAGGAATACGTTTGAGTACACCACTAATCTTAAATGTGATCTTTTGTTCCCTTGGAAATTTTATTGAAAGCTCTTCGTTGACTACATCCGTGCGTCCGAAATATTTTATGGCCATTTCTTCTGTAAGCACAATACTGTTCCTATCATTGAGGGCATTGGGCAGTCCGTATAACAAATGATAACTAAACACATTTAGAAACTCCGGGTCTACAAACCAGACGGGCTGATTGAATACGACGTCATCATGCCTTACGGAAAGCTGGTCTCGTCTGAACGCGTACAACTGATTCAATGGCGTTGTGTTCGTCTTTTAAGGCCGGACCAAGAAGTAAGGTGATCGTGCCCAGTTCTCAACTTCATCTGCTGATTTCATTTTGTTCATCAACAGGTAGAGGCGATCTCCTTTCTCATGAAATTTATCGCGATTGTAGTAGGAGTCGATGAAAAGAAAGATAGTTACCCCGCAGGCGAGTGCGATGGAGAGACCAACGATGTTAATGGAAGATGAAGTCAGGTTACGCATGATATTTCGCAACCCGGAGATAAAGTAACTTTTGTACATAGAGAGATTGATGTTGGAGTGATAGTCGTTTCTTTTTTGTTTTTTGATATTCTTCAGACGAAAGAATCTGAATACATTCCAAATGAATTGCGACCTTCGCGAATTTTTTGTTGTCCGTCACTTTACGATAAAACATTTCGTAGACATCACCTTGAATCTCTTCAATGAGATCGGGACGGCAGTACCATTGCAAAAAGCGGTCTGCCCATTTCGGTGGATGTACTTCTTTCAGACCCATTGAAATTGTAAGGCAACTTTCGGGATTTGATTAAAGAGTTGGTTGCGCATCTCGTTAGCTTCTTCAAGCGCTTTTTTTCCTGCGGCGGTAAGAAGAAAAATTCGTTTACGGCGGCCTCCCCGCTCCGGCTGAAGGATCACCCATAGTCGATGAGACCAGACCTTTTTCTTCGAGCCTTTTCAGGACGGCGTGCACGGCACTGATATTAAGATCTCGTCCCGTCTGTTTTACAATTTCATCCATGACTGCAACGCCGTATGCTTTGCCGTACAGTACTCCAACCGTTAGCAGGATGAGTTCTTCGAGTTCTCCTATATATGTGCCTTTCATAAGTTGATTAGGCCGGTGATAGCCAGTGAGGGATTAATTCTACAAACGTGAATGTAATACATATGTTTCATATTTGTAGAATTAAATGAAAGCATTTACAATTATTGTATATACAACAATTGTATGTATCTTTGTTTGGCTTTTGCGTATAAGTATGCAGAAGGGCGAAAAAGCCCTGAAAACTGGAAATCAAAAACCTAGATAATATGAAATCAACATTGCATAGAGCTGAAACAAGAGGACATGCCAACCATGGCTGGCTGGATTCACACCATACATTCAGTTTTGCCGGATACTACGATCCAGGCCGTGTTAACTTCGGATTATTGAGAGTGCTCAATGATGACATTGTAAAAGGTGGTAACGGCTTTGGGCAACACCCTCATGATAATATGGAGATCATTTCGATTCCATTAAAGGGTGCGCTGGAACATGGGGACAAACAGGTGGCAAAGGCATAATCAGATCAGGTGAAGTGCAGATCATGAGTGCAGGTTCGGGAATCTGCTCATAGCGAACGGAATGCTTCGAAGGACGAAGACGTAAATTTTCTTCAGATATGGGTCTTCCCAAAAGAACGCAACATAAAGCCACGCTATGATCAGAAACTCTTTGCCGACAGAAGAACGCAAGAACAAATTTCAGGCAGTTATATCACCTGAGAAGAATGGCAGATGCTTTATGGATCAACCAGGATGCATGGTTCTCACTTGGGAAATTTAACAAAGGGATTTAACGGTGAATATGCAGTGCAGAAATCCAGCAACGGAGTATATGTTTTTGTATTAGAAGGTGAAGTTACAGTCAACGGACAAAAGCTGAACAAACGCGATGGATTTGGTGTATGGGATACAGATAAATTATCCATCACCGCCGACACCGACGCGGAAGTTTTGTTGATCGACGTACCAATGAATTAGGACGCAAAGAGAATGCAATTTCCCGCAGAGGCGCGGATTGAACGCTGATTCACGCGGATTAAATTTTGTGGCAATAGCGTGTCTTTGATCTGCGAAGATCAGCGTGTCTTTTGATCTGCGAAAATCAGCGGGAAAAACGACGATACAGCTATTGGATAGAAAAGAATAATTATAGTAAAATCACTTTGGGAGAAGTGCAAAAATTAAAATGAAAAACAGGACAGTATCACAATTATTATACGCGCAAATGGTGGATATGGGCGGCATCCCGGTAAGGCAGCCATTTCCAACGCTACGGGTAGATCAAATTGATCCATTCTTGTTGTTACATCATGCCGATTTAAAGGCACCAAGAAAACACGGACCCGGAACATGCTGGTGTAGGACCTCATCCTCACCGTGGATTTTCGCCTGTTACATTCATATTTAAGGGAGGCGTGCATCATCGGGACAGCCGTGGTAATGACAACGTCATCTACGCAGGCGGCGCGCAATGGATGAATGCGGGAATGGGCATCATTCACAGTGAACGGCCCCCACATGATATTCATGAAATTGGTGGTCGCCAGGAGATTATTCAGTTGTGGATAAATACGCCGGCGGAACATAAAATGGATCAACCAGAGTATTATCCGCTTGCTGCGGAACAAACTCCTTCCATTCTCACTGAGGACGGGAAGGTATCGATGAAAGTTTTTTCGGGAGCACTGCTTAGGAGTTAAAGGGCCTATTCCTTCACACACCGAAGTGAACGCTGCTACGATATACCTTAATAAAGGGGGTAAGATTTCTATACCTCTTCCGGCAACGCATAATGTTTTCATTTATCTGTTGGACGGAAGCCTTAAAGTTGATGGCTTTGGTTTGGTCGACAGCCTGAACGTTGTGTTGCTTAATAAAGATGGAGAAGGGATCTCAATAGAAGCGGTTGAAGATACTCGCGTCTTGCTTCTGTCAGGAGAACCCTTGAATGAAAAAGTGGTATCTCATGGTCCGTTCGTGATGAACAGCGAGACCCAGATACTTGAGGCGATGCGGGATTACAAAATGGGAAAGATGGGAATCCTGATTGAAGAGTAATGCGAGTGACTGCTATACCAAATGGATGACCGGGAAGATTGTTAATTTCCGGTTATCCTTAAAAAACGTTAGCGAAAGTGGTAACTTGGGTCTGGACGAGAGCGAGCAGGAAAATGCAAACTTCAAATCAATTTGAACATCCGATACTGGACCTCATCAAGAACAGAAAGAGTACGCGTGCCTTTTCAACTCGTCCCATTGAACCGGAAAGGATAAGTTCACTTTTTGAAGCGACGCGTTGGGCTCCTTCAAGTACAAACGAGCAGCCATGGTTGTACATCTACGCGACACATGATCAGATTGAACTGTGGAATAAACTTTTCACTTGTTTAAATGAAGGCAATAAAATATGGGCAAAAGATGCGCCCTTATTAATATTGAGTCTTGCACGAAAAAATTTTACCCATTTTAGTGGTGTGAATTCATACGCGATGTACGATCTCGGAGGAGCTAATTCATTTCTGTCACTTCAGGCTGTTGAGCTGGGGCTGCAGGTCCGACAAATGGCAGGTTTTCATCATGAGAGAACCGTTAAGCAATTAAATATTCCTGATCATTATGAGGTTGGAGTTTTTATCGCCGTAGGATACCCGGGAGATCCGCAAGCGCTACCTGAAAATTTAAAGACGCGTGAACTCGCTCCGAGAGAAAGGATCCGCCAGCAGGAATTCGTCATGAACCGGACTTTTTGAGGAGAATTGCTCCTCGGAATTTTTTACCTCCGCAGGGACGCCAAGAGCGGGGTTTCGCAGGGAAACAACATTGCCACTGCAACGAGTCTGCGTGCAATGGTTAATAATACGCATTGCCAAAGATTCTGAAGTTATAACTATTGGGCTATTGGCAAGCTGAAAGAAACCGTTGTTTCTTTTCCGGGGGAACTCTCAATACTAAGATCACCGCCATGACGCATGATGAATTCTTTGCAAAGCAATAACCCAAGCCCTGTGCCTTTTTCTTGCTGCGTCCCTGCCCGGGTGAAATATTCCTGAGACGCCATAATCATTCCGATCTCAACTTTTGTCATTCCTATCCCGAAATCCTTAACCTGAACAACACAATGTCCATCGACGACGGAAGCAGATGTCAACACCTTTCCATTTACTTTCGAGAATTTAATTGCATTATGAATTAGATTTCTCAGTACAAGCTGGATCTGATTAGGGTCGGCTACCACGTGAATACTGGTCCTTGGCGGAGTTTTCCAGCGTGACATTTTTTCTTTTTGCAACCTCTTCCATTAACCGGCACGCCTCCTCAAGGGAAGCACTTATTTCGACCGTTTCAAGCTCGGTCTTAATTCCATCCATCTGACTCAACGACCAGTTCAAAAGATTTTCAAGTGTGCGTTGCGTAACGTCCAAATTGTTCTTCAGTTTATCAGAGATCGCAAGGAATTCTTGCGGGGCCATAACCCTGTTTGTCAACAACTCAAGCAAAGATTGCAGGTTGCCAATTGGGCCACGCAGGTCGTGACTAATAACTGAAAAGAGTTTTGATTTGAGCTGGTTAAGTTGTTGAAGACTTTCTGCTTGAGCTTCCATTTCTTCCTTTTGTTGCTCGATGGCCTTGTTCTTGATTTCGAGCACATGGTTCGCCTTCTTCTGAATAACACGAAAACGTCCTAACACAAGGATCAATAACAACAAGAGTACGATGCCAACGAGAAGGAATATGGTGAAGGCACGTTGATTTGTTACCTGATGCTCCTTAAGAGCATATTCCTGTTCGAGTAACCTGATTTTGTTTTCTTTATTCCCCAACTCATACAATGACTGCATTTCCTGGATCTGTCCGTTACGTTCAGCACTGTAGAGACTGTCTTTGAGCTGATCCGCAAATTTAATCTCCTTGTACGCCTGCGCAGGTTTGCCCTCGTTGAAGTAAATTTCGGCCAAAAGATTGCGCGCCCTGATCTGGATATTTAGGTAGCCCATAGACCTGGTTAGCTCAATTGATTTATTCAAGTATCTAATACTCCGTTCGGTATTGTGCAAGTAGTACTCATCTTGTGCAGTCTGAAAATAGGATACGCCCAATGCTCGCATATTTCCCACAAGGCTATCTATCTGCAGAGCTTTTTGATTGAACACAATGCTTTTCTTGTAGTCCTTCATGGAAAAATAAATTCGAGCATTTCGTCCGTATAGAATACTTGCGTTCAAAGAGTCGTGCATGGATTCATAGTATGCAATTCCTTTGTTCGAATAACTTAGCGCGGAGTCATATTGTTTTTGCTCGAGAAGCAAAAACGATCGCTCCCGGTAAACGTCGGCCTGAAGCGATTCGTTTGAGTGGGCTACCGCAAGGTCCATGGCGCGATTTAGATACGCACCTGCCTGACTGTAATTTTTGAGGTCGGTTAAGGTTCGCGCGAGAGCAAGCAAAGTCTCACCCCATAGATAGAAGTACGTCGAATTTTCGAAGATCTTGAGTGCTTTAAATCCGAACTCGGTGCTAAGCCTGAAGTTCGCTTTTGCCCAATGGGCTTTCGCCAAAATATAATAGCAGTAGCCTTCGATATATTCATTTTTTTCCTCAATGGCAGTATTCAAAACCGAGGAGGCAATAGCAATAGAAGAGTCGGGTTTCCCAAGGAAAAGTTTGTAAGCGAAGACTGCCCTGAGTCGTAGAGCGGCGCTGTCTTGCTGTACGGCAAAGCAAGGCGAGAAAAGCAGGGTACCAAAAAAAAGGACCGATCCTAAAAGTAGAACCTTCATCTAGTACAAATACTGATTTATCCCACACACTTACAAGTGAATCCAACCCAAAAAAGTACGTCGCTCGTCCGGATAGAAAAAACAAATTCAGAAATCGGATGAAATGACGTCATTCACGTGATGAAAATTTTGTTGAAGGTTTTTTTGCCAGACTACATTCTTTAGCGCTATCGGGGTTTTGTGTCACGCAAAAAAACGTTCACTGCATCAGGCTCTTAAGCGGAGTGTTTGATCACTTTAGCGATTTAACAATTCAGAATTCCCCTACTCTTATGGATATTAGATTGTGTATATTTCTGGAATAATGGGTGATCTGTTAATGCCAACGGCTAGTTCATTGGTTAGTCTTCGCGTTCTAACCGCCTTTTTGTTTGTATTGGTTGGTTTCAATTTTTCCGGCGCGCAGACATATCCAGCCGATTTTGGTCAGGTACTTGTTAGCAATGGAATCAATAATCCTACTGTGATGGCGTTCGCGCCAGACGGCCGTATTTTCGTTGCGCAGCAGGCCGGAGCATTACGTGTGATAAAAAATAATTCGCTCCTGCCAACACCTTTCATTTCCTTAACCGTCAGCTCAAGCGGAGAACGCGGTCTATTGGGGATAGCTTTGGACCCGGATTTCCAGACCAACAATTTCATATATCTCTACTATACGGTACCAGGGTCGCCACCACATAACCGTATCAGCAGGTTTACCGCAAACGGCGATGTTGTCGTAGCCGGAAGCGAATCAATTGTACTCGAACTTGATCCGCTCAGCGCTGCTACGAACCACAACGGTGGTGCTATGCACTTTGGTAAAGATGGCAAACTTTACGTAGCCGTTGGCGAAAACGCTACAGCGTCTAACGCGCAAAACCTGGATACATATCATGGCAAGTTGTTGAGGATAAACAAAGACGGCACCATACCAGCCGGCAATCCATTTACTTCAGGTAGCGAGCAACGAAAACGTGTCTGGGCTTACGGCCTCAGGAATCCTTACACCTTTTCGTTTCATCCCACCACCGGCAGACTTCTGGTAAATGACGTAGGACAGAACACCTGGGAAGAGATCAACGACGCGACGACGGGCGGCAAGAATTTTGGTTGGCCAACGACAGAAGGCACCTTTAGCCAAAGTGCTTATCCAAATTTGACTAACCCCATTTATGTTTATGAGCACGGAAGCGGCGATGGAAAAGGATGTGCTATTGTGGGTGGAACTTTTTTTAGCCCCACAACAACCAACTACCCTTCTACATACGTCGAACGATATTTCTTTCAGGAACTTTGTAATGACTGGATTAATACTCTTGATCTTTCAGGCACGCCAGTCCGGGCTTCATTTGCTACTGCGGTCTCAGGTGACGGATTAGCTATCACAACAGGTAACGATGGAAACTTGTATTATCTAAGCAGGACTAACGATGCATTGTACAAGATAGTCTACAACAACACAACCGCGCCCTTCATAACAAATCAACCTGCCAGCCTTACCGTTGCTGAGGGCCAGCCAGTAACGCTCAGCGTCACGGCCCTGGGAAGCACGCCGTTGCTGTACCAATGGAAGAAGAATGGAGTTGATATACCCGGAGCGACCACTGCAACTTTGACGTTCGCCCCTGCCACTCTTGCCGCAAACGGGAACTACAGTGTGGTAGTGTCAAACGCGACAGGTAATGTAACAAGTTCGGCAGCGACGCTTACGGTATTGGCAAATGCGATGCCCGTTGCAGAAATACTCTTACCTGCGACAGGAGCAACTTACTTCGCGTGGCACAAGTATCAATTTTTCCGGTAGCGGTACCGATGCGGAAGACGGAGTGTTGGATGCAGATGCGTTTAGCTGGGAAATAAATTTCCACCACGATACTCATAATCATGACCAGCCAGCCATTGTAGGGGTCAAACAAGGATCATTCCCCGTTCCCAACGTAGGTGAAACTTCTGACAACGTTTGGTATAGGATAATTTTGACCGTGACCGATGCGCACGGGCTAACCGGGAAGGATTCTGTTGATGTACATCCCCAGAAATCGACATTGACGCTCATTACGGCACCGGCCGGACTAGAGGTCACGCTGGACGGTCAGCCGGTAGTGGGACCGCATTCTGTGGTTAGTGTTGAAGGTATGCTTCGAACAATCGGAGTTGTTTCACCACAGGAAAAAGATGGTATCACTTATTACTTCCTGAATTGGTCGAATCTTGGTGACGAAACTCAAACCATCACGGTTCCCCAGGATGATTTAACCATGACTGTAACGTATTCACATGTCGTAGGAACTGAACTTGATTTGTATGACAATAAAGTTTCAATCTATCCCAACCCATCTAAGCAAGGGGTGGTCACAATCAAACTTCCTTCAGAAAAATCTCAAACGATAAGAATTCAAATGGTGGATTTATTGTCTCGTGAAGTTGCTTCGCAATCGGCCGACCTTAACGCCGGTGATAACGAATTGGTTTTTCAATACGGAAAAGTTAAAAAGGGGATGTACTCTGTCCTCATTGAAATGACTGATAAAACAATTTCAAAAAGGCTGGTCGTTTCCGATTAACCACTATGCCTTTGTAAGTTTCAGGATGATCTCCTCAAATTTCGGGAACTCGGCCAGAAGGTCTCCTCGCTCGGCCATTTCAAAATCCTGAAAATCAAAACCTGGCGCTACCGTACAGCTTGCCAATGTGTAGGCCGCGTTGTGAGCGTTTACGGCGCCGAACCAATGATTTGCCGGAATTGCGATTTGCAAGGCCTCTCCATTTTCCGGGTTAGGTCCTAATGTGTAGGTCATCAAACCTCGATCGCCTAACACATAGATATTCAGCGGATCCCCATAGTGAAAATGCCATAACTCATCAGATTTAATCCTGTGAAATAATGAACGGTCCTTTTGCGTCAATAAGAAGTATATCGCGGTGGATATGTTGCGCCAACCTTTAAAGCTATTGGGCAAATCGTTGACCGAAATTTCTTCCCTGCTTCGATAAGTCTCCCGGTAGTAGCCGCCCTCGGGGTGCGGTTGCAGTCGAAGGTGTTCGATCCAGTATTCTGGTGTACGCATACGATTTATTTGTTGATGGGGTGATTTTGGGATTTGCTGATTTTAAGTGAAAATCTCAAATTATTCTTAGGAGACGATTCGATCTCCACCGGTCAAAATAAGATTTGTCCCAATGGGTTTCAAATGTTTACTTTGCATTCCCCGGAAAATCCGGACGACTTCGTAGCTCAGCTGGTAGAGCAATTGACTCTTAATCAATGGGTCGAGAGTTCGAATCTCTCCGAGGTCACAGGACATTTGGTGATTTAGTGATGTAGAGATTTGGAGATTTAATAATCTCCGAATTTCGAAATCAGTAAATCACCAAATAATCGGGGTGTTAGCTCAGCTGGTTTAGAGCACTACCTTGACAGGGTAGGGGTCATTGGTTCGAATCCAATACATCCCACAGTTTCATTTGTTGATTTAGTGATTTAATGATTTGGATGATTTTTGTGTTGATTGGTTCCTAAATCGATGATCCAACAAATCTCCAAATCAATACATGGCATAGGTCATTCTTGCCCGTCCGGTAGCGCTATCGCGAAGGCGGGGGTTCGAATCCAATACATCCCACGGAATATTTAGAGATTTGTTGATTTAGTGATTGGATGACTCACCGATCTATTGTGTAAATCAACAAATCGCCCAATCACCCAATCACGAAATATATTGTAAGTACTTCTTGACTACAATGCCCAACTAAGTTTTCCTGCTGTCGATAGACCCCATAATACGGGAGTTCATTGCCAAAAATTCGCAGTTCAAAGTCAGCTATATCCATTTTAGCATACTCCATACGTTATTACCGACGATAAACTAAAAATCTCACTATGAAGAAAAACAAAGCGTGGTTATTCCTATCAATGTTTGCAATTGCAGTCGGCTGTCAGGATGACGATGGACCAGCAAACTCAATCACTTCCGAAGAAGCTGCTGTAATTGTTTCATCGTCTTTAGCAGCAAATACATCGGGATTGTCGTTTGTTTCCAGTAAAGCTGCCGATGTAACAGAGGACTTGTTGGAAGACAATGCGGGGGGAAGAGTTGCCGCTTGTGGCCTTTCGCAAAACCTTGATCTTTCAGGGGCTAGTCCCGACGGCGCCGCCATAACGTATAGCTATGATTTCAGCTATAAGTTTAAGTTGAATTGCAATACCGAAAGCGAGCCTTCAGAAGTGTCCGTGAATCTTAGCTACAGTGGTGAGTTTGATGCCCCAAAGGTTGCTGCTGACCACTCGGGTGTTGCGGAACTGGACGTCACAGGCCTGGAAGCAGCTACTGAAGAATTTCTTCTGAACGGACTGTTTAAGAGAAGTGGATCTTTTGAAAACAAAGAGAAAGCTCAATCTGCAAACAGCAGTGTGGAAATCACACTGAACGATGTAACCATTGAAAAAGGAACTCATCAGATCTTGTCCGGTACAGGTACATTCGTTCTAAATGGAACCGTGCCTTCTAAAGGTGATTTCAATTATTCTGGCAGCATTACCTTCCTTGGTGCAGATAATGCCGAGCTGGACGTAAATGGTAATAAGTTTACTGCCAACCTTAAAAGCAGTGAGGTGACGAAGAAGAACTAAGGCATCTCGTACATTTTAAAAAGGCCCGGGAAATTCTCCGGGCCTTTTTTATTGATCATTAACACCCATCGCTTCCAACAGCCGCAAGCACACCAAATGGTGTGTCCAGCAAGCGACCAATAAAGGCATCCTCCGGAATTCCATTAGGCAAGAAAACTTCTTTGGTGCCATTAATTTCCCTGAGAGCTCTACTCCAATCAGAAGTAAAGAATTGACGTCCGCTTGGCGCTATTCTAAATGTATAGTGGAATGGCATGAAGATGTCTGCCTTTATCCACACGTAATTTTCTTTCGCTGCCTTATAAACTTTTCCAAAAAAATCCAGCATATAAATATCTGTTGCGTCGGCAGTAAGAGTGAAGATTGCTCCTAGCGAGAAAATCCATTGCCAGTTCATTCCCAGATCACCCGTTCGCAAAACTCCCTGGTTAGTAGCGACAAATAACTCGTGTCTTTGCGAAGTCATGGAATTGATTTGTAATCCGTTTAACAAATGTTTCCATGACATGCCAGCATCGTTAGAAACATAAAGCCCTTTGTCAGTTCCGGCGAAGGTAATTCCATCCAAATGATAAAGCACCCGTATGTTTGAATTCGTCAATCCTTTGCTTGATGACTGCCAGCTGTGCCCGCGATCATCGGAATAAAACAACCCGTGCAAGTGGGTACCAACAAATATCAAATTGTTTGCAAATACAACGGAAAGGATACGCACGTTTCGAGGAAGTCCCTGTGCTTGCTGCATACCAGCTCTTCATGCGATCGGAAGATATAAACACTCCGTGTCGTTCGGTACCCGCGATTACTACCCCATCCCTGGTAGCCCAGGCATTTATAGCTGCATCGATCGGTAGCCCGATATCAGCACGAGCCCAATTGACACCGCGATCCACACTAATATAAACTGGCCCCCGGTCATTACTTGGCTGACCACAAACGCTGCCACAGATGACAGTAATTAATAGAATAATTAAATATTTCATAAGGATTATTTCTTTATGGTAAACAAACTGATTTCCATTCCTATTGCGTCTGATATCGCACCATCCCCAATGTCAGAGAAGAATTTCCCGGAGTTATAGCGGACGTTCCACCTTGTCCGGTCAAACTTGAATTTTGCCTTTGCTTCTATACCGTCGTCATTGAAATTAATGAATGCGGGAAAAGTGAGGCTGTTCTTTACACCTTTGATGGTCAAATCGCCAGTGACGTCATAATTCGGACCACCAGGGACAGGATCTTTGATTTTTGTCGGTCTTCGTGATTTCGAAACGAGCCGAAGGAAAGTCATTAACAGAAAAGAAGTCCTCACTCATGAGATGATTTTCAAGATCTTTCGCTCCGTCGTCCGCGGGCATGTCAAGGTCTTTGATGCTTTTCATGTCGATATCGAAATATCCCGATACAATTTGTGATCGTCAACTGTTATTTCGCCCCCTGAAAGCTCAATAGTGCCGTTATGCTCGGAAAAGCTGAAAACGTAATAACCGGTCCAACCCAGGGCGCTTCGATCAATGTCAACTTTGTAAGTGGTTGCTCCGTTGGGCCTGAATGATGACAGGGTGGTGGTCAGCAATACGGAAAACAGGAAGATACCCGTCAGTAGGAATGATTTCATAGTTATGGCCGTTTGTTCGCAACAAACCTATCTTCAGATTGCCCATACTTTTGTAAAAGGGATGTAAAAAGATGTTAATGATTTGTAAAATTTTAAGTGCCGAGAAGATAACTGCTTACTTTTACTACGTCGACGACAATCATTGGCAATGAAGAAAGGAAAAAGTTATCGTTTCATTATTGTGATCGCATTGATCGCGCTGGCCGGTCTTCTGGTAGTGCAGATAAATTGGTTTATGCGTGCTTACAGCATTCAGGCACGGCAATTTGATAGTAAGGTAAACCTGGCTTTAAGAAGCGTTTCAGATCAGCTGCTGAAAATGGATAAGGATTCGACATCGAAGATCAATCCTGTAATTCACTAGCGCTTCGAATTCGTATTATGTGAATTTCAATCGCTATATCGTTTATTCGTCACTGGATTCTGTTATCAGGAAATCGTTCAGAGAATTCGATTTGTTATTGCCTTTCGAGTTGACAGTGTACGAAAGTATGTCCAATACCATAACCTTCGGAAACTTTTACAAAGAAGGCGTTTCGTCGGAAGCCGAGGCCACATGCCTGTCTCGCGATTTGCCCAAAAAAACAGCGATGGATTTTTCCATCACCTTTCCGAATAGACAAATGACTATCGCTTGGGAACCTTGGCGTATGGATCTTTTCGGCATTTGCGTTTACACTGATCCTTGTTCTTTTCGGCATTATGATAATTGACCTTTCAAAAGACAAGAAGCTGGCGGAAGTGAAAGCTGATTTTATAAACAACATGACGCATGAACTTCAAACACCTATATCCAATATTTCAATTGCCAGTGAAGTACTTCGAAAAGGATCGGCAGGTCTGAGCGAGGAAAAGGCAGTGCATTATGCAGACATTATTTACAAGGAAAGTCAACGGCTAAGATTTCAGGTGGATCAGGTTCTTCAGACGGCGATGATGGAGAAAGGCGAAATTGAATGGAAGAAAAGTGAAGTAAATCTCAATTCGGTAATCGAAGAAGTCGTAAGGATCTTTCAGGTAAGAATTCAGACCAGACAAGGGCAAATCAAGAGCAAACTTGATGCGTTACAACCGCTGATATTTGGAGACCGCCTTCATTTGGCGAATATTTTTTACAGCCTGCTGGATAACGCGGACAAGTATTCACCCAATACGCCGCTTATAACCATCTCCACCCGAAATGCCGACAACGGAATTTTGGTTGCCATCGCTGACGAAGGAATTGGTATCAATAAAGAAGTTCAGCAATTCATCTTCGATAAGTTTTATCGCGCAACGTCGGGTAATGTGCATGATGTGAAAGGTTTTGGACTTGGTCTCACATATGTACGAGAGGTGGTGAAGGCACATCAGGGTAAAGTATCGGTATCGAGCGAGGAAAACCAGGGAAGTGTTTTTGAATTATACTTTCAAAACTGCTAAAGCATGGCACGCAAGATCCTTTTGGTTGAAGACGATGATAACATGCGTTTCCTGCTAAACGATAATCTTGAGATGGCGGGTTACGAGACTGTTGCTGCAGGTGATGGTCAATCGGCACTTAGCATATTTATGAAGCAGGAGTTCGATCTTTGTCTCCTCGACGTAATGCTTCCAAAAAAGGATGGCTTTACACTCGCCGCGGAAATTCGAAAATTGAATACACATGTTCCAATCATTTTTCTAACAGCAAAGGCGTTAAAGGAAGACAGGATTCATGGATTTAAAGTTGGCGCCGACGACTACATAACAAAACCCTTCAGTATCGAGGAGTTTTTACTTCGGATTGAAGCTGTTTTGAAACGGGTTTATAAGACACCAACGAAATCAGATCTTCGATCGACCTATCAGCTGGCGAAATTCACTTTTGATTTCAATAGCCAGGTGATCACCAGTGCCGGAGAGGTGTTGCAGTTGACATCCAAAGAAGCAAAACTCCTTCGCTTGTTTTGCATTCATCAGAACAAAGTCATAGAACGTGACATTATTCAAAAAGCGATCTGGGAGGACGAGGGATATTTCGTCGGGCGTAGTATGGATGTTTTCATTTCAAGGTTGCGTAAGATTTTCAGAGATGAGCCGATGGTTAGTATTCAGACTATTCATGGCGTTGGCTATAAACTGGAAATAGGTACCAAATAAAAAATAGCCCGCAAAAAAAATGCGGGCTATTGAACTACAACACAATTCAAGCGTTGATCTTATCCAAGTCTACGATGATGGTAATTCCTTCCAGGAAGATGGTGAAGATATTATCACAATCGCCCTCACCAAAATCGATAGACGATTTCTGTTCATTGACCTCAAACGCTTCTGTTCCCTGAGTGTAAATACTTGTGCTTTTGCAGCTAAAATCGAATACCAATGGATTCACCACCACGGCGGCGTATTTATCTCCTTTTAGGTTCGATCCGACAAAGTTGTATTTAGTGACAACAAATCCATCCAGATCTCCATTGAGCTCTCCTTCACCTGCGATAGTTTCCTTAGCACCGCTTTCATAATTGACTTCAAAGGCGGCCGTGAACTGTTCTTCATAGCTAATCCCGTTGTGCAGGCTGATACTCCAGCTTGCATCATAAAAGCCGTTAATGGTAGACGGGTCATCAACTATTTCATTCACCCCGCGCTCAGAAAATTTATCGAAAGCGATCTTAAAAACGCCCGAGGTGTCTGTTTCGCTTCCAGTGAATGCAACAACTCCACTGATAAACTTACCGTTATCTTCGCATCCCTCGCCGAAATTGAGAATGACTGTATAAGTTCCATCTGTATTTTCGGTTATGGTCACTAAAGCGCATGTGTCCCAACCTTCGGCGATACGGCCTGCTTCTTCTTTACTTTTGAACAAACCACTAAAGCGATGAACACCTGTTTGTGACCTTCCCCCAACCTGTGCTTTGAACTTAGTGCCGACTAAATTAAATGCTGCGTTATCGAGTTTTGTCTTAAGCAAGACCACCCGCTCCGTTTCTGTCTTCTCTGAGTCGTCCGTCGGATTCTTTGGATTCATCATCTCCTCTGTACAGGACCGACAGGAGAATCGACAACGACAATGCTGAAATGATTGTGTGCAACTTCATTTTCGTTTTCATTTGGATTTTGGTTTGTTAGTTAATTTGTTATTTGACAAGATCTTTACGTCTGATGGCCCGAGGATTTTATATTCCAGGGACAACGGGACGCATATAAGGTCTAAAGCTTCCTTAAGATTGTGTGTTGTGAAGTATCCCGTATAATGTCGGTCTGCGGGATTTGGAATTTCTATCTGGATCCTTATGTCATACTGAACCGACAGCGTCTTAAGAACATCTGACAGTGAAGTATTCTCAAAGTAGAATTCACCGTTCTTCCACGAAATTTTCTCTTCTTTTACATTCGAAGGCTCATCAAATTGACCATTGCGCAGCGACGTATATTGACCACCAGTAAGCAGTACTTTTGAATTATTCTCTTGATTAGTGCTGATCCTGACCTTGCCCTCTGTGCAGGCAACCTCGTACTTATCAGCCGTGGACATCAAGTTGAATTGTGTCCCCAATACCTCTACCGTTGCGACTTCGGTTGCAACTTTGAAATGATCTCCTTTTGTGATAGTAAAAAAACCTTCGCCGTCGAACGTGACGTTTCTGACCAGGTAGAACATTAGCTTGTTGTAATGAAGCGATGACGTCGCATTTAACATCACCGTTGAGTGATCCGGAAGTGTCACAAGTCTGTGCTCGCCGCGTTTTGTGAATACTTCGACGTCGTATTGATGAAAGATGAAATAAGCTGCCAGCGCAACAAGCGATAGCGACGCGGCAAGTCTTAATAACAGTCTAAAATCAAGGGTGATGGTTTTGCCCACGGTGGTAATTCCATCCAACCGCCTTTCGAGCGTTTGCCACGCGGTTGCCTTTGAAATTTTTCCAGGAATCATCCATTGCGATGAAATGTCGAGGATGCGTCCTTTCAAAGGGCTGTTTTCGCTGTTTTCGTTTTGTTCCTGATTAACCATATTGGCTCTTCAGGCGGTAATACAAGCCGGGGCGATTTTACCCTACCATCTTGGAAAACTTTTTTTTAGATGTCCTCCTAAAAGGGCAAAATTGAACTGTTTGGGGCTAGTTGGCGCGAATCTTAAAAGCCAACAATCAGGAAAAATGTTGGTGTAAATCCGATCAGCTGCAGATCGCGGTATTCCGGAAGAGGTTGATCAGGTGTCTGCAATGTGCGCTCAAGGAAGGGAATGCTCAGCTTTCTGGTCTTTACGTTTTCGTGATCATACAAATTAAAAATAGACAGACCGATCTGGCCGAAAGCTTTGCCGATCAAAAAATTGTAAGATGCGGATACATCAAGCCGGTGATAAGCCGGCAGTCGGCTGTAGTTCGTCTGATCTTTCGTCACGACAAAGTCTTCAACATCGCCATTTGCGTCTGTGAAGTAAGTGATGTGGTACTGAGGAAACGGTTTACCGGATCCATATATCCATGTGCATGACAAGTCCCACCGCCCGAGGCGAAGCATATTAACCAACTTGATTTCATGTGGCTGATCCTGCAATGAGGGATAAAATGTTCCGTTATCGATCGAGGGAAACGAGTGGAGAGATTTACTCCATGAATACGAAATCCAACCTTTGTAAATTCCAACTTCCTTTTGAAAGAGGAAATCAATTCCGCTCATTCGCCCACTTCCATTTATAAGGAGTCCCTGGTCCATTACGCTATCCCTGACAAAGTAGGGCACGGGATTAAATTCTACGACTCCTTCAACATCCTTGTAATACGCCTCCACATCAAACAAAAAACCGTTTAGTCTGTACGTTGCCCCCGCGATGTAGTGGTTCGATTCGACAATGGGCACACCGTTTTTGTTTGAAAATGCCCAAAAGTTCTGGATGCCAATGTAAGGGTCATCGTATTGCACGAGGTTCACAAATTGATAATACCGGCCAACCGCTGCTTTCAGGCTGAATTGATTGTTTATTTTATAGTTTAACGCCAGCCTCGGCTCATTATACCATTCTTCATTAATCTGATGATGATTTGACCGGATGCCAATAGATGCTTGCAGTTTTTCCGAAAGCCTGAGCTTAGCAGTTGTATATAAACTTGCAATGTTTCCCTTGTCATCCCGTTCATCGCCAACGGAACCGTTAGATGCAGTCTTGTAATGAATTTTGTACTCCATCGCTGAAACGCCAAATTCCAGGGTCACTCTTTTACTCACAAGCCATTCGTGATCAATTGCCAGGTTGGAATCGTCCACCCTGTTCTCCTGAACAAATTCTATATTGCCCTGTTGGTTGAAGTTTGTTGAATCAAGCTGATAGTCGTACTTAAAATCATAGTTCCTAAAAAAATTCGACCCTGAAATTTTCACGTTTGAATAGAACCTGGGCGTCCATTGTCTGCCCCATCGCAAGCTGAGACCGTTGTTGCCCCAAACTGTGCTTTCGTCAAGCGTTTCCTTAAAGGAGATGTTTCGGCTGATGTCACTCAATGAGTCCGCGCTATTGCCGTATAAGTTATCCTTGCCTCCGTAAATGCTCAGCGAGATATTGTCTTTCCTCGTAGGGCGATACGTTACCTTTGAATTGAAATCGTAGAAATAGAATTTTGGATCAATAGCGTCGAGGTTTGCTTTTTCAAAAGGACGTTTTATCTGGTCATCGTTGTTCCTGGCAATGTCGAAAAGATTTCGGTAGAGGTTACTTTGTATGATGTCTGAATACGCTCTTCGGGTAGAGAATAGCATCGAAACTTTTTTACCGATCGGTATTTCAATCGTCGCATTCGTACTGATCAAATTAATTCCAAACGTTCCTTTTACGTAATTGGAATTGCCCGACTTACCGGTGATATCCACGACACCGGATACACGTCCGCCATATTTGGCGTCAAAACCACCTTTAAAAATTTGGACGTCCTTGATGAAGTCCGCATTAATCGCGCTAAAGACTCCGAAGAAATGATCAAGGTGATAAATGGTAAATCCATCCAGCAAGACCAGATTTTGGCTTGGAACAGATCCTCGGATCACAAGGCCTGCTGAAGATTCATTTGTTCCCCCAACGCCGGGAAGAAGTTGCAAAGTCCTGAAGATATCATGTTCACCCATTGAAGGAAGGCTAGTGAGTGCCTTAGGATCAAATGCCGATTTACTTACCTCCTCGGTAACTGCGAGCGGTGATTCGTACTGATCTGTAACAACCACCTCTTTAAGAACCTTACGATCCATACGCAGTGAAACAAACACTTTGTTAAGGTCCTTAAGGTCTTTGAGGTAGATCTTTTGTGCAATGTATCCGAGATAGTTGATTGTAACAGAGGATGTATCCGAAGGAATTTTCACTAGCGTAAAAAATCCGTCCGTATTTGTTGTTGTTCCTGTCATTGTGCCGGTAACATATACGGTGGCGTTGGGCAATGTTTCTCCGGTTTCTTCGTCTTTTATCACGCCCGTAACACTGATATCTTTGCGTACAGGTGATCCGTTAGACGGTGTAGTCTGCTTCGGAATAATTATAACTTTTTCATTCAATGAGCGGTGCGCTAGTCCCGTGCCGTCTAGTAATTGTTGCAAGGCCTGATCCAGGGGTGCATTTTCGATCCTTGTCGTAACCCGAATTTTTTCAACCAGCTGGTTATCGTAAGCGATCTTGACCCCATAGTTTTTCCTTATCCTTTTTAAGGCATCTTCAAGGTCAGTATCGGCAAAGTTTTCATTGACAATGATACTTTGAGCGGTAACAGAGCCAGACAGCAAAAACAATACTATTAAGAGTCTTCACGAGTGCAGGCACAGACTGCAAATTAAGGTTCATAGCTTAACGAGGGGGCATTGATATCAAGTCTGTCACTCAACATATATTTTGTTACCTTCTTTCTTATAAGGAAGCGACATGGGTTGGAAAACCAATTGAAGGGCCTCCTCCAGATCCCTGTTATTAAAATAGCCAGTGTAGGTTCTTTGGTCTTTACCTTGATAAACCACTTCAATATTAAATTGACGCTCCAGCTCTGCGACTACCTGTTCTAATGACGCACTTTCAAAGTAAAAATCACCTGTAAGCCAGGATGCTTCTCTTTCAGCATTGAATCGCGATGGAGTTGTTAGCGCCTTATCTTTTGTTCGCGTGCCGTTGCCTGCTTTAAGCGTAACTGTTTTTCCGTCACTGTTCGTTACCTGCACAGATCCTTTAAAGCAAGATACTTGTAGTCCTTCGCGTTGTCTCACATTGAAGCTCGTGCCAAGTACGTGTACTGTTCCGTATTCTCCGGAAACTTCAAAGCTTCCACCTTCTCTCACGTCGAAGTAGGCTTCACCTTTAAGTGTTACTTTCCTGTTTTCTTGTTGGCTGAAATCGCGGTAGGAAATTTTCGAATCGGCATTTAGCCACACCTGAGAACCATCCGGAAGAACAAGCGATATATGTTCACCTTTCGGTGCATGAACTGTTTCGGGCAGCATAAATATGAGATACGCTGCAACAACAATAAGAGTAAGCGAAGCAGCAATGCTGACAAGAACGTAAGGCTTCAGTTTAACGACTTTTGAATGATCTTTTTCCTCTATCCGGGACGCCAGCATCTCCCACGCTTCAGCCTTTGTTCTTTTTCCACGAACCTCTAGATTCTTTGAGCCTAAGATGACCTTTTTTAATGTTTCAAGTTCCTCACGGTTCTTGATCTTCTCGTCAAGTTCTTCGGTTGACAATCTTCCTGCGATCCACTCCCTTATGATGTCTTCCTGGTCCATCGTCAGATTTTATGTTCAATCTTGTTCACTAAATGCTCCAGTGCTTCGTGCATTCTTTTCTCAACGGCCTTCACGCTTATTTCCAGCCGCTGCGCAATTTCTCTATAAGTTAGCTCATCGATCCGGTTCATCAAAAATACTGTTCGTTGCTTATCAGGAAGCGAAGCGATTGCATCCTGCAGTTCCTTTGCGAATTCATCTTTTTCCATTTCGTATTGCGGAGATTCTAGTGTGACTTGCGTGGTCTGCTCCTTTAGCTTGAACTCGAATCTTGTCTTCGCGCTTTTGAAATGATTTATAGCGAGGTGATTTGCAATGGTGAATAAGAGATGATGCGCCGTGTCAACACTAATGCTATCGCGTTTTTCCCAGGCCTTCATGAATACTTCCTGGGAGAGGTCTTCCGCAAGATCAATATCTCCAAGTTTATAATAAAGGAAATTTCTAATAGCGTCGTAGTGCTTATCAAAAATTTCCTTGAATTCATTTATCCCCATTACACCGAATTTAACAAAGTTCGACGAATACAGAGTTGGACTGTATTCCTGAAGACTTTAAACTGCGATGAGATACACTATCCCACGATGAAATGATAAGCCAAGCCTTTCATGATCATGATTTCGATGGATGAGTTTTTTGGCGAAGTATTTTCACTGGCTGATAATGAACCTTATTCTTAGGAGGCGCTAATGGATGTGCCCAAGGGAGGCATGATGTAGCTATAAACTTGGCGTCAATCTTGCACTTGATGTCTGACGCACTTGTTTCTATCTTTGGATCATGACATCAAAACTAATCTCAACGATTACAACAATTTTGATTGCTACGGCAGCGTTCGCGCAATACATTCCCAAGTTTGACATTCAGGGACACCGTGGAGCGAGAGGGCTGCGTCCGGAGAATACTATCCCCGCCTTCCTAATGGCGCTTGATTCTGGGGTGACCACGTTGGAACTTGATATCGCGATCACTAAGGACAAGCAAATCATTGTATCACATGAACCCTGGATGTCTGCGGCGATTTGCCTGGATTCCGCTGGAAAGCACTATTTCCGAGAAGGAAGAACGCAAGTTCAACATCTATCAAATGACGTACGACCAGGTGCAGTCGTTTGACTGTGGATCGAAGGGAAATTCCGATTTTCCGCAACAGGAGAAAATGAAAACCTCTAAACCTTTGCTCCGCGATGTTATTATAGCCGTCGAAAATCACATCAAAAGTTTTGCGACATACGAAGTTGACTACAACATTGAAATCAAGAGTTCACCTGAAGGCGATAAGAAGTTTCATCCAACTGTCGACGAATTTTCCGATCTTATCTACAAGCTGGTGGATGAATACCTTCCACTGGACAGAGTGGTAATTCAATCCTTCGATTTCAGAGTATTGAAATATTGGCATCAGAAGTATCCTGAGATCCGCCTGGCGGCATTGGTAGAGAATACAAAGTCAATCGATGCGAATCTCGCGGATCTTGGGTTCAAACCCTCAACATACAGTCCAAACTTCAAACTTCTCAACCGGGAAAAGGTGAAGTATCTTCATCAACAAAGGATCCGTGTGGTTCCCTGGACTGTCAACGAAATATCCGATATGCTTTCGCTTAAAGGAATGGGCGTTGATGGTTTGATCACAGATTATCCTGACCGGGCGAGGAAGTATAAGAACACACTTAGTATTCCACACAAGGGAGGGAAAAAATAGCCGCGGTCTTTTGGACCAGTTCTCAACAGCCTAATTGTTATTGGATGTTTTTACAGATTTACTTCTGTTTTAACTATCATTGCCAAAAATTTGTCCATGAAAAAATACAACGTTTACGGGATAGGTAATGCCATTGTTGATATTGTTACAGAGGTTGAACACGACTTTTTTGAAAAGAATAACATTGAGAAGGGAGTCATGACGTTAGTTGATGAGAAGCGTCAACTGGAACTTATGAAGGCCATCGACATGAAGAAAAGCAAAATGTCGGGTGGAGGTTCTGCTGGTAATACTGTTGTGGCTATACAATCAGTTTGGCGGAAAAAGTTTTTATTCATGCTTGGTAGCTAAAGATGATCTGGGAAAATTTTTTCTGGAGGATATCAGGCGGAATGGTGTGGACACCAATCTTAAATATGAAAACTGTCCTGCAGGTCACTCGGGCCGATGCCTGGTGATGACCACCCCTGACGCACATCGTACGATGAATACCTTTTTAGGAGTAAGCTCTTTTTTGTCACCTGAACATTTAGACGAAGAAGCGATTAAAAATTCGGAATACATTTACCTGGAAGGCTACCTGGTCGCAAGTCCAAATGGCCTCGAGGCTATGAAAGCTGCGAGAAAGATCGCGGAACATAATAAGGTTGGTATCGCATTGACTTTTTCCGATCCTAGCATGGTGAAGTATTTTTCAAAACAAATGGAGGAGATTGTTGGGGCGAGCGTTGACCTCCTTTTCTGCAACGAAGAGGAAGCCATGACATTCACCGGTACAAATTCTGTCGCAGAGGCGAGAGAAAAATTGAAAGGTGTGGCTAAGCGGTTTGCGATTACATTAGGCGCAAACGGCGCGCTGATCTTTGACGGTGACACTTTTATCAACATAGAGCCATACAAGGTTAAGGCAATCGATACTAACGGAGCTGGAGACATGTTTTCCGGGGCTTTCATGTATGGGATTACACACAACCATAGTTATGCGGAGGCCGGAAAGATTGCATCGCTTGCTTCTTCGCGGGTCGTATCGCAGTTTGGGCCCAGGCTTGAGCCAAATCAGGTGAAGAAGGTAATGGCTGATCTGATTGGCTAACACACTGAAAGTCAACATCTAAGAAATTGAATGAAGGTATTGGGTGAAAACCCGTTCCGCGAACCTTGTAAATAAAGAAAATCTTGGGCATCTTTGCAGCCCTTTATTCAAGGGGTAAAATCATTAAGTCATGAAACGTACATTTCAACCTTCCCGCAGAAAAAGAAAAAATAAGCACGGCTTCCGTGAAAGGATGGCTTCTGCTAATGGACGCAGGGTATTGTCGAACAGAAGGAAGAACGGCCGGAAAAAGTTGACCGTTTCCAGCGAGAAGACGGTAAAGCACAAATAATTGCCTTTGGGCTGACCTTGTCCCCAAGGTAGATTGATTAAATTCAGCTCATGGGGAAACACACGTTCCGAAAGGAAGAAAGACTTTCAAAAGACAAGTCAATACAGGAACTCTTCGACAAGGGTTCCTCTTTTTATTTATTCCCATTTAAGGTTTTTTTTATGCCGAACCCTGAAAAGGACATTTCCTTTCATCAGGTGGTGATTTCTGTATCTAAAAGGAATTTTAAGCGTGCTGTCGACCGAAACCTCATCAAGCGACGGATAAGAGAAGCTTACAGGCTCAATAAGGAATTGATACCTGTTCGGAACAAACTTCTCATTGCTTATATTTATAGTGTGAAAGACATTTTACCGTCTGTCCAGATTCAGGAAAGGTTAGTCAAAACATTTAAGAGGTTAGATTATGCGGAGAAGAGCTAAATGGTTAGTGGTTCTGGCGTTGATGATCGTCGCCGGTTTTGCATTCAGAAAACCTGCTGAAAAATACTTCGACATCGCCAAGAGCCTGGACATTTTTGCAACCCTGTTCAAGGAAGTGAATGCGTACTACGTTGACGAACTGGAGCCCGAGAAACTCATTCGAAAAGGCATCGACGGAATGCTCGAATCGCTGGATCCTTACACCGACTACATATCTGAAGACGAGCTAGAAACATTTCGCATATCGACAACTGGTCAATATGGAGGGATCGGAGCATTGATTGGAGTAATCAACAAGAAGACCGTCATTACACATCCCTATAAAGATTTTCCGGCGTACAAGTCGGGCCTAAAAGTTGGCGATGAAATTGTGTCGGTGGACGGAAAGGTCGTGCAGGGTAAAACAACAAGCGAGATAAGTTCCCTTTTGAAGGGTCAGCCAAAAACTGAAGTAGAACTGAAAGTCAAACGGTTTGGTCAGAAAGACAACGTTGCTGTCAAGATCAAACGCGAGAAGATCATATTAACAAACATTGCCTATGCCGGCCTTGTTGAGCCGACGGTAGGCTATATCAAGCTGGATGATTTCACCCCTGGAGCGTCGCGCGAAGTATCAGATGCGGTTGTCAGTCTCAAGGAAAAAGGTGCACAAAAAATAATACTTGATCTGCGTGAAAACCCAGGAGGACTTTTGCATGAAGCGGTAAACATAGTGAGCTTGTTTATTGCACGCGGACAGGAAGTTGTTTCGACGAAGGGAAAGGTAGACGATTGGAATAAATCGTATAAGACGTTAAACAGCCCGGTAGATACGGAGATACCGATGGTGGTGCTTGTGAGCGACGGAAGCGCTTCGGCTTCTGAGATTGTTGCTGGCTCCTTGCAGGATTACGACAGGGCCGTGCTGATTGGTAAGAAAACTTTTGGCAAGGGGCTCGTTCAGACGACAAGACAGCTTGCCTACAATTCGCAGCTCAAGGTAACAACTGCAAAGTATTACATACCTAGTGGCAGGTGCATTCAGGCTGTCGATTATACACACAGAAAAGAAGATGGAACTGTAGAACGAGTGGCCGACTCGTTGAAGTCGGAATTCAAAACAAAAAATGGAAGGATAGTATTTGACGGGGGTGGACTTGATCCGGATATCAACACAGAGGACGAATACATTGGAACTGCTACCGGAGCATTGGTGACGTCCGGCCTTGTATTTGATTTTGCATCTAAATATTCTACTGAAAATTCTACGCCTCCGAATTTATCCACGTTTGAATTGTCGGATGCTGATTATGATAAATTCCTGAACTTCCTTAAGGAGCAGAAGTTTTCGTATTCGACCGCGATCGAACGGAATGCTAAACTATTGATAGATGCCGCAAAACAGGAACGTTATTATCCGGAGTTGGAAGGGCAACTCAATGGGTTAAAGTCCAAGATCGAAGCCGTGAAAGCTTCCGATTTGTCGAGGTTTAAGAATGAGATTAAGGATATCCTCGAAGAGCAAATTGCTTTTCATTACGGTTTAAACGAAGGCCAGGCCGCAGTTTCCTTACACCGGGATAAGACAGTAATTGAAGCCCGTAAGATCCTTAACGACGCCGAGGCTTACCACAAATTACTTACGCCGCCGAATGGTCAGAATCCTAAGCCTTGAGACGTCGACCACCGTTTGTTCGGTTGCCTTACATGAAAATGGTTCACTATTAGCGGCTGCAGAAGTTCACCTCGAACATTCGCACGGGTCCAAACTTGCGCAACTCATAGATGCTGTTATAAAGTTTTCCGGATTCGGAATGGCTGATATCACTGCTGTAGCTGTTTCGTCCGGACCTGGATCGTATACCGGACTTCGGATCGGCACTTCGACAGCAAAGGGTTTATGTTTTTCCCTTAATGTTCCGCTTATCGCTATTGACACACTGGCGATCCTTTCAGAACAAGTGAACAAGACCAATATCGGAAGGTCGTTGCTTTGCCCAATGATTGATGCAAGAAGAATGGAGGTTTATTGCTCTGTTGTTGATGCCGATGGTTCCGTTGTTCAAGGTGTTGAAGCCAAAATAATTGATGAGAAAAGTTTCGAAGAATTGTTGAATGGACATCGGATCGTGTTCTTTGGTAATGGCGCCGAAAAATGCCGGTCTGTGATAACACACAGCAATGCGGCCTTCGTTGAGGGAATTACTCCGGCTGCCATTCAATTGGGCTCCATGGCCACTAGAAAATTTGAGAGGGGTGAGTTTGAGGATCTTTATCATTTTGAACCTTTTTATTTAAAGGAATTCAAGGCAAAGAAGCCATCCAATTTTATGGATGCGGCGAACGAAACAAACTGAGAAATTTGTTAGACTACACAATGCAGGAACCACAAGATCAAATTATAAACAAGGTTGCAAACAGTTCCCTTATCACATTCGATCTCGAAGATTACTTCGTGCCCGGTGAACGAGTGCTGGTGGACATTAAGGATCAGCTATTTGAGGGATTAATTTTGAAGGAGAAAGATTTCCGGGATTTTATTAAAGCGAATCGATGGGATGAATTTCAAAACAAGTTCGTTGCAATTCATTGTTCAGTCGATGCCATCGTTCCGACGTGGGCATACATGCTTCTTGCGATTGCCCTGGAGCCATTTGCAAGGAAAGTTGTGTTTGGAACGCTGGAAGAATTAGAGGTTGCAATTTTTCAGGATAGTCTGAAGAATGTAAACTGGGCTCAGTTCAAGGATTCGAAGGTGGTCATTAAAGGTTGCAGCAAGGTTAATGTCCCTGTAGCGATGTATGTGGACGTTGCGAACAAGTTGCGACCTTATGTTTCCAGTATCATGTATGGGGAGCCGTGTAGCACTGTTCCTCTCTTCAAGAAGGCGAAGGGATAAGGAGGGAAACACCAATTTCCTAAAAATCAACATCCCGCCCGAACGACTCGCTGAATATCAAGACATTGAAGTCTGAATTAATTTTCTCTGCTACAATCATTAGGTATTCGGCTTCGAATTCTGGACGAGGGAGTGGTTAGTATGTGGATAACTTAATAGTAAAAAAGTTTTTGCTGGTGTTGTTCATCCATTACATTTGTGACCCCTTTAACCGAAAGGGCTCTGGGGCAAAAAAACTTGAAAGATTTTTGTTTAGTGAAGGCAAATCAGTTACCTTTGCACTCCCAATTTGAAAAAATGGGTCTG
>CAVZFT010000044.1:0-264767 GCA_963774615.1 uncultured Cytophagales bacterium
ATGCAGGTAGTCCCCCACGATTTAAGTTTGGTTGCATCGAGCGGCACAAACTTGACGACAACATCGACAGGCCTTCCCTTTTTGTCCTTAATGGAATTGATCTCATCATATAAGTCCGGAGATATACTCCTGAATTGTTCAAGTAATTGTTCGGTCAATCGGTAATAAGCGATGTGATCCATCACAACCTTGAGACTTTCTTTTATTTTGCGCTCTTTATATTGAGGTAGATTACCCTCGCGAAGTAAACCTGTAAGGTGGCGCATGGACTCTTCGGCAATTTGGATATCTGCTCCGTAACCATTTTTAACTTCTGCAACGACAAAGTTCCATGAAAAAATGGACATAATAAGGACTAGGCAATGCGTTTTCATGACGGACCAGGGTTAAAGTGGATGATTGATTTTGTTGCTCCTTACGAGCCAATCCGGTGGGCCCACCCAAAAACTGATCAGCGAAACCAGCGGAAAATGCAAGAGGTTTAAGAAAGAGATAGAATTTCGCCGATGGTCGATACAATGATACATCAGTACGTATGCTAATGCTTCATCTCATGTTTCAATGAATATGATCTATGTAACAGAAAAAAAAATTAATTATGCGGCCGCAGAAAAGTGGCCTGGATGTATATAACCTATGTTACAATTGATTACTCATATGTAACAACACCCCTTGGAGGGTAATTTTCTGGGCTGCCCGCATCTTATCGCAACACGTCGTATTGGCGTGGAGAATGGGGAACTATAAGTGGATTATCTCCGATTAACTGCGACCTACTTCAATCGAAGCTTTTTAACAGAGTCTTTGTTGGTGATGTGCATACGAACGGCGACGCCCAATGATATTGCCATGATGACGAAGAGTGCGATTACGCCGTTATGAACTGTCTCCGAAAGCATTTGTGAATATTCGCTGCCGATCTTGATTTAAAAATTCTAATTAATTCATCCTTGCATAGGTTTTCTTTACTCCTTGCAAAAAGGCAAGAGGGTTTTCTGCTTTATTGGGTTTTTAAAAAATCTGAGTACTGTTCGAAAAGAAGTTCTCATACTCAATGGCCTTAAGCCCACTCGGATCATTCGAATTATGGCCAATGAATTTTGAATTAAATGTTTCATTCTGATAGTGGGTTGAATAATACTCAACGTAAGTTGCCAGATGCCTCACCTGGTATGATACATGGCCAAACTCATGGGCCAATAGCGTTAATGCTTTCGTTACAGATGCTATCTTGACAGAAACCGTTCGACTCCATATTCCGACCAATAAATATTTTTATCATTTTCATCGTGATTTAAATTGGTGGTGCCTGCCGCGCCGCGTTGCATTTCCAATTCAGGGACGAATCTCACAAAAACAGTTACCGGCTGTCCTGTATTATCTTTAAGAGCATCGATTTCATCGTACATCTCGGGAGCAACGTCTTTAAATTGATGAAGTAACGTTTCCGTTAATTCAAAGTATGAAATATACTCCACCAGTTTATTGATCTTGGCTTTCATGCGTTGCACGTTGAAACACGGAAAGATTTGTATCCTCACGTAATAAAGTATTAAGAGCATTTAATGACTCATGCATGCCTTCTATCTCGGAGGCGTATCCGTTTTTTATTTCTCCCATTAAACTTTGGAGTGCAAATAAGTACACTGCCATGAAAAGGACATATCTTTTCCTGCTGGCCATAATTGACAAGTATTTTGGTTTGCGAAATGTTTTTTGAGAAGTAATCAGGCGAGCCTGAACAACAATACCAGAAGACAGGCCCACCCGATTAAAGTGTTGCCGCCGAAAAACGATCAACTTGGTGTCAAGAGAATTGCGTTGCAGCGACGTACAATGATAAGCGGGAAGACAGGGGTGAAACTTCTAATTATCGCACTTTGAATGTAAATTTTATAACGTCGTAGCCGGATGAAGAGCGTTGTAAATGAAGAATTGAGAATTATATAACATTTGTTTGCGCTGAGATAACATGTGGTACAGAATTTAAAAAATTGAGGTTAGCCGAACTTAAGCATTGGACTTTGCGCCGCGCCTCGGCAAACTGCCCCGGTGTTACTCCAAACTGTTCTTTAAAACATTTATTAAAATAAGAGAGACTGCTAAAGCCAACACTGTACGCGATTTGCGTTACGTTGTCACTTTTCTTTCGAAGCAATTCAGCAGCGCGTTTTAAACGTATGGTTCTTAAAAACTGGCTTGGCGTTTCGCCAGCAAGTGCTTTGAGCTTTCGGTAAAAGTGCATGTTGCTATAGCCCGACTTCACGACTTAATTCATCGATGGAAAAGTTTTCATCACCGATGTGATCTTCAATAATAGTCATCACTTTGTTAAGAAACTTTTCATCGAACGAAGTAATTGCGATTTGTTTCGGCTCCAATGTTACTCCCCTGCTGAAACGTTCCCGAACCTTTTTTCTTTGTTCGATACGATTTCTCACAATCAGTTTCAATTCATCGGCATCAAAAGGTTTGGATAAATAATCATCAGCTCCTGTTTCCAATCCGGTGAGTTTGCTTTCGCGATCTGCTTTTGCAGTTAACAAGATGACTGGAATGTGACTGGTGAGCTCTTTTGTTTTTATGCGTTCACAGAATTTGTAGCCATCCATTTCCGGCATCATAACGTCGCTGATGATAAGATCAGGGATGATCTCCTCAGCTTTCGTTATTCCTTCTTTGCCATTGGCTGCTTCTATTACCTTGTAATGATCAGAAAATGTTTTGCGAATGTAATGCCGCATGTCTGCGTTGTCTTCAACAATGAGGAGGATGGGTTGATGATCATCTAGCGGATACAGTGGATTTTTCAGTTTGTCGGTTTCACCACTGCTCTCGACAATTAGATCCTCATAAACTATTTCACTCTTCTTGAAATCATCCGGATCAGCGATCTCATCTTTATGAAGGTGTTCCTTCCCTAACGGCAACCTAACGGTGAAGGTAGCTCCCTTTCCTTCGAGGCTTTCAACCGAAATAGTTCCATGATGCAGTTCTACCAATTCTTTGGCGAGCGCCATGCCGAGTCCACTGCCTTCATGTTCACGCGTTTGTGAGCTGTCTACCTGGTAGAAGCGGTCAAAGATTTTATCTAACTGATCGGCTGGTATGCCAATGCCTGTATCTTTCACACATGATGCTGCAATGTTTTTCATCCTGCTTTAGATACAGGATTATTTCACCGCCTTCTTTGGTGAACTTAAAGGCATTGGATAAAAGATTATGCACAACCTTTTCTATTTTCTCGGCATCGATGTAGGCGGTGAGTTCCGATACTTCCGGATAGAAAGAAGTATTTTATTTTTTTATCATCGGCAATGGATTCATAGGATGAGGCGATCTCACGGAGAAATTGAACCAACTCAACCTGGCGAGCTTGAAGTTTCATTTTTCCTGCTTCAAGTTTGCTGAGATCCAGGAGTTGGTTGATCAATCGGGAAAGCGCTTGGCATTCCGTCAGCATAATGCCAATCACGGATCGTTCCTCTTCATCTGCAGCCTTGTTATACATTTCCTTCAGCGGGCCCTGAATCAACGTAATGGGTGTGCGGAATTCATGAGAGATGTTGGCGAAAAAATTGGTTTTGACTTTATCAATCTCCTGCACCTTTTCAAGTTCAAGATGTTCCAGTTTTAATTTCGATGTGAGACGCTCGCGTTGAATAATATTTCTTCTGGCTGCGATTAAAAGACCGGCTAGAGCAATTCCATATAATGAATAGGCCCACCAGGTTTTCCACCAGGGAGGAGCAATCACGATCACAAGTGTCGCACCTTCTTCATTCCAGACTCCGTCGTTATTGGAGCCGATAACACGGAAAGTATATTTTCCGGGACTGATGTTGGTATAGCGTGCAAATCGATTACTGGCATTTGTCTCAATCCATTCCTCTTCGTAAGGTTCAAGCTTGTACTTGTATTGATTGCGTTCAGGATTGACGAAATTCAATGCTGCAAATTCAAGATTAAAATCATTTTGATCGTACGTTAACTGGATTTCATTCGTGTAGGAAATGGATTGCGTTAGCGGAGTTTCCCATGTTACTGTATCAGCATCCGTTCCATCCACCGGTACGGCTTTGTTATCGATTGAGAAACCAGTAATCGTGACCGGCGGAATGAAGGAATTATTTTGAAGACTATCGGGATGAAAAACTACTACTCCCGCATTACTGCCAAAATAAATATTGCCACGCTGGCTTCTTAAACCCCTTCCATTTAAATAATACAACCCTCTGAAATTTTCACCGGAAAGACCATCGTCACTATCATAATTACGGAATGTATTTTGTTCAGGGAAGAAGTGCGAGATCATATTTCCGCAAGTCATCCAAAGCGTTCCGTCTCCACCATCCACAACACAATAAACATCATCATTGGGCAACCCAGACTGTGTAGTTCGCCAATTTAAAAATCTTGGAACATCGTTTTCCGTTCCTTTGATCATCTTATTAAGCCCCCCTCCTGTTCCAACCCAGATATTTTTATCACTATCCATTATTACATGGTACACAATATTGTTGGACAAACTTTGCGGGTCATCGCGCTGATTAGTAAACAGATCCAGTTTACCGGTTGTTAAATTATATCTTGTCAGACCTGCAGTTGATCCTATCCACAGGTTCTGACTGGAGTCTTCGAGAAATGAATGAACGTTGGATTGAGCAAATGCTGTTAATTTCTTATTGGTTACTGTCTTTGGGTCAAATTTGTTTACGCCGTCCCAGCCTCCAAACCAGATCGTACCATGGGAATCCATGAAACTAGTGATGGATCCGACATCAGGACCTTTTATTTCAATGGTTTCAAAAGTTTGACTTTCTGAGATATATTTTCCAAGTATCCTCTCGTAGGTCACCATCATATTTTTCTTTTGGTCAAGGAAAAGAGATCCTATCCCAAACTTAACACGAGGATCCAATTGATTCACCTGGTTTGCGGAAACGGTTCCCAGAGCAGGGATTTAGTTTGATAAGGGAAGCAAAGTAATCGTCGCCTTTCTTATCTCCACCAAAAATCCATATCTCACCATTTACATCCTCCACGATAGAACCGATGCCTTGGCCGAACTGGCTATGGATTGTGAACTGCTTACTTTTTGGATGACGTTGTTGCAATCCTTTATACGATGAAGTCCACACAGTTCCCTGCCTGTCTCGCGTCATGGCCATGACAAGGAGATCATCGGCTAATTTATCCATCTTGCCACTTTCAGGGTCGAACATGTAAAGTCCATCTCCGCATGCCAGCCTGATTTGTCCATCAGGATCCACCTGTATACTGAATACTTGCTTTTTGGTTGGATAATGTGTGAAAGATTTTTCAGACGGGTTAAATAACTCAAGGCCTGTAGAGGTTCCGACCCAAATTCGGTTCATCTTATCGACCGTGACACTACGAATAGCTTGACCGCCAATACCATTGGATTAATCTGGTCCATGCGGGAATTGGGTAGTTTCTCCTGTTTTTGCATCCACATAATAAAACGCCCTGCTCCCAGCACGCAGCAACTACAGAGCCGTCATCTGTTTCTGCTATATCAGCAGTCTCGCGAGAAATTTGGGGGAACTTTTCAACGTTGAGGGTTTCCGGATCGGCCACATAAACACCCTTGGCTTGTACATATCCATATCTTCCCATCTCTTCGCTCACGGAGCTTGCCAACGCTAAATGAGTTTATTTGGAATCCCGTATCAGGCCAATGGAAATAGAATCGCTCTGTCCTTGGATCGAACAGATCAAGCCCCTGCAGCATGTCCGATCCATAGTCGTCCCATTTTGTCTTCCAGGACACTGTAAACAAGGTTACTCCTCAGGCTATTCGTCGATAAGGGGTTATTCCTATAGGTAGTAAAACGCATACCATCAAATTTGGACAGCCCTGAAAACGTCGCCACCCAGATAAACCCATGACTATCCTGCATCACATCGTTAACAAGTTGATCAGGAAGGCCATCCTTCATTGTATACAGTCTGGATACGAGTTCCTTTTGCTGCGCGAAAAGGTGAATGGACGCACAACAGATCCAAAAGACTACAAAGCGAGAGGTAACTTTGAAATCCATCGAATTACGTTCGTTGGAACGGGTTGGTATCGAAAATTTACGAAAAAACATCGGGGTATGAACGTTCCCTCGACTGATGCAAGATCAAAAGAGAAACACAATTAATGTATACTCTGATCCATCATTTATTGTCTCTAAACCAACATTCATGTTAACTCCTACAATGAGCAGCGACGACTAGTAAATCGGGATGATATCAATTGCATTTTAAATCGAACACCATCTTAGTAACCCTCATTCTGGACCAAAGTCGCCACGCCGTCTTTAGAGCTCAGGTCTAATGCTTTTTGAGGTATAGGAAAAACTTCGTTTGTTCCTTTTGTGAAAAGTCCTGCTTTAAGATAGTCTCTTTTGGTTTTCTCCTCCGCGAAGTAGGCGTTCTTTTCTTCTGCTGCGATCTTCCACCTCACCAGGTCAAAGAAGCGATGACCTTCCATACCCAATTCCAGTCTGCGCTCGAATCGCACTGCCTTTCGGGCATACTCCACGCCGCGGGCTGTAAAATGTCCTGGCGGATAGGGTTTGATAAAGTAATTTGCTGCGGGTGTATTTGTAAAACCCAATGAGGGATTGCCTGGATCAATATAGGTATGAACCCAGCCCGATGGATCGGCTGCTCTGTTTCTTAGCCTATTAACTAAGTCCATAGCTTCATCCAGATTTCCCAATTCCACTTCAGCTTCCGCGGCGTATAACAAGATGTCGGCGAAGCGCAACAATTTAAAGTTGTTACCAGTATATGAACTCGTCCAACTATCATGTTCAGCGAAATCTTTTTCCTGGGACGCGTATAGTATATATTTTTTGGGTGAGTAAGGACCAGCGAATATCTCGTTGCCGCGTATCCAAATACTGCCCGCATGAACTCCACGGTCGAGATATGGGATTCCGCGGCGGCCCATAGTCCAATCAATTCGCGGGTCCAGTGGACCGGTATGTGGAGTAAAAGGATCATCCCAGTCCACTTTATCATCATTGACTATATCGGTGTCGTTGTAAGTGTCAAGCAATGGCAAACCATCTGCGTCAGTTTGGAAAGCATTTGCGAGATTTTGTGAGGGTAAATGAAAACCACAACATCCACCTGGATACCAAGGAACATTCAAGACATCGCCTGGGTTTCCGTTTAGTCCCGACGCGCGATCGTTAACGGATTGCTGAACCTCAAGAATGGATTCCTTGTTTTTATTCTTGGACGCCACATTAAAGTTGTCATGAAAACTTTCACTAAGGTGGTATAGTCCTGAATTGATCACCAAATCAAAGGAAATTTTTGCGCCAGCGTAGTCTTCCTGCCACATTTTCGTTATACCCATGTACGCATTCGCGGCACCTTTGGTAACGCGGCCAATTTGCTCCTGCTCAGAAGGCAGATGCTCGATCGAATACGTGAAGTCATCCTGAATTTTTGTAATGATGTTCGCTGTTTTGCCGATCCTTGTATCAGTTAAAGTTTCATCGATATATGGAACATCGCCAAATGTTTTGCGCAACTCAAAGTGAAAGAAGCCCCGCAGGAAGCGAGCTTCAGCGATCCGGGTTTCCCGAAATTCTTTTTTGATACCAGATGGATCAACGTCACTGGCTGGAAGAGAAATGAATGCTTTAATTGCGTCATTCGCCCGCGCGATGCCGTTATAATAAGTCGTCCATTTCGCCTCGAGGTATGGATTGAGAGCATTTAACGTGCTGTGTAGTTCAATTTCGGTTATTTCCGCTTGGTCTCCTTCGTCACTTCCCTTATATGCGTCACCTCCCGCAATACTGCCAAAAGTCCAGTTTGAACCGCTTCCAAAAAAATCAGGGTATATGTTTATGGAATGTCCGTCAAGGTTCGAGTAGGCTGCAATCAACAGCGTCTCCGCACCATGGAGCTGTTGAGACAGCTTGTCCAATGATGTCGTTCCCTGGGGTTGCTTGTCAAGAAAATCGTCACAACTCATCCCGAAACACAAGAGTGTCAGAAAAGCATACCATTTAGTTTTTTGTATCGCTTTCATATCTTCTGGGCCTTAATTAGAATTCAAAATTTACTCCAATAATAAATTGTCTTGACGGAGGATACCTGCCAACATCAATGCCAGTGGTCAGGTCCCGCTTAGGTACGCTTCCCTGATACATATTCAGAACTGCAACATCAGGATCCAGTCCACTGTACTTTGTCCAAGTAAAAAGGTTTTGCACCTGGAAATAGACACGGGCTTTGGACATTCCTAACTTTGAAATCTTGGTTGACGGGATAGTATAACCCAGGTCGACGCTTCTTATTTTAAGGAAGGAACCGTCTTCTACGAAATAGCTGCTTTGCTGATAGCTCCGATTGTCTGTGAGATCAAAGACCGGTTGCGATTTTCCCGCTTCATCGAGCCTGGCTTTTCTATCGATAAGAGCTTTGTGGTCATTGTAAACTTTTTTTCCAAATACTCCACTGATATAAGCAGTCAGATCAAAGTTTTTATAGGTCAGATTGACATTCAATCCAAGAATAAATTTCGGGAGCGGATTGCCGATGAAAGTTCTGTCACCGGGGGAAATGACCCCATTGCCATCGACATCCTGAAACTTCATCCGGCCAGGCTTCGCCCCCGACTTGTTTCCTCCAGGGTCAGAAAACAAAACGGCATCAATTTGTTCCTGTGACTGCCAGATACCATCTGCAGCATAGCCGTATAGTTGTGACACAGGATATCCTTGCTGTGTTCGCGTTGGTGCGTTATTCTGTCCTGACACAAAAGTATTGTCGTTTGCATCAAGCGTTAATACTTTATTTGTAAAATGCGTACCGGTGACCCCTATTGAATACGAAATATCTTGGGACTCCATTCTTCCGCGATAAGTAAGCTGCATGTCAATACCCCTGTTCACCATGGAACCGATATTCTCATTGAACTGGAAGACATTGCCAGTTTCCAACGGCTGGTCTACGCCATAGATCATGTCATTAGTTTTGCGATTGTACCATTCGAGGGTTGCGTAAAATTTCCCCCAAAGCGTAACGTCGACGGCAAGATTGGTGAGAATACTGGTTTCCCATTTTAGATCCGGATTGCCAGTAGAAACCTGTCCGAATCCCTGAGCAAGAGTGGTTCCGCTAATTGGGTAAGACGAATATCCCAAGCTGGTACCATACGCTGAAAATCCAGGGTAATCTCCGCCCACAACTTCGTTGTTTCCTGAGGATCCGTAGGACGCACGCAATTTCATGTCTGAAATCCATGTAACGGGTGCAAGAAAAGGTTCCAGAGAAATTCGCCATGCACCACTTACACCTGCAAATGTTCCGAACCGGTTATTTATAAACCGGCTTGACCCATCGGTCCGCAACGTGGCGGCTAGAATATACTTCTCATTGAAAGTGTAGTTCACATTGACAAATGCCGATACCATGCTGTTGCTGCTGCTCCTGGTTACTGCGGTGTAGCTTTGAGCATTGCCGATCTCCCGGTAGTTGGGATCATCGCCGAATTGAAGGCCTGTTCCCGTCAGGTCAACGCCTTCAGAAGACGCATCCCTGAATTCACCCCCAACAAATGCATAGAGGTTATGTTTCCCCATTAGGCGATTGTAGTTTAATGTACTCGTCACCACCCAACTCCTCCCACTGCTCGAATTCTTAAGTAATCTATTATTCTGTCCAGGCGTACCGCACTCAGGACACGTATATAAATAATACTCAGTGGGACCCTGAAAATAGTCTACTCCAGCATTGGTTTTGAAAGTGAAATTTTTCAAGAAGTCAAACTCCACAAAGGCATTTCCTGTAAGCCTGAAGTCTCTGTGTTCATAACCCTCAGCGCTACGTCTTTGCGATGCTACCGGATTTGCACCGAACAATGGTGTTTGATCAGACGCAGCCCAGTACCCATTAATATCAGTTACCGGCACAATCGAAAGGTAATTATAGGCGTTACCTACATTAAGGAATGCGAAGCCATCAGCTCCTGTTTGAGTTTGTAAAGACACGTTAAGATTTTCACCCACCCTTATATTTTTTCCAATTGAAAAAGTGTTGTTCAATCGGGCTTGAATTCGTTTCCATTTATTCTCTATAAGTGTACCGTTGTAGTCGTAATAATTCATAGAAAAAAAATGGGTACCATTCTCCGTTCCATTAGATATTGACACCTGCGCGTTGGTCTGGATTGCTGGTTTGTACAATTCCTCAAACCAATTCGTCCCCGCCTTGTTAGCCTCAATAATTGGGTAGTTATTTTGATACGTACTTGGGTCCGAAGTATTGAGGACATACTTCGCCGGATCCACGGCAGGGTCTCCTGCGGCATAGCCTCTGTTGAACACAATAAAGTCGGGTAGTCTCCAACCGCCACCGCCGTCTGGCAGATAATATTGCGAGTTGAATGATATCCCGGCACCTGCATATTGCGCCATGTTTATCTGCATCAACTCATCCGGCGTCACCAATTCTGGAAAGTTCAGAGGATCCTGAACGCCTGTAAAAAAATCAAAATTCACTCTGGTTCTTCCGCTTCCTTTTTTTGTAGTGATGACGATCACCCCATTGGCCGCCCGCGCGCCATAGATCGAAGCTGACGCATCCTTCAACACTTGCATCGATTCGATGTCGGCCGGATTGAGGAAATTCATATTGGTCTCATTTTGTACGGGGACGCCGTCAATAACATAGAGTGGTTCGTTGTTATTTATGGAGCCAATACCGCGTACCCGCACATATTGAAATGATCCTGGTTCTCCTGAAGTAGCAATCTGCACGCCGGCAACCTTTCCTTGCAGCTGGTCCGCAAAATTCGACGATGCAATTTTGTTCATGTCTTTGACATCCACCACGGCAATGGATGAGGCAATATCCTTCTTCATCAATGTGGAGTAGCCGGTAACTACAACCTCCTGAAGTTCGGTGAGGTTTGGATTTAGCTGTACATCGATTTTTGTTTGCTGTCCTACAATGATCTCTTGCGAATCATATCCAATAAATGAAATTACAAGCACAGCGCCGGTTCCTGGATTTACCGCGATGGAATACCTTCCTTCGAGATCGGTAGCAGTTCCAATGGCTGTTCCTTTAATAACCACGTTAACGCCAGGAATCCCTTCGCCTCCAAGTTCGGTCACTGTCCCTGTGACGGTGACTGGTTGGCTATTCGCAAACGGTATATGACCGATAAGTACGATGAAGGCAATAAGAATCCTGAAAATGAACTCAGGCCGGGGCATCGAGGTCTTCATAGTATGATTAGGAATTGATCGGGCCAATTGTGGGCATCCAGGGAAAGGAACCTTGCAGGAAATCTCAATCACAATACGCTCAACGATTCTCCATGCAGCGGACAACCTGGAATTCCAGAAAATTTTCAATGACACATCGTCTAACCACGTCCGCGTTCGTGCTTCCGAATTCGGTCTCTTAACCTCTTTCCTTTGGATAGTATAATGTATGGCATTTAATGCATTCATGCTAATGTTGATGACGGTATTTATCCAGACCCCCGTTAACATATCGGTGCTTTACGACTTCGCAGATATTGTCTCTACCTACGCGGTCGGCAGCCTGTTTGTGTTAGTGTGCTTTCGTTCCATATTCTGATGGTATTACTCCATACTGTTCTTTGAACACTTTGCTGAAATAAGAAAGATTCGAAAATCCTACTTCATAGGCTACCTGGC
The DNA here is from genome assembly GCA_963774615.1 of uncultured Cytophagales bacterium. Taxonomy (GTDB): domain Bacteria; phylum Bacteroidota; class Bacteroidia; order Cytophagales; family Cyclobacteriaceae; genus Chryseolinea. Next base: position 11,709 of record CAVZFT010000044.1, read on the forward strand.
TTACAGGTGCCCAGTTTTGTCCCAGCAATTGCGCTGCCTTCTGCAACCGGAACGTGCGAATGAGCTCGTTTACCGATACACCCGTCAACGCCGTTATCTTTCGAAGCAATTGTGACCTGCTAAGCCCGATTTCCTCCGCCAGCGATTCAACACTTAGTTGTTCATCGCTGATACACTTAGCAAGTGTTTCCTTTACTTTTATTAAGAATTTTTCGTCTGCGGAGAGTACTTCTACACTAGGTGATTCTTTCAGGAGCTCGAGTATTATTTTGTCCCCAAGCTTAACCTGGATGGCAATTCTGTTTCTCACTTTCAGCAATAGCTCGTTCCCGCCGACCGTGGCTTCATCCCCCGGCATAGTGCTACCGATTTCAATGGGCATCACGATAACAAGCTCATTTCCCTTTCCGATCTCGCTCGTTAGCGACAGAGTTTCTTCCATGAACGAAACCAATTCCTTCACCAGGGAGAACCCAATGCCAGTCACCACTTCTTTGTGTGCTTCATTAAGGTTGTCTACTTTTTGATTCTGACTAGATCTTTCCCACATAAACCGAACATTTAAATTACTGATAACCTAACATTGTATTAACTATCGAACATCGTAACTGGATTCTCCAGAATTTCGCGGAGGCCATGAAAATCAAAGGATCAAAAAACCCCGGGTGGCTTTCACAAACGCTCTCGCAAAACGTGATGTAAGGATACTACAATGGAGCGTCGGCGCGCTACAGGAGATCGTCCATAGAATATAACTCGCAATTCATTTTTTGCAGCGGTTGTTCACAATTTTCAGGGAGGGATGTAAACTATCGGTCTTTTTATCACTGCTATCGACCATGACCACCGAAATCAGGTACTCTGCTCCTTGCTGGTGCTTTTGCCGGCGTATTGACCTGGTGTGACACCGAACTGTTCCTTGAAACACTTATTAAAATAGGAAACGCTACCGAATCCAACGCTATACGCGATTTGTGTTACATTGTCGGCGTTTTTGGATAACAACTCAGCAGCACGTTTTAACCGCATTGTTCGTAAAAAAAGGCTGGGCGACTGTCCCGTCAGTGCTTTGATCTTCCGGTAAAACTGTGTGATGCTATAACCTCCCTCTCTGGATAAAGCCTCGATTGAAAATTGTTCGTCGTCGATGTGCTCTTCAATGCTCTTGAGTACCCGTGTGAGGAACTTTTCATCCAGAGACGTGATGGCCACTTGCTGCGGTTCTAACAATATTTCCCTGCTAAACCTTTCTCGCATTTTTCGCCTTTCTTCAATGCGGTTGTTGACAATCAGCTTGATTTCATCCACATCGAAAGGTTTTGACAGATAATCGTCTGCTCCGGTTTTTAGTCCGGCGAGTTTGCTTTCCCGATCAGCCCTTGCCGTCAACAGAATCACCGGGATGTGGCTTGTCAACTCATTCGACTTGATCTCCTGGCACAGTTTAAAACCATCCATCTCTGGCATCATAATGTCGCTGATGATCAGGTCGGGCAGAGTTTCCTGAGCTTTTTTGACGCCTTCTTTACCATTGACGGCTTCAGCCATTTCATAGTGTTCAGCCAACGTTTTGCAAATGTAGTGGCGCATGTCCGGATTGTCTTCAACAACTAATATCACCGGAAGGTCCGGGGTGTTTTCAGGTGTTGTTTGGTTAACCCCGGCAATATCAACGTCTTCAGAGATCAATTCATCAAGATGTGGTTGTCGTATAACTGGTTCCGCACTCGCTAATTCCTCCTGTGTTAGGTGCTCCTTACCCAGTGGCAATAGCACTGTAAAAGTTGTTCCCTTTCCGACAACACTCTCCACGGCGATCTTACCATGATGCCTTTCGACTAGTTCTTTCGCCAGCGCCATTCCTATTCCGCTGCCTTCATAGCTCCTGGTCTGAGAATTATCCACCTGGTAAAAACGATCAAACACTTTATTCAGCTGACCTGCGGGTATGCCAATGCCAGTATCCTTTACCACAATAGCCGCTTGATTGTCCACTACTTTCACATACAATACCACCTCGCCTCCTTCGTTGGTGAACTTGAGCGCGTTGGTTAAAAGATTATGAATCACCTTTTCTATTTTCTCCTCGTCTATGTAGGCCAAAATCTCCGGCTTCTCAGGGTAGAACAGGTATTTGATTTTTTTATCTACCGCCAACGATTCATACGACGAGGCGATTTCGCGAAGGAATTGAACAAGATCGACCGGACTGGCATGCATTTGCATTTTACCTGCCTCCAGTTTACTTAGATCAAGTAACTGGTTGATGAGTCGCAACAATCGCTGGCCATTTCGCATCATGGTTGCCAGGACAGTTTTTTCCTCCCTGCTTTTTGCTTTGTTATAAAAGTCCTTAAGCGGACCTAAGATCAACGTGATTGGCGTGCGAAATTCGTGCGAGATGTTGGCGAAGAACTGCGTCTTGAGCGTATCCAATTCGCTCAAGTGTTCTGCACGGTGTTTGAGTTTGAGTCTTTTATTTTCGTAACGCCTCCAGTAAACAAAGGCTGCAAAGAATGCGGCTCCATACAATGAATAGGCCCACCAGGTTTTCCATGGAGGTGGAAGGATGCGAACTATCAATGTAGTTTCATGGTCGCTCCATACTCCATGAGAGTTACTGGCTCTTACTTTGAAAAGGTAGTAGCCAGCGTCCAGATTAGTATAAGTCGCAGTTCTATTTCGCCCGTCACTTTCAATCCACTCATCATCATATCCTTCCAACTTATGCCTATACAAATTCTTGTCCGGAGCTGTCATCTCCATGGCAGCGAATTGTATCGCAAAATTATTGTGACTATAGTCGAGTATTAGCTCATCGAGGACCGATATATCACTTGGCAGAATAAAATCATTTTTTTCATAAGGGCGGCCAGCAATTGCAGGTTGTTTGTTGTTTATCCGCAATCCTGTAAATACAGGCGTCGCCTCTTCTTTACTGATTTTAACTGACAAAGGATCGAAGACAGATATGCCTGAAAATCCTTTGAACACCATAATTCCATTTTTTGACTGTGCTATCGACTGACCGCCGTAGGTAGAAGGTTCTACAATACCATCAAGTTCACTGAATTGTATGGCGATATCCTGTTTGGGATCGTAACATGAAAGCCCCCAAGGGCCCGCTGCCCATATCCTCCCAAGTTTGTCCTGCGATAGACTTAAGACACCTTGTGGAACCGTTTTCGACTTCGTAAACACAAAGCGACCGCCAGATCTTTCTCCTACAAACATTCCGCGATCGGTCCCTATAAACAAGGTTCCATCCGATGCTTTGGTTAAAGCCCTTACTCTTTCGCCTTCCTTAAAGACACGCTCGATTTTTCCATTGGCGAACAAATCGACACTAGCAAATGTAGCCAACCAAAAATCATCCTCATTTTCAGGATAAATTAAGTGAATGCCATTGGATCCAAGGGAATTGGAATCACCTGGATTGTGGCTATAGCGGGTGACCGAACCATGCTCTCCATATGGGATAGAGGGGACTATTTTATTCAACCCCATAAAAGTTCCTACCCATATATTTCCCGTTGAATCCTCATAAATGGATAGCGTCGCATCATGACTAATCGAATTGGTATCGTCTGGTGAATATGAATAATAGGCAACAGGTCTTGGTCTTATCATACCTGATTCATCCAGCGGAAGGCCAATAACCCCACGTCCATACGTAGCGATCCAAAGATTATTTTTTCCTCTCCATGATGAAATGAAATACGATGGGCGGTCGTTCTGACCCTCAAATGAGATGGGTTGAAGGTTTATTGAATCTGAAAGGTGCAATGGTCCAATCCAAATATTGTTACCCCCTCCTAGCGCAACTACATAATCGTCCCCTTTGATGCTCATTATGGACGTAGCGCCAAGCCCAAATTGCAAACTTCGGTTTACGCTGGTATTATAAAATCTTACACTCTTTCTTGGTAGCTGGTCTATTCCCTTATCCGTTGCAACCCAAACATTCTGATTGTGGTCGACTTTTACCCCCGACACTATATCGCTTCCAATTGAAAAGGGGTCTCCCGGTATGTGTTTCATATTTACTAACGATCCATCATTTGGATCGTACCGATACAAACCGTTTTGTGTTGCAATCCAAATAACGCCTTCGTTATCGATATCCATTTGGTTAAAATCAAATCCAGGCGGGAAGTCAAAGCGACGGACAATGGACAAATCTTCTTTCAAATTGAATAGGACCAGCCGCGATGTTTCAGAGTAAGCGGCAACCCATGTTGTTTTATCTTTTGTGCTATTGTAGAAGTGATATGCATTGCACCTATACAACAGGGCTGAATCCTTGGGATCACAATTCGGACGAGAAATTGCTTTTAGATTTTTATCGAATGTCCAAAGTCCGCGCCAGGTTGCTAATAAGAAAAATGACCCTTGGTCACTTATGTCGAAGATTGCGTTTTGCTCTTCAGCGGGTGTTCCTATCGAAAGATCCAGGTTGGATTCCCCTTGTGAATTCAAATATTGTTTCGATTCGCCGGACTCGGTATTAAAACTAATTAGCCCGCGGCCTGGTACTGTACCGAGCCAAATAAGGGGGCTATCCTTGTCGAAGTGCAGCGAATGTATTGAAGCACCCTTCAGATCGGGCTTAAACCGTAGGAAACCATCCGTTTTGCGATCATGCTTAAGAAGATATCCACTTTCCCATTCATACATTGTTTGGTTCAACCAAATCGCTCCGCTTGGATCAACAACAAGGTTTTCCTGGCGACCAATACCTCCGATTGGTGAATGCCCAAGGTTCAATAAACTATCGTCGGGATCATGGATGTAAACTTTAAAATCATAACCATCAAAGCGAGTGAGAGAGACAAAATCACTAAACCAAAGAAACCCCTTTCCGTCCTGAACAACCATCGTCGACTGATTACGCCCCATGTGTTCGGCTGTCCTGTAGTGCTTAAAGCGGAATTGGGATTGTGTTTTAGCAGGTCCCACTATTAATAGGACTATTAACAAACAAATGCACCGGTATCGGTCTTTTTTCATTTGGCAGGCAAAATAGAAAGAAACGGAAGGGAAGCTTGTCCCTAACGTGGGCCCTAACCCATCCGCGTTACCTTTCAAATCAACACACGGCTGGCTTTTGGTATAATCTAAGTTACTCAAAGAAGGGCGATTGTCAATTTAAGGCCCACTCTAATCGTGTGGTAAATTCACGATATAACCGAGCAAATCGATCAATACTACGGAGCGGTCGTGAAAGTAGCTTATCGTTTATTAACCCCCCTAACCCCTCTCGTCAGGTAGTACCTACAATTCTATAAATACTCGAGAAGGGGTCGGGCGGGCTCCGTTAATATTATCAATCGGCTGCGCGTTTTGACATTATAATCAATCGGGTTGCAAATGTAAACGTTGACTCTAATTCCCGTCACTTGAGTCTCCAGACAAAAGGGTAGACAAATTGGAATGTGATCTTACCCATATTCTGAATAGGATTTGAACAATCAACTTCCATAGGTTGTTGTACATTTGTCGGCAAGGCAGCGTACTAACTCGGGTTTTTCACTTTCCGGGGTTTGAACAAAAAGCGCTTCAATTTCTGACAACTTGGCCGTTTAGATTAAGGCTATGGCTATCCTCAAGGATTAAAGATCTACCGTACTTGCGTTCGAATAGACAAAGGGTTGGGCGAGGAAACTATTCTTTTAGTGGTGGACGATAAGGTGGACAACGCCATTGAAGACCGACCAGGTGACACTGTCCCTAAAGGTTTTCTATTCTCCCACTATTTGAATTAGTATGTGAGAACCCTAAGCAAAAACCTTATACGTATTGCGATCGCTTTCATCACTACCTTGTTGATTGCCAATTTCTATGTAACCAATCGCAACAACCGGATAATTGAAGAAAACCGTCAACTACAGCATCAGGCTGAGCAGGTGAAGGTCACTGTTTCGCAGTTCGCCATTATTATTATCCACAATCTCGACTTAGGCCTCAGGAGCTATGCGCTGTTCAAGGATGAAAAGTATCTTTATCCTCTTTATGTCGCGAATCGGGACAAGGATTCGATAATGCAAGTTGTTGAGCATGCACTGATTGACCAAAAATATCCACTCGAGAGTTTTATCAGCTCCGGGATTCAATTAATTCATACGCTGCGCTCAATAACAAATTATTCGATCTATTTCGAGCGGGTAACCTGGAGGAATTTTTCTGGTTAGCCGACCAGGACAAAGGTTATCACCTATGGCTTCAGTATGAAGTCCTTGCACGTAAGATCAATCAATTTGAAGATGAAATAACCAGCAAGGCCCAGGCGCGACTCAAGCGTGCCGAATCGTTCAATTTTCTCATCCAACTACTACTTTTCTTCATCTGTGTTCCCACTCTGTTGATTACCGCCTATCATACCTACAAAAAATTTGCGTTCGAAGTAATGCTTAGAAAATCCGAGGCAGAGAAAGCCGAAATTCTACAAACTCAAAATGAAAATCTGGAACAGGTTGTTAAAGAGCGCACAATGGAAATCCAGAATCAGAATAATATTCTTCAGGTGCAGCATGAAGAAATTTCCACAAAGAACAGAGAGATAGTTGCGCAAAAGGACGAATTGCAACGTCAACGAGAGGAACTCGCTGCCCAAAATATGGCTTTGATTGCGTCCAAAAAAGAACAACTTGACCTGTACTCACGGCGATTGCTGGAGAAATCTGAACTTATTGAACAGCTTGTCCAATGAAATCGAAACTTTAAAAAAGAAGTCCGTATTGGATCAAGAGCAAGTACAGAATTTCAGTAAAGTTTTGCATTCGACAATTTTGACGGACGAAGATTGGGAACAATTCAAGAAAGCCTTTGAGGGTGTCTATCCCAATTTTTTTGCCACCCTTCGCTTTCGGTTTATCGATATGACTGCAGCCGAACTGCGGCTTGCTGCATTAATCAAAATGAACCTCTCATTAAAAGAAGCCGCCAATACGTTGGGTATTTCAGCTGACAGTGTCAAGAAATCCCGCTACAGATTAAAAAAGAAAATCGGCCTGGCCGAAGAAGACTCTTTGGAAGAATTTATCAGGGGGTTGTAACTTATAGAACCGCGGTAGTATTGCGTTGAACTTAGAGTAATCAAAAAACGAAGAATGCTGTTACGAAACTGGATGTTTAACTGGACGTTCCATTCTACTCAACGGTAACTGTTGTGCCATCCATCACATTTCACAATTACTGTCGACCGACATTCATTGGATGAAATTACGGCTCATCCCAAAAGATGTCTCCCTATTACCACGGTTTCCGCCTTTCATCCCTTTGTCCACTTTACAGTCCACCTAAATGGCTACGATTTTGTCCAGCGTTTTTATATAGGATCAAAACTTTCAGTTGCATATTTGTTGTGAGCAAAAAACGACCTTACTATGAATGCTACTTTAGAAGATGCCTTCACCCTGAATGGTTTTTCGAAAGCCTACACTGACGCTATCATCTCAAATATTCGGATGGCTGTGCTTGATCGGCGATGTATTGTAACCTGGGTAAACGACAAGTTCTGTGAGCTCACAAAATATGAGAAACATGAACTGGTTGGCAAACCAGTGAGTAATCTCAATCTCGTTTGCCTGGATGCCGAAGATTTTAAAGCCATCCACTTTGTCATTTCTTCGGGCAAAGTATGGTCAGGCGAGGTTAAAAGTCTAACTAAAGATAGTTCCGTCCTCTGGGTGAAAGTAAATATTCTTCCTATTCAACATGAGCGAACGGAGATTGGATCTTACCTCGTATCTATTACCAACATCACTGCGACCAAGCAAGCCTTTGAAAAAGAAAAGATTGCGTTGCAAAACATGATGAAAAGTGAGGCGCGGTACCGGGCTGTTGTTGAGAACCAATCAGATATCATGTCACTGTGTAAGGCTGATGGGACACGTTTGTTTGTCAACCAAAGTTTCTGTCGGTTTCTTGGGAGGACCGAACAAGAACTCGTCGGATCCAATGTTTTTGATTTTCCGCTGAAAGGGCTACCCGAACGCGTTTATATGGACGTATTCGGCCTTACGGCACAAAATCAACAAATTTCAGGTGTATATGAACTAGAGGATGGCGGCAGGAAGGAAAGTCTGGGTGTCTCTCCTTTTCAAAGGGATATTTGATATTGACGGAAATCTCTACGAAATCCTGACAATTGGTCGGGATGTTACTGAGCTTAAAACTGCAGAGCTTAACAAAAGCAAATACATTGAAGAGCTGGAGCGGATATCCTTCATGACCTCCCACAAAGTGCGAGCACCGATTTCACAGATGCAGGGATTCCTCGAACTCCTGAGAATAAATGCCATTCATACTCATGAGTGGGAGACAATCCTGAACCATTTTAAAAAGTCGATGGAAACTCTGGATGCCCGCACACGAGAATTGGGAGCCTTCGTTTACTTTAGCCAATCAACAAAATAAAATAATTTCCACTACCCTTCCCATTTCATAAGGAGCTAATATCCGTTTAATGCTTTGCGTCGCTTTAAGCATTTCATATCTGTAAGATTACCGGGCAACAGCAAAGGATCATAATTTCCTGGCCTGGCCGTAAGTACATTTCGACACTCTACTTATATAAATATTCATTCACGGCGGTGAGAAGGTACTCCTTCGGATCGCTGGCGTATTGCCAGAACATAACGCCAGCCATGTGCCTGTCCTTAACATATTCACATTTGTATTTTATTGATTCCTCATCATCATAGGTGACGAGTTGCCTGGTTTATGCATTCCATAAATAAGGAGCTTTCGCTTTCTCATCCCAGTATCTCTCGAATCCCGGGACGTATCATAATGCTATCCTTTATAAAGGTGTAACCACCGGCCGCGTACCGTAGAATCCACCTGTCGGTTAATACCGCGATTATCATCTGACTTCATGAGCCAGCTTCTTCCATAAAAAGGAATGCCTAGCACCAACTTTTCCGCTGGTACTCCTTCTTTCCTGTAGAGCGTGTAAGCCTTATCTCCAGAATCCTCGCGTTCATAGTTCTCCGACGCAAAAAGGTTGGAATGATGTCCGGCTGTATCACCCGACACATAAAAATCGTAGGCCATTATGTTCACATAGTCAATGTACTCGGCAACTTTGCCCATCTCTGTAACTTCAAACAACCTCGGAAATGAGGGCAACGCGGTTGTAAGCGCGTAAGTCTTGTTGGTTTTTAGGGCAAGTTTGTCCAACTCTTCCCGGATCGCCTTGAACATCAGAGTAAAATTCTGCTTGTCCTCGGGACGAAACACATTGTCTTCACCTCGCATCCCAGGATATTCCCAGTCGATATCGACACCGTCCAGATTGTATTGGTCAACGATTGCCACACTGCTCGTGGCAAATTTCTTCCGGGAGCTTTCAGTTAGAACAGCATCGGAAAAGTTTTCGCTCCATGCCCATCCCCCTATCGATATAATAATTTTCAGATCAGGATTGTCCTTCTTAAGATTATTAAGCCTTCGAAAGTTTATGGTATCTGTTTCAATGTTCGTAAGCCAGGCCATGCTGTCTTTGACATCCACAAACGCGTAATTAATGTGTGTGAGCTTTTTGGCGGTGATGGTCTTTTCATCCAACTCACCTCTGAATCCGGGCACATATCCGATGATAGCGAGTTTGTTGGCAGGCGCTTGAACTTGTTCCTGAGCGCTCCGACAGCCGGTAAGCAGCAACACTATTAAGAAAATCCAAACTGGTTCTTTGATACGCATACTAGTAATCTCCTTAAGGGGACTTTCAATGCAACCCCCTAAATCCGCTTAAGGGCACTTGAATGTAATAATAAAAGTTAAATGTATTTGAGTGTTGAGTGTTGACATATTGAATGTTGAGTGTTTTGAGGCGAACCACCCCTAAATCCCCTTTAGGGGACTTGAATGCAAGTACTAAATTTCTTTTTTAAACCGACAATCCACTTGAGTGTTGAATGTTGATGTGTTGAGTGTTGAGTGTTTTCGGAGACGATCTATCTGCCGGCATAGACGAAAATCTTCGGAGAATAACGCTCGACATTCAATAACGCAACACTCAAGTTGTTCCCCCTAGAGGGGGCCAGGGGGTGGAGCAAAAAAGGGGACTTGAATGCAAGTACTAAACTTTTTTAAACCGACAATCCACTTGAGTGTTGAATGTTGATGTGTTGAGTGTTGAGTGTTTTCGGAGACGATCTATCTGCAGGTATGGACGACTTTGTTCCGCAAATAACACCCAACACTCAGGTATTGCTGACTTGAAGCGTTCGATTACCCTAAATCCCCTTAAATTAAAATGTTCTAACCGACTGACTATCCTCCGAAATGCGCAGAGTCCACCGCGAAGCGCGGGAGACTCTGCTACGACACCAACCCTAAATCGCCTTAAGGAGACTTTGAATGCAATAATAAAAGCTAAATGTACTTGAGTGTTGACTAATCGTTTTAACTACTTCCCCCCTGGAGGGGGCCAGGAGGCCGATGGTCAGAACGTAGAAATATGTTACTTTCTTCTTCCCATCCTTGAGCAAAACACCGTTCTCTTTTATCTTCTCTTCTTGTTTTGTTTCATCTCCAATTATAGACTGTAAATAATCACTGACACTTTCATAAGGAATGTTAACCGCCTTTCCTGAGGTGATTGCTTCCGTGGCGTATGATTGAATCAGATTTTGATAATTTCTTTCAAAGATGTGGTGGGTCGCGAACATGTCACATCCTAGTATCGAATCTCCTGACACAGCCACGACACCAATAATATCCGGCTCCGATGCGATTACTCTATTAAAGAAATCTGAATATTGTTTTAACTCTTTAGAAAAAACGTCGGAGTCGTTCAATGCGGTAAGCGTTCCGGTATTCGTGCTCGCCTGATTTTTCTCCGTATTCTCAGCTACTTTGTCCCATACTTCCTGCTGACTTTTCTTCACTATCCCTGCTTTACGCACCTCTTTGGATGAGATCGTAAAGTAACCATTGAATGCGCTCCCGCTTTGTTTTGCCTGCCAACGACCGTGCTCCACGCAGAAGACAGATAAATCTTTCTTCCCACTGCGGGGGTAGAGAATAAAGTCCTCCGCGATCATGCGGTCCTGCTTGCCACCCTGAACAACTTCACCTGCAAGGATCATGATCGTATCGGAGGAAATATTCTCTACGAACAACGTGTTTACATCGCCTCTCCCCTGTTCAGTGACGGCTATTTTCCGCTTTTGCATAGCCTCCTTCAATGTTGTATAACTGCCCACATCTTTATGAGTTGTTTCAAAAGTTTTATTGGCACGTATGGGATACAATTGGAGATTCTTGAAGCGATACTTTTCTCCAGCGGCGGAAGCTTCAAGCTTGAGATTGTCCTGGTTGTATTGTGCACTCGCGGACGAGAGCGAGATTAGGAGCACGCTGGTAAGGAGTTCGATGGTAACGAAGAATGTGTTTTTCATAGTTGGAAGGGAGATAGGGAGATAAGGTATAAGGTATAAGGTATAGCGTAATGCATTGGCAGATATCAACAAATCACCACATCACAAAATACTTTCACTGCCAATTAAGGTTTTTGGTCTTCGCCTGCTGCTTAATAGCATTGATCATGGCGGCGTCAAGCATAGCTTCTTTGTTTCCTTGTGGGGAGTGAGAAGCAATGTATTCCAGGCGTTTCTTATTAAGGGATTGAATTTCCAGCTGAATAGTTTTACGTTCTTCTGACTTTTGTTTGATGTACACCTTTCGTTGGTCCATTGTCATTCCTTTCATCTCCTTTGGAAGGTCTTCTTCCTTTGTCTCCAGCAGGACCTTTTCGTTGTCTTTTGATGCATCCACAAGGTCCCATGAGGAATTCTTATAGGCGTGTGAACTTTTAGATACTGCGCGCTCAACCTTGTTTTCTTTACTATAGCTTTCAGCATTTTTATCCTGTGACACTTGATTTTCTTTCTTGTATGCTCCAGTTGATCCGTAATAGACGTAGGTACTGTTGAGCTTGTTATTCATCGCATCGATCCTTTCGTCGTAAGGCGTCGGGATATATACCGTTTTTCTGTCTTGTTCGATACTCATATAACTTCCGCCGGTGATATCGGCTCCGCTCTTCCAATCCGTTTGCAACCCTTCGCTATAACTACCGCAGTAGATCGTATTTACCACTACACCTTTTTCCTTAGCTAATGCACAAGCTTCGCGAAAAGGAACTCCTCCTTGTGTGAAGGGTTCATTACCTGCAATAAAAATGATTTTCAAATCGGCCTTTGACGCCGACCATGCAAGCTGGTTCAACGATGTTTTAATTACGTATCCGCAGAACTCGGCACCACCGTTGGTTGAGAGTGCAAATAACTTTTCAGAAATAAGATCAAGATCATCAGTCAAGCCATTAACCTGACGGATATATCCTTCGGATGCAGGCAGGTTGTCATTTCCGTACTCGTATAAGGCGATCTTTATATTCGGGCGGGATCCATCATTGCATTTTGCTGCAGCCAGCTCGTTGACGATCTTCCAAAGCTGTGATTTCGCCTGGTCGATGAGGCCGTCCATGCTGTTGCTGGTGTCCAATAGCAACGCCAGCATTATTGATTGATCTTTTGATGGCGGTGGCAATGTTTCAGACCTCCGGGCATAGGCCGGAACAAAGAGGGTTGAAAAGATAAGGGATGGAATAACGATTGCGAAGAATCGTCTGATCAAAGCACGAATAGTTGTCATGGTAGTAGAATAATGTTTGATGAATTTTACGCCAAAAGAATTCGTGAGGGTACCATAACTCCGCAAGCAAGCACTTCCACTGAGTGAACAGGCGCTCCGGCTTAGTGAAGGTTGGTTTTCGGTCGGGAGATCGAAAAATCCGTATTTATTTATGTGTTAACTTTCCGTCCATCTACGATTCTGAAATGACCAGGGCTTTCCAAATCATATGTTTACTGCTGTCGGTATACAGCTTTAATGGCTATGGCCAGGATCAAAAAAAGGAAACGCCTTCCGGAAAGGATTCGTACAAGGCATTTAAATCCAAATCCAGTAATGCCGAAGACCTTTTGAAAGATGCGAATGAACTAAAGAACACTAACCCCGATCAGGCGCTGGCAAAAGTAAAGGAGGCGTTAGGTCTCAGCCTGGCGCAAGAGGATGCCTTAAATGAAGCAAGGTGTTATCTGCTTATCGGCGAGATCAACGAAAACATTATTGAGTGGAACCTTGCACTTGAGAACTATAGGCGGGCCTATGACATTCTTAAAGAATCATATCCATCGTCACAAGATTACAAGACTGCATTGCGTGGCTTAGCAACGTCACATCTGAAACTAGGGAACTATCAACAGTCGCTGGAATACTTTCAGGAATTGTTGTCCATGCGATTAACTTCTCAGGAAAGAAAAGAATACGTCCTCGATCTTTCAGAAGTGTACTATCAAATGCGGAACTACGATGACGCCCTTAAACAACTAGACAACCTGGCTCCAACGAAGGTTGCTGATCCGTCATTCGATACAAGGGCACAAAATCAACGCGCCAAGATCTATGCACGAACCAACGATATCGAAAAGACCAGGGGTATTTATGATAACTCATTAAACACATTGAGGACAAACAAAGCTGTTGACAAAGCGGGCGAACAATCTTTGCAAAATACCAAGGAGGAGATTGCGGACGCGCTGCTGGAGCAAAAACGCTACGATGATGAGATCGATCTGCGCAACCAGTCCATTGAGTTCAACCTCGAAGCAAACAACCTGGAAGAAGTCACAAAGGATAAAGTCGCGATCAGCAAGACGTTGGCAGCTAAAGGAGAAAACACGGCTGCCCTACGCGAAATAGAAGAAGCGGCAAGAATTGCAGACACGTTAAACAATCCACGCGAACAGGCTAACGCATTCCTGGTGCTCGCTGATCTATATGAAAAGAATGGAAAGAGCTCACAGGCGCTGACAGCTTACAAAAAATATAGTACCGCTGTAGCCGAGGTCGAAAGGTTAAACGAGACCGAGCTTCAGCAACGTTCGGGGCTTATCATGCAGCAGCGTGATATCGAGGAGCTCACTAAGAATGTTTCTATCGGGCGACAGGAATACACAATTGAAAGAGCAACGGTCTTTCGTCAACAACTCATCATTTACGGTTTGTCATTTATTCTACTCATCACCGCTACTACGTCATACTTCATCTACAAAAATGCAAAGGCAAGTAAGATCGCAAATCAATTACTGGCATTGAAGTCACTGCGAAGTCAGATGAATCCGCATTTTATTTTTAATGCACTTAATTCCGTGAATCATTTTATTGCCCAGCAGGATGAGCGCACGGCAAATAAATTCTTGTCAGAGTTTTCGCAGCTGATGAGGCTTGTGATGGAGAATTCACAAGAGGACTTCATCCCCTTAAATAAAGAGCAGGAGATACTTTCTCTTTATCTTAAGCTGGAGCATTACAGGTTTAGGGATAAATTTGAATACGAGATAAAAATTGACGACTCGATCAATACTGAGTCTATCGAAGTACCTCCCATGCTGATCCAACCCTACATTGAGAATGCTGTATGGCACGGGTTACGTTATAAAGAATCAAAGGGAAAACTGTTACTGCACTTCATGAAGGAAGATTCACACTTAGTGGTCCACATCCAGGATGATGGCATCGGCAGAAAGCGATCGGCGGAAATAAAAACCCAAAATCAGAAAAAACACAATTCAACGGGAATCCGGAATATTCAGGAGCGTTTGGCGATAATAAATAAAGTTTATAAAACGAACTATCGCGTAAACATTGAAGATCTACCCTCAGGATCAGGGACGCGGGTTCGCATCGACCTGCCCGTTAACAGACAAATGAACGGAGTATGATGAAAGCTGTAGTTATTGATGATGAAAAAGACAGCAGGGAAATCCTGGCAAACTATCTCACTAAATATTGTCCCGACGTAACGGTATGCGGATTTGGCGAATCGGTTTCAACTGGTCTCGACGCAATCAAAAAACATCAACCTGATATTGTCTTTCTGGATATCGAAATGCCTTACGGAAACGGATTCGACCTCCTTGAAAAGTGTTCTGATTTCACGTTTGAGACGGTGTTCGTTACCGCGTTCGACAATTACGCGATCCAGGCATTGAACCAGAGCGCTGCTTACTACCTGCTGAAGCCGATCGATATTGAGGAACTTCTTAGAGCAGTTGAAAAGATCCGTGCTGAACGCCAAAATGAGAACTACACGCAACATGCAAAGGTTCTCCTGAATAATATCAATGGTGAAGCACAGCAAAAGATAATGCTTCCCGACCATGGAAGGATTTGAAATCGTTTCAATCCATTCGATCCTTTACTGTGAAGCCGTCGACAATTTCACACGTTTCTTTTTTGAGAACAGCCAACCGCTTCTTATCTGTCGCACTTTAAAATATTTTGAAGAGATTTTAAGAGTCTCACCGTTTTTTCAGGATTCACCGGTCATACCTCATAAATCCCAACTATGTGATCCGCTACTCCAAAGGAAAAGGCGGATATGTAACGATGAAGAACAATCAGGAGCTTGAGATATCGGCAAACAAGAAAAAAGAGTTCCTTGAGTTGTTCGACCGGTAACAAGCCTGTCTGCTCATTGATCACTCAATGTCGTTTAGTTAAGCTGAAGTGCTTTTGCTTTCGACATTGGAAATTGGGCGTTCGACATTCTGCTGCACCTAGTTATCGAACTGAAGATTTGCGATCTGATTGAAGAGAATTCTTTTGTTTCCGGTTTTCAATGTCCAATGTCCAACTCCCAATGACCAATGCCCAATTCCTCATTCTTCATTGCTCATTTCTCATTCGATCATTGATCACTGCCCATTGCCCTCCGGCCGGTAACGATCCCGTGTACTCCGACATCGATTGCATAACTTAACATGATGTTTAATCAACGTAAATCGCTAGTTCAAACTTGATTTTTTGCATATTATCGCAGTGCAGTTGACTATTTTTTAATAAACGTTATGAGAAATTTTTTTATCAACAACTGGATCGTTATTGCTTTGGGCCTGGCCCTCGTTGCAAGTATGTTAGTGGCGATCCGTAACAAGCAGATCATTCGAAGAGAACAGTGCATTGCAAAAGCAATCTGAGCTTGTAAAAGAACTTACAAAAGAAATTCTAAGCGGCACAATGCACGGACTGGATATCGGACTGAGAGGCTTTGCGCTTACAAGGGAGGAAAAAATGCTTGAGCCTTACAAAAAGGCGATCGAAACGAACGCCGGTACCTTCCGGGATCTCGAACAAATCCTTATACATCAGGGCTATAATGGACTTGCAGATCTTCAGAGCGTAAAGATCGAGGTGGATGCATACGTTGCCTTTTGTAATAAAATGATCGAGACTGATAAAAATGGACAGCCTCAACCAGGTTATTGAAATGCTTCGGGAAGATCGCGGTTATGGAGTGTGGAAGAAGTACGAAGATTTTTCGAAGCCGCTGTTTGTATTCGAAGATAATATCAACCAAAAAGCGCTAGTCGACTTACAACGCCGCCATCCGTGGTAACCTGATCCTGCAGGTATGTATGGTTTTGCTGGCACTTCCCGCTTTGATATTATTTATGAGAAGGATCACAAAGGAGCGTGAAGCGAGACAGGAGCTTCTGCTTGAAGTCGAACAAAACGACCGGAAATTTGTCTTTGATCCTGGAACGGAAAGAAATACAGATGCGAACGTCGTCATAAATACATCTATTAAAAATATCCGCACCGCTTCCGATTTTATCAAAGCAATGGCCCGTGAGGAATACGACGTCACACTGGAACGGCCTGACAGAGGACAATCAGAAACTAAATAAAGAAACACTGGCTGGCAATTTATTGGATATGCGCGAGAAGCTGAAGCTCGTGAAGCAGGAAGATGATCAAAGGAACTGGATGAATGAAGGACTTGCGAGATTCTCCGAAATAGTGCGTAACAATCAGTCAAACTCGCAGGAGCTGGCAGACCGTTGCGTATCCTACCTGGCCAAATATCTCAATGCCCAGCAATGCAGTCTTTTTGTCCTGGAAGGAGAAGAGCCTGATCAATTTCTCAAGCTAACAGCATGTTATGCATTTGAAAAGAAAAAATTTGTTGAGAAAAGGATTGACATTGGATCCGGTCTCGTTGGTCAAACCTTTCTCGAGGGAGAGACACTTCAATTAAAAGACATTCCACAGGGTTATACAAAGATCACTTCGGGGTTAGGCGATTCGACACCTGCGCATCTCATAATTGTTCCGTTGAAATACGATGTACATACCGTAGCAGTTATTGAGATAGCTTCCTTTTCTCTCTTTGAAGAATTTCAGATTTCTTTCCTCCAAAAGGCGGGAGAATTCCTCGCTTCTGCCATCCTGAATTCTCAAACTACGTACAAGATGAAGCATCTCCTGGAGCAAGCGAATATAAATGAGGAAAGTAATCGACAACGCGAAGAGGAAATGCGGCAAAATATGGAAGAACTTCAGGCGACACAGGAAGAGCTTGTCCGTAAAGAACGTGAAATGCAGCAAAGACTCGAGAATGTTGGCCGCTTACATGCTAGGGTAAGACTGATATTCTCTTATGTTAGTATATTCTATCTCGAACAAAAGCAAGTACTAAAGCTTATTATTCAGGCAATAGTATTTTCACTTAATTTGCAGTAATCAAGAATTAGGTGAAAAACCTCTTAAACAAATTCCGTTATTATGGGACTTCATTAAGCCATCCACGATGGCTCAATAGAAATATTATCGTAGCTAATAGTATTTCGATTGCGAACGGTAATTATTGTGTTGCTTCTCTCGCTTATTCATGTTATCACCCATCCTGAAGAGAACGTTTACTTAGCCAGCTCTTATCACCAATGCAATCATTCTTTCAGTCCCTGTTCATTAATCGTACAGGAAACCATCGCGTAGGGAGAACTGTTCTCACCATTGGTCTTGTCTTCGGAGTGATGGCACTCACCATCGCGCGGAAGATGACAAGTTTGGATCCTGTCCCGATGAACACATTTTTTCATTCGCGCGCGGCGCTCACCGTGTTTTGTATAATTCCCGTTTGCCATCATTCACTTCAGAGAACGAAAACTCCTGATGTTAAATCTGTTGATTTGCCTGATTGGTCTTCTACTTTATGATCCTATCCACAACGCACTTGGAATAGGATTTTATCAATTGGGATTTTCCGATCCGGACTATTACTACGGAACTGTTATTTATGTTATTGTTTTTCTCGTTCTGGCCACAGCCGTTGGATTTTTCAAATTCGAGATGGACGTATATGAAAGAGAAAATGAAGAACTGATAAACACACTTCACATCAGGAATGTCACTATTGAAGAACAAAAGGAAGAACTCACCACCCAGGGTGAAATCTTAAAGGAGCTGCTTAAAGAACGGGATAAGGATCTTTCACAGGTAACACGGGAGCTCATCCACTTTAATCATGAATTGTTGCAGTATTCGTATACTGTTTCACACAACCTGCGCGGACCAGTTGCGCGTATCCTTGGACTTCTTGACTTGTACTTTAATCACAGCGAAGAAAAAGAAAAAAGAAATATAATCGGTTTGATCCTTGAGTCAACCCGAGAGCTGGACAAGATAACACTTGATCTCAACAGGATCGTTGAAGCCCGCAACGATTCCTTTAATGTGAGAGAGAAGGTAAATTTTGCAAATGAACTTACGCAAATCAGGAAATTACTGGAGTCGCCCATAAAGAAACACAGTATAAAACTTACAGAAGAATTTAACGTACCGGAAATTTTTTCGGCCCGGCAACGGATCAATCACCTCTTATATATTCTCATTACAAACTCGATTCAGTTCCGGCGAAACGGACATCCTGCACAAATCAAAGTCAGTACGTATAAGAAGGATAATTGGGTTGTCCTCGAAATTCAAGACAATGGCCGTGGTATAGACTTAAACCTTTATAGAAGTGACCTGTTCAAGCCCTTTAAATATTTTCATCCGGAAGTATCGGGTAAAGGAATCAGCTTGTACTTCGCAAAGCTGCAGGCCGAACAGTTACATGGTCATATTGATGTTCGGAGTACACCGGGCCAGGGATCCGTATTCTCGGTGTACTTAAAAGCCTGGGAAAACGTAAATGAGGAGTTGAGAAGATGAGGAGGTGAGAAGATGAGGAGCAACGATGATGATGCAGGAGTCTGTGCGATCGCTTTCAAAAAGAAAACGTTCCGGAAGCTGATTGTCCCGGAACGCTCTGTTGGATATCTCGGCTGATATTACGCTGGTTTCTTAAGCGATTCAATCCATCGATTGATCTTTTCTTCCAGAACTTTTAAAGGAACACTTCCCGAATCCAGCACCTGATTGTGGAATTGAGCTACGTTAAATTTATCGCCCAACTCTTTTTCAGCTTTAGCCCGGAGTTCTAATTATTTTAAGCTGACCGATCTTGTACGACAATGCTTGTCCAGGAATTGCCATGTACCGTTCGATCTCTGCATGTGATAGATTGTTCGGATCTGGGTTCATGATCAAGTGAATATTGAATTGCTTGCTCGCGTGTCCATCCCTGAGTGTGCATTCCCGCATCCACTACGAGCCTGATAGCGCGATGAATCTCTCCGCTTAACATTCCGAAATATTGATACGGATCAGTGTATAATCCTAACTCCTTACCAAGCGACTCTGCATACAAGCCCCAACCCTCTGAGTAGGCGTTGTATCCCAATATGGTTCTTATTTCAGGTAACGTGTTGTTTTCAAGCTGAAGCGCGATCTGGTAATGGTGTCCCGGAATTGCTTCATGCAAGAACAAATCTTCATCGGCGAGGGTGCTGTACTTTTTCACATCAGGTATAGGAACATAAAACACACCTGGTCTTGATCCATCCTTTGAACCCGGATTGTACTCAGCAGCCGCTGAAGCTTCGCGAAAAGCTTCAGTTCTACGTACTTCGAATGCCATTTTTGGTGCTTTGTCAAATAGTTTCGTCAGGTTCGGTTTCATGCGCTCATGTATCGCGTTGAAATTTGCTATCACCTGGTTTGGATCCGTATATGGTGTTAGCTCCTTCTTGGTTGACAAGCTTGCGAAAAATGCTTTCAGATCTCCTTTAAATCCAACCTGATCCTTTACGACCTCCATTTCCTTTGTGATGCGCTCAACTTCGCTCTTTCCGAGTGCGAAGATTTCGTCAGCAGTCATCGATGTCGTGGTGTTCAACTTGATTAAATAGTTGTAATATTCTTTTCCTGCCGGAATGGCGTCAATGCCAGAGCTTTCTCTTGCTGCTTTCAGATATTCTTTTGCCAGGTAATCACTTATTCTTTTGTGTGCCGGAATAATGTGATCCTTCACCATTGTCTTCATAAGCTTTAGTGAGCCTCGCTTTATCTTCGGCAGAGAAATCTGCAGGCATCATTTTTACTGGTGAATAAAACAAGTGATCCTGCAACCGGACCATGATCCATTGACGCGAACTGAGTAATTGCTTTTTTGACCAATGCTTTTGGAATAACGTAACCTTGTGCTACGCCTTTTTTCATATTGGCGATAGCCGAATCGCACCAGGCCTCATACTGCGTCGCACGAGATAACCAGTTGTCATAATCTTTCACCTTCTTGAAAGGATGGATACTCTGTCCACTGGCCATCTGACCTACGAAAAGGTGTGTAGCCGAAAACTGATTTATCGGCGTTAAGTAATCCTTGAATTTCAGACTTTCCAATGCAATGTCACATTCCCAAAGGATGATGTCGTAATTCATTTGATCGGCTTCGGTAAGGCTGTTGCGATCGTATGATGTAAGCTCTTCACGATAACGCGAATACAGATTTTTTAACTCTTCACGATATGCGGCCGTGATGGTGTTTGGTAGTTTGTCATCGTACCGGTTGTCTCCAATTACAGTTGCATTTAAAGGAGCAAATTTCAGATAGTCCTGGTAAAAGCTGGCAAGCAAGCTGTCGAGCCCTGGTTGTTCGACGAATGCCTCCTCTTTTTGTGGTGAGGAGCACGAGAATAAAGCAACAGCACGGGAAGGCTGAGCAAAATACATTTCCGCATGGTATATAGTTGGTTTAAGGTTAAGAGTTCCTTTAGGTTTTTGCCTACTGAGTTCGATACTTTAGATATTGTTTCTCAAGCATGTTACAAATTTCCATGGCTGAAGGCCAGATCACATCGCCGGGAGTGAGTCAAGGCAGGCAAAATTGTGAATTTTTATACACTTATCACAACAGCACGTTCACAGTCGAAGGAGAAATGTATTCATTGCGAACGTGAATTTTCAGAATCGACAAAGTACATATCCACTATGCGATTCCCCTTGATTTCAATTTTTCCTCTATGGGTACATTTGAATAGATGTCTGATCCGCTCATAGGTAGCCGCCGATACGTTGACTTTTCCGGCTTCACTGTGCCGCTCCATTTCAGAGGCGATGTTTACACCATCACCCCAAATATCATAGGCAAATTTCCTCAATCCAACTACCCCTGCCACCGAGGGCCTGTATGTATTCCTATCCTGATCTCAAAGACCGGCAGGTTTTGTACTTTACTCGCCAACCCGAATTCCTTAATAAAGTGTTGCATATCGAACGCAGCCTTCACTGCCTTGACGGCATTATCGGGATCAGCTTGCGGAAGTCCACAAGCACACATATAGGCATCACCAATGGTTTTTATTTTCTCCAGATCGTACTTCTCAATAATATTGTCGAAAGCACCGAAAACCTCATCAAGTTGATTCAGTAGTTTGACGGGCGTAAGCTTTTCGGCGATAGCGGTAAATCCTTTGATATCTGCAAACAACACGCTTACCTCACTATGTTTCCTGGCATATGATCTACCAAATTTCTTCAGTTCCTCGGCAATTTCCTCTGGAAGGATGTTTAGTAACAGGGAATCAGATTGGGCTTTTGCTACTTCTATAATTTCTTTTTGCTTTTCGATTTCCTGCGTCCGCAGCAATACTTTCTCTTCCAGTTGCTCATTATGCTGCTGCAGTTCCCGTATAAGCTGCTTGTTATTACGCCTCAGCATAACAGTTTCAATAGCGTTATCAATGGTGATTTTCAATTCGTCTTTATCCCATGGCTTTGTGATATAGCGGTAGATATTACCAGTATTTATCGCTTCGATAATTGATTCAATATCACTAAACCCTGTAAGAATGATCCGGATATTGTCCTGATCCGAGGGAATGGTCCGTAAAAACTGTACCCCGGTCATGTTGGGCATCCGTTGATCGGTCACAATAACATGAATGTCGTTTTTCGACAGAAGTTCCATTCCTTCTTCACCACTCAAAGCGGTAAAAACATTATAATTTCTACGCAAGGCCGCCCTGAATGAATTCAGATTATTCTCCTCATCATCGACATAAAGAACATTAAACGTGCCTTTTAGGACTTCCATGTACAAGACTGTTTTGATTGTTAAATAAGATATGCATGGCTGCGGCATTTGGCCAGCCCCAACCGATTTTGAAAGTACTTTAATTTCTACAATATACCTGCTGGCTACTGGTTAAACGGTAAAAATGGGGTCAAATCTCCACAACACGGCGTAAACTCGCACCGTGTTAAAAGTCATGCTGAAAAACGAATTTTCTTCTTGTTTCGTTGCCATTAATGTTCAACGATATGTCAAAAATTTGTTGTCAATCCATTTTTCCGAATGTCTACGTAGCAATTTCAGTTTACCGGTCGCCCCGCTCGATAGCCTGTGTTATGTTTCGAACGACCGTGTTCAATTTTTCAGCGGAAGCTTCCAGGTGGGTTACGATTGTCCGCACCTCTTCGTCGTAATTCTGACTTCATAATCAGATTTATCAAACCGAGTACACTGGCAACCGGTGCCCGTAGTTCATGGGCTATTATAAATGCCGATTCTTCAGCGGCTTTGCTTTTCTTTTCCAACTCGTTTGTTCGGGCCTTAACCAACAACTCAAGATGGTCGTTAATTTCTTCAATCTCTTTCGCCTTAGATTGAATTTCTTCACTTTGCACACGAATCTCCTTTGCCTGGTGTTGAACTTCAAGGGTCCGCGTTGCAACTTTTTCCTCGAGATGCTCATTATATACCTGCAACTCACGAATCAGGTGCTTGTTATTACGCCTGAGCATCACGTTTCAATGGCATTATCGATTGTGATTTTTAGTTCGTCCCTATTCCATGGTTTGGTGAGGTAGCGATAAATTTCCCCCCTGTTAATTCCTTCTATTATTGACTCCATATCACTAAACCCCGTAAGAATGATACGGACATTTTCTTGCTCGTGGGGAATCCGCTGTAAAAACTGGATACCCGTCATAGTGGGCATGCGTTGATCGGTCACCACGACATGAATATCATTGTTTGCAAGAACTTCCATTCCTTCAATTCCACTCAATGCGGTGTATACATTGTAGTTTCTACGCAATGCTGCCTTGAAGGCGTTCAGATTATTTTCTTCATCATCGACGTACAACACATTATAAGTATCCTTCAAAACGTCCATACCTAAACATTTGACTGGTTAATAGGAATACTAATAACGAATTCTGTTCCTGCTCCAGGTTTGGAAAATACTTCAATTTCCCCATTGTGCTTTTGGATTATTCCGAATGAGATTGACAGACCCAACCCCGTGCCCTTGCCTACTTCCTTTGTGGTGAAGAACGGATCAAATATTTTTTTCCTGATATCCTCCGTCATTCCGACTCCCGTGTCTTTAATGGATACTTTAACCATACCATTAACCTCCCAGGTCTTGATGAACAATGTACCCTCCCCCGGAATTGCTTGAATCGCATTGGAAATAATATTCATAAATACCTGATTGATCTTACCCGGATAACAATCGACTTCTCCAATTGGTCCGAATTGTTTTACAATCTGAACTCTGTTTTTGTACGAACTATGCAACAAGGTAAGTGTAGACTCCAGGTATTCATTGAAATTAGCTTTCAAGAAAACATTCTGATCGAGGCGGGAAAAATTTCGGAGGCCCTTTACAATTTCGGCTGTTCGCAGAGCCCCATCTCCAATTCCTTTCAATAAGTCATTTACTTCCTTCAACGTCAAATCAATCTTTGAAACGAGTTTGAATTTTTCCACTTCCTGAAAATCCTTTTGCAGTCCTTTTTCCTGGATCACTTTCTCGTACCGCGCTATGATGTTGAGTATGTCGGCTAAATCTTCCTTAAGAGGCTGAATATTGGCGGTGACAAAATTGATAGGATTATTTATCTCATGCGCGATGCCTGCCGTCAACTGTCCAAGGGAGGCCATTTTTTCAGACTGAATTAATTGCTCTTGGGTAGCTTTAAGATCTTCGACAGTGGTTTGTAAGACATTGTTCGTCGAAGCCAGGTTGATGTTGGCAGTACGTAATTCTTCTCTTGCACGAGCGAGGTCCACTACCATTTTATTAAATGCCGTGGCCAGTTCCCCAATTTCATCACCCGAGTTGTTGATAACACGCTGTGTAAGGTCACCTTCGCCTACCTTATTGGCAGCATCCCGCAATGCTAAAACGGGAATGGAAATACTTCGAGACAACCAAAACCCGATAGCTATACCGATCGCAAGGAAAACACTGCTGACTTGCATGGAAGTAATGCGGATTTGCCTTTTTCCTACTTTAATATCATCCGTGTTAACGCCCAGTTCGATAGCACCCGACATCATTTCCGTATCAAATGTAGCTCTCTTTTTAATGATGGTATTTTCTGGATACATCAGCTGCTCACCTGCCAGTCTCTCCGGGAAAGTTTGTAATACAGAATCTTTAAGCAAAAACTCGCGGTGGTCGTCACTCCAAAGTGTATCCGTTAAAAGGAGGTTCACAAACTGAAGCCGGTGGTCATCTTTTACAAAGCTCATCGCAGTCTGAACTCCTTCAAAATTTTCCTCCGTAAGCGCGATTTCTACTCCTAATGAAATTGTATTTGCCAGATTCTGAACTTCAGTGTTATAGTTGTTAAGCAGGTATTTTTCCTGTTGTAACGGGAAATAATAAAGCGAAAAGAAAGAAAACATTAACACGATGGTGAGAACGGTAAACCAGATTTTCGTCTTTAAAGTGATTCGCATACGAGTCAACCTGTTGTGGAACTAAATTGCTAAGGTCGCAAGTAGCTCTGGGTGAATGATTAAAAAATCCGGTGGATCAGAAGGAACTCTTTCCGTCAATCTCAGTTGTCTTAATCCCAGCAATGGTCGAAGGTTTATCCAAGACTCCTATAGCCCCTGGGTTTTGTGAAACGAATGTCACCAATTCTTCTGTTGTACTGCAAAAGGTAGGTGCATCCGCATTTCCGGCAAACGAAAGTTCAAGCCAAAATCGTTTCACTTTGTCTCCACTCATGTTATAAATTTTCTGACAGGTAGTCTGCCCCACGGGCGTGGTTGTTTTCATTAAGGCAATATGAACTTTAGTCCCATCACCCCACCTTTGTTTCTCACCTTTCAATACAGATTTCAACTCCGACATTTTCATTTCAGAAGGGGCGCCTGTTGTATTACTTATCACAGTCAGTGTTGCTTCCTGCGCTTTTGCCGAATATCCAACAGACAATAGCAGGAATAGAGACAGGAATACAGAAAAGTATCTTCTGCATGCTGAAATTCTCCTCAATTGATTGGATATAGTAACCATATATACTCTAAAATCCCACAGCCAGTTGGGCTGTTAATCTGTTCATATTCCCTTCTTCCTCAAAACGCTGATGTTGATATTCCAATTTTACAGCGATCAGGTAATTTATGTTGTACCGTATACCTCCTACAAAAGCGGTGGTATTGTCTTTGTGGTAATAAATCTCTCCAGCCTGATAATGCAATTGATCGATGCGGATATAAGGCACAAATTTTTCCTTTATTTTAATGCCTGCATAAGCATACCAGGCTACGGTTTGTTGTACACCCGTGGTGTCGGTCTTATTAAAACCCAACGTTCCTTCAGCCAGAAATTCAAACTTCTTATCGCCGAAATAGGAAACAGAACCGGTCAATAAATTTTGATTAACCTTCCATTTTAAGGCCCCATCATGTGTAGTGGCGGTTCCTTCGGGAATAACATCATGGTACCATGAAGTGCCAATACGAAGACCTTCGCTGGGCTTAATATGAACGGCCGCCGTAAGGGATTTTGCTTTGTTGTCATCAAAAATTTCGCTGGTGCCAATTCCATTTCCCAGCATCAGATCATATCCAAATTTCACATCACCGAGATTCTGGCCCCGTAAACTTATGCCAGTAGTGTGAATTGGAATAATGTGTGCATCAAATAAAAGAGGGCGATAAATTGTCGGAAAGAAGACCCTTCCATGGTGGTAGGTATCATTCCAGTAATTCACCGGTGTATGATGTTTCCCCACCAGCAGATTATGATTTCCCTTAATATTAAATTTGACGATTATCCGTTCGATGCTGACAGAAAATTGCGTTGCGGAGGAAGGAGTGTACCTGAATACTGTCTCTCCCAGAAAAGAAAAACGGTCGTTGAGCTGTGAAGTAATAAACAGGTCCTGCTCACCAATGCCGAAGGTCCCTTCGTCATCTTCGAAGCTTGCCAACACATCGGCAAATCCCCGAATCTGGGTAGTCTGTCCATATAAAATTATTGGACCGCAAAAAAATATTACTGAAATAGCTGCCTGAAATATAATGGACTTGTTCTTTCGCATTACGTATGGCCAGATATTTATTATTTAAAGATAATCTAATTCTTATATAATCCAAGAGGATTATACAGGCCTTTCGTTCAATTGCATTTTGGGTATTGTAAGTAAAAACTGTGAGCGTCTGATGCCGAAGCGCTATTTTTCAAGTACCTGATAAATCACACCGCGCTCCTTCAAGTAGTTCGATATAAATGAAAAATTATCTCCGTCTTCACCTAAAAATTCAGGGGGACAAATTCCCTTCCTTGAAAATTTTCCCTCCGCCACCAGGTTAACGGCTGCGGTACACGTATATCCCGTTGTACGCGCCATGGAAAGCGTATCGGTGGCTTTGTCCGTGCGGTCAAGAAGATTATACTCGTAGAACTTAGATTCATCACCCTCTTCTCCGAACATCCTTATTCGCATCACAGTGAACTCTTCCTCTCCCGGCTTAAGCTTCCATTTCGGGAAGAGCAACTTTGCGGTAATATCGATGGGGCGGACCTTCACTCCTTTTATTTCCATTTCTTCATAGGAGAAGAATCCTGACTCGCGTAACACTCTTAGATATTCAATACATCCAGGGTATCGCAGCGTCTTTTCGATCATGTTTGGAATTGTCGGCATGGTCTTAATGAGTGAGCGCAGTCCATCCGAATTCCACGATTCAAGTGTGCCGACTCCATCAAAGTGCACCAGCTCCGGGTCTGACAGCGCTTCCTTAATAACGATAGCGCTGCTTTGAACATAACGCGCTGGACGAATGTACTCTTCGATCACATCGATCGGAGAGAAAACGGCCTTGTATTCATAAGGCCATTCACGAACGAGGGGAAGTCCTCCGACAAGACATTCGTATCGTTCAATTTTCATTCTCTTGTTGTGGTAGCCAAGAATGATATTTCCCATCCCTGGCGCCACGCCACAATCAGTCACGATCGTAACGTTGTTCTTCTTTGCAAGGTCATCGAGTTGAAAGGGATCTTCAGGAAAGAAGGAAATATCAACCATATTCTT
Source organism: uncultured Cytophagales bacterium (assembly GCA_963774615.1). Taxonomy (GTDB): domain Bacteria; phylum Bacteroidota; class Bacteroidia; order Cytophagales; family Cyclobacteriaceae; genus Chryseolinea. Next base: position 39,300 of record CAVZFT010000044.1, read on the forward strand.
GCCTGCTTCAATCACCGTCCTTGCTGTCTGCAATCCCATAAAGCCCGGCACCGCTCCGACCACAATATCAAAAGGTTGTATTGCAGCTGACAGCGCCGCAAGATTCGAAAAGTCAAGTTGCTTAACGGTGACGTTGTGTTTTTTGAGTGCAGATAAAGCATCCGCATTCAAGTCAACTGCCGTTACTTCAAATTTTTTTGACAGGTCAATCGCCATCGCCTTTCCCACAAGGCCGGCGCCGAGTACGATTGCTTTTTTCATTCTTCAGGTGGTTGAAACGAAGCCGTAAATTAGTGCGATTACGGCAGGAAGCATCAACACAAGGTCTATGAAGTGAAATTTCTTTTTCATAATTGTGAGGGTCAAAATTGTTCGGATTTATCAGGGGAATAGCGGGACGTGCCTTGTCGTTAAAATCATCATGCTGCCACCGCTTCCTTTTGAATTTTGATCATGGCATCGGAAAGCACGCCATAAACCGCCATCCAGGCTTCGCGGGTTTCGTCATTCCATTTATCGCCCAGCCCTTTTTCCAAGGTCCATAGGAGGCACTGTCCCACGACCGTGTAATGAGCCGGTTCCGCACCATAACGGTTGTGACGAACAGCCAGCAATTTTACTTCATCCATGATCTCATCCAGCTTGTGAAGTTTTGTAACAATTAAGGTTACCATGTTCATCAGTTTCCTGGCTTGAAACTTTATGTCGCCGTGGAAGAGATTTCTGACTCCGGGCGCCACATCAAATAAACGTTGGTAAAAGACCTTGCCGGCCGCTTCCGCATCTGTTACGACAAAGCTCCATGAATTCTTTACAAGAAGGATTTGCTTTTCAGTGATCATAGTATGAGGGTTTTTGGTGAATTGAATAACCCTTACACTCAAACCGAAAGAAAAGGTTGTCCTTTATGCGCCTGGAACCTGAGAAAGAGAGTATACAAAAGGTTTACATGCCTATGGGTGCGCGCAAATCACAATCCTGGCGCGATCAAGGGAACCGCGACATTTGGAATAAAGTCGACCAGAAAATGGGTGATGATGTTAGACTTCAAATCTCTACGCCAGATGTAGACAATGGTCAGGTATCCTCCAATCACAAAAGAGATCAAAATGCCGGCGTATCCTTGAGTGTAATGCAACAGTGCAAACGGCACGAGTGCGAGCATGGAAGCGATGTAAACATTTTTTGTCATGTCAGTCAGGCGCTCAATGAGGTAGCCACGCATAAATACCTCCTCCGCAACTCCGGCTCTCAGCGTAATAAACGCGATGGTTGCGAGCGATAGCTTATCGAAGGCTTTGGACTCCCCATATTTCCAACCCAGCAGGTGCGCCAGGTATACGCAAGCTCCTCCTAGCGCGAAGCAGATTACAACGTTGAGAAGTCCCCACCCGATTGACGCTTTCCATTTCCTTCCGTGCAGGCCGATCGACTCGAGGGAACTGTTTTCCTTCTTTAGTATTATCCAGAACAACAATCCAACCATACCAAAGATGATCAACTCTTTGGCAAGCATCGGTCCATCGTCGAGTTGATCGCCGTAGAAGGATTTGAATAGCAGGTTGAGACCGGTAATCGAAAAGTATGAAATCAGAATTCCAAGGTAGGTGTATGGACTTTTGGTCATGGGGATGGAGGTATAGGGTATAAGGTATAGGGTTATAAGGGTATAAGCTATGGGTATAAGGTATAGGAAATCCTTGAGCGTTGTCTTATTGGTGTTGAATGTTTTGACTGATTAAGTGAGTCCATGACATCGTTAATCGAAGTGACAAATAATGTGAACGCCCAATGTCCAATGTCGAAGGAAATACCCTGCGAAAACCCTGCGTCCTTTGCCAGCCGTAGCTTTGCGAAGGCGGGCGATATACGCTCGCGCTCACACCCACACCCACATTAACGATTAACGATTAACGGATAACGGATCCCTCACGCACTCTTAAACGCCGCCACGAACTCAGCAAGATTTTCTTCGGTCGGAAGGTTCAATTTCTTACGTAGCCGGTGTCTCGCCATCTTCACACTCTCCGGTGATATGCCCATAAGCTCCGCCATCTCCTTCATACTGAGGTTCAAGCTGATCAACGCGCATAGCTTCAAATCGCCCTGCGTAAGATCGGGATGTTGTAGTTTGATTTTTTCAAAAAAAGACGAGTGCACTTTTTCAAAGTACATCCTGAATTCGTCCCAATCCTTTTCCGATTCGAGACTGTAGTCAATTACCTTCAGCAGCTTAGAGATCTTTACTTTGTTATCCTTATCCGTTGATGGAAGCAATTCATTAATCCCTTCTCTCACATTCTGCATAACGGTATTTTTTTGCACAAGATTAAGCGTGTAGGTAAGGAGTTCCTTGTGACGAAATTCAAGGTCATACTGGAGCTGTCGTTCTGCGAGCCGTTTGTTCTCCAGTTCGACTTTTAACAAAGCTTGTTGGGCTTCACTTATCTGTTTATTTTTTTCAAGTAGTTTCTTTTTGTCGCGAATGTTCCTACGCTGGTAGTAGATGATGATACCTCCGACAAACAATACAAATCCGAGGCTTGCATAAGTAAACTTCTGCCGGAAGAGGGCCCACTCCTGTTCTTTCTTCATCAATTCGATTTCCTGCTCCTTGCTTTCTGTCGCGATCAAAGACCTGAGCTGCGCATATTGCACGCTGTTTGACTTGTTCACAATAGAATCCTCGATAGACTTTGCCTTTTTCAGATATTGATATGCATTCTCATAATCTTTTCTTGCAAGAAATATATCGGCAAACAATTGCATAGATAACATCAACCCATTTTTGTTTCCAGTCTCTCTTGCGATTGGCAAACCGAGTTCGGCATATTTCTGTGCCTCGTCGATCTTTCCCTGGGCCAGGTAAACCCTGGCAAAATTATGATAGATCGCTGGTAACCGGTTAAGGTTATTTGTTGCCTTGAACAACGGCATGGACTGCTCATAATACTCAAGAGCCTTATCGTATTCGCCCATTTCGTAAAAGTTCACGCCGATATTATTCAGAAGATTTGCAATACCTTCTACGTTGTTGATTTCCCTTTCTATTTCTAAAGCCAGGCTAAAAGTATTAAATGCATGCTGGTGGTCTTTCCCTTCAGCTTCCATGATCCCGATCCTTCGCAGTGTTGTCGCTACACCCAATCGATTTCCGATGGCCTTGTGAAGTTCGAGTGCTTTCTCATAATGATCTCTCGCCGAATTGTAGTCCTCCTGTTGATGATCTGAAATCCCCATCTCAGTATAGGTCCGTGCTATTCCCAAAGAATCATTCAGGGATTCAAATAGATGCATCGCCTTGATCAGCGACTCCAGGTCCTTATTGCTTTGTCCTTCAAGCCGGTAAATTCTCGCTTCTGCGAGATAAGCTTCGGCTAGTCCGAGACTGTAATGAAGGGAATCAGCCAGTGCCAATGCCTTGTTCGTGTAGTCGTGGGCTTTATCCGGGGCGGAATTGAAGTAAAGTATAGCTAATTTATTCAGAATATTAACTCGCGCCGTGTCTCGATCCGCAGTAGCCAATTTATTTTCCAACGACTCAATTTGCGCGGCAAGGGGTAATGAGAGCACAATTGCGGCAAATAAGAAAAGAGCGGTTTTCATAGATCGACAGACCAATAAAGGAAATTATTTTTCTGCTAACTTCCGAGCGCAATGGATAATTGACTTCGAATTTGTCGAAAGCAATTAGGTTCCGGAGCTTGGATGCTTTTTATCCTTTCTGATTTTATGAATGTGAACACACTACTCTTACGGGCCAGAGACTCGGCCTTTTATCGATGGATCTTGAACATTGGGCTCCGGAGAATGGTACCCTTCAACAAACCCCATGGCTTTGAGGTGGTAGACCTTGGAGCCGATCATGTAAAGATACTTATCCCCTATAGGCGCAATAATCTGAATCACATAAGAGGACTTCATGCCTGTGCGCTTGCAACAATTTCCGAATATTCAACGGGGCTGCTACTCCTTTCGAAGCTGGGCTTTGACACCTACAGGATTATCATGCAACGGCTGGAGATGGACTATCATTACCAGGGAAAGACCAATGCTTTTGCTGAGTTTACATCTAACTGACGACTGGATTGAACAAACAATCATCCAACCGTTGAAATTACAGGAGTCGGTTGTGATCAAATGTGAAGTTAAAATACATGATGCGGAAGGAAAACATCTTACAACAGGAAACGTCCATTGGCAGATTAAAAAATGGACGAGTGTCAAGACAAAGCTATCTCCATGAACTGGCCCCCAGGTACCTAGGCTACCCAGGTACCCAGGTAGCCTGACTTCCATTTGAAGATTAGCATTTATCGCTTAATTTAGGTCGTATAATAAATAAGAGAGTGTTATGCGCAAAATAGATCAACTGCTTGCCGAATATGGTGAAAGCCACCAGAACTCCACGAATAAGACCATACACTGGATTTGTGTTCCATTGATATTTCTCAGCGTCGTTGGCCTGATCGCATCGATACCCTCAAGCATGGTCCAATCCGTATTGGGGGAAAATAATCCGTACGCTAATTGGGCAGCGATCGTGTTGATACTCGTACTCATTTATTATGTATCTCTTTCGATTCCATTAAGCATTGGAATGATGCTCTTTGGAGCGTTATGTCTTTTTATTGTCAACTTTATCGCGCAGGCTAATATTGCTCCGCTTTGGGTGGTAAGTCTCCTCATTTTTTTTGTCGCGTGGGTTGGACAATTTTATGGTCACAAGGTGGAAGGTAAAAAGCCCTCTTTTCTGAAAGACGTTCAATTCTTGCTCATTGGCCCTGCGTGGTTAATGCACTTCATCTATAAGCGGGTTGGAATTCCCTACTGATATTGATTGGAAGATTTCATTTTCATTAAGGGAACAGTACCTGAAGATTTCAAGCTTGACTACGAGATCTCTCTATTTAATTTACCCGAGCATCGATTCCTGCAATCAAGCGGCGAGTGGGTTTCCTATCATATTATAAAAGAGAAGAAAAAGATTGCCCTTGCCGGAATACATTTTCATTTGCATAACGGCACAGCGTCAAGTCCATATCGCAGTCCATTCGGTTCTATAGATGCCTCTCCTGATCTGGAGCCTTCGGCATTGTTTCGATTCCTGCAATTCATCGAATCTGATCTGCTTAAGAAGCGGCGTTAAGAATATAATTATCAAAAACCCTCCTACGCTTTATAGCCCGGAACTTCAGACATTGCTACAGGTTTTCCTCTCCAACCTCGATTATCATATCATCACGGCCGAACCAGGCGCAATATTCTACGTGAACAAATCCGGCGAAGAACTTTCCGCAAATTGGGAGAAGCGCAAAATCAAACAAGCTCAGGATAAAGAGCTTGAGCTACGCCATGAAGAAATTCATCAGCTTAAGACGCTTTATGATTTTATTCACAATTGCCGGGTTCAAAAAGGTTATCCGTCATCCATGACATTTGATGAGATGCAGCGTACCGTCAATACCTTTCCCGACAGGTTCCTGCTTACCGGCGTCTATCAGCACAATGTTATGGTGGCAGCATCTATTTGCGTCCGTTGCAATCATGATGTATTGTATCATTTCTATTCCGACCACGATACGAATCCGACAAATCATCCAATCCAACGGTTTTCCTGATACGATCTCTTTACGAATATTGTTATGAGAACGGAATTGCTTTGTTTGATCTTGGTACATCATCTCTTGCTGGAATTCCTAATTTTGGTTTGTTGAACTTTAAAATGGGGCTGGGTGCGAGTCCAACGACAAAGTTCACGTTTCAAAAAGATCTCACGGAATAAACACATGGAGAAACCGCTGGTGTCTGTCATTTGTCTGTGCTACAATCACAGACGCTTTGTCCGCGAAGCGGTGGAGTCCGTCCTGAATCAATCTTACAAAAATATTCAGGTTATAGTTGCAGACGACGCCAGTACAGATAACAGTGTTGAGGAGATTCAAAGCTTGAAAGCACCGTATCCGTCGATCGAGCTGCTGCTTCTCCCAAAAAATCTTGGGAACTGCAAAGCATTTAACGAAGCATTGAAATTAGCGAAGGGCGAATTTGTCATAGACTTTGCAACGGATGACGTGATGATGCCCGATAGGATCGAAAAACAGGTGGCTTTTTTTGGAAGATTGACTCCAACGGTAGGGCGTGATCTACACAGACGCAATATACATAAATGAGGATGGAAAATTTATCCGCAATCATTTTGAATATCTTTTCCATAAAGAGCCTCATTTCACATATTCCGCAAGGTGACGTGTATCGGGATATGTTAACCACATACTTCATTCCAGGCCCTACGATGATGATCCGAAGAGAGGTCTTTGCTGCACTGGGCGGTTACGATGAATCATTATCCTATGAAGACTTTGATTTCTGGGTTCGTTCCTCGCGGATCTATCGATATGCGTTTTTGAACGAACGGTTGACGAGTATCCGTAAACTTAAAAGCTCAATGTCGACCGGCTGGTACGTTCCGGGGGATCAAACAGCTTCATTCGACATTTCTCATTTGCAAAAAAGCGCAGCAGCTCAACCGTGATGACGACGACAAGCAGGCCTTGATAACCAGGGTCCGTTATGAGTTCCGGCAGTCGGTGTTATCAGGAAATCACACGGAAGCGTTCCTCTTTTATGATTTGTTGAAGGAGCTGAGATGGAGTTCGATTGGCTGAACGAACCCTGAAACTTTTCGACCGTACTGGCATTCCTCTTGCACCATTGAGAAAACTATACCACCGGATCAGGTATAGTTAGTATCACAAAACGCACGGCACTTCGAGTTAATCCATTCGTATCGGAGTTCGGGAGTGTTTGACATTGGACATTGAGAATCAAAACGCGTGGTGTTCCCAATGCAAAGTTAAGACAATCTCACCTTGCGGCATAAATTGCCTTTCAAAAATGCACTGAGTCAAGCAATGTCCAACGACCAATGTTCAATGTCCAAGCTGCAACGATGGTTAGTTCCTTAATGCCTTCCTTAAATTATCCTCTTCGATCGCATAACCAAATCGATCAACATCCTCATGATAGATGCTGCTAACAAGTTCAAATGTTTCATTATCGTAGTAAGATCGATAGTCATATTCGCCTTTGTGTTTGTTCCGATGCTGAAACTCGATACCATAACGATGTAAAAAATCTGTCAGCTGCTTTGTTATCTTTTTCCAGCCGAAACAACCTGACATCTGGCAAGTCCTTTAAGATGCCAGATTGCGGAGAAAAGTGAGGGCCCAGCAACGATGTTGGGATCTTTGAAATAACTTTTACAACATCCTTAAAGCTCATGGTTCGATCAAGGATACCAAACCAATAAGCTGAATAAGAAAATATGGGTGAAGAAGGATCAAACAAATCAAGATAGACGGATACGAGCCGTTGGTAAGGGTCTCTGACAATAGCAAATCGTTCAAAACTACGAGACGAGTCAGGAAGCTCTCTTTTCACAAAGTAATAGCCCAGCGCGTCGACTTGTTCATCAGACAAAGATGCAGCTTTCAATTTACTGTCCATCAAACTCAGAAATCCGGTGAGCACGGAAGTACCGGCAGCCTTAAGAATGCGAACATATACAACCCCATGGCTATGCGAAACGTAATACATTTTATTCATTTCATGGCGGTCCTTGAAGTAAGATAGGTTGGCTATGATGGTATATAATCCAGGTATTCTCCACAGGCGAGAACGGCGTTTCCCATCCGGCGCAGGTATAACGATCGGATCACTAAGCGGCAAGGAGGCCAATAGTCGCTCTTCGTTTCGCCTCAAAATCAATCGGTTCCTGAAACAACGATCCACGACGGACGAGCAGAAAAATAAACTGCAACAATTTCATTTCTTCCAGAGGCGAATTTCAATTGAGATCCTTGATTCGTGCTTATTCAGATTGACAGCGCCACCGTGTATTAAGTAAGGAGAGAAAACTAACAGTTGATTCTCCTGCGGGTTCGGTCGCTCGATGGAGTACGATCCACCAATGGCAGTTACGGCTGGCACATTATACTTCACGCCATTGATCTCAGCGCCAGAGATTGTACGTTCAATCCTCGACTCGGCCCAAAGATGACTCCCTGGAACCATAATAAGAGAAGAGCGCTCGTTGCTTCCCGCTACCGGAATATAAAGATTGATGCAGTCATCATAATCCGGCAGCCAGATATCGCGGTGCAGCGGATTGTTATCCCACTGTTGAGGGCGGATAACCCTAAAGTGAAAGATCCTTTGGCCATCATAGGGATTCCTCACTTCCAAAGGCACACCACAAATTTGCGATACACGATCCTCCAATAGCCTGAGCGGGATGGGAAATTCTTCAACAGGCAGCAATTTCGTTTTGTCAACAGCGGAAAGGTGTTCATTGAAGTTGTTGACAAGAGTATGGTACTGATCAAGCCTGATGTCATCCGCAGGAGCAAGGCCGGCTTTTTTCCAGCAGTCCAGCAACAACGCTTCGTGTTTGTTGCTGAAATAAATCGAATGATTTTGTATCGATAAACGGCTCTATGGTAAAGCCCTCAGCGTGCCAGCTTGTTGATGCTGTCAGGTCAACGGCATGCTCCAGCAGGATACGGTCATCGCCCCAGGCCTTTTCACCTAATGCCTCATATGAGATACCCATGCCGTTAACCGTGTACTCCATGATCTACTTCCGGTTATCTTCGCCTGAAATCATACTCAAATAACTTTCGTACCGGGTGATTTCGATCTCACCCCTTTCAACTGCATCAAGAACAGCACATTTGGGCTCATTGATATGGATACACCGCGATTGAAACTTGCATTGAAGTCGCACCTCACGCATCTCAGGAAAATAGTCGGAAATTTCCTGTTTGTTCATATCTACAAGACCCCATTCTTTCACACCAGGTGTATCAATCACAAATGTGTTGTGTTCCAACTGAAACATTTCAGCAAACGTCGTTGTGTGAGTACCTTTTTCTGAAAAGTCTGAAACGTCTCCCACAGGTTGTTTTATATGTGGAGATATTTTATTCAGCAAAGTGGACTTCCCTACACCCGAATGGCCGGCGATCAGCGTGGTATTGTTTTGCAGTGCCTTCCGGACTTCATCCATGTCGTCCGTTAGCGCTGATGTTGAAAAACACGTTACGCCAATACTCGAATAGGAAGCAGTAAGTGATTCGAGGGACATCAACTCTTTATCATCCAGCAGGTCGCGTTTGTTGAATACGATCACCTGAGGAATGCGAAATGCTTCAGCGCTGACAAGAAAACGATCTATAAATCCCAGCGACGTTCTTGGATACGAAAACGTAACGACAAGTAGTGCCTGAGTAACATTTGCCGCCAACACATGCGCATGTCCCGTCTTTTTAACCGATTGTCTTAGTATATGATTTTTCCTGGGGAGGATTTCAGTGATCGATGCTATTTCGTGCTCAAGATCCAGCATCACCCTATCCCCAACAGCGACAGGGTTCGTCTCCTTAATTCCTTCCAACCTGATCTTTCCTCTGACTCGACATGTATATTTCCTGTCGTCTGTTCCCAGCACGTCATAAAAGGATCCGGTGGAGCGCATTACAGTACCCTCCATTTATTTTAGCAAAGGTCTACAGTATCGCATGATCTTTTCAGTCGCTCCCAAATTCTCCGCTACATATAACTTTGTTACCTCGCATGCAAGGAGAAAATTTTCAGGAATATTCAGCATTTCATATTTTGACTTAAAGTCTGAATAGTCCTTCACTTCAAATGCCCCACCGCGGTTGATAAGGTCAATCGCTTCCTGGAATTTTTCATAATTCTTGTTTCCAAAGAGGATAGGAACACCGTAGCAGGCAGCTTCGAGGATGTTGTGAAGCCCTTTACCAAACGCGCCGCCGACAAAAGCAAATTCTCCGTAACGATAAAGGCGCGACAACATTCCGATATTGTCTATGATCAGAACCTGGTAGTCTTCAAGTTTGGTGTTCTGCGCCTGACTATAACGTACGGACTTTACGGCAAGCGATTTCTCCAGTTTGTGAATAAAGTCTTCAGAAATCTCATGAGGCGCGATAATAAATTTGATGCTACTCTGATTGATCAACGGAGCAAGCACCTCAAAGTCTTCAGGCCAACAACTTCCTACAACGAAAGTCTTTTGCCCGTTCTTAAACTTGTCTGCAATGGGAATCTCTTCACCCCGATTTACAATTTCATAAACGCGATCGAAGCGCGTGTCTCCCGCAAGGCTGCTCTGCTGGATTCCAATTGAACGCAGTAATCGCAGCGACACCTCGTTTTGAACAAAAAAGTGTGAAAAGTTTTTCAGGATTTCCCTGTAAAAACCTCCGTACGACTTAAAAAATAGCTGGTTCGTTCGGAAGATGGATGATATTGACAGGATGGGTACATTCTTTCTTTTCAGCACGTTGGTATAGTGGAACCAATACTCATATTTAACAAATACGGCTAATGTCGGTTTTGCGATCGATACAAACTTAGATGCATTTGATGCCGTGTCCCAAGGAAGATAAATGACGAGGTCGGCCTTATCATAATTTTTGCGGACCTCATATCCGGAGGGAGAGAAAAACGTGAGGAGGATTTTAACAGAAGGATATTCTTTTTTAATGGCCTCGACCAGGGGGCGGGCTTGTTCAAACTCACCTAATGATGAACAATGAATCCACGCTACGGGTGACTGGTTATTCCCAAACGCCGCTTCCATTTTTTTATAAATACCCTTCCTTCCTTTTACAAATGCTTTTGCCTTGGGGTGAAAGATCGAGGCTATCCGGAACCCGGCTCTCAAAATCAGGATTAGCAAATTGTACAGAATCACCATTGAAGTCGTAAAAATACAACTCTTAGGCAACTATGCTTATTTATCTGTCGGCCCCCAATTATGTGCAAATCATATTTTCGTAAATTGATGACGTTTTACACCAATCCAAAAACCGAATGATCTTACGTTTCAAGAAGGTCCTGCTACTTTTTATTATAAGTGCGCCCATTTGGGCCCACGCTCAGGATGGGCATGATCTCGAGAACTTTTTAGAAGCCGGTCCCGCCGACGCTTCAAAACTGATGAGCGCTTACCTAAACCCGGTAATAGAGGGACTAAGCTATGGGTTTAATGGCGGATGGTATACGACAGCAAAAGCTCATAAGACTTTGGGCTTCGACGTTAGTGTATCAGTTAACGCTGTTTTTATTCCCTCATCCAAAAATTATTTCCGGCCTGCAGACCTTAACCTCCAGGTCGCACAACTAATAAGTCCGGCATCCGGCAACGCTCCGACAATTGCAGGTCCGGAAGACTCAGACTACGTACCGTGTCAACCTCAACAATGGTAGTCTACCGGACCCAGAATTTGAGGGTCCTGAAGGACTGGATTTCCAAGAGACATTTAAAATAAGCGGTACTGTTTCGCCCACAGCACAGATCGGGCTGGGTATTTACAAAAACACGGACCTGAAAGTTCGTTGGATACCAGAAGTCGAATCAGGATCAACAAAAATCAAACTATTCGGTGTAGGGGTTATGCACGATATAAAGCAACACATTCCGGGTATTAAGGTGTTACCATTCGATCTTTCGGTTGTGGTTGCTTATACGAACATAAAGGGTGTCACTCCCATGGTCGATCCTGCTCTCCCTCCAATATCTGGTGATACCAGTCCCCAGGAAATGACCTATAACATGAACGCATGGTTATTTCAGGCGATAATATCAAAGAAGCTGGCGATCTTCACATTTCACGGAGGCTTCGGCTATAACACAATCGCGACTGACTCGGATGTACTAGGATCTTATGTTTTGCCGGGCTATCCGCAAGGTGTAAGAAATCCAGTTTCTCTTCGCTTCAAGAATAACAGCATGCGACTTTCGGGAGGTATACGACTGAATCTTGGTCCGATCTATCTCAACGGAGAGTATACTCTGCAGGAGTACAGTACCGTTAGCGTTGGGTTCGGAGTTACTGTAAGGTAGTAAACGACCATTCGTTACATTCGGAGTGTGAGCATGGGGCAGTTTGCCTGCCCGTCCCGCAGAGCGGGGACATTCAATCCCCAGAACGAAATGTTTGACTGCCGTGAAGTACGTAATCCCAATTGTCCAATCCATTTCGAAAGCAGACAGATTGCCACATTTACTGAAAGATTTATACGTTCTGATGATCGTTTTAGACATCACACATTATTACGATTAACTTGATCCTTACGGGTTCCCCGCATGCGGTCATTTATTCGACATTCACATTCACCGGCTTTGGCGACATTCACCATTCTCCCTGATCCAGTCACACACCCACGATTAACGGATAACGGATAACGATTAACTTTCCCTTGTAGTCCGGTTTTCGCTTCTCGATAAATGCCTTCATTCCTTCCTTCTGGTCTTCAGTAGCAAACGTCAGATAGAAATTCTTCCGTTCGACCTGAAGCCCTTCATCAAGATGAGTTTCAAATGAGCGGTTGATGGCTTCCTTCGCGAGCTGAACAGCAACCGGTGCCATTTGTGCGATTTCGTTTGCCAGCGATAGGGCCTCGTGCAGATACATTTCAACCGGCACAACCTTGTTCACCAGACCGCGGGATAGCGCTTCGTCTGCGGAAAGGAACCGTCCTGTTAAGATCAGCTCCATAGCTCTGGCCTTTCCCAGCGCATAGGTAAGCCGTTGCGTCCCGCCCGCTCCGGGCATCGTGCCTATTTTTATTTCGGGCTGCCCAAACTTTGCGGTCTCCGAAGCGACGATCATGTCACACGTCATAGCCAGTTCGCATCCGCCGCCTAACGCAAAGCCGGACACCGCAGCAATAAGAGGTTTTTTTGTCTTGCGTATCTGATCCCACGTGCTGAACTGATCGATCAATAACATCTCAGTTGAGGTCTTGTCCGCCATTTGTTTAATATCGGCCCCTGCCGCAAATGCCTGCTCGTTACCCGTGACTATGATCACCCGTACTTTTTCATTTTTGTCCAATAGCTGAAGCGTGTCCCGTAGCTCTTCCATGAGCTGACGATTCAATGCATTGAGTTCTTTAGGTCGATTGAGCTGAACAAGAGAAATAAAAGGAGCGTATTGCTCGATGACATTGATAAATTCCATAGGGGAAACTGTTTGAGGCAAATCTAAAACAATCCCCTTAAAGCACTCGATTGCAAACAGGCTAAAACGAGAAAAGCCCCCTCCTGAGCAAATAGAGGTGGGCTTTTCCGAATCAAAAGGCAGTACTTTAAAAAAAGTATTGCATGCACCAATAAATAGTGTTTACCATTCCTTTGTAACCCTCCGTACCGTTATTTTGGCGAAGATTTTTAATGAAAATGTAAGCCTGAAAGGGCATTTTGCCGGCATTTTTGATCATGAGCAGAAAGAAAGTACTATTTGTATGCCTGGGGAACATTTGTCGGTCCCCTCTCGCGGAAGCAATCTTCAGACACAAAGTGAAGCAAAAGAACCTCGAGGATCTATTTGATATAGACTCGTGTGGCACTGGGCAATTATCATATTGGTGATATCCCTGATTCGCGAACATTTGCAATCGCGAGCAAATATGGAATCGCGATTGATCACATCGTACGACAACTGAGTGCCGAAGACCTTAAAGCCTGCGATTATATACTCGCGATGGACAAGAATAATTTCCAAAATATCTTGCGACTATCCGCCAGCGACGCGCATAAAGGAAAAGTTTTCATGATGCGCGAGTTCGATTCTTTGGGAAAAGGAATGGAGGTCCCGGATCCTTACTGGGGCAAGGAGCGCGAATTCCAGGAAGTGTTTGATATACTTGACAGGTCGATCGATGGATTTCTTGAGCACGCGTTATCCGTTAATCGATTAATCGTTATCCGTTAATCGTAACTCCCAATCGAAATTCCCTGCCCGCGGCGTGCGGGGGACGAATTCGACATTCGGCGTTCCTGTCTTTTTTACCGCGGAGGCGCGAAGACGCGATTACGCAGAGAATCCAGCTTAAGCGGCGGCTATTTGGATTAGGTTCTTGATTCTATCGGGCAAAGAAATTGTGCCCACATCTGATATAGCCTTCGGAGACATCTTCTTCATGGTCTTCCGAAGAATATCAATAACTTTTTCATCTTCATGCTTAGCTGCAAATTCGTCGAGATAGTATTGGATGAATACAAGGCAGATCACATCTTCCAATGTCTGCGTGTCCGCATTCTTGGCCAACTCCTTTTTTAATAGGAGAAACTTTACTTTTTCAATGGTATCCTTATCATAACCACAACTTGTCAGGATTTCATCGGCAATTTTCGCGTGATGGAATTTTAACGTATTTCTCCACTGGAGATATCCTTTTTTGTCCATCGGGTACGAGTTTCTCGGGATCTCCCAACGGCCAATATGTTGACATCGGGCGGCAAGCTTCAGGTAATCAGGTGAACCGGGCATAAAAAGATCCAATCTTTCGCTCATCCGTGTTGCATAAAGCAATTCCTTCGGATGTGATTTTCCCTTATACTCCTCCTTGTTGGGGTCTTTAGAATTGTAGGAATCAAATTGAGCAAAAGCTTTTTCAAATTGTTCACTGGCTGCCATACGTTCTGAATAAAAACACGTGAAGATAAAAATACAAGCTGCAAGCTGCAAGCGCAGCCCAAGCCTCATAGCCTATTCAAGCTGCCAGTCGGCTCTAGCTTAAGTAGCTTGGCTTGCGCATTCACCGACGCCCTTCCGCCATTCACCTACTGTCGGCCTTTACCCGCCTTTTCCCTATGGCCCGGGGGCCCAAATGTGGCGTTATTTGAGTCATAAATAGGAACAATTATGGAAACGCAATACAACAAGAACACAAACCAGCCCGTCGAAAAAGACCGCAATCCCTTCGGTGGTGGCCGTGCAATCGCCGGTATGATTGTAGTGATCGTCGGCACTTTGCTGCTGGCAAGAGAAGTAGGCGCCGATATACCTTACTGGCTTTTTTCATGGCACATGCTTCTCATCGCATTCGGATTTTATCTCGGCGCACGTCATTCCTTCCGGAATCCAGTGTGGCTGATACCGGTAGCGATAGGTCCGTCTTTCTTTTAGAGGACCTCGTGCCCGAAATAAGGGTAAGAGAATACTTCTGGCCGATGCTAATCATAGGCGTTGGGGTGGTAATGATATTAAGATCTCGCCGGAAGAGCCAGTGGAGACATATTTAAAGATTGGGAACGCAAAGCGAATGCAGCAACCACGACGGCCGAGGGTTCATTTGAGTCAGTTACAATCTTTGGAGAGAATAGAAAACAGATCTTATCAAAGGATTTTAAAGGCGGAGAAAGCGTATGTGTATTCGGAGGCGTAGAGATAAACCTTACGCAGGCGGATATAAACGGCAGGGTACCACTTGAACTTGTCCAGGTATTCGGTGGAACAAAACTGATCGTACCCCCTCACTGGAAGATAGATACGGAAGAAGTAGTATCGGTATTCGGCGGCTTAAATGATAAACGGCAGGTGCAAAATGCGGTAACAGACCAGACCAAGGTGCTGGTATTGAAAGGTACAACGTTCTTTGGTGGCATCGACATCAAAAGCTTTTGATCTATGTGTCAGGTTTTAATCATCCTTCAAGTATTTCTTATGAACTGGTATATCACAAAAATAGTCTTCAATATCTCGGCAGAGGGCAGCTCGAACAAGAAGCAGTTTGACGAACAACTGAGGTTAGTGGTCGCGGAAAGCAAAGAAGAGGCTTTTCTCAAAGCGCGAACCATTGGACTCAACGAAGAGGATACTTTTTACAATGACAAGAACAAAATAGTTAAATGGGAATTTATAAATGTTTCAGAAGTTCTGCCGCTGAAGAACCTGGAAGACGGAATAGAATTATATTCGCGGATACACGAAACTGAAGAGGGATCTTCATACATTAACTTTATTCATCAGAAGGCCATTGCAATTCGTTTGAATGCACGTCCTTTATGCTGATAAACCTTAAATTACCGCCGACACTGAGCATGCCTGCGTTATCTACCCGACGAATAATCATCGCCTGTATTTTATGGTGGATGGCCCTCGTAGTCGTAGAAGCTTATGCGTTGGTTAACACCTTCAATTTCAGCTGGATAGTATCACTGGCTGATGCAGTCAATATGAATTTACTGATTGCGACCGCTGGATACATTACGTTCACGTCGTTGAGGTATTATCAGCCCAAATTAAAGAATGCGGTTTACCTGATCGCGTGGAGCATTACACTCGCTACCCTTTGTACGATAGCACACCGTTACCTGATGACGTGGAATTTGTTTCCTCAGGAAGGCGAATATCATCAGTTCCTCTATGCGTCCAATTACATCAGGGGAATATTGATATGGTTTATGATTTCGCTTGTAGGTGTGATAAGTTGGGTCTGGGTTCACTTCCAGGAACAGAGAGCGGGCGAAAAACGTGAACAGGATACCATGAAGCTTGCGCGTGAGGCGGAACTTGCTTCGTTGCGTCAGCAGCTTCAACCACACTTTTTGTTTAACAGTTTGAATTCAATCAGCGCCCTGGCCGGATCAAGACCGGAAGAAGCTCGTAAAATGATACAACAACTGTCGGATTTTCTCAGAGGAACAATTAAAAAGGACGATCAGCAACTGGTCACTCTTCAGGAAGAGCTTAAGCATCTGCAGCTGTATCTCGATATCGAAATGGTAAGGTTCGGTCATCGTTTGAAAACAGTGATCGAAAAACCCGAAGAGGCAATGTACCTTATGATGCCATCCCTTTTACTGCAACCACTTGTTGAAAATGCCATCAAGTTTGGATTGTACGATACTGTGGGCGAAATAACGATCCGTATTATGGCTCGGAAACAGGATGACCAACTCGTTATACGGATTGAGAATCCATTTGATCCGCAAACTGCACAACCCAGGCAGGGTACTGGCTTCGGATTGAATTCAGTGCAACGGAGGCTCTACCTTCTCTACGCAAGGAATGACTTAATGACGACACAACAAATGGATACCGTTTTTGCAACCGAAGTAAAAATCCCTCAACCCGTATGATTAAGACCGTATTAATAGATGATGAGCCACTGGCGAGGAGTATTGTAACTGAATATCTTCAGGCTTTTCCCGAAATAACCATTGCGCAGGAATGCAACGATGGCTTCGAAGGGATCAAGGCTATAACGCAACACAAACCCGATCTTATTTTCCTGGACATTCAGATGCCAAAGATCAACGGCTTCGAAATGTTGGAACTGATCGAACAACCCCCGTCAGTGATTTTTACTACCGCCTTTGATGAGTATGCTATCAAAGCTTTTGAATCGCGGGCTATAGATTACTTGTTGAAGCCGTTCAGCAGGGAACGTTTCCAAAAAGCGGTTCAAAAATGGCTCGAGCAACGTAACAAGGCTGATCAAAAGACAGCCACGCAAACGCTTTTGACAGAGGAAATCCGTCAGCCGGAAGAGCGTAACCGCATCGTTGTTCGCGAAGGCAGCAATATCCGTATAGTACCTGTTCACGAGGTGCAGTACATCGAGGCATATGACGACTACGTAAAGATATTCACTCAAAAAGAGATGTTCCTCAAGAAGAAGACCATGAGCTTTTATGAAAGTAGTCTTGACACCTCCCAGTTCGTACGCGTCCACCGTTCTTACATCATCAATCTCCAACAGCTTACGAAAATCGAACCTCTTGAAAAAGAAACATATCTGGCCCTTTTGAAAAGTGGAGTGAAGGTACCGTTTAGCAAGAGTGGGTATGGGAAGCTGAAGGGTGTTTTGGGGCTGTAGGAAGGTTGGGATAAGCGGACTTTTCAATGCGGCTTATCCATTGAGTGCGTTTTATCTGTGTATTCCTGAGTGTTCAAATCTTCCCGCGAGTACGTCTTTGTAAAGCGATCTTCAAGTCGTCTGATAGAAACGATCGGCCCAACTTGTCAGGCGGGAATTTGTAGTCAAATAACAAGAGTTCGGAAACCTTATTTGTACAAGTATTTGAATAGAGGAATCCTTTGGTTATTTTACATATGACCGAAAAATAATTGCAAAGCCGATTGGTTAATCAAAACCGAAAAATCCGGCTACTTAACCGAATTCATAAAAAATGAACAGACGCAGTTTTTCAAAGTTAGTTTTGAGTGCGCCTCCATTAGCCTACATGTCGGCTTGCACCACACCCGGCTCCAATTCAAAAGCTGGCCTGGATACTTCACCCTCCAAAGTTTTGAATCCATCCATAATCAACGGTGTTCAATTTGGAGTTCAGCCATTCTGTTATCATGATCTGGTAATGAACCCTGACAACCGGCCCGAGCTAATTCAGAAGATTACAGCAAACAGATTTAGTATTGTCGAACTGCACGCCACCTGGTGCGAGCCGCGCTTCGATGAGGCAGGCGTAACTGTTGCCCAAGCGCGTGAAAAATTGCGCGACTGGCGCATCAGTGCCCCGGATGATCATTACCTGGCTATACGAAAAGAGTTTGACGACGCCGGTATTTCGATTTTTACTTACTATGTGAACATGGATGTCTCCTACCAAAACAAATTCATCGATTATACAGATGATGAGATCGATTTCACATTTAGAGCCGCCAAAGTCCTGGGGGCAGGAGGTTGTATTGGGTCGCAGGGTCTAAAGGCCACGGAACGGCTTGCGCCGTTCGCTGAGAAGCATAATATGTTCATGTCAGTTCATAATCATTCCAACCTGTCCGACCCCGATGCCATCACCAATGAGGAGAGTTTTCTCAAAGCATTTTCATTCTCTCCAAGCATTACGGCCACGTTTGATACCCGACATTACACTGCGGCAAATGGCAATTGCCTTGCGTTTATTGAGAAACACCATGAGCGAATTCGCAATATCCATCTGGGTGATCGGAAGAATAACCAGGGCCGTAGTGCACCCTTTGGTCAGGGCGATGCCCCGATTATTGAGATCCTTCGGATGATTCGCGACAACGAGTGGCCAATAGTAGTGATGCTTGAGTTTGAGCATGGCACGCTTCGCAAGAGCGTGAAAGAAGTTGAATTAATGTTTGATTATTGTAAGCGGGCTCTCGCGTGATTGTTGTTCTAAGACATGACTATGCGATACTTGAACATACTATTTGCCCTTTTTAGCAACGTGCTCATTGTAGTTTCAGCAAAAGCGCAATCAATTCCCGACTATGATTCTGCCTTCATCGGGGTTCCGCTGGCAGATCCGATCATGCAGCACAACAAAGAAACGTATGTGCTCTACGGCTGCGCGTATTGTCACGGCGTATACTTAAAGCCCGTAGGCGAAGCCGCGGACCTGCGAATATCGGCTATCGTGAGTGCCGATGTTAACGCCAATCTGATTGGGGCGATTCTACGCGTTGGCATTCCACAAACACCAAAATCTTCACCGATGCCACAGTTCTCTGATCTCAGCGACCAAGAAGTTCGCGCAATCGCATCCTACATTCATTACGCACGCGCCCGAGAAAATTTAAAGCTACTGACGAATGAATCTTCACCAAACGGAAACCCCGCAGTGGGTAAAACATTCTTTAAAAAGAGCTGCTCGCCCTGTCATTCAACGAGCAAGGACATGGCGGGAATAGGAAACAAATACAAAAACACCGAGTTGCGCGCACAAATTCTTGATCCAACGAGTTTTCGATCACCAAAATCGTTTAAACTTAATAACCTCAACGATTCCGTCTTGAAGTCGGCGCGCGCGAAACATCAGACGTTATTGGAAAACTACAAGAAGGAAGATGTCGCGAATCTTGTGGCGTATCTACAGACATTGAAATAATTCCCGTTTCGATGTTTGTCCCGTATAACTCGAGCTGTAGAAAGTCGCCTTGACTTGTCATTCAACGTTAGCAGCACGCAATTTTTTTTGGACAAAGTTTCCTATGACAACTATATATTTGAAGACGGAGTTTTGGACGGCGATATTGCTTTGACGCACGTTACACCCAACAGCAAAAAAATAAGTGAGTATAAAGAAGATAATTAGAAAAGCAGGATACACCGTTGCAGCCCTGGTTGCCATTGTTCTTATTGCTGGATTGATCTTGGCGTTCCTTCCAACAAAATCAAAGACAAATCATTTCGGGATTTCAGCTGAACAAGCTGAGGTCCTGAGGCAGAGATACAGTGGCGCGCATGATCAGTTTACAACCACCGATGGGGAAACACTTTTTCTGTGGCGATGGAATCCAGACACCCTTGTTGAAGCAAAGAAAGATATTGCTGTACTTATTTTTCATGGTATTACGGCCTACGGGGGCGCATACACGATGGCGGGTGATCCCATATCTTCAGGGGGATATACCACATTTGGTTTGGATTACAGGGGACATGGCCTATCGGGCGGAAACAGAGGGGACGCTCCAGACTTAGGAAGATGGATTACTGATTTAGCTGAGTCCGTAAAATATATCAAAGGACTTGGCTTTTCTAAAGTAATTGTTCTCGGACATAGTTTAGGCGTGGCTTCTGCGATCTGTGCAGCCAATAAAGTTCCGGATGAGATTGCAGGAATTGTATTGCTCTCCGGTGCTTATGAAGGCCGACCAGGGTTATCAACACCGCCAACCCTTTTTGAAAAAAGCAAAATATTGGCAAGCTCTATCTTCCGACCATCTCATCAGACAGTTGAGTATTATAGAAAGGGCATGACCGTTACAAAGGACTCCTTGTTCAATTTTAGATACACGCTTCGCTTTGTAACTATGCTTGATGTTAAAAAACTCCGGCTTTCCGAAAGATTAAACATTCCTGTGCTGGTAGGTGCCGGCGATCAGGATGAATTATTTGAAGTGGATAAAGTAAAAGAATTGTATGATCTGATTCCTGGAAGCAAAAAGGAATTCCTTGTGATGAAAAACGCCACACATGCAAAGATACCTGTTGAATGTTGGGAGCAAGTGGTTGCCTGGTTAGACAAAACCTATTTATGATTCCGTTGTGAGGCAAAGGCGCGCTGTCCACAAAGGTTTAGCACTGGCGAGTCTCAATTTCACTTTTAATTAAGAATAACTGCACGAAGGCAACAACGCTAACAAGTGCTACTCACCCTAGCTCCTAGATTCTAGCTCGTGGATTCTAGATTTTCACTTTGAATCTCTGCACCCTTATCCCCGGTGTCACCTCGGCACTGTACAAGTTCCCCTTCGAATCGATCGCAATGTTGTGCAGCCATCCGAACTGGCCGGCGCCCCGGCCGCCTTCGCCAAGCGTGCCGGTGATTTCCAGGCTGGACCGGTTCAGGATCCAGATCTTCATATTGAGTCCGTCGGCCACATAGAGCGTCGCCTGAGCCTGGTCTCGCGAGAAAGCAAGATCCCATACCGCACCCGTGTTGAGGGTGTTGCGGGCAATGAATGACTCCTTGACGAATTTCCCTTCTTTGGTGAAAATCTGGATCCGGTTGTTGGGCCTGTCGGCGATGTAGACCTGCCCGTCGGCAGCAAGCTGGACGGAATGTGGATTTCGAAATGATTGACTGGGCTCCTCGCCGGGTACATAAGCAGCCATCGGACTATCATCAGGTTTATTTCCGTACGCTCCCCAATGTCGCTTGTAGGCACCGGTGGTTGCATCAAACACGATCACCCTGCGGTTACGATAACCATCGGAAATGTAAACTTCATTCGCACCGAGATCAACGGCTATGTCTGTCGGACCTCCCAGGTGTGTGCTGTCATTGCTGCCTTTGCTCACCCCCCACTCCCCGATCTGAAGGAGCTTCTCACCGGACTTTGAAAACTTCATCACCACATCATCTTTCACATTGTTACCCCCGACCCAAACATGGTCATCATCGTCGACATACAGTCCGTGTTCACTGGTGAACCATTGCTGCGTGGTATCCGTGCCGCCCCAGGCTTGAACGACGTTTCCTTCCGGATCAAACTCGATCACGGAGGGTGCAGGTTTGCAACACTCCGACAAAGGTGGAGTTTGTGCGGCTCCCGACTCCCGTGCGGTGAGCGTGAGGGGGCGCTGAAGGATCCAGATGTGGTCATGCTTGTCGACAGCTACGCCGGCTACTTCGCCAAGCATCCAGTGGTTGGGAAGCGGTTTCGGCCAGAAAGGGTCGACCTGAAAAGCAGAAGGTGGCTTTGAGTCCGGAGTGCATGAAAGAACCATGACACCAAGGAGTAGAATGATGCAACGCATGGCTTAGGTGTTATATACCAAAGTTAGGAGTTCCTGAGCGATTGAAAAACGCCACACATGCAAAGATACCTGTTGAATGTTGGGAGCAAGTGGTTGCCTGGTTAGACAAAACTTATTTATGATTCCGGGTGAGACAAAGACTCGCTGTCCACAAAGGTTTATCGATGCGAAGGAAAGTTATGAGTTATGAGTTATGAGTTGGGGTGGGAGTGGATTGGATCACTGTCCATGGACCATCGACCAATCAACAATGTCATTCATTCATCATTGTTCACTGCTCACTGCTCCTTCAAGCTATCCACCGGATTCACCAACGCTGCCCGGAGCGACTGATAACTAATCGTCACTAATGCAATAACGACCGACAGCGTGCCCGCCAAAGCAAAGAACTGCCATCCAATATCGATGCGGTAAGCGAATTCATTCAGCCACTCCTGCATCAGATATATTGAAAGCGGTGTTGCCAGCACAATCGCGATAAGGACGAGTGTAATGAAATCCAAGGTCAACAATCTGAATATATTTTTCACTGAAGCGCCCAACACCAGTCGTATACTTATCTCTTTATTCCGTTGCTCTACCATAAACGCCGAAAGTGCGAACAATCCCAGACACGCGACAACTAATGCCAGAATGGCGAAACTTCGAAAAATATTTCCCATACGCAGCACATCGTCATACATCCTGGCATAACTCTGATCGAGGAAAGTATAACGGATAGGCTGATGCTGAGAGAATTGTTTCCACACTTTAGAAATCGCAGGGATCAGCGTCTGGAAATCAGACGTCTTCACTTTAACAGCCATAGTGTTCGGGCTTCGTCCTATCTGAAGGCACAAGGGTTCTATGTTCTCCCTCAGCGACTGAAAATGAAAATCCTCGATTACACCAATGACCGGCGACTTAAAGAATCCGTTGGTTATTACTTTCCCAATGGGATCTTCAAGATTTAATGCCTTTGCCATGGACCGGTTGATCACAAATGCCTGCGAATCAGAATTTATTGCAGCTGAAAAATCCCTTCCTTTTAATAGTTGAAGCCCAATTGTTTTTATATAGTCATGATCCACTTCCCACCGCTGTGCTCCGACGGTTTGTTCCATTATTCTCGGTTCGCCTTCAATGGAAAATTGATTTTGATTTCTTTTTGTTCCCTCGACAGGAAGGTAGCCGCTGATGGTGGCCGACCTCACGCCGGGTACATTTAATAATTCCGCCTTGAACGTCGTGATCTTTTCATTGAGAGTATGCGTTCCCTGTAAAAGAAGAACCTGCTCTTTATCGA
Source organism: uncultured Cytophagales bacterium (assembly GCA_963774615.1). Lineage (GTDB taxonomy): Bacteria > Bacteroidota > Bacteroidia > Cytophagales > Cyclobacteriaceae > Chryseolinea. Next base: position 62,662 of record CAVZFT010000044.1, read on the forward strand.
AGCCCAGTTTTTTGTTCAGCACAAATTGCATTTGACGGCCAATTATTAAAGTACCTACAATCAGGACGATGGAAACGGTGAACTGAAACACAACCAATGTACTTCTCAATGCTGAGTTCTTCGCACCCAGACTCTTGTTTCCTTTTAGCACCTCAGAAGGCCTGAACGATGAGAGATAAAATGAGGGATAGAGTCCGGCAACTATTCCAACACCGATCGCGCCAAAACCTAACAGCGGAACCAGCCACCAGGATTGCCACGGAAAAGTTAATGGCTTTCCGAATAGCACGTCGAAGTAACGCAATGCCAAGGCTGTTAGCGCGATTCCAAAGGCGAATGAAATAAAACTAATTACGACGGATTCAGTAAGGAACTGCTTGATAAGATTGCCTCTCATGGATCCGACAACTTTTCGCAGTCCGACCTCCTTTGCGCGATTGGCTGACCTCGCCGTAGAAAGATTAATGAAGTTGATACAGGCGATTATGAGGATGAAAGAACCAATACCTCCAAACAACCAGATATACCGCACATCTCCATGCAACAAGCCATCTTCAATATTTTCGCGATTCAGATATATTTCACTCAAAGGCTGGAGTTCAAGGCTCAGACTTTTTGCCCACTCAATTGCTGACGTTTCGCCGGTCTGCCTGGCTTCAGCTAAAAAATATTTCTCAACAACAGACGACAGCTTTTTTTCCATCGAGAAAACGTCTGCACCAGGTCGCAGCTTAACATATGTTGGATAGTTGCTGTTTTCCCAATTCGATTGTTCGCCTTCATAAAATTCCTTACCCGACAACGTCATGATAAAATCGTACTTCAAATGAGACGTGACCGGAATATCATTAATGACTCCTGTAACCGTATACAATCTCTTCTCATCATTATTAAGGATGAATATTTTGCCCAGCGGATCTTCATTAGGGAAAAAACTTATCGGGCCTTGCTTTTTGTGATGACGATGCTATTTGGTGAGGTCAACGCCCGGTCTGTGCGACCAGAAATAAAATCCGGCTGGAATATGTCGAGCAGGGATTGATCCATGTAGATAAATCCTTCCTCGTGTGTACTTTCAGGTGCATCCGTACGGCGGATCTCGTTTTCACCGGCGCCAAAAAAAGGGGTGAGATTATATCGGCCTACTTTTTCCAGGTCGATAAAGTCTTGCTGAAGGGCCTGCGCGAAAGGTGCGGGGAAATGGACATTGTAACTGCGCTCACCTTTGAACGTGCTGGCGCGTACGACTCTGAATAATCTGTCGGAGTCGCTGTAATGCCGGTCGTAGGTAAGCTCCTGTTGTATAAAGAGCGCGATGACCAGACACGCAGCGATTCCAATGGCGAAACCGCCGATCTTGATCACCGAATACATTTTTTGCCGGACGAGGTTTCTCCAGGCAATCTTGAAGTAGTTTTCCAGCATAGTGATAGGTTTGGGTGGTCTGTTTACTAGCTAGAACAACTTCACGAAATGAGAATGGTTACAAGGGGAGGTGGTTAATTTTTCCCACCCCCCGGCCCCCTAAAGGGGGAGAATGTTGAGTGGTACATTAAGGCCACTTTCACTGTCACCCAGAGCGCTTGCTACCCTGTCAAGAGACTACGCCAATGGAATGGGTTTTACGTTTTGTATTACTATTGGTGAACTATCCGCGAAAAAGCTGTTTGAGTCTTGTGGAATATGGATACGGGAAACCAACCAGAAGCCAACCGATTTTGTAAATTACTTATAAAACTTTGGTGCAGTGCCGCGTCATTCCATCATATTAATTGCCTCTTTTTTCTTGAACTATTCTGTTCATTGTCAGCATTCATGGCGTATCGACAAGCTGGGGATTGCGGATGGCCTATCACAGGGATACGTATATGTTATACACCAGGATAAGAAAGGTTTTATCTGGATCGGAACACATGGCGGGCTGAACCGCTTCGATGGATATCGTTTTAAGGTTTTCCAGTACAGCCCTTTCGACTCAAACACACTTGGGGACAACAGTGTGTTTTTTCTAAAAGAAGATAGTACAACCGGCAAATTCTGGATTGGCGGGAGTTCATCATTGAATGAGTTTGACCCTGAAACATTTAAGAATACGCGCTATCGCTACACCAAAAAGCAGCTGGAGTTTTCAGACGGCATACTGATCAACCGGTATGAGATGCTGCTAGCCTGTGAATACGCTGTGCTCCTGTTCAACACGCGGCAAAAGACATTCTTAGAGATACCGGTTACGGATGAAAATGATAACCCTATTTCGATAACGCGCGTGGAAAATGTGGCGAAGGATAAGAAAGGGAACTTTATGATCATGAGCCGGACTGGAATTTTCATTTACGACACCACATCCAAGAGCTGTAAAAGGAAAACTGAAGGCAGCCCGGATTTTTCATCATTTAATGACTATGAAGTTTTCAACATATTGCATGACACCAAAGGATATTACTGGATCGCCACCAATAAAAAAGGCTTGATACGTTTTGACCCTATTTCAAATAAATCCACAACCATTGCGCTACCATTGCCGATAAAAAATGAAACAATTCGTTTTGACGTAGCCATAGAAGACAGCCAAGGGAATATATGGGCCGGAAGTTCGAACGGCCTGTTCAGGATAGATCCCCTTACGTTAGGGTTTGAATATTTTTCATCGGATAACACCACCGATGCTTCTCTAAGCCACAATGAAATAAATGCCATCAGTGAAGACAGAAATCATTTTTTGTGGATTGGCACCGTGGGAGGCGGCATCAACAAACTGATCCCCCGAAATCCCGGATTTAAAAATTTCTCGCTTTCCAAATATATGTCAGGCACAACAACCGGCTCTTATATTATGGGATTGCAACAAATGGGTAATGATATTTGGTTTACGAACATTTGGGACCAGGTAGGAAGAATTAACATGCAAACAGGCAGTACGCAAGTTCTTACCAAGCCTCTCCTGCCAGTGGGATATAGCTGGTACAGCGAAGGCACTATTATCAAAAATAAAAAGGATGAATTATCTGTACTCAATGGAGAATACCAATATCGCATCCGACAAGAAGGGGCCGGCAAAGTTTCAGTCCAGTCACAGCATACACCAGGACTGTACTATATCTATCAATCCAAAAACGGGAAAACCTGGCCAATGGTAAAAGTGCCAGTTGAAAAAACTTTTCAGCGCAACGACACCATCTACGGTAACCAGTTTTTTTATGATGCCAAAGAAGATAGTGAAGGCAATTTGTGGATAGGCAGCAGCAAAGGTTTGATCAAATTTAGTCCGCTGAAAAACCAGGTTACGCATTACCAACACAATGATAACAATCGCAATAGCATCTCATCTGATTTTATTTACGCGTTGGAGTTGGATGACGATTATCAGAATATCTGGATGGCAGCCTATAATGGTGCCCTTTGTTCATATAACATTAGATCTGGAACATTCAGACATTACAGCAAGGAAGATGGACTTTCAGACAATACTGTTAATTCGATAGAAAAAGACATTCGCGGAAATTTATGGTTTAGCAGCAATGCCGGCATTTCGGCTTATAATGCTGTCACAAAGACCTTTCGCAATTATAGCGTAGCCGACGGATTATTGAATGAGGAATTCAATCGACGCTCAAGCTTTAAAAACGAAAACGGCTGGTTATTTTTCGGTGGTGTTTCGGGAATCGATTATTTCCATCCTGACAGCATCATCGAAACCAACATTAGTTCCAGCCTGGCTTTTACAAGCTTCAAGGTATTTAACACCGATTACATTCCAGACGATAGCAAAACCGTCCCGGTTATTGAACTAAAACCTGATAGCCGGAACATCACTGTTGATTTTGCGTCATTGGATTATAATGACCAGCAAAAAATACAATATGCTTATCGAGTCAATAATAGTACTGAGTGGATCAAAACAGGCAACCAAAATACTCTTTCCTTTTCGGATTTGTCAACGGGGGATCATCGTCTGTTTGTGCGCTCAACGAATAGTGAAGGCATGTGGCTTGACAACGAAATTGCTTGTTTGATCATCGTCCATCCCTGGTGGTGGGAAACCTGGTGGTTCAGGATGGGAATCGGGCTATTGGGAATTGGATTGTTGTTTACAGCGAATCGTTTCTATTATCGTCGAAAATTGGAAAAAGAAAAAATAATTCTGGAGAGGCAACGGGCCATCGAAAAAGAAAGAACCCGTATTGCCACCGACATGCATGATGATCTCGGTGCCAATTTGTCAAGGATAAAATTCTTAAGCGAAACGATCGGTATTAAAAAGCAAAAACAGGAGACAATAGAAAATGAGGTCCTTGGCATACGGAAGTATTCGCATGAAATGATCGACAAAATGGGAGAAATTGTTTGGGCCCTGAACGAGAAAAATGATTCATTGAGTGATCTGTTGGCTTATACGAGGTCTTACTCCGTAGAATATCTTTCGCAAAACAACATACAAACGGAAGTACAAACTCCCGACCAGATCCCCAACCAGTTTGTAAGCGGAGAGTTTCGCAGGAATGTCTACCTGACTGTAAAAGAAGCATTGCATAACATTGTAAAACATTCAGAAGCAAAGAAGGTTGATATTCGCGTAGAAGCAGGCAAGCAGCTTTTCATTAGTATTCATGACAACGGGAAAGGCTTTGATGAATCAAATAATCGTCCTTTTAGCAATGGGATTACTAATATGAAAGAAAGAATAAGGCACCTGGGGGGCAATCTTGAGATAAAAAATACCGACGGTACTACTATAATCCTTTTGGTGCCCCTCACCTAACTTATGTTCTATTGGCAATAAAAAGTTTACATCCTATTTTCACCAAATGAGAATTTCATTAGTCATAGTAGAAGACCTTGCAGAAGTTCGCGAAGGATTAAAACAATTTATTTCCCTTGATCCCGAATTTACTATTCTCGGTACATTCCAAACTGCAGAAGAGGCCCTGTATAACATCCCGCAATTAAACCCGGATGTTGCGATCATGGACATCAATCTTCCAGGTATGAATGGCATAGAGTGTATCCGGCAGATCAGGAAAAGACCTACCCGTACGCAGTTCATGATGTTTACTGTGTACGAAAATGACGATAAAGTCTTTGAAGCATTAAAGGCCGGAGCTTCTGGCTATTTATTGAAAAATACGAACATTCAACAATTGATCGAAGGTTTGAAAGAGTTGTACAACGGTGGCAGTCCTATGAGCGCCAACATCGCCCGTAAGCTCGTTTCCCTTTTCCGCGAGGAACACATTGATTCTCAACCCGCGACCGGGTTAAGTAAACGAGAAAATGAAATATTGCAATTACTCTCAAAAGGTCTGTTATATAAAGAGATCGCTGAACACCTTAGCATTTCGACCGGTACGGTTAGGCAACACATTCATAAAATTTACGAGAAACTACACGTGCAAAACCGGACCGAAGCGCTTAATAAGGCCTTCGGTAAAAATTAGACTGCTCCTTAGCTTAATCAAATCTCGCCCACCGCTGGTGATTTCCTGCAAATAGCTTAATAAACTTTCTGTCATTTCAAATCCCGCTTTTGGGGGATGTCGTCAATGTAACCCACTAACTTTTGTTCTATTGATTGAACGTCTCATGGTGCGATACCTTTACAGAGAAAAAATTCTGTATTATGAATCGTGTCGCAAAGTTATTCTTAATCCTGTTTGCATTTTCATGCAATAACGAAGAAGATGCAATAAATCAAATTGACGAAGGTGAACCCGCTGTTACCGAAATAGGGATACCTATTGGAGATGCGTTGACAAAAGAAATTGGCCCGGACGGCGGTACTATTTCCTCCGGGGACGGCAGGTGGGATATAACAGTTCCCAATGGGGCCGTTGCGACAAAAACCTTGTTCAGCATTCAGCCCATTACCACTTTTTGTCCGGGAGGACGTTACGCTTACCGTCTGTTTCCAGAAAATTTGACTTTTAGCAAAGCCGTGACATTAACTTTCAATTATACTGATGAAGAGTTGGAGGGTACCTCAACGGACTTTCTTGGAATTGCTTATCAGGGATCAGATGGCATTTGGTATCGTTTGCCTACTGCAGTTGACAATAACGCAAAAACCATTGTCGCCAACGCAACGCATTTCACCGATTGGAGTGTGCTTGCACAGTTGGAGATTGCCCCAGCTAATCCGCCCATACCTGAGATTGAAGCTGGTACATCATTTAATTTAACACTAATCGGAGCTGAGGATAATTCTCCGGCGCCACCACCCACGCCGAGTTCCGATCCCAATGAAGATGAACTTCCATCATTGCCGCGGGCCGTGCCATTTAGAGCACGGTGGTATGTAAATGGGGTAGAGAACGGCAATCAGAATGTAGGAACAATCACGATGACATCTCCCACTAATGTGGACTACCATGCGCCAAGCACTGCACCGGCTAACAACCCGGTAGCGATCAGCGCAAAACTTACTGGTTTCAGGGCATGGGATTTCGTCAACGGGCGACGCAGGACATTCAATGAGGTCATAGTATTCAAGCATATCAAGATCATAGATGAATATAATTATACATTGAAAATCGAGGATACTGCTCTTAAATACATTGTATGCGCTGCAATACCAACATTTACTTATATTGATTCTGTCAAGCTGGATGTTAAGGTGAAGGGGATGAACGTGACCATCAGCAACGTCGTTAACAATCCACCAATCGTTGATCCAATGAACTTTCCTTCAGGGTACTGTACAGTCACCTGCAACCCTGGTTCTATTGGCTCCCTGAACGTAACCAATGGATCGGGAAAAAGGTTGGATGTGCGCGATCCGGTTGATGGTTATTATCGATTCGATTTACTACTTCATCATGTATCCATGGGACAGGGCGGTCGTATGACACTTGAATGCCCCGATATAGATCCTATCCATGCTGATGCTAGTCCCCTTGACGATGACTCGTTTTTTACTTTTATCCTGGTCGACGAAGTTCAAACCTTTGAACGTCCCGGATATTCCATAACGCTTACACCGAAAGAAGATTAGACAATGAGCAGTGAGCAATGAGCAGTGAGCAATGTTGAATGTTGAATTATGAATGCTCATTGTTCATTGCTCACTGCTCATTGATTATTGCTCCTTCAAACTATTCACCGGGTTCATTAGCGCGGCCTTGATCGCCTGATAAGCTGACTGTTGCTAATGTGATAACTATTGCGCTTGTTGTCGAAATGAAGAATACCCACCCCGAAATTCCAACGCGATAGTCGTAGTTCTTAAGCCAGTCCGATAAGAAATAGTAGGCTATCGGAATAGCAATGACGCTGGCATATGACAACAAGGATCACAAAATCCTTTGATAACAAGCTCCATAAATTAAAGATGGACGCGCCGACAACTTTGCGGATACCGATTTCTTTGGTTCGCTGTTCTGCAACAAAAGAAGCAAGGCCGAACAATCCGAGGCAGCTGATCATTATTGCAAGCACAGAAAAAACTGAGGCAAGTTTGCCGATGCGTTCTTCAGCAGCAAATTTCGAACTGTACTCCTCGTCAGCAAATTTATAATCGAATGGCACCGTAGGCACTACCTTCTTAAAGATGGCGCCTATCTTTGCTAATGCATCCGGCAATCCTGCCGAAGGATTGATTCTGATATTGATCCAGTTATAAGAGTTATTTATAAAATAAACGGTCGGAAGTTGATCGCTAAAAGGAGACGTCATCGTAATGTTCTTGATCACGCCGATTATTTTAAAATCCTGTGCTGGTCGCCACCCTGGTGCCCAATGGACGATCTCACCTATTGGATTCTCAAGATTCATTACTTTCGCTGCTCCTTCCGTTATCACAAAACCGCTCGAGTCGCTGGCAAGGTCTCTGGAAAAATCACGGCCGTCAACGAATTGCCATCCGACCGTCTTTCCATATTCGTGGGTTACGGCTAACGTAGCAAATTCAGCTTGCTGGTTAGGATCCTTATCCCGCCACCTAAATCCGCCGTTGCTGGACCAAATCTCAGTTGTGGGTCCGGTACAAAGGGCTACTTCATCCACTACGCCGGAATTCTTTAACTCATCTCTTAACGTTATTAACTTTGGATAATAATCCGGAGATGTCATTTCTACCATCAAAAGCCCTTCGCGGGTATAACCAACCGGACGATCCTTCGCATGTTGGATTTGCTGGTAAACGATAATTGTGCCGATGACCAACGTTACCGATACTGTAAACTGCAAAACTACCAGCGCCTTTCGCGGCATCGAAGCAAAACGACCGGCGCGAAACACTCCTTTTAATACGCTTACTGGTTTAAAGGAGGACAGATAAATCGCGGGATAACTGCCTGCCAACAATCCGGTAATCAAAATGAATGCAATACTTAGCCCCCAGAAATAAGAACTGGACCATGGCATTGTCATTTGTTTTCCGGCAAGCTCATTAAACCAGCCTAGTGACAGCAGTACAATCAGCGATGCGAAGGCAAACGCAAGTATCACTACCAGGAAAGATTCGCTGAAGAACTGGTGAACGAGCTGGAAACGGAACGAGCCCATTGTCTTTCGTATGCCCACTTCCTTTGCCCGTTTTTCCGAACGTGCTGTGCTCAGGTTCATGAAGTTGATACAGGCGAGCAGCAAAACAAATACGCCAACGATTCCAAACAGCCAGACAAACTGAAGAAGACCTCCCGTCAGCTCCCCATTCTTCCATTCGGATTGTAAATGCCATTTCTCCATGGGATGCACAAACATTTGTGGATTGACAGCCACGTATTCCTTGTCGTCCCTTATATTATTAAGAATAGCATCCTTGATGCTTGCGGAAGCATTTTCGAAATCGGTAGACGGTACCAGTTCTACATATATATCGAGAAAGTTGTTGCCGAACCCTTGTCCAACCATCCAGTCGTTTACGGAAACAAGTAAGGTCCCATGGCGCAAAGAACTGTGCCCTGTAGAAATGACTGTTGTGGGGAAGATCTTCATAGACACCGGTTACGCTCACATCCATTCGATTGTCTATGCGCATGTGTTTTCCAATAGGGTCTTCATCCCCGAAAAGTATTTTGGAAAAGATGCTGAGATAAAAATCGAATGTGGATCCTTCAAACCTTGCAAAGTTCCCTTCAGCATTTTGAAAGTGAACATTTCCGGCGCGCCAGGGTCAACAAACCCTCCTCTATAAGAATTGATCTTATCATCAAAAGTCAGAATATGATCGTTGACGGGCCACGATCTGATAACGTGTTTGAAATTGCTTCCATATTTTGACTGTAAGCTCATCGCCGAGTGCGTATGGTAAATAAGTTGTCGTACCCGTTACCCCGTTCATTGTTCCGGTTCGAATGATGCGACCTATGCGATCATAATTCTGATGGTATTTATCAAACGACAACTCATCATAAACCCACATGCCGATCAGCATCGCGACGGCCATTCCCACTGCCAGCCCACCGATATTAATAATAGAGTAGCTTTTGTTCTTCAGAAGGTTTCTCCAGCCAATTTTTACATAACTTTTATACATGGCATAGTGATTTAATTGTTGGTATTTAATTTTTCGAATTGCGAAGGGCCGGATGTAATGAAGTACCTGATACCAATAGACCAGCTTTGCTTTCGCAAGCGACACTTTTCTGGACGTCGAATAAAATTTTTCATCCAGATCACCCTGAACTTCTTCGGCGAGATCATCGCGTAGGAAGGAAAGCAAGAGTCTAGTTGCAAGTTTTGGTGGTATGGTTTTGTTTTTTGTCATTAAACTTCATCTGTCCGAGGGCGTGCCCAGACTTTTTTTCACCGCAGAGCCGCAAAGCCGCAAAGGCTTTTTCGAAAATTTAGCGCCTTCGTGCCTTAGCGGTGAAAATTTTTCCACACACCATCACATGGCTTTCTCATTTGTCCCTATGTATACCTTATACCTTATACCTTATACCTCTATTCCTCATTCTTCATTGCTCATTGTTCTTTCAAACTATTTACAGGGTTCATCAGAGCTGCTCTAATAGCCTGGAAGCTGACCGTCGCCAAGTGTGATCATCACTGATCCAAATCCGGCGATAACAAACACCCACCACGATATTTCTATACGATACTGATATTTCTGTAGCCACCCATCCAGAAAGTAATACGCGATTGGAACGGCGATGACACATGATAGAATTACCAATACCACAAAATCCCTGGACAACATTCGCCATAGATTTGTTACAGTAGCGCCCAAAACTTTTCTGATCCCTATTTCCTTTGTGCGTTGTTCCGCTACGAATGATGAAAGCCCAAATAGGCCCAGACAACTGATAAAGATGGCAAGCGATCCAAAGAAAGTGCGAGTTTACCGATTCGTTCTTCGGCAGCAAATTTCAATTGCATATTCCTCGTCGACGAATTTGTAGTCAAATGGCGCGGAAGGAATTACTTTCTTAAAAGTCGGACTCGATCTTAGCGAGAGCATCCGAAGCAGGTACTCCATTTTTGATCCGGATGTTGATAAGCCCCATCTTACGCCGCCATTATGTCCTTTCAAATAAAAGACGTGTTGGCTTAATAGGATCAAATGGCGAATCCATCACAACATCTTTAATCACTCCAAGTGATCTTATAATGAAGAGGTGGAGGTCCGGCTACCTGTCCAAAACTCCCACGATACGACTTCGCCTACCGGATTTTCAAAACCCATATATTTTGCAGCGGTTTCGTTGATCACCATTGCCCATAGAGTCTTCTGCATGATCACTTGAAAAGTCCCTTCCTTAATAAATTGCCAGCCGATGGTCTTTCCGTGCTCTGCCGTTACCGCCAGCGTTCCAAAGTTTTGATTTTGATCCGGTTCTTGACCAGCCCATCCAAAGCCGCCGTTGTTCGAGCCAGCTGGGTAACACTTCCCATAGACGCCGACACTTCTTCAACCGCGCCGGTATTCTTCAGTTCAGTTCGGAGGACATCAAGATTTATTATTAAACTCCTCTGGTCTTCATTTGCATCATGATCAGTCCTTCCCTTGTATATCCAACCGGTCGATTTTTTGCAAACTGTATCTGTTGGTAGACGACAACAGTGCAAATGATAAGCGCGACAGACACGGTGAATTGCATCACGACTAAAACCCTGCGTGGTATTGAAGCCAAGCGTCCGGCGCGGAATGTTCCCTTAAGTACTTTAATGGGTTGGAAAGATGATAAATAAAATGCCGGATAACTTCCTGCCAGCAATCCGGTAATAAAAAGGAATACCGAGGCAAAATGACCAAAAAAGGCGACTTGACCAGGGCATGACCATTTGTTTTGCAGCAAGGTCATTGAACCAGGGTAACGTGAGCACTACCAGCAAGATTGACAATACAAATGCTGATGAGCACAACGATATAAGATTCGCTGAAAAATTGATGGATAAGTTGTCTTCGAACCGAACCGATTGTCTTCCTGATACCTACTTCCTTTGCTCTTTTTTCAGAACGTGCGGTACTTAAATTCATAAAGTTCACACACGCTAACAGTAACACGAACATACCGATGGATCCCACAATCCAAACCATTTGCACGGGCTCCTTATTTACTGTGTCCTCCTCTGCCGTAGTCGAATGGAAAGAGATGCCAACTGGCTCATAGGAAACAACATTGCTTCACGTTTTCCTTTTTCTGTGTCCTCAGGAGCGACTTGAATTATATTCTTTATCTGTTCATTTATAGATTCAAAATTTGAATCAGGCGAAATTTCGACATAAATCTGAATAAAATGATTCCGCCAATCATTCAATGCGTCCTTTTCAATCCAGGGGTTAGTCGAGTAGGAAAGATGCAAATGGTGTAAAGTATTTGACTTCGGCAAATTTGGTATTGACGAGGAAAATCCTCGTAAACTCCTGTTACGGTTAATTGAGTTGAATTGTTAACTGTGATGATCTTATTAATAGGATCCTCGTCGCCAAAAAGAGTTTTCGATACGGAAGCGGCGATCATGATCGAATGTGTTTCTTGCAGTCCATCGCGAGAACCATACTTCATCTTTAAGGTAAACATGTCTGGCGCTCCGGCATCAGCACTTATTCCTCCGACTGATATATTTTCTCTCCCGATGATAAGTATCCCTTCGTAACCGCCACCCCAAACGACGCCTGACAATCTGTTTGAAATGGTCTGTGAGTGATGTTCGATAAGTTCCGTACCCATCGGATAAGTCACTGTCACGCCTCTCCATTATCCCTTCTTCACTCTCACCCCGGATCGCCAACCTGGGCAATGCGATCATAATTCTCGTAATACTTATTGAAGGACAGTTCATCCCAGATCCAGAGACCATTCAGGATAGCAACAGCCATCCCGACGGCCAGTCCCCCGACATTGATGGAGGTGTAGCCCACGTTCCTCCTCATGTTCCTCCAACCGATCTTAAAATAACTTTGAAACATTGCGTAATCGTTTATGTATATATTTTTTGTCTTTCGAATTGCAAAAGGCCGCAGATAATTAATTACCTGGTACCAATAATTAAGTTGCGCGCGGAATAAGGATTTATTTTTTGCCGTTGTCAAAAACTTTTCTTCCAGGTCGCCTTGAACTTCTTCTGCAAGATCGTCTCGCAAGAAGAACAACAACAAGCGTTTTGCGCCACTTTGGTGGTGTCTTGACCCCCCGGCCCCCTTTAGGGGGAGAATAATTATCGGTGCGATCGTTCGTTCATTGTTCATTGAAGAAAGTGATTGGCTGTTCGCCAGAGGCGTACCCAGACTTTTTTCACGCAAAGAACGCAAAGGAAATGCGATCGCAAAGTCCGCAGAAATTCTCGCATCGATCGTTCCGTTGCTTCATCATTACTCGTTAATCATTGATCATTCCTCTTTGCTCATTAATCATTTGTCCCGATCCATACCTTATACCTTATACCTTATACCTATACCTTTACCATCATTCCTCATTGCTCATTGCTCATTATTCATTGTTAATTGTTCACGTAGCAAAGTCCGGAAACTGATTCCACAAGCCCATCTTAAAATCACGAGCTGCTGACTAAGATCTTCCGTCCATATGCGGTGATCGTGTAAATTCGTTTTCTTCGCCCCCCGCGTTCGGCGGTGGATTCGCCCATTTCGGATTTAAGGAATCCCTTGTCTTCCAGCCTCGTCAGCGTCGAATGGACTGCACCAATAGAAACGGACCTGCCTGTTTGAGATTCAAACTCTTCCGCAAGCTTGAATGCATAAGCCTCCTCTCCCAGTATTCCCACCAGCAGAAGGATGACCTCTTCGAATTCTCCTAATCGTGTTTCGATCATTAGTTACTAGATTGTAGAGGAAATATACGGAAAAGGGTCGCGATTTGTTCTACCAGTTAGAAAGAAATGTGAGTTTTTTCCAGGAATGCTTCAGGCATCGCGCGATTTGAAGATGGTGATTGGATTGTTTCCAATGCCGATCTAAACTATCTTGGATTAGAAATAATCGCGGACGTCGTAGCAGACTCCCCGAAAAGGGAGACTCTGCGTCGACCGAAGGTGATAGACGGATGTTGCAATAATTAAGGAAAAACTAAATTTAGAGAATGGTTTCGAGTGATGTTATTTATTCCCTGTTCAAGCGCACCAGTTTATTCCTGGGATTGATATTCGTCGGTGCTTGTATTGATCGGATCGATATACCCACCCCGACAACCTTGCCCGCTGACCTTGTCGTTGACGGGATAATCACAGATGCCCCGGGTCCATACACCGTAAAACTAACGCGCGGCATTCACCTTGATGATTCGCAATTTGAAGGCGATCCTCTGCATGCCAGGTCCGTAACACTGTTTGATAATTTTGGCAACTCCGAAATAATGCAGGAAACAAAAACGGGTATCTACAAGAGTCAAGCGGGAGGTATGCGCGGAGTAATCGGTCGTGAGTATTTCATTAGAATAGAAACAACGGATGGCCAAAAATATGAATCTGTTCCAGATAAGATAAACCCCGTTGGAGATCTTGACACGTTGTATTATGAATTCGAGGTAAAAAAGAATCGCGAAGGCTTGGACGAACAAGGTTACAGAATATATGTCGACTCGTCAATTCCCTCAAATGACAGCACTTTTATGCGGTGGCGATTTACGGGAACCTACGTTGTCGAAACTCTTCCTCAGTACAAGATTATATCTATCGCCGGCGGATGCGGCTATGATCCGCTGGAGTGCAGCGGCTGGGCTTGGGTCAATGGTGAACTGAAAGAAGGATATGCTTACAATCCGATGACATTCAGATATGAATATGTAATTGGGTTGAAATGCACTTGCTGCCGTTGTTGGATCACACCGCGGGAGCATGATCCGGTAGTGAAAAGCGCGTATACTCATGAGGATGGAGAATTTAACCGACTGGAAGTGGGCTATGTGCCAGTAGAATTTTACACGTTTTATGAAAAGTACCAGGTCAAGGTTTCGCAGATGAGCCTCTCGAGGAATGCTTATGACTTCTGGCTGAATATTAGTCAGCAGCGTCAGGCTATTAATAGTTTATTTCAACCGGTGACCGGCAAGGTCCAGACAAATTTTACTGAAAATGGGAAGCCAACGTCCGTGCAAGGGATCTTCCAGGCATCCGCCATTAAGACCAAGATCATATATCTCGACAAAACTACACACGAGGTATATACTACTCCACCCCTTGACTGTGTTCGACCGCCACGAGCAGGTCCGATGGGCGAAAGTTGCTTGCTAGGTTTTCCAGGATCGATTGCTACTCTGGAGCAACCGGAAGATTGGGAATGATATCGATGTGTAGGTAAACCATTACCGATTAAGTCACTCTGAATGGCCGGCACTCCGAATTAAGTTAATGTGAGGGCGGATGGCATGAAACAGGATTTTTTTTCGGACCCCGATGGTTATTGGCTTGAGGTAAATCGTGTGAAGGAGAAATCGGAAGTAGTAGGCTTATGAAAAAACACTCAACATTCAACAATCAATAAGTCAACACTTCAAGTAATTTCTACCGCGTTAAAACCCTTATACCTTATACCTTATACCCTTATACCCTATTTCCCTCTGTCAGATTCCTGTGTACCACGCCCAGCCGCTGTCGCCCAGGTCCATAAACTCATCTGTAACCACGATTTTTTCCAGGAATTTCATGCTCTTGTAGCCAATCTGTGTTTCTACACGTAGACGCAACGGGGCACCGTGAGGAACGAGCAGGTTTTTTCCATTCATACCGTAAGCAAGTATAGTCTGAGGATGAAATGCATCCATCAGGTCGATGCTATCGATCCATCCATCATAGGAATAGAAATTCACAAATCGGGCCGTGGGCATGATGCCTGCGTTGTTAAGAACCAAGCTTAACGGTACACCTGTCCATTCTCCAATAGCAGTCCATCCTTCCTCACAGGTATGGCGGGTGATTTGTTTCCTGGCAGGAAAATGTTGTAAGTCCGAAAGCGAATACGATCCCGGTCGCGCTACACGTCCTTCGACGGCTAATTTCCAATCTGAAAATGAATTTTGTAGAAATCGGCCATACGACTCACTTACGTTATACGTCCTTGTGGGATCTGAAGGATTTGTTGTGCCCGTGGCAGGAAACGAGGATATGTCCCGATGGTTGTATTCTTTGACCAATGACTGACCGGGTAGCAATGCACGATGAGCAGTGTACGTCAGCAAATCACCCATCCGAAGGAGATTGCCATACGTCGGAGGCAAAGGTTTCGTACAACCCGGAAGCAACAGGCTTCCCAGTGAGGCTAACCCAGTGACTATGGCTGTTCGTCTTGTGACAAGTTTACTTTTATTCATATCATCTGCCGATTGTCATCGCGCGTATTTGTTCTTTAAAACCGGTTATAAAAAGCATCATTACGTGTGCTATTAAAAAAAGCTCGAGCGCTATTGATGCAAAGAAATGAATTGTGCGGGCGGACTGTGCGCCAAAAAACATTTTCAAGAGAACAGGGTAAGCTGCTGTAACCGCAGGCGACATCGTCAAACCGGTCAGGACAATCAATGGACACAGGAAAAAGATTACCAGAACATAGCTCCACTTTTGAAGGACGTTATATTCACGACCCGCAGACGACTTCAATTGCATCCGAAGGTGGCTGACAATATCGTTCGCCAAATGACCTCCACGAAAATTCATCATTATTCGGAAGGAGGCGCCTCCTGAAGTGCCCCGTCAGTATTCCCGCGATCAAATAGATCATTCCGGTTATAGCTAAGATCCATGCCGATAAGAAATGAAGACTGCGCCCCCATCCATTCTCGTTAAAGATGTCATACGTTCTGCTGGCGGTCACAGGAGCGCCTGGCTTCATTGAAGAACGAAACGCTGTTTTCCCAACCGCCATGCTGATGGTTCCGACTGATTGGTAATTCAATCAACGCAGGAGTGAGGTCATTACCAACGTCGCCCCAATACAATCTCGGGTGGCACATGAGTATGACGACTCCGGTGTAAGCAAGCGCGAGAAAACTAAACGTGATTATCCAGTGAGAGATTTTTACCCACCACCTATGTCGAATGCCATCAGCTAAATCGTCGTGGGGAGTCATCTCGAGAGAAGTTTTGTTAATTAAATGTACGTTAAAAGCCTGAGAGTTGAAATATACTTCAAGAGCGAACCAGAGCGGGCGATAAAATGTTTGAACGCGTACCAGGCTATTAATTTCTACGAGGTTTCTTGCAAAAGATCAATAGCTTTTCTATAATTAATATAAGAAATAGTCCACCCAAGCGTCGCGAAATATGGAATTATCAACCGACATCTTCGTAAGACTACAGTCTTTCCGTGAACCGGCTCTTCAACAAGAAATCATTAAAAATGGAAAGCTTTTAAAGGCCAACAAGGGCGATGTGCTGATAAAAGAAGGCCAATACCTCAATTTTCTTCCCATCGTTATCAAAGGTCAAATCCGTGTCTACCAGGAAAAGGAAGACCGCGAGATACTCCTTTATTATGTGGGTCCCGGACAAACGTGTATGATGTCCCTATCATCGGCATACTTCGACTACAACAGTGCCGCCAATGGAATAGCTGTTGAACCAACTGAGATCCTGGTGTTGCCGGCTCAGGTAATTGCCGATTGGCAGTTAAAATATCCATCATGGAATAAGTTCATCATCAATACATTCAAAAGCCGGTATGATGAGCTCCTTGTAGCCTTCGGGAATGTTGCCTTCAAACCAATACACATCCGGGTGAACGATTACTTAAAACTTTATGTGAAGGAACAGAAATCAAAAAAGATCCCCATCTCTCATCAGACGCTTGCCAACGAACTGGGCACGACCCGCGTAGTCGTTTCGAGGATACTCAAACAGATGGAGGCCGAAAAGAAACTAAAACTCCACCGGGGTTCTATTGAAATAAAAGGTTAGCATAACATCCTTTCTAACTCCACTAAGAAAAATATTGCGTTGTGTATCTTTTGATACACATTTCTCCATGCATGCGTTGGCTATCATTGTATAATCAATTCGAACAATGATCATGAAACGCATATCCATTCTTTTTTTCTGCTTGCTCATTGTCAACACAATGTTTGGCCAGTCTCAACCTTCAACCGACAAAAAAATGAAAATCCTCGTACACATTACGCAGGGTCCTGAAGATCCAACTCGCGCAACCCTTGCGTTCCTTGTTGCTAAGTCAGTAATCGATGAAGGACATTCCGTTGTTATTTTTCTAGCCGGTGACGGAGTCAATTTGTTCCGGAGCGACGTGATGGAAAATCTCACAGGATTGGGAACCGGAAAGTTAAAAGAGCATTATGAGGCGATTGTCAAAGGTGGAGGAAGATTCTACTTGTCGGGTATGTCAAGTAAGGCGAGAGGAATAACAGAAGATGTCCTGAAAGACAAACCAGCCGAATTTGCAATGCCAACTGTTTTGGTGAAGCTTTCGGTCGAATGCGATCGCGTATTTGTCTATTAGTTGCGAATATAAATCCTTAACACTTAACCTTTATCACTATGGAAAAAGTAATTCGTTGTCGCGATGTCGGCTTTGATTGCAATGGAGTGATCAAAGCGAAGACGGAAGAAGAAGCATTGAAGCTTGCCGCTGAGCATGCCATGAAAGTGCATGGACTAAAGGAAATTACTCCGGAGATTGTTGCTAAGGTAAAATCGGTGATCAGGACTGAGTAAGGTTTCCGCTCTTCCAATACTCTTTTCATCCAGAACGAAGAAGGGCCTCTTATCGAAAAAGGCCTTTCTTTTTTTCACTACTGTTATCCGCATCCTTTGCTCCCGCCACAAAGCGTTTTGTAAGTTAAGACACCGGATTCAATCCATATTTTTCTATGATTCCCGCTGCTGCATCAGGGTCAACTACTAATCCATACTTCTGACCTGTTTCTCTCACTCGATCCATTTGCGGAGGTTGACCTTTTAATAGAAATGGTGCTAATTCCGCAAAGTAATATTCAAAATTACCCGGAGTAATGATTTCAAGAAAGCGAACCATTTTATCGCCTGCATTCCAAAAGGTGTGAAAAATGCCCATTGGTTTTACAATGAATTGTCCTGGTCCTGCGGTTTGAACTTCACCATTTTGAATTACTGAAAGTTCGCCTTCAAGAACGTACGAAATTTCATTTTCACGGGTATGTTTATGCATGGGCGCTCCAAGGCTCTTGGGTTCCAGTGTGTGTTCAACAATTGCAGCACTTCCACCGACTGATTCACTCAGCACTTTATAGGTTGTCCCTAGCGCACGAAAATGAACGGATTGATTTACTTGTACCATGTTGTAATTATTTTATTGTTTTGTCCGGATTGTCAGATCGCGTATTTTCTTCGGTAGTCAATAGGTGATAAGTCGGTAAATTTTTTAAACACTTTTCTAAACGCATCAATATCGTTGTAACCAGCTTCGTAGATAATTTCATTTACCGTTTTTCTCCCTGTTTCTAAATGTTTTTTTGCAAACTCA
The DNA here is from genome assembly GCA_963774615.1 of uncultured Cytophagales bacterium. Classification (GTDB taxonomy): domain Bacteria; phylum Bacteroidota; class Bacteroidia; order Cytophagales; family Cyclobacteriaceae; genus Chryseolinea. The sequence continues at coordinate 81,509 of CAVZFT010000044.1, forward strand.
ACTTTTACTCTTTGAACATATTCAACGATTGAGTTTCCTGTGCCTTTTTTAAATCGCCTTTCAAACGTCCTTCGTCCAATACCAAACTTGTCGCAAACTTCGTCAACGGTGAAAGTGGCAGTCGGATTGTTTTCAATAAATTCTTGTGCTTTTAAAACAATTTCATCGCCATGTTGTTTTTGTCCAATAAAAATAACGTATGGGTTTTGACTTTTCCTTTCAATATCAATTTCAAACATCTTTGATGCGAGGATTGATATTTCTCTGCCCAAATGTTTCTCAATAACATAAAGCAGCAAGTTCAAATACGAATAACCCCCTCCGCAAGTATAAATGCCTTTTTCGTCTGTAATAATAGTGTCATTAATGATTTTTATATCGGGGAACATAGTTTTAAACTCGTTCTTTGCCGCCCAATGCACCGCACATTTTCTGTTTTTCATAAGTCCTGTTGATGCAAGAAAGAACGAACCAACGCAGAGACATACAATTTCAGCATTGTTATGATATTGTTTGATTACCCAATCCTTGTACTTTTTATTTTGGGAAATAGCCTTGGCAAAGTCTCCGCACAATAAAGGCAGAACAATTACATCCGTTTTCTTGATTTGGTCTATGGTCTTGTCTGCTGAAATTTCATACAGCCCATTGTTGAGTTTTACTTTTTTTTCCACACCAACTATTTCCACGTCATAAAAAGCTGGCTTGCCCTGATACTTCATAAAATCGTTCACGCGCATAAAAATCTGATGGCTGCTGTCAATGCTTGTCAGCGTTGCGTCATAAAGCGGTATGATAGAAATATGTTTCATACGGCAAATGTAAGAAAAGAGGTTGTCGCAATCAGCAGGTAATATTGTCGTATTTACCCAGTATTACTCTGCGAATGCGAACCTAACTTCGTATTGAAAAATAAATTCACAACCCTAAAAACATAAAAAAATGAAATCTGTAGAAATTGTCATGCTTCCTGTAAAGGACAGGCAAAAAGCGAAAGAATTCTATTTGAAACTCGGCTTTCAAGTCATTGTTGAAGCACCTGATGCACATGGAGGAACATGGATACAAGTTGGACTTCCCAATAGTAGCACAAGTATATCCCTTGCTGGTTTTCAAGGTACTATTTGCGAAACAGATAATATCGAAAAAGAGGTTAAAGAACTAAAAGCAAAAGGGATTGAAGTCGGAAAGATTGACGAAACGCCGTGGGGAAGATTTGCGTGGCTAAAAGATTTAGATGGAAACGGTTTATGTCTTCATCAAAAATAGTCTCGATCAATGTCACTGAGCTGTCACGTGGAGGTTTTTCCATGAACTTAGCTCGTCAATTCTTTTCTTCAATTCAAGCCAAAGACGGATCTTGATGAAAAGTCGCTTGAACCAATTTTTTTCGGTCGACAAAACGAGCGAGTACTTGTCCGATAGCTCTCGCTTTATTTCATCGACCTTTTTATTGAATTCGTCAGTACTTTCCCAATTGTCTTTGCCTTCGTCAATCAGGTTGATTGGTCGGGTGGTCTTTATTTTCATTTTTTAAGAATTTAATTGTCTATCGTTTTTTATTTGAAACAGGCATGAGCTACGCAGAAATGCAGTTTTCACGCAAAGACCGCCAAGTCCAGCTATCTCCTCACCTTCTCATCTTCTCATCTTCTCATCTTCTCAGCTTCTCAACTCCTAAACTTGTCAGCGCTTTTCGCCGCTGATCATTTGCTCAATGTCAACTCCTGACCAAGTCTTCGGTTTGAATTGGTAAATTACGAATTCGTTTTCCTGTAGCCGCAAAAAGAGCATTACATAATGCAGGCGCAATAGCCGGCACAGCTGGCTCACCTGCTCCGCCCATCTTATCAGAACTCGGTACGATGTGTACTTCAACGACAGGCATCTCATTCATCCGAAGCATTTTATAGTCATGAAAATTACTTTGCTTCACTCGTCCGTTCTCAAATGTTATCTCTCCATATAGTGCAGCGGTAAGACCAAACACAACACTACTTTCCATCTGAGCCACTACTCCGTCAGGGTTAACAGCCAAACCACAATCAATGGCGCAAACTACACGGTGTACGCGAAGCTTCTGGTTGTCAACCGATAATTCTACAATTTGCGCAACGTAACTACCATTTCCTGTACTTAATGCTACGCCACGAAATCTTCCTTTGGCAGCGATGTACCCCATTTCGCTTTTTCTGCAACGAGATTAAGGACAGCCAAATGTCGTGGATGATTTTTTAGTAACGTGCGTCTGTAGTCAACTGGGTCCTTACCTGACATTGCCGCAATCTCATCAATGAGTGACTCCATTACAAAGATGGTGTGGGATTTCCCAACTGATCGCCATGGTAATACAGGAACACCATTCTTAGTAGTATGTAATTCAACGGAATGATCTGGAATGGACTCTAAGAAAGGCAGTAATCGTTAACACCTTCTACTGAACTATTATCCAGTTCCTGGTCTCCTCCAAAAATTGGACTACTAAAAACAGATTGACCTACCACTCTGTGTAGCCAGGCCATTGGAAATCCATTAGCGTCAATTCCAATAGTAGCACGATGTAAAATAAAGTGGGCGATAGTATCCTCCTTGCATGTCATCTTCCCTGGACCATACTAGTTTTATAAACTTACCACTCAGTTTGGCGATGTGCACAGCTTCAACTACCCAGTCGGAATCAAAATTACCTCTTCTTTCCAAACCCACCACCCAGGAAAGGTGTATTGATCTCAACCTGCTCGGGTTTGAGATTTAATATTTTTGCTACTGCTGCCTGGTCAAAGCTAATGACATTGCGTACCTGTCCAGATTTCGCATTTATCCCCACTGAACTTAACAGTGCAGTTTAACGGCTCCATCGGTGCATGTGCCAAATAGGGAAGCACGAACTCCGCTTCAATTGTTTTAACTGCATTTTTTAAAGCATTTACCACATCACCTTTTTGTTGGGCTGATTTTCCTGCGCCTTTTGATAGGGCTCTATATTCTTCTACTTGTTGTTTACTGTTCATATTTTGATTCACTCCGAGATCCCATTCGATCTGCAGTGCGTATTTCGATTAAGTTTGGCTGCCCAAAGGGTATCAGCAATAACTGCAACCCCAGAAGGAATTTGAATAATGTTATGAACTCCACTAACATGGGTAAGTGTACTCCATATACCTTGTCCCATTTCAACCTTGGAAAGGATAATCTGGATACTGTCATCCGTACCGATACGCAAGAATGCATTCGGTGCGAACATAGTTGCGGGCAATGCATTAACAGATCGTTTAACATAACCTGGTAAAGAAATTGAAATCAATAAGCCCTCCACCAAAAACTGCACTGGTCTTAAACGTAGTCTCTACGATTGATATGACTTGGTTTTTTCATTTCACGCTGCCTTTAAGTAATATGTAAGATGTTGCGCTTTTCGGATTTATTGATTGTTACACCCAATTGCTAATGCTTCAAGATATGACACGATCAATGTTGAAAAGGAGCTAGAATAAATATAAGTCTTTAATTTTTGAATCTATAACTAGTAAACTTGTGAAGTGAATTGACTGCCTGCTAAAAGAATGCATTTCACGCAAAGCCCAAAGTGTAATTCGCAAAGACCGCCAAGTCCAGTATCTTCTCATCTTCCTCACCTAACCACCCCAAATTCTAACTTCTGTATTCATCATTCATCATTCGTTGATGTTAAACTCCCAGTACAATAGCCACAACCAGAATGGTAGCATTAAATATCATAATGGCAAGCAGTAGTTTCAACACAAAGGCAAACCATTTGTCATATGAAATGCCAGCAATAGCGATCACAGCCATCAGGGCGCCGTTGGTAGGGACGATCATATCCATCAGCCCAGCTCCGTATTGATAGGCCAAGACACATACATCACGGGAAAGGCCAATGAGATCTGATAGTGGTGCCAGTATCGGCATGGTAAGCACAGCCTGCCCGGAGGTGCTGGGCACTAACAGATGCAATGCAGCCTGTGAACACATCATACCAATGGCGGATACTATTGGTGAAACGTACTGAAGTGGTGTGAACAGTCCATATATTATGGAGTCAATAATCATTCCTTCCTTTAGCACAAGGGATATTCCGTAGGCTAATCCCACGATCATTGCGGCAAAAGTCATCTCCCGGAAACCCTTCTGCATAAGCAATGAAAGTATTATTAATACCCAATCCGCCAATCAGCCCAATAAGAACACCGACAACAAAAAACTCAGCTGATATTTGATTGAATCCCCACCCCAAAGACAACATTCCATAAATCAAAAGCGCGAAAGCCATAGCGACCAGCAGGAGAATGACAATATTCTGTTGACTGAGTGTATTGATTTCATTATCAGCAGCAACATCTTCTTTCTTGATCCGATTTTTGTTTCCATAACGAATAACCATGAACATCCAGAGAGAGAAGGCAATTAAAAATACAATCATTCTGAATCCACCGGATGCCAGGAAAGGAACTTCGGCAACCTTTTGGGCAAGCACAGCACCAAAGGGATTTACAGGACTAAATGTCGATCCAATAACAGCTGCGCCATAACTGATTCCAATCGTAACCATTGACGGGTAACCAAGATTACGCGTCAATACAAGAAGAATGGGTATAAGGGGAATGATCTCTTCTTGTAACCCTTCAGTGGCTCCACCCACGGTAAACAAAAGTCCAACCAGTACCAATGCTACTTCTTCTTTTCCCTTCACTTTGGAAGTAAGTGCCGCAACACCTGCTTTTAATGCGCCTGTCTTATCAACAATGTAGAGGCAGCCACCTACAAGAAAAATTAGCACTACCACTTCACCTCCATTAACAATGCCGCGAGGAATGCATGTTAGAATTTCAAATGGAGAAAGGTGACGAGCGTCAACGAGTTTATAGGAACCCGGTACAACCACTTCGCGGTTCGTGGTTGGATCAATCACACGCTGGTATTGTCCCTTCGGAATGATATAAGTAAGTATTCCCGCAAAAACTATGAACATAACAACGATCGTGATAGCACTAGGGAACGACTTGATCTTCATTTGATAAAATTCATTATTATTGTATAAGGTACCATAATATCTTAAATCACATTATCTTTCACCGCATTTCATTTACGCGTGCACAACATACAGCCGCTATTAAATAAAACCTATATTAAAGCTGTTAAAGCTAAAGGGGTTTATATTTATGACGAGCATGGAAAGTCCTATCTTGATGGCTCATCGGGAGCCGTTACCTGTTCGTTGGGTCATTCACATGAAAAGGTTCTATCCTTTATCAAGAATCAGCTCGATAAACTTCAGTTTGTTTATCGTTCTCAGTTTGCTTCAGAGGAAGCTGAGCAACTAGCCACCAAATTATTTGAATTGTCACCAGGAAAAAGTCTGACGCATACTTTTTTTGTGAATAGCGGAACAGAGGCCATAGAAACAGTAATGAAAATTGCACTGCAGTACTGGCAGGAAAAAGGGTTACCCGATAAAAAACATTTTATTACCCGCTGTAAAAGTTATCATGGTATAACCATGGGAGCCCTTTCACTGTCGGGACACGCGCTACGCAGACAGCGATTTGAAAGCATGCTGGAAAAATACCCATTACTTTCGGCTGATTTAGAGATCGACTCGCTTGAAATACAAGTGAATGAATTTGAAAAAGTTATTCAAGAAATCGGAGCCACAAAAATTGCCGCTTTTATTGCGGAGCCTATGGTTGGGGCTGCTGGTACAGCACTGGCACCTCAGGAAGAATATTATAAAAAATTCAAGGCTTTGTGCGAGCGACATGATATTCTCTTTGTTGCCGATGAAGTCATGACAGGGCTGGGCAGAACCGGAAAATGGTTTGGTCTTGAACATTGGGATACACTTGCTGATATTGTGGCTGTAGGAAAAAGCCTGGGTGCAGGCTACGCTCCCATTGCCGCAACCTTAATGACTGATAAAATTCTTGAACCGATAAAAAATGGCGGCGGGCTCATTATGAGCGGTCATACCTACAGTGGTCACCCGCTATCGTGCGCAACAGCACTAAAAGTACTTCAGGTAGTCGAGGAAGATAATCTATTAAAGAATGTGAATGAAATGGGTGCCCTTTTAAAGGAGTCACTGGAAGAGTCTGAAAAGAAAAAATTCAATTGTCCAGATTGTGCGTGGAAAGGGATTGATGATGGGAATGGAGTTTGATCCCGGTGTTGAAGGATTTCAAGCTAAACTGATTGAACGATGCTTTCAGAATGGCTTGCTTGTATATCCGTCTGTGGGAGGAAAAGAGGGAAAGGATGAAAATGGAATTTTGATTTCCCCTCCATTTATCATCACTAAAAGCCAGGTTGATGAGCTCATTGAGAAATTAAGTAAATCATTGAATGAAGTAGCAACTTAAAAAATATCGTACCTAAGTCCCTGTTGGAAGAGCATAAGCGTTACCAAATACATAAGATTCATTCACGCGAGATAAACGAGAACCATGCACATCTTCGATAAAGTAACCGATTACAATTTTGTTAAGACTCAATTCTTCGATGGGATGACACTACTCTTTGGAGGGTTTGGAGGGGTGGGCACACCTCCGGGTTTAATTGACTGTCTTATTGAAACAGGGGTGAAAGATGTAAAACTCATTGGCAATGATGCAGGATTTCCCTGGATTGGTATCGGAAAATTTATTTGCCTGGAGCGAGCAGTGTCCTTAGTAGCATCTCACATCGGTTCCAATCCCATAGCAGGCGAATTGATGACCTCGGGAAAATTAAAAGTAGAGTTCTCACCACAAGGGATTTTAGTGGAACGTATTCGCAATGGTGGTGTTGGCTTAAATGGATTTTTAACGGAACTCAGTAAAGGAACACAACTGGAGTACGACAAGCCAATCATAAAAATTGGGAGCAAAGAATATTTGTACGAGGCCCCTGTTACTGGAGACGTGAGTATTGTTTACGCGAAGAAGGCGGACACTTTTGGAAATCTTGTGTTCGATAAAACGGCCCGTAACACAAATCCTTATGTTGCAATGGCAAGTAAAATAACCATTGCTGAGGCAGATGAAATTGTAGCGATAGGTGAGTTGAATCCTGAAGAAATTGTTGTGCCCGGAATTTATGTAAAATACATTGTGCCTTCGAAAGGTTATAACTGGAAATGGATATGGGAGATGCCCGACAAATCATCGCGCAGCGAGCAGCCCGCGAAGTAAAAGATGGAATGATAGTAAATCTGGGAATTGGGATACCATCGCTGGTTCCCGACTTTCTGGATAAGAACGTGCGAGTGATCTTTCAGGCTGAGAATGGAATTCTTGGAATGGGCCCGACACCAACCTCCAATTCAGATGGCAACCTGAGCAACGCAGCAGGATATCCGGTAACAATCTTACCGGGGGCAAGTTACTTTGATAGTGCAGTGGCATTTGGCATGATACGTAGGGGTTGCATTGATGTTTCTATTTTAGGTGCATTGCAGGTGAGCGAACTAGGCGACCTGGCGAATTGGATTGTTCCAGGAAAGCGAGTACCGGGAGTCGGTGGCGCTATGGAGCTGGCGTATGGCGCAAAAAACCTCATCGCCTTAATGACGCATTGCGAAAAAGATGGTCGCCCAAAAATTGTTAAGAAATGTACATTGCCAATTACTACCTATCACTGCGTCAAGAAAATCATCACCGATATGGCGGTATTCTCTGTTTCCGATAAATTTTATCTCGATGAACTCATGCCTGGATGTACAGTGGAGGATGTAAAGAATAATACCGAAGCTGATTTTACCATCAACCTATAATCATGGCCGATCATCAACAACAAATTGAAAACTACATTGACCGGCATGCTGATGATGCAATTTCATTGTTGCAAAAACTAATTCAGCAACCCAGTGTGCAGGGAAATGAAAAAGGGGTTCAGGAAATTGTTGTTAAGAAATTAAATGAACTTCAATTGGAAGTTGACATTTGGGATCCTTCTTATGAAGAACTTTCAACCAGTGAGTATTTTGTTCCTTCCCGGAATTCCTATGAGGGAAGCCCCAATGTGGTGGGTGTATTACGAGGCGCGGGCGGCGGTAAATCCATTATCTTAAACGGCCACATTGATGTAGTCCCGGAAGGTGATCGTACGAAATGGAGACACGATCCGTTCTCAGGTGTAATTGAAGATGGAAAAATGTTTGGACGAGGAACTACTGATATGAAGGGAGGAAATGTAGCCTTGCTTTTAGCCCTGGAAGCGACTATTAAAAGCGGATTGAAATTAAAAGGTGATGTTATTTTTCACTCGGTCATTGAAGAAGAATCAGGAGGTGTTGGAACACTGGCCACATTGCTGCGCAAGTATAGGGCAGATGCTGCCATTATTCCGGAACCTACCAACATGAAGTTGTTCATCAAACAGCAAGGCTCCATGTGGTTCCGTGTAACGATAGAAGGATTATCTGCCCATGGCGGAACACGTTATGAAGGCGTATCAGCGATTGAGCAGGCATGGAAAATTCATCAGGGCATTTTAGCTCTGGAGAAAAAACGGAATGCCGCTATTACCGATCCGTTGTACAGCCACATTCCAATTCCGTTGCCGATCAACGTAGGGAAAATTCAGGGAGGTTCATGGCCCTCTTCTGTTCCGGATGTAGTTACGTTGGAGGGTAGAATCGGGGTCGGCCCACATGAAATCATGCAAGACGTAAGGAATGAGTTAATCAATCATATTGCTGAAGTATGTTCAAACGATGACTGGCTCAAAAGTCATCCAGCCAAAGTTGAATTTTTTGGAGGCCAATGGGTGCCGAATGCAGTGGAGAATACCCATCCATTTGCCCAACTGATGCAAGAGAATTTTGAGAAGCTCTATCAACGTAAAATAAAAGTTGAAGCTTCTCCCTGGGGAACCGATGGAGGATTGCTGGGTAAAGTGGGTGGCATTCCAACACTGATCATTGGGCCCGGTGAAACCAAAATGGCTCATTATCCAAACGAATTTATTGAAATTAAGGAAGTGATACAGGCAGCTAAATTATTTGCACTTATGCTTACAACATGGTGTGGCGTTCATGCTAAAGAATAATCTGTGACTTCTGAAATAAAAAATGGCAGAGCCAGTATCACAGTTTATACTGACCACTTTAATAAAAGGGTCCGGATTGATGACTACTCAGGCGATCAAAATGGAGTGCTGGAGTTGATCTCGGAATCTACACCCGATTGGACAGAGAAATTAATTATTAAAGCACGCGCACCAGAACTTGCTTTTTTTCTGGCAAACGGTTTTTTGAACGAAGCGTTTGTCAAAGGATATTTTAATGGAATGGACATGCACTTCATTGTAAAGTATCTATCCGAAACACGCAGCACTAATACAAAACAATCTGATGAGCAAACAATTCTTGAGAAGCTACTAAAGGAACGAATTGCATCGAACAAAACCAATACTCAACTGGTTTCTTTGGCTACTCCTGAAGACGCCAATGATCTGGCAACTATTTACGCTTCCATATTCAAAGTTTATCCAACGCCTTTGGATCACTCCGATTATGTTAGGAAGACGATGGAGGAAGGAACTGTATACGTAGTCATTCGCGAACAGGATAAAATCATCAGCGTAGCATCAGCCGAAATCAACAGGAAGTATTCCAATGCTGAGCTGACAGATTGTGCAACCTTACCGGAGGCTCAGGGTAAAGGACATATGAAGAAACTTCTCAGCAAGCTGGAAGAAGTATTATTAACTCAAAAAATATATTGTCTTTACACGATAGCCCGCTCCGAGTCATATGGCATGAACAAGGCATTCTATCAGCTTGGATATACATATGCTGGACAAATGATTAACAATTGTTTTATTTACTCCGGATTGGAGGATATGAATGTTTGGTATAAATGGATTGGTCCATGAACGTTAGACTAATTATCAGCACTTTACTTTTTTATTTACCGTTGTGCTTGTCTGCGCAACGAGTACCTGTTTTGGATCAAATTAAGCTCCCGCATAATTATTATTATAGAGAACTCTATTTACCACAACTCACCAGCGGGCCCTCTTCTGCAACCTGGTCACCGGATGGGAAACAATTAATTTACTCGATGGGCGGAAGCTTGTGGAAACAAGGGACTGGAGACGAAAAGGCCATACAACTCACGGATGACATTGGTTATGACTATCAACCCGACTGGTCGCCCGATGGGAAGTCCATTATCTTTGTTCGATATGATGGTTCGTCCTGCGAACTGATGCTGCTTGAGTTAAGTAGCGGGAATGCTACACCCCTAACGCGCAACAAAGCAGTAAACCTGGAGCCGCGGTGGTCACCCGATGGTAGCAGGATCGTTTTTACATCCACTGATGGCGTACGGAATTTTTCGTTGTTTACAGGCAGACTCTATGAAAACAAACTTTCAGAAATCACCTGCTTAACACCTGATAGAAAAAGCGAAACAGCGCGATATTATTACAGCGCTTATGACCATGCTATTAATCCAACCTGGTCGCGAGATGGCAAGAACATTTTTTTCATCTACAATAAAGAAATTGCACACGGCACAGGAGATATTGTCATGATGAGTCTTGGAACAAGGGAAATAAAGACCATCCATCATGAAGAAACAAACTGGCGGACGACGCCTGACATCTCACCTGATGGTACCCGCATGGTTTATAGCAGTTACCTCGGTCGTAACTGGCATCAGTTATGGCTATTGCCATCAGCAGGCGGATACCCAATTCCATTAACCTACGGAGAATTTGACAACGCCTTCCCACGGTGGTCACCCGATGGGACAAAGATTGCTTTCATATCTAACCGTGATGGAAATACATCGCTTTGGTTAGTCGATGCGTTTGATGGAGGGCAGCAAGAGGTAAAAATAAAAGACCTTCAGTACAAACAACCCCGAACCCAATTAATCGTCAAGGTGACTGATGAAAATGGAAGTGTATTACCTGCAAGAATGAGTGTAATTGATAGTCGCGGAAAGTTTTACGCCCCTCAAAACACATGGATTCATGCAGATGATTCACGCTATCCGCAACACAATCGGTTTGAAACACATTACTTCCATACGAAAGGGTCAGAGAGTATTACAGTACCCAAAGATAAAATCAAGATTGAAGTATCACATGGTCCGCAGTATGAACTGATAAAAACGGAGGTAGTCGGCCGCAAATGATCTATCAAATCAGGTTACAATCGTTTTAAAAAAACAAGTTCCTCCGGCCTTTGGCAACTGGTGGAGCGGTGATTTGCATGTGCACATGAACTATGGAGGGCATTACAAATCCACACCCGAAAGGTTGATCTTTCAGGCCGAGGCAGAAGATCTGAATTTTGTTTTTAATCTGGCTGTAAATAAAGAACAACGGGTTCCGGATGTCAACTACTTCACGCCTGCACCGGATAAATCATCAACAGATAAAGCCATACTTTTGCACGCGCAGGAATTTCATACAAGCCTTTGGGGCCATTTGGGATTATTGAATCTTCATGATCATCTAATCGTTCCTGGTTATTCCGGCTACCCTAAAACAGCTGTTGAGAGTCTATTCCCACATAATAGTTTTATAGCAGATCGAGCACATCAGCAGAATGCCTTAGTCGGTTATGTACATCCATTTGAACAATCTGAAATTTTCCCTGATCAAGCACCTTCCTTGTTTAATGAATTACCCATTGATGCTGCGCTTGGAAAAATTGATTACTACGAATTGGTTGGCTTCTCTGATCATAAAGCATCAGAAACAGTATGGTATCAGTTATTAAATGCCGGCTTGCATCTTCCGGCAGGGGCAGGAACAGATGCCATGACAAACCATGCCAGCCTGCGCGGACCGGTGGGTGTCAATCGAGTGTATGTAAAAGGTGAAGGGCAGCTGGATCACAATAAGTTTCTCAAGAAAATGACAGAGGGAAAAAGTTTTGTTACGAATGCACCTATAATAGATTTTACAGTGGAAGGCAAAAGTGCTGGAGATAGCATCATTCTTTCTTCCAAAGGGCAAACGCTTTCATATACAGCACTCTTAAGAAGTCATGTTCCAATTGAACACTTTGAAGTAATCTGGAATGGTGAGGTGATCGCCAGGCACACATTATCCGGCAACTTGACAACTGCAGATGTGAGAGGTACTATTAAAGTTAAAGGCTCCGGTTGGTTATTACTTCGAGCCTGGAATGAAAAAGCTCATCATGACCTTCCTGATTTATATGCATATGCCAGTACCAATCCGGTTTATATAATAGGTAAATCACAAAATCCTCAGCAAAAAAATGCTGCTACCTATTTTCTGAAATGGGTAAACCGGGTGGAGAGCAAAGCCAACGGTCTACCCTATCGTAATGAGACTGAGCGAGAAGCAGTAATGAATGATATTGCAAAAGCAAAAAACTTTTACCAGAATCTACTTAAGTGATGTTATGCCTATATAAGGGTATAGAGTATAAGGTAAGGTATAAGGGTATAAGGGGCTCCGCGGTAAAACACATCCGCACCCACACCCACGATTAACGTATAACGATTAACGATTAACGGCTCTACAAGTGTTGATGAATATAAAAAAACAAGTTCTCATTTGTTTCTTATTTTTTGCAGGGGTGTCTGCTTTCGCACAACACTCATTAAATATCATTCGCGAAGTAGTCATGATCCCGATGCGGGATAGTGTTAAACTGGGTGCTATTTTATATCGGCCCGATCAGGAAGGAAAATTTCCTGTTATTGTTTATCGTACACCATATGGAGCCGATGATTATGATTCATCTGCAACGTTGCCATTGAAAGCTGCGAAGAAGGGCTATGCTGTACTATTGGTTGATGTACGCGGACGGTTTCGAAGTGAAGGTGAATTTGAAGCCTACCGGAATGAAAAGAAAGATGGGTATGATGTAATCGAATGGGCCGCCCAACAACCGTACTGCACCGGAAAGGTTGGCACATATGGTGGATCCTATCCTGGTGTTGTACAGTGGCAGGCAATGTCGCAAGTGCCACCACATCTGGCTGCGGCAGCACCTGAAATGACTCCAATTGGCAGTCATCATTTCATGTACTTTGGTGGAGCTTTCTCACACCCGTGGATTGATTGGTTTATGCCCTACATTTTTGGTGACAAACGTAGACGGGCCAATGATTCTTCCGGCCCCTGGCACGATAACACCACAACGGAACAATGGAATAAGACTGAACGCAAACAGTGGTATAACTACAGGCCGCTCATCGATTTACCCCTCTTAAGAAAATATGCACCTGAATATTATGAATGGTTAAAGCATCCCAACTTATCACCTTGGTGGGATTTTTTGAACATGGAAAGTGATTTTTCGAAATTCAGAAACCCGGTATTTTTAGAAAGTGGTTGGTACGATGCTGCGTACGGTCCCGAAGGCGCTACCCGCGCATTTAACAAAATGAAGAACGAAGCGGAAACTTCAAATGCTAAAGTTGAAACCATTTTAATTCTTGGGCCATGGAATCACACTTCGCTCAATACCCGCAAAACGGTTTTTGGTGAGGTTGACTTTGGCGCAAATGCTGGTATTGATTTCGATGCTGAACTGCTCCGATGGTTTGATGTTCAGCTTAAAGAAGACGTGAGAGCGGGATCTGCCGATAAGAAAGATTCTTTACCCCCTGTAAGTATTTTTACTATGGGTGAAAATAAATGGCACACTGAAAGCGAGTGGCCACTTTTGCGCGCTGTTCAAGTTCCATACTATTTGCAACATCCTGGTACCAATAAAGATGAGGGCGAATTGGTGGCACAATTATCTCAAGGAGAAAAGTCAAGCTCCTATGTGTTCGATCCTGTTAACCCTTTTTGGGATAAGTCATATGAAAAATCCTATCCCTATGATCAACGTGAAGTGGAATCACGAAGTGATGTTATTGTTTTTACTTCGGATCCTATAGAAACAGATATCGAAGTAACCGGTGAAATCGTGGCAGAATTTTTTGTAAGCTCAACAGCAAAGGATACTGACTTCTCATTCACCCTTTGTGATGTATTCCCTGATGGAAAATCTATTAACCTACATGGATTGGATGCAGGATATCTACGCATGCGCTATCGCAGCAGTTTAGAAAAACAAGAACTGATGAGACCCGGTGAAGTATATAAGATTCGTTTCGGACAGGTGTACACATCAAATCTCTTCAAGAAAGGCCATCGCATTCAGGTGTACATTACCAGCAGTAAAGCACCCCATTATGATCCCAACCCAAATACTGGAACGGAGATTGCGACAGAAAAAAATCTTGTACCGGCTACCAACACGATCCATCATTCAAAAAAATATCCTTCACGGATTATTTTACCGGTAATTCCCAGGTAACTAGGGTCTGCTGAAAAAGTTATATCATTTTTTTCCCGCAGAATTTCGCTGATCGAACGCCCGCAGATTTGCGCTGAAAACTTTTTCTGCGATTTTTCTGCGGTATTATAGATCCGCGACGATCTGCGGGAGATGCATTTCAAGTGCAAAGCTTTTTTGGGCTTACTTTAAGTTTTTATGCATTTTTACTTCATACAAGTTCCCTGAGAACCTGCTTTTAAACGATGGGAACTAAGGTTTTTAAGATTATTATACTTTTTCAGCAGACCCTATTTAATTCACCGACTCTACTTTATCCTGTTGTATTTCCTTAAAACAGATACCAAACGGTCATGCGGAATTGCGTACACTTTATTCCCATTAATTCCCTCCATCGTCTCAGCTGCGATCAATGCATTAACAATAGCTTCTTCCGTGGCCGATACTACCGCTTCAAAAAGCGGATTAATTTTTTCGTCGGGTAGCATTTCCAAATGAACAATGCCATCATTTTTTGCTACTTCCGGATTTGCGGTTGAAAAAGCAATAAAAATATCTCCTGACGAGTTTCCTCCCCGTCCACCCATGACACCAATGCCCAGTGGAATCCGCTTAGCAATTCGTTCAAGCTGATGCGGTAGCAATGGAGCATCTGTTGCTGCTACGACTATTATTGATCCCTGGTCAGTATCACGTTTAATTACTGGCATCAAGTCTGAAATTTCATTACCGATCGGCACACCGGCAATAGTCAATAACCTCCGGGTCCCATAATTTGCCTGAACAAGGACTCCTATTGTATACCCTCCCAAATCTTTATCAAGTTTCCGTGATGATGTTCCTGTTCCACCCTTAAACTGATGCGCCACCATTCCCGTGCCGCCACCTACATTGCCTTCTTTAACGGGACCACTAGCTGCACCCTCCATTGCTTCAAACACATGTTCCTTCTTCACATGAAAACCATTGATGTCGTTTAAATACCCGTCCCACGTTTCTGCCACTACAGGAAGGCTCACATCACCGGCGTAATCACTTTGTTTTAATTTTTTCATGTACCATTCGATCACCGCATCACGAACAATACCGACACTGTGGGTATTGGTAATGAGTACCGGAGAACCTAAACCACCAGATTCTTTCACCCATGTCGTACCAGTCATCTCGCCATTCCCGTTCAGCGTATACCAGGCAGCAAAAACTCGGTCCATTGAATTTTTTCCTCGCGGAAAAATTACGGTTACGCCTGTTCGTACAGGCCCTTTGCCAACGACTAACTTGCCACTGCCTTCAATAAGTGTTTTGTATCCCACTTCAACTCCCGCCACATCCGTGATGGCATTGTACTTTCCCGGAGTTCCGTTAAAAGGAATACCTAAGTCTCTGGCGCGGGGCCGCGAGGATTGTGCCTTTGTGGAAATGACTAGTGCAAGAATTCCAACCCAAATAAGTACACCTGTTTTGTTCATACAATCTGCTGTTTAGCCAGTCGTAACAATTCGTCACGGATAATATTAAGTCCTTTTAATAATTGCGTTCTTGAAATGATCAATGGACTTAACATTCGTATCACATTGCCCGAGGTGCCTGCGCTAATAATAAGCAACCCTTTTGCTGAGCAAGCCAGGATTAGCGCTTTACATAAATCCGAGTCGGGTTTTTCAGGATCTTTGCCCTTTACCAGCTCAAATGCCACCATTGCACCGAGGCCTCGTACATCTCCGATAGCACTACATTCTCCCATAAGTTTGTTAAAAAAGTCCATTACAATTTTTCCGACTTTTTCAGCCCTCTTATTGATATCAATGTCTTTCATATATTGAATGGTAGCCAATGCGGCCGCACATGCTACCGGGTTACCCAGGTAGGTGCCCCCGAGGGTTCCTTTTGTGGTTTTGTCCATCACTTCAGCGCGGCCAACTACAGCACCTATGGGCATGCCACTTCCCATGGATTTGGCCCAGGTAGAGATATCCGGAACAACACCATAGTGCTCATAAGCACTCCATTTTCCTGTGCGTCCAAAACCTGTTTGTACCTCATCAAGGATTAACAATATCCCTTTTGATCGGCAAATGCGCTGAAGTCCAATAACGTATTCTCTAGGTGCCACCACAAAACCCCCTTCACCCTGCACTAACTCCATAATTACAGCTGCCACATTAGAAGCATCTACCATGTCATGTAAATAATTTTCAAATGCCGCTAATTCACGATTAACAAAAGCGTCAATCGACATACCGTCATTTCGCTTATAATAATCAGGGAACGGAATGCGATATACTTCTGACGCAAAGGGGCCGCAGCCAATTTTATACCCTGTCTTTGACGTGAGCGACATGCCGAGTAATGTGCGACCATGAAACCCGCTTGTAAAGCAAATAATGCCTTGCTTTCCGGTAGCCTGGCGAGCAATCTTTACGGCATTTTCAACAGCTTCAACTCCAGAGTTCGTGAGCATAACTTTCGTGGATTTACCATGGGGGAATATCCTCGCAAGTTCCTCGCATAATGCAACATAGGGCTCATAAATGGCTACTGGAAAACAGGCGTGAACAAATTGCTTTGATTGCTTTACAATGGCATCAACAACAGGCTTTGGACAATGGCCAGCATTTAATACACCTATACCTCCTGCAAAATCAATGTATTCCTTTCCATCAACATCAGTTATGGTCGCACCTTTACCTGATGAGATTGTCAATGGACTATACATGCCCATACCTTCCGGAACAATGGCATTTCGTCTGGCTATAAGCTTCTCTGATTTCTTCATCAAAGTTTTTTAATTGAATTTTTTTTGTCTGCACTCTTAATTCTTAATCTAACGTCTTGCTATGAGGCGTTTGCCTTTTTAAAGTTAAATAACCGAAACTTAGGCAATGCATATAGCTTGTGTTGTTGACCGTAGTCATAATCGCGCCATTTCATGTTACATTTGAGTCGCAAGACTAAATGAAGCTTTGAAAAAATTCAAATTGTCAACGTAGAAACAAGTGACATAAGTGGTCCTGACAATGCTGTCCAGACAATTGCAAAAATTCCGTCATTCGGTTTGTCATCAAATTCAGATTGCGTCTACACCAAAAAGTGAATTTCTTCCTACTACAAGGAATATTGACATTAAATTCTACGTTTTTCTAAAACATTACCGAAGAAATTCTCCGGAAATTAGTTGATAAGTGATTTAAATTCACTTGCTTTTTTTCTTTTAAGTTTATGCAAAACAATGCTAAAGTATTGTTCATATCGCCGAATTGCTCAAGTGTATAGTTTTTAAATATGCAACACGTGTTAAAGAGATGTCGAGTGTTCTGAGTCGGAGGACGGTAGGGTTTCCAAAAACACTCAACACTAACATTTCACGCAAAAGGCACAACACTCTAAGTACCTTTCTTCTTCTCATATCCTCATTCCTCATTCCTCATTCCTCATTCCTTCTTAAACATCAACTCCCCCACGTCCTTCGCCACCGGCTCCAGGCTATTGAGATACATCCATATCGCGGTGATATCCTCATCGCTCATACGTGAAAAAGGTCCCCAGTCCATCGGAGAAATATTAATGATCCTGCCTTTTCTAAAGCGGGCAATAAATTCTTCCGGTGTCTTATAATTTGCGAGAGCGCTGTTGGGATCTGGAGTGATATTGGGTGTTTTGATCCAGAGGGTAGGATCAGCCTTAATATATTCACAAAACTCAGGCCAGGGCTCGAATTCCATGCCGCCGGCAAACTCAGGACCCGTAGCCTGATAAGTCATCATGTCGCGTTGTGTATGACAACCCACGCAGTTGGTCACATAGTGCGCGAGATATTCACCGCGTTCAATAGTTGCCGCCATGGGCGGTGCAACGGCAGGAGCATCCGGATCCTCGATGGGTTGGAATGTCGGGGTTAATGCACGCACGGCTTTACCGACGAATGTCCAGTCATTTGCTGGAACATTATTTTCCACAGGAGCAACTGATCGCAAATAAGATACAATAGCAACAAGGTCATCATCGGCCATTTTCCAGAACGGCATTAGTACAGGCATCGAGGCTGTACCATCTGGGCGGATCCATGGCGCATCATACGGAATACTTGTTCGTCTGTATATCGACCGAGTCCTGTGGAAGCATCAGGTGTAAGGTTGCGGGTGTACATGGCACCCAGCGGACCCATGGGAAATCTTATTCCACCCTTCAATGCTACTGTTTGTCCCTGGTCGCCGGCAATCATATCGGCAAAATTCGAAATATGACACGAGCTGCAATGGGCCGGACCTTCCACCAAATACTTACCTCGGGCGATCACCGCGGAGTCGGTACTTGTTTTGAGTGAGGGGCCTGGCCAGTCGTAGGTTTTATCCCATGACGATTGCACATAAATATACAGGCCGATAACGGCGAGTAGAATGATTGATACAATGACTAGAAGGATTTTCTTGATCATAGTGGCTCTGGTTTAAGGTGTTGGAAAATTAAAATCGAGGGTAGCGATTATCTAAAATAGTGTTTTTAATAGAATTCGAAATGGTTGGCGGGTAATAAAAGTGTTGATTTGGAGTGTTATGAGTTATGTTGAAGTTAAGAATTGCGTAGGAGTTAGGAGTTGGGGTGCGGGTGTGAGGGTGTGAGGGCGCGAGAGTGAGCCGCAACGATCGCAGGAACTCTTATCCTATTTGGCAGGAATTTGCTAGTCCATTCTTGTACAAAATCCTAGATTCAGGATTAAGTTTAAAGAATGACAATACAATCAATTTGTACTGGTACCAATGGCACAACTGTTCGTGTTCACAGTGTCATTGCCGGTTTATTAATACTTCGCTGCTGCTCTTGCGCGAGCGTGTATGTTTCAAGTCTTCGCAATACTCCGCTGATGACAGGCAGGGGTGAGTTTCAAGGCAGTGCATCATTTGGAAATGGTGCCAACATAAATGCAGCCTACGCATTAACGGATCATGTCGGAATTACGGTGGGACGGAATGTATGCAAACAACCGGGCACAGCGCGTGAACAATACTTATCGCCGGCATCAATCCACTGAGTTAGCATTGGGATATTTTGGTCACAACAACGAATATCATACGAGATATT
Organism: uncultured Cytophagales bacterium; assembly: GCA_963774615.1. Lineage (GTDB taxonomy): Bacteria > Bacteroidota > Bacteroidia > Cytophagales > Cyclobacteriaceae > Chryseolinea. Next base: position 100,869 of record CAVZFT010000044.1, read on the forward strand.
CGTTGGCTATGGTGCCGGACGCGGATACGCGCAGGATTCCGTTTTCGGTTTTTTCTTTTTTGCAAACACTCAGCGAACTGCCGAAGGGGGGTTACCACAAGTACTTTATTCAACCCACATTTGCTTTTCGGCCCAAACGTTTTTTTCTGGCGGTCACGCTGCGCGTCACTTATTAGCATTCGAACTTTCAGAGATCCTGACGGATCAATGAACAGAAGTTAACTTTTAAATCCTTCAAATCATTTCCCGATAATCATTCATACGTGTTTGAGCCATCTTTTACGGCCAAGAATTTTCTCACCCACACTTCTCCTCACTAACTCTGCACCTTCTTTAGTCTCATTTCATCTTCATCATTCTCACTCCTTCTCACCTCATCTCCTCATCTTCTCATCTCCTCACTCCTTATTAAATACCAAGTTCCTCACCCTCCCATTAGAAGCCTTCATCCCGATAACCTGCCCCTTTCCGTTTCGCGTAAACTCAAGATTTCCTAAAAAATTCGTCGTAAAACCATCCTTCTTGTACGGTGCCAGCTTAAGATCATCGTGACGCTGGTGATGTGCAACTAGTGTATCATTCTTTATTTCAAGAGTGTAAAAGGTTTCCAACTCCGGACTATAAAACCGCCCGGTGAATTCTGAAAGCTTGACGCTTGCAGGATCGAAAGGAGGTTCTTCTTTCGATGGCGGCGGTGGAGGAACTTGCGACGGTTTTTCTTTCAACTCTTTAGCCAGGTAGATATTAGCGAGCTCATAACTTAATCCGCCCGGCTCAAAGGACGCGAGGTTGCTTAATACACAAACGGAAAAATGTTGATCAGGAAAACGCAGGAGCAAGGTTCGATAACCGGCATCCGCACCGCCATGACTGTACGACATAAGGCTCTTATACTCCTGGATGCCCTGACCAAATGCATAACGAATAGTGTCACCGTTGTTAAGGACAAATTTCCGGTTCATGATGTCCATCACATTCTTATTTCCAACCTTCATCGTTTCAAAATTTACTGCCCATAGTGAAAGGTCTTCCACCGTTGTAAAAAGACTTGTCGCTCCGGCATTAGCATAGCTCAACACCGATTTCTTGAAGCCCTCGGGTACTTCATAGTAAGAATAAGCGCGATTCTTGACGATCTTTTCATGGTCATCATAAAAAAGCGTACTCTTCATTTCCAACGGGTCGAAAATATTCTTCTTACACCAGTCGGAAAATGTTTCCCCTGTAACCCGGCTGACGATCTCAGCCATAAGTGTGTAGCCCGAATTGCAATACACCATTTCATCTCCTGGTTTGAAATTGAGATCGGTCTGTCTGCTAAGCACTCGCATGATCTGATCTTTTGTGATCACATCGTCCAGCCTCCATCCCGCCATCATAAGAAGGCTCCACTGATCACGTAGTCCGCTGGTGTGGTGTACCAGATGTTCAATCGTGATGACCGATCCGAAATCATGTAACTCCGGAAGGTATTTGCGGATATCATCGTTGAGATTAAGCTTACCCTGGTCAGCTAACATTGCTATTGCAAATGCGGTGAATTGTTTCGACACGGAAGCGACATGAAAGATCGTCGACGGAGTATTCTTTATTCCGTATTCAAGGTCCGCGTAGCCATAACCCTTGCTGAAAACGATCTTTCCATCGCGTTGTACGGCAACGGTCGCGCCAGGTGTCTCACCCTCCTTCAAGGCTGCGGAGACAATCTGATCAGCAAGCTTTTCCGGATCAGTCGCAATCGCCTCGACACCGTTGATCGTTAGTGTATAGTCACCGCTACCATGTTCAAATGGCGAAACAACAATGCGATGTATGCCCGGTGTGTTTGTAGTAAATTTAAATCGTTCATCTCCACGGGAAGGCCCATCGTAAGTGCCGATCTTCTTTTTATTTGGATCGTATACCTCCACAACCAGGTCGACAGTCATCTGATCAGCCAGACCATAAACAAAAGCGTCACTACCTATGTTTAGCCGGAATGTATCCGCAGACTGTTGTGCCAGTGTCCGCTTCGGGGTTGTTTCATTTACTTTCAGATCAGAGTTTTCAACCAATAAAATGTTATTGTTATTTTTTTTCTCACAAGAGAAAGCCAGGAATGCAAGGCACACTAACGCAGCCTGACGTAGCCTGATGGTTGCAATTGAAATCATATTATAATTGAGGTGTCTTGTTAATTGGATATTTATACCAAGATAAGGTTATTCAATTGTTTCCTGGCTACCTAATTATTATTCGTGGGCTTGATTTTCTTTCGGTGGATGATCGTGAACGCTGCACCCGTTCTACCAAGGCCGGTAGTTGAACGATAAACGAAGTTAGTGTGCAGCCCATTGATCATTCTTCAGAATTCCTGTTCAACCCCTTCGGGGTTCCGGTAATTAATTTTGCGACTGAACCGCCCCGATATATCGGGGTCCGGGCTATTAAGCTTGAATCCCTTTGGGATTCGAAATGCAGGGCCGTTTCCTTTTCAAACTAGCATCCATGAAATCTGTCCTTTCTTCCTCACATTCTCATTCAACCATACCATCCTACCCTTCTCATCTCCTCACCTTCTCATCTTCTCACCTTCCTCATCTCCTCATTCCTCATTCCTCATTCCTCATTCTTTTCCATCTTCTCGTAAATTAGCACCTCTATCCGGCAGACATGAAACACATTCCCTTTATCATTTTTTTGATTGCCTGTTCAGGTTCAGGACCATCAGAAAAAGTATCCGACCCACTGGCTGCGTTTCCATTGAATACAGAGTGGGAGTTCCTGAGCGGCCTGGGTAAAGACAGGATCATCATGCTGCTCAAAAGAACTGAAGAAAACAAATTCACTTACCGGATTGAGCTCATGAAGGATTACTACGGATTGCCCCTTGACTATGGAACAGTTAGTCTAAAGCAGATTGAAAAGGACAGCTCGTTCAGTTTTGTTGGTGGTAGCGAGGAATGTCAGATTAGATTGAAAATGTATCAGTCGAAAGAACCATCTGGCGGAAAAAGAATAATAATAGAACGGACGTGTAGTGACACCACGAAAAACATATCCAGCTTCCGATTTTACACCGTTGTGGCGCAGAGGTGAAGCACATTCAAAATAGTTTGCGTACGTGACCGACATCAAACTATACAAGTCTCCATGGAGAGCAATAAAACTGATGTTGCTCTGCTCCATCTTTGTCGTGGGTGGCTATTTTATTCTAACGGGTAAGGATACACCTAAATGGATTGGATGGTTTAACGTTTGTTTCTTCGGACTCGGATATCCAATTGGGTTGTTCCACTTGTTTGACAGACGACCGCAGATCATAATCAATGAGCTTGGAATATTTGACCGGACGACTTATGAAAAATTTATTAACTGGGAAGTGATTTGGGGCGCATACCCGCTCACGATTTCAGGAGAGAAATTTATATGTCTCGAAGTCGATCCAAACTATGAGCCTTCAAGAAAGAAGGGTAAGGTAGCTATGACCTTTTCGGCACTCAACAAAGAGATCGGAGCTCAGGAGCTGAACATATCCCTCGGGCAAGTTTCCGTCGATCAAAAGAAACTAATTGAATTCATCCTGGCGATAATCAAGTCAAGACCTGAAGGCCGGACCGAAATGCTAAAACAACAATTGCTTCAATAAATACAGATCAATATGGAACGGTCCTTGCTGGCAAAGATGCACACGCATACGCACACCAATCCCGCACCTGTTTCGAGTACGGGCTCCAAGCTAAATAAACGACGCTTGTCCTGTCAAATTGTTCAATTGTGTATTTGAGTTGGGGACATTCTGGTATTTTTTAGTAAGTTCAACGTCTTAAGGTTTATTGAGTAACACTTAAAAAATTACATCAATGAAATTCGCGCTTCTCTCAGTAACATATTCAGGCTTGTTCTATGCAGGAAAGGCATTGACCCTGGAGCAACAAATTCACAAAGCAAAGGCTATGGGCTTTGAGGCTCTTGCCATTGAAACAAAACGACCAATCGGCTCGCCCCTGGACCTGTCCAAAAAGGACAGGGAACGGCTTAAGGCAGTTGCCGATGGCGAGGGTATTTCATTATGTGCGCTGGAAAGTATGAGTAACTTTTGCAGCCGTCACATGGAGGAACGCGAAAACAACCTGGCCATGATGCGTATGGTGCTGGAGATGGCGAAAGATCTTAACATCGACAAAGTAAAAATCTTCGCAGCCTGGCCGGGAATTATTAACGACGAAGAAGCTCTTGCCAGTTATGCGCCATACGAGCGGGGAAATTACTTCAAAGTCGTGAACGCATCCGACCTTCGTGTCTGGAATAGAGCAATAACAGGTATCCGTGAGGTTACAGATCTCGCTGCGGACATGGGCATTACCATCCTCTTGCAGAATCATGCACCGGTATTGAACCCTGGTTACGAAGACACATTGGCGATGTTGCAAGAGATTGACCGCAAGAACCTGAAATTGTGTATGGACGTACCGTTATTCTCCGATCGTCAGAAGACAGAATACGTGCGCGAAGCGGTTGACAAATGCGCAGAATATATTCAATACACTCACTACGGAGCCTGGAATTTTACGGAAGATGCTAAAGGCGAAATCATCCAGGAACCCGCTCCTTTCCACGGCGGAAAGATCAATTACGACGCATTTCTCGAAGGATTATACCAACACGGATATGATGGCTATCTCGTCTCTGAATACTGCCTGCCGATGATACGTAATCATCAGATCATGGGAGTTGAGGAGATCGATAAAGCTACCGAACGGGCTATGCGTTACGTTAAACAATTGTTGAACAAAATCGCTTCCGTTAAAAAGACCGGAACACAAAAAGCAGCCCTCGTGTAATTCATGCTCCCATCATTGATTCTTAACAAGCCATGCCCATTCTATGCATAGCCTCATGAAAGTGCGCCTCATGGGGATGATGTTCCTCCAGTTTTTTATCTGGGGAGCATGGTATGCAACGGGCGGCAATTACATGGCAAGCCATGGAATGAGTGATATCATTTACCTCGCTTACATGGTTAGCCCCATCGGAGGTATCGTCTCGCCGTTCTTTATGGGCATGGTAGCCGACCGCTTCTTTTCGGTACAAAAAGTAATGGGCGTCATGCACATTCTAAGCGGCATCTTTGTCATCTGTGCACCATTGCTGGGATCCACATCCCCCACATTGTTCCTGTTATTCCTCTTATTCCACATGCTGTGCTATATGCCTACCGTGGGACTTGCATCAGCAACCGCCTTCCATCTCGTTAGACGACAAGGAAAAGGAATTTCCAATCATTCGTCTTTTTGGAACTTTTGGATGGATCGTCGCTGGTATCCTGGTTAGTTTTTTCTTGCATGGAGACACAACACCGCTGCCAATGTATGTCTCGGGTATCGCCGGAATTCTCATGGGTCTCTACAGCTTTACGCTTGCCGGATGTTCCTCCACAGGGACAAGGAAAAGGAATATCCTTCCGCGATATTATCGGAATTGATGCCCTCAAAAAGTTGAGTTCACCATCTTTCATCATCTTCATCATTGGATTGTTGCTCATCAGCATACCATTCGCAATATATTTTCCCTACGTGCCCGTATTCCTGAAAACAGCAAACATCAGCGACCCGGCATTCAAGATGACCTTCGGCCAGATGTCTGAAGTAATATTCCTGTTGTTGATGCCGTGGTTCTTCAGGAAACTGGGAATAAGGTGGGTGATGATCATGGGGCTTCTTGCCTGGTCACTCCGTTATGCATTATTTGCCTTAGGGGCCACAGATGCAGTAGTGTGGATGTTGATCGGGGGAATACTACTTCACGGCGCTTGTTACGATTTCGTGTACGTTGCAAGCCAGGTTTACATTGACAAAAGAGCAACTGCTGACATACGCGCACAAGCACAAGGTTTTTTTGTTCTGGTGTCTTACGGAGTTGGACAGGGACTGGGAGCACTAACCTCAGGATGGATCTACAACTCGATTATGCATGGCAGTAACAATCCGACGCTGGAGCAGTGGCAATCGTTTTGGATGGTACCGTTGATTTTTTCTGTTGTTGTTACGATCCTTTTCGCGTTGGGATTTCGGGACTCGAAGTGAGGGAAATTGGTAAGTAGTAAGTAGTAAGTAGTAAGTAGTAAGTAGTAAGTAGTAAGTAGTAAGTAGTAAGAAGAGTAAGTAGTAAGTAGTAAAAGGTAAAATCTACGCATCACCACACACTCACACTCTCGCCCACACCCCAACTCATAACTCATAACTCATAACTCATAACTCATAACTCATTTGCCTCTAGCAACAACTACCTTACTTGGTACACCACTGACCCCAGCAAGGTTGACAGTTCTGAAGGATATTTCATTTCTGTCAGTCTTTAATTCGACCGCGAGCGAATCTGCTACATCTGCCCATTCACCTTCTGTAGAAAGTTTCATTTGATATGACTTCAGGTTGGGAGTAACCGAGTGCAACTTCACGATTGCTTTCTCACCTTCAATCTTTACATCAGCTTTAACCGTATTAGGTGTCCATTCAAAAGCACTTCGGTCCTCAATAGGAACCATGAACTCTGTCTTATATGCCCAATGCGGTTTATTATCCCATATCCATGTATTGTTTTTGAAGTAATCATCCGCATACATATTAAGGTGATCAATCGCATCACCCGGTTCTGGCCAACCAGTAAACCGATTGTTTCCAGATTCCCATTCAATCCAAGTGTAGGTCTGAGCAAACCGTTCCTTTGTCCATTGAATCATTTCGCCTTTCTGATTTGCAACACCATCTGACTCAATAGGTGTCCGTGATGTTCCTTTGACCAACACAATATCCGCTGCTTTGTTTTTCAAGTACTCGTCGCGGATCTCCAACGCGGATAGCGGGATTCCATCTTTTTCAAAATGGTGATTGTACTTTGCATCAGACAAAAACCATTTGTGAAACTTATTGCTCCATATTTCATTGATACCGTGATGACCGTCGGGACCACCTTTCACTCCAGGGCCAGCACCCAGGCATCGCGTGACATAACCGTAAGAATTCATTACAGCATGCTGCACGATCATGTAGTGACCACAATGAAACCCCTGGCCCTTTAGCCCCGCATCCACGATCCGGTCAGCGTATCCATCGCCGGGATAATTATCTTCAAAGTCTCCGATTTGTATGACGCTCCTGATCCAATTGCGTAGGATCAGCATTCTTTTGAATTCATCTTCCTCACCGTGGAAAACGGTATCAAGCATGATATTTTTCTCTAAATGCTTTAACCTTCGGAGAAGTCAGATCTTCAAACGAATTGAAGGCCGTATTCTCAATGAAAACCGGTTCATCCTGTTCAAGAATTGAAAACGGTTCTTTCTTTCCACAACTCAGGGAAAGCAAACACAAACCGAACAAAACAACGACAGTTCTCATGATGGAAGTATTCCTTGCTGATAATCAAGGTTGCAAAAATCCGTGGCAATGACAACTACAAAATTTCTGGCAGTTTTATAAAAAAGTCTGCATTGCTTATTTTTTTCAACAATTATTATGGTCAGGATAGGGAAAAGTTGGCTAGTTATTCCACTAGCTCAACGGGAGCAGATAACTTTAGTGCAAGGTTCGAACGAAGGACTTTCATCATAGCCGACAAAACCTGGATACATAACGACTTGATTTACGGGAGTTCCCCTAGAAATATAAAATCGTGTTACGGTAATCATTAAAAAGACTTATCTTCAAAATAACAAATGAATAACTCCTCGTTCCTCCTTCGTTTTGTTTTAGGTTGTTACGTTTTCGTGTCAACCATATTTGCCTTTGGTCAATCCACGAACACGGCTAACTCCGCGGTTTCGTTTCCGCTGAAAGCCAGCGCGAACAGCCGTTACCTTGTCGACCAAAAAGATAAACCTTTCCCAATCATGGGAAGAACTGCGTGGTTCATGATCTCTCAATCAGTGCCGGATTACAAATACTTTCTTGACAATACGTTGGCTAAGGGCTATAACTCCATAGAAATGTCAATGATCACCCACGATCCCCGTGGCAGCCACCCTCCTTTCAATGGTGATAATGATCTCCCTTTCCTCAAGCAGTTGAACGGTTCGCCCTGGAACGGATCATTGGTATACAAGGACATCGAGACTGAAGCACCTGACCTGACCACTCCGAATGAAAAATACTGGAAATATCTCGACGAGTTCCTTTTGTATTGTGAATCAAAGGGAATCCTCGTTTTTGCTTTCCCGGCGTACGTCGGGTACGTGGGAACTGACCAGGGATGGATGGAAGATCTCATAGCCAACGGCCAAAAAAGATGTGAGGCCTATGGAGCGTGGGTCGCGAATCGTTACAAGAACCACAAGAACATCGTGTGGATGTTGTTGGGTGACATGGGTTACTACACCATTTCACAACGAAACGTCGAAGCGGCCTTAATACGTGGATTGAAAAGTGTTGCGGGACAACAATCAATTTTTTACAGCTCTGAAGCCAGCGCAGGTCAAAACAGTTCTGATGCAAAAGATTTTGGAAAAGATATAAATCTCAATGGTACATATGATTGGGGATACAGAAGCATCGCAGCTTTGGGCAGGCGTGCATATGCCTACGAGCCAACGACACCTGCCTTCCTTCTGGAAGAACCCTATGACGAAGAGGGTCCGGATGGCAATAGCGTCAATCCAAACGCTATCCAGCCAGTTCGCAGATATCAATGGTGGGGATGGCTTTGCACTATCGGTGGTTACATTGCTGGCAATGGATACATTTGGCCGTTTGTAGATCCATGGAAAAAACATCTCGATACGCCTGGTGCAATTGACATGCAACATCTAAATGGATTTATCCGCTCCATCCATTGGTGGGAACTTGTACCGTCCGGGCTGGGCGGCATGAGGAATCTTATCACGTCGGGTGGCGGATCAGATACCAGCGCCAACTTTGTTGCTTCCGCTGCCAACCTATCAGGGTCTCTGCTAGTTGCATACCTACCGCCGACTCACGATAAAACGATCACCGTAAATACAAGTGGGATGAGTAAACAGTTGTCGGCTTCCTGGTTTGATCCAACAAATGGCTCATACACTACAATAAAGGGATCTCCTTTTGCTAACACCGGCGAACTCAAGTTCACCCAGGAAAGCACCAACAGCCGGGGCGAAAAAGATTGGGTCCTTGTTATTTCATCGGCAAAGCAATAAACAGCAGCACTGAATTTCTTACGTGAATGGAGTCACGTATCTGATAGATAATCTTTACCTTCGGAAACATTCGGTTAACGAATAATGTCGCCCCTCGAATCCAGCAATGGGTTGATTTCTATGAAGAATATTTCCGCTCCGCTTATTTTCTCACTGCTCCTGCTTTTGTCCGGGTGCAAGAAAGAAACCTCAACTAACGCCAACGATCCACTATCGACGTTTGAGATCGAACCCGGATTTAAAATAGAACTCATTGCATCAGAACCCCTTATTGGCGATCCGGTTGACATCGAGATCGATGAAAACGGAACACTCTATGTCGTTGAGATGCCGGGATATCCTCTCGACAAAAGCGGAAGCGGAAAAATTAAGATTCTCAGCGATACAGATGGCGACGGGCGAATGGATAAGAGTATAGTCTTTGCTGAAAACCTTGTTCTCCCCAACAGCGTAATGCGATGGAAGAATGGTATCATGGTGACCGACGCACCAAACGTCTTGTATTTCGAGGATGCTGATGGTGATGGAAAGGCGGAGATCAGAGATACTCTACTAACGGGCTTTGCTCTGTCCAATCCCCAGCACAATCTCAACAGTCCGCTTCTTGGTATTGACAATTGGATTTATCTCGCGCATGAAGAAGCAGTTACTACGGAAACCTATCAAAAGGAGTTCGGTGATCCCGGCAAAGAGATCTTCTTTCCCGACCGGCCCAAATCGCCTCGACTTGACGAAAACGCCGGCGGAAGGGCGGTTCGTTTCAAACCCGATGAACACCTCATGGAGATGACTTCAAGTACATCACAGTTCGGGCACGCGTTTGATACATGGGGCCACCACTTCGAGGTTGGGAATTCCAATCACATTTACCAGGAAGTAATAGCACAAGCCTATCTAAGCCGCAATCCACATTTGCCGATCTCCGATGCAACGGAGCACCTATCCGATCATATGCCTGCGTCTGAAGTATTTCCGATAACGCAAAACCCGGAACACCAACTGCTCACAGATGTCGGAGTCATCACCTCTGCTTGCGGACTCACAAGGTACCTCGGAGGATTGTTTCCGTCTCCGTATGACAATGCCACATTTGTTGCTGAACCTGTAAACAATCTCGTTCACGTAGATCTCCTCAGCGACCAGGGCGCAACCTTTAAAGCAAAGCGGATACATCCCAACAAAGAATTTATCGCTTCTACAGATTTTCGCTTCCGCCCTGTAAATATGTACGTCGGTCCCGATGGAGCCCTTTACATGGTTGATTACTATCGACAGATCATTGAACATCCGGAATGGATGGGCGATGAAGTGGTAAAGTCCGGCGAGTTGTACAACGATATAGATAAAGGCCGGATCTATCGCATAACACCCACGGATGCGCCGGCGGCTCAATGGATGAAGGGCCTTGATCTTGGAAAAGCAACAAATGAGCAATTAGTTGAAAAGCTGGCTGATAAAAATATCTGGTGGAGGATGAACGCGCAGCGATTGCTAATCGATCGAAATGACAAGACAGCCATTCCCGCATTAATTAAAATGACGGCAAATTCAGGATCAGCTGAGGGTCGCCTTCATGCGTTGTGGACGTTAGAAGCTTTGCATGAACTGAAGAAAGAACACATCGAGACTGCGCTTGCAGATCCCATTGCAGGCATTCGGGAAAATGCAATCCGACTGGCTGAACTTCATCTTTCAGAATTCAAAAACCCTCAACCGTTGTTGAGCTTACAGGATGATGCCGATCCGAAAGTGAGGTTTCAATTGCTGTGCACGCTGGGCTCCATCAACAGCGATGAGGCTGAACAAGCGCGTCATAAACTTTTGCTTCGCGATATTGAGGATCAATGGGTGCAAGTGGCTGCATTGACCGTACCCACTTCAGAAACTGCTTCCCTATTGAAATTTGTACTCGACAATTACAAAGATGGAAACGCCGCCTTTGCATCACTGGTTAAGAGATTGACGACGATGGTGGGATCGATCGGGGAGCCCAATGCCATTCATAAACTTATTCAAGATGCAGCCGCTAACAAATCGGAACCAACCTGGCACGCTTCAGGGTTGGATGGCCTTGCTGAAGGAATGCAAAACAACAAAAAAATGGTTAAGCTTTCCGCAGCTGACCAAAACCTCCTACTTAAAACATTTTTCGAAAGTCCGGCAAGTGCGATGCGCAAAGCGTCCCTTCACGTATTAGAAGCCACACGGCATCACAGTCGCTTGGACGACAGCTACATCCAAAGAGCGCTTGCTATTGTAAATGATTCTGGCCAACCCGAAGATAAAAGAGCCGACGCAGTGGATTTTCTCGCGCTGGGGAATCCATCCGATCACATCGCGTTGCTTAAGAAATTGATTACCCCAACCGAACAACTTTCAGTACAGCTCGCATCGCTTCGTACTATGAGCTCCATAAAGGACACGTCCGCTTGCGGCTATCTGTTACGGCAATGGCCAAACCTTACTCCCGACTTACGGGATCCAGCCATTCGAACCTTCCTGGGTAGTGATGAACGTATAGCCATGCTGTTACATGCGATAGAAAGTAACCGCATCCAGGCTAGTGAGGTGAGTTGGGGGCGGAAGGTCGGACTGATGGTCACTTCAAACGAGGCGTTACGCAATAAGGCACGTGTGCTGTTTACAAAGACCAACGAAGATGAAATAAACCGTACGTACCAGGCAGCACTTCAAAAACAAGGTGACGCGATAAATGGAAAAAACGTTTACCAACAGCAATGCGCGCTTTGTCACCAGGTACGTGGAAAAATTGGTGTAACCCTTGGCCCTGATCTCGGAACAATCCACAATTGGTCAAAGGAATCTATCATGGCAAACATACTTGCACCAAATCAATCAATAAGCAGTGGATACGAACTTTGGGATGTAGAACTCAATAATGGAGAGTCGTTCCAGGGTATAATAGCCAGCGAAACTCCTGGCGCTATTACGTTACGCAATCTTGGCATTGCCGAGAAAACTATCAGAAGGCAGGACATTAAATCATTGAAAGCACTTTCTATGTCTGTCATGACTGAAGGGTTGGAAAAACAGATCAGCGTGGATGATATGGCGGATCTGTTGGAATTTTTGAAGAGCAATGAGATCAATGAGCAATGAACAGTGAGCAATGAACAATGAGAGAATGAGGAATGAGGAATGAGGAATGGTTTGAGGGTGTGTGGAACGCCGAATGTCCCCGCCTGCGGACGGGCAGGCAATGTCCAACTCCCAATGTCGAATGATACTCTGCGAAACTCTGCGTCCTTGCGCCTCTGCGGTGAAATCCCACACACACTCCCACACCCACGCTCACGATTAACGATTAACGGATAACGGATAACGATATCATATGAAAAACACAAATTTTAAGATTGCACTACTGATGATCGTTGCTTCCATAGCTATGAATTCATTGGCGCAAACTACAACGTCTATCAAATGGCCGGAGGGAAAGAGAGTTGCTGTAAGTCTGACCTTCGATGACGGAAGACTGAGCCAGGTGGACAAAGGGATAACGGTTTTGGACCAGTATAACGTGAAGGCTACATTCTACCTTATGCCTAGTTCCCTGAAGGAACGGCTCGAAGGATGGAAGAAAGCTGCTGCCAGTGGTCATGAGATCGGCAATCATTCTTTGAACCATCCTTGTTCCGGCAATTTTGAATGGTCGCGACACAAAGCGCTTGAAAACTATAGCCTGGAACAGATGCGCAACGAACTTAGCACATCAAATAAGGAAATTGAGACGCTTCTGGGAGTAAAGTCCGAAGTATTTGCTTATCCGTGCGGTCAAACTTTCATTGGTCGCGGTGTAAATACGAAGAGTTATGTTCCAATTGTAGCTGAATTATTTCTTTGCGGACGTGGATGGATGGATGAAGCTCCCAACGATCCCACTTACTGTGACTTTGCACAACTAACCGGCGTCGAAATGGATGGGAAAGATTTTGAACAGATCAAGCCGCTTATCGAAAGCGCAAGAGAGCACAATTATTGGCTGGTGCTCGCGGGGCACGAAATGAATGACTCCGGCAGCCAAACAACACGACTGAGTATGCTGAAGAAGTTAATTGAATATGCTCAGGATCCGGCAAACGGTGTTTGGCTTGCGCCTGTTGGAACTGTTGCGAAATACGTGCAAAAGAATAAATAAGATAAGTCCATGGTTAGTTAGTCGATAGTCCATGGTTAGTTGGTCGATAGTCTATGGCTAGTGACAACCATCATCCGGCAATCAGCCATCCAACTGTGGACCATGGATAATCAGCCGTCGACTATTCAACTATGGACCATCGACCAATCAACCATCGACTTCATCGAAGAATCATTGGTTTCGTTTGTCAATGCTGTCTGCGATGTTTTAAATTCAGAAACTATTCATCAAACCCTCTCATCTTATGGAATATATAACAAAATACAGCGACCAATTAGCCGCATGGCTTATGACCTATGGAATGAAGATCCTCGGTGCTATAGTCGTTTTTATTATTGGTTTATACGTAACGAATTGGCTTGCGCGTGCATTTTCGCGTTCAATGTCGCGACGACACTTTGACGTTTCGCTGCAATCATTTCTTAGCAGCATGATCGGCGTAGGTTTGAAAGTGTTGCTACTTGTAACTGTCGCCGGAATGCTTGGAATTCAAACTACATCCTTTGTCGCAGTTATCGGCGCGATGGGACTGGCAGTAGGTCTGGCGTTGCAGGGATCCCTCGCCAATTTCGCTGGCGGCGTGCTAATGCTTGTATTCAAGCCCTTTAAAGTAGGCGACCTCATTGAATCCCAGGGACAAACAGGAAACGTTCAGGAAATACAGATCTTTAACACGATACTGCTTACACCGGACAATAAGACTATCATTCTTGCCAATGGAGCAGTGTCAAATAGTACAATCATCAACTATTCCAAGCACGGAAACTTGCGTGTCGATATAACGCTGGCCGTCTCACCCGACAATAACATTCAAAAGGTAAAAAAAGTAGTGGAAGAGGTAATGACGGGACACGGCAAAGTGTTAAAGGACCCGAAACCAACCGTTAGTATTCAAAAAATGGGCGATGGAATGATTACACTTACAATAAGGCCTTTTGCATTATCCACCGATTATTGGGACGTCTATTTTGAACTTCAAGAGAGCCTGAAAGAAGCCTTTGAGAAAAATGAAATAGCCGCTCCGATTCCTAAGCAGATACAAATAAATAAATAAGATTCATTCGAATGCCGTAGGCGCGTCTAACGATAAGAAAATGCACAAACCGAGAACTTCAATTTTAGCAGCATTACTGGTTCTAACTATCCAACTATGCGCTCAGCCAGAGCGTATCAAAAACATCTTTCCGGCAGGCACACAGTTCTTACAAAATATTCCTTACGCCGGCGATACATTAAAAAAACATCTGTTGGATATCTACCTTCCGAAAGACGCTAAGGCAAACACTCCCGTGGTGATCTGGGTTCACGGCGGCGCATGGATGCTCAACGACAAATATGCCGACATGGGTTACATGACCGGCACAATAAAAACAATAATCGAAAAGGGATACGCCTTGGCGTCCATCGACTATCGCCATAGCACCACCGCGATCTTCCCTGCACAAATTCATGATTGTAACCAGGCACTTGAGTTTTTGTATAACAATGCTTCAAAGTATAAGCTCGACAAGAACAAGTTTATCCTCTTCGGTTTTTCTGCAGGAGGGCACCTCGCCTCATTGCTTGCATTATCGAATAATAACAACGTATCTCAATTCTATCCTCAGAAAACAGAAAACGAATTTCAAGATCAAAGGCGTCATCGATTTTTACGGGCCGTCGGATTTTCTGGCAATGACAGCCATGGGCGATCCGGAGATGAAAGGAGACCCCATCTCCACGTTGTTGGGAAGCGCACCGATCAAACGGCCGGACATCAGCAAACTTGCAAGTCCCAGTAACTATGTAGATAAAGATGATCCGCCATTCATCATTGTCCACGGCGAAAAGGATGAATCGGTCCCCTATCAGCAGTCCGTTTTACTTCAGTCGTATCTCAACCTGGCTGGGGTAAAGAATGAGCTTATTATCGTAAAGGGCGCACCACACTTCGGGGAGATGTTTGACGTCGATGAAGTAAGAACCAGGTTGTTAACTTTTCTGGCAGAAACGACAAAATAAAATAGTCCTCAGTTTATTTGGGACGGATGCCAAGCCCGGCAAGTGCGCTAAGCTTGTATGCCCGACCGAAAGGCAGCAGCTTGCCACGTATTTCTACACCATCTGACGAAACTGACGAAATAAATTTAGTAGCGATTATGAAGGACCTGTGAATCCTTACGAAGGAATTCGCGCCAAGCTTGTTCTGTAAGCTGCTGATGCTCTCGCGTGTTACAAGTACCTTAGTCTGCAAATGAACTTTCACATATTCATCCATGCTTTCGATGTACGTAATGTCATCAATAGCAATTTTGTGAATCTTTCGATCCGCTTTCAGGTAAATAAAAGCCACATCGCCCAGCTCAATCAACTTGGATGATGAATTTGCCTTACGTTCAAAAAATTTGTTGACCGCCTTCGTGAAACGATCAAATGAAATTGGCTTTAAGAGGTAATCGATTACATCAAGCTCAAAAGCCTCAAGAGCGAAGTCCCGAAACGCCGTGGTAAAAATAACTGCAGGTGGATCCCTCAGCGTGCCGACAAACTGCAGCCCGTCGATCTCCGGCATTTGAATATCGAGGAAGATTAGATCGACACGATGGTTGCGTAAAAAATTGCTGCCTTCAATTGCATCACTACATTCTGCCGTGACCTCTAAACCCTCAATTTTTGAAACGTGCGAACGTATCAGTTTCCGCGCGAGAGGTTCATCATCAACGATAACGCACTTGAAATTCATCTGGTATTCAATATTGTAAGGTTTACCGCAAACTCTTCCGGTTTATTTGAATCAATAAAAAGTTGAAACTCGTCTCCATATAAAAGATTAAGCTGACGTCGCAGGTTTTCAAGCCCGATACCATTTCCTGATGCCTTATTTTTCCAGCTGTTGCTAACAGAAATAGTCATCCTTTCTGCAGTAGAGTCGACACTCAATTTAATCCAGGACATCCCCGCCATTTTCATTATGCCATGCTTAAAGGCATTTTCAACCAAAGTAATCAGAATCATAGGACCAATGGCGCACCCGTCAACCTCGCCGGAAATAACGGTCTCAACACTTACGCGATCCTCATACCGAAGTAACTCAAGTCCGATGTAATTGTCTACTTGTTTCAACTCATCTTCTAGCGGAACACGTACGCTCTTACTAGTACGCATCACGTAGTCCAGCATATCACTGAGTTGAAGAATGGCTTTTGGTGCTTTATCTGATTTTTCTAATGCTAAATAGTAGAGATTATTAAGTGTATTGAATAAAAAGTGGGGATTCAGCTGCGCTTTCAGGAATTTCAGTTCCGTGTCTGTCTTGTCACGCATTAACTTATGATAATCCTCTCTTGACTGACGCCAGTGTAGCAGGAGTTTAATTGCTACGCCAAGGAATACCACCATAAGCAAAGACACCAGCAGAAAGAATAAATCAAACGAGGCGGGGCTCATGTTCCGGATCTGGATCTCAGCCATCACGATGAACGTGAACATGGCAACAACCATTTCAAGAAACATTGCACCTATGAGGGTATAGACAAAATACAATAAAAAAAATGCGTACCGTTCCTTCATCAGGAAGCGCGGTACGAGAAAGTAGTTTAGAAAATATGTTGCACCAACTGTTACAGGCATGAGAAGCCCGACAAAAAAGAAAGTTTGGATATAGTTGCTATTCTTACGGCCGAAAAAAACGACGTACATCAGTAGGATTAGCGTCCAAAACATGACATGAACCGCCCAACGTCTGTGGGTAAAAAGATGGTCGATAAACTTTTCAAGGCGATTCATTTCATTGCATAATTATGAAAAAATAGTGCAATAGTCTGCAAATCAAATCCGACTGTATCACTTTTAGTCCCTTTCGACAGAATTTGACACCCATTCGCCACTTCCCTCCTATAATTCGGAATAACCGGATCGGGAGTGCTACTCTGCCTCAATTACATGTCATGCTTTAATTATTGTTTTAAACTTGTTGAATTAATCACAAAATGTAAACTTTATAGATATGTATGAAATATACGTTGCAGGGGGCTCGTTTTTTATGCACCCCTTATCACTCATTCTTTTCATAAATCTGGGTCTGATCATTTTTGTAATCATCACCAGACTTCAAAAGAAAAAGCTCGGCAAAAACATTCTTGAAGCAATCCGTCAGCTCGGGGGATTGGCCTTGGCGTGGGGCGTTTTTTCAACCTGTAGTCGGCTTATTCTTTGCTTTTGAAGATTTGGCAAGAATGAAAGAGACCCTTCCGCTTTACGTTATTATGGGCGGGCTTAAAGTCGCGCTGATAACCATTATATATGGTCTGATAATTTTCATATTCTCGCTGATCTCGTTTATTGGATTGAGAGCAATGACGAATAATTCATCCAATTAGAATAACAAATATTCCGGTTGGCGCGCTAATAACCGTGTAATCAAATTGAATTTAAATAGTCAGCGGCTGACGTCTCTAACAAATGGAATAGCGTTAGAAAATGAACGAATTGTGTTAATCGAAAACAAATGATCTCCTTCAATTCTTTGATTGAAATCATTAAATTCGTTTTTCGGGTATGCGAACCGTTATTGCTATTTTATGTATCACATGCCTAAGCTCCGGCGTCACGTCTGCACAGGACGAGTCAGATGGTTTGAAACATTCCGTTACGATTGAAATCCCAAATTTTTTTCTCAAAATCATATCTGTATCGTACAATTATAAACTGAACGATAAATACGAACTAAGAATTAATCCGCGGATATCATTTGATTGGTCTGCCGACAATCTGGTAGCAGGGATGAAACTCGTTCAGGATCCTTTTTGGTACTACGATTCTTATATGATGCAAATAGGGATAAGCAGAAATTTTGGCACGATGTACATCGAACCATTGCTTTATTACAAGTATGCATCCTTTGAAGACAGAACTCTGCAAATCAGAGACAGTGACGGCGATTCCTACGATGTATATCAGAAATTAAGTCGACAATATAACTCTGGTGGAATAGTCCTTCGCCCTGGCCTTAAGGTTGATAAGAACCATTTTAGATTCAACTTTTTTTGCGGAATTGGATACTATCTCAGGTATTACGACGAAGAAGTAACCGCAGAATATTCGTGGTTAGCGGGACGTCATCCCCGCGATTATCCGGTCACAAATAAATATTGGAAAAATGGAGTTTCCGTTCATTTGGGAATTGAGCTGGGCTATAGATTCGGAAGTGTCAACAAATGAAAGATGGATGGCCTTTCTGACCCCATCAGTTACTTATAGAAAACAACGTTGCAAGATGGATTGCTACTCTTAAACTTCTCAACCGTCTTACTGGAAATGCGCGTATTGTAACACTTCACGCTCTTGAGCGGCATGCCAAAGATGGCATCCATACTCTTTACACTCGTATTCGAAAAGTCGATAGACTCAAGGAAAAGTTGTTCAAGGGGGGTAAGACTACTGACCTGTGTCCCCGAACAATTAAATACCTTAAGACTCTCGAGTGCACGGATAGGTTTCAGGTCTTCAACAGGAGTATTGGAGATATCGAGATCTTCAAGCGTCGTGATCGAAGCTAAAGGTGCCAGCTCGCGAATCGGACTGTTCGTTGCATGCAGGGACTTCAAAGATTTGATCGCGGTTAACGGCGACACATCACTAATGCCGGTCCCTGAAAAGTCTAACTCTTTGATACGGATAAATGGACTTAACGATGTCAGCTCGTTCACCGGTGCGTCCTTGAAATTGATAGACTCCAATTCAATCAACCGGTGCAAATCCTCACTTCGCGACTGAGCGCGGATGGGTACCTGCGTCTGGAATACTTCTTTCCATGCATCTGGTAGTCCAGTCCACCATTGCTCTAATGAATTCGTTTTGTATACCACGAGGCAGGATGGACGTTTTTGCAAAAACTCCTGCGCGAGCTGGTTATCGATTGCCGTCTCATCTGCAAACACTTTTTGTAAAGCTGGCAGATTAGTTAAAGCGTCAAGGTTTTGTATGTCGGAGTTGTCCGCTTTCAGCAAGCTCAGTTTTGTCATGTGGCTTACTACGGAAATATCAGCAACATTTGTATTGCTTACATCGAGCACCCTGATCTCCCGATGATCTTTCAAGGGTGTCAGATCCTTGATTGAAGTCTTGCCTGCGACAACAGTTCTTAATTTTGGCAACTTCTTTAGCGGCTCGAGATCCAGTACTGCTGCATTGTCACTGACATTTATGGAATCCAGGTTCGTGACCCTTGCAAGTTCCTCTTTTGTGGGATTGATCTGAATTTTTGCAGTCGTACTCAATACAGTCTTCCACGCAACGGAAAGGGTATTCCACCAACCGCGCAGATCCTCTGAGTCAAAGATCACCAGGACCTCAGGATTAGATGACATAAATGCGTCTGCCAGATCACGGTTGACTAATGTACCGTCGCAATACACCCGCTCCAGCTTTTTCAGATCCTCAAGGAGTTGCAGATTCGAAATGGTAGTATAATTAACGCTGAGGACAATTAATCCCTCAAGATTTTTCAGCGGTGATGCATCCGTGAACTTCGTGCTGTCGAGGTCAAGTGTACTAAGTACCTTCAGATTAGACAACGGTGAAAGATTAACTATAGCCGTACGCGACAAGTTTAACTCTTCCATCATTGTTAGCGAGTCCAAAGGAGCAATATCGGTGATCTTCGTGCTTTCCAACGACAAATATTTCAGCTGAGTAAGGTTTTGAAGCATCGTAAAATCCGTCACGCTTGTGTTCTTCATTTCCAGATGCTCGAGATTGACAAATTTCTCAAACACTGAAATGTCGCTTACCAGAGTGTTGTTGATGTTAAGTTGCACCAGCTTGTCCGAATATTTCAAGGCCGACAGATCTTCAAGATTGGTGTTGGACAAATTTAGATCTGCAAGGGCTGTTAAATTCCGAAGGGGGTTGATGTCCGTGACTGCTGTTCCTGATAAGTCCAGCTGCTGAAGGTCTACAAGTTGTGTTAGTGGCTCAACATCCTGTATATAACTGTTTCCGCTGAGATCAAGAGCATCAATTGCGATAACATTCCTTATATCATTGAGCTCCATACTGTCCGTGACGACATTTAACTTTTTCCTGAATATCGATTGCCACTCAAAGGACAGCGCTTTCCACCAGTTCGTTAATGCCGTTTTTTCGTTGAACTCATTAGTATAGATGCTTACGATCTTAAGATCTTTGTCCTTAGGATCGTAATTGATCTCAATAAACCTTGGTATCGTGTTGTTGATCGCCTTTCCCTCTACCGTCATGCCCTGGATATTCCGGATAAGCGAAACCCTGTAAAAAAGCTTGTCATTGGCATTTACCTTACCCTGAATATCCTTGATCTTAAACTCGAACTTGATGTTATTGAAAAAGAAATCAACGTCTTTCAGATAAGCTTGAACATCCTTGTTGGTGATAACGTTTCGCTTTTCAACAAGGTCATCCTCAACCTGAACTTTCGCATCCCTGAATATCTTAGTATAACTTTCCGTGATGAGTACATCTTTGTCGCGGGCAGAAGTACCATCGTTACCGATGGTATTTAAAACGTACTCGAGGAATGCAACCATGTCTTTGACCTTCTGCTCATGTTGCTTTATCTCAGGATCAGTCGGGGCAGCAGTCTGCTTAGTCGGTTTAGTCTGTTTGGGTTTTTGAGCCAATAGTGTTCCCTCCGAACACAGAATCAGCGCAAAAGCAAAGGCTATCCAGACTTTATTTCCCTTCATAGTAAAGATACTTTCGAAGCAAATTCTTTTCAGACTCATTATTTACCTTAACAAGATTGGAAATAAGCCAGCCGGAGTTATAACCAGCGCGATTGAATTCCGACAATTCAAAATACCATCCGTTGACCTGAAAGAAATGGAATTTGAGTTCCTCTACCGTTTTGAACTTGAGATTTCCTTTTTTGATCTCATAAAGAAAGAGGGACAAATGATCTGGAACGAATCGTTTGACGGCAAACTGACTTATGCTATCGGTGTAGTTAAAAGCCTTTCTAAGGTTCATGAAATCCAGCTCGTGACTTAAAGGATGAAGGAATTTTCCAACCTTCGTCGTATCCCTTTTAAAATAGGGATCGAACATGCTTGCATACACTTTGCTGATAACCCATTTGGTCCCTTCATGATCCTTTTCCAGCTCCATGAACAACGTGACCGGCTCATTTTTTCCATTCATGGTGAACGTCGTATGAACTTCCGAAAACCAATTGCCCCCGTGGAAATCCAGTATGACGGGTTTGGTTTTATCAAGCACATCCTTAGCGAACTGTACTTTGAGATCCGGCTTATCCCGCCATTGTTGTCATCAAACAATATCCCGATGTATTTTTTCCTTAGCTTCTCACTTCTGTATTGTTTGTCTCGCGGATAATAACGCTCTCCTTTTTCATCCTCCTCGCCATTAAAACGTCTGAAGAACTGGTTAACCTGTTTCGTTTCCGCATAGAGCTTACTCTCATCCTCCTTGTCCAGCAATTGGGCAGAAGAAGGATAATAAAAAGATAAGATTAAAAGTATGATTACTAATACCGGCGATCTCATGCACTTGTTTCGCTCACTCTGATGTCACCCAACATCACATCCCAGAATTCAACAGTTCTTCCGGAAATCTGTGTTTTCTTCCGCTCCACGTAAATGGTGATATCCTTTTTTGTCGTGTCCTTATATTTCATTCCGTCTTCCGATGTCCCTTCGAAGCGCTGATAGATGGTCACAACACCAACATACCTTCCATCGGGCTGGCGTTCCAGGTCACTGATGTAGTGAATATCGTACCATGAAATAGTAACCTTATCATAGTTAAGCGCTATCAGTCTTTCGAAGTACTTACGCACTTTATAATAGGTGATCTCTTTTCTGTTGAGTGAAGACACACCCATCTCACTATCAGGAGCAAACAATTCTTCAGCGCGATCCATTACGCGTGTTGCTTCAGAGAATGGAGTTTTCTTATTTCCGATGATGCTGATGTATTTACTTAAGTCGCGGACTTTCTCCAGCGCCAATGAGTCGATTGCCTGTTTTCTTTCTGGGCTGATGTCCGCTTTTTGGGCAGAAATATTTCCAATTAGCAGAAGGCTGAATATGATTCCGAATAGATATTTAAGCTTTATCATGTTCTTAAGATTTTGATTGAAAATTATTTCTGTTTTACCAGTTCCACTTCCGTGATCTTGCCCGAGCTATCGAACTGAAGATTGCCCAGTTTGTCGGCGTGTTTTTTCTGATCCTTCAAATAGTTGAGATAGTCCTTAATTGTGGTTGGACGATCATAGTCCTTTTGACCCGCTGATTCGCTGATAACGATCAAGACCGGTGTATCAGGAGATGCAAAGAGTGCGAGGGCTTCATTGATGCTGCTATTTGCAGAAGCGACACTGGTGGCACTACCGATTGCACTGAAGTATTGCTCTAACTTCATATAAGGATCGCTTTTCTTTGCCTTTTCAGCAGCCTCTGCTTCTAATCTGGCGCGCTCCTCAGCCTCTTTTTTCTTTCGCGCCTCTTCTTCTTCACGTTGTTTCTTTGAAGCAGCTTCCTGTTCCAGTCGTGCCTTTTCGGCAGCAGCCTGGGCTTCCATAGCCTTCTTTTTACTCTTACATCCTGAACCGACCGCCACGCAAGCGATTATAATAGCAAATGCGACTAGTCTTGTGGAAGTTCGAATAAGGGTCGTGATCTGTGTCATCTGAGTTGTATTTGGTTTTAATTTAATGTCTAACAAGAATAATTGTGCCAGTTCTCGTCACTGAAAGAGGTCGTACTTAAACGAAGGTTCAGGTTTGCTTATTATTCCTGTTTGGAGTTGCGGAGAAAATTCCACAATGTTTTTAACATCTGCAAATTGTTTTTTACCAGTTAACAGGGCGGGCAGTTAAAGCGTAAGCCTTTAGAAACCGTCATGCTGAGCTGTGGTAAGTGGAAATAGGGAACGGTCTGCCATGATCGATAAGGAGTATGTATCTCCAGAAACATACGCGCAGCGAAGCATCTTTGTCAGAATGGTCCGCAGTGCGAACAGTAGCACGTCAAACACAATACGGCCCTTACTGAATAAAGACCCTTCGCAGCACCGATGCTCTTAGAGTCGGAGAATAAGAATGATTGTATGAGGCGTCCTTCATTTCACAAACCACAGCTCAGGGTGACGGTCATCACCGGGGGCATGCCGCATCATCGGGTTACCGCGTAGCGAAGCATCTTTGTCAGCAAGATCGCAGCCGGAACAGTAGCACATCAAACGTAGCACGGCCCTTTCTGATAAAGACCCTTCGCAGCACTGAAGCGTCTTTTTTTCGACCGATAAGAAAAAGAGAATACCGTCATGCTGAGCTGTGGTTGGTGGAAAGAAGGATCGATCAGTGATAATTAAAAGGAGAGCGCATCATTGAGTTACCGCGTAGCGAAGCATCTTTGTCAGCAAGGTCTGCAACTGGAACAGTAGCACACCAAACGCAATACAACCCTTTCTGATAAAGACCCTTCGCAGCACTGAAGCGTCTTTCTTTCGACCGATAAAAATGGCATCCAGAAGCTGTATGCATGGTGCACACCAAAGCTCAGGGTGACGGAAGCATCTTATTCTGATCTCAGGGATGACGCCGGATTCACCAACAAAGCTTTGATGGTTTGAAAACTGACCGTTACCAATGCAATCAATACTGCCATTGTACCGGCTAATGGAAATATCCACCACGAAACATCGACGCGATAGGCATACTCTTTCAAAAACCAATCATTCATTCCAATCCAGGCTAACGGTGACGCTATTGCTATTGCGGCTACTACCATGACCAGCATTTCACGCGAAAGTAAACCAAACAACGATCCCAGGCTTGCTCCCAATATCTTCCGTATGCCTATTTCTTTCGTTCGCTGCTCCGCCGTGAACATCGCCAGTCCTAACAAACCAAGACAGGATATAAAAATAGCGAGCACTGCAAAACCATTAGAAAGCTTACTTATTACCTGCTCGCTTTGATACAATTTATTGTATTCCTCATCCGAAAACTGAAATGTCGGAGGAAATTGTGGATTCAATTCGCGCCATACTTTTTCAATCGCAGCGATTGCTTCAGGTGTTTTCCCTGGAGCCGTTCTAATCAGCGCGTGTCCATATCCGATGTCTTCACCAAATCGCAAAACCAGCGGTGCGATCGGTGCATGCAACGATGTCATGTGAAAATCCTTAACAACGCCAATTATTGTTCCCTTTTTCTCCCAAAATGTTAGCGGCATACCGATCGGATCCTTATAACCAAATATCTTCGATGCGGCTTCGTTTACGATATAACCCACCGAATCCGTAGCAAAATCATTTGAAAAATCGCGACCGTACTGCATTTCAAGCTTCATCGTATTCATAAAATCATAACCGATCGCAGCAAATGTAAACTGAAGCATCACATCGGGTGCCTTACCTTCCCATGTCACGCCTCCTGTTCCGTTGATAAGCGACGTGGGTGGCGAAGTGATACTACTCACGGACTGTATTCCTGGCAAATGAAGCAACCGCTCTTTAAACAAACTGTATTTATCGGAAAGTGTCCCCTCTAATGGCACGTAGATTAGATTCTCGCGGTCGAATCCAAGGTTAACTGACTGGACATACGAGACCTGACGCGAGATGACAACAGTGCCAATGATTAGCATGATTGATAAAACAAACTGAAATACAACTAGTCCCTTCCTAAACCAAAGAGCACCATGACTGAATTTTAACGATCCCTTGAATGCCCTAACCGGATTGAAAGAGGAAAGGTAAAGTGCCGGATAACTGCCCGCCACAAAACCTGTTAGCAGCGCCAGGCCACCAAGAGCTGTCCAAAAGAAAATATTACCTACGGGAATTTCTATGTGTTTATTTACAATCGTATTGAAATAAGGAAGTAACAACGCAACAAGCAGTAAAGAAAATCCAAATGAAAGGACAACAATCCAAAGCGCTTCTCCCATAAATTGGCGTACTAATACACTTCGCACGGCTCCCACAACTTTTCTAACGCCAATTTCTTTTGACCGTTTGAATGACCGCGCCGTTGTCAAATTCATAAAGTTTATACAGGCAATGAGAACAATAAATGCAGCAATGACACTGAAGAGATTTACATACTGAATCCTTCCACCCACAAGCTTACCGGACTCAAACTTGGAATGCAGATACTGTTCGTTGTACTTCTGTATGTCAAACTCAATCCTGAAGTTCTCCTGTTTATTATAGTTGTCAATGAAGTGAAGGATCTTCTTCCTGAAACTTTCTACGTCAGCATCCTTTTTCAAGACGACATAAGCATCAGGTGCGTTATTGCCCCAGTCTCTTGCCCACTTATTCATTTCCAGGAACGTCTCCCAGTTAATGATAAAGTCGAATTTGCGTGAACTCTGGTGAGTAATGTTTTCAAACACAGCAGAAACTTTCAGGTCCTTTATATTCTGATAACGAATGGATTTACCCATTGCTTCTTCCGGAGAACCAAAAAAGTCTTCCGCCATTTTTCTTGAGATCGCGATATCCACAGGATCCTTTAATGCACTGTTCGCATCACCCGCCAACAACGGATAACTGAACATTTTGAAGAAGTCGGGGCCTGCATTATTCCCGTCCTCTTTTAAGATCTTACCATTAAATTCGAAGGTTGCCAGTTCATTCCATCCCATGCCACTGGCGAATTCTACTTCAGGAAACACTGTTTTCAACTCTTCAGCGAGCAGTCCTGGTACATTGTAATAGGTATCTATGATTCCGTCGTGATATTGCCGTTCAAAAACGGTGTACAACCGGTCATCCAATTCATGAAAGGCGTTAATGCTGCGTTCATCGTGCACCCAAAGCATGATCAAAAGGCTACACGTGAGTCCGAGCGTAAGGCCGAGTATATTAATAATAGAGAAAGCCCTGTTCTTGACAAGATTTCTCCAGGCGGTTTTTAGGTAGTTTTTGAACATAACCGGCAGTTTTAGTTATGGATTTTATTTGTGACCGGTAAATTGGAGAAAGGTTACAATAATTAGAAAATAAAATTCCTGGCATCCCACCATTGGGGCGAAACCGGTGTCTATTGACCCAGTGCGTATATGCTTACGCGTTATTGAGGAATTTTCAGATTGGCGAATTGATGTGGAGTGCGTATTTTAGAAACCAATGTAACGATACCTTGAAGACAATTCGAAGATCATGGTTGTTCGTTGTTGTTTTGCTCTGCGGATGTCTCGAGCCAGTCAATGTTGTTACCGAAAGAGTTGGTGGCGAGCTGGTGATTTCGGGGCAAATTAGCACAATGGATGATCAGTCCACACTGACTATCGGCACCACCGCGGAAATTGAGCGACTGCCCTTTCCTGTGTCAGGTGCGAAAGTTACTATATATGAAGACGGCGATTCCGTTGGATCATATATTGAAAGTGATGAACGCGCGGGAAAATACATTCTTAAGGGGCGCACGGGACTGCCTGGCCGAGTCTATCAGATAAGAGCGATACTTCCCGATGATAAGACGTATTGGTCTCATCCGGAAAAGATGCCTGAAGAAGCAGGAACAGTTGCCACCTACTACGAACATGCTCGCGAGGAGTATGTCGATGGAGAAGGACTCTTGACGACGAAGAATTTTATTAAAGTGTATGCAAACTCGTCTTTACCCTCGCCAGAAATACGATATTTCAGGTGGGTTGTTGAAGAAGTTTACATAATTGTTGCCAGCAATCCTCCTGGCACATCGTTACAAGTCCACCTTGTTTTATCACACAGCTAGCCGAACCTCAATCCATAGTTCTCCTGGACAGGGTATATCTTTCTGCCACCGAAATCCCTGACAAACTGGTGGCGCAGTCGATTAGTAGACGAGTCATTTCTGTATCAGCATTATTTGTTACCTATCAAAGTGCACTCACGGCTGAAGCGTACGACTATTGGCGTAAGGTTGATATACTCGTTATCCGGCAGACGGTTCACTGTTCGATCCACCACCAGCGAAGCTTTACGGAAACATTTTTGAAAGTGAAAAACAGGGTACGGAGAAAGTTTTTGGCTATTTCCAGGCCACTAACCAAACGGTCAGCAGAATATTTACACTACGGCAGGATTTTCCATACTATCTGAATTTCTCGGATTGCCAGGCGGCTATCTGCTTTGATGTACAGAGTGCCTTTCCGTCCAAAACAGTAGTTATGACAGACCTCCATGGTTCTAATAATCTTAAACTACAACGGTATGCCTATCTATTTTCTGGGACCGTATTGAAATGCCTGCTTACCATGTTCCAATGCTCCCAGATCCGGCGCTTTTCCTGAAAATCCATCCGTGATATTCGGCAACACACATCCCGCATCAATCGCTCCACTGCCGGCTTTCAAACGGAAATCAATGCCTTTGTCGGGGTAGACATGACCTTTCCTGGACGCATCCGGCAACGGCACATTTTCAAATATCGAGTTGAAGTCCAGCTCAATTCCATGTTGCTCGTAACCAGTCCTGGTTTGAAAATCCTTTAAGGTTGCACTTTCGATAACCTGTAGTTCCTTATCATCCGCATGATTATGTGCATCGTCTGATGGATATCTTAGTCTGTATCGGTTTTGATTTCCGGATTTTTTCCTGTAACCGTTGTAATCAAGCGTCGAATAACGTGTCGGTGTCGTGATATTCAGATTCTGTCGTGCGTTGTCATGTCCAAGAAAAAGATTGTTTCTGAAATGAGCATTCGATACGTTCGTGATGGCTGCTTCCGCAATGAAAGTATTTTGATACGTCAAAACGCCGGCCGGTCTCACCGTATATTTCATCGCTGTACCCGTTACATTATAACAAATGTTCCTTATAAAATAGACGGGGCCACCGAAAGTGGGCTGCGAGCTAACTCCTGAATGATAGGCATTGAGTCCTTTATTTTCGAACACTCTTATGTTGTGCGATCCGCCATCGGTTTCAATGAAGTCGTCCGAAACATTAAAAATATAATTTCGATAGAAGTCGATGGAAACGCATTCTTTTCCTGCCTCAGGTAACCCGTGAGTATCAATACAAATTCCATCGTGGAAATATGAGATACTATTGTAGCAAACTACATGTCCCTGTCCATATACTTTAATGGCATAGTAGGATGACAATGGAGTGGGCTTATCGAATCCATACCATCCTGTTAACGTATCGGGATCATGCCTTCCGACCATAGTATTATCGGCGATATAAAAATCTTTTGAATCGGCACTGTAGGACATTACTGCAATACCAACATCTTTGATGTTACAATTTTTAACGGTGAGGCCACTGCATCCCATCACCCGTTTCCATCCTGCATAAAAAGCAATCTCCGTGTTCCTTATCGTAAGTCCTTCAAAGTAGTGGTAGTCTGCTGCCATTACATCAAAAAGACGATAGGCGCCGTCGCCGTCGAATATTACTTCGCCGTCGCCAGCAGCTTTGATCGTAATCGGTTTTTCCGCGGTGCCCTTCTGTGTAAATACATAGGCACCGTGAAAGTCAAGGGCTAACGTATCCGCATAACGACGCCGGTCTCCTTTATATAAGCCTGCATGAACGAGTATTATATCTCCGGGTTGAACACGGGCATCAGGTACGTTCCACCAATCACCGGTGTTACCTTCACCATAGTAAGCTTCATTGAGCCCGGTAAAAGCAGGGGTTTGTTTGGGTCCTTTATAACTGGGTGGGTACACGTGATATATCCTTCCGTTTGCGTAAGGCTTCGGTTCTGCTTTCGTCTGGACAAAAACGGTTTGTTCCGCCAGTCCTTCAGTTCCATCAGGGTCTGTTAGTTGAAATTTACATTCGTAAGTCGTTGCTTCCTCCAGATTGAAAATACTGCCGGCGAACATAGGGGTCGTTGTGTACACCCAGCGTTGCTCGTGGCCATAGATTTTTTCTCCGCCTATTCTCAACAACGGCAAAGCGTCTTTCCAATCCGTCGTTCCCTTCTTGCGATAACTCACGGCGACGGAAGCATTCCTGTTCTCATCGCCGTAGATCTTCCATTCAAACCCCGCACAACGAAGAGTCGGCGGTTCAATAATAAAATCACCAACCTTAGTGATGTTGCTGACGGGATTCTGTGCCGAAGTAGATTGACCATGAGACGTGAGCGCTGACAGCAAACCAATGAAAAGTATTACAGTAGTTTTCATGATCAATTGACTATAGGAATTTCGGTTACATATCAGAGCTGGCGCGGCTCCCATGTGTTTCTTCAGGCTCGCGCGGGCAAGAAGTGTAGCTGTAATCGTAAGCACCGCTCCTAAAAGCATTGGTGCACCCGGCAGATAGATCGGTGCATTTTTATTCGTAAAGAAGTAAAACGTGTTTGTCATTAGCGGCGGACCGACGATCGACGTAAGGCTCATCAGACTCGTTAACGCGCCCTGAAGCTCGCCCTGCTCATTCGCGGGTACTTGTGTCGATATTATTCCCTGCATTGCCGGGCCGGCTATACCTCCAAGACAATACACGACTGTAAAAACAAACATCATCCAGGTCTGTGTCGCTAATGCAAAGAGTACGAATCCAGCAGCATTAAATCCTAGCCCAACATAAACACTGCGCTCCTTGCCGAGTTTTGGAATTATCAGTCGGATCAAGCCGCCGTTGACAATAGCGTACACCAATCCAACGACCGCCAGTGACAGGCCTATTGTCGCCGGACTCCAGCTAAATTTTTCAATAGTGTAATACGCCCAGTTGCTTTGCACGGCATGCGCCGAAATGTAGACCATGATCAGGGACGCAACCAGACCCAGGATCACAGGGTAACGTTTGAGGTTCAGCAAAGAATTCACCGGATTAGCACGTGACCATTCAAATTTTCTTCGGTTCTCTGGCTTTAATGATTCCGGCAGAATAAAGAATCCATATAACCAGTTTGCAAGCGACAATCCTGCAGACACCATAAAAGGAACACGTGAGCCGAACTCGGCAAGAAAGCCGCCAAGCATTGGGCCGATAATAAATCCCAATCCAAATGCGGCTCCAAGGATGCCAAAATTTTGTGCGCGTGTTTCAGGTGTGCTAACATCTGCGATATACGCACCCGCAGTAGTAAAGCTTGCTCCCATCATGCCGGCAATAATGCGGCCCAGAAACAGCCAACCTAATGTTGGAGCAAAAGCGAGAAAAATATAATCAACTCCGAAACCGAAGAGTGATGCCAGTAACACAGGCCTTCGTCCATAACGATCGCTTAACCCTCCGATGATAGGCGCACAGACAAACTGCGTCGAAGCATACGCGAACAACATCCATCCGCCATACTGAGAGGTTTCACTCACGGTACCACCTGACAGCTCCTGCAGAAGAATTGGCATTACTGGTATAATGATTCCCAAGCCAGTTATATCAATCAGCAGCGTTATAAAAATGAAAATGAGGGCGGAATTCTTCTTGGCCATAGGGGAAGAAATTTAGTCAATTTAAGGTCAATTTTTCTGAAAGAGTCGGTTAACTTGTGTGAAGGGGATAGGGGAATAGCGATCGCGATGAGTTGAACAAAGGTTGCCTTATGTACGATCTTATTCTTCAAAACATATCACGCCACATTCACCTCACACATGATGAGGTAGAGCTTTTCAAATCGCTGCTACATTCACGAAACCTTAGAAAGAGGCAGTATCTTTTGCAGGCTGGAGATGTCTGCCTACACGATAGTTTTGTAACGAAAGGTCTCCTGCGCGCTTACACGGTCGATAAAACTGGGCAGGAACGTGTCGCAATGTTTGCAATGGAAGGTTGGTGGATTTCTGACATGTACAGCTTCCTGACAAACAGTCCAGCAACCCAGCACATAGATGCGCTGGAAGATTCTGAAGTGCTTTCTATTGAAAAGAGAGATCTCGAGAGTTTATATGAGAAGGTTCCAAAATTTGAAAGGTTCTTTCGCATATTGTTGCAGCACGCATTTGTCGCGAATCAGCAAAGGATCCTGGGATCCATCAGTCAAACAGCCGAAGAGTTGTACGTTAATTTCATTACAAAATATCCTTCTTTCGAACAACGCATACCTCAAGTACAAATCGCCTCCTACCTGGGAATTACTCCAGAAACTTTGAGCCGCGTGAGAAGGCAAAGGATGTAGGATAAATTCGCTTTTGAAGTAGAACGTTGTGTCTATAAAATATCTTGATCTATATCAATACCATTTCTTATCATAGATCAATGCTTTGAGGGTGATCGGCGTAACATCTTTGTCGTATAAAAATCAAAAACAAAGATTATGAAGACACTACATGAAAAGATCGCAATTTTGAACAACCTAGTCCTCGACGGAAAACCATTGGAGGCATTTGAAAACTTCTACCACCCGGACGTAAGCATGCAGGAGAATGAACAAGCTCCAACAATCGGCAAGCAAGCGAATCTACAACGTGAGATCGAATTCTACGGAAAGGTTACAGGATTTTCTGAAAACGCAAAGATCCTCGATATTGCTTTTGGCGATAATGTAACCATGGTAAAATGGCATTACGATTATGTTCATATGGAATGGGGTAGTAAGAACTACACGCAAGTGTCTGTTCAGCATTGGAAAGACGGGCAGATCATAAAGGAGCAATTCTTTTATGGCGGATGAACAAAATGGAGTACGCCACGATATAAGGTACATGTAGATGGCAATGGTTATTTAGAAATGAAAAAATCGCGTCGCGAAGTCTCTCGGCCTTCCCGAGGACTGCGCGAATTTGTGATTTGACGCGTATTTCGTTTGAACTTATAACTTGCAAATGCAGATTTCAGACAAGAAATTGCTGAAAAGCATTGACCTAACGAATGAACAGAAAAAAATTCTTAGCCCTTCTTTCGGGGCTCGCGATCTTCTCGAAGAAAGCATTTGCAAAAAAGAACACGATTCAAATTGACTTCATCCGCCATGCAACCTTTACGCTTCGTTTTGGAGGAATGAATTTCCTGATCGATCCTATGCTCAGTGGCAAACATGAAATGGATCCCGTGGGAAACGCACCGAGCAACGAGCGTATTCCTATGGTTCCGCTTCCCTTTCCGGAGTCTGCTTTGAATGACACATTGCGTGATGTCGATGCCGTTATTGTTACCCATACCCATCGCGATCATTGGGATGCAAAAGCACAGTCCTTGTTAAATAAGGAGCTCACATTGATCTGCCAGCCTGCTGACGCAGAAAAACTCAAGCAACAGGGATTCACAAATCTCATAGTCGTAAATGATCGAATTGATTTCAAAGGAATGCAGATCCACCGGGTCAATGGTCAGCACGGAACCGGAGATATCGGTGCACGCATGGGACCGGTTTCAGGATTCGTTCTGACGGATGGCCAGAAAAAGATTTACATCGCTGGAGACACTATCTGGTGCGACGATGTTGACCAAGCTATCAAAACGCATAAACCGGACGTTATCGTTGTCAACGCCGGCGCGGCCCAATTTAATCAGGGTGATCCTATCACCATGACATCAAAGGATGTTATCAGCACCATTAATGCACTACCGTCTGCGAAAGTAGTAGCTGTTCACATGGAGACTATCAATCATTGTCTATTAACAAGAGCAGATCTAAGAAAGGAATTGGAGGCGTCAAATCTTTTGAAGAACTGCGTGATCCCATTGGATGGAGAAAGAATTCAAATCAAGTAAGTAACTGGTAAACCAAGATCGTTCAGCAGTTTCACCTTGTCTTCAAACTTCTCTTTATTCCGTAAAGGAACATCCGCTATCAGATCGCATTGCTGCTTAAACTCCTGCGCCACTATGGTCATATCGAATTCCTTAACCATTCTCATCACATCTGCAGTTACAGAGTAATCATACGAAAGAGTAATTCTTACTATTACCTCCCTTTCGATGATGATGCTATTACGAAGTGCATCTTCGGCAGCGGCCTTATATGCCGCAATCAAACCACCAACACCGAGCTTTGTGCCGCCGAAGTAACGAACAACCACCACTAGTACATTTGTGAGATTTCGCGATCGAATTTGTCCAAGAATAGGATCGCCCGCTGAATGGTTCGGTTCGCCGTCATCAAATGCACGAAACTGATTCTTTTCGGATCCAAGCATCCAGGCAAAACAATGATGGCGGGCGTCAAAATATTCGGACTTAAGGGAAGCAATCTTTTCTCTGATCTCAGATTCAGTGAGAACCGGATAGGCAAATCCAAGAAACTTGCTTCCCTTTTCCTTATAAATACCCTGACCAATGGACTTTATAGTGAAAAAGGAGTAGGCCGGCATGTAACGAAGGTCTGATTTTTCACGTCAAAGAAAGAAATTTGAAGTACAATCGTGCAACCTCCGGGAGGATGTACAAGTCTATATACTTGTAATCAAAATGACATTATGAAAAATCTACTATTTAGCCTTGGATTGGCACTTATATGCTGCGTATCCACCGTTTTTGCTCAAACAAAAGAAACGCGAAACGTGGGAACATTTACGAAGATCTCCTTCCGTGTTCCCGGCAAACTTTACCTGCGCCAGGGTAGTCCACAGAAAGTTGAAATTGAAGGCAAAAAGAGTATTCTGGATGAAATTGAAACCGATGTTGATGGCTCCAAGCTGGTCATCGAAAAAGAAGGAAAATGGATGGACTGGAATTGGGGTGCCGGGGACGAAGTTACAGTTTACATTACCGTAAAAGATATCGAGGCCTTGTCCGTTAGTGGATCGGGAGACCTTATTGGTGAGACTAAGATCATTGCAAAGGATCTGGACCTGGCAGTAAGCGGATCGGGTAACTTGAAGGTTGAAGCCGAGGCATCGGGCGATATGGAAGCGGATGTGTCGGGTTCCGGCGATCTGGAAGTAAAAGGAACATGCCGCAATTACAACAGCGACGTGAGCGGATCGGGAAAAGTTATAATGGCTATGAACATCGCGGAAGGTGCGGATCTGGGTATTTCCGGTTCAGGAAAAATTGAAGCCAGTGGCAGAGCCAATACAGTAAAAACTTCCATCAGCGGATCTGGCAAAGTTCTCGCCGCCAACCTGGAAACAAATAGTTGCAACATCCGCATCTCCGGTTCTGGTGATGTACAGATAAACGTGAAGAATGAAATTGATGCTGTAATTTCCGGTAGCGGTTCCGTGAGCTACCGCGGCAATCCAAGCAAGGTGAACAGCCACTCATCAGGAAGTGGAAGCCTGCGGAAGATGTGAGTTTATCTCCTTGCAAATCCGTCATCCTGAGGTGTGGTCTGCAGTCACTGTAACCACACCTAGAATTTTTCTAAAAACAACTCTCTTGGAATCTATTTTACACCGAAGGATCTCCTTAACGTTAACAGCGATCCTGACAATGTGATATCTCTCGATGAAGGAGATGCTTCGCCGTGTGCAAGCGTCCGATTAAGGCTGACTTTTGAAGTGAGTCAAAATCGTATTTAAGTATCCTAACCACAGCTCAGCATGACGGTTCTTAGTGGCGGGTATTCAACCCATATTTCTCAAAATTGCTCAGACGCTTTCTTTATAAAGATCAATTGTCCCAAATGGTAATGCATATGCGTGATCCTGGCAATAATAACATTTAGTCTGTTGCGATGAGGTTCTTTTGCGAAGTCTTCAGCAGAAACGGCTGCATGCTTGGCGAGCCACTCTGCAGGTTCCAGTCGGACGAAATGTTCCATAAGGTCCTCGTTGACTTCGTTCCAGCATCGCCTTAATTCTTTTGCCGGCGGAAATTCAAGTCCCGATTTATCAGGTGATGAAATAAAGATCTTCTCGAGGTGCGGATACAATTTCTGACCTAGTCCCAGTAAAGGCAAGATTGCATCATTTACTGCTGTTAGATGACCTAGCAAGTATATTCCTCTGTTGCGTCCCGGAGCCACCTCTCGCATGAGGTCATCATCCGACACACTTTCAAAAAAATCATTCATTCTGTTAACCTGTGTTTCCCATGCTTTTAGTGTGGTGTGGACAAAGAGTCCAGGATCGGGAGAGGTCTGATGGTCTGAACCTTGATTCATAGGATTTACAGGATTAGCTTGATTTGATTACTCAGGATTAGCTTGATTTGATACACAGGATTAGTTGATCGCTTCGGATATTTCCTGATCATCCTTTAATCAAGCGAATCAAGGTCTAACTTGAATACATACTAACTACACCTCGACTATGGACATAACTTTTCAAAGTGAAACAGCCCTACAGTTGCTGTTCTCATTTATAATCGGAACGGCCATCGGTATAGAACGTGAATATAGAAGCAAAGCGGCAGGATTACGAACCATGATCATGATTTGTTTGGGATCAACAATTTTCACGGAGCTCTCAATGGCAATTGGAAATGGTTCGGAAGACAGGATCGCATCCAACATAATTACCGGGGTCGGGTTTTTGGGCGCCGGAGTCATCTTCAAGGATGGGCTATCCATCAGTGGCATTACGACTGCGACCACTATCTGGATCACCGCTGCGTTAGGTATGGCCGTGGGTGCCGGTCAATATTTCATCGCCTTCGTCGGCTGCGTTGGCGATCCTTATTGTACTGTTATTTTTTGAAATCCTTCAGAAGGCGATTGCGCGCATTCATCACGAAAGAACTTATAAGGTCACAACACACGAAGATCCATCATTTGCTTCTGAATTCGAGAAGGAAATCAAGAGATTGAAATTGGATTTCAGAAAGGAGCGCGATATCAGAAATGATGGAGATTATATTCTTGTTTATCTGGTGATTGGCCGCGAAAAAAACCTGGACGAAATCAACAACTATCTAAAGATTTCAAGCAAGGTTGTTTCCTATGAATATTGATGAGTAAGCGGTCACAGCGTTTATCTCTGACTTTCAGAAATCGTTTCCGGAAAAGCGATGGAATTGGTAGATTGCCGCGAAGCAATGAAGAAAAATGAAAGACACTGATGCGCCTATTGAGATACGGATTGATCAGGAGTCGCGTATACCGAAATACAGGCAGATAGTAAATTCGATCATTACCGATATTGAACGCGGGGTGTTATCGATCGGTCAGCGGATCCCTTCCATCAACGAGATCAGTGAAGAATACTACTTGTCACGGGATACGGTTGAAAAAGCATATAATGTCCTCAAAGAAAAACAGATAATTGTTTCCGCGAAGGGCAAAGGTTATTACGTAGCTCGCCACGTGCTTCCTTCAAAGATCAACGTGCTCGTACTCCTGAACAAGTTAAGCTCGTACAAGCTCAGGATCTTTAATTCGCTAGTCAACAGCTTGGGAAATAACGCGAAAGTAGATCTTACTATTTATCATTGCGATCCGAAGATCTTTCTCACAGCGCTGGAAGAAAATATGGGCAGGTATGACCACTACATCGTAATGCCACATTTCAAGGACGCCGACAACGTTCACCACAACGATAGTCCCGAAGTACTTGAAGCGATCCGGAAAATCCCGGAAGATAAGCTTCTTGTCCTCGATAATCACCTTCCTGCGCTGGGACCAAACGTTGCGTCGGTCTATCAGGATTTTAAGATGGATATTTACGAGGCGCTTCAGGAAGCCAATACTTTATTGAAACGATACAAGAAACTTATTCTTGTCTATCCGCGTAAAGCACTGTATCCGCATCCGCTGGATATCATCCATGGATTCCAGAAGTTCTGCACCGATTCTAATTTCAGCTCTGAAGTTCTTGAAGAGATATACTCGGATATGGAACTGCGGCCGCGTGACGCATACATTATTATAGAAGAAACGGACCTTGTCAATCTGGTAAAACAGATCCGGGACAAAAATCTGGTCCTGGGTAAGGACATTGGTATTATTTCATATAACGATACGCCGCTTAAAGATCTGCTTGGAATAACTGTAATCTCCACAGATTTCCAGGTAATGGGAGAAACCGCTGCTTACATGATCCTCAAGAAGAAAAAAGAAGTAGTAAAGAATGTCTTCAGCTTCATTAACCGAAATTCCATTTGACGGACGGCTTGGTGTTCGTGTTCAATCATAGTCATGATAATCGGAAGGTATAATCCCGCAACCATTCTCCGGTTTACCGCTGTGTTTTGGCTTTTTTTAACAAGCACAGTTGCAACCTCTCAATCTATTGCCAATTCAAACAAGTGTTTTACTAAACCCGACACGTTGGATGGCCATGAGGTCTTCAGCACGGTGAACCGTCAACCTGAATACCCGGGAGGACTTCCTCAATTCTACAAAGACGTCGTAAAAAATCTGAAACATCCGAAGGAGAAAGGCAAAGGTTCTGAAAAGATCGTATTCACTTTTATTGTCGATACCGAAGGTCGCGTACGAAACTATTGTTTTATCGACCCGAATGATGGGCGATATGATAACCAGATAGATTCCCTGGTTACACACATCGATAACTGGTCGCCAGGAGAATTATATAATCGAAAGGTCAATGTAAGGATGCTGTTGCCGATGATTGTTGAGTGGAAGTAAATCTGTTTGTGAACCGTAATCACGTTCGATATTCAGCGTTCGACATTCTTGTCGTTCATTTTAAAGACGTCATCCTGAGCTGTGTATGCACAATTGAAAGAACTTACAACCAAAGCGTCTTAGTATGCCGAATGAATAACCCTTACGCGCTGCGAAGGATCTCATTCAGGTTAGCTGTGCTTTTTATTCAATGACGGCTTAAACGGAGTTGGATCCTTCGCAGCACAACTGCCTGAGGTCTTCACACGTCCTTAGGAATATTCCCACTTCATTCCTTCATCACACTTCTTCAGCTCAGGATGACGGTTTTCTAAAAAAAAATGATAACCAACCGTTCTTAGTAAACTAAATGAAAAAGCATCCGCGAAGGATCTCATTCAGGTTAGCTGTGCTGTTTATTCAATGTCGCTTGAACGGAGTGAGATCCTTCGCAGCACAACTGCCTGATATTTTCACTCGTCCTTAGAATCATTCAGTTTTCACTTCCTTCATTACCCTTCTTGAGCTCAGGATGACGGTATTAAAAAAAAGCGCTGAAGCAACATCGGTTTTTTCATTTAAGGGTTACAGGCAATAGTCGAACCGGTCCTATCAGTCCTGATTCCCTCGGCGTCCACTGCGAAGCATCGAACAATCCGTTCTTGCGATTTTCAGGTTTACGGGCAGGAAAATTTATGTTATAGAATTTTTTCCAGAAGACTCCTCTTTTATCAAGGTCGGCAATTCGGTTGGCCATTAAATTGGAAACTCTTACTTCAAGAACGTTGTCATCAATCAAAAGGGATTTGTCGACATAACATCGGTACTCAGGTCCAATCAACGTTGCAATTGGTTTTCCGTTAAGCAGGATCTCAGCGCTTTCCTTTACGTTGCCAAGATCCAACAGCCAGCCTGCTGAATTATCCGCGGGTCTTTTAAACGAAGTAGTATACGATGCTGTCCCTGAAAATGAAGTGTATTCATTCCCAAGCGCGGTCCACGAAGAAAGTTTATCCATTTCAACGGCTGGAGGAAGCTTGGGTCCACCGGACAGAAACGTCAACTTCCATTTACCATTCAACGCCACTGGATCTCCATCTTCCGAAACATAACGGAATGGCTGAATGCTGATATCACCTTTATAGGTTTCCAGGATCAATGTCTGATTCGTCGTCAGTTGAACGAAAACTTCCGTATTTCCTCCACTGGCTTTTCTGATACTGCCAGACCCAAACTCACCTGTCATCGGATCGTATATCGCAACTGACCCGCTACCCTCGGCTAATGGCAACCATCCTTCAAATGATTTACCCGTTGTATTGGCAATCAGGTAAAGTTTCCTCTCGCCGACTTCTTTTTTGCGGATGAATAGAATCCCCTGGTCCACCATCACCTCCCTCCGAACGGCAGCGTGGTTAAGCACGACATCAATAGAGTCGCCCATAACTATTTTTCCCTTTCCCAATTCCCTTTCGCGGATACCAGCGGCCACATCAGCGGACCCGCTGCACTCTTTCAACAAATCGTCAAACAGTTTCTTATTTACATCGAGGTTGCTAAAACCTGACGGACTTTCCGGTAGGCCTTCAGTGATTATCACTGTAGCACCAGCTTTCGCAAGACTGATAACTTTCTCAAAAGTCGCAACAGGCAGATACCGGCAATGTGGAATTACAATCGTCTTATAAGCAGCAGTTCCTTCCGTTATTAACTCTCCGCCTTCTACATTAAGCTTCTTGATTTGCGCGTCAGAGATGTAGTCAAATGTATAACCCATCTTCAAGCATGGTTTCGGCATTTCGTCTGAAGGCGGTATTTTCAAATTGTCTCCCAACCCCATCAAAATGCTCAACCATTTCTTCACCTCGTACGACAAATCTGTCATAGATCGGAAAATACAATAATACATCATTGTCCGAAGAGGAATTTTGCAGGAAGGACTGACACCGTGTTATGTATTGATTCAACGCGTCCGCGTCGGCCCAAAGGGAATTTCTTGGATTCATGTGAATCGACGCATAGAACAACCAGCCAGGCCATGCTTCGCCAGGTGGTGAATAGGTAGTACCGTGATAAAATGTGTGATTGATCCCATTCAATAAAAACCGGTCGATCGCAGTCTTGATGTCCGAAAGGTTCGATTCAAAATGTTCATTCAACCACGTAGCAGATTCAGATGATACCAATTTTTTCCCTACTACGTTTCCAGCTGATGATGCCATCTTCATTCGCAGTGGTTCAACACCTTCTATTTCCGGAATGTCCACGGCTGCATAAAGATCAAGAATATTAGACGGGGATCCGTGTGCCTGATTTCTAACCAGGGCAGACTTATTATTTGACCAGTTTTTCCAAACGGTTGTAAAATTTTCGAGAACTAATTCAGAAATAGTTTCACGATAATCAGAGAGAACGCGTTCATTTTTTTCAGGTTCGTCGTTTCCAAGCAGAGCGGGCAGTTCATTTTCCAACCTGTACCCTCTTCTCTTCGCAAACTCATCAAACAATAATGGTGTCCAGTCGGCAGCGCCTCGCGCATCGTCGACTTCATAAGAATCATTAAAAAATGCACGGAGCGTGGTGATATCTTGTGAGGCAAATGCGCTATCAAACTTTGTGAGGTAATTCTTCAACGCGACGTCGGAGAAGTGATCAAGTACGTTGCCCTCTCCTCCAGGTCCGGCACGTTCCACCATCTTTCCGTGCGAACCTTCAAAGATGGCGTAGAGTTTCCAGTTGCCATCACCTGCGATCCAGTTTAACCTGGCATCGCCATCAACCTTATCGGTTAAATTAATTGTTTCACCCTTGTCGCTATACGCCATCAACGTTACTAAGCGCAGTGGCCGCTCAAAGATAACCTGGTCAAGGGCAAGAGCCTGAAGGTTTTGGTTTTTCTCTACCGGTTGCTTGAGTTGTGATATGCTTAGTTCCTTTGGATCGACACGCATCAAGGGTTCCTTCCGCGTACCCTGCACTACTGACTTCTCTGTAGAAAAACTTTCATGAACTTCGTATATCTGGTTGCCTACTGCTCGAAGAAACGGTTGTTGTATAAATTCAATTTTTTGAGCGAGGCGTTCACCACTTTTTAATTCATAGATCTTATGCTGCAGGGTTTTACAGGCATCTTTATCGGTGACCCATGGACCGCCAAATGGCCATCCGGTACCTGTCGCCATATCTATCCCGAGATCCAATCGTTCGCCTTCCTTCAGAGTATGGTTCAACAATTCGATCCACTGTGGTGTGAGATAGTTCACGAATTTATCTTCATAACCAAGCACACCGTAGATGGGTGTGATCTCCACTCCTCCCAACCCGGCCTTTTTGTAAGCCTCCATCTCCGCAGTGATACCCTCTTTTGTTAATGCGCTTCCATGCCACCACCATCGTGTCCATGGTTTTGTCTCACGATTTATTTCGGGCCACCCCGGTTGCACTTCCACTGCAGGCTGACTGCATTGCAACAAGGCAAGCGCGATGATCAATGCACAAAAAATTTTCAGGAACGTCATGACTGCATTAATCGAGGTGAAAGACTTGCTGCAACGGTGTAGTCACGGGAGAAAAGTCTGCGTTAGTGTCCATAATGTCTGCCATGTACGCCCACCATT
This sequence comes from uncultured Cytophagales bacterium, assembly GCA_963774615.1. GTDB lineage: Bacteria > Bacteroidota > Bacteroidia > Cytophagales > Cyclobacteriaceae > Chryseolinea. The sequence continues at coordinate 142,127 of CAVZFT010000044.1, forward strand.
TCTGTACGATAGGATTCTTTCCAAGGTCCTGTGAGCCCCGGTCCCCTGAAACCTTCTGAACTGCAAATAGCGTATTTGTTTCATTGTCCAGGAAAATTGAATAATCAGAGACCCCGCTGTCGGTGAGAAGCTTTCTCAATTCAGGCCAGATAGCGCCGTGTCTTTTTTTATACTCTTCTTCGAAGCCAGGTTTCAGCTTCATCTTAAAAGCGACGATCATTTTATTTAGTGATTTAGTGTCGTACAACCCCCGGCCCCCTTCAGGAGAGGATGTTCTGAGTGCTAACTTCATCAACGTCGTTGAATTATGCTAACGTGCTGTTGCTTTCGACATTGGAAATTGGACATTGGGCGTTCGACATTCAGTTCAATGTCCAACTCCCAACGCCCAATGTCCAATTTCCAATTAATTGCGTATTTCAACGTCGTTGATCCTTCATTCCTCACTGCTCACTGCTCACTATCAAAGACGTTATAACCATCTCTGACCATGACAGTACATGATGGCCAGCCAGCCCCTATTGCTAAAATTGCCTTTTTATTTGCAAATTCCCAGCTAATAGTCTTACGCATGAGTGTTATTCTTGGAGTGATCTTTCATTTTATCGGAGGCTTTGCGTCCGGTAGTTTTTACATGCCTTTCAAAAAGGTCAAGGGCTGGTCCTGGGAAAGTTATTGGATAATTGGTGGGCTGTTTTCGTGGCTGATCGTTCCGCCACTTGCTGCATGGATTACGTTGCCAGGATTCTCAGAAATAATCACCAATGCTCCAGCCAGCACAATTCGCTATACCATAATATTCGGAGTACTTTGGGGAATCGGTGGACTCACCTATGGTCTCGGCGTCCGTTACCTCGGCATGTCGCTTGGCAACTCCGTAGTGCTGGGATTCTGTTCTGCGTTCGGCGCGCTTGTGCCTTCAATCTACTATAACTTCTTTCCGGCTCCGGGTAAAACAACCTTTATGGAATTGGTGACCACAACGTGGGGCCAAATAGTGTTAGCTGGAGTAGTGATGTGTCTCCTGGGTATTTACATTTGTGGAAGAGCCGGTGTACTAAAGGAACGCGAGATGCCGGAAGAACATAAGAAAAAAAGTGTTGCTGAATTCAACCTTGTAAAGGGTTTGTTCGTGGCGGTAACGTCCGGAATACTGAGTTCATGTTTTAACTTCGGTATTGAAGCGGGGAAACCGATGGCAGAAACTGCCGTGGCGATGGGATTGAATCCGCTTTATCAGAATAATGTTACGTATGTCGTGTTGCTCTGGGGCGGACTTACTACAAATTTCATTTGGTGCATGTTGCTGAATGCGCGAAACAAATCTTTTGGAGATTATGCGAATGATAAAACACCACTCCTCAATAACTATTCCTTCGCGGCACTTGCAGGAACTACATGGTTCATGCAATTCTTCTTTTACGGAATGGGTGAAAGCAAACTTGGGAACGGTGCAAGTTCATGGATACTTCACATGGCCTTTATCATCCTCATTGCAAACATGTGGGGAATATTTCTAAAGGAGTGGCATGGTGTGAGCAAAAAAACGAAGACTACGATTATTGTTGGTATCAGTACGATAATACTTTCTGTACTGGTGGTAGGATATGGAAATGCGATTAAATAATAGAAACAAAAATTTAAGGGTATGGCGGCAAATGTAACAACTCAATTCAAGCACGTAAGCTATCTGTGGGACGAAAAAAAAGCAGAAGCCTTGGCAGGTGATGAAGTAGGACTCCTTATTTATCGTTCAAATATTCTCGGCGCCGATCTTCGGCTTACAAACTACGGCGGAGGTAATACTTCCTGCAAAGCCATGGCAAAAGATCCTTTGACCGGCAAGGAGACTGAAGTAATGTGGGTGAAAGGATCCGGCGGTGATATCGGCACGTTGAAACGAAGCGGCCTTGCTGCGCTGTACGTTGATCGCCTGCGTTCGTTAACGAATGTCTACAGGGGACTCGAAAATGAAGATGAAATGGTTGAACTGTTCAATCATTGTATTTATGACCTTGCTTCAAAGGCGCCTTCTATCGACACTCCACTTCATGGTTTCCTTCCTTTCAAACACATCGATCACCTTCATCCTGACGCTGCAATCGCTATCGCCGCAGCAAAGGACGGTAAGAAAATAACGCAAGAGCTATTCAACGGAACCATTGGATGGGTGGAATGGCAACGACCAGGATTTGATCTTGGTTTGAAGCTGAAACAATGCCTTGACGAAAATCCGGGTATCCGTGGTATAATGTTAGGATCTCACGGTCTGTTCACCTGGGGTGATACTGCTTATGAAAGTTATATCAACACCCTCGAAGTCATCGAACGCTGTGCCCAATACCTGGAAGACAATTACGGTAAAAGCAAGCCCGTCTTCGGTGGCGCAAAGATCAAAAGTCTCGACAAGGAAAAGCGGTCACAGCAAGCTTCTCTCCTTGCCCCGATACTTCGTGGTTTCTGCTCCAGCCAAAATCGCATGATCGGACATTTCACCGACGACGACCGCGTGCTGGAATTCGTGAACTCAAAAGAACTTGACAAGCTTGCTCCGATGGGTACAAGCTGTCCCGATCATTTTTTGCGTACGAAGATCAGTCCATTGGTATTGGAACTCCGCGCTGATGAAATTCTTTCAGATGTAAAAGCGATAAAAGAAAGGCTTGCTCCAGCATTTGAAAGTTACCGGGCGATGTACAAAGACTATTATGAAAAGTGCAAGCATGCCAATAGTCCCGCGATGCGTGATCCCAACCCTGTAGTAATACTCTATCCGGGAGTGGGGATGTTCACTTTTGCAAAGGACAAACAAACGGCGCGTGTAGCGGCAGAATTCTATATCAATGCTATCAATGTAATGAAAGGCGCCGAAGCGGTTTCGGAGTACACATCACTTCCGAGGCAGGAGGCATTTAACATAGAGTACTGGCTGTTGGAAGAAGCAAAACTTCAACGGATGCCGAAACCCAAAGCCCTTTCGGGTCGCATTGCACTGGTGACAGGAAGCGCCGGAGGTATAGGAAAAGCTATTGCAAAGAAGTTTGCAGATGAAGGAGCCTGTGTGATCCTAAGTGACAACGATCAAAATCGTTTGAACGAAGCTGAAGAAGAATTCCGGAGTAAATATGGCAAGGATGTTTTTGCTTCAACATTGATGGATGTAACAAACGGCGAGCAGATTGAACAATCAGGAAAAGTTGCTGCATTGGCGTTTGGTGGCGTGGATATCGTCGTTAACAACGCAGGACTTTCCATCTCGAAACCTCTGGAAGAGCACACAGAAAAAGACTGGGATATTTTGTATGATGTATTAGTGAAAGGTCAGTTCCTTGTTACGCAGACATGTGTCAACGTAATGCGCAAGCAAGCAATGGGTGGAGATGTTATCAATATCGTCAGCAAGAATGCGCTGGTATCGGGTCCGAACAATGCGGGGTACGGGTCAGCAAAAGCTGCACAGTTACACCTCAGCCGTCTGAATGCAGCGGAACTTGGTCCGGATAAAATACGTGTGAATGTCATCAATCCGGATGCAGTTATCGCCGACAGTAAAATATGGGCTGGCGCCTGGGCAGAAGGAAGAGCAAAAGCGTATGGTGTGAAGGTGGAAGAGCTTCCCACCTTCTACGCGAAACGCACGCTTGTTGAATGAAATCATTCTGCCAGCCGACATCGCCAATGCATGCTTCGCATTGGTAGGCGGACTGCTGAGCAAGTCCACAGGAAATGTGGTAAACGTGGATGGTGGCGTGGCTGCAGGATTCGTGCGGTAGGCCAAGGGTGGTGCGGACACGAGTCTGGCACCTTCGTAGCCAAGTGCGCAGTTCTGGGCTAAAGCCCGGGACTACCTGACACGTTAACCCCAGCCTGAAGGCTGGGGTTATGAAACGGGGTTACGCTAGTTCGCAATCATCATCACATCCATGAGCTCTGGCTAAAGGCTGAGGAAACCCGCGAGTTTCGTATCAGGATCCTAATGAGGCCGCACTCAATTATTAACCCCAGCCTTCAGGCTGGGGATCAAGGAGAAGAAAGAACCCGGGCTTTAGCCCTGACCCGCGCACGCACTCAGCTATCGCACTGCAATCCTTCATGCACGCACCGATAATTGCGACTACCTGCGGGTATGTGCAATCAAACCTTCGATAATAAGGAACTGCGCGCTGATGTAGGTGCTCATGATGAGCAATCCGGCATAAGGTAAGGGGTTCAGAAATTTGTTGATGGCAAGAACGGAATCGGAAACCATAAAGAACATGGCGCCAACGAAAACAAGCCAAAAGCTAATGGTGTTTGTCCGGCCCAGACGAAACAACCCATTGAGTGCCATCACTACAAGTACAAGCGCATATACCACTACCGGGAATTTCAGGTCGCCAAGAGTAGGGTAAAGTATTACAACGAGCCCAGTACCTGCCAGGACGATCGGGAAAGCAGCGCGGAGCTTCTGAATTCCCTGAAGAGAATCCGATTGCTCGCCGTACTGATGTTGACGGTACGCAACAATATAAAACACGTGTGAGATAAGAAATGAAATTAGTCCGATGATGAAGTAGATGGCATCAATGGAATCGAACATTAATGATACGTCGCCTGCAAGAGAGAAAATTATCGCCAGCAGCACAACAAAAGAACGATCCTCGCCGACCGATAAAAGATAGTAGACGCCCAACGTAACCATGATCAATGGCTTACAAACCAATTGAAGCTGATCCAACTGTGCAGCGATAGAGATCAGCTCACCCAGCGCAACGATAAAAAACGATATCAACGCAATTTTTTTCATGTGGTCACGCGTTGGGAGACTCCTCGTTTAAATAACAAATAAAGAACGGCAATTCCGGCGAAAGCCGCACAAATACTAAACACAAGGTCAAAACGATCAGAATCATTTGCGTATAGTATGCCTGATACGAACGCTCCGATCCCTATTCCAAGCTCCATGAAAATATAAACCGACGCAACGCCTCTTCCCCGAAACTTCGGATCGCTTAAATCGGTCGCCCAAGCTATTAACGTCGGGGAGCTTGTTCCATTTGCGAGGCCATACAGTGTGAAGCCAACGATCAGCTGCAATCCCGTTTGCGCGAACCCTACTATCATCATTGATACCACAATAAAAAAAGCGCATACCAATAGCACAGGTTGTCTGCCATAATGGTCGGACGCTTTACCTCCGACAAGACGGATAAATAACGATGCGATCGTCATATACGTGAGTACTAATCCTCTGTTCTTGATTCCAACATACTCGCCAAAGTCTGGAATAAGCGTCATGGAAGTACCGTAAGAAAAACCAAGGAGACCCATGACCAGGCAGGGAGCAAGCACTCGAGGTTCAAACAGATCTTCTTTGCTAACTTTCAAAAGCCCGATGCCGTATTTATGTTTCTCGTTAAGCGTTTCCTTTATTCCCATCAGGATCATCACGGAAATCAGACCCATTGCGGAAGAGCTATAAAAAACCGCATCAAGCCCAAAGGTATTGCCCAACGCACCGCCTAGAGCAGGCCCACCGGCCATTCCAAGCGATCCAAATGTGCCAAACAAGCCCATTGCCTCGCCACGTCGTTCTGCCGGAATGACATCAGAAAGGTAAGCGGCAGTTCCGGTAGGAGTAAATCCCGTGGAAAAGCCGTGGACAAAACGCAACATAAGAAATCCGGCTACGGTAGAAACCAACGGATAGACCAGGCTACACGCGAAACATACTACCGAGCCAACAACTATAACAGGGACACGACCGATCTTGTCAGCGAGCTTACCGCTGAATGGCCGCGACAACATCGCAGTCAATGTGAAAAGAGAAATGATCAGTCCTTTGTATTCAGCGCCACCGAGACTCGTAAGATATTCCGGCAACTCAGGGATCAGCATGTTGAAGCTGGCAAAAAATAACAGTGAACTTGTACAGAGCAGCCAGAATTGCGATGAATAGATCTTAGGTCGGATCAAGAAGTGATGAGAATTTATTTACCCTTCTAAAAACATTGATGTCGTCGTCATTAGTTTTGTTGTGGCTGTTCTTGCGCTCCCAGCAAATATGCCTTAATAAAATCGTCCAGATCTCCGTCCAGCACGTTCTGTGCATCGTGACGTTCCACTCCAGTCCGCGCATCCTTTACCAACTTGTAAGGATGAAGCACGTAGTTTCTGATCTGAGAACCAAAGTCAATTTTCATCTTGCCAGCTTCGATCTTGTCGCGCTCTGCATGCCGCTTTTCCATTTCGCGTTGATACAACTTCGATTTCAACATCTGCATCGCGCGCTCTCGGTTCGCGTGTTGTGATCGCTCTACCTGGCAAACAATAACGATACCGGTTGGCTTATGCGTCAACTGTACTTTTGTTTCTACCTTGTTGACGTTCTGTCCTCCTGCACCACCCGACCTCGACGTTTGTATTTCGATGTCTGCGGCGTTGATCTCTATTTCAATGGAATCATCGACCTTCGGATAAACAAATATGGACGCAAACGAAGTATGACGCCGCTGATTGGAATCAAACGGGGAGATCCTCACTAAACGATGAACACCAATTTCAGATTTCAGCTTTCCGTAAGCGAAAGGTCCTTCCATTTCAAGAGTTGCCGACTTTATGCCCGCAACGTCGCCTGACTGATAATCTATCTGTGCTACCTTATAACCGCTCTTCTCACCCCACATGATATACATCCGATTGAGCATATCCGCCCAGTCCTGGCTCTCGGTGCCACCAGCTCCAGGGTTGATTTCAACAACGGCCCCAAGCTGATCCTCCTCCTTGCTAAGCATCTTCTTGAACTCAAGCTCCTCTACAGCTTTAGCGGCACGCTCATATTCGCGGTCTATCTCCTCCTCACCTACATCGCCAGCCTGATGGAATTCGTACAAGACATCGAGATCTTCAACCTGTTTGGTGATATTCTCGAATGCGTCTGTCCAAACTTTTTTACTGCGGATATTTTTCAGAATTGCTTCCGCATCTTTTGGTTTGTTCCAAAAGTCAGCCTGTTGTGTGATTAATTCTTCATCTTTTACTTCGATACTCTTACGGTCGTAGTCAAAGATACCCCCTCAAGGCGCTAACACGAGCCTTTAAATCCTTCAATTGATCTGTCGTCATATGTGAAATACTGAATTTTGGGCAAAAGTAATTATTTCCCGGAAACTAATTCTCCTTAATAAAAGGTGGTTCAAAACCTGTCTAGTTCACGGCAGATAAAAAGGCGAATCTTTGTCCACGGTTAGCAAACGGTATTTGCCGCCAATCCGCTGAGATTTTTTCTTTATCAACATAAGTGGAAGGCCTATGCCTGTGAGTATCGCGGATGTAACAGCAACATCTTCATTAATAGTGGCCTTCTCTCCATGAACAACAACTGTATTGAACTGATCAACTAGAAAATACCCGACACCACCAATAACCAGAAACGTACCAAACCTGTTACCGAAACTTGAGTGTTTAAAATAAACCTTGTCAATTTTATGAAATGGCACTACCTCCTTATGCGCCAGCACCGCTGTGTCGTAGAGGTTGTTAACATAGCTGGTCCTCACCGTCTTCGATCCTTTCAATTGGAAAATGAATTCATCCCCATAATATAGCCGCAACAAAACCTTTTCCCTCTTAAGGAGCACCAACTGCTTCTGGCTATACGCAGACGTAAGGGGCAAGAAGCTGATCAATAGACATCAGGCAAACAGAAAACTTTTTCACACGTCCTTATTTCAGATAAAATTATGAAAGAGACAGGAGTTAGGGAAATAAGGTATAAGTTAGGTATAAGGGTAAAGGGTGTGGTACCTAGGTAGCTAGGTACGCCAGGTATCAGGTAAGCAGATTAGACTCACTCCCATGCCCATGCCCCAACTCATAACTCATAACTCATAACTTCTATATCTTAAGCACCCAATTGAAAGCATCATCTTTCATTCCTCGTTTGATCTTGTCCAGTTCAACGTAGACCTTATGTGAAAATGCGTTACTATCCGTAGGTAAAGAATAATCTTTTCCATCATAACCTATGGCTTCGATACGTGCGATCGTTGCTGCTGTGCCAACACCAAACGCCTCTTTTACTGTGCCTTTCCGAAGCCCGTTTACCACTTCATTTACACTAATCTTCCTTTCCTCAACTTTCATTCCCCAATGACGCGCAATGGTGAGTACGCTGTCACGGGTGATACCAGCAAGTATCGAATCACTGAGAGCTGGAGTAACCAATGTATCTTCAATTACAAACATGACGTTCATTGTACCTGACTCTTCAATGTATTCATGTCTTTTGCCATCCGTCCAGATCAACTGGTGATAACCTTCTTCCTGCGCGATCTTAGTAGGGTAAATCGCGCCCGCGTAGTTGCCCGCAGCCTTCGCGAAACCTGTACCACCTTCAACGGCACGGGTATACTTTGTCTCAATTTTGACTCTCAAGGGCTGGGAATAATAAGCGCCTGATGGAGAAGCAACGATCATGAACGTAAAGTCCACGGAAGGGCGAATGCCAATGTATTCGTCAGCGGAAAAAAGAAATGGTCGTATGTATAAAGAGCTTCCCTCCTCGCCCGGTACCCATTCGCGGTCGAGATCAAGCAACATCATCATTCCGTCCATAAAGACTTCTTCCGGCACGGTCGCTAATGCCATCCGCTCAGCGGAGATATTCATTCTCTTCAAATTATCGAGCGGTCTGAAGACCAGTACCTCACCACGCTGACCGCGATGTGCTTTGAGCCCTTCGAAGATGGCCTGCCCGTAGTGGATGGCAGGACTCGCCGGACTGATTTGTATATATCCGTAAGGAGCGATGCGTAGATTTTGCCATGTTCCGCCTTTGTAATCCGCGACAAACATGTGATCCGTAAAAGTTCGTCCGAACAGCAGCTCCTTAAAGTTGACCCCTGGAAGCCTGGACTCCCGAACCCGTTCGATCTTAATCTTGTCTGTGCCAACCATAGTTAATGAGTTTTTACGGGAGGCAAGATAGGCCTTATTTCCAAGGAAGGCTAACACTTGTTAGCAAATGTCACATGCGGGGTTTCCACGGTGTTTCTTCCGCGCTTAGCTCGTGCGCGACCTTTCGGCTCAACACAAATAAATAATCCGAAAGGCGGTTGAGGTATTTAATGATAAGCGGATCGACAGCTTCCTGTTCGCTCAGCGCGATACATATTCGTTCCGCGCGCCGGCAAACGGTGCGGGTAACATGACAATAAGAGACAGAAGGATGACCGCCGGGTAAAACAAAAGACCGGAGGGGTGGCAACTCAGCCTCCATCGCATCGATCCTGGCTTCAAGGAAACTAATGTCTTCTTCTTTCAAGCCGGAGTTTTGACCTTTACGTTTCCCGGTTCGGTTGCCAGTATCGAACCAACGGTAAACAGCCTGTCCTGAATTTCAATAAGCTCGTCCTTGCGCTTAAGATTGACCTCCTGATCGCGAACAAGACCGAGAAAACTATTGAGCTCATCAACAGTTCCATAAGTTTCAATCCGCAAATGAGCCTTGGAGACGCGCTTACCGCCAAACAGTGAGGTAGTGCCCTTGTCGCCGGTTTTTGTGTAAATCTTCATTCTGCCTCCGAAGTGTGGTTAAGTTAGGAGATGTAAAGTAATTAGGGTCTGCTGAAAAAGTAATTATAATCTTAAAAACCTTAGTTCCCATCGTTTAAAGGCAAGGTTCTCAGGGTACTTGTATGAAGTAAAAATGCATGAAACATAAGTGTAGCAGCAAAAAACTTTGAACCTGAAATGCATCTCCCGCAGATCGTCGCGGACTTAAAATACCGCAGACAATCGCAGATGTGTTTTCAGCCCCGAGCTACTCGGGGTGCGTTCGATCAGCGAATTCTGCGAGAAAAAGAGGGGGAGTGTTAATGAACCGGAGCTGCCTGGCTGCGGTTGACATTATCGTTCTTGTGATCCCATTCAATGAGTCCATCGCGCAGACGAATGATACGGTGTGCATAGTGTGCAATATCATCTTCGTGCGTTACCATAATGATGGTGTTTCCCTGATCATGTAGCTCTTGAAACAAGCCCATGATCTCATAGGAGGTTTTTGTATCAAGGTTACCCGTGGGTTCGTCAGCAAGGATTATCGAGGGTTTATTTACCAGGGCCCGGGCGATTGCTACACGTTGACGTTGTCCACCAGAGAGTTCGTTAGGCTTGTGATGATGCCGGTCCGATAACCTGACATTTTCCAGCGCCTGCATAGCTATTTCATCACGGTCGGATTTGCCATATCCGGCGTATATCAGGGGCAGAGCGACGTTGTCCAGCGCCGTTGCACGCGGCAAAAGGTTAAAAGTTTGAAAAACGAAGCCTATTTCCTTATTCCTTACCTCAGCAAGTTCGTTTTCTGTCATGTCGCTAACAAGATGGTTGTTAAGCTTGTACGTACCTGCAGTAGGAGAATCCAGGCATCCTACGATATTCATCAACGTGGATTTGCCGGAACCTGAAGGCCCCATGAACGCAACGTACTCGCCCTTGTCTATGGTAATTGAAATATCCTGAAGGGCGTTCACAATGTTATTGCCCATTTTGTAAATCTTGGCAACGTGGTGTGTTTCAATAATTTTCATTTCCCTATTGGTTTACAAAATGAATCTATAATTACAAGGATGCCCGCAAAAGTTAAAAAGTTTGCCCTTAATTATACTCCCTTAAACCGATTTGGTTGCACATCTTCTAACCGCTCAAAAAAATTCACTGCAATTTAATTTATCCTGACGCTTGTTACGGCCCATTCGCGGAGGATTTACGCAACTGACGCTTCTCCCCTGACGAATGTTACACATTCCCGGATGACCTGGTCATCTTTTAAGATACGCGTATGGCCAAGACCTTTCGTCTTAATAAGCTTTGCGGCGGGGTATAACTTGAACGAGATGCTCGGCCTGCTTTATATCCACTTCCCTGTCGTTTTCATCATGGATCAATAACAGGTTGATAGGCCGTGGCAACTGCTTTACGAAATAGGACGCCGTAAACTCATCAAACGGTCTTCCCTGCGTCGTAAGTATATAGTTCTTGAAAAACTTCGCTGTCGAAGGAGATCCATTAATAGCCTTCAGATACGTATTGATTATTTCATCGCCTATCGTAGGACTGGCAATATTGATAAGTTTGGAAATCGGTAAGCCCTTCGATGCGGAAAATAACAACGCTGCGCCTCCAAAGGAATGGGCTACGATCGCGGCTGGCTCCCCTATACGTTCGTAAATTCTGATAAGCACTTGTTCAAATTCAAACAATGTTGTGGATTTTCCTTCCGACTTTCCATGTGCCGGACCATCAAATGCGAACACAGCATAACCCGCAGCATTAAAAGGCTTAATGAAGCGGCGGAACTGTGTCGCCCGTCCGCCCCATCCATGAACAAACAATACGGGCCTTCCTTCTCCCCATGAATAGCATTGGATACGTTTGCCGTTTGCTTCGATGATAAATTTCTTCGCGAAAGTCTCAGCTTTCTTTTCTTTGTCCGGAACAGGAAATCGAAAAGGGGTAAAGAATAGCTTCACAAAATAACGGTGAGCCAATATTGGAGCGATGTTTTCAACCCTTGGATATACCCAACGTATGATCTTAAGCGGTAATGGAGTCTTGTCCTTCTTCACAATACCATCAATTATTGAATTGAAAACCGGAAGGTATTTGTTCTGTATTCAAACGTTTCAAGATCATAAACACGTTCTGAAAAAAACACTTCGTTTGATCTATCCACCAGCACCACCGTTGAGCATCGCGAGCCATAGTTCGGTGTCTTAATAAACATCGATGACAATGCGCGTTCTCTTTCGAGAGGTAATCCTGTCTGCGGCAACTTATCGTCATCAGCCACGTGGTCATCGTAAAGTATTTCAAATAATTGCTCCGGATCAACATTGTTCCCGCCCAGTGCAGGAGCGATCTTTTGTTTGCCAATCAAAACTTTCGGCCACGGACTTTCAAGAAGATGATTACTTATTCCATAAAAGCCGGACGCAAGTCTGGTAACGCCATTCCTGTAGTTCGAATAATACCAGAGCTCTTCCGGATTTCCGACAATGAGATTGAAGCCATTATACTTGTTGCCGTCTGCTTCGATCTTTTGCATATAGGATTCTGGCGTTATATCCGACTTGAGATAATCGGAAACAAGCTGGCCGCGGGATGGGGCGGCAGGATTGATATTATTCGGGTCCCTGTAATTAGTAAGCATACTGATCTTGCCCGACTTTGTTATGCCCAGCCACGTTCCGCCAGCCTCCAGATCACGCCCCGCAAGGATTTGAGGATAATCGCGCCAATAATTCGCAGCTTCAGTTTTACGATTATAAAATTCATCACGGTTGCCTGCAACGATAAGTTTATAATTCGGATGATGTTGAAATGAAATAAAGATCAGACACATGTCGAAGGAATTAAAAGAAAAGTATTCCGCTGCAATCTTCAGGAAATTATTCGCCACCTGACATGAACTTACCAGATGGCATTCAGTCCTCTTCAAACAGCTCGAGCTGCTGCGGAAGCAAGGTAAAGGATTTTCTGTGAAAAGGACTTATTCCAATTTGACGAATACCGTCGCGGTGAGCTTCCGTGGGATAACCTACGTTGGTTTCCCAACTATATCCCGGAAATTGCCCGGCCAGCTTAACCATCAGGTCATCGCGATATGTTTTGGCAAGAATAGATGCAGCAGCGATGGATAAGATATCTCCCATCACCTTTTATTATGCATTCATAACGAACATCGGAATACGGCTTAAACCTGTTGCCGTCGATAAGCAATAGTTGTGGTCTTGTTTGAAGCTTATCCAGTGCAAGATGCATCGCCTTAAAAGAAGCATTCAGGATGTTTATCTTATCGATCTCCTGATGATCAACTTCGGCTACCGCCCATTCGAGTGCATCTCGCAGAATAACCAATCTCAACTCTTCACGTTCTTCTTTTGTGAGCTGTTTTGAATCGTTTAATTTTTTATGTCGGTAACGCTTGGGTAAAATAACAGCCGCCGCAACCACAGGTCCCGCCAAACAACCGCGACCGGCTTCATCACAACCGGCTTCAATCAGATCTTTCGTAAAGGACGATCGCAGCATGAGCACAAACTTAAGCCTGAAATGATTTCCGGCAAAAGAATTTCAATAGCTTTGAGATTCTGTGAATAAATCCGGTCAACATATAGTATTGATCAGACGACATCAAAGCATTAAAGACCAATAACTTTAGATGGTATGGCTCAAGAAGAAATCAAAAATCCCTGGACAACACTTTCGGGCGAAGACAAATACGAAAACCGATGGATAAAAGTGACCGAATACCAGGTGATCAATCCTGGGGGTGGAAGAGGAATATACGGAAAGATCCATTTTAAGAACAAAGGAATTGGAATCATACCAGTCGATAACGAAGGCAATACATGGCTTGTCGGTCAGTACCGGTATACGTTGAACGAGTTTCATTGGGAGATTCCTGAAGGCGGCGCACCACTGAATGAAGATCCATTGGAGGCGGCAAAGCGCGAATTGAAAGAAGAAACTGGCTTAACTGCAAAAAAATGGACGCGACTATTACGAATGAATACTTCTAACTCTGTTACTGACGAGGAATGTTTGATCTATCTGGCCGAAGACCTGCAGCAAGGCGAAAGCGAGCTGGAAGATACCGAAGCTGATTTAAAGGTTCGCAAAGTTCCGCTGAAGGAAGCTTTGGATATGGTGGTCCGCGGTGAAATCGCCGATAGCATGAGCATGATGGGATTGTTGATGCTGGGGAGAATGAAAGGGTTATAACATTCCCCCCGGTACATGACCATCAGGACACACATACGCGAAAATTTCAGCTAGCCTATCCGGTAATGCTAAGCAATCTTGGTCATGTGATGATGGGTGTAGCCGATAGTGTCATGGTCGGTCATGTCAGCGCCACATCACTGGCTGCTGCGGGCCTTGCAAATGTAGTGTTCAATGTCCTGATGCTTTTCGGTATCGGCGTATCTTATGCGATAACGCCACTGGTAGCTACGGCCGATGGTGCCGGCAACAAGCATGATATCATCGAGACACTTCGTCACGGACTTGTCATTAACATCGTCAACAGTATTGTACTTGCGGCGATCGTTTACACTTGTAAAGGTCTTCTCTATTACATCGATCAGCCAACGGAAGTAGTCCCCCTTTCCATCCCATATCTAAGCATTGTCACTTTTTCTCTGATCCCTATGCTTATCTTTCAGACCTTCAAACAATTTGCAGAGGGTCTTTCCAATACCCGTATTGCAATGATCATAATCATTGCAAGCAATCTTGTTAATATCGGTCTGAACTACATAATGATCTATGGCCATGCAGGGTTTCCAGCCATGGGACTGAACGGCGCGGGATGGGCGACTTTCTTGTCTCGCATTTTTATGGCGGCATCATTCGCAGGATACATCTATTTCGCTCCGCGTTTCAGACAATTCAGAAGTGGATTTTCTTTAGGCAAATATTCCAAGAATCTTTTTAATAAGATGCTTCACCTCGGAGTGCCAAGCGGAGTCCAGTTCATTTTCGAAGTTGCAGCATTTGACTTTTCGCTGGTGATGATGGGATGGCTGGGAACGATAACTCAGGCTGCACATCAGATCGCTATCAATCTTGCAACGGTAAGTTATATGACAACGGCTGGACTAGCTGCGGCAGCAACGATCAGGGTGAGCTATTTCTTAGGTAAACATGATTTTAAGAATTTACGAACTGCAGCTTATACGTTGCTGGTAATGGCGCTGCTTTTAATGACGCTGTGTGCACTGGTATTTATTGTCGGAAGACATTGGCTGCCCGGCTTGTACGTCGAAAACAACGAAGTGATCACAATAGCATCATCATTAATGATAATAGCGGGATTGTTTCAACTTTCCGATGGCACGCAGGTCGTATGTATTGCTGCTCTTCGCGGCCTTCAGGATGTTAAAGTACCTTCATTATTTATTTTTATTGCCTACTGGATCATCGGGCTACCCCTCGGCTATTGGCTCGCATTTGTCATGAACTTTGGCGCCCTGGGTATCTGGTCAGGGTTATTAATCGGACTGACAATTACTGCTGCGGCGATGTTTGTTCGCTTTCGCGTCCTGGCCGGGAAGTTGTCGGGTATCGGCCAATGAGAACACACAACTACTTCAGAGGTTCAATTGAGATTGCCTCGCACAGCGCGGATGATTTATAGATATCCTGTCCTTTAATTATCGTTTGAACGCGTCGGATGTCACTCATTTGACGAAGTGGATCTCCATCGATAATAATGATGTCTGCAACTTTTCCGGGCTCAAGAGAGCCAAATTCTTTTTCCTTGCCAGCTACTTTTGCCGACTGAAGTGTCGCGATCTTTAGCACGTCGGCATTCGGGATCCCGGCCTTTGAATAATTCTCCAACTCCTTGTGCAAAACGAATCCTACAAAGTCGTCGGTACCTGGTACAATAGTGATACCGTTGTCATATAGAAGTTTAATCATTTCAAGCATTTTTTGAAACGATGCAGCATAAACTGCCTCCTGGCCATTGGGAACTTCCAGCGCTCCTCCTGACTTGAAGGTTCTCTGAAGCTCTGGTGGCAACCTGTCGGCCACCGCCGCCATGGTAGGAACGGATTTTCCGTTCTGGGGAATAAACATCGTCTCAAAGAAGCTGACAGTAGGGTCAATTACAATCTTCCTCTCTCTAAGTTGTTTCATAAATGCTGTTACCTCTTTGCTTGACAAATCGAGCTTTGCAGCGTTTTGGGCCACGGCGTTAAACCGAAGAGGCGTCCTGGTATCCAGTTCCTTCCCAAGGAAATTCAGGAACACCATATTCATATGTTGTATCTCGTCATAACCAGCGTCAATAGCTTCTGAGGCAAGCATATGGGCGGGAATGTGACCGCTTACGCGCATACCACTGCGATGTGCTTCATCAGCTAATGGTTTGACCCATTCAGGTTTCAGTGAGCTGTAAAGTTTTATCTGGGCGTAGCCAAGGGACTTATAATGTTTGACAGCGGCAATTCCCTCCTCCACCGATGATATCTTCGCTCCGGTAGGGCCCGCATACGGACCAGCACCATCAATAAATCCACACATCACTTGTATCCGTGGCCCGAGAACAGTTCCATTGTCTATATCCTTCTTTTTATCAAATAACGATTCGCCATTACCCATATCGCGTACGCTCGTAACGCCGCAAGCAAGATCCAGTATCCCATCCGTAGGATCGGAATAATGAACGTGCATATCCCAAAGTCCAGGCATCACGAACTTGTTAGCGGCATCTACCGTCGTGTAGCCCTTGGGAATTGACGTCCCTTGTGACACTTTTGTTATCAGGCCATTCTCCACCAGGATTGTCGTGTTTGGCTTGACTGTTCCAGTCCGTGTATCGAAGACCTTTGCATTGGTTATTGCAATCCCGCCTGCAACCCTTTGACGGACATTCGTCGCAATGTCCTTGAAGTATTTCTGTTCATATTTCTTTTGAGTGGCTAGCAACGTGTCGTTGAGATTTTCATATCCCTTGCGTAGTACAGCAAACCAATCGCTGGGGATTGCAAACAAAGTGTTGTCTTGATCTATCCAGCTATATGTTGGCGTAAGACCTGTTCCGGATATTGAGATTAATCGAAGCTTCCTATTATCAACAACTTTTTCAGCAAGAACGACAAGCTTACTGCTGCCGCTCGGAAGCAGCTTAACGGTGTGGTCAGGGGTCGAAAAGTACTCACTATAGGAAATCCCTGCCCTGATCTTTAGTGCTAAGTAACTTACGTCTCCGCTGACCTGGCGTTGATCTTTTTCATCGGGGTTTTCCCAGGAGGCAATTCCCTTGGAAATGTTGAATTTTTCCTGGATTGGTTTTTTGTAATAATCAACGCCAGAACCTTCCAACGATGTGATAAATCCCTTCTCATTCTGTCTATAGCGTGTTACAGTGCTATCACCTCTTCCGCGATCATTGTATTGCATGTTCTCGACGAATGTACCATCTGCTTCTGTGCGGCGAGTCAACGCACCAGCCTTCTTACCACCCATAATAATTGTGTACTCGATGATATCCCCTTGTGCAAAAGATTGGGTGCAAAGGATAGACAATAGTGCGACACAGGGGATGTAAAATTTCATGGATGCCGGGATTTGGGTTACTGCAGTAAGGTAAAAATAAAATAACTCCCGCACCCCCGACAAGTCGGGGCCGGGGCGACAAAGTGTAAACGACCCGTAAATTGGATGGATAATTATTATCTCTTAGCGCATAAGTTTATAGATTTAAGAATTGAAATCAGAAACACACCTTTGTTATGACCGCAAACGCAAAACCGGTAACAGCCTCACAGACCACCATCACTGAACTTATGATCCCTTCCTATGCCAACTTTGGTGGTAAAATTCATGGTGGCATTTTACTTTCCCTGATGGACAAAGTAGCGTATGCCTGTGCCAGCAAACATGCCGGCGCTTATTGTGTAACGGTGTCTGTCGACCGTGTTGAATTTATGAAACCTGTGGAAGTAGGTGAGCTTGTTTCGCTTCATGCATCCGTGAACTATGTAGGACGGTCATCAATGATCGTTGGGATTCGCGTCGAAGCGGAGCAGGTTAAGAACGGCACAATGCGACATACCAATTCCTGTTACTTTACCATGGTCGCAAAGGATGATGACGACAACCCTGCTGAGGTTCCGAAGTTGATCTTGCAAACACCAGAGGACGTAAAGCGTTTCATCGAAGCGATGCGCATGAAGGAAATAAAAACGAAGGTAAAAGAAGAATTGAACGACGCTAAATCACATATTGAAGTCAGTCGTGCTGCGGAGATATTGAAAAATGAAAGATGTATTATTTCCAACACCCTTCAACCTTAATCAAATCACATGAGATATTCTTTAATACTGGTCCTTTTTTCATTTCAGCTTTCACTTGCCCAATATCCGGCCATACTAAGTCAACGCGACCAGGCAAGGGTTATTGATGAAGTGTTGGACGATCGGTTAAAGAATCTTTTGCCATCTCTGATGCGAAGGGAAGGATTCGATATGTGGGTAGTGATAAGCCGTGAGTACAACGAAGATCCTGTGATCAAAACATTGCTGCCGGCTACATGGCTTGCAGCGAGAAGAACCACTATGCTTGTGGTGTATGATCCAGGCGCGGGAAAGGAAATGGAATATCTGGCTGTCGCGCGTTACGACGTAGGAAAGGTCTTTAAGCGCGCCTGGGATCCGGAACACCAACCAGATCAATGGGCACAACTTGGGAAAATCATTCGCGAAAGAAATCCAAAGAAGATCGGAATAAACAAGGCGGAACATTATGGTCATGCCGACGGGCTTACGGCAAACGATCACGAGCAGCTGTTAAAAGCACTGGATCCAAAACTTCAGGGGAAACTGGCTTCCGCCGAACGCCTTGCTGTTGCCTGGCTCGAGACGAGAAGCGAAAAGGAAATGGCTCTTTACCCTCAGATATGCCGTATCGCTCACGAGATTATCAGGGAAGGATTTTCAGAGAAGGTGATCCAGCCGGGTGTTACAACCACAGATGATGTTATATGGTGGTATCGCGAAAAGATAAAGGAACTGAAATTGGATACCTGGTTCCATACTTCCGTCTCCATTCAACGCAATGAGCCCGATGTGATCTTTACAAAACGGCCTCAACCGGTGGTGATAATGCCGGGGGATCTTCTTCACGTAGATTTCGGTATTACCTATCTCCGATTGAACACGGATACGCAACAGCACGCATATATATTGAGACCTGGTGAAACAGAAGCTCCCGAATACTTAAAAAAGGCATTACAAACCGGAAACAAGCTGCAGGATATTCTTACCGGTAATTTTGAAACCGGAAAGAGCGGCAATCAAATATCTAGCCGAATCGCGAAAGCAGGCTATTGAAAAGGGAATCACACCTTCTATCTATACGCATCCGATTGGGTATCACGGTCACGCCGCGGGTACGACCATAGGCCAGTGGGATATGCAAAACGGTGTACCTCATACGGGTGATTACACACTGCATACAAACACAGCATACTCCATCGAATTGAACGTGACAACACAAATCGCAGAATGGAAAAAAGAGATTCAGATAAAATTGGAAGAAGATGGCTTCTTCGACGATGCAGGTAAGCTTCAGGTATATCGATGGACGGCAGACTGAGCTGATCATAATACCAAGGAGCATGTAGCCCAACGGACACGGAAGGAAGTCGCTTTACATTTTCTGCAAACCCGGCGAGCGACCTGTACCTCTACTACAGGTTTTAGCGTGACACTGAAGAAACAATGATACATGACATTCATTTCTACCAATGAAACTCTGGAATAGGTTACTTCTCATAACCCTATTCCTTTCTTACCTTTGAGCAATGAAAATTCTAAAAGCATTATACACAGGTTACGGCGTTGTCGTATTTGGAATGCTTTTCCTTATTCTTTTTCCATTTTTTCTTATCCCCATGTTTTTCCCCAGTCAATTCAGATTGACAGGAATTCTCAACAGATGGTGGGCGCGTTTGCTTTTTATTTTTATCGGAGTTCCGTTCAAAGTTGAGCTTCGCGGTAAGCTTGATCGAAAGAAACAATACATATTCAGCTCCAATCATTTTTCATATCTCGACATCCCCACGCTGGGACTCGTTCCGCACAATACCATTTTTGTGGGTAAGACAGGTATCGAAAAACTTCCGCTGTTCGGCTACATGTACGGGAAGCTTCACATTACGGTAGACAGATCAAAACTCAAAAGTCGTTACACTTCCCTCAAAAAGTCATTTGAGGCCATAGATGAAGGCAAGAGCCTGGTTATATTTCCTGAGGGCGGAATTGTCACTTCAAAGGACCCTGTAATGGCGAAATTCAAGGATGGTGCCTTCCGTATAGCCATCGAAAAACAAATCGCCATCGTGCCTGTTACCATTCCGTATAATTGGATAATTTTGCCGCCTGATCAGTTTCTGTTGCGTTGGCATCCGCTAAGGGTGATCGTTCACGAGCCGCTGGATACGAAAGGCCTTACCATGAACGATATCGATAGCTTAAAACAGAGATTGTTCACTATAATTGACGAAGAACTGAATACACAGTTGAAGAATGAAGATCGATCGCGCTCTACTGGACAAAATAGCACATCTCTCCCGGCTGGAATTTGATGGAAAAGATGCTGAAAAGATGATGAAGGATATGACCGCCATCGTCGATTGGGTAGAAAAACTAAAGGAGGTTAATACTGACGGCGTTGAGCCCCTCACAACCATGAGCTACGAAGTAAATGTGCTTCGTGAAGATGAAGTAAAGGAACACCTTAGCCATGATCGGGCCCTGAAAAATGCGCCGAAAAAAGACTCTGACTACTTCCGCGTGCCCAAAGTGCTCGAATAAATAAAACACTATCGGCGGGCATCCATAATTCCGAACGTCTGCAATAAAAACCCTGTTTGCGTTAAAGAACAAAACCATTAGGTTTGGCAGCTGGAGTCAGTGCATGATTTCAAACTACGTTAGCTTGCGTTCTAATCAAGTCACCTTATGGGTCTAATATTTTTCTGGAGAAGTTGGCCGAAAGATTACCGCTGGATATGGCATTTGTGTGCAGCTACTTTTGTCCTTTCAATCTGCTTCTTTTGGTATTCCTATTTCCGTGGAGCCAGTGGTGTTATCAATTGGGTTAAGCTTCAGGAACAAAAGGTCATTGAGACCACAGTCCATAGCTTTCAACTGGGCCCCTTTAATCTGAGTGTTCCAGCTGACAGTTACGCGATACTGGAATACTTTCACGGAAGTGAGATCAAACCAAATACTACCGCGTCTTACTTATTCCTTGCTGTTCTTGTGTTGAGTGCCGTGATCATTCTCGGCGTCGTCACTACGCTGGAAAAGTTCTGGTATTTTATCGGCATGGCCTTGTTCCTATTGTTCATCGTCAGCCTTCGACTTGAGGTGCTCGGTATTTTTGGGATGTACAATAAGATTCCGGTAGCGGTTATAATTTTATTGTATACAATCCCCAGCTTCTATTTCAACCGTATAAAAAGTACCTACCCATTTCTTAAACGACTTCTTTTCTTCGCCGCACTGACCACTCTTTTGAGCATTGTCATTGCTTTTTTTTCAGCTGTACAGTTTCCATTTTACCATTTAACACTCACTGGCTATGTGCCCGGACTCATTGTGAGTGTGATATTTATCATTACCGTTGCCCATGAAGTGCTTGCCTCATTTATTTACATCGTCAGTCAGGGATCGTCGAAAAGTCTCCGGCATTTCGGAGCAATCAGTATCATTTACATGGCCAACGTGGTCATCACCTGTTTTCACGAGCTTGGTATTTTCGAATGGAACTTTCTTTATATCAACCTTTACTTGTTGCTCACAATATCTGCCATCCTGGGCATATGGGGTTTCCGCCAACGGGAAATATTATACGAAAACATCGTTGCCCATGCTCCCTTTGGCGCATACTTCTTCCTTGCAATAGGTGCCATCTGTTTCGCTACTACAGGGTCGCTGCTTGGAAATGCAAATGATCCAACGTTAAAGGTTATCAGAGACGTGATCATCTTCAGTCATACGGGTTTCGGAATTGTCTTCCTTACCTATGTTTTTTCGAATTATATTCTCATGATGGCGCGCAACCTTCCTGTCTACAAGGTGCTGTACAATCCTACAAGAATGCCATACTTCACTTACAGATTCGCCGGAGCTTATAGCCGTACTGGGATTTGTATTCTATTCGGGCTGGCGTAACTACGTATTTCAAGGTACCGCTGGCTTTTATAATTACGCGGGCGATCTGCATACATTGCTAGGCAATTCAGAAAATGCTCAGAACTTTTACAAGATCGCGCAAAGTCGGGGCTTCCAGAACAACAGATCGAATTATGCCATGGCAACTTCAAAATCGTCGAGGTTTAATCTGGAGGCTGCGCAAGAAGACTATCGCCAGGCAAATGCAAAAAGACCTACTCAATACTCATTGACAAATGCCGGCAATATTTATATATGGGAAGGTGATGTCTTTAGTGCGATACGGGAATATAAACACGCCAACGAAATATTGAACGGTTCGAACGTAGTCGACAACAATCTTGGTTTTGCTTATACAAAAGTGCACGACCTGGACTCTGCATTATTGTATCTAAATCGTGCGCGTAACGATTCCTATACAAGAACTTCCGCGGAAACTAATTTTTTCGCCATGGCTGCGCTTGAGCTCATTCCTATCAAGATTGATTCAGTGTTAGAGCTATTTGAAACCAATGCCACCCCGGTTATCGGCAATGCGCTTGCTCTTTCAACTCTTCAGCATCAGGAAATCAAAACGGAAGTGAATCCACTCGCGATCAAGAATCTCAATCTCTACTCTGCCACACTCCTAAATAACTATTGTATCAAATACGCGACGACGCTCGATACCAGTTTCGTCCGTGAAGCATACCGAATAGCGTCCGACTCTTTAAACGCCGACTACAGCGAAGCTCTCAAAGCTTCACTTGCTTTTGTTTATTATTTTCAAGGTAATGTGAGCAGGGCACTGCAGATACTTGCAGAGCTGGCTTACGTCAGCCAGGACTATCAGGGAAAGTTCAATTACCTCATGGGCCTTTGGGCGCTTGAACAGAACAATCCCGAATTGGCATCGAGCTATTTTACTCACGCCACTACTGCCATGTACAAAGAGGCGAAGTTTTATAATGCAATCGCATTGTCTGAAGCTCTCAATGCAGACGAAGCATTGATTGCATGGGATACGGTGCTACAGGGCAAGAATACTGAACAACAGTCAATCGCGATCCAAATGAAAAAGATCCTTTCAATGCCTGTTAGTGGTCCAACTGGTTTGAATGATGCAGAGAAATATCAGTTTTGTCGTTACCGGTTGGGCACGAAGGACTCATTGATATTCAATCGTCTCATTCAGGCGTTTGAAAACCCAAATTACAAAGCTCAGGCGATACTTGATTTCAGCAAGAAGTATTATGAGGCAGATCAATTGACTCCTGCTATCAAATACTTCAATCGTATCGCAGGTCTGGAGTTAACGGATGAAAGACTTTATAACGACGTGCGGCATTTCGAACTGTTAATGCTCGCTTCCAGAGGTGACCTTCAGAATCTGGCCCGTCAGATAAACAAAGGAATTACATTCGACAGATCGCGTTCACTGGATAAGGCGTTTTATACAGCTCTTATCGCAGAGTCCGGTGGAGATACACTGACGGCAAAGCAGAATTATGAAATACTTTCACACTATAATCCCTACCTGGAAGATGGCGTGATCGCGGCCGCCAATTTCTTTCGGGGCCAAAAGAATTCGGGGCTGAAGTCATACAATATTTTAGCAGAGGCAATTCAAATCAACAACAATTCCCTGCGGCTTCTCAAAGCTTACGCAGCAGAGGCAGCACGATCCGGATTTGATGATTATGCAGCAAGCGCTGCGAGCCGTATTCAGGAATTGGAACAGAAACTTCGCTAATCGTGATGCTCCATTCGTTTCGCTGTAGTGTGATGGATTTTTTTCGATTTTCCATTCACTCCACTCTTTTGCGCAATCTTATCGACCTTTATATTCTCGCGGATTATCTGCCAGTATTCGCGCCCATAGTCGACCAGGATCTCAGCTTTGGCTGGAATGTCTTTTTTGGCTTCGATGTATACCCTGTGACCGTCAATGATATAATCTGAATTGTTCGTCACGCCTTTAATGCGAACCATGCCACGCGCATCGTTTGCATACCTTGCAAGCGTCTTGGTAGCGGGAAGCGCATCGATAACGTTATTACGGTTTATATAGAATATATAACCATTCTTTCCATCATCATCCTTCACCTCTTTCCATACAGTCCGTTTTCCTTTGTATTCCACGATTCGCGTTCCTTTCGGTATGAACTCTTTCGTGAATAATCCCTTGCCAGCGCCTGGAATGCCGGACTTCTTAACATATAGTTGTTTCTCGATTAGCGCCATTAATACTTTTAAAAAAGATTGAGTCATTCAATTGATTAAACGGCGCGCAAGATAGAAGAATTCAGGCAGCAACAAAAGTTTACACAAACGGTATATTCTCCGTCTACAACAAGGATTTAATGATAAGTTCAGGTTCCAATCAGGATTGCAATAAGTGGATGCTTACTTATTGCTTCATTCGACTATTGGTATTCTTACTCATTACAATAAAAAGTGATCGGCTTCTTTTTTAAACTGTCGTCCTGAGATTTTAAACTTTCGGATCAAAAAGTTGAGATGACACTGTCAAGGTTGTTTCAAAGGAATCCGACACTGGAATGGGTTTTGCAATTGGGCTAAAGCCCTAGCCATGTTTATCAATTGCCACGGGCTTAAGCCGTCGCAATTGAAGCAGAAACTCATTGGGCTTTAGCCTAAGATTCCGACATTGAGCACAGAAGGCTGAAAAACAAAATGCAAAGAATACGATTAGACACTACAATGATGCAAAATTGAAAATGCGCTAATCGTATCTTTGCAGTCGGAGTTATTACAGAGAATATTTCAAAGTCACTCCATAAGTCCTGGGATCACCCAGCACTCCGGCATAATGACCAGCATTTCCGCCAGCAGGCAATAACTGCTCGTAGTAATTTTTGTCCAACAGGTTACGACCCCATAACGATATCGATATGCCCTTCGTCGCACGGAAGCCAGCTCTTGCATTAAGCAAGGCATAACCACTAATATTCAGGAATTCTGATGGTGATGGACTCGAAGAGAAATCTGAACGATAATACGTATCAAAAGCGACAAAGAAATTTCCCGCCTGTTTCACGAATGTTACCGGCGCAAGAAATTCGCCACCAATGGAAGTCGTCCACTTGGATATCCCTGGAAGTACACCACCCGAAATATCTTTGAAAGCAACCTGTACTCCTTCAACAGTGGTACCAGTCTCTTCCAGGGGAAGAGGTGCGTTCGTAAATGTGACATACTTGCCATCGTTGTAAGCTAGCGATCCATAGAAGCTAAGATTCCTGTTGGCTTTTATATTCGCGTCAACTTCAACACCCTTCACGTTCACTTTCTCAGCATTGGCTATGTAACCACGATTGACGCCGAGTTCCGGTGACTGAACATTCGTCTGGTAGTCGTCGATGTCCATATTATAGAACGTCACGTTAAATGTGGAATTAGTGGTTGGTGCCGTCTTCACACCAATTTCAAAATGTGTTACATTCTCAGGTTTGATCACGGCGAGATCTGTTGCCGGCTGACCGCTAATTGTTGGTAGACCTGCCACGTTAACACCAACAGGTTTGAAGGCGGTGGAATAGGTCGCATAGGCGTTAAAGCGTTCGTTTGCCTTGTAGGCAATTGTGATGTTGTAGGTGAGGTTTTTCTCATCTGCATCTGCCGCATACGCCTGGCTCGTGTACACGGAATTCTTAAAGCCCTGTAGCGCGACTTTTTCCGCCTTTGTGCCCTGATATGTGGCAGTGTCCAATCCACCATATGCAACCCTGTCGTAGACTACATCTTTCTCGTCATAGTTGTAGCGCACGCCAGGCATTACGTGTAAGCCCTTCACAATTTCCCAGTCCACATTGGCAAATACGGCAGCGCTCTTCGACTTTATAGAAGCTTCTGTGGCGATACCGTATCCCTCGAATAGCCCGGGCGTTTTCCACAATGGACTAGTTGAGCTCTGAGAAAAACGCCATTGCGCATTGCCTGATTCTTCCGTGCCGTGGATCTTAACCTCCTGGTCGATAAAGAACAAGCCAACGACTCCACTTAAACGTTCAGTGAATTCACCGGCATAACGGATCTCCTGCGACCAATTCGTGTGTTCTGCAGGATTTTGTGATTTAGCAAGCGCTTGAAGACCAGTAAAGTCTCTGTCGTTTGATGGTCTCCAATTCCAATATCTCCACGCTGTTGTAGAGGTTAATGTTCCCGGGCCCAACTTTGCATCTACGTTAAGTGATACTCCTCCCAGATCGGTGCCTGACCGCCAGGGAGTATCATGATCAATTTTTCGGTCGAACGCGTTATCCGTTGGGAGCGAATAATTCAGATCGGATATTATCGCATCGAATTGACGATACGCCGCCCGTTTAGTTTCTACTACGCCCGCCACTACCTGAGCATAACCATCAGGGCGCTGTTCGGAAGCGTCTCCCGACAGAGTTATAGTAATATTGTCACTCGGCTCGTACAGCAGCTGTGCACGAACGCCGAGGTTGTTGATTTCATTAGTGAACTTGCCGGTATTAACGTTCTCAATGGTACCATTGCGTTGTGTACCGGAGAAAGATACCCGAGCTGCAAGTTTCTTACTGATCGGACCCGTAATAGAACTCTTGGCTTGTATGTACCCATAGTTACCATAGCTCACCTCAAAGTCAAGTCCCGGAGTAAAGCTTGCCTTGCGCGTAGTAATGTTGAACGCGCCAGCTGTAGTATTCTTGCCGAACAATGTTCCCTGTGGTCCGCGTAACACTTCTATTTGTTCTATGTCAATAAAATCGAATGTGGCTGCTGCCGGGCCGTGCGTAGTAAACTCCATCAACGTAAAATCCTACACCTGGATCAAGACCATCGTTGGTGAGTCCAAACGGCGAACCAACACCACGGATATTTATTCCCGTGTTACGAGGATTAGACGAATAGAGCTGCACTGACGGAATAAGTTCCTTCACGCGGTTAACATTGAAGGCACCGGCTTGTTGAATAGCCGCACCACTTACAACACTTATGGGAATAGGAACATTTTGCGCTGTTTCTTCCCTGCGTCGGGAAGTAACCACAACTGTCTCCAGGAGGCTGTCATCGATGAGTGTTATCTCCAATGGTTCTTCCGAGAGTTCGTAGATCTCGATGTCCTGGGCTTTAAACCCAACCAATCTGATCTGAAGCGAAAAAGGAAACTCTTGTGCTTTGATACTGAACAACCCGTTGACATCCGTTATGGTATTAATGGCTGTACCTTTGATAGCTACGGTTGCCCCAACGACGGCTACGCCATCGCCATCTTTGACAACTCCTTCAATAACTCCCTGGGCATACGCGCTACCAGCAAATAACAGGACCGGTATAATAAACAGTAGTAGTAAATTTCGTCTCATCGTCATGAACGTTTAGTGATTTTAAAAAAAGGTTGGTGATTCCGGACTAGTTACTTTAGTCTTTTGGAAGCGAATTGTTCGAACTTATCGGCCTCGAACCGACTGGCCTCAGGTTTCAGGTAACCGAATGCGTGAAGGTCATCCTGTCCGTTGCGAATTATCCAGCGCAGAAAGGAAATGGCTTCAGGGCTACCGTTGGTCCTGTCTACAGACATGTGGATGTACTCCACAGGAATATTGTTTATCTCTTTGAGTGGTTTGTCCTCCAGTTGCTGAATGACACGGTTAGGTCACCATAGAATTTTTCGTCATCATTTACTTTGCCGTTTCCGTTCAGGTCGACAGGTAAAATAGAAAGGCCGTCAACAGGTTTTTTGGACGCATGGTCGTAGGCAAGTGTGAGCGGAAGATAAGAAACGCTGGTTGAGTCACGCAGCACAGCCTTCAGCAGATGTTCATCTGATCCGGCGATCGATTTCCCAACGATATCTTTATGTTCATGCCCGAAATACTTTGCAAAGGTTACGGGAGCGCCCGCTTTCTGCAACCGTGTATAGATTGTGAATGGAGATTTTATCTCCTTTTGGTTTTCCTTGTCCGCAAAGATGTCGTGAAAGTACAATTGGTTGATCAACTCGCGGTTCAATCCTTTATCTGCATAAGTCTTTGCAAATTCGGACTTGCCATTGGCTACAGGTAGTACTGCATAACGGGCGATATATACGTACTCGCGGCTCTTTAGCAATTCGATATCTTTGTCATACGCTTCTATAAGAATGTCGTATTTCGCAGGATCTGCAGAGCCTCTTGACTCGATTATGACTTGAACATCAGGGTTTTCTTTATTATAGTCATCGATCCATTTCTGTACGAGTGGATAGGCGAATCTAACGCCAGTGATCACGACATACTTTTGGTTTTTCTTAATCGATGTAGTTGGAGTCGTTGCAGGCTTGTCGCTTACGATCGTTTCTTCTGAGCTTCCATTGTTCGAAAGAGTTTGCGCTTCCGCCGACAAAATGCCAATGCAGAGGTATAGGGTTATAAGGGTATAGAGGTATAGGGAAAAAGCCAATGCTGGGAGGTGGTGGATCTTCTTCATTTTCTCCTAATGTCTATAGTGTTAGTAGATTATTAAACAAATATATGTAACAGAACTCTACAAAGTCAATAGAGGTTACAGATTTCTGCAAGAATTTTTAAAAAAAACCACTGAAATGGGTAAAAAGAGGCGTTTTTTGAAGAAAAGAATGGAGCGGGTGTGCGAGTTTAGGTGCGAAGTGCACGAAGGTTCCGAGGCCAAACGAAACTCAGCGTCATGGCGTCTCTGCGGTTAAAAACTTCCCAGGCAAAGCTCCGGCTGGAAAGGATTTTCAAGTCCCCTTAAGGGGATTTAGGGGTGACGGATAACGGCTACCCAAATAAGAGACTAGCAATGATGAGCGTCACTATTATATTAAAGAGCTGAGCGAGCAAAAACGCGTACATGGGACGCCTGGTCTCGGAATTGAATAAATCTGAAAACTTTGTTTCCAGTCCAATGCTTGTAAATGCGAGCACAAACCACAATGTCTGAATACTTTTCACACTCTCCTTTATATTACTTATTGTTGACGCGCTGAGGAAAAAGGAAAAGAGGACGGATGCGAGTATGAATCCTATGATGAACTTCGGAAATCGATCCCAGATAACGCCAAGCCCAGGTTTTTGCTCTTTCGATTTATCACCGTCTTTTTTAGTATACGTCCAGTAAACGCTAATAGCGAATGCGGCAAGTCCGAGAAGTACATTCTGGGAAAATTTTACAATTGTACTGACCTTTAATGCCGTCTCACCGACCAGTGTACCCGACGCAACTACCGCTCCCGTTGTGTCAATACTTCCTCCGAGCCAGGCTCCCGTCACCTCTTCTTTGAAGCCAAATTTTGAAGCAATTGCCGGCATAATGATCATCATCGGGATCGCCGTGATCAGCACTAATGAAATAACATACGAAAGTTTTTTAGTATCGCCTTTTATTGCTCCAGCAGTAGCGATGGCAGCGGAAACACCACATATCGACACTGCGCTTGAGATCATCATCGTGAGTTCATCGTCGACCTTTAATTTGCGGCAAAGCCAGTAAGCAAAATACCAAACACTTACCACAACAATCAATGCCTGGATCAGGCCGAGAGAACCGGCCTTCAATATGTCGCCAAAGATTATGCTCGTACCTAACAACACAAGTCCGATCTTCACAAATAACTCCGTTGATAGTGCAGCGCGAAACCATTCCGGCAGGTGAAACAGATTTCCTATCAAAAGTCCGACTGCGAGACTGAAAATAACCGCTTCAAGGTTGAGCGATTTTATTTCGCTATTACCGGCCAGGATAAGCGCAATCAGTGTTAACACGCATACCACGGGAAATACCACCAACGCGCTTTTTATTGGTTTTCCTGTAAGAAAGCGTGCCAGCAAGAGCTACGACAAACACGAACAGGAATTGCAGCAAAATCTTGACAAGGTTGTCGACAGACAAAACCGTAGCGAACAAATCATCAAAACTTTTCCAGCCAAACTGAGGAACCGGAACAAGAAACCCGAATACCGAAATTATGATGATCGCAAAACCGAGCACCACTACCGCCCAATCTTCGGTCACTAAGCTTTTTTGTGCTGACAACTGTGCTTGAGCTTCAGGCATGATCTTAAGATCATTGATGTGATGTAAATAAATGTCAACCGACGTTTAAGAACAAGGTTTTTTGTTTGAATGTTGAAAAATCAATGTGAAAAGGCCACACTCATTCGCGGAATTATTTAAATTTCGATTGAGTTACCTCCACCCTCCGGTAAATAATGTCAACTGATCAATTTTAGTCTATGCTTTCAAAAAAGTGCCAATATGCTCTTCATGCGCTCATTTACCTCGCCGACCTGGAGCAAGGTGTTTCCGTTACTATAGGAGAAATTGCCACTGAAAAGAGCATACCAAAAAAATTTCTCGAGGCGATTCTGCTTGATTTGAAAAACGCCGGCATACTGGGAAGCAAGAAGGGAAAAAGCGGTGGTTACTATTTGATCAAAGAGCCACAGCAGGTTTCCATAATCGAAGTCATAAGGCATATTGACGGTGCAGTCGCAATGCTGCCTTGCGTGTCGCTCAACTTTTATGACAGCTGTGGAATGTGCGACGATGAAAAGACCTGCTCGATAAACCATCTCTTCGGCCAGGTCAGAGATGCTACGCTGAAAATACTTACCACAAACTCCGTAGCGGACCTTGCACGTAACAGTTCGCATCGCGCGCCGAAAGCAAAACAGAATTAGTTCTCATTTAAAACAAAAAGTGCGAACATCAGTGATGCTCGCACGTCAACTATTCCCGAAACTATTCCTTTTACTAATTAGGATCTGCTGAAAATGTTATATCATCTTTTTCCCGCAGAATTCACTGATCGAACGCACCCCGAGTAGCTCGGGGCTGACAACTTCTTCTGCGATTTTTCTGCGGTATTTTAAGTCCGCGACGATCTGCGGGAGATGCATTTCAGGTGCAAATTTTGAACCCTAATTAGCTTTCCGTATATAAACGTTGCCGTACTTTGATTCGAAACTATATTCGGGTCCGGAACCTGGTTTTGCTGATACGTAGGTGTGAAAATTTTCCTGTGACTTACTATCGCCACCAAACTTCGTATCCAGGTTCGTATATATTTCGCCATAATTCGTCTCGGCGGTTATCATTCCTGTTGCCCTTTCCGTTAACGCAGCATCTACACCGCCATAAGTCGACTCAACATCGAGCGGACCGACGAAATCCTTTATTTCGACCATACCGTAAACAGATTCCACTTTTGTCTTTACGTTTCGCGGTACTTTGATTTCCAGGATAATTTCCATATCAACGCCTGTAGACATCATCTCGAATTGCCGGCCATTTTGCTCCTGGTATTTTTTAAGTTCCGCGCGATTCTTAAAAGTTATCTTTTGAGCTCCATCAACGATCGTATATCGTTGCGGAAGATTCTTTAAGTCCTTGATCTCATTCCTGATCGAAACGGTATTTCCTGATGATGAGGTGAACAATTCAAATGCATCATCATTCTCACCGCTGTTTATGCTTACTGTTCCCTGAATGCTTACCTCATTTTTGTCCCAGGTGCTTACGCGGATCAGTTCCGGATAATCAAAATGTATCACTACATTTTGGCCTGCCGACACCGCGATGGATTTATTTATCTGTGTCTGGGCAAAGTCCGGTATTGGCGCTAGCAGAGCTGTAAGGACAACTGCTATAATTGCTTTCATATTGATTTGATTTGAAGCAGCATTTCTCTCCAACCACATCGGCTGGAGAGAAAGTGCAGAGTTATTTACTTTTCCTGAGGTACACGTTGTTGTGCGTTGAGGAAAGTGTGACTTCCACCCCGCCACCATTGATCTTCGCCGTTAATTTATCGGTATACCTGATCATATCTCTTGTTTTTTTCCAGCTCAATCTTGAAATCAGGATCCACAAAGATCTCACCATACACGGTGCTTAGTTTGACATTTGCTTTCATCGTGACCGGAAGGGCAACATCAACATGTCCATGGACGGATACAATCGAAACCGGGCTTTTGATATTCGCGCCTAAAGCGGTTTCAATATCTCCGTGTACCGTTTTGATGGTCATGGGACCGGTTACATTGTTCAACACTACTCCGCTGTGTACGGTAGAAACTTCGATTTCACTTTCGACGTTTTTGAATTCAATCTCCGAACCGTACGGTGAAGTGTGAACCACTGAGACCACCACTCCTTTTGGCACCTTGATAGTGATATCGGGGCCATCCATTTTCTTAAGTTGTTGAACTTCGATCACGTCGCCTTTATCGACCACCGAAAGTCCTAAGCCTGTATTGTCTTCAAGACCGCCGGTGCTTATGGAGCGGAGCCCTTTTGCGCGTTCATCGTCCTCATTCTTCCCATCGCGCGAAGAAAAAACTATTTCATTGCCTGTTGTCCCTTCGATGACAACATTGTTCACTTCTTTTATTTCAAGCCGTCCCGTGCTTTTCGCTACCTTATATTCCTGGGCTTGAGTTAACCCCATGGCTAAGCACATAAGGGTTATCGTTGTAACTAAACTTTTCATTTTCTGGTTTTTAACTTTTGTTATCGTTCTATTCTATTTTTATTTTGTCATCTGTCCTGTGTTAACTAATGATCGTCGTCTGATTATTTCGCATGCGGTAAAATAAAGCCGAACAACGGTTCACGATCAACCTGCCTGCCGGCAGTCAAGCAGATAACTACTTCATGAAAGTCTTAATATTCCGGCTTGTGCTTCATCCTTCACAGCCTGTAATGTTTCTTCGTCTGTGGAGATTCTCTCCAGCTCTTTCGTAATGTCTGTTTCTTTCATTTCAACCATAAGGCGTATCAATGCAATCTGTACCACAGGATCCTTCTGCGTATTAAGCGAAGCGACCAACGCTTTGCGTACGTGCGGTTGGTTATGAAATTTCCCCAATGCTTCCAGTGCTGCCATTCGCACGTTGGTGTTCGGATCTTCGTTCATTGCGTGAACAAGCGCGTTCACTATTTCATCATCCGCTTTCACTATGTCGTTATAAGCAACTGTTGCTCCCAATACTCTTTGACTGGCTGATTGCTGATTTTCGAGCATGGCCATCAATGTCTGTTTGAGCTCCCGTGACTGCTGGTTTTGCCTTGCGATAATGAAGGCGATTGCGCCACCAAGCACCACAAATGCAATGGCTGCAGCCACTCGAAACAATGAAGGCTGAAAGAAAACAACGCGGCCTTTCTTAAGCCCTATTTCTTCCTCACGCAACATTTGCTCAAAACCCCTCTTTAACCTCGTTGTCGGTTCCATTTTGGCAGATGCCTGCATAGCATGAATAACTTCCTTTAGTTGTTCATACGTTTTGAAAGCATCCGGATTAGCAACCAACAGTTGCTCAACGTCATACCGTTCGGTGTCGTTAAGTTTTCCGTCGATGTAATCAATGAGCAGGGTTTCTAATTTTTCCTTTTCCATTTCAGTACCGTTAATCGTTAACCGTTAATGGTTAATCGTGGTGTGTGAGTGGGTGTTGAGTGTGTTTATATCTTTTCAAGTTCAAAATAGTGTTCTCTCAACTTCGCAATGGCGCGGTGAACTTTCACTTTAATGTTTGCAACTGTCGTGTTCATGATCTGTGCTACTTCTTCATACTTCATCTGCTGAAAGCGTGTAAGGATCAACAGTTCACGTTGCTCATCGCCTAATCTCGCCAGGGACCGATGCAACAGTTTCTCTCGCTCGTCCCACATTTCCGATTCACTGATGTCCTCCATATAGTCACTTACTTTTTCAACATCTACAAAATCCGAGAACCTGTTTTTATTCGCCTGATAGTGGTCCGAAAAAACATTCCTCGCTACCTGGTAAATCCAGGACTGAAATCTCGCTCCTTCTTTATAGCTGGTCCTGTATTTTATTATTCTCAGGAACACATTTTGAGTGAGGTCTTCAGCCAGATCGCGATCCATGGTCATTCGTGCCAGGAAGTTGAAAATCCTCTTATTGTATCGCTCAAAAAGCAATGACGCCTGTTGAAGTTCACCGCGTTTCACGGCCTCCATGATCCATTCATCCGTCATCAGCTCAGTGCTTTTATTCAATTTTCGTGTTAGTTACCGGAAGGTTACCGGAAGGTTACAACTGGATTTACAGATTTCCCGGAAATAAAAAAAGGGCTTTTTAGCCCATTTGCGACCGTCTTAATGTTGCGGGCCCTGGTTGAAAAGTGGGGAATTCGGCTGCAGTATCTCGAAAAAAAAGCCGCTCACAACTTAGTGAGCGGCCTCGTTGGATTGGCTATAAAACAAAGAATATTATCACGGCCATTTACACCACCTTTTCATCCTTTTGATGGCGCCATGGCGGGATTGCTTAAGAGAAGATCGAAGTTGCTGTTATTACCGTTAAGGATCAAAGCGATATTTTCTATTGGGATATAGATGGTATTTATGGTGCAGTGAGTATATGAATGAGGAATGATGAATGACGGTGGGAAGGTTTGTGCGTAGTTGATGACTGGTGCCAATTTAAAGGGCGAAGAAATGCAAATCGCAGAGGACACAGAGTGAATACACGCAGAGGGCCGCAGAACCTCCAAACTGGTTTTTGTTTACAATTCCTCATTCTTCATTTCCTGCTCATTTAATTGCTCATTGATCATTGCTCATTGATCACTGCTCAATTCCACCTCACCCGCATGTACTTTTCGTTTTTCTTGAAATGAGAAGGGATGGACTTAAGTATAGCCTCTCGCAGCTTTATCAGCAACATCTCTTTGACGAATCCATTGTGAACGGCCAGACTTACTTCACGAACTGGCTCTGGGGACATAAAATGTTTTACATGCTTGCTATTAACATTGACTGACAACTCGGGAATCAATGTATATCCGTAGTTCTTATCCACCATAGCCTTCAGCGTTTCAAACGAGCCACTTTGATAATTAAGCTGATGATGAATTTTTTTTCCTTTTGACGAACAGAGGTTCTCTACCTGACCCCGGAAACAATGCCCCTCTTCGAGCATAAGGAGATTATCGTAGGTAAGGGACTTTAAACTCACCTTGTCCTGTTGATAATACTTCAGGTTCTCGGCGGTGTACAGAAGAATAGGTTCGTAAAAGACCGGCACTTCTCGTATCTCTTTGTCATCAATCGGAGTGACGAGGATAGCCAGATCGAGGCGGTTGGTCTTTAGATAACGAATGATATCATTTGTCTGCAACTCCATTACCGTGAATGAAGTACCAGGATTCTTTTCCAGGAATTCATTGAGGAAACGTGGAAGAAGGTAAGGTGCAAGGGTTGGAATGACACCCAACCTGAATTCTCCTTCAATGGAATCCTTTTCATTACGCAGGAATTCCTTCAGGTTTTTTATTTCCTGCAATATCTGCCTGGCCCTGGAAATGATCAGGTCACCGGAAGGTGTCGGCTTAAGCGGCTGACTCTTATCAAAAATTTTTACACCAAGTTCGCCTTCCAGCTTCTTGACCATCATACTGAGCGTCGGCTGGGTGACATGACAATGTTCAGCAGCTTTTACATGATTGCGATGAATGTCGAGGGCGACGATATATTCCAGTTGTTGCAGGTTCATTGTGCAATTCCGGTCATAGACCACATTGATACATGTATCAAAGCTATTGATAGAATTGATGTCCTGCAAAAAATACATGGAATATCTCGCCTACCTGAGTGGAGCAACGATTATGGCCGTTTGTGTATGCCGCGCTTTCCGTTACTGATGTTATGATGGATTTAACATAAAAGAAGCCGAAGCTTCAGAGCGGATCAATACACTCAAAGAAGGTGAACTAGATTGACAGCCAGTAAAGACCAACTGATGAACTAAATCACCAGTTAGTCATACCGGCACCTAAACCCAATAATGCCGCAAAAAGATTATCGATCTACTAAAGCCCACAGTAGACAATGATGATAAA
Source organism: uncultured Cytophagales bacterium (assembly GCA_963774615.1). Taxonomy (GTDB): domain Bacteria; phylum Bacteroidota; class Bacteroidia; order Cytophagales; family Cyclobacteriaceae; genus Chryseolinea. The sequence continues at coordinate 177,705 of CAVZFT010000044.1, forward strand.
CTAATCACAGGTAATAGCTGCCACAGCGTCTTGATATTCCTTACGCTTTCCAGCGGTGAGATGGGGACAATCCAACAGGTCTGCCGCCTCGCTCTTGAACGCTTCGCATTTAGCTTTGGAGAAGTCAGTGAGATAAGCGTTTAGAGCCGCTTGATACGACTCAATGGAATTGTCACATGATTCAGGGGTTGTAGGGTCGTTGTCGCCGCCGCATCCTACAAGCAACGCAGTAGCTACACAAAGAACTAGAACTGAACGGGATAAACGGGACGTGAGATTCGTTTTCATATGTTTAAAAATGTTTTCAGTGATGTTGATTAATGCCTGTGATTTTTTTCTGCCAATTGACTAGTCAAAGGTGCATCATCGTCACACGCTGGTCAATCCTGTAAATCCGGTAATTTATTAATCACCTGTTGGGGGGAGAGCATTCCATTTGGTGATTGGGTGATTTAGTAATTTGGTGATTGAGTGGGTGAAAACTTGCAGACTGCCTCGGGGAATTGGCCAGAAGTCTGAATTGATTTACCAGAAAACAGCTAGCGGGCTACAGGTCAGAGTGAATGGGGCGATTGTAGAAGAGGCTGAAAATCAATTAAAGCGCAGCAGAGCGTGAAATGACCAGCTTGATGAATAACGTGACCCTGACTTCAGTGAAAATGTTATTGTCAGCTTAGCCTTTATTATCGTGAAAATCATTACATTGGTTTCTCACCCAAAACCTTAAACCATCCCATGAAAACCTGCATGTTAGTTATCCTTATGTTTGCCGCCTTCCAGGGGTTCAGTCAGAAGAAAAAGAAACCAGATCCAAAGGACATAAAAATTGATTCCTTGACCAAAGTCAACAGCTCCATGTCGGTGCAGCTGGATTCGATTTCCAAGGATCAAAAACTATATTACGGACTTTACACAACCATAAAGGAAAAAGTGATTCTGCGTGATTTCGACCCGGCACAGATGCCTCAGATCATTGATTCTCTCAGGGCAGGCAGGGATGCAACATTCGCCGGGCTCACTGCCGCATCCGCATCACTGAGGGACACTTTAGTCATTCTGGATCAAGCAGAATAAGCATTTAAAAGCGAAGCTGGATAGCCTGGCCGTTGCGAGTGCTGGTGGTGGGGACAAAACCCAACTGATTGCCGAATTAAAGCAGTTAAAAGAACTTCTCGACGCCAAAATCCTTACGCAACCGGAGTATGATGCCAAGAAAAAGGTAGTGATGGATAAGTGGAAATAAAGTCCATAGTCTGATAGTCAATAGTCCATAGTTTGGTGTCCAAAAGTCGATAGTTTTATGGTCAATGGTATAAAGGCCATAGCTGTTAGAATCATCATTGACAGTGACCAATTAACCATCGACCATCGACTAATCAACCATCGACTCACTTATTGCTATCCTCATTCGCATTCCAGATGTCGTGGGTCGTCAACCACGAACCGTCATCCTGGCGCTGCAGGATGTTGATGTATTTTGCTGTTGATACAAGTGTATCACCTCCATTATGTGGGACGAGTTTCACCTTTGCGTAGCCCACGCCATAGGCGAGGTTGCCCGAAACCCTTACTTCCTCATAGCCGCTCTCAAGAAAGGTCCTGTATTGATCGAAGATACGCTGATAATAACCGCGCACGGCTTCTCTTCCCGTCATCGATGTCATATCCGGAGCCATGAGCATCCCGCCTTCTGTAAATGCGGCCGCTATAACATCAGCATTTCCGTCGTTGAATGCTTTTGCACGTGTCGCACTGACCGCTTTGATCTCAGAAATATCGCTTACTTCATCCCGTATGCCCGGCTTATCGCAGCAGGCAAGGCCGAGAAGCAGGAGCATCAACGTGGCCTTAAGTAGTTTTTGCATCGATGTAGTGGTAAATTCGTTCAGCCCTTTAGTAAAGTTATGCGTTCAACGGAAATTTTAGGCAGTGTTAATATCAGCAATTGACAATGCTGCGATCAAATGCGGGATTTGGAAAGTATCAATTACAAAAGATGGCATCGATAACATCTTTGTAGTCTTCTTTTTCAGATGTACTTAGACTGGGGCAATCTAACAGCGTCGCGCCAGCAGTTTTTGCGGCGATACACTTATCTCTGTTAGATGGATCATTGATATAGGCGTTCTTGGCCGCTTCAAAGTTATCTATTAGGATTTGACACGTGTCGGGGCCAGGTAGTGGCGGCTCTGAATAGCTAGCGCAATGAATTGACATCACTGATATTAGGATTACAGCGATCCTTCTGCCAATGGGTTTAATCATTAAACGAAATCCTTCCTGCGTCATTTTGAGCTAAGCGGTTATGAAAAATAAAGCCCTCCTAAGCTAAAGCAATGGAGGGCGAAGTCGGGGCGACTGGATTCGAACCAGCGACCTCTTCGTCCCGAACGAAGCACGCTACCGGGCTGCGCTACGCCCCGAATGGATAGGAAAGAACGTAAATTTGTAGGAATCAAACGAAATAATCAACCCATAAAAACGCCTAACGTTCTTTCATCTGATCTAATTTATAGGTGATTATATTCTTGTCGGCAGCAGACTTTGCCTAAGAAGGCGCAATTTTGCAAGTGAACAAGCGCCTTTCCATTCATCGACTCCGTAATAAAGCTCGCCAACTTGAGAGTAATTACTTCTCGATGACTTAATAAGTTTTGAACAAACTCTCGTCAAACGATAGTTTACCGCTGCCATTAAGGATAATGGCGATGCAAATTCCGATAAACAGCAGGTGGTATTCAAAACCTTCGCCATTTTGAGTTCCATACCAATTCATAAATAATCCATTTTTTAGATTAGTCGTGAGAATGGCGCCGGTCATTACTCCAATCAAACCTAAAGCCCAGATTCTTGAAAAAGCTCCGGCGATCAAACCAAGGGAACCAATAAATTCCAACACAACTACTAGCAGTGCAACCAGCCAAGGCAATTTCATTGTGTTGGTAAAGTAATCCATGGTAGCCTTGAAGCCAAAGCCACCAAACACGCCAAATACTTTTTGGAGACCATGTGGGAGCATAATGAATCCCGCTGTTAGACGCAAAATTAGACCCGTCCAGTCATTAGCGGTTTTTAAAATTAGTTCTTGCATTGTTTTTAATTCAAAACAACACTTCACTCCTTTCAAAAAAATTAAAATAGTTTAATGTTTTACTAATTCGAGTTTTCGGATCATGCTTAGAAAGACAGGGGTTATTCCCAGGTAAGATGCTATTTGCTTTTGTGGTATTCTGGTTTCAAGACCCGGATACTTTTCCTGAAACCGTAGGTAGCGTTCTTCAGCAGTAAGTGCAAGACTCTGAGTCATTCGATGCTGCAGCGCGATGAATGACTGTTGAAGCATGAGCCTATAAAACCGTTCAAAAGCTGGAATTCGCTCAAGAAGCTCCCTATGAGCTTCCTGGCTCAACTGCAGTACAATAGTCGGCTCAAGGCAACTAATTCCATAGTAGGCTGCCGTGGATTCAAAAAAGCTCTCAATATCAAACGCCCACCAGTTTTCTATCGCGAATTTTGCAATATGTTCTTCTCCTCTCGTGTCCAGATAAAAGACTCTTAAGCAGCCCTTAACTACGAAATATTGATTCCTGCAAATCTCCCCGGGTCGAAGTATGTGTGTTCTATTGGAAAAGGATTTGCATTGCAATAGAAATAAAAAAAAATCCTTTTCTGCTGGCATCAAATCAACCTTATCCGCAACATGTTTAAGGATGGCATTTCCGTAATCTTCTGGAATCATGGATTTTTGCGTCATAGTAAGGATTAACGGAGAGGAATCTAATCGGTTTCGTGACTATACTTACAATCCTGACAACTTCACTTCAGTTTCAGACAGGCATTGAAGACTCGTGTCAATCAAAACGGTTCAATGATGGTCTAAGCCGTTGAAAACCTTTTTTGTCTTATACGAATCAACAAAGTAGCCACTCCTCCCCCGGCGAGTAAGACTATTCCTGGCTCCATAGGAATATAAAACCGGTTATCCCAATCGACCGACGATATACCTATCAGGCCACAGTTGAGGATGATCGTTGTCAGTACAAAAAGTTTTATCGGCAGGTTCGATGTTGCCTTCCACCCTACCACAAGAAAAAAATAAACTAAAGATATCCATACCACTAAGTACAAATTATGCGGCCATGAATAGTATGGCCTCACAAATGCAATAAGGTAGAATATCTTTAGCCCGGCCGTCTTCAGAAAATGAACGGGATTATCATAGATAAACATTACAACCCGTCCGATAGGCGAATCACTCTCAGAAAAGGCTGTTGATGAAGGTGGCTCTACACTCAGGGTTTCATGAAACAGCGGGCGGCCTTTGACGATGTCGGCAAATGTGACAACGTTGCCTTTTAAATATTGACCAGTAAAATCCCAGTGAGCTAACATCCTGTCGGCTCCAAAATGATAGAGCTAGTTGCAACCAATATGATGGAAATAAGAACTGCCCGTCTTTCCAGCAATGGCTTCCAATAATAAGCCATTAAAAAAACAAACGCACCTATAATTACCACAACGCTGGTGGGACGGGTAAAAAAAACGACGATCAGTAGAGCGGTCAGTCGTAATCATATTTTTGATTCGGTTCTCCCAATGCGCGAGTGCATATACTACAAAGCAGATGCGCTGACCGCAATAGACTCCGTCATCGTCGTGATATTCCAATGGATGTTATCAAGCCATGCTAAAAAGATCACACCCGCCATGAGTCCGGCCAGTGCGGAGTTGAATATCTTCTCCGCCGATTTATACAAAGCAACGGTAGCAAGTCCTGACAGCAGACATTGAAATAAAAATATAGGCATCACTTACCCGGAAACAGCGCCCTAAAAGCGGCCATAATCAAAATTGGAACACTGTAGTACAAATGATGAATATCCTGCAGCTTCCCGTGTGCTACTATGTAGTCGGCAGCCTCAATGAAACCCTCGGCATCCATCAATACACGAGTGCCATAGTGCCAGTACATAACGACGTGAACACAAATAAACAAAAGGGATAAAATCGGAACATGATATCTGACCGGCATAGGCAACGGAATTGAAGAAATCTTTTTTTGATCGTAAGAATGGGAGCAAATCTAGAACAAAATTAGTAAAACCAGCCGATGTTTACATCTTAAACGAAACTCCAACCATAAACATCAGTGATTTGTTTCGAAACCTGTCATTAGGTGCCGGCTGCTGTTGAACTTCTGTATCTGTCGTGTATTCCGTAAAATGAAACTGAACGCCTCCTTTGACGCCCCACTTTTCGTTTAAAAAGTATCTTGCAAAGAATTCCGAATTGAGACTTCCTTTATCGTTGTCGCTTACTAATAATAAGTTGAATGGCGTAGGATCTGACGACTCCATTGCGCCCTGTGATCCATTGATATAGTTGCCGTTCGCGCTCTTGCCGAATGAAAATCCTACCACGTCGATGTTAAACCGAAGCAACAGTTTTGTTGATACATTATATCCCAACGTTACCAACAGGTTAAGAGAATTGACTTGCGCCGTTTTGATGAGAAAGGTGTCGATGTTGGCGTCGATATTTTCCTTAAAGATCACACTTGGTCCGGTACTGCCAGATGTCAATTCCGCAGGAGCCGTAATATAATATTGATTCTTACCCAGGTAGGATGTAAATCTTGCACCCAGGCCGGCAACAATTCTGTGTTTTTTTCCCAGGTTCTTGTCAAGGTTGAAGCTGACTGCTAATGTCCCTTCGTTGTTTCCGATCGCTCCATCAACATCAATAAGGTTGAAAGCAGACGGCAACTCTTGTGCAACGATGTACGATGCAATCAGAAATTGAATTCCCGTCAACAGCAGAAACGTCGTGATCAGCCATTTCATGAAATAAAGCTAATCCCTCAACCGGATGAGAACTGTCGCGCTCCCGACAACAGGTTTTAATTGAATGAAAAAATCACTCGCTTCTAAGTGTTTTCGCAGGGTTCACATTTGCGGCCTTAATGGTTTGGATGCCGATAGTTAACCAGGCAATGATCAATGCAACTGCAGCGGGCCCGACAAAATACCACCATTGGAGATCTATGTGATAAGCAAACGCCTTGAGCCAGCTTTGTCCGACGTAATAGCTCACAGGAATGGATAATACTATCGCAATTAAAACGATTCTCGTGAAATCCTTTGAAAGCAAATAAATGATGCCGGCCTCGCCGAGGCCGAGGATCTTACGAATACCGATCTCCTTCGCCCGACGTTCAGCCGTAAATGCTGTAAGACCAAATAAGCCCAAACATGAAATAAGGATCGCAATCGCGGCAAAATACTTCGAAAGAATCGCTACTCTGTTTTCTGCGGCGTAAAGTGTGTTAAAATCCTGATCGATGAACTGGTACTCAAAAGGTTGTTCATTGTTATATTGCTTGTAAAACTTTTCAATCTTCTCAAGAGTCTCCCGCTCCATTCCCGCTTTGATCTTGATCATAGTACTCCTGTTGATATCTTCATGCCTCAGGAACAAAGGACCAACGTTTTCATACAATGATTCATAATGAAAGTCCTTCACGACGCCAACGATCTCCCGCTCTTCTCCCCACATCTTAACTTTTTTTCCAACCGGATCTTTTAATCTCATCATTGCGATCGCCGTCTCGTTGAAGATCACTTTTTTGACGCCAGGAGTTGCAACGGGTGAAAAAGGTTTTCCTTCAGCCATCTTCAATTCAAGCATTTCAATGAGGTCGTACCCTGCGTATAGTCCACTGAATTCGATGCCTTCGTTAGGATCCTTGCCTTCCCAATCAATTCCTCCCCCACCACCATGGCTTCCGACGAAATCACCGCTCATACCTGCAGCATACACAACGCCGGGGATCCGTCTCACTTCATTCAGAAATGTCGCGGGATCTTTTCTGAGCTTTCCCTCATTGGTTATGCGGATGATGTTGTCCTTGTTGAATCCAAGGTTCTTCGTCTGAATGAATTGAATTTGTTTGTAGACAAGTACAACGGAAACGATAAGCAACATCGACACGAAAAACTGGAAGACAACCAAACCTTTTCGTATCCAGGAGCCACCCCATGACGTCTGTAGCAAACCTTTTAGAGTTGATATCGGATTGAAACCCGACAGATACAATGCGGGATAACTACCTGAGACAATTCCAGTCACGAATGTAATGATAGCAATGGCAAGGATAAGGTTTGGATCAACGAGAAGCGAAAGCTCTTTTCCTGTTATAGTTCTAAATTGCGGCAACAGGAGATACACCATCATGATCGCGAGTACTAACGAGATAAGCGTTATCAGTATTGATTCTGCGATGTACTGAGCAATTAGGGCAAGCCGTTTCGCGCCAATAGCTTTCTTCAAACCAACTTCTTTAGCTCTTCTTGATGCCTGAGCGGTGGCAAGGTTCATGAAATTGATACATGCGATGACGAGTATAAAGACGCCGACAACGGAGAATAGTTTTACGTATTGGATTTTACCACCAGCCTGAACGCCATTTTCAAATTTGTCGTACAGATAGTGGTCCGAATAGCGCTGGATCAATACCTCACCTTCATACTCCAATCCTTCTTTTCCATGGAGCTCCTCGTATTTCTGACGACTGTAGTTCTTTACCTTCTCTCCAAATGCAATAGGATCCGTGCCCTTTCTCAGGACAATGAATGTATTGGCGTTGTTGCTGCCCCAATAGCTATCGTTCTTGTTTCTCTCAAGCCAAAGGTCATGTGCAAAAAGAATATCAAACTGCATGGTTGAATTGGAAGGCGGCGTCTCAACAATTCCACCAACTGTATAGGTGCCATTAAAATTGTCCCACCACTCCCATTCAAAGGTTTTGCCGACGACATCCTTTGTTGTATTGAATAACTTCAATGCCATCTTATCGGTGAGCAGTACGTGATTCCGATCTGCGAATATTTTGTCTTTGTCACCAGCGATCAGATTAAATGAAAATACTTTGAAAAAATCCTTGTTTACAAACTGATGCTGCGCTTTCAAATGTTCTTTTTTTATAGATGCAACGCCGTAGTCGCGTTTTATCACTGATGCTGCGAATTCAACTTCCGGAAGATCCTCCGCCATTGCTTGCGCCATTAATGCAGGTGTGACCTCAAAGGTATGGATCGTGTTATCCCCTTGATTAGCGTTTTTTATCACCTGGTAAAGTCGGCTCATCATTCTCATGAAAACGATCAATGCGTAATTCATCACTAACCCACAAGTATATCAATATCGCGCAGGCCAACCGGAAGACAATCCGGAAAGATTCAAGCAGAAACGAGCCTTTATATCTCTTTGATATTTCTAAATGAAATAAGCAAGATTGTGTCTTAACATAGCTGCTTGATTTAAGGATTGTCCGTAACTTAAATGACTTTATAAATGCTGGCCTGAAATGTTTGATTACACCCCAAGTGAATTTTCTTCGTGCTTTCGACGGTGATTTTTCAAAATCCTTTTCAAAGATCTCTATAAGATTGCCCTCGATCTTCTTCAATACTGTCTTCCCGGCAGAACCAACGCAGGAATTTCAGTGACCTTCTTGGTGGTTGAATTTTCATCCGAATGAAATTTTAGGAATCTTGCCGTAGATACTGGTTCGAAGTGCATATTGGTTATCCAGCACACGCTTCCCAAGAGCCGTGATCGTATAGAATTTTTTTCTTCTTCCGCCCCGGTCGCTTGTAACACCACCAAACCTGGACTTAACAAATCCTTTGTCTTCCATTCGTTTCAATGCTACGTGAACAGCACTGACATTGAATTTCTTCTTCAGTTTTTCTTCGAGGTTTTCCAGGATAGAAACGCCGTATGCTTCGTCGTGAAGTGCGGCGACGAACAGCAGGACAAGTTCCTCGAATTCACCTAATGAATGGTCTTTCATGCGGGTATAGAGGGTATAAGGTATAAGGTATAAGGTATAAGGTATAAGGTATAAGGTATAAGGTACTAAGAGTATAAGACCAGCAAAGATCAGATACCAATCAATAGTCAAATTGAATTGGATGTTAGCTTCACAGCAGGAACGTGAATGATTATAATACGTATTATGCTTTCATATTTCGTAGAGGACTATCAGCAATAATACGTCGAAGCAAGTCTCCCGGCTCCGGCTTACTTTGTGACTGACCAGATCTTAGATTTGAAGGTCCTTAGGCCTTGCCTATTTTCTTGATGAGTAGGGTGATGAAATTGTGATAAAGTACGAACCCGGTTATAACGGTGCACAATCCACCGATCGAAAGAATTTTCAGAAGCCAGTTGTTGAAATTATCCCGCCCCGCGTAGTCCATCGTGTGAAACATCCACAGAAAATCGAATACACGCCATTGATCGTGGCGTATCGTCTGAAACGTACCCATTTCAGCACTTATATAAACGGTACAGTTCGGATTGGAGAAAGATACCGCCCACGCCGGCAAAGGTTTTTCGCGATACTCATGATGCGATGAAGCGCTTTCAAGATACTCAACGTTGATAACACTCGCTCCCTCTATGATTTGTCCCGTTGCAACAGCGACTGCTTCTTCCTTGTTTAACGGGGGTCTTAATTCGCCCGTAGTTGCATCCGCCAGAGCGTAGTGAAGGTGATGATGCATTCCTTCACCAGTGTGACCCGAAAAATAAGCAAACTGATAGACCGGCTTGCCCAATAAACTTATAAGATGTACGGAATGTAATGAGTCAACTACCTTTACTTGCTTCAATTTTCCTATCGCCCCTGTCGGCGACGCTACTTCAACATCGGGAGAAATAAATGAAGCATTGATCCTTAAATGATCGCCATGAACATTGTCAATGTTGTTCCAACTGAAATAAATGCCACTAATGGTCCAGCCCAAGAACTGAATGCCTATGAAGAGTCCGAGATAACGATGTGTCTTTCGAATAAAAAGTTGCTTGTTCAATTTCATAAGGAGCATACCCTGCCGATGCAGCTGAAAATTAATGTTTATTTTTTACACGATCTCAAAATTAGACATCATCCCATCGTCTTCGTGCTCGAGGTTGTGGCAATGCAAAACAAAAAGTCCCCGGTATTCCGGAAAAGTCATAATAATACGAACCCTTTCGCCTGGCATCACTAACACTGTATCTTTCCATCCTTTCTCCGTCGCGATCAAATCATTTCGTCCTCCTATTCGCTGAAGGATTTGAAATTGAACGCCGTGAACATGCATTGGATGGATTTCATCGCCTGCGACATTATCAAACTCCCAAATTTCGGTAGTGCCTGCCTCAACTGTTTCATCAACCCGTCCTATTGAATACGATTTGTAATTTATGGCATGTCCACCCATTCCCATTACCGTGACCTTCTGCACCACCTGCCATTCCGGCAATATCAAATGTTCGCGTTTTTATGGCTGAAGGTTCTGTTAACCTGGTGAAAGAGGAAAGAATAGAAGGAAGAGTAAAGTTTGAAGTAACACTTCGTTCAATCTTAAATTTCAGAATTGAAAAACTTTGGCGTCCCTGAGCATTATACTTGCTGAACTTGTCACTTACGAGGAACACTTCAGCACCCACAGATAACGAGGAAAAATCCACTAACACATCTGCCCTTTCACCGGGACCTAACAGGATGTTCATTGCGTGGTCCGGCTTTTCAAGCAATCCCCCGTCGGAACCAATGATGTGAAATGCGATGTCATTTGTAAATGCAAGATTGTAAACCCTGGCGGTCGATCCATTCAAAAGTCGCAATCTGTACCAGGTGTTGGCAACTGATGCCACCGGTGCGAAGACGCCGTTCACCACGATGTTCTCGCAGAGGTATCCGGTCATGATCTCATCATCCGTTGGTGAGTAGTCAAGGGACGGACCAGCAAAACGTTTGTCCTGTATGATCAATGGAATTTCAAATTCTCCGGAAGGAAGCTGAAGCGCTGCTTCTTCGTTATCGGTTACTATGAACATACCAGCCAGACCCATGAACACCTGTCGTGCAGTCGACCCTTCAGGGTGAGGATGATACCAATATGTTCCTGCCCTCTGCGTAATCGGTAACGAGTATTGAAATGTATTGCCGCTTGCAGTCACATCTTTTGGATGCCCTTCCATATCGGAAGGCAGGACTAATCCATGCCAATGAATATTAGTATCCTCTGAAAGATTGTTATCGAGCCGTACATTAACAGTGCTGCCCGATTCAGCCTTAATAATTGGACCAAGCAATCCATCTCTGTACGACAAGTGTTGAAGTCAGCTTGCCGTTAATCATTTCATCCGAAATGGTTTTAGCAGTCAGCTCCACACTGCCTGTAACCTGCGGAATAGTGGGAAGAGGAGTATCAAATCCTCCTTCCACAATCCAGTTAGGTTCACCGATCATGTCTTCCTCCGTATGACATGCTTTGAGCAAAACGGAAGAACCCATTAATGCCGTCAATGTCGATAGACCGGTAGACTTGATGAAATCTCTGCGCTTCATTGATATCGAATACCTATTTCAGTTTTTCTTTTACCATACCGCAGTTAGGCATCTTGTCTCCGAAGTAGGGGTTACGGATCTGTTCGGCGTCGCTTAGCCAGTATGCACCTTCATTATCGAAAGCCATCGGGCAGAACTCGTAGTATGCGGTTGATCCGCCGAGACCAAATGCTTTAATACTTTTGTAAAAGCTGTCGCTCAATGCGCTAAATGATTTGCGCTGTGCTTCGATGTCGGATGCAGACATAATTTCCTTCAGCGAGGATTCCATCGTTCCCAGATGCGCCATCCAATCGTTATGAGCAGCGCCCGTTAGCAATTTCATGTCGGCGGCAGCCAAGCGCTTTTTGTGTTGTTTCAGCTTCAGCTTTCACTTTAGCAGCGTCAGAAGCAAAAAATGCGTCCTTGAGACCAACGTATGCTTTAAATGCACCTGCTAACTGTTGTTGAAATGTCGCATCGACAGAAAATTGAGGCTCAGCAGCATCGGCAGCGGCAGCAGCATCATCGTGTGAATGGGCATCTCCACTTCCATGATCATGTGCTTCAGATTCTTTCTTGCCCCCACAGTTAGTGAATGTAAACGCTGTCGCCGCGAGAAATAGTGAAAATACAATCGCTTTTGTTTTCATTTTTGCTTGTTGTTTTATTGTTAATGATGATATAATAATAGTTCAAGTATAGTTTCTGTATTAATGGTGATGGCCCGCCATGGGATCCATTCCTTTTTTCAGGATGAATTCACTGTACAACAGATAAGCCCCTGTAGCAGCGATCACTTCGTCCTCCTTCAACCCTTCCGTTACCTCCACCTGTTCGAAACTCTTCAATGCCGGTTTTTACCATGCGGGGTTCAAATGTATTCTTGCCAGACTCCACATAAACATGTGTTCCGTTTTCATCGTGGATGACAGCATCGACGGGTACGGACAGCGCCGTGCGCGAGGAGTGGGTAAATAATACCTGTGCCTGCATGCCGGGCTTGAATGTCAACTCACGATTTTCGAGGGTGCCACGCATCACGACAATTTGTGTATTAGCCCGATACTCAGGACTAAGGAATACGACCTTCGCTTCCAAAGGCGCTGATTCATATCCATTGATACGCACACTTACTTTATCACCGACCTTTACCAGTCCAGCTTCATTCGGATAAAGTTCAGCCTCCACCCAAAGTCTGCTGGTATTTTCAATTCGATATAACAAAGCACCTTCGCTCACGTACTGGCCTTCTGCCGCGTTGATCTCCGTAATAATTCCGGTGGCCGGGGACAAGAAAGCTATCCGCTGTTGCTGAATTCCCGACTTTCTCAACTGCTCGATCTGATTTTTGCTCATACCATACAGCGAGAGTTTCTTTTCGGCGGTCTTTAGAAAGGATTCATAACGCGGTTCTTCTTTACCTAAAGTTTCAAATTGTTCCTTTGCCAGCAAGAACTCCTGTTGAAGTGTTAATAGCTCTTCGCTATAAATCTCATACAATGGTTCGCCTTGTCTGACTGTGCGGCCTGTTTCCTTAAAAAACAATTTTTCCACTCTGCCCGAAATCCGCGTGCTGATCACCTGCGAATTCTCCTCATCCACAGCGAGGACGCCATTGAGGAGTTGTGTTTGGCCAACAGGTTTCATTGAGACCTTCTGTGTTGTGATGTTTGCAAGCCTGACCTGCGTGTCCGTCAGCATCAGCGAATTGTCGGATGTGGAAGTTTTGGCGGCTGACTTCGTATGCGCTGAATGATCCTCACCTTTCTGTTCTGTCGAACACGCGGCCAGTAAAAATCCCAAAATCACCAAATTCCAAAATCTCCAAATCACTATATATGTGTGTTCATCTCACTTTGATTTGATAAAGCTTTCACTATCGACAAGGTACTGAGCATTGCCAGCCAGTTCATCCGAAGAAGCCAATCCGGTTTTAATTTCTATCCAACCGTCTGTGCGCATACCGATACTCACTTTCTTTGATTTGAACACTTCGCGGTCCTTGACGAAAACAACATGATCCAATCCCAGATCAACGACGGCTTCTTTCGGAACCCACAAAGTTTCAGGAGAATGAACAGTCAGTGTCGCTTTTACCAAGCGGCCAATTTGAATATTTTCAGTTCGCTTTATGTAGACTCTCAACTTTACAAATTCTTCACCTCGTTCGAAGAATGGTTCGACAAGACCAATGGTCTTCTTTTCAAGAACTCCATCTCCCATATCCAACGAAATCTCACCATTTGTTTTTACCATCCCTGCCTCTGAAACGGGCAAATTCAACTCTACAAATAGCGAACTGGTGTTGACAATCTTAAAAATCGTTTGACCCGGAGAGACATAACTTCCAGCACGGATCAACTCACCTGAATTAACGGAACCTGGGTCAGCAGAGGCAAGATCCTGCACCAGCCATACTATTCATCTTTGCTACGGACGAAGTTGAAGCTGCTGGTGCACGTTGATCGTCTTTAATCACATATCCTTCATATGCGCTGTAAATAGAAAATGACAGCGAAGGTTCTTTCCGTCTTATCAGTTCGTCGATTTGCGCGGATGAAAATCCCAATAGAAGAAGCTTATTCTTTGACCCGTTTATCAGGTCCGTATTTCCAGGATCATTCTCCAGCAGATAAAGAAACTCCCGTTGCGCGGTGATGAGTTCCGGGCTATAGATCTCCGCGATCTTTTGTCCCTTTGATACTTTTTGGAAAGGGTACTTAAGATAAACTTTCTCCAACCTTCCACCGATCCTGGCGGGAACGGTATAAACATTTCTTGAATCATAAGTAACAACTCCCAGTGCTTCGATGCTTCCATCCATTGCCTTATACGTTGGCTTGATGGTCTTTATAGACGATGCCACCACTTCATTCGGAGACTTGATAAGCTTTGCCAGGTCTTCCGTAATTTTTACTTCTTCACCCTCACGCGCTTTCCGTACCAAATCCATTCCACAGACCGGGCAAACTCCGGATTTTTCAGATATGACGGTTGGATGCATAGGACAGGTATAAGTGTCCGCATGCTCAGCATGTTTGTTGCTGTTGCAAGACGTTATTGAAAACGCGAGCAACAGAAATGCCGTCAGAATATTATTTCTCAAGTTCTTTCTCATAATTCACGATCATGATATGGTGCTCTTCTGTTTTGTTCAGATATTCCATCTGAGCCATATTCAAAGCTTCCCATGCATCAATAACCATCGGAAGTTGTTCCCTGTTTTCCTCGTAGGCAAGCATTACGGTCTCGTAATTCTTTTGTAATGCGGGGATGATCTTGGTTAAGTAATTGTCCATCTGAAGTTGCATCCCTTTTAACTTCGCAGCCATACCGGCAAGCATTCCTCTGGTTTCGAGAAGTATAGCCTCGCGCCCACGTTTCATTGCTTCAATGTCATAATGCATTCCCTTTATTTCAGACTTATACATTCTTGAAGACCACGGTGCGATTGGAATCGATACCATAGCCATGGCGGTAAACTGAGTGGGCATATCGCCAAGAGGCTGCATGTGATCAAACCGAATTTTGAAATCGGGCCTTGACTGAAATTTTTGAAGCTGCTGGTTCAAACGCATGACTTCGATCGTTCTGTCCAACTGTCTCACGTCACTGCGTTGAGTACTCAATGTACTTGTATCGTAGGCGATATGACCCGTATGATAAGTCACTTTAGTCGCAGTATCGATCATGATCTCCGTTTCCGGGGAGATGTTCATCAAGGTTTTTAATTTTAATTTCTTCTCCTCGATTTCCGATTGAGCCATCGACTTCATGTTCTCCACTTCCTGCAACCGGCCCTCGGCCTTGTAGATGTTACCGAGACTACCCTGATTATAAGGATACCGTATGCGTGCAAGCTTTATCATTAGCTCGACAATACGTTGGCTTTCGGCCAGCGTGTTTAATTTTTCCTCTGCCACCAGCCATTGATAATATGCCGTCTTAGCTTCTGCACGGAGCACGTTGAACTGATAAGACCTTCCTTGTTCTTCCACGGCAGCTTTCGACTGGAGGAATCTTTTATTCGCGTTTAACTTTGATGGGTTGGGTATCTCCTGTTCAAAGGAAAACATTACTGAACCTTCATCCCTTTCATCCATTAACAGCTGATTTGGATAAGGCGTCATAAACGTCCCTGCTCCGATCATTGGCGCCATCCAACTCTTGGCTCCGGCGCTATATTCCTGCAAAGCCTTTACTTTGCTGTCATACTCTTGAAGCATAGGATTCTGACGGTCGATGACACGCAATACGCTATCAAGACTCATAACCTGAGCATGGATATTGCCAAAGCTTATCAAGAGTGCCAACAGCGTCGATATCTTAATGTTTGACTTCATATAGATCTATTTTACCAAACTTCTTAAGTTCATATTCCTTTGTCATGAGAAAGATCAGCGGAGTTACTAACAAGATGTGTGTTGAAGAAGTAAGAACTCCTCCAATCATTGGCAACACGATAGGTTTCATTACGTCGCTGCCGACTCCTGTCGCCCACAACACCGGGATTAGACCAAATAACGCTACAGATACTGTCATCAGCTTTGGACGAAGACGTTTAGCTGCGCCGGCAATTACAAATTCTCTCAAGTCATCCACCGAGATGGTGTCTTTTGAATTTCCTTTAAGTTTTATAAGCTGCTGCATGGCATCATTCAGGTAGATGACCATCACGACGCCTGTTTCAACGGCAATACCAAACAAGGCGATGAAACCGACTGCTACTGCCACCGAAAGGCTTACTCCATAAAAATAGACCATGTAAGCACCGCCGATAAGTGCGAATGGGACAGTAACCAGGCTAAAGAACGCTTCGCGAATCGATTTGAAGGCTAGATAGAGAGAAACGAAAATGATAAGGAGCACTATAGGTAATACGATCAGGAGTGTTTGTTTTCCTCGTATCAAATTTTCATACTGGCCACTCCATTCGAGGTAGTAACCCGCGGGCAACACGCCCATTTGCTCATTAAGTTTTTGAATCGCTTCGCTTACTGTGCTTCCAAGGTCGCGGTCGCGCACGTTAAATAACACAGCGCCGCGAAGCATTGCATTTTCAGATGTGATCATCGGGGGGCCGCTTTCAAAACCAAGGCTGGCGACGGTGGACAACGGAATAACTCCCATCGCCGGAGTGTTCACAGGGATACGTTTTAATTGTTCGATGCTATTACGGTAGTCTTGCGCCAGTCTCACGCTGATCTTGAAACGCTGACGTCCCTCTATCGTTTGGCCAATAGGTGCACCACCGATCGCCGACTCAACGATCATGTTCACATCTTCCACTGAAAGACCGTATCTGCCCAGGGCTTCGCGGTTAATATCGATCGTTAGATACTTCCCTCCTGTGATCGGATCAACGTAAAGATCTTTTACACCCGGAATACCAGCCAATGCAGACTTAACCTTTTCGGAAAGAACATAAATGCTATCCAGGTCTTGTCCGTATACTTTCACACCCACATCCGTGCGGATCCCTGTAGCCAGCATATTAATCCTGTTAATTATGGGCTGCGTCCATCCATTTATAACTCCGGGGATCTGTAATTTTGCATCCAGCTCGTTGATGATATCGTTCTTTGTTATTCCTTCCCGCCATTGCGATTTTGGTTTTAACATGATGATCGTTTCAATCATGCTGATGGGTAGAATTGTCGGTTGCAGTGTTCGCTCGTCCGGCTTTTCCCAAAACCTTGTCGACTTCAGGAATAGATTTGATGATCTTATCCTGCACCTGAAGAATACGCTTAGCCTCTTCATTAGAAATATCGGGAAGCGTTACTGGCATGAACAAGATGGATTGCTCATCAAGCGGAGGCATAAACTCCGTTCCCAGGCTCATGAGCAAAGGGATACTTACTATCAGCGCCAGTATATTTACTCCAATCGTTGTCTTCCTCCATTTCATGCAGGCGCGGATCGCCGGCTCGTAGATTTTTTCCAGAAACCGGGTGAAGGGGTTTTTACCTTCGCCCGAAAACCGGCCCTTCATAAAGATGGACAGGATAACCGGAGCAAGGGTTAAAACAAAAATTGCATCGACAATGAGAAGAAATGTTTTCGTGTAAGCCAGCGGATGGAATAGTTTTCCCTCCTGGCCGGTGAGCATGAAAACAGGCAGGAAAGAAGTTATAATGATGACTGTGGAATAAAACACTCCGCGCGAAACCTGTTTTGCAGATCGCTCAATGATCTCCAGCCTTTCACCTTCTTCAATCTTGTTATAATTTTTTGAGAATAGTTTTTTTACCATAAAACTTATTTTTCAGTTTCTGGATTTAATTCTGAAAACCGGACCGCTAAATGTTTATAAGAATTTTCAGCCATAATGATTCCGTTATCGACGATGACAGTAATCGCCAATGCGATACCCGTGAGCGACATAATGTTGGAAGTGATTCCAAATGCGTTCAATAAAATAAAGCTGGTTGCGATCGTGATTGGGATCTGGATAATGATACTCACAGCGCTTCGCCAGTGGAATAGAAAGAGGATCACGATAACGGATACGACAATGATTTCTTCAATAAGAGTTGTTTTTATAGAAGAGACAGACTCCTGTATCAGCTCACTTCGGTCGTACACAATATTGAATTTTACGCCTTCCGGAAATCCTTTCGCCACGTCCATCATCTTTTTCTTTACGCCAGCAATTACCTCGTCTGCGTTTTCACCAAAACGCATTACAACAATTCCACCCACCACTTCGCCTTCGCCATTGAAGTCAAAAATTCCCACCCTCGCGTCTCCTGTCATCTGAACAGTAGCGACATCACGTATAGTGACCGGCGTTGCATTAACCACTTTGACGGGAATATTTTCGATCTCCTCCACAGATTTCAAATAGCCGTTTGTCTTGATGATGTAGCCCACGTCATTCATTTCGAATTTCCTTCCGCCAACTTCATTATTATTTACCCGAACAGACTGAATCACGTCCTGTGTTGAAAGACCGTAATAGTTTAGTTTATTGTGATCGAGTGTGACCTGGTATTGCTTTTGAAATCCTCCGAAGGAAGCAATCTCGCTAACACCTGGGCTGTTTTGAAGAGCAAACTTTACGTACCAATCCTGAATTGCGCGTTGCTCTCCAAGATCCATTCCAGGTGCTTCAAGCGTATACCAAAGAATATGTCCAACTCCGTTGCCGTCTGGTCCCAACGTCGGCGTTACACCGTCCGGAAGTAGTTTGCTTGCGTAGTTCAATCGTTCAAGGACGCGTTCGCGTGCCCAATAGATGTCGGTTGCATCATTGAAGATCACGTAGACGAAGCTCATGCCGAACATTGAAGATCCGCGCACATATTTAACCTCAGGCAATCCTTGCAGGTTTGTAACCAACGGGTAGGTTACCTGATCTTCGAGGATCTGCGGACTGCGGCCCATCCATTCGGTATAGACAATCACCTGATTTTCGGACAGATCGGGAATTGCATCTATTTTATTTACGCGGACAGCATAAATGCCCCAGGCAAATAATCCGCCAGCAACCATCAGCACAAGGAAGCGATTGCGCAGAGAAAATGAAATCAAATTTTCAATCATATCACTAAATGGAGAAATGAACGAAATAGGAATGATGTATCGCTAAAGGATAAAGCGATGACAGGAAGAGCGGTCGCTCTTCATTGAAAATAAGATATCAAATAAGGAAAACCTGGAGGGAAACAGTAAGGTCTGCCTGTCGCAAAGGCGGATCGTAATTATAAAATTCTGCAGGAGTCAGTTGAAGAGACGGAATTAGTTCTGCAATTAAAACGTGGGGCAGTTCCATGTCCATTACAGGAACAAGTGGAAGCATCACACCCTTTACAGAAACTTTGAAGTCATCTCCACTGTGAACAATTGCCTCATTCTTACAACAGGGCTTCGACTCTGGTCGATGGCAAGGTGGCATTGTTTTACCCATTCCACAATCCTCCGCCGGCGTGAACAGGGCAACGTCCTGAACCCGATCGCAGCAAAGATGAATGCCCACAATAAAGCTGCTGCTTGAGAACAGCACCAGGATGGCGAACACTACGGATACTATGGAACGATAATGCTTCATTGAGACTTCAAAAGTAACGGAAATTGCTCAAATAGGATTTATACTTTATCCTTAATTGTTTCAAAATTGCAACTAAAGGGACTAAAAAGGTACATTTTCTACTAAAAAAGTCCCTTAGCAGTCATCGTTAACAACAACTTGTCATTTAAGTTCTTCCGCACGGTAGCCCGCCTTTTCCATTGCTTTAGTGACCTTTGCCTGGTCTACGTCGCCGTGTACCGTTAAAATCTTTATCGGGCTATTCAGATCCACATCCCAGTTTCCGACACCTATAGCTTCGTTTAGAAACGGCGTTACCTTATCCACACAGCCGGAACATTTTATAGTTGTTTTGAACTTCGTGTCTTTCATTGTTAGTGTTCAATTTATTGTCAACATAACTATGATTTCAGAATTTCATATCCCTCCTTTAGCAACCGTCATCCTGAGCTGTGGTTAGGATAATTAATAACAATTGTAGTTTTGATTAAAAAGCAACGGTTATTCGACGATTGCAGGCTGCGAAGGATCTCCTTCAGTTTTACGAGAACACAATACAAAATATAACTTTTGATGTCAAGGAGATCCTTCGCAGTACGGTAGATTCAAAGAGTCGTTTTCTTTGAAATACTGTACGATCCGTTACTGCGTTTATTGACCACAGCTCAGGATGACGGACTAACAAGTCATATTCGTATTAGTTTCAATCGAAGGCTGTTGCTCACCACACTTACAGAGCTCAATGCCATGGCCGCACCGGCAATCATGGGATTAAGAAGAAATCCATTCACGGGATAAAGTAAACCTGCCGCCAACGGAATACCAATTAGATTGTAAATAAATGCCCAGAATAGATTCTGACGTATACCTCTAACGGTATTTGACGAAAGGTTCAATGCTTTTGGTACTGAGCGCAGATCAGACGTAATCAATGTCATCTTTGCTACATCCATTGCAATGTCCGATCCTTTGCCCATCGCAATACTTACATCCGCCTGAGCCAATGCCTGGGAATCATTGATTCCATCACCTACCATTGCCACTATCTTTCCTTCTTTTTGCAAGGACTTTATGAAGGTGGCCTTATCATCAGGCATAAGGTGAGCTTTGTATTGCGTAAGACCGACTTGTTCTGATACGGCTTTGGCAGTTTGTTCATTATCTCCCGTGAGCATGTAAACCTCGATACCCCGACGCTTCATAGAAGTTATCGCTTCTTTGGAAGTTTCTTTGATTTTATCAGCGATCGCGATAATTGCTAATACGGCTTTATCATTTGTGAAATAGACAACGGTCTTCGCTTGCGCTTCCATTGTTGAAATCGTTGACTCGAGGGATGTGGGGACAACAACTTTGCGCGAGTCTACAAGTCTGCGGTTGCCGATGGAATATAAAATCTTGTCGTGTTGGGCCTGTACGCCTCTTCCGGTCAGACTTGAGAAATCAATAAGATCAACATTCTGCGCATGTGTCTCCTTCAATTTTGCAACAACTGCCTGAGCTAAGGGATGCTCTGATCGTGACTCTATCGAATAAAGTACGTTTGCCATCCGCTCTTGTTCTTGCTTTTCAACGTACCATACCAGATCAGTGACAACAGGCTTGCCTTCAGTGATCGTTCCGGTTTTGTCAAGTATTACAACGTTGACTTTATGCGCTAGCTCAAGGCTCTCCGCATCTTTAATAAGAATATTGTTTTCGGCACCTTTGCCGATACCCACCATTATTGCCGTCGGTGTTGCCAGTCCCAATGCACAAGGACACGCGATGACCAGCACCGTCACAGAAGTAAGCAAGGCATGCGTGAATGCGTTTTCTCCGCCCAGGACCAGCCAGGTAATGAACGTGATTACTGCAATTGCAATTACCGTCGGAACGAATACACCAGCCACCTTATCTACAAGTTTCTGCACCGGCGCTTTGCTTCCTTGCGCCTGCTGCACCATTCTGATAATGTGGGCAAGCACCGTATTCTCTCCTACTTTCGTTGCCTCGAATTGAAAACTTCCCTTTTCGTTGATGGTTCCGGCAAATACTTTTTTCCCCGATACTTTCTCGACGGGAACAGGTTCACCGGAAATCATGCTTTCATCAACGTAAGAAGAACCAATCGTCACTATTCCATCAACTGCTATCTTCTCACCAGGATGAACCTGCACGATATTACCAACCTTCACTGATGCGATCGGAGTCTCGGTCTCTTCACCATTTGTAATTACTTTAACTGTTTTAGGCTGGAGGCCCATAAGTTTCTTAATAGCCGATGACGTGCTGGACTTGGCCCTCTCTTCCAGTAGTTTTCCCAACGAGATGAACGCGATGACAACCGCAGCTGCCTCATAATATACGTGTGCATGAAGTCCGCGTGAGTGCCAAAACTCCGGAAAGAACGTGTTGAACATACTAAAGAAGAACGCTATGCCCGTAGAAAGGGCGACAAGTGTATCCATGTTGGCTTTGCCAAACCTTGCCTGCTTCCACGCGTTGATGAAAAAACTTCTGCCAAAGTAAAAAACAACCGGAGCGGACAGGATCATCGAAAAATAATTCGCGTACTCCCAATCCATGAAGAACATTCCCACAACCACCACGGGTACTGCCAGGATTGATGACCAAACCGTACGGTTCTTTATTTCCTTAAGATGTTCTTGTTGGGCTTTTTCCTGAACTTCTTCGGGGTGCTCAACATCCACAACAAGGTCATAGCCGATGGAACGCACAGCCTTTTGAAGATCAGCCGGCTTAACTGCGGCTTCCTCGTATTCAACCCATGCCGTCTGGTTAGCAAAATTCACGGCCGCATCCTTTACCCCTGCAGTAGACTTGAGTATAGACTCAACGCTAACGGCGCACGCGGCACACGACATTTCAAGTACTGGAAATGTGTCCTTCTTTGTTTTTGCGCCCCTGTTTTCGATTTCGATCGTATCCATAACTTTAATTCATCAAGTGGCTGCATTATGCACCACTTTCCTCATCAATACTACAACGATCAGCTCTCTTTAGTTTTATACTTTACCGCGATTGTCTTACAGAATTAGAGTTAGAGTTATGAGTTATGAGTTAGGAGTTATGAGTTGGGGTGTGGGTGTGTCTACCCTTATACCTTATACCTTATACCTTATACCTTATACCCTATACCCATACCCTATTCCCCACTTGCCATTTACCAAAATATTAACGAGCTTAAATTGTACACTTTAAACATATAGTTCTATGGCAACTCCTTTGTTACCTGTGGTTGAGTGCGAACAATTCCATCCTGGATTGCCCGTACCTGACGTTTCTGCGGCTGCGGACTATTATAATAACATACTTGGGTTTCGCCTCCTGTTCAAGGCGCCCCAAATTGCAGGAGTCGATCTCGGCGGCGTTTCCCTTCACCTTTTGGAGGGAAAGCCAAATCCGGCGGGATGTTCCGTTTATTTTGTGATTGGTGATGCTGATGAATTCTATGAATTTCATAAAGCAAATGGTGTCGAAATCCTGCAACCGCCAACGGATCAGCCATACGAACTTCGGGATTACAGGATAAGGGATCTCAATGGATATGAACTGGTGTTTGGACATCGCATCTATTCTATGGGCACACCCATAAAGATCGAAAGGGTAGATGTTCCGGTGAGGCTGGAGAAACGGCTGGCGGCTCTGTTATATGACCTTGCTGAACACAAGCACATGAGTGTGAGCAGCACGCTCGAGGAAACACTTCTGCACACCTTCGAAGAGTTTGGAGATAGTGTGGCGAGCCCACACACGAAGAGAACGCTTAGATATATTAAGGAGCTCAAGAAGAAACATGGGATTGATTATGATACTCACGGAAGTTATCGATTCGTTGAATATGAGTTGTGTTGACATGCTGCCTTTTACGCAGAGTTCGCAGATGTAGTTCGCGCAGAGACCGCAGAGTTAATGACACGCAGATTGACCAGATTTGTTCCGCGTGAATCAGCGTGTATTCAATCTGCGCTATCTGCGGGAAACTGCGTTTCAGAGCCCATTCACCTTTCTGAAAATACTTTTCGAAATATCCGCACTATTGAAATTTACAAGAAGTCCGAGTTTCATCCCGGAAAGCTTCAGGTAAGTAATAACTTGCTTGTGATGTACATCCATTAAATTTTCCACCGATTTTATTTCGATGATTACTTTGTCCTCAACCACTACATCCAATCGATACCCGACATCTACTTTGACACTCTGATAGATCATCGGCAACGCCATTTGTATCTTCACAAACAGTCCGGCGTTCATCAACTCAAATCCAAGTGCAGCTTCATACGCCGATTCCAAGAGTCCGGGACCTAGATTATTGTACACTTTGAAAATGCATCCGCGTACGATATATGAGATGTCATTCTCTTCCATGACTCTAAAATACATTGTTCAATGCGATGCATCGCCTCCCAGATGTACAGGTTTTCCTAATGTTTTCCCGCAGATGACGCGGATTAAAAGACATGCAGTTTTTCGCAGATTTGTTCCGCGTGAATCAGCGGTATTCAATCTGCGGTCTCTGCGCTTAAAAAGTCGAGGCACGCCAAGTCATCCGAACCACACATTATCTTACGTCTACACTAGAGTAAGCTCACTGGCATACACCAACTCAATAAAGTTGAACCATATCCGCCCATGTAGTGTGAGTATTTTCCACATTATACGTGATGCCATCCGCCAATAATCTTAACGTAGATGAATACTGGGGCATTGGTATAGCTTTTGAAACACAATAAAGCAGAGCCATGAATTAAAAAGAATTATGAATCATGAGAACTACAATTTTACTTAGTTCATTGCTCTGGTTAGCGGTGATGGTGCAAGCGCAGAATAACCTTGAAGTGAAAATAGATAACATCAAAAATGATAACGGTGATATTCTCATCGGTCTCTATTCGAATCGCCAGAACTTCCCTCGAAAAGTCTCAGACGGACGGATCGTAAAAGCCTCGAAAGAGGGAGTCATCGTTGCCTTTCACGATCTCAAACCTGGTCCGTACGCTGTTAGTGTAATGCATGATGAGAACAGCAACAAGGATATGGATCAAAATAAGATCGGCATTCCAAAGGAAGGGTTTGGATTTTCAAACAATGCGAGAATTTCCCTTGGACCTCCATCATTCGAGAAAGTAAAATTTGAGATTCAACCTGGAGCAAAAGACACGCGCATATCGATTGACTTAAGGTACCTGCTGAAATAGGAATAGGATCTTAAATTCGTTAATCGTTATTCGTTAATCGTTAATCGTTAATCGTGGGTGTGTAGCGACATGTTCCGCATCATTCATCACGCTATGCTTCGACTTGCGCAGGTGCCTCAGCGTGAATACTCATTGCTCATTACTCATTGCTCATTGTTCATTCGCTCTTCAAGTTAATCACGGGATTTTGCCTCGCCACTTTCAGTGATTGATATCCAATAGTGATAATAGCGATCAGGAAAGCCGGATACTCCAGAAAGGGCAATGATCCACCATTCTATTATTGTTCTGTAAGCAAATCCGTCGAGCCAGCTTTTCATGATAAACCAACCAAGTGGTGCAGCTATGATGAATGCAATGCCAATCAGAAGAACGAAGTCTTTGTAGCAATAATGCAATCACCTCGGGAATGGATGCACCAAGCACTTTACGGATACTGATCTCCTTGCTTCGTTGTTCACCGAGGTAAGTCGCCAGAGCCAAACAGACCGAGGCATGCGATAATGATCGTAAGCACAGTGAACATGAGAACGATTTTCCCCAGTCTCATCTCTGCACGAAATGTGGAATCAATATTCTGATCGAGGAACGTGAATTCAAATGGACTGGCCGAATATTTTTTCCAGATCGCTTCAAGTTTTTCAATCGCGAGTGATGCGATCTCCCGGCGAAATGCGGATAGCGATTTCATTATCGGACTGCCTGACCATCCAAGTAATTTTTTCCGGCATTCAGTATAATCGCCATTGGTTTCACGGAGTTCTTTAAATTTTCAAAATTGAAATCCTTAACTACTCCAATGAGATTAAAAGATACTGGTTGTAGCCGCATTGAAATTTATAATTGTACTTCCTTCAGTCTGTTTAAATCCCAATGTCTTGTATGCAGTTTCATTTAACACTATGGCTGAGCTATCTGAAGGAAATTCCCGAGAAAAGAATCTGCCTTCCTCCATAACATATCCCATCGTGGACAAGTGATCAAAGTCCGCGGTGATGACATGCAAGATCTATATCCTGGTCGCTACCACCTTTCCTGAAAAGATTACTATCCGTTATGTTCGGAGGAAGAGCACTGGCAAAGACTGGCATTCTTAAATTGAGGATGTTGCAATAACTCGGCTTTAAATTCTTCCGATTTATTTCCCAGTGACCATCCATGGGCCAGGCTAATGACATTCTCCTTGTCAAAACCCATGTTTTTATGTTGCATGTAGTTTAGCTGCTTGCTGATGACTAAGGCTTCCTACGATAAGCAACATCGATATAACGAATTGAAAGGTTACCAGCGAATTCCTGAAACATTGATTTACGTGATGCCTGTTCCCAACTTTCCTTTCAATACATCAATCGGCCGTGAACTTTGTCAAATAAAATGCCGGATACGATCCCGGCCAGAAGACCAATGAATAATGCGAATAAAACCAGATCAAAGAGTCACCACAGGGCTGGGTCAACAGCTCGAAGGGAATGTCCTTGCCGGCAAGGGTATTGAAATGAACTAAGGACCAGGCCTACGATCGCAAGCGCGATAAATGTAGACAGAGAAACTAAAGATGCATAGACTCCGAAAGAAACTGGCCAATGAGTTTTTCCCGTAGGGCTCCAATCGATTTTCTTACACCGACTTCTTTTGCACGAGTGGCAGCTCTTGCGGTAGAGAGGTTAATAAAATTGATACATGCGATCAATAAAATAAAGATCGCTACTGCACCGAAGACATAAATGTATTGAATGCTTACCTGTTGGAATGATCTCACTGGATAACTCCGACTTTAAATGAATATCGAGTATTGGTTGAAGGAAAAATCCGAAACGGTTACCTTTGCTCTTGAATTCCTCCAACGAAATACCCATGACACGTTCCAGGTCTGGTCCCAGGTTCTTTTCCGTTACCACATCAAATTTTTTCTTAACGACATCAGGTGAGACTGGTCTTGATGTATGTGTAAAGAAATGTATTGGACCAGCCACCAACCTGCATAATATGACCAGGATGGTGACGAAAGGATCATATCGAACCGGATGTGCGAGTTAGCTGGCGGGTCTTTGACAACACCGGTTACTTCCGTGGCGATTCTGTCTTCACCACGCAGCAGGATTTTTCCTAACGGGTTTTCAGATCCAAAATAACGCTTCGCTGTTGTTTCGGTGATGACAATCTTGTTTGTTCCTTGCAGGACTGTATTGGGATCACCTGATATCAATGGAAATGAAAAGAATTGAAAAAAATTCGAATCTGCCACCAGCAATTGTTTCTCAATGAACGATTTGTCGCCATAACGCATAGGCTGAGCGCGCCACCAGCCAAATCGGGTTGCTTCTTCTACTTCTGGTATTTCCTGAAGGATGGCAGCAGCAATAGGTGGCGACGATACCGCTGACTCAAACGCACTGCCTTCAAAACTTCCACTGGATCCGATCCGATAAATCCGTTCAGCGTCCTTGAGGAAGCGATCATAACTTAGTTCATCGGCTATATAAAGTACGATGAGCATACTGGCAGCGATACCCAGTGCGAGACCACCTGCATTGATTGATGAATAGATCTTATACTTAAAAATGTTCCTGATTCCAACTTTTAGGTAGTTTGAAAGCATGTCCGTTAATCGTTATCCGTTAATCGTTAGTCGTAGAGTTCGTGAGAGTCTGCGTGTGCATCTTTACCGCAAAGACTCCAACACGCTAACGTTTCCGACATCCCTGCGTAAAATCTTTGCGCGCCTTCGTTGCCTCAGCGGTAGAACATCCTCACACCCATCACACACATTCCTCATTCCTCATTCCTCATTCCGACCGAAGGCTGTTCACCGGATTCATCCGCGCTGCCTTTACAGTCTGGAAACTTACAGTCAGCAACGTGATCGCCAGCGCTCCAAGTGCCGCAGCTGCGAATATCCACCAGGTCAATTCTGTCCGATACTCATACTTCTTCAGCCATTCAGACAAGAAATAGTAAGCAACGGGAATAGCAATGAAACAGGAGATGATAACGAGCAATACAAAATCCTTCGACAGCATTCTCCATAGACTGAACAAGGAAGCACCAACAACTTTGCGGATTCCAATCTCCTTCGTGCGGCGTTCAGCCATAAATGACGCAAGGCCAAATAAACCAAGGCAGCTGATAAAGATGGAAAGACCTGCAAAGATGCCCGAAAGTTTTCCGACTTGATCTTCATTTTTGAATTTACCGGTAAAAGCTTCATCGGTAAACTTGAAGTCGAACGGAAAAGCAGGATTGTGTTTTTCGACAATGGGCTGAATTGCAGCCAAAGCGGTCTTGGCGTCGACATTGTCCTTTATGCGAATAAATCCCTGCGAGACATAATAGTCCCTTAACAACATGATGGCAGGTGCGACTGGTTTGAAAGGATTCTGCATTACTATATTTTCCGTAACACCGATGATCTTCATTATTTCCTGATCAAATTTGATTGTATTCTCCAGTGGATTCTTGAAGCCGATAAGCTCGGCGGCCGCTTCATTAATTACAACGGCGCTGCTGTCTGTTGCAAATTCGTCTGAAAAGAATCGCCCCTCCTTCAGTACAATCCTTGACGTTTTATCATAATCATAATCCACCATTATAGCGGAAAACAGCGGGTGGTTTTCGAGATCCATTCCTTCCCACGAGAACGCATCCCATTGATTATAGATTCCGGTCATCGGGCTGGAGGACTTGCTCACAGCGTCCACAACTCCAGTTGATAACAACTCCTGCTTCATTACATCATAGTCTTTTTTCAGGTCAGCCGTGAGATATATCGAAATAAGATTCGATGGTTCGTAACCTAACGGCCGGTTTTTCGCATGTTGTATCTGTTGAAAGACAATGATCGTTCCGATAATAAGGATAATGGAAAAACTGAATTGTGTCACTACCAGTATCTTTCTTGGCAGGTCGCCTGATTTTCCTGTGCTGAAGAACCCTTTTAGGACTTTAACGGGTGTAAAGCTTGACAGATAGATTGCAGGATAGCAACCAGCAATTAGCCCGGTGATAATGCATCCAACAAATGCAAAAGCCCAAATAGAAAAGTTGGCAGTCCCGAGCGAAATATCCTTGAATCCAACATTTTCGAGCAACGGCGTAGTAAGCTGAACAAAAACGACAGCAAGCAGAAATGCAACAAAGGTTGTTATCAACGACTCGCCGAAAAATTGCACCATCAATTGTCGTCTCTGAGATCCCATTGTTTTTCTAATACAAACCTCTCTTGCGCGTTTCTCTGATCGCGCCGTGCTCAGATTGACAAAATTTATGCACGCGATCGCAAGGACAAATATCCCGATGATGGTAAACAACCGAACGTATTCAATGGCGCCACCCGTATTTACCCACTCCTTGAAGTCGTCAAAGAGATGCCACCTTTTCATAGGAAAAACAAACAGTGCCGCTTCCTTCTTGTCCTTTACTTTATCCTGAACAATATGTTCAATACGCTTAGAAAAAGCCTCCATGGAAACGCCGTCATTCAATTCCACAAAGTTTTGAAGGAAATTGTTCTGCCATTGGTCCCTTGATTTCTTTACACGGTCGTCCGTGAGAATGTTAAGTTCGTATGGAAGAACGAAGTCGAAAGATATACTCGAGTTGGCAGGAATATCTTTTAAGACGGCCGTGACCATCACATTCAACGATTTGTTAACTGTGATCATTTTTCCGATCGGCTCATCGTTCCCAAACAACGCTGTCGCCAAAGATTCGGTGATCACGATTGAATATGGCTCACTCAATGCCTTGTCAACTGTACCTTTTACAAGTGGGAAGGTGAACATTTTCAAAAAGTCGGGATCAGCAAAGTGCCCAAACTTCATTATTTTTTTGTCACCTACGATCAGGCTATGAGGACTTCCCCAATCCAGGCGAGTGATATGTTTGACCTCCGGATAGTTTGCTTTTAGTTCGTCATAAAGGGGTAACATCACGCCGGTTTGTGTTCCCTTAAAATTGTTGAAGAAAGTTTTCTTCATGACAATCGCGATGTTGTCCTTGCGTTCATGAAATCCGTCGAAGGTTAATTCATTTTGGACCCACAACCCAATGAGCAAAGCAACCGCCATACCTACGGCGAGCCCCAATATGTTGATGGTTGAATAACCCTTATTCTTCCACAAATTGCGCAGTGCTGTTTTGAAATAGTTTTTATACATACCTCTCGAGTTTATGCTTTCATATCCTTCATAATTCTTAATAATTCCAGGTCTGAAAAGTAGCACCACATCAAGCGCGAATTTCAGATCTGCTTTTCGTTTGCCCGATATCTCCAGTTGCTCATGGTATAGTTCCATCAGATCCCCTTCAATGTGCTTCTTCAGCGCCGGGTGACAATACCATCGGAAGAAACGAAGGAATATTTTTGGAGGATGGGGCATTGTAAGTGGTTAGTGGTAAGTAGTTAGTAGTTAGTAGTTAGTAGTTAGTAGTTAGTGGTTAGTGGTTAGTGGTTAAATGGGTAATCGTTATCAGTTAATCGTTAGTAAATTCTCTGCGAAACTCTCCCCGATCTATCGGGGCTCTGCGGTGAACACACCCACACCCACTCACACACATGCATTATTCATTCATCATTACTCATTCTTCATTGATCATTCACTCCTCAGGCTCTTCACTGGATTCTCAAATGCAGCCTTCAATGCCTGAATGCTTACCGTCAACAACGTGATCAGCAAAGCAGCGGATCCTGCGCCAACTAACAGATACCATGAAACCGTTGTCCTGTATTTGTAATGCGCGAGCCAATCAGCCATGAAGTAATAAGAAAGAGGAATGGAAATGGCGCACGAAATGAGCACCAGCAGCATAAACTCGTTCGTTAACAGCCGCCAGACTTGTATTGCTGACGCACCCAGCACTTTACGAATGCCGATCTCCTTCGTGCGTTGCTCTGCTACATAAGAGACCAAGCCAAACAAACCTGAACAGCTTATTATAATTGCAAGCGTGCTGAAGATGGTAGCAAGCACGCCGATCCTTTCCTCCGCGCGAAATTTTGCGTCGTATTCCTCGTTAGCGAACTTGTAGTCAAATGGGGCTGAAGGAACATACTGATTAAAGACTTTTTCGATTTTTGGCAATGCCTCATGAGCACTGGCCGATGGATCAAGACGAATAAATAGCCATTCCTGATCTCTGTTGGCGAGGAAGAACAGGCAAGGATCTGCAGGTTCGAATGGCGAACCTTTTACCATATCGGTGATCACACCAAGAATAGTGTACTGCGTTCTTTCTCCGTTCCTGTTTCGAACGAGCGTTTCACCAACTGGGTTTTCAAGGCCCAAAAGTTGCGCAGCTGTTTCATTGATCACAACGCCTTTGGCATCCGAAAGTATCTCCTGCGAGAAGTCCCGCCCCGAAACGAAATTCCAGCCAATAGTGGTACCGTATCCTGATGTGACTTCGTTGATATTGAATGCAGGATCATCCATTCCTTCCGGCTTGCCACGCCATTCAAATCCGTTGTTCCATCCCAATGTACTGGTGACCGCATAATTGGACTCAGCTATTTCCTGAACTACACCTGTTTTTTTAAATTCATTTCTCAACACTTCGTATTTGCCATAATATTCCGGCGACCGTGGATGAATTGATATCAATCCATCTCTCGAATATCCGACGGGCCTGTTTTTGGCAAATTGCAGCTGCCTGTAAACGATAGTGGTCGCAATGATGAGACTGATTGAAAAAGTGAACTGAGCAACAACAAGAATTCTCCGGGGCGTCGAAGCACCACGGCCGACCCTGAATGTTCCCTTCAATACCTTGACCGGATTAAATGCTGAAAGATATAATGCCGGATAACTTCCTGCGAGAAGACCCGCAAGAATCGTGAACGTCAGTGTGATCAACCAAAACCACGCATTATTCCATGGAATACTGATATCCTTATCTGCTACCTGGTTGAACCCCGGCATCAGTAGCTGGAGAAGAACAATGGATATAATCATTGACGTCATCGCTACAAGGAGAGATTCACCTAAGAACTGCTGAACAAGTTGACCGCGATGTGATCCGATGGATTTTCTGATTCCAACTTCCTTAGCTCTCTTTTCCGAACGCGCTGTACTGAGGTTCATGAAGTTGATGCAGGCAAGCAGCAAGACAAATACTCCGGTAACGGCGAACATCCAAACAAACTTCAGGCGTTCACTCGTCACACTTACACCATTTTCGAATTCTGAATAAAGGCGCCACTTGCTCATCGGCAGGAGAAAGAGCTCAGGTTTCATTTTGGCCTTGCCCTCATCAATATGAGGTAACATCACATCCTTGATCATCGCCGAAACTTCCTCAACGTCGTCCTCCCTATTAAGCTGGACATAAAGCCTCATATTGTAATTGTCCCATACGTTGAGATTCGCCCAGCCATCAAGAAATAGGTCCAGCGGCGCGAAGTATGAAGCTTGTTCGAATTCAGAATTTTTTGGAAGATCTTCATACACGCCGGTAACAAGGAGGTCCCATTTCGCATCCATAGTTACCAACTGATTAATAGGATCCTGGTCGCCAAACATTTTTGTTGCAAGTGACTCGGAAAGAAAGATGGACTTCATATCTTTTAATCCGTCTAGTCTTCCCTTCACCATTTTCAGGCTGAACATTTCAGCACCTTCAGGCTGCATGAAAAAACCGAGCTGAGAAAACTTTTTATCACCTGTCGCCAACACCTTATCTTCGATTCGCGACCGTAACAGCACGACATTTTTAAAATGTGAACCGTATTCGTTTCTAAGTAGCGTTCCCAGGCCAGTAACTTGTACATAGTTCATGTATACTTCGCCGTTGGTCTGTTCCTTTCGAAACACGCTGGCGATAGTATTATAGTTCTTGTGATACTGATTGAAAGAAAATTCATCGTATATCCAAAGGCCGATCAGCATTGCTACCGTCAGGCTACATGCCAGTCCCCCTATATTAATAAGAGAGTAGCCTCTGTTTTTCAAAATATTTCGCCAGCCTAGTTTCAAGTAACTTTTATACATATCGTAATGATTAATATTAAAATTGTCTTCGGGTTTAATTATTCCGGGCCTTAATAGCAGCAACACGTCAAGCGCGAACTTCAGATCTGCTTTTCTTTTGCCTGAGATCTCTACTTGCTCATTGTACAATTCCACCAAGTCTCCTTCAATGTGCTTCTTCAGCGATGGGTGACAATACCATCGGAAGAAGCGAAGGAATATTTTTGGAGGATGGGGCATTGTAAGTGGTAAGTAGTTAGTAGTTAGTAGTTAGTAGTTAGTAGTTAGTAGTTAGTAGTTAGTAGTTAATGTCTTTAATGTTTTAAAATTCTCTGCGAAACTCTTCGTCCCTTGCGTCGCTGCTTGCCCGCCGTAGCCTTGCGAAGGAGGGCGGTGAACACACCCACTGTCAAACTCACTCCCAAACTCAATCACACACCTATCAGCTACCTACAAACTTCGGATTAAGAGCGATCTTAGGTATAGCCTTCCACAGTTCATCGCGCGTACTCTTCGTGTACTCCATCGCCCGTTTGCCGTATGCGGTGATTTGAAAATATTTCTTTGGTCGCCCAGCACGCTCTTCTGTGGCCTCCCCTTCCCTCGACTTCAAGTAGCCTTTGTCCTCAAGTCTTTTCAGCGCAGATTGCAGCGCGCCCACGCTTACTTTCCTGGACAAACGCGTTTCAATTTCCTTCTTGATAGACACACCATATGCTTCATCATAAAGGACTCCCACCGTTAGCATCACCACTTCTTCGAATTCCCCCAATTGGTACTTCTTCATTCATTGAATAATTTATTCCTATTCGTAGTATTAAGAATTGTGCCAACGCGACAAGAGCGTCATCAACCATCGTTTTATTGCTTTTTTGAATGGGGCCTGTACGGATACAAGGCAGCTTTGTACGAAACCGGTCATCCGCCTTCGCCCCGATGTATCGGGGCTACGTCGGACGAAGTCCGTTCAACATCTTATCTGAATTTCACAAGAGGAAAACCAATCACGATTTAAGCGAGGCGGTAAGGTCGGTGCGATTCAGCGTGTTCGCCTGCAGGCCGCATAGGAGTGTAATGACCACCCCGCAATACAACACGGGGATCAGGGGATCGGCCCATACAAAATGAGTCCGATAAACAAAACTTCGAAGTATTTCCTGTATAACAATATAAGTAACGGGTCCAAAGAAGAGGATCGCCAGTCCCAGCTGCTGTGCAAATTCTTTTACAAGCAGGATGGTAATGTTTTTTATACTTGCTCCGAACAACTTATGAATAGCAATTTGTTTAATTTTTTCGCGCACCAGGCTTACGCAAAGACCATAAATACTGCAACACGCCAGGAAGCCGGATATGATCGCCATGATCTCCGAAAGTCTGTTGAGGCGATTCTGATAGTCCAACCATTGCTCGAAACGCGTATTCAAAAAGCGAATGGTAGCGGGCCTTCCTGAAGTTCCGAAATAATCAGACAACGTCGCAACGGTACGCCTGATGTCAACTTCAAGTAGTCGTATGCAAAGGAAGTTATATTCAAAAGCGTTGGATTTGATGATCTTCAGCGGCTTCTCCGGAAGGTTAAAATCTTCATCGATGCTGCTGACCGTCCCAATCACATTAGCCGTATCGGCCCCCATTAACTTCTTAGCTTGTTCGTTGACGACAGTTATCGAGTCTCCGTCATTCGCCTTAAACCAGTTCCCGTCCGTCACTTTTAAATCAAAAAAATCCTTGAACTCGGGATCCACCTTTATAAAATAGAAATTCGATCCAATCTGTTTACTATTGATCTTGTGCGGCAGTTGGGACGTTGCTATGACATCAACTACGTTGGCACTATTCATCTTCAAGGCCGTCCGCAGACCATTAAGTGTGCCGGGCAGATGGTGCGGATAATCCAGGTATACAATCTGATCATGATTTTGGCCCGGCTCCTTTACCAGTGAATAGTTGATTTGTCTCCGGACGACAAGCGATGCGACGATCAGGAATAGGCTAACGCCTAACTGCAAAAGAGCGATAACCCTTTTGAAGCGTGGAAAAGTAATGGCTTCCGAGCTAAGGAGTCGATTGGGTGATGCCCGCGTAAACCGTGACGTCATAAGAAGAGGCGACAGGCCGAATGTAATTAGGAGCACTAGTATTATAAGTATTAGTTGCTGGTCGATCGACTTGAAGGAGGAAAAAATGTCTATTGAAAGGATCGGCTGGATCCATTCTCTTAAAAGACCCAGAGTAACTATTGCGATTACAAATGAAATAGCAACAACCAGGAAGGACTCTTTCGCGAATCCAGAAAGCAACTCCACTTGATTCATTCCCGCGATTTTCTTTATTGCCAGTTCTTTGGATCGATTGGGAATGGTTAAGGTTGTCAGGTTGATGAATCCCGTGACTGCCAGGAAAAGGATTAATGAAGTTATGCAGAGCAGGATGTAAACGCTGTAAGCATCGCCGTGCCTTGCATCTTCTCCAATCACCCTGGGACCAAAGTATATGTCAGTCAGCGGTTGTAAAATATATGAGACGTCATTGCCCCTTCGATTTGCATCAATTGACTTTTGAAAATGACTTATGTTTTGCTTTTTGACTCGTCCATAAACTCCAACCCTGGAAGGATCAAAATTCAGCGCATGGATCGTAGAGCTGTCATGCACAATAAATCCCCTAAAATCTTCATGCGAATTATTCGGAAAGTCTTTGAATACCGCGGCTACAGTAAAATCAATCGTGTCGTTTATGGCCGAGACGCTTAATGTTTTACCAACTGAAGCAGGGGAACCAAAGTATTCCAATGACGCCGATGTCGAAAGAATAATGCGTGGTTGTCCGGTTGCGAAATTTGCTATTTCACCATACACAACATCAAAAGTAAAGATGTCCCTGATTGAAGGATCCGCTGAATGGAGTTTCTGGCCATTCCAGGTCTTTGCACCGGCGGCGATACTCAATCCATCCATAACCTTTACGGGCGATAAGGTCAATGAATCCCGAAATTCCAAAAAAATCGAGTTCAGAGTCTTTTTGTGCATCTGGCTCGAATACCGATTGCCAAAAAATGCTTCGCTATTGTTCTTCAGCAGCACCCGGAACACTGATTCAGCTTTCGAGTGAAACTTATCGTAACCCATCTCATTGATGACAAACAACGAGATCACTATGGCGCAGGTGAAGGCAACGGAGAGGGTAACTATCTTGAGAATGTAAACGTCGCGATTCCTGTTTATGATCCTTAAGAATAACCGGAGGTACAGGGTTCGCATACCTTCAATATACAATAAACCGGCCAGTCGAATGAGGCAATGCCATTACATACAACGGCCATTTATTATATCTCTCTAACCGATAACGGTCACAAGCATCCGAAAGTGAACTGTTTTTACATAATGGGATCAAAACAAAAAAGAGAGGCATCACACCTCTCTTTAAATGAAATCACTCAGGAATTATCAATTAATAGTACTCATAGTATGCAATCTCCGAAGCACTCGGCGACGTAGCCGTTCGGGATAGTGGCTTGCCTTCTTCAGAAAATTGATAGTTAAACTGATAAGTGATATCATGGCCGTTTTCTTCAACCCGATAAGAAATTGGTAGCTTGTTCTGAGCCGAATGACCCGGAAGGATCTCAACCATCGGGAATGGATTTTCAACGTCGAGATAGTTTTCAAATGTTTTTGTACCAATCAACACGGGATCCTCATATCCTTCAAGTACGTCATAGGTTAAGCACCTTGAAAATATTATGATCTGTGTGATAAAGATAGACGAAGATCGTGGCGAGCTTCAACGTACCATCGGGCTGTCGGTAATGCACAGCTGCCTCCGCCACATTTCCCGCATCGTCATAACCGAATAAAGTATACTTTGTAAGCACGTTGTTAGTGTATTCTTCCGACTTGGAAATATTATCTCCTTCTCTTAGAAAGATCTCTTCACTACCATTAGACCTTGATATCTTATGCAATTGTCCGCTGGCGTTATATACATAACTATAAACCCCTCCCGAATGACCTGGTGTTTGCTGGTCCCAATAAACTTTTGAAATGCTTCCATCCTCATTGTATTCATAACGCTTTTTATAACGCCAGCTGCCCGCAAAGATTTCGTAACCCTTACCTGTTCCCCAAGTTCATCATCGATGATCTTCATGTTGTGCTCGACAATTTCTCCTTTTTCAACTCCCCCTTCAGCTTCGGCAATCGAGTATGTAATGGATCGACTGGCGTTATATAGTCCATCGTTTATTGGGGACACTATAAATGAAACCAAACTCTTTTTTTCCTGAACGTGAATAGTGATGATTCCATCAACAGCAGGCGGTTCAGTAA
Source organism: uncultured Cytophagales bacterium (assembly GCA_963774615.1). GTDB lineage: Bacteria > Bacteroidota > Bacteroidia > Cytophagales > Cyclobacteriaceae > Chryseolinea. Next base: position 214,619 of record CAVZFT010000044.1, read on the forward strand.
TAAAGTGTGTGCCATAGATCGCGTCACTGGATTGAATGGACACACGTAACACGCCAGGTCCTTTGGTTTCGGGCGACAATATAATAGCGACCAGTTCCCCTGACCCCTTGTCCTCGCGGATCTGTTGTTGACCATCAAAGAATTCTGCACGTGCTGGTCTTTCGTCGTCCACACACGTTGTCGCCAAAGTTTTGTGTGTTCCGATGTTGTAACCCCGCGAAACAGAAAGAATGGTAAAGTCAAGTGTTTTGTCACCGTCAAGAACATCATTGTTGGTTGAGAAAATCTCAAACGATACCTGTGACTGACCTTTACTGAATGGCAAGTGAATAATGCCTTCATGCTGCACAGGAACGAATTGAAACTTGTCCACATTTGACGAACTAACCTGTACCCTAACTTCACCGTAATCGGAAGCTTGTTTGTTGAATGAAATAACAATGGTGGCTCTTTCACTATTTTCAAAAAAAGACAATTCACTTTTTTCAAATTGAGCCAGTCCTGGCTTCACGACTGTATCTGCTTCATCATCACAGCTCACCACAAAGAAACCAGTAAAAAGGGCCATTAAAGGCAATATGATCCTTGTCATAAATATTATGGTTTTAAAATTTAGAATGTTTAAAAGGGAAAACTTTTGTACCGGACGTGTTCACAATTTCTGGCAGTGTGCCGATCCGGTAATGATTTCAACAAGCGAATTGACTAACAGACAATCATGCGAGTAAAAAATTTTGTTCAGTTAAAATCTTTGTACGGCAAATCTTGAATTTCGTTTGTCGAAAAAGATTGATTTTAATCAAGATTTTTTCAAATCGTTAAATATGACGCGAGAACAATGATTTTTTTGATGTGATATAGTGAAATGCACAACGTAGTCGATGTACGATAGCGGTCATTTAATCCCAAAAGTGAGACGCAGTAATAAAATGTATGAGCCACATGGGAAGCATCCTCATACAAAAAAAATGACCCGGTGTATAGTCCCGGGTCATTACGAATTTTCGTGAATATGAATTTTTTCTCGGTTGTCACCGGAAATCTCGTTAATCGTTATCCGTTATCCGGTTCAATCCGTCTCACATCCAATAATCGTTTGCTCTCTTACAAACGAGGACCGTTAACGAAGAACGCCAGGACCTCCTGGTCGTGATGATTCTTTAACACACATTGAAGATCAAACAACATCGTAGCTCCGTTCGCAGCTGTATAGTTTGGCCATGCCGGCAATCCTTTATGTGCTGGATTACCCGTCCTCGCAAAGTTGATCCACGACTGACTCATCTTGTCTGCTAGCACGTGTGCATCTTTCCCTCCTCCAGTCATTTCTTCACATCGCGCAATGTTATTGAACACGAAGGGAATCTCCATACAATGAAGTGCTTTGAAGTCACCTCCAAAAATTGGTGATTGCCAGGTGAACAGGTACATAAATACCGGCGCGCTGGCGCTTGCTGATTTGATATTCGCTTGTGTAACCATTCCTGGCCGGAACATTCCGTCGATATCGGCCAGATCATTAGGACGGGTATCTGCGGGGTAGGCCTTCTTAACGGCTGCGATATATGCATCTGTTTTATCACCGTAAATTTTTTGCAAGTGAGCTTTAACATCCTCAGCTGTAGCTTTACGCAGTGCCGGGTTTCTAAGAGATGCCATGAACTCGTTCTTCGTTGATCCGATGAGAAGCGGAACATTCTCGGAAAGCGCTAATGCTTTAGCTTCGGTTGGCTGGAACGGAAGAAAATTTCCGTCCAGCACCGGGCTCCAACCGAATCTAAAACCTGTAACGGGTTTTCCTTCCGCGGCAAGTTGTTCCCGTACTTTTTGCAACGCACGCGTTCCCGCGGCTGTCAGTTTATCATAAGGTACTTTTTGAATGGAATCGAATTTTAGATGGAATCAATCCCAGCTCCGTCAGAAGTGCAGCGCCAATCCTTTTTGTAATAGCAGGGTCCTGAAAGTCGGCCCATATGCCGCTTTGTACAATCGCTTTGTGAAACAACCCTTTTGCCGACGGTGCATTCATCAGCGTAGTCACTTTACCTCCTCCACCGGATTGACCGAAAATCGTCACGTTGTTTGGATCTCCACCGAAGTTGGAAATATTGGCTCTTACCCATTCCAATGCGGCGACCAGGTCAATCATGCCCACATTTGCTGATGCCTTATACTTGTCACCGAATTCTGACAGATCCAGAAATCCGAGGATATTCAGACGGTGATTCACAGACACGAGAACTACATCACCTTTCTTGCTGATATTCTCGCCATCATAGGAAGGAAGTTCCTGTGATGAACCGGCAGTGTATCCACCTCCGTGGATCCAAAACATTACCGGCCTCTTCTTGCCATCATTTACACCCGGCGTCCAGATATTGAGTCTTAGACAATCTTCATTGGTATATCCCCAATCGTGATGAAACGGAAATTCAGTCTCATCATTTACTTGTGTTGTCGGAGTAATCATTGGACAAACTGGCCCGTACGTAAGAGAACTTCTTACACCTTCCCACGATGCCGGCTTGGTCGGCGCCTGGAAACGTTTTGCCTGTGCATATGGAATTCCTTTATATGTATACGTGCCATCATGAATATAGCCTCGCACCTTGCCTTGTTCAGTAGAAACTACAGCGATATCTGTTCCGACACTTATCGGGAGTGGTGCCGCGGTTTTTTGCGCATTCATCATCAGGGGAATGGCAGCAAAACAACAAGCGATAAACAATCTCTTCATAGGTTGGGTGTTTTACATGAATGTGTCAATGATACACATTACGCAGGAAATTCAAAAGTTATTTTAGGTATCAACGGTTTGACGCCAATCTGCATGGCTTAAATTGCATGATGGAACAATCTCACAATGAACCTTAACCGTATCATCCAGAAACCGCGCAAGCGGGGAATTTCCTCCCTACGCTTCCATGTATATCGATCTTCTGCCGGGCGATGGCAGGCTCCTTACACACCTGTGGGACAATCTGCAGTCGACAAAACAATTGATTCAATCGCTGCCGGCGGATAAACATCTCTACCGATATGCGGACGATAAATGGACCGTCAAAGAAATTCTTGTCCACATAGTAGACGACGAGCGCATTTACGGATATCGGGCATTGCGTTTTGCCCGCAACGATAAGACGCAACTCCCGGGCTTCGACCAGGATCCATTTGCGTTTCATTCAAAAGCGAACGAGAGGACCATTGAAAGCATTGTGGAGGAATACGAAGCGGTGCGTATGTCAACCATCACCCTATTTGACGGGTTTTCAGATGATGTGATGCTTCGCAGAGGAATTGCAAATAACAATGAAGCAACTGTTCGTGCGCTAGGCTATCATATTGCAGGGCACGAACTTCACCACATCAACATTATTAAGAGCTTGTATCTAAAATAGAAAGGGCCGCCCCACAGGAGCAGCCCTTAGATTCACGGCCAACGGTTAATTCGATTTATTTTTCAAGTCAAGTGCAAAATCCTTGGCGGTTTTTGCGGTCATGATCTCCATAAAGTTAAGAGCGCCATTTGTAGTCGATCCACCTGTCTGGAATTGAGGCACAACGGCACCGGTATACTTGCTGAACGCTTCAGCCCATACCTTCTGAACCTCTACTTGCGCCTTCAGTTTCATTTCCAACGCACCGTCGGCTTGCATTATCCTGGATCTTGCATAAGCCTGTGCATCCGCCAGCTCCTTTATCTTCTTAGCCTCGAGTATCGAACCTTCGTAAGCTATCTTTTGCTGAAGTTTGTCCTGTTCGGCAACTTTTACTTTAGTCTCAGCTTCAACAACCTGACGCGTTTGTTCCTGTTTTTGCTGATACTCGATTTCAACCAGTGCCTGTTCACCTTTTGCTTTAGCCGTTAAGGTTTGTTGTTGAGCTGTCATTAACTCCTGTTTCGAAATAGAAGATTTTGTTACAGCGTCGATAATCTTAACCAGCTTCTGGTCAACTTTATCTTCATAGTCAACATCCGTGATAGCGGCATCTGCCACAGTGATCCCATACTCTTTAATAGAGGAAAGTTTTCTCTTCGGCAGCGCAGTCTTGTTATCTATCTGAACTTCCGTTTGATAGACCCTCTTCTTTTCACCTTCAAGTGAATCATAAACCTGGCGTTCTTCTGTTTTCAAGAGATACACACCTTCCTTTAATTGGTCCATAAAATCCTGAGCCATTTGCGCACGTCCACCACCGTAGTGTTTTTCACTGCTCATCAATTGAGCTGATGACTGCAAACACTCTTTAGTATAAGGAGCAAGTCTTTTTCCCACCAACGACTGGGGCGTACGGTGCGTATTGTGAATAAGGATCATCTCCTTTTCGTCAGATGGCAGGATGAACTGTGTAATACCTTTTACATTAGCAGTTGTGGCATCACTGAAACGGATCATAATCTGACCTACCTCGATACCATTATCTTCCATTTCAAGCTTACTAGCATTTTCCTGATAAGTAACAGAGATCTGATTAGGCCATTCCTTTTCCTTGGCAAAAAAACCAGCGTAGAAAATACCGGGAGCAAATTGAACGATCTGTTCACCAGTCGTTCTTTCTACTACGGTTCGGTTACCCGCATCATTCCACGAGAAAGGATTGAACATCATAAATAGGACAAAAAAGAATACAATGGCAATCGCCGTAGCGATCGTCCTTTTGGGGATTAGATTAAACATTTGTCTACTTTGTTTAATAGTTAGAGTTAGAGTTAAATAAGATACAAGAGAAGCGATCTGAAGAGACGCCTGGGAACTAACACCCCTTTGCCAGCGAGATGCCGGCACGGTTGTGCAATTGGCTGATCGAGAAATTCCTGTCTACTGTTTTCACAACTTTATTCCCGCAGGGGACGAGTAAATTCACGCCGTTTATTCATGAAACCTTACGCAGGAAACCAGACTTTGAAAGATTTTTTTTTGGCCTAAATCAGCCCAAAACGCGGATTTTTCGAAGGATTTCAGCCAACTCCTTGTAGTTTTCTTACTTTAGAGGATAATACGGTACACCATGAAATACGCAAAATCACTCCTTATTATACTACCTGTTTTGCTGCTCTCTTTTTCAGAACGCGAAAACGCCGCATTGAAGGGGAAAAAATGGAAGGCGCTTTTTAACGGCACCGACCTTAAGGGATGGAAAATGAAAATTGCAGGATTCCCGCTGGGAGAAAATTTCGGCAACACCTTCCGTGTCGAGAATGGCATCATAAGTATTCGATACGACCAGTACGGTGAAAACTTCAATAACCGTTTTGGCGCTCTTTATTTCGATAAGAAATATTCGAATTATCGCCTGAAAGTCGAATACAGGTTTGTTGGTGAAACAGCGCCAGGAGCTCCGACCTGGGGATACCGGGACAGCGGCGTTCAATACCATGGCCAGGATCCGGCAACGATCGAATTAAAACAACCTTTCCCCGTGTGTATTGAATACAACCTTCATGGCGGCAACGGCACGGATGAAAGACCGACAGGAGAAATTTGCACGCCCGGCACTACGATAGAATTCAAAGGAGAAAAGAACAAGTCGTTCTGTACTCCACCCGATGTCAAAAGAACTTTCCATGGTGATCAATGGGTGACCCTTGAAATTGATGTTAATGATGGCAAGATCGCTCACTTTGTTAATGGCGAAGAGATCCTGAAATTCGAAAATCCCAGATACGATCCGAAACATGAGTATGGAAAAAAGTTTGTTACTGCTGACAATGAGATAATCAAAGCGGGATACATTTCAATACAGTCTAATAGTCACCCGATCGATATACGCAAGGTTGAGATAATGGAGTACTAAGAAATTGCGATCCTCGTTAGGTCATACAGGAATACGTATTTAAAACTCGGTACATACTGCGCAGTGGTGGTGACGAGAAGCTCAATTTTTTATGGTGATGAAAATTTCCCGCGGACTTTTTGAAAGCAGTCTAATTATCAGTTTAAAGACCAAGTCTGGTCAGTCTGTCCAAAGGACTCTTCGGAGAAGACTTGAATGAGAGGATTCTACAACCTAAGGTCCAAGTGAGCCGACGCGCGATACCTACACGCAACACTTGGACCAGTTATCCGGGCTGGAATTTTCGTAAATTAGAATTCCTCCATAAAAAAGATGCTCATGCGATTCGAATTCACGATAGCTGTAGCGCGCTGGATTCATGCTGGATTCTCCAGCTGCCTTCTAATACTTTGTGTTTTCAGCATCGAAGTTGGCTACGCTCAATCCGAATATCGGTTTCAACATTACGATATAAATGATGGGCTTGCATCAGATGATGTCATGTCTTTAGCTCAGGATAGTCTGGGATTTATTTGGGTACAATCCTCCGGCGGATTGAGTCGCTTTGATGGGTACAATTTCAAAGTATATAAAAATGATGCTGATAATCCCGAAAAGTCGATTGACAACAACGGATATCGCCTGTTAAGGATCGATCCTTCGAAGAATTTATGGAGAACACCTGGCAGGCAACATCCAAATTCAGAATGCAATTGTCGTCGTACCTGCTTGCGAAATACGATAGAAAAACAGATGGATTTATCAAATATAATATCCATTTGCCGGAAGCAGGATATGTTCACAGAGTTCGCTTTGAGAGAAATGGCACTACGCTATGGTTTCCCGCCAATTTGGGATTGTACAGCTTTTCACCAGAAACGAACGAAGTCAGAAGGTTTGCAAATATTAAAGGGGATTCCCTCGCCTCGTTGGATCGCAATCGTATTACGGATGTTGTTGACCGTGATTCCGTTCTTCTTGTTGCCAGCGGGAGAGGTCTGTGGATATTTGACAAATCGAAAAAGACTTTCCTCAGACCACCAACTAACCCAAAAGATTCGGCCTTTCTTCACAACGCATTCGTTTCTGATTTCTTTGAGAGACAACTTAATGATGGATCAAGAAAACTTTGGATCATGTTCAACGACGGATTAGCGCAGGTAGATGAGAGCTTTTCCGTCGTTCATCGCTTTGATCTTCCGCCTGACATGGCAGGAAGATACGCTATCATGTTTCTGGACTTCATTGGGACAAAACTGGATCTTTTTGGCTTTCCACAGGAGGTAAGGGATTGTGCAGATACAATCCGGCCGATTCTTCCTTTATCTGTATTAAAAGTAATCCACAAGATCCTTACGCATTGAGAAGTGATTATTTAAACGATGTAATAGTAGACAGGGATCAGAACGTTTGGGTTGCATCAAATCACGGGATCAGTTGCCTCAGTCGGCAAAGTTTGAGATTTTATAATTCCGCAATAAGTGGTGGTACACTTCTGGCGAGTATGTTGCATGAAATCGAAGGAAAGGATTTTGTGATCATGGCTAAATCGAAACAAGATGGCACGCAGGAAGTTGCAATGGCTTCCCTGAACCGCCGACCATTTGGATCAACTTGAATTTGATGAGATCACTTCGTTTAAGGAATACGCAGTGGTAAATCTACACAAAGGAAGGAAAAATCTTTGGTTTGTTGTTGGGGGATCGGGCTTAGTGAGTTTGCCTTTAAATCCAAAATCTGGAATGATTGAGTCGGGCGCCTTTGAAGAAAATCAGAGCAGACTGTCTCAATTATGTAACCTATAGTTTGATTAGTGCAGGTTCTGTTTGGGAAGATAGGGAGGAAAATCTGTGGGTAAGTGGAGGCTTTGGACTACTCAAAATCATTTCCGGGATTCCTTATGGAACAAAAGGTTCTGTTATTTCATTTACACATGAGGACGCTGACTCCACTTCGATTAGCCATAACGGAATTCTGAATGTGGTCCCTGAAATCAAAAATCGATTTGGGTAATTACCGAAACCGGTGTCGATTTATATTCGGGCAAAGGCTTTGAGCATGTCTTTAAAAATAAGGAAACACCTTATACTATTCACCGAAACAATGATAGCATTTTATATGTAGGTACGTCTGGCGGACTCTATGAAGGAATAAAGAGATCAGGTCGATACAATTTTAGCAGATTACCGTTATTAAAAAATAAGCATATCATTGGGATTGACGAAGACCGGAAGGGTCGATTATGGATTTCTACTCTTCTGGGCATTGTATGTTATGATCCTACGGAGAAGCTAGTGATAGAATTTAGTAAGAAAGATGGCCTTCTCCACTACCCCATCTACCGCTCCTCTGGCAAGTCCCATCTGGCGCGGTAATGGTATTATGGTATTTTCTGACTATGAAGGCTTCTCATTTTTTGATCCACAGTCACTTCTCGTTGACAAGGCTAAGACCCACCCGGTCCTTACACGATTGACAATAAACAATAGAGTTCCAGACATTGGAGTAAAGCAAAAAGAAGGAGATAAATTTTCCATCACAAAAGACATTAGCGTATTACAGAATCTTGTTCTTGACTATCAGCACAACAATTTCAGCATTGAGTTTTCCGGCATGGAGATGACGGCACCGGAGAAAAATCTGTATCGTCATAAACTGGAGGGATACGATATTGATTGGATTGAAACGGATTGGAAAAACCGGACTGCTACCTATACAAATCTGGATCGCAGGCGAATACCATTTCAAGGTCATGGTTAGCAATCACCACGGAATATGGAGTGACCAGGAAACAACTTTAACTGTTAGCATCCTTCCTCCGCCCTGGAAAACCTGGTGGGCGTATACCCTGTACGGTCTGGCATTAGTTGGAATTTTTCTTTCCTGGCGGACCTATGATCATCAAGAGGGTAAAGCTCAAACACCGGGCAGAGCATCTGAGCGAGTTGGATAATCTCAAGACCCAATTCTTCGCCAACATTTCTCATGAATTCAGAACCCCGATCACTTTGATTCTTGGACCTCTGAAAGACTTGTATCAGAAAACCTCCGAAGGAGACACAAAAACGGTACTGGGTCCTGTGATTCGAAATGGTCAGCGTCTTTTACGCTTGATCAACCAGCTTTTGGATCTAAGTAAACTGGAAGCGGGCAAGATGACCATGCAAGCTTCTCAAACTGACCTGGTTCAATTCATCAAGGAGATTGCATCATCGTATGAATCCCTGGCAGCAGAGAAGAAAATAAAATACTTCTTCTACCCGGAAGCGCAAGAACTTAGTATGTATCTGGATAATGAGAAAATAGAAAAGGTGATCCACAACATACTTTCCAATGCGTTTAAATTCACGAAAGAGAACGGGGAAGTGATTTTATATTTAAAAGTGGAGAACAATCAACATGTTGTCATTAGTGTAAGGGATACCGGTATTGGAATTCCGGATCATCAATTGGATAAGGTCTTTGATCGATTTTACCAGGTAGACAGTTCTCAAACGCGGGACTACGAGGGAAGCGGAATAGGTATGGCCCTGGCCAAAGAGTTGGTAGAGTTGCATCATGGAACAATTTCTGTTGAAAGTAAAGAAGGTAAGGGAAGTACCTTTACCGTTCGGTTACCGCTTGACCAGAAATATCTCCGTAAAGAAGAAATTACAGAGTCAGCAGACTTGAAAAAAACTAAAACGATATCAGATGGGTTCATTTCGGAAGAAACAAGGGTAGAAGCTGCTCTTGAAAAAGAAACAGTTTCCGAATCTCAACCGGTGTTACTGATTGTTGAAGATAATACGGACATGCGATACTATATCCGAAAAACATTGTCTGACAACTATCACATCATCGAAGCAAGTAATGGAAAGGAAGGCGTGGAGAAGGCAAAGGAGGTTGTTCCGGATCTTATCATCAGTGATGTCATGATGCCGGAGATGGATGGTTACAAGCTATGTGAATTGATCAAGACCAATGAGTTTACTAGTCATATTCCAGTGATCCTGTTGACGGCAAAAGCGGATCAGCAGAGCAGACTGACGGGGTTGGAATACCGTGCAGACGATTACTTATTAAAACCCTTTGACGGTGACGAGCTGAGGCTGATTGTGAGAAATCATATTGAACAAAAACAAAAAATGCGGGAGAAGTTTAGCCGGGAAATCACACTGGAGCCTGCTCAAATTTCTGTGAGTTCGCTGGATGAGAAATTTCTTCAAAAAGTATTGGCGCTCATTGAAGCGCACATGGAGGATGATAGTTTTTCCATTGAGGACTTCAGCCAGGAAGCCGGCTATAGCCGCATGCAATTTTATCGAAAGATCAAGGCACTCGCCGGTCAGGGCCCGAGCCAGTTTGTAAGGACCATTAGGTTAAAACGCGCTGCCCAGTTGCTTAGTCAAAAAAGTGATAACGTCACACAGATCGCCTACAGTGTTGGCTTCAGAAGTTTAGCATACTTTAATAAATGCTTCAAAGAACAATTCGGGCTTACACCTGGACAGTATTCTGAAACGAATAGCTTGGCGCCCTGAATCCCACACTAACTCTTCCATGCGGATAACGAGTTCAATGGCACGTCTGAAGACTTGAAGGAAAGAGATTCTCACAACCTAAGGTCCAAGTGAGCTGACGCGCGATTCCGACGCACAACACTTGGACCAGTTATCCTACTGGAATTTCGTAAATTAGAATTGCCTCCATAAAAAAAGATGCTCATGCCATCCGAATGCACGATAGGTATAACGCGCTGGATTCAGGCTGGATTCTCCAGTTGCCTTTTAATACTTTGTGTTTTCAGCATTGAAGTTGGCTACGCCCAATCAGAATACCGTTTTCAACATTACGATATAGGTGATGGGCTTGCATCAGATGATGTCATCTCTTTAGCTCAGGATAGTCTGGGATTTATTTGGATACAATCCTCTGGCGGATTGAGTCGCTTCGATGGGTACAATTTCAAAGTATATAAAAATGATGCTGATAATCCCGAAAAGTCGATTGACAATAACGGATATTGTATACTAAGGATAGATCCTTCGGGGAATTTATGGAGAACACCTGGTCGTCAACATCCTAATTATTTGCTTGCAAAATACAATAGAAGAACAGATGGATTTATCAAATATAATCTCGAGTTGAATGGATCAGGATATGTTCGAAGAGTTTGCTTTGAGAGAAATGGCACTACGCTATGGTTTCCCTGCCGTTTTGGATTGTACAGCTTTTCACCAGAAACGAACGAAGTTAGAAGGTTTGTAAATTTTAAAGGGGATTCCCTCGCATCGTTGGATCGCAATGATATTACTGGATGTTATTGACCGTGATTCCGTTCTTCTTATTGCCAGCGGAAAGGGTCTGTGGATATTTGACAAAGCTAAAAAGACTTTCCTCAGACCAGCAACTAACCCAAAAGATTCGGCCTTTCTTAACAACGCATTCGTTTCTAATTTCCATTGAGAGACAAGTTAATGATGGATCAAGAGAACTTTGGATTCTATACAATGACGGATTAGCGCAGGTAGATGAGAGCTTTTCCATCATTCATCGTTTTGATCTCCCGCCTGAAATGTCAGGAAAATACGCTATCAATGTTAATGGACTTGACTGCGACAAAGCTGGATTTTTTTGGTTCGCCACAGAAGGTAAAGGGCTATGCAGATACAATCCTGTCGATACTTCCTTTATCTGTATCAAAAGCAATCCACAAGATCCTTACGCATTGAGAAGTGATTATTTAAGCAATGTAATGGTAGACAGGGATCAAAACGTGTGGGTTTCATCAAATCACGGGATCAGTTGCCTCAGTCGGCAAAGTTTGAGATTTTATAATTCCGCAATAAGCGGTGGTACACTTCAGGCGAGTATGTTGCATGAAATCGATGGAAAGGATTATGTGGTCATGGCCAAATCGAAACAAGATGGCACGCAGGAGGTTGCAATGGCTTCTCTAGACCTCCGACCATTTGGATCAACTTCAATTTGATGAGATCACGTCGTTTAAAGAAGACCACAGTGATAGACCTCCACAAAGGAGGGAAAAACCTTTGGTTTGTTTGGGAAATGGCTTAGTGAGTTTGCCTTTAAATCCAAAATCTGGAATGATTGAGTCGAGGCCTTTGGAGAAAATCAAAGCAGACCGCCTCAATCCGGTAACCTATAGTTTGTTTAATGCAAGATCTGTTTGGGAAGATGGGGAAGAAAATTTGTGGGTAAGTGGACCGCTTTGGACTACTCAAAATCATTTCCAGGATTCCTTATGGAACAAAAGCGTCGGTTATTCGATTTATACATGACGACGCTGATACCACCTCGATCAGCTCTGACGAAATTCTGGCTGTGGTCCCTAAAGATCAAGAATCGATTTGGGTAATTACAGGGACCGGTGTCGATTTATATTCGGGCAAAGGCTTTGAGCATGTCTTTAAAAATAAGGAAACACCTTATACTATTCACCAAAGCAATGATAGCATTTTATACGTAGGTACGTCTGGTGGACTCTATGAAGGAATAAAAAGAACAGGTCGATACAATTTTAGCAGATTACCGTTGTTAAAAAATAAGCATATCATCGGGATTGACGAAGACCGGCAGGGTCGATTATGGATTTCTACCATTCTGGGCATTGTATGTTATGATCCTACGGAGAAGCTGGCGATAGAATTTAATAAGAAGGATGGCCTTCTCCACTACCCCAACTCACGCTCACTCTGGCAACTCCCATCTGGCCCGTAATGGTATTATGGTATTTTCCGACCATGATGGCTTCTCATTCTTTGATCCACAGTCACTTCTCGTTAACAAGGCAAAAACCCACCCGGTCCTTACACGATTAACGGTAAACAATAAAGTTCCAGACATTGGAATAAAGCAAAAAGAAGGAGATACATTTTCCACCACAAAAGACATTAGTGTATTACAGAATCTTGTTCTTGATTATCAGCATAACAATTTCAGCATTGAGTTTTCCAGCATGGAGATGACGGCACCGGAGAAAAATCTGTATCGTCATAAACTGGAAGGATACGATAAGGATTGGATTGAAACGGATTGGAAAAACCGGACTGCTACGTATACAAATCTGGATGCAGGCGAATACCGTTTTCAAGGTCATGGTTAGCAATCACCACGGGATATGGAGTGACCAGGAAACGACTTTGGTTGTTAGCATACTTCCTCCTCCCTGGAAAACCTGGTGGGCGTATACTCTGTACGTTCTGGCAGTGGTTGGAATTTTTCTTGCATGGCGGACCTATGATATTAAGAGGGTGAAACTCAAACACCGCGCAGAGCATCTGAGTGAGTTGGATAATCTCAAGACCCGATTCTTCGCCAACATTTCTCATGAATTCCGTACACCCATTACGTTGATACTTGGGCCGCTAAAAGACCTATACAGCAAAGCAAACAGTGAGGATCAAAAAACAGTGTTTGGCACGATGATGCGAAATGGACAGCGCCTTATGCGATTGATCAACCAGCTATTGGATCTCAGTAAACTGGAAGCTGGTAAGATGGGACTGCAGACTACTAAAACCGACCTGGTTCAATTCCTCAGGGAGATTGTGTCATCCTATGAATCCCTGGCAGCAGATAAGAAAATAAAATACTTGTTCTACCCGGAAGCGCAAGAACTCAAAATATATCTGGATCAATGAGAAAATAGAAAAGGTGATCCACAACCTACTTTCCAATGCCTTCAAATTCACGAAGGAAAACGGGGAAGTGATTTTGTATTTGAAAGTGGAGAACAATCAACATGCTATCATTAGTGTAAAGGATACTGGCATTGGAATTCCGGATCATCAATTGAATAAGGTCTTTGATCGATTTTACCAGGTAGACAGTTCTCAAACCCGGGACTATGAAGGAAGCGGAATAGGAATGGCCCTGGCTAAAGAGCTGGTCGAGTTGCATCATGGAACAATTTCTGTTGAAAGTATAGAAGGCAAAGGAAGTACCTTCACTGTTCGGTTACCACTTGACCAGAAATATCTCCGTAAAGAAGAAATAATCGATTCCGGAGACTTGAAAAAGACACCAGTGGTTTCTCATGAAATCATTTCTGAAGATGCAAGAATACAAACTTCAGCAGAAAAGGAAACAGGTTCTGAATCTCAACCGGTGGTACTCATTGTTGAGGACAATGCAGACATGCGATACTATATCCGAAAAACATTGTCTGACTACTATCACACCATCGAAGCGGCGAATGGAAAAGAAGGAGTGGAGAAGGCAAGAGAGGCGGTTCCTGATCTTATCATCAGTGATATTATGATGCCGGAAATGGATGGTTACAAGTTATGTGAATTGATCAAGACCAATGAGTTTACCAGTCATATTCCAGTGATCCTGTTAACAGCAAAAGCGGATCAACAAAGCAGGCTGACGGGATTGGAGCATCGTGCAGACGATTACTTATTAAAACCCTTTGATGCGGACGAGTTGAAGCTGATTGTGCGTAATCACATTGAAGAAAGACAAAAAATGCGTGAACGGTTTAGCCGGGAGATCACGCTGGAGCCCAAACAAATTTCCGTTAGTTCGCTGGATGAGAAATTTCTTCAAAAAGTGCTGGCGCTCATTGAAGCGCACATGGAGGATGAGAGTTTTTCCATTGAAGACTTCAGCCATGAGGCCGGTTATAGCCGTATGCAATTTTACCGAAAGATCAAGGCGCTGGCCGGTCAAGGCCCAAGCCAGTTTGTAAGGACTATCCGGTTAAAACGCGCTGCCCAGATGCTTAGTCAAAAAAGTGATAACGTCACTCAAATCGCCTACAGTGTTGGCTTCAGAAGTTTAGCATACTTTAATAAATGCTTCAAGGAACAATTCGGTGTGACACCCGGGCAATTCTCGAATGAAAATTTCCGCTCTAAGGTCTAACGTTAATGGCACTCAGATTGAACTTGAAACTTTTTAGAATGTCATCTGGACATTAAAACCAATGCTTCTGGTAGAGGGCATATTGAAATGTTCAAGGCCTTGAAAATTATTATTATTCAACGCCATGTCAGGATCGAATGACATCTTCCGTTTTCCAATTCCCGGAATATCAAGTATGGAACTTCCCCGATACATGAAGAAAAGATTCCGTGCCACAGCAGATATCCGCACCTGCTTGATAAGGAAGGTAGCGGGAACGGGCACGCTGTAACTCAATGATAGTTCACGCACCCTGAAGTTAGTGGCATCATAGGTAAAGAACTCCCCCCCACGGTCAAGAGTATTCCAAAGGGATCGCCAGAATTGCTGTGCCGTTACGGAGACATCTACCTTTTCACCAGCTTCATTAACTCCTCCCAATCGAATACCTCCTTCCCTGAACTTTGCCGTTACTTCAGCAATGCCGAGGTAAGCCTGTTCCATTTCCGATCCTGAAACAATAACCCCACCGATACGACCATCCATCAATAAACGCAGCGAGAATCTGTTATAGCGAACAGTATTGGTCAGGCCTAGCGTAGCCTTTGGGTAAAAGTTACCAACATGCTCTCGATCATCAGATAAAACAGGCAGACCGTCGTCAGTCACAACGTACTGACCCAACGTGTCTTTTTTCCAACGATAAGCAACCAGGTCACCAAAACTTTTGCCTTCTTCAACTATTGGAGTTGCCATAAGTCGAATCCAAGCACAGCCTGCTTAATACTATTATGGAGTTCAACGATCTTATTCCGGTTTATACCCAGATTGAATGCAACATCCCAGGTCACCTTGTTCGTTTTAACCGGAGTAACATTTACAGACAACTCCACTCCTTTATTTTGAATATTTCCAGCATTAATCAATTGTCTACTGTAGCCGGATGCCGGTGCCAAGGACAGGCTTAGATATTTGATTGGTTGAATTGCTCTTATAGAAGAAAAAAGTGAATCCAAATCTATTTTCCACAAACCTGGCGTCAATCCCAATCTTCCAAGTTCTTAACCAACTCTGGCTTGAGCTTTTCAAGAGCAAATGTTGTATTTCTGGTAAGAAAGCCATGCCCAGCGCCTTGGAAGTATGAGAAAGTATTATTAGTAATTGCAAACGGTGCGCCATTACCGACCTCGGCATAGTTTGCACTCAGTTTCAAGAATGAGATTCTCTCGGAAAAGCGAGCCAGGTCTGAAACAATTGCCGACAGGCCTACTGACGGGTAGGTGTTGTATAGGGTGGAGGCAATGTGGATATCCAATCATGTACGAACACTCGCATCCAGAAAAATGGATTCTTTAAATGCCAGGTTGACCTGAGCGAACAAAGATTGAGTTTGAACGTGCGAAGCATCCTCGACAAAATCACGATTGGTGGCAAAATTCAAACTAAATTGGTTAGGCGACGTTCAGTCCGTTTGCATAATCGTAAACGGCATCATGCTTGTTATCTTGCAAGATCGTTCCAGCGCGATAGTCAACCTTAAGAGACCTGCTGATTCTGTTGCTTCCTGAAAGGATTAGATCAAACCACTTTTGAGTAACACTTATTCCTGTCACAGAGAAATCTCCTCCTCCATGTGCGAAAGCTGTGCCCGTGGTATACAAATGATTCCATCTGGTCAATAGTCTTGTCAAGGTTTGCTCTGCCGCTGAGGTTCAACCATTCGGTAATGTCGTATCGCGCCTGTACAAATCCCATGATACGATTGCGGTTTTCATTAATACCCGTTCTATGAATATTCCAATAAGGGCTTTGGATCTTGGGTTATTCACAGGAGGCCATGGGGAAGGTACCGGTAATCCAAGATTGTCAATGGTTTCAAAATTCTTAGCGTCCTCAAGGCTAACATTTCGGGGAATTGTAAAAATACCTCTTAAATTATCATGTTAATACTACCGGTGACTGGTTTATCAATCTCCTGAAGGATATACGTGATCTTGGCGTCGGTGCTAAACTTGCTGCTTACTTGATTGGAAGCGCGAAGGGTAAAGGTATGTCGATTTAAATCATTCTTCGGAATAATTCCCTGAACCTTGTTATTTGTATAGGACAAATAGGTTTGAATTTTGTCGGATCCCCCTGTTACTCCTAAGGAATTGTTCAGACTCAAACCATTTCTGAAGAAATCTTTTATGTTATCAGGCTCAGCAGAATATTTTCGGTCTTCACCCATATATCCCGGGAACCATTGGCCGTTTGTTCTGTCTCCCCAACTTTCTAGGACGGCGCCATCCGCCACTCCGTTTAATCCCTGGCCATATTCATTTTGTACGGCTGGTAAAACAAAAACTCTTTCAGAAGTTATTCCTGAATTTAAGGTTACCGCGAAATTGTCCCGACTTCCCTTTTTTTGTCGTAATTACAATAACCCCATTTCCCGCAGCACTTCCATAGAGGGCCGCTAGCCGAAGCCCCGGATAAAACCGTCATCGATTCTATGTCATCCGGGTTAAGGCTTGAAGCGCCATCTGTACCCGCGAAATTATTTTCTGCAGCTATATCCGGGTATAAATAGTTTGTTTTGTTGTTAATGGGAACTCCGTCAACCACAATTAACGCATTGTTGGCATTTTGAATAGAGCGATTACCGCGCAGGACAATCCTCGCGCCGCTGCCAACACCGCCGGAAGCCTGGGTTATTACCGAATTGGCAATTTTTCCGGAAAGGGAATTCAAGAAGTTGTTGGCATCCCTTACTTCAATCAGCTCCTCAGTCTTCACTTTTTGAGTTGAATAAACGAGCGTCTTCATTTCCCTGGGAATACCAAGGGCAGTAATCACAACTTCGTCTAATTGTTTGGAACCCTCCGACAACACCACATCAATCGTCGACCTTCCTGCGACCGGTATTTCTTGAGTCACGAAACCTACGAATGAAAATATCAGCGAGCTATTTATTGAATCGAACACGGGCACCGAATACAATCCGTCGGAGTCGGTTACTCCACCATAGGCAGTGCCTTTTAGAAAAACAGTTACTCCGGGTAATGGGGTCCCATCCGATGCAGTGGTAACCTTTCCAGTCACATGCTGACTGTATACTGAGATGTTAAGCATCATCAGCCACAACAAGTTTACTGACAGGTTCGTCATTGGACTTCCGTTTGGCCACGATGGCGGTTGAAATTCTATATTTAAAGTACAATTATTTAGGTAATAAGGCTAGTATCTAACGATACGGTTAGTGAGGTCAACGCAGGGTTGAGGTTGGTGTCAGCAGCCTTGTTCCCAGAACCCGAACACAAACAAAATTCCATTTCCAGGCGATTCAGCGACAATGTGACATTTGAGTCATTCGATGTTACATATGTGTCCCCTTCCTGCCCAATCCGTTGATTGGGCAGAGATTCCCTGCTGCATTGTTACATAATTCATACTCAAAGGGAAATAAGCTGAAGTTCCCGCAGATATCCTCCAGTATCCTTGTATCGATCATTGCGAATCACGCTGCCTGATAAATCGGGTAACGAATTCCTGATGTCAACCTGATCAGTTTTTTGGGTGGGCCCACCTGATTGAATTCTTCCGAAAAGTCTACCGGCAGGTAGGCCGGGAAGAGACCAAAAATCAATCACTCCACCTTCAATTCCTGATCGATGAAAGCTTATGTCTTTTCCATTGTGATGAACATTCTCATTGTTACAAGTTTATCCGGTAAAATAAAAAATGGCTATGAACCAGACATCAACGTTGCGCGTGACGGTCTTAAAAAAATCGAAGCACTGATGGATAAACCCATGTCTCCAATAGAAAAACGAAGACTAACAGAGCACAGGGCAAGGCTTAAAGATTTTATTCTGTATCACGAACTAACAGAGAGATTGCTCTTTCAATTCAAATTAATGTCGCCCGAATTGTATTATGAAATTGATTCCATCAAAGACGCCCAGTCCCGATCGGTAGACGTTTATGTAAAGTTTTTGCCTGGTGAAAAGAAGCTTGGCAATATCGCCGGAACCACAAACATCCCCCTGGATAGTGAGGGCGATGCGTATAGTTCAAATTACGGACCGCACACGGTTGCCACTTCAATAGTTGCCGAAAACCATGCACTCTCCTTACTTGCTCATGAGTTTGGCCATATCAAGTACCAGGTGCCGAACATCGCTAACTATCGAAAATTTTATATAAAGCATTACAAGGTTGTATCTCCTGATTCAGAGGGCATCGGTCATGACCATATGGATCCAAGCGGACAGAAAGCATCGGAATACGAAAAACAATTTCGCTTGAATCTTGATAGTTATCTGAAGAACAATGGAGAAAAACCTCAACGTCTCATGGCTCTTATCGAATCTATCGAAAAGAGTTTGGAGCTCCTGGCAACGAAGTAATCAGGATACATTTCAATACAGTCCAACACCCGATCGATATACGCAAGGTTGAAACAATGGAGTACCAAACATTATGCTCCACTTCAGCCCATCCCAAGACCTTTCCGGATAGCAATTTCAACGGGCGAATACATCTCATCTTGCCTGTTCAAGTTTGTTGGCTCAGCAGGAAGCAGTGGAGGTTGTGCCAGGAATCTTGGAGATCCAATCTTGTTATCCTGCGCAGCATGAATAAGAAATGGGTGACAAAGAAAAACGGTGCCTGCTTCTCCTGTGGCCAACTCAACATCACGATTTAAGGTAGTAGTAAGTTTTTGTGCGAGTTCAATAAACGATAAACCATGCTCACCATAAGGCTGTAGCAATGGAGGTACATCCAGATGTGATCCCACAAGGATGCGGGTAGGCGCATCGTTTGGACCTATGTCGGAAAATAAAAAGAGCATTAACAGCGCTCTTCCTTTAGACATAACATTAAGTCGCCATGAACCATCGTTGCCCTGAAAGCTGGCATCCGCATGCCACCCTGTGTCATTTGCAATCTGATCACTCGGAAATCGAACGGGGAAAGTTCCCAAACTACCTCTCGGTAACCATCGGCCTTTGCCAACAAGTTGATCGAATGCTTCATGAAGAATCTGCGTATTAACCGCTCGCCGAAATGGCTCCTGAGCATAATCACCAAGGCGCACGACTGGATGCGTCCAGGTTGACCTGTCGTCTGGATCAGCAAGGCAGATCTTTCCATAAAATCTCACGACCCAACGACGCCAGCTCCGATGGAAAAGCGCCGTCCAGTTTGATAAATCCCCGTTCTATGAAACTATCTATTTCAGACTTCGATAACATTTTTCAGTGGATTGAACGCCAGAATATTTCTGTCATGCTATTATAAAATACTGTTAATATCTTTACAACAGCTATCATTATTTCATCGACGGTGGAAAAGTACTTTAAGATCATAATAGATTCTTACTACGGATATTGGAATTACCTGGTCAATGAAATAGCATATCCGGGATGGCATAATTATTTCTGGTGGCTGGTAGGTATTTCATTGTCGGTATGGTTGTTGGAAATCATCGTCCCCTGGCGCAAAGGCCAACCCATTTTCCGAAAGGATTTCTGGCTGGATGGGTTTTACATGTTCTTCAATTTCTTCTTATTCTCATTGATCGCCTACAATGCTATTTCAAATGTCGCTGTTGATCTCTTTAATGACTTCATAGGATTATTTGGTTTAAAGAACATAGTGGCCATTGAAATTCAAAGTTGGCCGGCATGGGCAAAACTTCTGACCATGTTTGTAATCGCCGACTTCATCCAATGGAACATTCATCGTGCACTACACCGCGTGCCGTGGATGTGGGAGTTTCATAAGGTTCATCATTCCGTTGAAGAGATGGGATTCTCTGCGCATTTGCGTTTTCATTGGATGGAAACAATAATTTATAAGACACTTCAATATATTCCATTGGCGATGATCGGCTTTGGACTACAGGACTTTTTTGTGATCCATATTATCGCGGTGGCTATTGGCCACTTGAATCACTCCAATCTTTACGTAACCTATGGTCCGCTTAAATACCTTCTGAATAACCCGGCTATGCACATATGGCATCATGCGAAAGTGCTCCCGGGTAAATACGGGGTGAACTATGGAATAAGCCTCAGCATATGGGACTATCTTTTTAAAACAGCGTACATACCGCGCAGTGGTCGTGATGAAAAGCTTGGTTTTTCTGGTGATGAAGATTTTCCACGGACTTTCTGGAAGCAGATTATTTATCCGTTTAAGGACTAATCTCGAGCAAGTCTAAAGACGTGTTGTGATGTGTTCGTCTTTGGTGCGTCCGCCGAAGTTCAGGGCTAAAGCCCGAGTGCACACAGCAGCTTTATGCTCCGCCTTGAAAGGCGGAGTTAATGTGGACTTGTTGTACTAACTCAGTGTAGAGCAAGACCGTCGGTGTTAGGGCACAGCATAAGGTACATTCGTTCTCACACTAACAGGTGGCTCAAACTACCTGTTTTTTCTAACTCCGCCATTTATGGCGGAGCTTCTACATCGCTGTAAAATCAGGCTTTAGCCCTGAAGCGGACTTTCCCACTGGCCTCAAGCCTCGAGATTCTACGCAATGGCTTCTGGCTGAATATTTACGTAAATAATATTTTGTTGAGTATATCAAAACATTGTCAGGAAAACTTCTGTCTTGTTGATGCTGTGCCTCTGACTTGCGTATTATATTGAGTCTCATCTATGTCGTACGTTAGGGTAATGATTCACGCTGTATGGGGAACAAAGAACCGTGTGCCCTTTCTTACTCCGGATATTAAGAAAATAGTAACAGATCACATAAAAGAAAATGCACGCTTAAAGCAGATATTTATTGATACTATCGATGGACACTCGGATCATCTTCACTGCCTGATTGGGTTGAATGCCGATATGAGTATTGCAAAAACTCTGAATCTATTAAAGGGAGAGTCGGCGCACTGGATCAACAAGAATGGTATAATAAAAAAAAGATTTGAATGGGCAGACGAATACTTTGCTGTCTCAGTAAGCGAATCAATAGTGCCAAGGGTACGTCGCTATATACTGAATCAGGATCAACATCACCGCAAAGTGTCGTTTTCTCAGGAATATAATGAGTTTTTTATCAGGTATAGATTCCGGATTCACGATTAATGCAATCTGAATGCATGCTACATCATTTCATTGTTTTGCCGAGACTAATGGCTAAAACGCGGATGTAATCACTGCATTGTCTCCAATCTTAACGCCCCGTCTGCAAGTCCACTAGCGTTGTGCCAAAACCTAGACTACGCAATTCGTCTCAACTCCGCCTGAAAGGAGAGTTGATGTGGAAGTGTTGTGATGCATTCGTCGTGCGTCCGCTGAGGTTCAGGGCTAAAGCCCGGCATCCGTTGTTCATCTCAGCTCCGCCTTGAAAGGCGGAGTTAATGTAGGAAAGTTACCAATCAGGTTATGAAACTACTTCTGTAACTCCGCCATTTATGGCGGAGAAAGCAAGACACATCGATCTCGGGCTTTAGCCCTGAAGCGCACTTTCAAAAAACAAACCTCGGATCATACCATATCATCAGGTTTTATACCAATGGAATGAAACAATTGAAGCCGATTTCCTAGATTGTTACAAGCAAGCAAGAAATCCATTCCATATGAAAAACGACCTGAACCGAAGAAGATTCCTGAAGTCAGCAATTGCAAGCAGCGCAGGTATCGGCCTCGCAACATCTGCAGAGGGGTTCAACATCTTGTCATCGTATCCGGTAAAAGACAAATACAATATCGCCATCATGGGACTTAACTCGAGAGGCGGCGAACATGCCAGTGGATTTGCGCGGCAGGAGAAGGCAAATGTCGCTTATATATGCGATGTTGATGAACGAGCTGTTGCCTCAGGAATCGAAAGAGTGATGAAAGAAGGACAAAAAACAAAACCAAAAGGTATCACCGACTTTCGCCAGGCACTTGATGATAAATCTGTGGACGTACTAACTATAGCAGCTCCCGATCATTGGCACGCGCCAGCAGCGATCCTTGGACTCAAGGCGGGAAAACATATTTATGTTGAAAAACCGGGAAGTCACAATCCCGCAGAAGGAGAGCTACTTATTCAGGCTGCTGCCAAGTACGGCAAAGTCGTGCAAATGGGAAATCAACGAAGGTCCTGGCCGCGCGTGCGGGAAGCTATACAATCACTCCACGGTGGGGTTATTGGCCCGGTTTATTATGCAAGAGCCTGGTATACTAATACGCGTCCAACGATTGGTAAAGGGAAAGAGATAGCCGTTCCATCGTGGCTGAATTATGAACTGTGGCAAGGACCCGCGCCGAGAAAACCGTTCCTCGACAATGTGGTTCACTATCAATGGCATTGGCGGTGGCATTGGGGTACGGGCGAAATCGTAAACAATGGTACACACTTTATCGATTTAGCGCGATTAGGCCTTAATGTAAGTTATCCTACAAAGGTCTACTCCAGCGGCGGACGTTATCAGTACAAAGACGACTGGGAAACGCCGGATACACAAGTAGCCACATTCGACTTTGAAGGAGGAAAAACTCTCCTGTGGGAAGGCAGAAGCTGCAATCAGAGGAGTATAAACGAAATGGGTTCTGGGGTTTCGTTTCATGGCGAGCAGGGAACATTGGAATTAAAAGACAACTCTTATAAGATCTTCAATAACAAGGGAGAACTGATCAAACAAGCTGATAGCACGAACAACGCAACCGTAAATCAGGCTGGCGCTGGATTCGACTATGATAAGGATCATTTCGCAAACTTCCTCGACTGCCTTGAAACCAATAAATCCTTAAATTCACCTTACTCCGACTCTTACAAGAGTGTGCTGCTTGGACATCTGGGAAATATATCCTATCGTCTAGGCAGATCGTTAGTTTGCGATCCACAAAACGGACATATTAAGAATGATGCAGACGCGACTGCTTTGTGGTCACGTTCTTATGAAAAGGGTTGGGAGCCGACAATTTAATTTCAATCAAAAGACCGCTATGAACAGACGTAACTTTATCACGAAATCATTAGCAACGGGAGCTGCGTTAGGTGTGTCCGGCATGTTCACCGCCAACGCAACCCAGGCGGCTCCGATAAAAATCGGGATTATTGGACTAGATACCTCCCACGCACCAGCCTTTACAAAGATCTTCAACGTTGAAAATAGCAAACCAGAGTTTCAGGGCTTCAAGGTGGTGGCAGCCTATCCGCACGGAAGCAAGGATATTGAAAGCAGTGTTTCACGAATACCAAAGTACACTGATGAAGTCAAAGCAATGGGTGTGGAAATTGTCGATTCTGTTCAAAGCTTGTTAAAGATGGTTGATGTTGTTCTTCTCGAGACGAACGACGGCCGCTTACACAAAGACCAGGCGCTGCAGGTTATCAAAGCCGGTAAGCCGATGTTTATCGACAAACCCGTTGCTGCATCATTGACCGACGCGATTGCCATCTATGATGCAGCTCAAAAGCAGAAAGTGCCTATCTTCTCCTGCTCATCTCTCCGGTACATGACTGGCGCCCAGCAAGTGCGTTATGATAACAAGATCGGAAAAGTTCTGGCTGCGGATACATTTAGTCCGGCAACGATTGAACCACATCACCCCGATCTGTTTTGGTATGGTATTCACGGAGTGGAGATCTTATTCACGCTGATGGGTAAGGGATGTGAAAGTGTCATACGTTACAACACACCAACAACGGATATTGTTATCGGGCAGTGGAGCGATGGTCGCGTAGGAACTTTTCGCGGTACACGTGAAGGCAAGCATGAGTACGGAGGAATCGCTTTCGGAACAGAAGGTAACCTGGTACTGGAGCGCTTTGAAGGCTATGAAGCATTAGCTGCAAAGATCGCTGCGTTTTTTAAGTCCAAACAATCCCCGATCGATGACGCCGAAACGCTTGAGATCTATGCGTTTATGGAAGCTGCCGATGAATCGAAACGCAAAGGGGGAAGCGTTAAGTTGAAGGATGTGATGGATAAAGCGATGTCGTTAATCGTTAATCGTTATCCGTTAATCGTAATCGCCTTGACATTGGACATTCAGCCGCAAAAGGATCTGAACAAGGGTAAGAGTACAATCAAAAATAATCAGGGGACTCAGCGCAAGCCGCTATCCAGTGCGAAGAGAGTCGGCCTGTTGTTTCTTGAAATCGGATTCGATCTTTTTCTTATTCCGTTTGATGTTTTCTTTAACCGATTTCGGCATATAATGTTTTGAGCCAGGTTTCGGACAATCCCACTCCTCCACGGAAACGTTCTGGATAAAACGAACTTCGTTTATTTTGCCGTCATTCCGTTCACTCTCCGATTCAGCCTGATCTGCTCTCGCCGAAAGAGCTGATTGAGATGGGCGATAGTGTTTTTGAAGCTTTACCGTTTTGATTTTTGGGCATGGGATTCTACCGCCCTGGCAGGCTGCGCAGATGAAAATAACGCCGATGATAAACCGTATTGACATCGTTCTTCAGTTTAATCCCGCTTCCCGGGTCCAACTCACTCTATAATAAAGACCCCTACCCTGATTTATTGTGTATAGAAATTTATAATTTTTTCGACAATTCTCTCAGGATGGTTCCACGAATGGACCGACCTAACCCGATCTCCGGCTGATTAATGCACTTTTTCGATGATCGGATTACGCCGGCATCGTAATGATTCTCAATAAGATAAGGCCGGCTTTGAAATTTAAGTTCCCGACCCTGGATCAATTATTCCCACGGTCAAAAACTACTCATATCGCAGCGCTTTCACAGGATTTGCCCTTGCAGATCGAAGGGTGTGATAGCTGATCGTCAACAACGCGATCGATAGCGCAAGCAGGCCACCCGCCAGAAACCAAAGAGGATTTATCGTAATACGGTATGCAAAGTTTTGCAGCCATTTAAACAACAACCAATATGTCGCGGGACTTGCAATCAAAAATGAAATTCCTATCAGCAGTGCGAAATTTTTTGACAACAACGTTGTGATCTGAGTTTCGCTTGCCCCTAGTACCTTGCGTATCCCAATCTCCTTGGTCTTTTTCTCTGTAGTAATTGCCGCAAGTCCGAATAATCCCATACATGAAATGAGGATCGCCAGAATCGCCATTATTGTTACAACCGAACTCATTTGTTGATCCGACCTGTACAACTGCGCGAAATGTTCGTCGAGGAAGGAGTATGAAAACGGATAAGTTGAAATATGTTTATCCCACAATGACTTCACCGTCGCTATAGCTGACTCAGTGTTGCGCGCATCAATCTTTATGGACATCTCATCGTACCTCCAGTCGTTATGAACCACCATGGCAAGCGTGTTGATCTTATAGTGAAGAGAATTAAAATTGAAATCCTCAACTACACCGATTATCGATCCCAACGAATCGTTATGATAAGAACTATGACCCGCTGGTGTTCCCACTGTTTCTTTAAGCCTCAGCTCCTTTGCGAAGGACTCGTTTATTATAAATGCCTTTCCATTATCCGTCGGTACGGCTTTTGAAAAATCACGCCCTTCTTTCAGTTTGATGCCATAGACTTTCAGATAATCATATTCAACGTTTACATTGGATGGAGTGATGTTAACTATTCCCGTATCCGCCTTGACCTTGAAGCCCCATTGATGAAAATTGTTTCCCAGCCGCTGACCACTAGCCGTAACTCCTAGTATATGCGCGTTAGTGAGCAATTCATTTTTCAGTGTTTCGAACTTATTGTTTGCTTCTCCGTTCATGCTGACCAGCATGATCTGATCCTTCGCAAAACCTAAATCCGTGTTCTTCATAAAGGATAATTGTTGCACCACAATCAGGGTGCTGACAATCATTGCAAGTGCAAGTCCGAATTGCACTACTACAAGTGCTCCACGAAAAATCGATTTACCCTCTACCTTTCCTCCTCCTTTGAGGACCTTTGAAAGGTCAAATGACGTCATGTAGAACGACGGATAGATTCCGGTTACAACGCCTAGTGCAAGAGTAATAGCAACCATCAAAGCTATTTCAAACGGATAATCGAGAACAGAAGTCATTGAGAGTTGCCGGTCGATCAACCGGTTCAGAACTGGAATGAAGAGAACATCAAGCAGAACAGCTATGCACAACGCGACGACCGACAATAATATGGATTCGAAGATAAATTGAGTAAACAGCTGAAATTTTCCGGCGCCAACAGTTTTGCGGACACCGATCTCCTTCCAACGGTGAGAAGCTCGGGCCGTAGTGAGATTCATGAAGTTCACGCAGGCGATCAACAGAATAAAAACCCCGACGATGAAGAAAACATCAAGATATTTCCCATTGAACTTCCGATAATTATTGTAATCGTGCTCAATATCTATTGAACCAAGATGTACATCACTCAACTTTTGAAGGAACAGCGTATAGTATTTGTTGACATCGTTGTTGCCGGTATGCCGCACCATGAAGTCAGGAAACTTCGCTTCAAGCGCTTTGATATCCGTGTTTGGCTCAAGGATGAGATAGGTATTTAAAAAGTTGCCTCCCCACCTGTTATTAAATTCCGGGTCGCGGCGTGTCAACGTTGTCATTGAAATGAGCACATCAAACTGCAAGTGAGAATTTTCAGGAACATTTTTCAGCACACCGGTAATTTTGAACTCTTCATTCGACAACGGTTAAGCGAGTTTCCTAGAGCAGCCTCGGCGTTGTCAAAAAACTTTAACGCAGTTTCTTCTGTAATGATCATCGTATGCGGGTCATCCAATGCCGTCGCCGCATCACCTACCAGCAGACGGAAGTCAAAGATATCGAGGAAGGTACTGTCGACCGCCCGCGTCAAATCCAAGAGAACTTGTTTTTCACCGAGTTTGAATAATGTCTTTCCAAGATCCCGGAATCTGGTAAAAGTTACGACCTCCGGATAATCCGCGACCATTGAGGGCCCCATTCCCGGCATTGTCAGTGCAACCTTCTGCAGGTTGGTACCGGTAAAATTCTGTACTTCGTCCAACCGGTAGATCGAAGGATTCTTTGTATGAAAAGCGTCAAAACTTCGTTCATCCCGGATAAACAGATAAATGACCACGCAAGCGGCCAGGCCTATTGCGAGACTAAAAATATTGATAAAAGCATAAAGCGGACTCTGTCGTATTTTCCGGATGGCAATGGCAAAATAGTTTCGTACCATAGAGTGGATATTTAAACCTAGTACTTGTATTTATTGCAACGGTTACCCGAATTTAACAGTTTAAGTTAGTCCACATATAACGGTTTATGGAATCACCTATTGTGACAAAAATACTGCAGCGGATCGGCCAGCCCGATCTGGTTCGCATTCTCACCGAAGACCTTACAGGAACGGAACTAAATACGATCCTCCTCGATGTGTTCAGCGATGTTTCTTCAAAACTCTCACCCCCTCAACTTCTCAACCGTTATCAATCAAACCGGTTTGTTAAGCCGGCCGACCTTCCTGTGTTGGAGCTAAAGCGTATGGAACTTGATATGCTTGAACTTTTCAAGCGACTTTCGTTTGAACCGATAGAACTTTCTCCAGTGTCTGTTCTTGGATCGTGTTCGGTTGTTGCCACAGCTGATCAGGACAAGATCCTTTCCGCATTGCGAGGAACGGAAGTGCTGGCGGATGCTACAAACTCCATTGCACTTCATATTTGTGATCTGAAGCAAAACAAAAGTTTGTCCAGCCGGACGGATATGATCAGTTTTTCCACCGTACAACGCCACGTCAGGACGCAGCAGATTACTGGCAAAGGATTTACTCCTCATTTCAAGATCGGCTGTCTCGTTACTGCCGGCACTGATACAGGCAGTTTTTCATTTGAGAAAGAAGCCCTTCTGCAGCATATAATCGCGATGAAGGAATTGTACATTAATTACTACAAAGTCGATGATATCAGCTTTCGGTTTCTCTGCCGTAAGCACGGTTATGATTCAAGCGAGCGCCTTGCGGAGCAGGTAAAGGAATTTGTTATCGGAAAGCATCCGGATACTATCCATCGATATTATCAAGACACCGGAAAAAGAAATCGATTACTACAAAGGCATACAATATAAGGTTGATATCCATGTGAACGGGAAGTCCTACGAGATTGGGGACGGTGGGTTTGTTGACTGGACACAACAAATGCTCCAAAATAAAAAGGAAAGGATGCTGTCGACAGGAATCGGGTTTGATTTTATGTATCGGATAATGCGAGGAGATATTTAAACACCCCTAAATCCCCTGAAGGGGACTTTGAAATGCAAGTGCCAAAAGGTTTTCGTTAATTTAAACCCCTAAATCCCTGAAGGGGACTTGAATGCAGATATTACATGTGTTTGGGTTTCTAAACTAGTTAATACTGACATGATAGTAAACCATATGTTCATTTGATCTTTCGAAGGACTATCCACCCTCCTAGAGGGAGGCCGGGGGGTAGCTTTGGAAAACTTTTGCTCTTGCTTCAGCCGACGTGATGACAGGAATAATTTCAAAATCTACCAGATCATCCCAGTGACTGATCCATTCTTTTAATTCTTCTTCCGAAGGACTCTCCATCACCTGGTAACAGGTTTCAATATTCTCATCGATCCAACTATTCACGTAGTTGACGCTCTCAGGCATCATCCTTCCCTTTTCATCAAAGCGCTTGTATAGCTCTTTTATTTTGCCGGGCCGGAAATGTTCAATGACCATGTACAGCATATTATTGGATGGGTTTGTTTTGAATCATAGAAAGATACGATTTCTAAAACCCCTAAATCCCCTGAAGGGGACTTTAATGCACTTGCTAGTTATCTAGTCACTTTTTCAATTTACAACAATCATCCAATCACCTATTCACCAAATGTTCCGTGAGATTGTTCACTCGCGCGAATGACATTTATCAGTCTTTGGATAAGAAGCGTTATCTTTATTGTGACAAGATCACAATCATGAAGAATATCCTTGTACCCGTAGATTTTTCTCACGCATCCAACGTGGCGTTAAGGTACACTGCCGAACTTGCCCGATCACTCAAAGCCACTGTCAGGTTACTGCATGTTCACACGCCGGTAATTTCACGCAACAATCCAATGAGTTACCTGATAACGGAAGAACGACAACACGCTGAAAATGAAAACCACGCAAAGCTCCGTGCGCTGATCGAGTCTTTGGGCGAACGTTATTCTTCTGTTAAATGGGAAACATCGGTTGAATCGGGCAGCGATTACTGACGTTATACTTGCCTGCGCAAAAAAGGATATCGACATGATCGCAATGGGCACCCAGGGAATAAGTTCCATTGAAAAAATCTTACTTGGAACAAACACGGCGGAGATCATAGAAAAATCAAGCTGTCCGGTTCTTGCAATTCCTGTTTCCACCAAGCCGTATGCCCCCAGAGATATTTTGTATGCTACCGATTACGCGCCTGGAGACTGGGAAGCAGCAAAGGCCCTGACCGACATGGCTCGTATGTTAAATGGTACGATCACCTACCTCCACGTTACCGGGGAGGATGATGAAGATGAACTGGATAAAGAACGGGAACAGATTGACGAGTTTACAAAGGAGATTAAAGAAAAGACTGACTTTCCACGGATCAAATCCAGGATTCTTTCAGATCATAATGTTCTTATGGGACTGGATTCGGCACTCCAGGATTCTACAGTGGATCTTATATGCCTGTCCACACGCAGGCGAAGCCTGATCGAGAAGTTGTACAACCCTAGCGTTACTGCCCGGATGGCGATTTACACTCAGATACCTTTGCTCGCATTTAAGTTGTATAGCTATTCGTCCAGCCACTGACCAGGTACCTAGCTACCTGGGTACCTAGGTAGCTGGCTTGCATTTCAAACCTTTGCGAGGGCGACGATATCGGCGACTTCCAGTATCGGTTTCGAATAACCTTTGCGCACCGTGTTGATCATTGCGATCCCAACTTCTTTAAGCGTACAGACAAAGTTGGGAAAAAGTGAACGCAACACAGGATACGTCCACGTAAACATCCCATACCCCTTCAGCGTATTCTTCATCCCTTTTGTGGGCTTCATGAATCCGGGTCTGAACATATAGGCTTTTTTGAAGGGTAACTGCATCAGTTTGTTTTCGGTTTTTCCTTTGACACGCGCCCACATCCGCTTGCCTTTCTCGCTGCTGTCCGTACCTGACCCCGATACGTAACAAAACGTCATTCCCTTGTTCAACTTCACGAGCGTTTCTGCCACATGGACGGTAAGATCATAGGTAAGCCGGTGGTATTGCGGCTCTTTCATCCCAACAGACGATACTCCAAGGCAAAAGAAGCAAGCGTCATAGTTCACCAGCTGCGATTCGATTGGAGTTATATCCTGAAAATTTGAATGAATGATCTCCTTCAGTTTCGGATGAGAAACTCCACATGTCCTTCTGTTGATCACCAATACTTGTTCAACATCGGGATGTTGCAGACATTCGTGCAAAACTCCTTCTCCTACCATTCCTGTAGCCCCGGTAACAATAACGCGCATGCTCATATTTTTGTCTTGTTAAATTCCTTCTGACAGTTCCTAAAGATAACGTTCAATTTGTAACTTTACGCCAGCGCTGATTTTAGCCTCGCAATTGTCGGCTGGCTTACAAATGCGTAACTATCCGATCCTTTTCGGAACCGGCGCACTGTTATAGACGTTTGTTGAATAAAATATTGTAGCGAAAGATAATTTTTTGAATGAAAATGAAAACCATTCTCACTATAGCAATCGTAGTTCTTTTGTGCGGCAGCGTTTCAGCGCAATCCCCAAAGCCTGCTGGCCAGAAGAACAACCCATATTATTCCAATAAGGATACAGTCCACCTTAAAGTGACCAACGCTGAATGGAAGCAGATCCTTCCGCCGGACCTTTACGCCGTGGCGAGAGAACAGGACACGGAGCGTGCTTTTACGGGTAAGTATTGGAATGTTGACATAAAAGGAACGTACTACTGTGCGGTCTGCGGTAATGCTTTGTTCAGGTCGACCGCAAAGTTCGCCAGTGACTGCGGGTGGCCCAGCTTCTATGAGGCTATCCGAAAGAACAGTGTTATTTATAAGGAAGATAATACTTATGGAATGCAACGCATCGAAGTGATCTGCGCGCGATGCGATTCACACCTGGGTCACATTTTTGATGATGGACCGGCGCCGACCTATAAGAGGTTTTGTATGAATTCGGTGTCGCTGGATTTTGTTCCGGGGACGAAGGCGAAGTGAGGTGTCAGTTGACCATGGCAAATTATCGAGTTGATTAAAATCAATCAGGTTTTGTGCATAACAAGTCCATGTGTCCTATAGTCAATAGTCCATAGTTTTATCGTCCATGGTTTATCAGTTATGTTAGAGATTACATATCATACTATTGACCAATCAACCATCGTGCCATGGACTGATCAACCGATCGACTATAAATCAGTTAATTTTTACTTCAACAGTCAATGCATCGTTCTTAGCCAATTCCTGTCTGAAGATCATTAGGCCAAGTAAAAAAAAGCTACAAAAAGAATAGCTGTTCATTACATAGAAAAGTACGTCTCCTTTTAACAATATGCTGGAAACAACTGTCACTGGAAGCCAAAGACCTGCTATAAGGGGTACAAACCTGAAAAATCCGAAGATCTTCTTGGCAGGAACCACAGTTATTCCTGTTATAAGCATGAAGAAATTGCTGATTGGCCACAATTTATCCAGAATGTTAAAAATAGTAGATTGGTTTAAGGGATCTACTATCACCCAAATATTCCAAATGTTTGCAATGGAGAGAAACGCTAACTGCATAAATAGAATTGATTTTCCCAAGTGACTATCACCTGCTGCCTTAAGTTTGATCAATCCCACAATGCTGCAGGACCAACCAATCATATAAATCAAATCACATGCTCCCGTTAGAGAAGTGTTTTCCAATACTTGCTCATACAAATATCGTTCAACCCACAAGAATGGAGAAGCAAGCATAGCAATCAATCCTAAAACTTTCAGAGATATATTCATAATATCTTATTGGCAGTTTAAATCTATAAAATTATCCAATAATTAGATTGTTTGGATTGTGTTCGCGGGCGAAGGTATTGGGGGAGAACCGACTATTTCGTCGTTTGTTATGGCGTTTTCTTGTCACTTATCTTAATTACCAACAGAAAGAGCTCCATAAAATATCAGAGCATAGAGCAGAGTTAAGTTTGTTGTCCTTGGGCGATTTGGATCACCTGTCGAAAGGTGAATAACTTCCGTAACAAACCCGCCTCCAAAAAGGCTAATCAGAATTAGAAACCAGGTCTTCCTTATCATACTTATTTTATTTGGTCGATGACGCTGCTCACTAAGAAGACGAAATCACTCGTCACTTTGAATTATATAATTTGACAAGGTCTGGAATTGATTTATACTTTATCTCTCCCTTAACTTGATCATACTTTGTGACATACCGATCGGGAAAGAACTCCATTAGTGCATCTTTCAACCGTTCTTTTTTGAACGGCAAAGCCCTTAAAAATCCGGTCTCACTTTCTTCGAGAATATAGATATAGTCATGGTTGGCCAAACTCTCATCGATGATCGCGGGCAGTATTCCCCCTGCGGTGTATGTGTTAGTACTTTTTTGGGTTTTGAAAATTTTCAGTGATATAAAAATTGACCTTACCCCTTGCCATAAGTTTGGCGTCAACTATTTCAAAGTATGTTTTGTCACCCTGAAAGGGTACAAAGTGGTGCAACACTTTGAAGGTGTCCTTTTTAATGGCGTATTCGTTAATTGTTTGCCTAGAGATTTTTAAGGGATCCTTGTCTTTCTTGGTTCTCCACAATTCAATACCCTGATGACCGTCGTTAATGGAAGTATAATATCGTAAATAACCTGAAATAGTTGAGTCGTTCTTCAGGATCACGTATCCATTTTGTCCCCACAGCTGAGTTGTAGATAAACTCAGGATAATTATAAATGCCGTCCTCATGTCTGGTCAAATCTCTGGCAGCTCGCCGGTGAATTAGTTATTCGTTAGAATTGTAACCTCCAGCTTTCCTTAATAATCCGTTTGAATCCGCGAAAATGCCCTCCGTTTCTGGCCATCTGTTACATAACAGAGAACACTCCCGCTTGTAAACGACATCGCCAGTGTACATTGAATGAGATTGCACTCAATGATATTAAAACTTAACACCTTGCCATGTTCCAGATTGTATCCGCTTGCGAGTCGTCTGTACATTATGTTGAATGGTCAATAGTCGATGGTCTGTATCTAAAGTTATGGCCTAGAAACCATGGACCATAAGACCATGGACTATGGACTATCGACTATGGACCATCAATCAACCCAATCGGCAGGCTTTTCTGTTGTTGAATGAGAACCAGGAAATGCATTTCTGCAATCCATACCGATCGCACCATCTCTGAGAATGCCATTACAGTCATCCTGAGGAACTCGAACACTTACTTTAGTCATTTCCTTCGTCAAATAAATTGTCTTTTTTGTAACCGCGGATGCATAAAATATTCCCTGCACTCCTCGATCTGTTTGCGAATTGTTAATGTTAGTCGGGATTTCTCCGGTGACGGGTTGAAACAGACTGCCGGTCGCGTCCTTTTGCGACTCAATTGCTTTCCAATAGTCGAATGCATTTCGCGACAAACTCATTTGAATAACCTGGACTCTGTACTTTTCAAAAAATGTATAGAAGTTAACGGGGATGGTGCCCACGTCTACATTAACAAATCTTCCATTTGACAATTGTAAGTCGTTTACTCTCGGCTTACCTCAGGAGGCGTAACCCAGCACCGGCAGCAGGTGCATTTAAGTCCAATGACATATTCCGGTTCATTAGTTACAGGATTGATAGCATACCCTTCCTTAAGTTCGCCGTTCACCAATGCATAGCCGCTGCAAGCGGCTCGGACACCAGACGCAAGGCGGGTTAAGGCAATGTGTATATTGAGGGGAGGTCTCGACAACATAGGTTCCATTCAATTTCCACCTTATGTAATTATTTCCACTTTCGGCCTGGTGCGCATCAACGTAAATTCTATATGCGTGCTGGTGGGTCCATCAGTTGACTCATACGACTCGAAATCGTAATAGAGAGCTATCAACAGCGCCGACAGGATCCATCTTGTCGGGTATAGATTCAAATACATCGCCATCATTCATCTCCACCCGTATAGTGATAGGTTCTGCCAATTTCACCACGAATTCCGCCTGGATCAGTTTGATACATCCCGGGTTTGACATAGCTTAAAACTTCCGAGGTACCAAGGTCATCAAAGATTGTAATGCGTTTGGCGTCAACCGGAATTCCCAAAGGACTGGTAGCGTCTACATTAATAACCTTCTTAAGGTTAACTACATAAGGGCCAGGTTCATTTGTGATCTGTCCATCCACGACGAGGTCATTGGCGTAACTGTCAGGAATATCAAAGTCTACGCGCTCAATGCAAGAATCAGCAACGACCCAGCTAAGCAAAAGTATCAATACTCGTTTAAAGGGGCGCATTCAGTTTAAGTAAAAAGCTGAGTAAATAGTTTAGGTTTCTCATTTCGCATCAATTTACGAGCTTTTCCAATCTCACGAAAGCTGGTAGATGTTACTCAATCGTTCTATTTGACATAAGTTGGCAAAAAGCGACTGTAGCGATTTCAGGTTTATTATGGGAGGTAATATTTAGATGTTTACAACATCATGCGCATAAAAATGAAGCGGATCCCATAAAAAGATCCGCTTCCTTACTAAGGTTGATTTCTTTCAATCGAGCTGTTACTTAGCACCCCCAAATATGGTCCACCCTATATAGATTTGAAAGGTTTGATCTTTCAATTTTACATGCCGTCAATCGTCTGAAAGGTCGCTCATTCCTATAACGTAACGAACACCACCATTAAATCCTAAAGGGAGATGTATGAGGGCTCCAACCGCCATGCTATAAGTGCGTGCTTTTCAAGTCATCCTTAACGTCACTTCCATCAAATTCAGCATTTGTAAGGATATTAAACTGAGGCCCGATTTCGGCACTAATCAAATCAATAAATCTCCACCGCAGCATGATGGGAACGAGTACGTAATCCGTTTTAAATTCCACGTTGTTAAGGTCTGCACCCTGGGCACTCCATAATACTTCGGGTGTTATTCCCCACTTTTCTGAAAAGTTGATGTTCGCATAAAAGCCAGCATGATACATGGTGATTCCATCTGTGCTGAAATTGTCAGTCGATAGATTTGAAAAATTGGCACCAGCTTTAATTCCAATTCCCAACCCTTGGGCAGAAGGAAGACGGGAGCATACAAAAGCGCCATAAGCGCGAGAGTAAAAATTTGTCTTTTCATAAGGGTTATTTTTTTGTTTATTGAAGTTACCACATATTTTGCATTTGTTCCTCATTTGCGCATCATTGCCGCTGCCAGCATTTTATAACCGATTAGTGAGCAACACTGCCACTTAAATTGCAATCACAAAAATCTCGCCATAACCGATAATCCCGTAATCACAACCTAGGGGGTATTATTTATAGAACGTTGGGTGAGTATTTTTTCATCTCCAAAACTAAAAGACGATGAGCCATGGTGTAGAACGCGTAGGCTATTGAAATGTGTAACGAGGTCGGTAAGGAAGGGATAAAACTCCCTATACTAGTTAATCAGAAATTGTTTAATGAACTCCACGGTAGAGTAGAACTGAAAATCAACATTATTCTTTTTCCTGAATCCGTGACCTTCATCTTTAGCCATGAGAAACCAAACGGTACCGCCGTTCTGCTTGATCTTATCCTTCATTTGAATGGACTCCGTGTAAGGCACCCGTGGATCATTTCCTCCCTGAATAACAAATAAAGGTTTTTTGATTTTGTCGGTTTGATTCAATGGGGCAATGGACTCAAAATAAGCAGCCATCTTCGGGTCGCGCTCATCTCCATACTCAACTCTTCGCAAGTCTCTTCTATACGCTTCCGTGTTTTTCATAAACGTGTTGAAGTTCGAAATCCCAACAACATCAAGTGAGCATCTAATCTTATCACTAAATAAATATGACACAGCCAATGTCATGTAGCCGCCATAGCTTCCTCCCGTGATCATGATCCTGTCTTTGTCAAGGCCGGGTTGCTGCGCAATCCAATCAATAAGTGATCCAATGTCTTTTACCGATTCTTCCCTCTTCATTCCATTATCCAAATCGACAAAAGATTTGCCATACCCTGTCGAACCCCTGACATTAGGATAAATGATTGAAATTCCGAGTTCATTGAGAAAATAGTTTGATCGACCCTGAAAAACCGGGCGGGATTGGCCTTCAGGACCTCCGTGAATGTTAATGATAACAGGACGCTTTCCCGAAAATTTAGAAGAAGCCGGGTATAGATATCCGGAAATCAATTTTCCATCAAACGACTTCCAGGAAATTAACTGAGGTTCTTGAAGTGTAGATCCATCTATTCCACCTAATTCACTTTCAGTCCAGCGGACTAATTCTTTTGTTGTTGTGTTATACTCAAATACATCAGACGAAGAATTATATGCAACAAAACTAATTCCGATAGATTTTGAATCCGCTAGACCACTTAATTGCTCCGATAACACCTGTTGGAAGATTTGGAATTTGAGTATACTTATTTGTCGCTGTCGTTAGCGTATATAGTTTTGAAAGGCCATTCTCATTTGTTACAAAAGCCAGTTGAGTGCCGTCTTCTGAAAGATCTGCGTCCTCAACGTCCCATGGAATGGCTGAAGAAATGTAGTTTAATTTCTTCGCTGCGATGTCATAGTAAGCAAGTCTATTAAATTCGCTGTCTTTGTTTGTTACCAAATAAATGCCCTTGCCATCTTTTGAAAAAGCAATTCCAATAAATGTTGTACGCTCATCCTTTTCAGGAAGCAACCTGGTCTTACTTCCGGTATTGACGTCAGTTGAATACAGCCGGGATTCATTCACTGAAATAAATTCCTGGAGAAGAAGTTTAGAATCATCGGGTGACCAATCTACAATCCCCCATCCTCCACCAGTATTCTCAACAACTTTTTTGTCAGAACCGGGGTCAAGTGGATTGAGGATGAAGATATCCCTGTCCTGCCCGTTTCGTTTTGTTGAAGCGTATGCTATCCTGTCACTTTTGGTATTCCATTCGACTTCTCCATTTTGAGATCTCTTCCCGTCTGTCAGAAGGGTAATTGCCTTATTGGACATGTCGTATCTATAGATCTGGGCAAATTCATTTCCTCCGATGTCTTTATAAAACAAAAAGTAATCTCCTTTTTTCGGCTCAAACGTTGCGAACCCGATAGGCTCATCGAAGAATGTAATTTGTTTACGATCTCCACCAGGCATCTTTACATAGTGAAGCTGGTTGCTGTTAGCGAAACGTGTTGATATTAACATTTCCTTCTTTCCCGGATGCCAGGCCACTAATGATGCACTTCTGAATTCCGTATAATTCTTTACGTCATTGACGAGGCTTGTTGGCAAAGCGGGGATACCCTCCGTGACCAAATTGTCGGCTACCGGAATGACTGGTTGTTGAGCACGCACGTAGCTTGTCAACAAGGTGAAAATGAAAAAATACTTGATTTGTCTCATTGGGATTAGTGGAGGATTCGCATAGTACGGGTACTAAATGGCAATGCTGTTTTCATAGTTATGTTTTTATTCGCCATCAATCTGAAGTTACGCAAAATCATTTTTTAGTATCGTGTAAAACCAATAACGGTAGATGTGTATGCGAAGCCATTTCTCTTGTATAGTGCTTTTGAATAAGGTGCCCCGAATCGCGGGCGATCATCGCTATCAATCCGGTGTCCGTATGACTGGTAAGATAATAATTGATCCCACTCATCACGTTACTACTGAAGACCGTTGCACGTTCACTTTCAATCTCAGGATTGAAAAGAGAAAGAAGGGCTTTACGTTCCATTCTTTTCAAATAGTCGAGGTCGGTACCTTCCGGCCTGACACTTAACACCTTTACAAGTGGCTCAACAATTAACAAGGTGATTTCCTTAAGAATCTCAAGGGAGGCCTCGTTATCTACCGCGTCAAGGTCCGTGGCCAACACAACTCTGTTTTTTCCTTGCCTGTTAAAGTTTTCAAACTGCGCCTCTTCGGGAATGACAAACACCGGCACCTTCGTGTTGGCTATTA
Organism: uncultured Cytophagales bacterium; assembly: GCA_963774615.1. Taxonomy (GTDB): domain Bacteria; phylum Bacteroidota; class Bacteroidia; order Cytophagales; family Cyclobacteriaceae; genus Chryseolinea. The sequence continues at coordinate 253,244 of CAVZFT010000044.1, forward strand.
CATTCACTGTATTGCTACCAATTAAGATTCTTTTTAACCCGCTGGCGCCTTTGGTACCCATTACGATCAGGTCAGGTTGCCGAAATGCTATTGTTTCCTTTAGCGCATCGGTAAGATCTCCGCGCAGAACCGACGATTCGCAAACCAAGCTGGAACCGAAAGCCTTTTTCAGGTCCGCCTCAATGTTTTTCAGTTTGCTTTTGGCGTCGCTCACACCTTCACTTTCTCCCATCACATGCACTATAATCAGATGAGCAGAAGCTCTTTTGCACAATTCCGCTGCAAATGAAAGAGCGTTCGTCGACGCATCAGAGAAATCAATGGGAGCAATGACTGTTTTCATAAAATCTTAAATGCGTTAATGTTGATGAAAGGCATAAATCTTCAAAGGCTAATTTATTGCATCCCAATTTGTGTACTACTGACTTCATTTCACAGCCTCGTTTTGAAATTTTTCAAGCTCGGAAATAAATTTATCTCTAGAAACTATATGTGACGCATGTCCTCCTGGAAATTCTGCTACACTCGAATGCGGAATTGTTATAGAGAGTCCGTCAATAATATGATGAAGCCAATTGGTCGATCCAGTTCCTTTTACCAATAGCACAGGTGGCTGAAAATTATTAAGTCGTCTCATGTCATCGCGAAAAGAAACCACGGAAGGGTTGACACGAAGTGAGCGCCTGAAAGGAACCCAGTAATTCCATTGAGGCAACTCACGGGCGAATTGACCTGGTCCTAAAAGTCCGACATGAAGTAAAAATTCTGCGAGCATCTCTTCAGGAATATCGCCCTTTTGAGTTTCAAAAAAGTCGGCTGTCCGTTGCGCTTCATCATCCCATTTTCCAGTTTCGCGAAGTACCCACATGGCAGGAGGTTCAATAAGCGTCAAGGTCCGAATCAATTCTGGATGGTCAAGGGCATAGTCGAGCGAAGCGAACGCACCAAACGACCAGGCCACCACATCTACGGGCATATCATATCCTAAGGAATCCAATGTTGCCGCAAGAGCAGCACTTTCTGTCTTCACAGAATAATCTTCAGGTAGGGCACGATTCTCGAGGCCGTATTGAACACCGAGCAACTGAACGCGAATAACTGTTCGGGTGCTGGAAAAATTTTTTACAAATGGCTCCCAACTTGCCCAGCCTGTCAAACCACCAGGTACAAGGACAATTGGTCTGCCGCTGCCGGTAACTTCGCATTGCATTTTTTTACCTTTTGAGCCTTTGCTTTGTGACAATGAATCACATGGAAAGAGAGCGAAAATAATCTCCGCTGCGATCAATAGAGTCAATGTTGCTTTCATGGTAATCCTGTCGTTTACTACCACTATAGTGGAATGTTGTACGTCACCCAAACATATCCCGAAAACGCCCACCTATAAAACGTATTCGTTTAAGTACAAACATCCTTTGCCCATCGAAATTACTCGCAAACCATTTGAATACCTACAATACAGCATATGTTTCATAGTGTTGGCATTAGTGGGAACCATTCTATTTATTGGATCCCCAGCGGAACACGTACTACCGTTTTATCCCAAGTGAAATTCATATTCACTGCTGAAGAATCATTGTCAAAACTTATGGTGAATTGTTCGGTCTCCGATGGAGCAGTTTCAACCGGTACATCCACCGAAACTACGTCATAGGAATAGTCAGGCTCACTATAACCAAATTTGCCCAATTCACTATTCAACGTAATGTGCCAGGTATCTTGATTAGGGACTGCATAAATCCGATATCCCCCAGCATTCACTGGCTTACCTGCAAAACTTATGTTTTTGTTGAAGCGAACTTCCGTCGCATCGTTAGCGCCTAGCCTCCAATATTGTCCATTGGGGACCAGGGCGCCGGTAGTTCGCGGCAATCCCGTTAAGAGTCGAAATCCATAGGTCCAAAATTTCCCTTCCGGAAGCCACGCCCTGTCGTGCGCTTCGCCGAAAATTACTCTTCCTTTCTTGTACGGCCTACCATATGTCACATTTATATCCAGGTCTTTATAACTAAAACTAATAGTATCCGAAGGACTATGCGAACGAGTTGTGGATAACCGGTAGCCGCGATATCCAATCCAGATAGCGAGTAAAATCCCAACGCTTATAAAAATTTGCTTTCTCATAACTTGATATTTAGGAGGTTTCGATGATTCACAGAGGTATTGGCTGTAACACAGTTTTTTCCCACCTGCTAAATTTTTCTTTCATCTTTTCGAACCTCTCTTTTTCTTTCAGCTTTAAGTCATTTTTTTCCCCCTGGTCAGCACTTAGGTCAAAAAGATATTCGCCCTCTTTCACTTGCAGGTATTTCCATTTTCCATCCCGGATAGCCTTATGTTTAGTCCGTTGGAATGTCCGCCAATAAAGTGTTCTATCAATATTATTTTTCTTGCCTGTTAAAATTGGCATCAGGTCAATCCCGTCCAATGGAAAGTCTTTATCAGCTTTTGCACCTCCAGCTTTAAGAATTGTGGCGGTCCAGTCCATCGTAACGGCTACTTGTTGGGTTGTAACACCAGCTTTGATTTTACCGGGCCATCTGACAAACGCTGGCACTCTTATTCCGCCTTCCCATAATGTCATTTTCGATTTTGATAAGCCGCCATTATCTGAATACCTTTCACCACCGTTATCATTTGTAAAAATGACAATGGTTTGACCGGTTAATTGCGCATCATCCAAGGCTTGCATAATTTTTCCAATTCCATCATCCAGGCTTTTCATCATCGCAGCATAAACAGATGGAGAACCACCGGCTGTAAAGCCGACAGAATCAGGATAAGCCTTATCAGAAGGACCTTGCCAGGGCCAGTGAGGCGCATTGAAATTAATGCTTAAGAAAAAAGGCTTATTGTGTTTTTGTTTGATAAAGTCAACTGATTTTTGTGACAATAAATCAGTCAAATAGCCTTGTGGATAAACCATAGCGTCATTTTCATAAAGGTCATGTGTGCCGCACTTAGCCGCTCCATTGGCGCCTCGATATGAGATATAATCAGCTGCCTCCACTAAGAATACCGAAAAAATAGTCAAATCCATTTTTCGTTGGACTTTGCTGAGGCATAAAACCTAAATGCCATTTTCCGATCAGGACTGTCTCATAGCCACTTTCTTTCATCAAGATAGCTAATGACGGAATGTCCTTGGTCAAGCCATAAGCACTATCTGATTTTGGATCAGTAGAGGCTCCATTAATCCAACAGGTGTTCTCGCCGGATAACGTCCAGTCATGAATGCTGCACGGGTGGGTGTACAAACCGGCGCTGCAGCATACGCATTCAGAAACTTAACGCCTTGAGAAGCGAGTTTGTCCAGATTTGGTGTGGTGTACTTTTTTTGTCCGTAACAACTCAAATCGCCGTAGCCCATATCATCGGTCATGATATAAATAATGTTTGGACGTTGCGCTAGCCCTTCCAAATTAAGAAGAAGAAAAAAAAGAGGAAGAAGGAGGGAAACCTGCCTGAAATACCTGTCGAGTGTATTTACTGTTCGGGATGGCATGGCTTGGTTCTTTTGGTTCATCGTTGGTAATGTTGATCAAAGCAGATTGCTGTCATAAATGATCTCCCGTTGCCAACCTAAATTAAGTAAACCAACAACAATTGGCAAAACGGGCCACGCCTTCGTTACTCTGGCAACATTTGGTTTTTCGAAATGATCCGGCTCAAGACTCCGGACAGATTGCTTATAGTTCTGCGCATCAATTTGTAACACCAGTTTTGTCGCTATCTAGGCAAATCGGTCTAGCCAGAGCTTGTTAGCGGCGAATTCGGCCGCATGATTATCGCCACTATAACAATACCACTTGATTGTTTTTCCGCTGCTTGCATCTTCATTTTTGATTTTCCAAAACTAATCTCAATGTAGATTCTCCCTCCCTGACGATTTCTATCGCTTCGTTCATTTTAGAGAATGGCATAACATTTACGATACTTTCGATATTGTGTCTTGCGGAAAAAGCTAACATATTGACCATATCTTTTCGACTCCCGGTATAATTTCCATAGATAGCTCGTTGAGCGTAATCATACAATAAACCAGCACTCATGGCTACTTTATTCAATGGCTGAGAAACCAAACAAAACTGTCCTTGTGGTTTCAGCATCTTTAAATATGTGTCCATGTCAAAATCTACATTTAATGTCGAGATAATAAAATCAAATTTTCGATTGTGCCTTTGTAGATCATCTGGATTTGAACTGTCTACGTACTCTGCTCCCAATTTATCAATCATCTCTTTTTTCTTTGGTGAGTGAGAAAATGCTGAAACCTTGTGCCCCATTTTGTGAAGAAACTGGAGCGCTAAATAACCTAGTCCACCAACACCCAACACACCTACGTTAGAATTGTTTGGCAATTTTGCTCTAATGATCCCTGTGTATACAGTAACGCCTGATGACATCAAAGGAGTTGATTTTGCGGAGTCAAGTTCAGGGGGAAGTTTGAATGCAAATCTACCATCGACCACAATATGTTCCGCCAGGCCACCATAGGAGTCAACACCAATAACCTTCTGCGTCGGACAAAATTGTTCGTTACCTTCTCTGCAAAATTCGCACTCAAAACAAGCTTCCTGCTGATAACCAATGCCAACCCGGTCTCCTCGGTTTAGGCCAATTACTTCTGAAGCGGTCTCTTCAATTATACCAATAATTTCATGACCTGGAATCACAGGAAAGTTTGTATCACCCCAATCATTATTTATAATCTGAATATCTCCTCTCGCAATAGCACAATGAGTGATTCTGACTAAAATGTCATTCTTGCCCAACGTTCTTTCATAGGAAAAAGGCTCTGCCTTTCCGCCTTTCTTTTTAATTGCATAAGCATTGATTTTCATAATGACTTAATATCCTTTGCTACAAGAGATAAATTGTTGTTAAGTTGATGACCACCACTTCCTATTTCACGGATAGTCGCCCGTGGCAGTTTGTGCGCATATTGAGAGAGGTGGTCAAATGGTACCTCTTCGTCATCGCGGCAGTGGTAGAGAAAAATAGGAACATTTTTTGGCAGCTTATCAGGAAAATCTTCGTGCAGTTTGAGACCCTGTTGCCAATCTTCGTGGCCGCTCCAATATGGTGTTGAGATGAGAAAAATCCCTGCAATCTTTCTTGTGACTTCATTTTCAGAAAGATATTTCAACAGCATTGATGCACCCAGCGAGTGTCCCACCAAAATAATTTCGCCCTTGATTAATGAAATTTCTTTGTCGATCTGCTTTCTCCTCCCGAAGTCTGGAGACGATTCATTGGGCAAGAGTGGGTAATGCACAGTGTACGCATTCCCTAGGGATTCGCGCAAAGAGGCGACAAGTTTAGCATCTGCGTTGTAATCTTCATCACCTCCTCCGCCTTGTATAAATAGCACATGATTGCGCATGCTTGTTATATCACGGTACCTATTAGCTGGCTATAGCTACTCTAATACTTAACCAACTTACAGCTTCCAACTCTATTCGAATTCGACACTTTCATTACATAATATCCGGCTTTCAGGACTTCAAGGTTAATGACCACCGGACTGGCTCCGGCAGACTGTATATTATATTCGAACACACGTTGCCCTAAAGAGTTGATAACCTCCACTCTGCTTTCAGCTATCATGGGTTCGTGGAAATGAATCGTTACCTCACGGGTGAATGGATTAGGATAGCAGGTGAATTCGCCACTTACCTCCCCGGGTATAGAAGTGATCACATCATCACCAATTTCGCGCTCGCCAGTGGCAAAATAGACAGGCCACTTCGAATTCTCATACATGGGTACAGCACTGCCCGATGACGACATTTTGTCTGTACCCAGGTTGATATAGTTCGTTTGAAAATCGCTCTGATCATCAAGCATAGCTGTATACGCCATACGCGTGTCATTCTTGTTGTACGATGGAAACCCCAACGTTTCATTCTCCACAATAACGTTCACATCGTTTTTTCTATGTTACATCCCAGGATCGCGTACTCATTCGTTCCCTCATCTACGTAATCGAATGCAATAATATATGGCGATTCCTTAGCGAAAGACGGGTTGCCGATGCTCACGCCGTCAGGCAAACTCGGAAACAGTTTTTCAATAGTTCCATCCGCAAATTCGGCGGCGTCGTTGTCCCACACGTGAATGAAGTTTACGTCCCAATACTCAATGTCCGCGCCGTCCTCGTTCGTGATGCGGTTAAAACAGTCGTACACCAGAAATTCGCCGCTGTAGTCAAATTCGAGGGCATCTGCATAAATCGGACCTGCTGAAGTAACGCCCTCGGTATACGTTGGATTATAAAGTTCGAATTCACCCCACTCCTTCGTTTCAAAATCGTAGACGTAGATCTTGGCGTCCTGGTCGTTTGTTACAGCCGCTATCTTTGTCCCTCCTTTCGAAATCACCACGTTAGACCAGATCTGCTGATCCTGCAAAATGCTTTCTTCAGGATCTTCATCTGGAGAGGTGGTGATCACATGTATCGAGTTGTCATTAGCAACAAAAACGGCTGCGTCGCCTTTGTCGGTAACGCTCGGCCTGCTTTTAAACGTCGATGTCGTGAGTGGCAGCACCTCATTGTTGCGAAAATTATCATCACTATCCACTTTCACTCTGTAGAGCGTATTCGAATCATCAGTCGCGTCAGTGTTATAGATAAGAAAATATTCCGCGCCCGGGTTGTCGGGCAGGTTCTCTGTATAAGTACCACCCTGTCCGTTGTTAATGCCTACAAAGTCAAAAGCCAGTTCAGCCTGGGCCACTTCGTTAGAGGACGTTCCAAACAGGTCGCCTGCGGCTTCGATTACCGCAAGCCTCAGATCAACAAACTTCGATGACTTAGTGAGGTAATCGTCGAGCGCCTTGTAAAACACTTCCGCGGCCTTTTCTCGCGTAATGGCCTCAGCATACTTATAAAAGGCATGATTAGGAATTCCGCTATTGATGTGAACACCACCATTATCTTCAAGGCCGTTGTAAGCTTCATTCTTGTGCCTGGGCTGAAAACCAGGGCTCGAAAGACTAGTCCCACCGTTGTGTGGATCCTGCAGAGAACGCAATGCGCCTCCAGGAAAAGCTCCCGCCTTCACCACATCTTCACCGATCAGCCAATCTGCGGGATCCATCATCGATCCGAAAATATCCGCTATGGACTCATTGATCGCGCCTGATTCGCCCTGATATTCAAGGTTCGCGGTACTTTGAACGACACCGTGTGTCATTTCATGGCCGGCTACATCTATTGCTCCTGCAAGCGGCTTGAAGGATGTCGCACCATTTCCATAAAACATCGCCTTGCCGTTCCAGTACGCATTGTCAAGGCCACTGCCATCATCCTCATCCGGCACGTTCACGATGGAAAGGATTGTTCCTCCTTCGCCGTCAATGGAATTGCGGTCATGGTTAATGCGAAAGTATTCATATGCCACCCCCGCATTAAAATGTGCAGACAAAGCTCTGACCTGTGTCGTAGTTGTCCATGTATTGCTTGTTGACGATACATGTTTGACGGCCTGATTATCTCCAAAAGTGTTGTTCATGTCGATGGTTAAAATGCCTCCGATCGGTTCATCCGGAAGCACCGAAGTCGCAGAGATGTACATTGGCCTCGAAATATCGAGCATATAATAGGTAGTCCCTTGCTGGTAAGTATCGATAGTACGGGAAACTCCGTTCAGGTCGTTTCCTGTCGCCGTCCTGGGACCATCGACAGAGCAGGTACTTTCAAAAAAATGAAGTATCGCACCCGTTGTGGCATCCACGAAATACTCCCACCGTTCCGTCAAAGCTGGACATGAAACAACGTGATAGGCGAGAACGTTGGTCTTCACCAAACCTTTATCCTGGTAAATGCAAAGAGTGGCTTCGGGTTTTTCGTATTGGACAAGCTTTTTTTCCAGCGACGAAAGTTCGCGATGGAACGCCCTTCTTTTCAGGTGGGTGCTAACGCGGTCAACTGCAGATTGTTTCGACACCCTCGGAACGGGATCAATGTCATCGGCAAGCTTAATGTAATTTCCGTTAAAGGCTTCGCCTTCATTGAACTCATCCAGGTGTACAATGACTTCGGCACCATAGATGGGCAAACCCTTATACTGTTGATTGAGTCTTACGTGCGTTTTATTGTACCGGTCGGTCTTTACATTTCGAACAACAAATTCAGTCTTGATCTTTTCGAGCTGCAAAATGGGTTTCAATTCTTCAAGGTAGGTTGTCGTTGCGTCTTTGACATCTCTTATGACGCCGGAGCGGGCGGATGAACGGTCACGTGTTGAAGTTATGAAGGAAGGCAACCCCGTTTCCGGAGAATAAAAAACTTTGCCTGGATCTTTTTGTGGCGCAATGGGAAATGAGAGATTCTTCTTTAGCATCTTGCTTTGTATCCCTCCACGCGCGCCGGTATTTCTGCGTGAGGCCCCATTAATTTTCAACGCGCCCAGTGACGATGTATTGACAGACGCCTTCCCCTTCTTCTTCGAATCAAATGTTTGTTGCGCATTGATTGATTGTATCATCCCAACCGCCAACAAGGTCAGGATGATAACCGACCGGAAGTTTTTCATAGAGGGGTCAATTAAAATGCTATCAATCCGAACCCGGGCTAAACGTTAATCGTGACATTGCTGTATTAATCTTGCTGTACAATTTCCGGGCCTCTTCTGGAACCGGATACTCTGCGTGACCCCATGTGATCCTGCTTTCCTTACCCTGGTCATAAAGGGCAAGTGATGAGTACATATTTCCAGGATGAATGAAATCGGGGGACGATTCTAGAACTGCTTTTGCTCCTTTAAAGTATTTCTTTGTGGCGCATTTTTTCAGCTTGCTCTCTTCGGTATATGCAATTTCACCCAGTCCCTGGCCTTTCATTACCTTACCGTCCTTGTTGATCTTATAAACCGTCGCAGTGCCAGCAACTCCACCTCCGCTACTGACCAATAAATAACTTTCCTGCGCATAACTGCCGTTGATTAGACATAACAAAACCAGGCCAATTTGAAGGCTCTTCATAAGAGAGGGTATATCTAAAGATACTATCAAATAACCAATATTTTAAAAAAAGATACATCCCCTGAAGAGGCGATTTCATAGTTGATAGATAGGCATTGGGTTAGCGTTTGAATAGCCAAGGGCGTGCGTTTATTCCGAGGGCGTACCCCGACTTTAATCGCAGAGGGTCACAGGAAGTAAATCGCACGCAGAGGGCCACAGAGGAATGCAATTTTTCGTAGAATTTGCCTGTCTTATCAGTTGCTCAAATTAAGAGTTTGATTCAGAGGGCGTTGAAAAAAACAGGTCAAATTTGGAAAGAAATCGGTCGGGTTTCCTGCGCGGACTGGCAAGGAGGTAGTTCAGTGACTTGTAGAAATGGCGCATGTGTGATAGAGAGCTTTAAGCGCCAACCTTCGCGAACCGCTACGGCTGACAAGCAGAAAACGCAAAAAAATACCTGCAATTGACGCAGATTAAAGGGCGCCTTATGAAACGAATGCCTTTAAGTCCGAACTGTCACGACGTGCCTAATTTCAATCGCCAGATTTTATAACCAGAGGCATCCATGCTGCTCACTCTTCATTGTTCATTCCTCATTGCTCACTGCTCACGTGTTTCACCACGAACAACGCATTCTGAATATCCACTGTAACCGGTATCTGGCACGCCAGGCGACTAAGGTTTGTTGCATTGGGAAGGGTATCAATCATATCGAGCTCACTGTCTTTTGCAGGAGACAATCCTTCTAATCCCCGTTTCACTTCAACATGACACGTGGCACACAACGCTATGCCACCACAGGTCGCTGGGATAGGATATTCGGATGCTTTCAATACCTCCATCAGGCTGAGTGTAATACCCTCGGGAATTTCTATCAGCTTCACTGATCCCTCATGGTCTTCCACCTGGAATGTTATCATGGTCTCCATCATCAAAAAGCATTTACGCCATTAACGGTCGTGTACTTAAAGCTTAATTTCTGTTTAGGATAAACAAAACGGAATGCGCTCTGCGCCATCAAAGCAGCTTCATGAAATCCACATAGGATCAGTTTTAATTTACCAGGATACGTATTGATATCACCTATCGCATATACGCCTTCTATGTTTGTTGAATAGTCGAGTGTATTTACCACAATTGCCTGCTTGTCCATGTTAAGTCCCCAATCCGCTATCGGTCCCAGCTTCGGGCTAAGTCCAAACAATGGGATCAGAAAATCCGCTTCCAACTCTGTGACTTGCTTCTCCCTGCCTACGCACGAAATTGATTTCATAACGCCGTTACCTTGAATTGCGTGGATATTTGTGTTGAGCAAAAGACTGATCCTCCCACTCTGCGCAAGGGCGGCCACCTTTTCGGCCGAGTCGGGCGCACCACGAAAAGACTCATTGCGATGGATCAGCGTCACGTGTTTTGCAATGTCGGCCAGGTGGATGGTCCAGTCCAGCGCGGAATCTCCGCCACCGGCAATTATTAGTTTCTTATCGCGAAAAGTTTCCGGATCCTTAACCATGTAGACCACGCCTTTGCCTTCGAAATGTTCAATGTTTTCGAGCTCAGGTTTGCGCGGCTCAAAACATCCCAGGCCACCGGCGATCACCACCACGCGGCATTGTATGGTTGAACCATCGGTTGTGCCCACGGTAAATGTGCCATCGTCACTGCGATCCAGGCTGGTAACTTTTTCACCCAGTGTAAATGTCGGCTTGAACGGCTCGATCTGTGCCCGGAGATTTTCAACAAGTTCACCAGCGTTTATCGCCGGAAATCCTGGGATGTCATAAATGGGTTTCTTCGGATAAATCTCCGAGAGCTGACCGCCGATCTGCGGAAGGACATCCACCAGGTGGCAACGCATTTTCAGCAATCCTGCTTCAAAGACTGCAAACAACCCAACGGGTCCCGCTCCAATAATACAAATATCCGTGTTGATCATAGTTCAGAAAAGCTATTTGTTAGCTTAAAATTAGTGTAATTATTATTAGTACAACAACTATTTACTCATTTTAAATACGCAGAACAGGGCAAAGAGTTCCAGCTTTCAGCTCAGATTAGCGTAAATAGTATTGAGGACTTTTTTGAATTGATTGAAATCGCGCTCGGAAAGCCCGTCCCAGGCCTTAAGCCTTACGGCCCGTATCTTAGGTTTAAGCTGCTCAACCTTTTTTGCCCCTGACTTGGTAAGCGAGACTATAAAACTGCGGCGGTCCGACGGATGCAGTATCCGTTCGGTAAGACCCTTTTTGCAAAGCAGATCGATGATCCGGGTTAATGTTGGATTGTCTTTGTTGATGAGCTCAGCCAATACGTTTTGCTTCATTTGCGGATGTTCATGCAAATGTTTTAAAACGAGCCATTGATCGACCGTGATGTCAAAGCCCATTTCTTTAAACTGTTGCTGCGCATATTGTTTCACTTTCCTGGCCGTCCGGTCCAATAACAAGGAATAGGCGTTGTAGGATTCTTCATTCATCGGCACGAATTATTAGTATGACAAAAATCTAAACAATAGTAACAAAATCCGCCATGCTTCTTAAAATTTTCGTTTATAACT
>CAVZFT010000045.1:0-91071 GCA_963774615.1 uncultured Cytophagales bacterium
AAAAATATTGGAGCGTAGACGCCGCTATAAGGGCGTCGCGAAGGCTGTTTTGTTGATAGAGAAATCCGGGGTTCGTGCCTGGCTCAACGTCGGTCCATATACCCCATTCATCTACCGCAAGAGCTACACGCTTATCGGATCGTACGATCCATGATTACGAATGTTCGGTTACCAACTCCTCCATCTTAAGGCAGTTCTTCATGGCGGAAAAGTATTCGCGTCTTCAAAGTTTGTTGCGGAACCTTTGCTCTCCCATGTTTTTGGTATTGTATAATAGTGAAGTGAAATGCCCCACATCATTTGAAGCGGTATTTTCTTCATCAACACTTCAGTCCGTTTGTAGTCGAATGAGTTTGCGCCGCCGGCAATTTTCATAAGTCGTGCTTCGCCGTAGCTTCTTGCATAAGTTGCGTAACGTTTGTATTGATCAGCGTAGTAGTCCGCGGTCATGTTTCCGCCGCATCCCCAGTTTTCATTTCCCACACCCCAGAATTGTACCTTCCAAGGCTTTTCGTGTCCATTCTTTTTACGAAGGTCTGCCATTGGACTCACTCCATCAAAGTTCAGATACTCAACCCACTTTGACATTTCCTCTGGCGTTCCGCTACCGAGGTTTCCGCATATGTATGGTTCAGTCCCCAGGAGTTCACAGAGATCCAGGAATTCGTGTGTACCAAAACTATTGTCTTCCACAACGCCACCCCAATGCGTATTGATCATCTTCGGCCTGTTCGCCCGGTCTCCAATGCCATCGCTCCAGTGGTACTCGTCCGCGAAACATCCACCAGGCCAACGGAATTCGGTATGTTGATCTTGCGAAGTGCGTCGACAATATCTGTACGAATTCTTCTTGTATTAGTGATCGATGAGTTTTCGTCCACAAAAAATCCTCCGTATATACATCTGCCAAGATGTTCGGAGAAATGTCCGTAGATATGACGACTAATAGTATGCTTGCTGAACTCAGGGCTGGCGATGATGCGGTTATCGGTGACTGGGCAAATAGTCTTCCGGCAATCATGAGCGACAGTATCAGGGCTGTTCTGGCAAAATTCATGGTCTGGGTTTAAGATGGTTTATAAATGTAAAAAAAACATTTATTTCTAAAAAGCAAAATTTCTCCTCGACCACAACACTGATTGTGCAGATCAATTACTTAACGATGAAACTTCTTTTTCTACCTACGTCGCAAATGTGTACGCCCTGCTTGAGCGATGCGATTTTGTCTTCTCGTTTGGGGATAAACTCCTGGGCTACATATCCCTTATAGCCCGTTTCCAGGATTGCTTTCATAATGGCGGGATAATTTAATTCCTGGGTGTCGTCAATTTCATTTCGGCCTGGTACCCCTCCTGTGTGATAGTGAGATATATATTTCTGATACTCCGTAATGGTAGCGATCACGTCACCTTCCATTATCTGCATATGATAAATGTCATATAAGAGTTTGAACCTGTCGGAACCAACCTTGTCACAAAGTGCCGCACCCCACGCCGTGTGATCGCACTGATAATCCTCGTGGTTAACTTTGCTATTCAACAACTCCATTACCACGGTGACCTTATACTTTTCTGCTACCGGCATTATTTTCTTTAATCCAATGGCGCAGTTCTCTATACCTTTTTCGTCGTCAAGTCCTTTTCGGTTACCGGAAAAACAAATGATCTGAGACAACCCGGCGGCGGCGGCTTTCGGGATCACCTCGGTATAGCTCTTCACAAGTTCATCGTGAAGCTGCAGGTTATTGAATCCATCAACGATACCCTTACCTGCGCCCCATGGCATTGCTGAAGTAAGGCCATACTTTTTAAGAACCGGCCATTCGTCCGGTCCCGTCAATTCAATCGAGGTTAAACCTATTTCATTTGCCGCTTTGCACAGATCCTCCAGAGGTATACTGTTATAGCACCACCTGCAGACGGAATGATTTATTTTTCCTTTTAAGTCACTTCCCATTTTGGATTCAGCAGCAGAAATTCTGTTCGACAATGAGGAACCAATAACAGCCACGGCTGTTGTCCCTGCGATCTTTTTTAGGGCACTCCTTCTTGAAGCGCTTCCAGGTTCATTTTTCATAGCAATATAAATTTTTATAATCGTTATTTACAGGCTCAAAGGAATCAGGCTGATTGATTTCTTTTGTGTCTGGTTACAAAATATCTTACGAGCACTATCGCCATCAGCATCGCGCCAAGGACAACTCCCACGATTGCCTTTTTATTTTCCTTTTCACCAGGCACCTCAATGACTGTAACCACTTTATTGACCGGTTGATTTGTCATTATCTGCTTCTTTCCACCGGTCCACGTTACAATAACCGAGTCCACAGCAGTGGCAGGTCCCAGGCCGAAATGTGCGATCGTCGAATTCTGCGACAGATGGCTTGATCCTCCGTCAATCTCGCGAATCATTTTGATTTTGCCTACAACAATTTCAACGCGCGAACCGATTCCGTGAGTGTCGGCATCGGTGCCTTTTAACACAACCTTCAGCCAGTTCCCTTTAGCTCCATCGTTTCGGTAAAGGTGAGTTTCCGATGGAACAGGATAATTAAGTACTGGCTTCTGGTTGATCACCAAAAGATCGAGGTCGCCGTCATTGTCCATATCAAATACAACGGACCCGCGACCCACCCCATAGTCATTTAAGCCAACAGCAGGAGCTTTTTCAGTAAACGTACCGTTGTTATTTTCGAAGTAGTAATCCGCCATGGGTACGTCGTTGGGATTGAGATCTCCATTCGCGACGAATAGATCGAGGTCGGTATCGTGATCAAAATCTCAAAGTTTGTACCCCAGCTTATTGAAACATATCCCATACCAAGTTCTTTTGACTTGTCAACGTATGGCTTACCCGCTCCCTGACTAACCATAAACCGGTTAAAGCGGATGTTCGTAACATAATAATCCAAAAAGCCGTCGAAATTGTAATCACCGACTGCTGTACCCATCGCATTAATCTTTAGATCCATGGCGAGCTCTTTTGCTCTGTTTACGTACTCATTGTCAGGATACCTGTTCTCAAGAAAAAAATTCGGCGTTGCCTTGTAACCAAAGTCATGATTTACGAGCATGTCCAGGTCGTAGTCATTATCAAAATCAGTGAACGTACACCCAAACCCGAATCCTTTATGTGAAAGCCCGTAATCCGAATAAACATTTGAAAAATACTCGCCGTTCACATTGCGAAGCAGGTATCCCTTTGACGTCGCATTAGCGTTAACAATGGTTGCATCATTTATCGCGCTAAGTTGGCCATCGTAATCCTGGAAATAGTTTCCAATGTATGCGTCTGGATATCCGTCCGCATTAATGTCGCCAAAGCTTACCCCCATGCTGAAAGATACCATATCCTCCAGTCCCCACTCCTCCGTCACATTTCTGAATGTTGAGTCCCCATTATTCAGAAATAAGAGGTTCTCTGCACGTGGAATAGTTTTCACACTGTCTTTGATTGTGATCGTTGTAATAAACAGGTCGACCCAGCCATCTTTGTTGATGTCTGCTCCTGCGACACCCTGGGTTACGTAATGCGAGGTTATATCCAGACCCGAGTTCTTAAAGATGTTTTTGAACGTTCCATTTCCGTTATTTAGATAGAGGGCATCATCATTCATTCCTCCAGTGATGTAGAGGTCTTCGAATCCATCGTTGTTGACATCAAATACACAAGCACCTCCGCCAAACATTCCTTCGTAGACGACAAACTGGTGATCTATTCCCGATTCACTGGTTATATTTTTGAAGGCGGGCTGACCAATTGCCTGCATAAAGGGAACCACCCCGATAATTATATGGCAAAAGGAGAAAGGGATCGATAACTTGTTCATCTTAATCTTTTGCTGACGCATAGGTTTCGCTTTTCTTCCACTTCAGGAGGTTGACATTCTTACCCATTTTACTGCCTTCTGCTAACCCGACATCGTTGTCCATCGGGCAGTGTATCCCTCCGTAGAATCTGGAGTTTGCAGTTTCTTCTGCAATCTGCCAGAATGAGATAAATGTCCTCGGTTTGAAGTCTACGTTGCGCAGCTCATCACGACCACGTTTCCAATGGGAGCTATCTGCAATGGTCATTTTAGGTCCAAATAAATCGATCATCACGGTCGCTGCAGCTGCTGCCTGCGTCGCATGGCCAGAAGGGAAAGCTGGAAACGGCGGATCCGGCCAGAAGGATTGCCAACGCTCATCGATGTTTCTGCTTATATAACTGGATGGCCTTTCCGAGTAAAACTGATACTTCCATTTCCAGCAATTGATAAAAGCATCAGCTACCGCCATGCCTATCCGGGCATAGGTTTCAGCACAAACAATCACATCGGAATTAGTCTTTCGAAGAACAAGTGATCCTAAATAATATGAATGGCCAGGTGGCGTGAATGTTTCACCAGGATCATCTCCCCACCATAAAGCGGTTTCTTTTTCTGCTTGCGTTAAGGATTGGCTCTTTTCATAAACGCGTTTGAATTGACTATAATAATCTGAACCGGACTCTTTATTATAAGAGATTATTTTCGGCGTGGGCAGTTCAGCGTTAAGTTTTACAAAAGGTCTGTTCTTTCCCCAATGCGGATGCAATGGGTAGTGACTGAACGACTGTCCATACAAAGGAGGTTCCCATGATCCCGGCGATGTTGGGGTCACCAATGCCTTGTCAAAGTTCTGGAGATAACCGCGATGGCCTCCGTCTGTCTTCGACCACTCGAAAATTGCGGCAGCCACTGATTTGCCGAATTGCATTGATCGATCGATAATCTGCGGATCAAGCTCATTGTCCCTGAATTGATCCACGAACATTGTTTCCAGAGAATCAATCTTTGTCTTGTTCGCGTCTGAGGTCTGGATGTAGATACTTCTCAAAATTTCTGCCTGTCCGGAATTCAGAGAAATAATCCAATTGTAGTCGACTCCTTGTTGAGGCAATGGCAGTTTGTCAAGGCCATTTAGCTGGCCGGCTAACGAAGCATAGTCGGTATATCCATGAACTACGGATTCATACATGGTGACACCTATGTATCCAAAACATCTTGAAGCAAAGGTTGGAGAGTTCGACGGAGTATGTCTTGTGATGTACAAAGACATATCTGCCCAGGCATTTGCGATTTCCTGACCACTAAAGTGTCGCCTGGGTTCATCGTTGCAGCCACCACAAAGAATGCTTACAAAAAGAATGAAGACCAGTACCGTAAGACTCCGTTTTCATTCCAGACTTTAAATTACCGACGTGTTTCATCTTGTCGCCGTTAAGTGCACAGCTAATTATCTATTCATTCTATATGCCTTTGGTGATTCTTCGTTAATACCAAAGAGTAATACGTTGTTGATCTCCAGAACGCTTCTGACGTCACCTCTGACCTTGAACCCCGAGACCTTTTGATCGACATATTCAAATCTACCTTTGCCATCCCCTTTAAGAAGTACGCCGTAGTTAGCATCGAATTTTCCCGTTTTGATCTTCGTATTACTGCTATTGCCACACAGCAGCAGATCGTTATTACCATCACTGTTGAAATCAAGAATCGTAATTGTATTCACAGGAGCGTATTGCGCCTGAACCGGTAGTGACGCTGGTGTAAACTTTCCCGTTGAATCGCTGGTAAACAAAGTGGTCTCCATGTGATTGACCTTCAAATGGCCCGATGCCACTAAGCTCTTCCGGTTTGAAAATATCCGACAGGGTTACATCAGCATAACTGGCAAATGTTGTAAAGCGCTTTCGTAAGCTCACGATTTGTTCCAGCATTTCATCGCGCGTCACATACGGAAAACTTTTTCCTTGAATGTAAAAGCAAAGGATTGGGTCAACCGATCCATTGTTATCAAAGTCCTTGTAGTACATTTCAACAGGTTCGCTATCGCTTGCTTTGAACTGTGTATTAATACCTACGTTTCCTACGATCAAGTCGGTGTTATTGTCATTGTTAAAATCACCGGCTGAAATTTTGTTCCACCATCCGGTATAGGTCTTACCAAAATATTTTGTTGTCTCATCTTTAAGCTTGTTGCCTTCGTTTATAAAAACTGAGACAGGTATCCATTCACCTGCCACAACAAGGTCCTTATTCTGATCCTTATTCACGTCAACCCACACTGCATCGCAGATCATACCCAGTTTCTGCAGCGACGGCGCAATTGAGGAAATCTGATCCGTAAACTTTCCATGGCCGTCATTGATCAACAAATAACTCGCTGGAGTTTCAGGATATCTTCCGGGTATTACTCTTCCGCCAACGAACACATCCAGGTGACCGTCTTTGTTGACGTCGTCCACCGCTACACAACCTTTGCTAACTAACATCTCCGGCAGTGCGTCCTGTTGTCGGGTGAAGTTCCCTTTGCCATCATTGATGTACAAACGATCCTGCAATAACGGATCATCTATCTGAAAAGAGTGATATCCTCCGCTGGCGATGTAAAGGTCTTTATGTCCATCACCATTCGCATCAAAAAAGGCCGCGTCCGCATCCACGTATTGTTTGTCTGCTTCAAACGCAGCAATAGTTTTCCTTAAAAAACTACCAGCCTTTTGTTGTATAAACAGGATGCCGGCCGTTCCGTTTCCTCCACCCACATAAATATCCTCTAATGCATCCCCATTGACGTCTCCCTTTACCAAACACGGACCCGAAAAAGACAGCTGGCTGAGCAACAGTGGTTGACGTTTAAAATCATTGATCGCTAAACGCGGACGTTGATAGTTTACCGGCGAAGTCACCTCCTTAAATATTGTTTTCGATGGTTCAATAGAATTTTTGCGCGTTGATGAAGCATTTTTTTCTTCAAGAGTTATTAATCGGTCCGCATTCACATTTGTCAGTACTTGTTGCTTGCCGCCTACCCAATCAATCGTTATTGAATCAACTCTCAGGTCTTTATCCAATCCAAAATGCAATACGGGTGACACGGAGGATAAATAACCTCTCGTACACATTTGCTCAAGGTATTGCTTCTTTCCTCCGGAACTGATAGTCACTTTAGCACCAATTCCTTGCGTGTTCAGTCCTTCGCCCTGAAGTTTGATCTGCAGGTAGTGGTTATCCGGATCGTTACTGGACTCGTTCTGATAAATGAATGCCGGCTGGTTGATGTTATTGACGATGATGTCAAGATCTCCGTCGTTATCCAGATCTGCGTAGGCTGCCCCATTACTGTTCGAAGGCCTGCTCATGCCCCAGTCGGTCGTCCGATTAGAAAATGTAAGGTCTTTATTATTGGAGAAAATATAGTTCACAACATTGGACGCAGGCATATGACTGATCAGCTCAAGCACATCCTCTCGTTTAAGCCTGCCTTTGGCTTTCACAAAATCGTCCATGTATTTGATAAAATCGAGATTGGTATAATCGCGTACGTAGCCATTGGTTATAAACAGGTCCTTCCATCCGTCGTTATCATAGTCCGCCAGCAATGCCGCCCAGCTCCAGTCCGTGTTTGAAACCCCAGCAAGTTGGCCGATTTCGCTAAACGAACCATTACCATTATTGAGTTGTAGCATGTTTCGCATATACTGGTAATAGAAGCCGGTTCTCAGGTTAAGCTCAAACTTCGCATAGTTATCTGGCGACAGCAACAGTTTCTGCCTATGATTGTCCTCCGGCAGCATATCAAGAGTCAGGATGTCGGTCCAACCGTCATTGTTATAATCGGCGACATCGTTTCCCATGGAAAACTGGCTGTTATGTCCCATGGACTGTTGCAATTTATCGCTAAAGGTCCCGTTGCGATTATTGATATATAAGTAGTCGGGTACAGCATAGTCATTGGATACATAAAAATCCTGCCAGCCGTCGTTGTTCACATCAGTGACTCCAACGCCAAGGCCATACGTCAGCGCTGATCCGCTTATTCCGGCTTTTTTAGTCACGTCCTCAAAGCGGCCTTTCGTCTGCTTAAGGAGCCTGATGCCGATTAGCTCATCATCCTTTTTGAGAAATTCTGCAGTACTCACTTCGTTGAGCACCGGCAACGACTTTGGATTATGGTTAAGTAAAATAGCGTCGAGATCTCCGTCCCTGTCGTAGTCAAAGAAGTACGCCTGGTTGCTGTAACCTGCGCTGGCCAATCCATAATCTTTTGCTTTTTCGCTAAAATGGGGAATACCTTTTTCATCATTGCCCTCATTGATAAAGAGTTGGTTGACGCGGTTCTCGTCCCTAACCATTCCGGAGTAACTGAGGTAAAGATCAAGTTTGTTATCGCCGTTGATGTCGACCATTGTAACGCCCGTTTTCCAGGGCCCATTCCTTCCTTCCGCGCCGGACACGGAAGTGACATCCTTGAATTTCATGCTGTCGCTGTTCAGGTACAGTTTATTATTCCCCATGTTGGATGAAAAATAAATGTCCGTTAATCCATCGTTGTTAAGGTCCCCTGCGGCTACTCCTCCCCCATTGTAGAAATATTCATACATGAGGATGTTAGTATTCGGACCTTCAACAAGAGTGTTTTTAAAATCAATATTGGTTTGCTTGGATGATAGCAGTGTGAAAAGAGTTACACGAGGACGTGTCGTAGCAGACGGCGCTTCTGATCCAGTTTTCACTTCTTTTTTACAGGATAAAACCAAATACATTGAAACGATACTCATACCCACTGTCAAGACCCTTAAAAAGCGCATCATCTCATTTGTTTAAAGAAAGAAAAAAATCTACCCCGTTTTACCAGGATAGATTTTTTTCTCATAAAGTAAGCAGTTAGTATTAGTTCGTATAATCCGGATTGTTGACAAGCAGAGCGTTCTTGTTCATTTCATCGCGGGCTATAGGTCTATAATACATTTTATCCACCCATTTTCTCGTTTCGTTGGATGTTTCATCCTGAACGACATAGGTGTAGTCATACACTGTTTTGTCATACACGTATGGAACCCGAGGTGATTTACCAGCCTTTAACTTTGCGTTGACCAGTATGCTCTTACATCCCCGTCCGAGGGTAGTAGGCGCGATCATCCATCGGCGTGCATCGTGGTATCGATGCTCTTCATAAGCGAGCTCTATCCTTCGTTCATTTCTGTATTTGTCTTTAAGGGCTGCACCACTTTCTGTTATCGCGGGCATTCCGGCACGGAACCTGATCTTATTTAGCCATGTTTTTGCTTCCGCCTCTTCACCAAGTTCTATACATGCTTCGGCGTAGCTCATCACCATTTCGGTGTAACGTAAAAATGGCCATGGTACAACCTGGAACCCTGACTGGTTGTCGACAACCGCCGGATCTGAATCGATAAACTTGCTCACATAGTAGTGTGTGCGGCTACCATTCCAGTTTTCAATCGCAGACTCGCGGGTATCAACTCCGTTGATCTTGCCATTAGCTCCGTTGTCGTAATAACCTGTTTGAATCTGGTTCACAGGATCGATAGCTGCTACGTCTGATGGACGTGGTTTCCATGTAGCGCCGTCGAAAAGGATAGTAGCATACATTCTGGGATCACGGCCGCCATATGGGTCGGTAGCATGTGTAGAATTGGCCCAGCTGAATTTGCTTCCGTCCAACATTTCATAGTCGTCTACCAGTTGTTGAATAGGTGTATTACCCGCCCAATTGTGATAACCATTCGGGCCATTGTTTATACCAAAGTGAATACCACCAAGGGGCCAGTTATTTTCAACAGTGTAAAGAGGTGTTTCTGTGCGTTGGAAGAGAAGCTCATCGCCTGCTGCCTTATCCGCGACTGTACTTCCGCCACCCATTGAAAGGGATCGGTAGTTGTCCTCGCCTTCTTCAGGTGTTACAGGAGCTGCCAGATTCATCTTATAACCTGACATTGCGTCCACAACAACTTTCGCCGCGGTTTTCGCTGCCGTCCATCTCGCAGTTCTGTCTCCACTTGTGTAGCCAATCAGGTCCTTATTTGCGTAACCCGCAATCAAAGACGAATTAGCAGATGCGGTAGTGATATCGTGAAGATCGCTCGCCGCATATAAGAGAACGCGTGCTTTTAACGCCAACGCTGCCAATTTTGAGGCTCTGCCCGCAGATGTACTCTTACCAGTGAGCAACGTTGCTGCTTTGTCGAGGTCGGCGATGATAAAATCTACACATTCCGCCCACGTATTTCTGGCAATCGTGTAGTCCTCATTCAAACCATACAGCTTATCGATGATCGGTACTCCACCGTAATAACGGATCAGCTGATGGTAATAATATGCGCGAAGGAAGTAGGCTTCACCCAACAACATATCCTTATCGACATTTGTAAATGTCGCTTCGGGAAGTCTTTCGATTGCAATATTAGCTGCGCGAATTGCTTCGTACATGTTGCTCCACGCATAAGTTGGACTAGTCCACGCGACGTTGGACGGGCTTTCCGTGCCCTGCGTAAATATTTCTATTCCGCGGCCGGCGTGGGTAAACATCGCCTCGTCGGTGTAAACAGCCAGCATTTGTTCTTCAAATCCGCCATATCCAAGGGAAGAATAGACGCCGTAAACAAAAGCCTGTGACAACGCGCCATCGCTCCAGGTAACTTCATCAGATACTCTATCAAGCGGTTCTGTATTGAGAAAATCTGTGTCGCATGAAAAGGGAAGAGCCATGAATGCAACAAGGATCCAAATCTTATATATCTTTTTCATATGCATTCTTTTTAGAAAGTTATACGGATACCTGTATTAATAACCCTTGCCTGAGGATAGTATGAAAGAGCCCCATTGGTGGTTTCCGGGTCAAATATTTTGTATTTGTCCCAGGTGATCAGGTTGAGTCCGTTGACATACAATCTAATTCCGTTCAGTGCTATTTTCTTTGAAACCTGGATCGGAACATTGTAGCCCAGTTCAACATTTTTCAGGCGCAGGTAATTCTTGTTATACAGGAAATAGGTGTTAGCACCAAAGTTTCCTCCGGTGTAATACGTATCCCCGCGAATTGCAAGCCTTGGGTCCGTGCTGCTTGGGTTGTCGATTGTCCAGCGATTATCGTGACTGTATCTCATGTAGTTTCCGATATCACCAGATTCAGTTCCAAACGGCAATAGCGCTCCCGCTGCACCCTGGAACAAAATCGAAAGATCAAAGTTCCTAAATTGGAAACTCGCCGTGATACCATAATTGAAATTAGGTACATCGCTCTTGTCCAGTCGAACTCTATCATCGGCATTTATCTTTCCATCATTATTATGATCGACGAACCTCATGTCGCCCGGAAGCAACGTGGTTGTAACTTCGCTGTAGTCTAATTCTTCATTGTCAATAGCGGCCTGGTCGATAAATGCGCCGTCGGACAAATACGCCAGATATGCGTTATATGGATGGCCCGTTTCCCATTGATACTCTGGATTTGCAGTAGTTTCATCCCTATACACAATCTTGTTCTTGTTGTAACCCGCATTAATACCGATCCGATAGATAAAGTCTCCAACCTCACCGTTATATCCCAGCGTAAACTCAAAGCCTTTGTTCTCCATCTCACCGAGATTGACTGGTGGTAGACGGTTAGCTATACCTGTTGATGCTGGAGTAGAGCCTGTCTTCTGGATCAGCATCTGATCACGCTTGTTGAAGAAATACTCAAACGTAAAATCAAGTCTGTTTTGGAGGATTGCGCCGTCTATACCAATGTTGGAATTCTGTCGCACGCTCCCAGGTAAAATTTTCATTTTTAACGTCACCTTCGATCAGCGTTGTAACCACTTGGCTATTTATTGGATAGCTTCCCCCCCTATAGGAAGATAAGTAAGAGTACTCTTGAAGTACATCAAATTCATCATACACTTGGTCACTACCCATTGTACCATAGGAAGCTCTCAACTTAAGTCGACTGATGAACTGCACATTGGAAGCAAAGAAATCTTCGTTAGAAATATTCCAACCAACGAGGAAGCCAGGGAAAAATCCGAATCGATGATCTTCATGAAAGAAGGAGGATCCGTCACTTCTCCATAGAAACTCCGCCAGATATTTTTCCTGGAAGTTGTAAGTAACACGTCCGTAGTAACCTAAGCGAGTACGGTTATAAGAATACCTGTTATCATCTCCTCCTGAGATCAATTGGGTTGCCCCGCCAAAAAATGGTTGATCTATTGCCGTGGAGATATAGTCTTTACGGTAGGCCTGAACGTGGTCAGCAGTTGCCTTTTCTTTTGTCACACCTGCCATAACACCGAAGACGTGATCGCCAAAAGCCCTATCATAACTTAGTAACGCCGTTAGATTTGTATTAAGCTTATTGCGGGTCCACTGTGTCAATCTAGCATCAGTAAAAGTGGAGCGTAGAACTTTTTGGAGCTTGGGGGTCACACCGTCCGGTTCATAACTAATCTTATCCCAAGTGTAGAGATACCAGGGAGTTTCCCAGATTTTATCCTGATCGATTGTTTTATCAACAGAACCTATCAACGTCAGCTTCAATCCCTCGATCCATGGGTTTGTTATGTCAACCTTAGCGTTTGATTGAAGGTAGTCAGTAGGATTCTTATCATAACCCGTTGCATTGGTCGTGATCACGTAAGGGTTCTGACCATTTTCAATGTCAGGTCCTGGCAAACCATTCGGCCAAACTTCTGGCTCTGTTGGTCGTCCCCGCATCAACATTCTGAATATCTCACCGGCCGACTCTGTCGGAAAGTTGCGTGATTCCTCACGAGCAAGCATACCAACTTGTGTGTTGATATACTTGTTGATCCTTGCGTCGATGTTTAATCTGAAGTTGTATTGCTTGTAAAAGGTTGCAGAGTTTTTATAGTATGCGTCCTGATAGACGTACCCGAGTGATGCCAGATATTTTACGTTTTCTGTACCACCAGAGATCTGAAGGTTGTGACGCTGTTGTGGCGACCATGTTTTGAAGCAATCTTTAAACCAATCGGTATTGGGGTGACCCCATGGATCGCTACCGTCTGCATATTTTTGAACATCAGTCGGGCTATAGTTTGCGTTAACTGTTTGTCCCGTTGTAGGCGATTTATATGTACCGGTCGATTGGATTGCTGCCCACGCATCGTCCCATTCACTTGGATTACTGATGCCCTTGTAGATGGGAATCTCATTCATGATGGCAGCATACTGAGGCGCAGTTGACATCTCGGGAATACGCGTCGGCTGAGCCCATCCCTGATTGAAGTCGTATGATACCTGGGGTACTCCGGTTTTACCGCGTTTAGTGGTAACGAGTATAACACCGTTGGCCGCACGTGATCCGTAAATGGCAGCGGAAGCGTCCTTTAACACGGAGATTGATTCGATGTCCTGTGGAGACAATCTGTTCAAACCACCTTCGCGTCCGGGGATACCGTCGATGACGATAAGAGGTTCCTGATTTCCAATGGTATTGACACCACGAATACGAATAGTAGACTGATCGTTGCCAGGTTCACCACTTGTCTGGACCGCTACAACGCCCGCAAGACGACCTGCAAATGAGTTAGAGAGGTCAATCGCAGGTGATTTCACCAGGTCAGCACCATTGACTGCGACAACTGAGCCAGTCACGGTAACTTTCTTCTGTTCACCGTAACCAACGACTACGACTTCCTGCAGGGACTGTACATCCTGAATCATTGTCACGTCGATCGTCGTTTTGTTTCCGACCTCGATTTCCTGCGTTGTATAACCGATGAAGCTAAACACAAGGAAGCTGTTTTGATCTACAACTGACAGGGCATATCTGCCATCGGCGTCTGACGTTGTTCCGTTAGTAGTCCCTTTAACAAGGACGTTAACTCCGGGTATTGGCTGGGATGCCTCGTCAACTATTCTTCCGACAATGTTGACGGCAAAAATTGGGGTTATTACGGGTGCACCATCCTCGTCATCCGCTTCACCGGCTGGAACTGCCTTGAGCACGATCTGTTTTCCGATTACTTCATACCCCAAAGACGAGCCGAAAACTTTCGCTAAAACATCATATAATGGAGCCTCTTTGACGTCGAGGCTCACGTTTTCGAGATCCCTGATAAGGCGCGGTCTGTAGGTAAATTTTACGTCCGCCTTCTTTTCGATTTCGGCCAGGACTGTTTTTACATCCGCGTTTTCTGTCTGCAAAGTCAATTTACGCTCTAATACCTCCTGTCCGCTGGAATCTACCGCATAACCCATCATTACGGTTACACTGGTAATCAACATATGGATTAGCGTGATTTTCATAAAGAATAGCAATGCATTTCGAATAGGATTAGGTTTATTCTTCATAATTTTGATTGTTTTTGTTTGTTTAATAGGGCAAAAACTGGATGCCCCGACCTCAGTCGGGGGCATTGACAGGGCTGATGATGGTTCCAGCATCGTCGGCCCACTTTTTTGTCGGGGGATTCGTAGGAGTCTATTGCATAGGCATCTCGGGTTTTGTTGGGTTTGCTTTACTAATATTTTACAAGCATCCGTCGCTGCTGATCAAAATCTTTGCATCCTTCACCTCATAACTGGCTCCAATAGCCTGGCAAATGATCTCGATCCTTTCATACAAGCCCTCTTCTGACATCGAAGTGGTAAGGCTGCATGCTGACAACTGTTTGTCGTCGTACACTATATCTATTCCGTAATTTTCTTCGATCACCTGGAATATCTTGGCAACTGGAGTCTCATCGTATTCCATGGCAAATAAGGTGGGCTTTTCAAGAATGATCTGCGGATCATCCACGATCTTCCTTGAGAAATTTTCATCGATTGTATTATACACAACCTCCTGATTAGGAGTCAGGATGATCTCTTCGGGCGAATCCTTTTGCTTTGTATCAACGTCATCTCCTTTAGCATATACAGAAACTTTTCCAGTTTTGACGGCAACGGATATTTCCTTTGCTCCCTCATAGGCCCGTACATTAAAACTTGTCCCAAGCACTTTGACTGTAACGTCTCCGGTATTAATGATAAAAGGACGATTCTTATCTTTAGTTACGTCGAAGAATGCTTCACCTCTCAGTACTATCTCTCGCTTGTCCACGGGAAACGCTTCAAGGAACTGGAGGCTGCCCTTGGGCTGCAGCACTATAACCGTTCCGTCGGAAAGCACTTTACGCATAACGGCGTCAGTATGATTAGTGACGTTTAAAATCTTAGGTATTGGACCCGCAACAGAATTCTTTGGGAATAATCCTTTTTCATTGTACAGATAGATTCCCAAACCCGCTACCATCAGGATGACGATGGCTGCAGCGGCACGGTACCATACGTTCCCAAGCGATGAAGGTTCAGGAGCATCAGCTTTCAGTTCAACGTTGGCTTTGATACGCTCGAACATTTTGGATTCCAGATTCTCCCGTTCATCAATATCGACGAGACGATCATCATCCGGATTATCTTCGTGAGAGGAGAACCATTGGTCTATAAGTTTGAGTTCTTCCGGCGTACACTCACCGTTGACATACTTCTTAAGAAGTCCAGAAAGGTGTTCCTTTTCCATTGCTTGGCTATTTTACCCCAATCGAAACTTCAAACGATTTAGGGGTCAATTAAGTAAGTCAGGCGGAAGGGGCGTTTCCCCTACTCAGCTGAGAATAATTTTTTTATGGCAACGGCCAAAATCCTTGAGTGTCCGAATGTTGAAAAGAATTATGGATAACTGATAATGCAGTGAGAGGGGGCGAGTGTGTGGGTTGAACGCCGAATGTCCAATGTCCAATGTGGAACTCCGAATGGTAGCTACGATTAACGATTAACGGATAACGAACAGGTCAGGTGAAATGCTTCAGATTTAACTTCAACATTTTCATTGCTTTGCCATACTGGTTTTCGACCGTCTTTTCTGAAATTCCCAATTGCGATGCAACCTGTTTGATAGAAAGGTTCTCCTGACGGTGGAGCTTAAAGATCATTTGACGTTTTGCTGGCAGTTTTCCGATGGCGTCCTTCAATGCTCCCTCGAGGTCGTCGAGCAGCACGGCTTCTTCGGTCGAATTATCTTCTTTTACGCTGGCAAGCTGCTTTTCTGCATAGCTCTTTCTCGACAACTCTTTCGCGAGGTGGTTGATCACCTTGTACTTAACCGCGGAAAACAAATAAGCTGAAAGATTTTCTATTGAGGTCCTGTCTTTGCCGACCCAAAGGCTTGTAAAAATATCCTGGACTAGTTCTTCAGAGATCTCGCGTGATTGAACGCGCTTGTATGACATTGAGTATAATCGTTTCCAATAACGGCGGTAGATTTCTTCGAAGGCTTCAAGCCCGTTTTGCCGTAATAATTTCAACAGCGCCCCATCGGAATATTCCCTCAGCATAGCCATCGTTAGGTCCAGGTCTAAGTCGTTTAAAAAAATTTGTAAGGGTTATTTTATTGTTAAATCCCTCGCAACGCCAAAATAATTATAAAGTGTAAAGTATACATCTATATTACGGAAAATTCGCCAAGAAAACGATTGCAGGAGCATTTTTTACTCCATCCAAAGTTAATAGCCTCCCTTAAACCGCGTGGGTTTTTCAATGCCTTAGCCAATACGATCGGAAGCAGCAAATTGAATGTTGATCAACTCGCCCGGCAACAAAAAATACCTGTTTGACCATGCATAGAGATTTGTATAGCGCTTATGCTCCACAAAAATCAAAGTGATGCAATACAAGTTTGGTTTCCATGGGTTTGAGAAAAATTTGCACTTCTGAAAAAGCGTCTAAATAGCGCCCGAACAATTAATAAATTTTTTAAATCTGCTGAACAAAGCACAACAAATCGCGAAGACGCCGAAGCCGCGGTATTACAAAGGACAAGCAACTTCATCGTTGAATTCTTTTATCGTGGGAGCGACCGAGATACCCGAGAAAGGGAAGAGACTTTACCTTCCGAAGCCCCACACCAAAAATGTGGGTTTTATTTTTGCCTAAACAATCATGTGCCCGCTAACGTAAGCGATAGTCCGCAGAGCGATCAGTTCTTTTACTCTTATGACTTCGCCTTATTTTAGTATCTTTCTACACAAAACAACAAAAAAAATTGTTAAACCTCTAAACATATAAAGACATGAGAAGAAAAGGATCGGCAATATGGACCGGCTCAGGCAAGGACGGAAAAGGACACCTTACAACACAGAGCACGGTTTTAAATAAGACTCAATACTCAGCTGGTTCAAGATTTGCGGAAGGCGTCGGAACCAACCCTGAAGAATTGGTAGCCGCCGCTCATGCGGGCTGTTTCAGCATGAAGTTGGGCTTTGTTCTCACCGACGCGGGATTTACGGCAGATGAACTGGCAACTGATTGTTTTATTACCATTGACAACGGTGTTATCACCAAGTCTGAACTTATATTAAAAGCAAAGATTCCTGGGATAAGTAAGGAAAAATTCGATGCCTGCGCGCAAGATGCTAAGGCGAACTGCCCTATCTCCAAACTGCTCAACACAGCTGTCAGTTTAGACGCCACGCTCGCATAGTTTCCCAATAAAAGTTGAACACAATAACTGTTATGCAAAGAAACGTTTGTTTCCTGCGTCTCTTCTTTGACCCTTCTGTTTTCTTCTTGTACCAATAAGGAGACAAATGAAACGCATCAGGACCGCGCTCAGCTGGCTGATATAATAGAGAAACACGCGCGAACCGAGGTGCTGGATAAATGGTATCCTCAATCGGTAGATCAGGAGGACGGCGGATTTCTTAGCACGTTTACCTATGATTTCAAGCCGACCGGCCCACAGGACAAAATGATCGTTACGCAGTCACGACACATTTGGAGCAAATTCGAAGGCAGCCGAACTGTATCCCGAAACGTCCCATTATCTCATGAGCGCAAAGCATGGCTTTATGTTTCTGAGGGATAAAATGTGGGACAAGGAATTCGGAGGGTTTCATACGCTCGTAGACAAAAAAGGAAATCCGAAGTCCAATCCTGGCGAAGAAAAGACTGCCTATGGAAATGCATTCGGTATCTACGGTCTTTCAGCATATTACAAAGCGTCTAAGGATACTGCTGCCCTTGCTCTTGCCAAGGAAGCGTTTGCGTGGATGGAAAAGCACAGTCACGATCCTCTGCAGAAGGGATACTTTCAACACATGAAACGCGACGGCACTCCTATTCCACGGGATGCGTCGGTTCCTTCCGTTGCAGAGACGGGTTACAAGGATCAAAATAGTTCTATTCATTTGCTGGAGGCGTTCACTGAACTATATAGCGTCTGGCCTGATAATCGTGTTCGCGAACGCCTGCAGGAAATGCTTTTTCTCATTCGTGACACTATTACTCATCCCAATGGTTATTTGATTCTGTTCCTCACCCCGGATTGGAAACCTGTGTCATTCCGTGACTCGGCAGAATCGGTAATTGAAAAGCATCATCGACTCGACCACGTTTCGTTTGGACACGATGTGGAGACTGCTTACCTGATGCTGGAGTCGTCCCATGTTTTGGGTCTGAAGGATGACACCACCACCTTGCGTATAGCCAAGAAGATGGTTGATCATGCCCTGAAGTTCGGGTGGGATGAAAATGCTGGCGGATTTTATGATGAAGGATACTATTTCAAAGATCGCCCCGGCGTAACGATCACGCATGACACAAAGAATTGGTGGGCACAAGCGGAAGGACTTAATACACTCTTGATGATGTCGAAGCTTTTTCCTGACGACGAACACCAGTATTACGAGAAGTTTGAGAAGCTCTGGCATTATTGCGACACCAATCTTATAGACCATGAATATGGCGATTGGTTTGAAGGAGGTCTTGATAAACAACCCGATAAGAAAACAGGATTAAAAGGTCACATCTGGAAGGCCACCTATCATCAGTTCAGGTCGTTGATCAATTGCATGCACGGATTGAGGAATGAACCTCATGAGGGGACAGGGGGATAAGGATAAGGTATAAGGTATAAGGTATAAGGGTATAGGGTATAAGGAAACGCAGGCCTTACTTTCATTAAGAGATATATTATTGTCCTTGCTGTGTAGACAGACCTTAAGTAATTTTTTCGCCATATCGAATTTGACAAAAAAAAAGGATCCGTTGACAGTGTCGACGGATCCTTTTGATTTATTGGCACTTCACGAAAATCTACAATTTCATTTCCCACCCCTTTTCATATTCACGGCTAAATAGTTTTGACGCTTCTTTATCGTCTTTGATATGACCGTTTGAAGGATCAATATAAAGAGTCCTTCCGGTCCGGTAAGCGATGTTACCCAGCTGAGGTAACAACGTGGACTTATGTCCTTCTGAAATCGGCATCGTAAGCGTTGACTTGCCTCTAACAGATTCCGCAAAGTTCGTCAAATGCAAACCATCCAGACGTTCCCCCATTCCCATTGTGTTCGTCGCATCCGCCTGCTGAATATCTGTCTTTACTTCCTTGATCAGCTTACTGGCAGTATCATAAATTTTGTAGTCGTCGCCACCAGGAATGATCATCGTTCCCTTTTCACCATAAAAGATCACCCCTCTGCCCACTCCTTCTACAGGAAAATCATTGCAACTTCTGCCTTCCCAGGTCATGGCAGTATTATTCGCGAATTCAATGGTTATGGTCTGTGTATCCGGTGTTTCCCAATCATCCTTATATGCAAAGCGGCCACCTGCGGATACCACCTTCGTTGGATAATCCACTCCGAGGCCCCAGCGCATTACGTCGATCTCGTGGGTTCCATTGTTTAGCGCTTCACCCGTTCCCCAATTCCAGAACCAGTGCCAGTTGTAGTGCACGAGGTTGTCTTTGTACGGTTTGCGCGGCGCGGGTCCCTGCCAAAGTTCAAAATCCAGCGTCGCCGGCGGTGCAACTACTTTTCCAACACCAATGGGTTTGCGTCCGTTGGCATACCAACCCTTGGCAAAATATACCCGGCCGATAACACCTTCTTTCAACGCCTGTATTCCTTCCATTACTTTGGGAAAAGATCTACGCTGGCTTCCCATCTGAATCAGCTTGTTGTATTTGGATGCTGCCGCAACCAGCATTTCCCCCTCCGCCGGACTATGGGAGCATGGTTTCTCAACATAAACATGTTTCCCAGCTTTTACACCAAGCAAAGCGGCGGGAGCATGCCAATGATCTGGTGCAGCGATAGCAATTGCATCAATGTCCTTAGTTTCAACCAGGGACCGAATATCTTTTACACCTTTTGGTTTCTTGCCAGTTTCTTTTTCAATTTCCGCGATAGTCTTTGCCATCACGGTCTCGTCGACGTCGCAGATGTAACCAACCTCTACATTAGGAAGCTTAGCCAGCATCCTGGCGAGATAAAATCCACGGCTGTTCGTTCCCATCATCCCGATCACCACTTTTTCGGCTGGTGATCCGACGAAACTGAACACATTTGGCGCAACGAAAAGTCCGGCGCCCGCGATGCCCGATTGTTTGATAAAGGTCCTGCGGTTAGTCATATTCAATTGGCATTTCTTAGTTTATAGAAATCATATACAATGTAATGTATTGACATGACTTTGATTTACCCGCGGGTGTAAAACAGGCGTAAAAAAAGAAAGCAGCTGGCAAAAGCTGCTTTCTAACGCTATCTATATTCAGCCAACACTTTTTAAAGGTATAAGGGGATAAGGGTATAAGGTATAAGGGTATAGGGTATAGGGTATAAGGGATATGAAGCAGACACTACTTGAGTGTTGACTTATCGAGTGTTGAGTGTTGAGTGTTTTTTAGAACCTACTGTATCCGACCAGAACACTCAACACTCCCGCCTGCGCGAGACGCTTCGTCGGGCAGGCAATAAATCAACAATCAACACTCAGGTATTTACTGCTGCCTTTCCTCCCACTATTCTAATCTTCCATGAGTAGATTTATATCTGGCATTTCAAGAGCTTTAATCTCCTGAACTGCACCACCTGCAATACCTCTGACATCGCCATAAAGACATACAAGGTTCTCCATCGCCTTAAGTAGTTTTTTTTCGCGCTTAGCCCATTGACTGGTAAACAACGTCTTTTCCTTAACCAGGTCTTCCTGCATGTCGTGATAGGATTCAAAGGCGGCTTCGAGTTTCTGTCGGAACTCATTGCCGGTAACGTAACTGTATATCATATGCATCTTTTCCCCTCTGTTTTCCTGCGCCGACATGATCTCGCCGATTCGAATGAGATTATTCCTCAACAACAACGACAAGGCTTTGAACTCAACAAAAGAACAGATCCAAACACCGTCTACCTGACCAAATCGCGTCATGCTTTCCGGAAATGCTTCGGTAACAATTACAGCAAGCTCCGCTTGTTGCAACCTCATGTCATCCTTGATCTTTGCGATCCAATCATAACTGAAATGTTTGGTTCGTTTGCTTTCGTAAAGTATCCGGCCACATTCATTAGCATATTGGTCGCGAACGATATGCACGCAATCACCGCCGCGTTTGCCTTTAGAAATCTCTTCGATGACGTCTCTTGGAAAAGTTGATTCAAGGAATTCCTCAATAGCAATCTCCTGGACTTCGCCCTGCATCTGCATGCTTCCCTGGTCTGACTTTCTCTTCATTTCATTTACGAGACGTACCTGATCGTCCAACTTCTTCTGAAGCTCCGCATTTTTCATCCTTTCCTCCTCCCGCGCTTTCTCCGCTTCTTCCATTACTCTTTTCTTCAACATGAGCTCCATAGTATCGCGGTCCCTGGTAAGCTTTTGCTCCCGTTCACGAACTTCTAAAAGCGCCTTATCCATAGCATTCTTCTCCAGTTGTTCCTTTAATACCTTTTCTCTTTCGAGCAAACGTTTCTTCATTTCCAGTTCACTCCGCTCTTCGCGTTCCTTCAACTGCTTTTCGCGCTCGGCTACTGACAATGCTTTGCCTTCGAGTTCCTTTAACTTTAAAGCCTTCGCTTTACCGTCTTCCTCCAGCCTCTGGACTTGCCCCTGAACTCTTTCTTTTTCCTCATTCCTTATTTTATCCGTCAACATTCGAGTGTTGTCGCGAAGCCGTTCATTAAACTCCCCTTCAAGCTGCGCTCTCAAGTCGTGCTGTATCGCCTCTTCCGGTGAGAATTTGTTGCCACAATGAGGGCATTTCACTAGCAATGATGTTGATTTAAGCGTTTCCATTGGCGTTAATGTTTGAATCAAAAATACCGTGCACCTGTGACAGCTTGTGTCAAACCCGCCAAATGCCATAAAATTGGTATTTTGAGGCCTCATGAAAAAAACCGTGAAAAAGCCGGAGTCTATCATCCCACAGGCTAAGCTGTTGCGGCTCTTTCAAATTATTGCCGTGCTGAAATCGGGCCATTGGACCATTAAGCAAATGGCCGAACGGTTTGATACCAGTGAGCGTACTATCTACCGCTACCTCAAACTACTTGAAGAAGTGGACTTCCTGATCGAGAAGGATTTTGAGAATCGTTACTTCATAATCACATCAGAGGATGATCCAACACAATCACAATTTTCCGTGGAAGAGACACGACTGATCAAAAAACTCATCCTTGCGGGTGCAACTGACAATCCGCTTAAGAACATCTTGTTGAAAAAACTCAGTCTTAACTCGGAGATCGACAGCATGCCGCGATTGTTCCTGAAAGCGAGGCTGGGAAAATTTGTGGATCAACTAGCAGAGGCCATCAAAGAAAAGGAACAGGTCGTATTAAAGAATTATCATTCCGCAAACAGCAACGAAATTCGTGACCGGCTTGTGGAACCCGTTCATTTTGGAGACAACTACCAATCCATCGTTGCACTGGATACAGGCGACAAAATCTGTAAACAATTCAAGCTTGACCGCATCGGTGAAATTGTTGAGGTGAAAAAGAAATTTGAGTTCGAAGAATTACATCAAAAGAACCAAACAGACATCTTCGGAATGACAGGAGACTCAATCTCATGGGCGACCCTACACCTAAGCCTGCGTGCATATCTGTTGATGAGAGAGGAACATCCGTTATGCATCCCATACATTCAAAAGACGGATGACGGATACATCTTCCATGGACCGTTCTCCAACTTTGAGGGCATATCCCGATTCATTCTTGGTCTGATCGATGAGATCCGGATTCAACATCCATCGACTCTAACAGAATTTGTACAGCGCAAGATCGACATGCAAAAGCATTGAAACCCGAATCTCGTTCAGATTACATTTCGATGGCATCGTTGTAATCCTCTAAGATGCCCTCAAGCTGCTGCAGATGGCGTCGTACGTGCAAAGCCAGGAAATAAATGAACTGGTATACATCGAGCTTACCCAGTCCGTTGACGGTCATAGTTGTCTTAAATAGCAATCCTTCGCCATTTTCCAACAATTCGAGATGGATGAGACAACGGTTGAGCTGGTCTCTGATCTCGTCCCTTACTTCACGCAGTGGTAATTGTCCCGTTGGGGCCATATGCTCCGGTCGGTGCCAGTCGAATGATTTGTGGATTCCGATTTCCAGCATTGCTCCGTTTTCAAGACAATAGTCCTCTAATAGGTGATCAAAGTTGCCATCATGCTGTTGCCGCAACGCTTTCGAGCTTCCCTTATCAATAAGGATCAGCAAGAACCGGTTCGTCAGCATGACATGTTCCAGCAATTCGCGCACGTTCCATTCGCTACCTGACGGTCTATGGTCCAATATAGGTTCATCCTTATCAAACCATTCATCCAAAGCGGAGATCGAACGGATCAATTCGTTTCTTATAGTGGCTATTATATTTTCAATTGTCATAAATCAAAGTCTTTAAAGTAAAAAAGCCCGGACATTTGGGCCCGGGCTTTCTTTATCTGATCATTTAACAATGAATCTATTCAAGAACACAATCCCGGCCCAAGGCATAACGCTTGCGCACAATGACTAGCATTGCCTTTGAATCCATATTGAACTGCGTGATTTTCATATGAACAAATGTAAAGAAAGTTTTTGTAATCATTGAAAGGTCGTGTAACATTTTATGCAACTTTAGTCATACAACATTTTTTGAACTTCTTACCGCTACCACAAGGGCACGGATCGTTGCGTTGAAGTTCTGTCTTGGGTCGTATGCTGGTTTTCAACGTGTTAGCAGTATCCTGTTGAAAAGCTTTTGAAAGCAATTCATATAATTCCGGATGATTTTTCTGAAGGAGTTGTGGTCGTTCGAAAAAATATTCGCCCGCTACGGCAAGGAACTCACGATCGTGCGTAGCGCCGTATTCATTGATATCGCTCCTACCCTTGACAATTTCCGCGGTTTTAGCGCGTATTAACTCAAGCCACGGCAGAGCATAAGTTTTTCCGTTGAGGACCGTAGGAATTCCGTCGATGGTACCGTCCTCTTTATCAAGAAGATGAATGAATTCATGGATGCCGACGTTTTGCTTATCAGAGCTGTTAGTGAATCCGCCATGCAGGGAAGGTTTTGAAAGTATCATTTTTCCTTCCATTGTTCCGCCTGATCCTACCATTCCGGTGATAGTTTCCTCTTTACTATTGATAGTGTATTTGCTGTCAAACGAACCGGGATAAAGTAGTACTTCATCGAGGAAGGTGTAATCCCAATCAGGGAAGCCGAAGACGGGGATAGCGGCGCTGCTTGCCACCAACAACTTGTCTGTCATGTCAACCTCCGTTCGAACGCCGGTAATGCGGACGTTTGAAATAAATCGCATGACATCTTTTTCGAATCTCTTTTTGTCTGCATCATTCAGGTGTTGATAGAAGATGACCTTTTCGTTAAGGATGTGTTTCCACGTTATGGGAAATTCTATAGGTGTGTTTTTGTTTTTTCTTTGCCGCGAATAAAATATTGCAAACACAATAACAAAGGCAATGATGATGAGGAAGCTTACCATAAGAGATAAATATAATTTGATCTCCCGATTTAATCAATGAGGTATTGGAATGCCGCAACAATTTAGGCCTTATGCGTTTGCATTTTCGGAAGAATCATTGCGGATCAAAAACCCTGTCCGGTAGCCGGTGCCTCGATCCAGATTGGTTCGTTATTCGATAAGGTGTGCCCTGACTTTTTTAACCGCAGAGCGCGCAGAGTAAATTCACGCAGAGAACCGCAGAGGAAAGCCAATGATACATGTCGAAAAGTCATTTTGATTGACTAGGTACCCAGGTAGCCAGGCACCCAGGTAGCCAGAATTCACCTTAGCTTCGATGGATTGACACCGAAATGTCTTTTGAAGGCGGCAGAAAAATGGTTGGGGTTTTTGTAGCCAATGGTGCGGGCAGCTTCTGTCACCAACATGTCGCGTTCGAGAATAAGTTCGCGCGCATGTTGCATGCGCATCGTTCCGATGTATTCAAAAATACTTTGGTTGAATATAGATTTAAAAAGCGACATCAGTTTATTCGTGTTGACGCCGAAACGCCTTGAAAGGTCGGCGATCGAATGATCGTCTAAAAAAGTCTCAGAGAGATAATCCTTAATCTCTTCCATCAATGCTTTATCGCGCCTGCTGGTCACGCCTAAAGTCGTTGAATGATCAACCCGAAAAAGCTCGTGTAGCTGAATAAGGATTAGCTGAACGATCGACGTCTCAATCAACAAATACCCAAACTTTCCCTCAAGAGGGCAATTGAAAATATTCCGCAGTGCTTGCTGTTGACATCCCGTTAGTCGAATCACCCGATCACCAAGGATCCGTTCTTTGTTTTCGATCTTGGCCTTTAACGTGTCGGCCCATCGTTCATTTTCAGGAAGGAACTCACTGAAATAGTCGTAGGTGTACGAAAAATGTAAAAGATGAAATGCCGTATCCGCAGCAACAACGTGAGTATATTCATTATGCGGATCATACTTGAAATTCTGCGAACCAGCATAACCTTCAACACCCTCAGGCTGATGTCCTCTCAATGACTTTATTGTGCCCTGCAGGAAGATACAACTTCCAAGGAGGTCCAAACCTTGATTGTCACAGTTAACAAGTTTTGCTTCCTGGTGAAATACTCCTTTTGAAGCACGGATCGAAAAGTTGGGCAGATACATGTCGTGGCATTGTACCTGAGCGACGGACTCCTCAAACATGTTGCGCTCATCGAAGGGAGCACTGAGGAATTGCCCGAACGGAGTTGACAAACTATCCCCGGTCGAAAGAATGGGAATGTTTGGATTATTAACGGTAATAAAGTTATAAGCGCTATTCATACGCCAAGTATTACCCTGTTTTTATTTCAGCTATTAGAAGAACTGCTTCCTTTCACGGAATAGTTTAAAATAGGTTACACAGTGAGGTAATCACGCGCCACTTTTTTCCAAACCCCAGCGCGGCAGCATAAAGATGTTTTAACGTATCAAATCCTCTTTTTCTCGTAGGATGTGGCCCCGGCGCTCCCCGTTAAACCGCATCATAAACGAACAAAAACATGAAAAACCTGAATAGTCTCTCACTTATCCTTGGCGTGTTTACGGCAATTGCTTCCTCCTGCACTGGCCCGCTCGCAGATATCAAGGACGAAAAAGAAAAGGCAACTGATAACAAGAAGGAACTTATCAAACGCGGTAAGTACCTGGTAACTATCGGAGCATGTCATGATTGTCACTCTCCGAAGGTCATGACACCCGAGGGCTGGGACGTGGACACAACCCGGCTGCTATCGGGTCACCCGGAAAAGGATATCGTGCCGCCGCCAGTGCAGACCACTGATTGGGTACTGTTCAGCAACGATCTTACTTCCTTCGTCGGCCCATGGGGTGTATCCTTTTCGGCCAATCTCACCCCTGACGATACTGGTATTCGAAACTGGAGTCTTGAACAATTCAAGCGCGCTATTCGGAAGGGATTATATAAAGGTCTTGACGGAAGCAGACCATTGCTTCCACCCATGCCATGGCAAATGTATAAGACTATGAGCGATGATGATCTCGAAGCGGTCTTTACTTATCTGAAATCCATTAAGCCAATCCACAATAATGTCCCTGCACCGATTTCTCCCAAGCATGTGATTTCCATGAAATAATCAATTGTCCAACATTTAACTTTTAAACTTTTATGAAACCGTTCACCATTCTCACATTATTTTCAATGTTATCAACGGGAATGCAAAACAATCCTTCGTTGACAAATTCACCTGAGCAAATTGCATCAAAAGTTATTCACGCACTTCGTACAAGATCGATTGAAGAATACCGTGCAATGCTTCCGACGCTTTCCGACTTCCATCAAATCATGGACGCAAACGACAAACTTTACGGAGGCTTTCTCACAGAAGCCAAACGTGAATTCGCCACACGATACGAACAGGAGTTGATCCCCTCCGTGAAAGAAGCGTTCACTTCTGTTATTACAGAGGGCAGCAAGCGTGGGATTGATTGGCAAAAGATCGAGTTTGTGCGTGTAAAAAAGGTCGACTTACAGGGATACGAAAACCATGCTCAACTGGACATTGTGTTTCGTGAAGAAGGGAAAGAATATACACTCCGGATCGAGAATGCATTCGTCTGGCACGGCCAGTGGAAAGTCACTCAGTTCATAGAACTCATGTAGCCGTGAGCAGTGAGCGATGAGCAATGAGCAGTCAGTAGTAAGTAGTGAGTAGTAATAAAACGGATAACCTGTTTCAGCCGAGATGGGTTATCGCGTCATTTGTTGGGCGTGAGGAAGATTAAATTTTACCTACAGTTTTCTTCAACGAGAGGTAATCAATAAAGTAGGTGAATCGCAGAGACACGTTATTGACTTGAGGAGAATCTGCCGCCTGACGATAACTCTGAATGTAATTTAGGTCCGCCTCATTGGTAAGAGAGCTGATCGCATCTTTCCACACAAGGTTAAGGAAAGAACCAGGTGCTACCTGGAGGAAGTAAGAGAAATCAACATTGAGCGCATTAAAGTTTGTATCGTGCTCAGCTGTGCCTTCAGCAGATACACCCGAATAATCAGTCTGTTGAAGGCTGCCATCCTGGTCCAGTCGAAAGAATTCGTCGTATTTTACACGACTCCAATAATGACGGACTCTTAAGTTCATGCCCATCCGGTTGTTGAATGTATAATTAAGTCCCGCGATGTTCGTCGCTGATCTGATGTCACGCTCGCCGAAGACAATTTCTTTCAAGGTGTTGTTTTCATCGGTCTGCGTCGTGACATAACCTCTGCTACCATTCGTATCTTCCGCATTCACCTCAACATTAAATGACAATTTGTTGTTGACACGATACCTCAAAAACAAGCCCACCCAATCCGAGGTTAGATCCCACTCATTGCGGGTCGCGCGGCCCGAGTAGATGTTTCCTTTAAGTGACTTTCTTCCATCACTTTCAATAGAAAAATTGTAGCTCGCAGACGGTGCAACATTAAGTTGGTAACCTTCGGTCCTTGGCTCAAAATAATCATGACCGGTAACGGGGTTAGCACCATAACGCATTCCTACTCCCCAGAAATTCTTGAACTGCGCATAGGTGTTTATCGATACATTAAAACCAGAGAAAGCATCAGGCTTGAACATCATTCGCATCATACAACGAAAGTGTGGTATTGAACCTATTCAGTTTCCGATACGGCTTCAGTAAGTTATACCTGAAGTATCCCGAATGCGCAACACTGTTCGCCGCCTGAAGGAAGCCCAGGTCATTAATTTGATACTTATCAGTTTCAACACTTCTGGCAACTCCATACTGCCAGTTTCCGCTGACCTTACCTAACTCGACCGAGTACTTATAACCCGGTGTCGTTACAAATCTTCCAGCATCATCTTTCTGATTCACGGCACTATAGCTTCCAAAAGCCCTGACACGATACTGAAGAGATTTATCATTCAAGGACACCGTCAAACCCGAAGCATTGGCATCCCGGCCGCCGTCTGCACGTGTGACATTTGTATTGGTAAAGTTGATGCTCGAATTGTTTTTCAGGTTCTGGTCAATAACGGCAACATTAAAATTTGTCAATGGGTCTACCTGGACCTCGCGCTCTTCACCAGACTCAAGGTTCCTCAATTTGGCGTATGTCTTATTCGTGATGGCATTGAATACTCCCAACCCTAGTCCTTTCTTATTCCGTCCCGAAAGCTTCACTGCATTCAAGAGATTTGCAGATACAGGTTGACTTACGATCTCTTCCTTTTCCGCATCGTAATCAACGTCTCCGAATGTCGATCCTACCCTTCTGGAGTAAAAGAGATTTCCTTTGTCGAATAATTCCGTTCCTTCCGTGAAGAACTGTCGATTCTCAGCATAACGAACTTCGTAAGCCGACAAATTCAGCACAACGTTGTCGGATTGAACCTGGCTGAAATCCGGAATCAGACTCACGTCGACGGTAAAACTTTCGTTAATGCCATATTTCAGATCCATGCCTCCCGTAAATGAAAACTTCTGTTTTCCTGTCGAGCCATCGTGCTGGAATGCTGTAGTGACATACGGCGAGAATGAAAGTCGAAGCGGAGGTTCAATGTTTTTTATTCCGGTAAGCAGCCCTGCCTGGTTGACAAATCCCTGCTTGAGAATTATCGACGGGACTCCAATACGCCTCTTCCTGGTTTCGCTTTACTCCACGAAAAAAATTCACACCCCAGTGTTGTACTTCCTGACGTGGGAACCGAATCGCGTAGTATGGAATCTCAAATTCAACTGACCATCCGGCTTCATCAATTTTTACTGCGCTATTCCAGACCGCATCCCAATTTCTATCCCACTGATTGCCACCGGATATGAAATGGTCGATTTGAACGCCGGCGGCCGTTACAGAAAAAGAAAAGGCATTCATGCCGCCGTTGTAGGGATCAAGTATGAATCCGAATGAATCCGCATTTCGTCCTGACTCATCGCGTTTACCAAACTCTCTGAGTATTTTGTCAGGTGTGGGATCATACATTCGTGCCGCGACATAGATTGCCTTATCGCTATATGCAATTTGCACGGACGTTTCAAATTCAGATGCCTTGCCATTGTGAGGCTGGTACTGCACGAATTTCACTTTTTCACCTCCGTGCTGCCAGATTTCTTCGTCGATGGATCCGTCAATGACTGGCGATTCCTCAACCCGGAATGCCTCTTTTTCACGGCGACGCTTTCTTGCTGTCTCCTTCTCCCGCATACAGCGCACTAACAGAAAAAATCAAGAAGAGTAATATTGCGCTATGCTGCATGAATCAATAAAATGCTTTTTTTGCTGTACAAAGAAATAATAAACATAATTCGCAACAGGTGTTTAAAGCGCAAAAAACTTACATCAATGCGGTTAAATTTTGATCAGGAAATAAGTGTAACGTCTCCAGCCGTGCTGGCTTACGATTTCCTCTTCAATGGCAATTTTTCCTTTTGAATGGCAGTCAAGAACGACTTAATAATTTATGAGTTCTCCGTATAAACCCTGAGATGATTTTGTTGTTGTGTTCCCCTAAAAGTACTGGTTGGTTTTGCACTGTCGAAACAGTAAGCTGGGGATGTCGAACGTGAATGTCCAATGTCCAATGTCCAATGTCCAATGAACTACGATAACGGATAACGGTTAACGGATAACGATTAACGGTTAACGCTTGTCGGCCCACCATGCCCAAGGAATAAACAACCATTGCAAATGACCAGCCCAGGCGATCGCTGCAACCGATGGCGGAGGTGGTCCCACAAAATTCACAATGTGAATGATCACGAGGAAAACGACAAGGCTCCAGAAACGCCAATTGACCTTCTCAGTGAGTATTCGTTTGGCGTTGACGTAGACCACGATGCCCGATATAAAAATTATTCCTTCAACTAACACGGTCAACGTCATTGAGTTCCACAATCCTAATCCAACTTTTGGCGAGTTGCCTGGATAAAGCGGCAGGTCTGGAATATGGACGATGGCATCGAGTATCCAATGGCTCAGCACGAGCGCTCCCAATAAAACAGACCCTTGTCTATTCTTCGTAATTAAAAAATAGATTACACCAAAGACAATTGACCATCCCAGAACGGCCAGCAGGCTATGAGATATCGGATAATCCGTAAAGGCCAGTGGCGTAACCTTACTAACACCCGGTTCGATAGACACATGCTCGACATCGAGTAGTAACAAAGTTGGCCAAAGCAAGTCGAGGAATTGTGCCGCAAGAAATAATGTGCCAAGGGAAACTGCCGGCTCGATCTTTTTGCAGGCCATGCCCATTGCAAAGTGTCCGATAAACATAATTAAATAGGGATGATTTAGTTTTTGTAGTTGTATCTCATGAAGTCGATAGATTCCATGACATTTCCCTCAAAGTCGAAAAGCGTACAATTCTCCCATGCGGAGCCCTGTCCCCACAGGTCTTTCAATTCCGATGTTATCCATGCACCTTCCCAATACACAACTCCTGAGCCTCCGCCCTCTTTCATCGACTGGGTGATTGCCTTCATCATATCAAACTGACCTTTCACGCTATAGGGAAAACCGTTTATTGCCGGTTGCGATCCAAAAATATTCGTGTATGCGTCATGATTGTCTGTTGTCCA
Organism: uncultured Cytophagales bacterium; assembly: GCA_963774615.1. Classification (GTDB taxonomy): domain Bacteria; phylum Bacteroidota; class Bacteroidia; order Cytophagales; family Cyclobacteriaceae; genus Chryseolinea. The sequence continues at coordinate 31,166 of CAVZFT010000045.1, forward strand.
TGGATAAGCCGTTTCAAGGATCATGATGGGCTTATTATATTTCGACCTAAATGCCGCAACTTTTGAAGAAAGCGCAGCCAGCGGGATCCGTTGTATGCCAGATTGGGTAGTAAGAAAATCCTATCATGTCAAAATCGACAACTTTACCCTGGGCGGTTACATTATCAAACCACCATTCGACATTTTTAGGATCAGCAACGTGAAGTAGTATCCTGGATTTTATCAAGGACTTTGAACTAACGTCGCGAACAGCACGTATAGCCTGGTTGAGCACGGTACCCAAATTCTTCCAATTCCCATTGCATGCGTTGCAAGGTGGAAATCCTTCAGGCGCATTCGTATATAACATTCCGCAATTTATCTCATTGCCAACCTGGACGAACTCCGGCATCAATCCCTTCTTGTCCAGATAGGTCAGTATGTTAAATGTAAAACGGTAGACTGAATCCCCCAGGACATCAATCGATCTGATGTCCTTCCATGCCTTTGGAATTTCCTGTTTGCCCGGATCGGCCCAGGTATCTGAATAGTGAAAATCGAGCAGCACTTCGAGGCCTTGTTCTTTTGCACAGCTTTATCCCTTTTTCAACATCCTTAATATCGTTGTAAAGCTGCTTGCCGTCATTCCCATAAATCTCCCTTGTCCATACCGGGTTATTCCAAAGTCTGAATCGAATAATATTTGCACCATGATCTTTGAATATGCGGTAAGGGCTTCTTTCTTGTCCTTTGTCTTTATATACACCGTTAAAATCCGTTATCTGATTTACGTACGACAAGTCCGCTCCGAAATAAAATTTATTACTGCCTTGCGGAAAACACAACGTTGGCGCCATTGCAATAACAAGTAATATGATATGTGATTTTCTCATTTCGATGACAAGCTCTAGTTTGACCAAATGGTGTGCTTACTTCTGTTTTTCATCGGCAAGGATTTCTTCCCATGTCCAGGGCTTTGTCCTTCCTGCAAACTGCTCTCGTATCTTCTTAACTTCTTCAGGTTGAATAATGACCCAGTTGATGTATCCTTCTCCCATCCTTGGGAAACTCCGCATACATAAGTCGTAACGGACGTAGTTCAATACAGACGCGATCCATGCGTCACTGTTGGCTCCCATGCCTGGCATAAATTCATTATACTTTACGCCATCCACAGGTCCAGTCAAACCGTGAAGCATAATTTTGATTACCCCATCCCTGCGTTCAATAAGTTTAAACTTGCTTATTAAAGGAGGTGCTATGTGCGTCGACAAACCCTGGCCTTCGGGACCATGACAAGTGGTACAAAGTGTTTTAAAGATCGTAGCACCTTCTATCACCGACTTTCTATCAGGCTCCTTCAGCGCCGTTAGTTTGTAGCCATATCTTTTTACTTCTTCATTCTTTTGTATGCTCTGCTGGATTCCGGATAGAAATTCATTGCCTTCGTTTTCTTTCATCACCAACTGAGCAATTGATTTTGCTTCTGGCGATTTGGAAATGCTTAACGACAATAATAATTGGCCGAGCACATCCTGACTATTATCGCTAGCCATGTTTTTCAGCGCAGACAAGACTGAATTTTCATTGCGCTTTAGAATAGGGTTCGCTCAACCGGATTGCAGTTTTTCTTATTTGAATGTCGGGGTCACCTAAGAATTTCAATATTATTTCCTCATTAATTTCGTCCAGTCCCTCCAAGGTCCACAGGGCATGTAATCTTGCTATTGGAGAAGGAGACTTTGCCAGTGGTCCTTTTTCGCCAGCCGCGATTTGTAATAACGCGGGGACTACTGACTTGTCTCTCCTGACGATGATCTCCCTCTGTGCATTATCTCTCCACCATCCATTAGGATGATCCAGGAAAGTAACAAGCTTATCAACCGGCTCATCGAGCATACGAGGCGACGGCCCTGGTTTCAAACCATCAAATACCACTCTATAAATACGTCCATTCTTTATATTGCGGTTAAGTCCTTTGGTCATAATCTGCGCGTACAAAAAACTTCCCGGTTGCGCCCAGGTGGACTCCTGAATAATTCCCCTGTACATGTCTACAATATAAAGGCACCCGTCAGGACCGGTGTAGGTATTGACCGGTCGGAAATTCATATCAGTGGATGCGATAAATTCATCCTTGGAATACACATTGGAAAGAAAGATCCTTCCATCAGTGTCGATCACGTCAGCTCTTCGGATGAACCTTCCCACAGGTTCGGCAACCAGGTAATCGCCCTGCATGCTTTTGGGAAGTCTGTCGCCCCGAAACACTGACTGGCCCGTGATGGAGGTAAAATTTTGCAACGTGCTGTCTGAACGCAGCGTTTGCGGGCCTCCGTTAACATCAGGCGTTTTGATAATTGGCCACGCCTCGCCAAAATCCGGAGGTGTCGCATTTTCAAAGTCAAGTTGCCCGTACGATGGATTAATTTGGAAACCAGCCGCGGCAATCCCTGATGCAGCACGACTAAAAAACAGGCGTCCGTGGTTGTCGTGAGTTAAGCCCCACTGGCCGTTCGAACCACTTACCAACGAATCCACTTTCAATTGACCGTTTGTGTACTTAAAACGTACCGGATCTATTGTTACATAGATCCAATTGTCAAGATTCCAGTCCAGCCCGCTGCGTTGATGCTCTACATTGCCGAATGCTTTTTCCTTATTTTCAAAAACCGGTCTTTTCTGATCAGCCATCCCGTCACCATCACTATCCATGATAAGCATAGATGTTATACGTGTTCGTTTCATTGACAAATAGTTCGCGGCCAACGCACAACAGCATACGGGGTGATAACAGGCTGTCGAGAAACACCGAAGCTTTATCCATCCTGCCATCGTCATTAGTATCCTCGAGCAACATGATCCTGCTACGAGGTTCATTTTGTCCCGCTGCATCAACAGTTTGCATATACGTTTCAAGCTGAGCAACAAACATTCGTCCATTTCCATCCCACGCAATGGCTACCGGCTCAGAGATCATTGGCTCGCTTGCCACTACTTCCAGGTGATACCCAATTGGCAAACGAAATGTCTTAATACTTTCCTCGGGAGATAACGGAACCGTGAAAGGGGTTTGACTCACCGTGCGTGGCGTGGCGAAACCGGATTCATCCATTGCATCAGTTATCGTATCGTACTTTTCATTTACGATATTACAAGCGACCATGAGGTTTAGAAATACGAAAAGGGTGATTACAATGCCGACTTTTTGTATCATTTCAGTCAAACGATTCTTTTGCAGTGATGATTATTTTAATTCAGTCAGCATGAGGTCTTTGTAATAAATCTCTGCCTTCCCGCCACCGTGGATCTGAAGTCCGATCAATCCTGACTGAGGCAGGGATTGGTCTGACTCTATATAATCTACTGTCTGTTCACCATTGAGAAATATTTTTATATGGCGGTTATCACACCTGATTTCGAAATCATTCCAATCATTCTTTCTTACCAATCGGTCCATTGTTACGGAATCGGGCAGCACCAGCGTTTTATTGCGTCGCGATTCATCGTAGAGGCTACCCCAATACTTTGGACCGATATCCGCCTGATAGCCTATCATCTCGTGAGCGGGATTTGTCAGTCGTTGGCTTCGGAACTGAACCCCCGCATTGACAAAACCAGAATTACCAATCAGCTTGAACTTCAGGCGCAGTATAAAATTGGAATAACTCCTCCTGGTGCATAAGAAATTGTTTCGAGGGACTGTTTCTTGTAATGACCCGCCGACAATAGAACCATTCTCAATGCGCCAGGTTTTCACGGTATCACCCTCCCAACCACGGAAGGACCGTCCATCAAACAGCGGAGTAGCTTTTTGGAAATGGCTGGTTGTGAAACTCGTCACTGCAAGCATGCAAATGCCTGTACAACCGAGGAGAAGCCATGCACGATTTATCATTTTATATTTAATTGATAGACAATTTAATTAAAACTCTTAGCTTCATTCTAAAATGTTTCAAACAAGGCGTTCCACGAATTGAGATATCAACTGGTCGCCTGCATTCTAAAAACAACAGACATGAAAAAGAATAATAAGAAAGACTCTGCACCCCTGTCAAGACGTGCGTTCATTGGAAAATCAGCAGTCGCGGCAGCTGGATTTGCATTTGCATCTCAGTACTCCTATTGGAGCTCCCGCTATATTGAGAAACCTGGGAAAGCCCAATTCAAAGTTCAGCGGTATACAAATAGGCGTCATTTCTTATTCGTTCCGAAGTATGCCATGCAACGCGGAACAATTGCTGAAGTACTGCATCGACTGTAATATCAGCGCGATTGAACTTATGGGCAATACGGGGGAAGCGTTCGCCGGCGCGCCACATACGACAACTGAACCAAGATCATTTCCTACAGGACCCAGACCGCAACCGACCCCGGAACAACAAGCTGAACAGGATAAGAAAGCCAAAGAGATTGCTGAATGGCGTTCAACCGTATCGATGGATAAGTTCAAGCAACTTCGGAAGATGTATAACGATGCCGGTGTTTCTATATACGCATGGAAACCGGGCGCACTTGGTGAAAAGAATTCAGATGCAGAAATAGAATATGCATTGCGTTCAGCCAAAGAGTTAGGCGCAAGTCATGTCACGGTGGAACTTCCCTCCAGCAGCGCCCAAAGCAAACGCCTTGGGGATTTGGCCGATAAGTATAAGGTTGGAATTGGATATCACGGCCACCTGCAACAAACCATTACGGCGTGGGACGAGGCACTTGAACAGGCGAAATACAATGGCCTCAACTGCGATATTGGTCACTATGTGGCGGCAGGATTCGATCCGATCCCTTTACTCGAGGCTAAGCACGACCGCATTTATAGTATGCATGTAAAGGACCGCAAGTCAAAAGCCAACGGTGGCGATAACATGCCGTGGGGAACCGGAGATACCCCTATCGTCCCCGTTCTGCAGCTGATGAAAAAGAACAAGTATTCCTTTCCAGCCACCATTGAACTTGAATATCAGGTACCAGAAGGATCCGATGCTGTAAAGGAAGTTGCAAAATGTGTTGATTATTGCCGTAAGGCGTTGGAAAAAAACAGCTAGACTTAAGAATCAGAAAATTAATCTTTTGCCATCAGACATTCTCGCGCCGAGTTGTCTGGTGGCATTTTTGTTCTTGGATTTTATCCCTTTGCAGGAGGCCTGTTGTGTTGGATACTTGAGTTAAACTGCCTAAATTTAGTATTGACTCTCTACCTACCTGATCAAAGCCGATCAAACGCCCAAACAGGAGTCACGAGTTTCACCAGAGTACTGGATTTAGCGCATTCCGATTCGGAACCGCGCAATCCCCACGAAGTGTCAAGTCAGAAAAGTGTCGCCGGATATACTTATATGAGTGTTCTTATGTCGGAGAATTTTATGTCAGAGGATTTTATGCCGGAGATTTTATGTCGAGGAAGCAAAGGCAAAAAATATCAATCAAGCTGATAAAAAGCTTGTTGACCTGATGCTTTTCGCACTTGACCATGGAGTCGAAAACATAAGAATAAAAGGAAAAGGGCCGTTGGTCCCATTCGTGGTAACCGAGGCGAATGGCGAAAAAGAAGTAACTCGTTTTTTCACCGCTCACTTTGAAGAAGGACTAAGTGAAGCAGTTCGATACCTGAAGGACGAACAAAAAAGCCACTATGCTGTACTGGTCTACGACGGATTTCTGCCGATGGACGGCCAAAATTTCAATGCTGTAATTGCAAGGGGATACGACCGCACCGATACGGTGGGATATGCGCTGGGACAACGTTATATCCCTTCCAGATTCTTCTCGTTCTTCAAGCTGTCCGGAGGTAAAGTTTTCCTCGGCAACGCTGACCCTCTTTTAAGAAAAAATTAATAGAAATTCCATAAGGCCGGACCTGATATTCGTCCTTGTCAGAGTCACAGAGATTTCATACCATTATATATCAATAAAATTCCATGCGAAAGTTAAAGATCGTCCTCGTTCTATTATTCGTCGTTGGTTACTCTCATTCATTATTCAGTCAACAGTCATCGAAGCAAGGGCGGTTTAAAGTTTTGGCCCTGGCCGAAAACGGAGGACATCATATTCGCTACACGCAGGCTGCAAAAGTTTGGTTGAATAAACTTGCTGCCGACAGCAGCTTTACCGTCGACTACATTCAATCGTCGGTTCCTATAACTGAAAAATTTCTCTCACAGTACCAGCTTTTTATTCAGCTTGATTTTCCTCCATATACATGGAGTGAAGAGTCGATGAGGGCATTTATAAATTATATTGAAAAAGGCCAGGGAGGGTGGATTGGATTCCACCATGCAACCCTATTGGGTGAATTCGATGGTTACCCGATGTGGAACTGGTATTCCGATTTTATGGGCGGAATCCGCTGGAAGAACTACATCGCCGATTTTGCCACCGCGAAAGTTATGGTCGAAGATCCTTCACATCCGATCATGAAAGGGATACCAAAGGAATTTGTCATTGAAAAAGAAGAGTGGTATACGTACGATAAGAGTCCGCGCTCTAATGTGCGGGTTATTGCTTCGGTTGATGAATCAACATACTCACCTGATTCAAAAATAAAGATGGGTGATCATCCGGTCATTTGGAGTAATGCAAAGATGGCTGCCCGGAATGTTTACATCTTTATGGGACACTCGCCTGACTTGTTTAACAACGCGCTGTATACGAAACTTTTCAAGAATGCAATTTTCTGGGCCGCCCGAAAGTGATGCCTTAGTAGTGTCGGGACAAGGCTCACGATATTATATTTCATAACTATCAAAACTATGAGTACATCTTTCAAACCTTCAGGCTACAATTCAGTGTCTCCATATCTTGTTGTTGATGGAGCACAGAAAATGATCGACCTCCTGAAAGGAATATTTCAGGCTACCGAACTACGGCGCTACGATGGTCCCAACGGCACCATTATGCATGCTGAAGTGCGGATCGACGATTCAGTGATAATGTTAGGTGATGCATCTTCTGCATATCCTGCTAATGAACTTCTCTTGCACGTATATGTTCCTGATGTCCATAAAACATTTAGAAAAGCCATTGACCTTGGCTGTGAAGTGATTGAACAGCCCGTGAACAAAGAGGGAGATCCTGATACACGCGGATCGTTTAAGGATTTTTCAGGAAACATTTGGGCAGTCGGAACACAAATGAGCTCATGATGAATACGGATGGCGTAATGCTGTTCCAGGATAATTGATGAACCTATGCAGATAATTATAACCGGTGGTGCCGGCTTTCTCGGTCAGCATCTGGCGAGAGCACTCGTTAAAAGCAATTTAAAATTCGATGAGCTTGTACTTATTGATGTCGTTGAGCCTTTAAACAAAACCGGAGATGAGAGGATCAAATGCCTCAAGCAGGATCTCTCCGATCCTGGCGCAGCAACGTCACTTATCACGGCAAAAACAAGGATGGTATTTCACCTTGCTGCGATCGTAAGCAGTCACGCTGAAAAGGATTTTGACCTTGGATGGAAAGTAAACCTTGATATCACCCGCAATCTGCTGGAAGCTTGCCGCTCGCAGGGTACAGGTGTACGTTTTATTTTCGCCGGTTCGCTCGCAGTGTTTGGCGGAGTATTACCCTCAATAGTTGACGAACAAACTGTTTCAACACCGCATACCTCTTATGGCGCGCAGAAAGCCATCGGTGATCTTCTTGTGAATGATTACAGCAGAAAAGGTTTTATTGATGGACGGGTCTTCCGATTACCGACTGTTTGCGTCAGACCCGGCCGGCCTAACCTTGCGGCTTCATCTTTCCTAAGCAGCATCATCAGGGAACCAATAAACGGCGAAGATGCAATCTGCCCTGTGACGCCTGACCTCTCCGTTGTACTATCAAGTCCCGATACTGTCATCAAAAATTTCATTCACGGCGCAACGCTTGACGGAAAAGCATTCGGTGAATGGCGTACCGTGAATTTTCCCGCAATCGCCATCACCGTCGACGAGATGCTAACATCACTGGAAAAAATGACCGATAAGGCAACCCGGGCAAAAGTAAAATTCAAACACGATGAAGCAATAAGCAGGATTGTTACCAGCTGGCCCGGGGCAATGAATAATACGTTGGCTCTAAAGCTGGGATTTTATGAAGACAAAACCTTCGATGACTTTATCCTGCAATACCAGGCTTACAAAAAACAAAATAGTTAATGTCAACGATCTCCATCCCCATTATAGGCCTGGTCGTTGCAGTATTCGTACTGATCCTCCTCGTACTAAGAACAAAAGTCCATCCCCTGATAGCAATGATCCTCGCCGCATGTATCGCAGGCGTGACAGGTGGCCTTTCAATGAAAGAAACTATCGACGCCATCACGAATGGTTTCGGTTCAACGTTAGGAACCATTGGCATTGTGATCGGGCTCGGCGTGATGATGGGACGGATTCTTGAAGTCTCAGGCGCGGCGGAACAAATCGCATTCTCTTTTATTAAATGGCTGGGACCGCGTAAAGAAGAATGGTCACTCGCTGCGACCGGTTATCTGGTGAGCATTCCCATTTTTGCGGATTCGGCGTTTGTGATCTTATATCCCATCGCGAAAGCGCTGTCAAAAAAAGGAGGCAGATCTCTTCTTACAACGACCGTGGCACTGGCCGGAGGACTAATAGTTACGCATACCATGGTCCCTCCCACTCCCGGCCCACTCGGTGTCGCGGGAATCTTTGGTGTCGATATTGGCGCCATGATGTTACTGGGTCTGGCGCTGGGTATACCTTGCACACTGTCGTTTGTGTTATACGCACAATGGCTCGCAAAAAAATATCCCGCGTTCGTGTCGTCTGTCGCGGATGACGAAGACATTACCGTAGCCTCCTTGTCTGAAAAGAAATTGCCTTCGTTGACACTGTCCCTGCTGCCAATTGTAGTCCCTATTCTTTTGATCCTGATCAAAGCGTTGATCAATCTGTTTCCCCTTCCGGAGGAAATAGGCAATCCAATGGGATACTGGTTCGTGCAGGTATTCGATTTTATCGGAACGCCGATGATCGCGTTATGCATAAGCACACTGCTTGCGGTCTACATGCTGGTACCCGGGCTTGACAAACAACAGACATCTGCAAGGTTGGAAGAGGGTCTGCAATCGGCGGGTATTATTTTACTTGTTACTGGTGCGGGCGGCGCTTTGGGATTTGTCGTAAGGGAAAGTGGGGCGGGAACTCTACTGGCTGGCCAAATTGCAGATCTTCCCGTTTCGCCTGTGATGATACCTTTTTTTGTAGCGTCTGTGGTGCGGCTCATCCAGGGATCGGCAACGGTAGCAATGATCACGTCGGCATCTATAACGGCCCCGATATTGGCTGAGGTACCGGATGTAAATATGCTATTTGCAGCGCAAGCGGCGGCGATCGGAGGATTTCTGTTCAGTTATTTTAATGATAGTCTTTTCTGGGTGGTTGGCAAAATGGTGGGTATCAGCGATGTAAAAGTTCATATCACGGCATGGTCGGTACCAACAATTCTCGGATGGGCTGTCGGTGGAATTTTGATTGCGCTTTTGAATCTTTTCTTTGGAAGCAGGGGATCGTTGCTAGATCTTTTGGTGCCGCTTATTGGATTGGGGATTGTGTTTTGGGTGATGAGGAAGAAGTAGGTTGTGTGGTGCGTTGATGAAAGTGTGTAGGTGGGGACAGTGAGCTTTTAATCGCAGAGAAACCGCAGAGGAAATGCGCGCAGAGGGCCACAGAGAAATAGCTAATATTTATTGGCGATTCTTTTGATGCCGTCAGTTAACCTTGGAACGTTGAAATTGATGAGAAGACCTATTCTAACATCCAAAAGTTTAATATGAGTAAGGGCCTGCATGAAGTGGATCTCATTCAATGCTTCAACTGCCTTAATTTCAACAACGATTTTCCTTTCCACAATTAAGATCAGCCCGATAACCACAATCAAGTTTCACTTCTTGATATACAAGAGGAATTGGCCGCTGACGCTCAACGTAAAGGTCACCTCGAGTCAATTCATAAGCCAAGCATGCTTCATATGCTGATTCCAATAATCCTGGTCCAAGAGCTTTGTGGACTTTTATTGCACAACCAATCACCATATTGGTGATGTCATTTTCAGCCATCATATATTTTTTGTGTTACCTAACGGATCAAGAACTGAATTGAATCTAATGGAAAAGAAAAGATTCAACAAACTTGTGGGCACCTATAAACCTTACAAACTAAAATCCTAGCCCACTTTCACTCATAACTCTGCGGCCCTCTGCGTGTATTCACTCTGTGCACTCTGCGATTAAAAAGAAACGCGGCGACTTCGGCGAACTATCCTATGGAATTCACACTTCGGCCTACTTGCTATAGACTTCGCTATACCGGATAAGCGTTCTATATGTTCTATTCCTCCTCCGGGATTCTTATCCCTTTTGCGACGGCATCGAGATTGTTTAATGAGTTCATGAACGCCTCTTCCACCTTTTCCTTCTTTGTCCAGCGGAAAAAGATCTCGCCAATGGGATTCTTTGGAATGTAATAGTCGATGGTAAGTCTTGTTCTCCTGGGAGCAAGACTGTCCATCGTATAATACGTCGTTGTCTTTTTCACATCTTCTGTCTCGCTGAACTCAATATGTTCAGCGCTATAGGTATAGCTGCTGGCATATATAACATCTTCGCCACTATCCATCAAGCGGCGGCAGCGCATGCCAATCCGTGGCAGGAAATGATCAACCTCTTCAACTGCTTTTACTCCCTCCTGCCAATGATGCCTGAAGTTGAAATCGCCGGTCGCATGGAAGACTTGCAAAATTGATGCGTCATATTCTTTCGTTACCGAGATGACTTTCACTTTTGAAGAAAGATCAAATGATGGCAATGGCTCAGCCGGTATCTGCTTCTTTAACTCGCTTAGCGGGGTATAACGAAAATTAATAGAGCCGTTCTCCGTTTCGCGCACGCTACTATTCCAGTCAATCCACGAAGGAAGCCCGGCTTGTTCGTTAGCGCCTTTTATGAGACTTTCTGTGACCAGCCAATATTCATGTTGGTCAATGTCATTCTTGAGAAGCTGATGGGCGACTATAATGTCTTTGCCGATCAGCTTGCTAAAGTTTTTTACATTATAACCTGTAAACTCACCGTAGTGGGTGATCACCTTTAAGGTGAGATCAATTGCTGAGTTGCAGGCCAGACATTTACAGAACCGGCGATCCTCGTATGCATTGATGTGGCGATGAAACGCCTGAAACATACCGGCAACCTGGTGATACAATGCCGATACATCCGGCGACTCACCAAATTTGTAGAACAGGATTGCATCGCCTTCTATCTCTGAAACCTCAAGGCCGATCTGGTTCGCATTGATGAGCAGCTCCAGGAGCTCTTGAATGATCACGCGACTGTGCTCGATCTCCGTCTCGTTGACGAACTTGGTAAAACCACTTATGTCCGGAATAAAAAGCAGGCCTCTATTTTCCATTCATTAAAATTACTTGACGTTATGTATTTCATCTTCAAACATTTCCCACGATTGCACTCATTAAGCTCAAGTAAACTTCCCTAAACAATTTAATAACAATCGATCAACCGGGTCACAGTTCTGTGATCATGCCTTGCCATTGACCTTTTGCTATATGAAAATCAACCCGACAGTTGGTCCGCTAAAAGAAACTCCCTTTGATTCCTCATAATTAACACTTACCTTATTTCCTCCGTTAAAAGTCCCTCTATCGTTGGCGTGGGTGTATGCCTTTCTGAGTGTTGGTCCCGGTACTTATGACTCGGTATCAAGCAGTTAAAGTAAAGATTTAATCTCAAACCCCCTTCTCATGCGACATGTTAAGATTCTACTCGCATTGTTGGTTTTTTGTTTCAGTGTCTCGGCTCAAACTATAATCAAAAGAACACTAGTTGAAGGGCAAGGAACCCCTCTGGTTATGCTTCCAGGTGGAACCGTGGACATTTCCGCGTTATCCCTGGTGTCCCGAGGCATGGAAAATCTTTACAAGGTTATCCGAATGGAGAACCTCAACGTGCAATACGCCAGCAAAGGACGAACTCTTCCCAAAGACTATTCTGTGCAGATGGAGGCCGAATCCGTAAAAGCCACGTTGGATTCACTTAGGGGTTACAGGCCCAATTATTTTGATGGGACATTCTTACGGTGGGCTCATCGCACTCGAGTATGCATTGAAGAATCCTGAAAATATTACCGCGCTAATCCTGCTTGAGCCCCCAGTATTTGGAATTGCCGAGGTCCGTTTTGAGTCACCGGCAGGTATGAAGAATATGATTGCGATTACCAAGGAGTTAACACCTGATGCCGTGATCACGGAAGATATGGTAGCACGCTTCCGTTGTGAACTTCTTGATTGCGAGACCACTTCCGTTTTCGACCTTCCGCAGTGGCCTATATGGCTTAATCAAAAGGACCGACTCCGTGGACTCTCTGCGGTATCCGACTATAGACTCGATCTAAGGAAGGTGCACCGATTCAAACCACCCGTTTTAGTTCTAACAGGAACGGAAAGTGTTCCTTTCCATAAACGTATCAATGCCCTGCTTACGGCTGAGTTCACAAATTCAATGGCGGAAAGTATTGAGAGCGATCATGCTATTCCTTCCAAAGCACCTTCAGAACTGGTAAAGTGTTTGAGAAATTTCCTCAAGCGCGAGATTGAGAGTTCGGAGGATAAAATTAGGAGAGTGAGTACCATTAACTAAGAGTTAATCGTAGCTGTTCCACCTCTTGGCTCCTCAAGGAAGTTAAATTTATTATAAGCTAACAATCCTTGAGTGTTGCTTATTGATTGTTGAATGTTGAGTGTTCTTTGCAGCACCAGTCTCCCATGCCTGAAGCAGACGTCTCCGAAAACACTCAACATTCAATATATCAACACTCAACACTCAGGTGGATTGGTATTGTACTTTTATTTAAAGTCCCCTTCAGGGGATTTAGGGGTGTTAATCAGGTCAACTTCAAATGGCAAACAGTCTGGGTGAAGAAGTGATTTTTAACCTGAAATCATCTAAATTCATCATGCTGGAGGCAAGTATTGTTTCTTGTGGGTACCGGCAAACGAAATTATCAGATAATGCCGTGCAACTATGCCAGCAAACGTCCTGTCATTATTTGCAACCTTAAAATAGCAGAGTCATGCTTTTAAACTACCTCAAGATTGCCGTCCGCAACCTCCGGAGGGACCGGCTGTTCTCGATCATCAACACCTCTGGCCTGGCGATGGGGATCGCGGCTTTCATGCTGATCATCACCTATTGCCTCAACGCACTTCAATACGACAACTTTCATGATGGCTACAAGTCAATCTATCGTGTGGTGTCCAAGTCCACGGACGAAACCGACAATGGAAAGCTATATCTCTTGGGGATTGGCGAGACACGTGAACGAAAAGGGCAATGGATGGGAATCTCTACGATTATGTGAAGGTACTTTTTGGATGAGCGCCGGCGAAAAATCCTTCCGGCAGCAAATATTCTTTTCCGACGCCAATTTGTTCACCATGTTCAACATCCCTTTGACGGATGGTTCAAAGGATAAGGCGCTGGAGCTTAAAAACTCTATCGTTATCGGAAAGGAACTGGCTCGCAAGTTCTTTGGAAATGATGATCCCGTCGGAAAAACGCTTCGGGTAAACGAGAAGATGGACTTTATTGTGAGTGCCGTTATCGGAGAGATTCCTTCCAATTCAATATTCCAAATCCAGGCAATAATGCCGCTCGTTAATATTAATGAACTGTTTTATCCTGGTGCGGACGCAGGATGGAACGACCACGGTGCGACGACATTCTTAAAAACAAAAATGAATGAGCCTGAAATCACCTCACAACTTTCGGCAGTTGTTCAAAAAGAATGCTCCCAAAGATTATCAGCACGAGGAACCGGTTTTTTACGTCGAACCGATAGCAGATATCTTTCTGAACCGAAGTGGCTTCGACTTCGGAACGCTGGTGTACAGTCGTATTTAAGTTCGGTTCTTATAATTACGTTCTGGTCTTAATGGGCATCGGATTTCTTATTCTGTCCCTGGCGGTGGTGAACTACTTCAACCTCAGCACCAGTGTATATACAAAAAGGATAAAAGAAATCGGTGTCCGGAAAGTCAACGGTGCCAGCAAGATGCAATTGCGAGTTCAATTCATTGGAGAGTCGATGGTTACAACATTTGCAGCATTGTTGTTCAGCTTCTTTCTCTTCTGGCTCGCGCGCCCCTATTTTGAACGACTGATTGCCGAACGTCTGCCCCTGGACATCTGGGGTTCCAATTATTTTGTAATAGCCGGAGGTATCATTTTATTTGGTATTGTCCTTGGATTAATCAACGGCACATATCCTGCATTCTATCTCACCTCACGGAAGGTATCTGGCGCACAGCAAAACTTCAAAGCAGCTACCCCTTCGCAAGGATCTTTCAGGAATATGCTCGTCGTCTTTCAAGTGAGCATCTCAATGTCCCTTTTGATTTGTCTGGCCGTAGTAGTGGCACAGCTTCAATTCATGAAAAATTCCAACCGGGGATTCAATCAGCAAGGCGTTATCACTATACCCATTGATATGGCAAACACAAAAACGCTTGCCCCACTAACATCAGCCCTATCCACACGACTCCTTAAGCATGCTTCGATCGAAAATGTTTCGCGTCACCAGGCTTCGATGGGTCGTTACATCAAAAACCGATTCTCATTCTTTCCGGAGGGCAATCAAGAGTTCCATACAGAAACTACCTATATCGACGAAAACTACTTTGACACGTACCGCATCAAAACCATTGCCGGAAAGGGATTCAAAGATTACCCGGATTCTGTCAGAAATCAGAAGATCATGCTTAATGCTTCGGCCGCACGTGACTACGGTTGGTCACCCGAAGATGCGGTCCAAAAGCAGGTAAAAATGTATTGGAGTGGTGGGCCTTATATGGAGGTAATTGGCATCGTGGATGATTTCCATTTTCAATCGTTGCATCACGTGATAACACCAGTTGTTTTTCAGTATGCTTTGAAGCCGCACGAGATCGAATACGTCTCTGTCCGGATCAGTTCCACTGATCTTCAAGCAATGATAACTGTAATCGAGTCAGAGTGGAAAACGATAACAAATGGATTTCCATTTGAATACTATTTCACGGAAGACGATTACGCCACCAATTATGCAGTGCAGGAACGTCAGCAACAAAGTATAACAATTTCAGCATTGCTGGCGATTGCGATTGCCTGCCTTGGGCTGTTTGGATTAGCGTCGTTTGCGGCCCTTCAGAGAACAAAGGAGATCGGCATCAGGAAAGTTCTCGGTGCATCGGTAATGAACATTTTATTCCTGCTGTCGAAGCGACACATGATCCTTCTTTCGGTGGCGGGTATTTTCGCATTTCCCGTTTCATACTATTTCATGTCGCGTTGGCTCGAGCAGTTCGCGTTCCGCACTTCTTTGCAATGGTGGATGTTTGCATTGCCGACCATAGCCGTTTGTATGGTAGCACTGTTGTCTATTGGATCGCAGTCTTTGAAGACATCAATGAGCAATCCAATCGATTCGTTGCGCTCGGAGTAGTTTGCACCCACCCCCTGACCCCCTTCAGGGGGAAGCCTTCGAATACCCCTAAATCCCCTGAAGGCGACTTAAATCACGTTGACTAACTATCGTGCATTCCTGCAAGTTCCTGCAATTCCGATCTCATTCATTCATTTCTCTATTCATTGATCATTGCTTCATTGCTCATTGATCATTGCTCACTGCTCATTGCCCACAATCACCTTTTTTTAATTAACACACACCTGTATATTATGCGCCTAATTCATTTATTACCACAATGACCATCCACCAATTGAAAAGTATCCTTGTAATCCTGGTATTGTTCACCCTGTCAAGCAAGGCACAAATCATCCCCACCCCCGTGAAAGTCGAGTATGGCAAGGGAATATTCCTGATCAGCAACACTACTTCCATCGGTGTACCTTCAAAGCAACCTGCTGTAGCAAAAACTGCTGACTATTTAGCAACAAGATTAGAAACGGTTCGTGGATTTAAGCCTGCGGTTGTTGAATCCCTTCAGGCACCGATCCAATTTATTCTGAACGCAAAACCCGACGCACGCCTTGGCAAAGAAGGTTATACGTTGAACGTAACGCCAAACAATGTCACCGTACAGGCCAACAGTCCGGCTGGGATTTTTTACGGAGTTCAAACTATCCTGCAACTACTTCCAAAAGAGGTCGAAAGCAAAACAGCCGCGTAGTGTGTCATGGCATCTTCCGGTTGTAACTATCATCGACTATCCACGATTTGGCTGGCGAGGAATCATGCTGGATGTAAGCCGTCATTTCTTTCCAAAAGAATATGTTAAGAACTACATCGATCAACTTGCGCGTTACAAATTCAACCGTCTGCACTGGCACCTGACGGACGACAACGGATGGCGAATAGAAATTAAAAGTCTGCCGAAGCTAACAGAGGTTGGCGCCTGGAGTGTACCCCGCACGGGAACGTTCGGCATCGAATGAAGCTCCACAACCCGGTGAAGCCGCGACGTACGGTGGCTTTTACACACAGGAGGAAATAAAAGAAGTTGTACAATATGCAAAAGACCGTTTCATTGAAATCCTTCCTGAGGTGGATGTCCCTGGCCACAGCATGGCAGCAATCGCGGCTTATCCGGAGTTGTGCTGTAACAAAGGATCCAAACACCAAAGTAAATCCAGGAAGCAACTACTCCAAGTGGTTTGGCAATGGAAAATTTGAAATGTATATCGATAATACGCTCAACCCAACAGATGAAAAAGTCTACCAGTTCCTTGACAAAGTATTTACGGAAGTAGCTACATTATTTCCATTTGAATACATACACATGGGTGGCGATGAATGTTACAAAGGATACTGGGAGCGTGACGCAAATGTTCAGGCGTTTATGAAAAAGAACAATCTCAAGAACGGTGAAGAGCTTCAGAGTTACTTTTCGAAGAGGGTTGCCAAGATCATAACCGCTAAAAAGAAAAAAGTGATAGGCTGGGACGAGATATTGGAAGGCGGTGTTGCGCCTGGTGTATCCGTTATGAGCTGGAGAGGTACAAAAGGCGGTATTGAGGCCTCACATCTCAAACATCCGGTAGTAATGAGTCCCGCACCCATGTACTATCTCGACATGCGCCAGGGTGAACCTTCAGTAGAACCTCCAGTATATAGCAATGCCCGGTTAAAGGACATGTACGCATTCGATCCATTCCCCGCAGAGATGGATACAACGTATGTGTTGGGTGGACAGGCGAATCTATGGACCGAACAGGTTCCCACAACGCCTCAGGTAGAATACATGACTTATCCGAGGGCATTTGCGGTGTCAGAGACAATGTGGTCGAACAAAAACAAAAAAGACTGGAACGGATTTGTTAAACGTGTTGAAGGTCACTTCGAGCGGTTCGACCAGGCTGGTATCAACTATGCTCGAAGCATTTATGATCCTATAATAAACGTAACACGTCCAGGCGAGCAGCTTGTAGTCGATATTACCACCGAAGTTGAGGGTCTTGATATTTATTACACGTTAGACAACACCATTCCGAATCAGTATTATCCCAAGTATTCAGCTCCGGTTACATTGCCTAAAGATGTCGATATGGTGCGCTTTATAACCTATCGCAACGGTAAACCTATCGGTAAACTCATTTCGATAAAGACGGAAGATTTGGAGAAGAGGGTGAGGAAGTAGACCACCCCCCACCCACCCCTGACCCCCTTCAGGGGGAAGGAAATGATTTTACAAGGATTCTCCGCGCCTCTCTGCGGGGGTTTACTCTGTGGTTCTCTGCGATTAAACCTCGAGGCACACATTTGGCATTACACGATGATCTGAATATTGCTAAATTGCTTTTGCAATCACCCAAACAGTGAACCTTCGAACCGAAAGACTCACGTTAACGGCGACAACTGACAATGACTTGTCATCATTGGCAACTATCGTTACCAATGAATATGTCAGGAAATACTTGTTCGATGATGAACTCCTCGAGCCTCTCCAAATAACGGACATCTTATACCGCAGCATCAATAGTTTCCAACAAAAAGCCTACGGACTATGGTTGATCCGGTACAATGACACCGACATTACCATCGGTATGGTCGGCCTGTGGGAATTCTTCGACGAACCACAACCTCAATTGTTGTACGCACTTTTGCCAGAACATACCGGCAAGGGTATCGCTGACGAGGCATCACGTGCAATACTTCACTATAGCTTCGACACTTTAGGTTTCAGTTATCTTGATGCAAGTTGCGATACGCCAAATGTTTCTTCTCACAAAGTAGCGACACGGCTTGGTATGGTAAAGACGAAGGAGGATGAGGGCAACGGAAAGCCTATCACCTTCTATCGAATTGAAAAATAATCATCCCAGCTAAGTTCAAATAAAATCGTTTGTGGTGGATTCGAAGCGTCTCACCAAAGCACGTCGAATGACAATTTATTCTTAAATTCAGGTTATCTTCCTTTCCTTATTTAAAAAGTTCTAAAAATTACAAAGCCATGAAAACCCCAACAACCCACCTTGTCAGACGTGATTTTATAAAACAATCCGCGCTGGCCGCCACCGGACTAATCGGCCTGTCCAGCTTTGCTCCCACTGAAACTATTGCTTTACAGGCGAAAGATCTTGTCGTCGGGCCAACCGAAGGATACACTCCACATCTTGGAACACTTGTCTCCATGTTAAACTACAACCGGAGAACGATCATAAATACGTTAACAGGTTTGACGATGGAACAACTGGATCATCTGCATGATCCGGGGGCGAACACCATCGGCGCATTGGCGTTACATCTCGCAGCGACTGAAAAGTTCTATCAGATCAACACGTTTGAAGGTCGCCAGGAATACAATGAAGCTGAAAAGACGACATGGAGCGCACCTATGGAACTTGGTGATGAAGGAAGGCAAAAAATAAAGGGACATGACGTGAATTACTACCTGGACATACTTGCCGAAGTAAGGCAAAAGACCCTGGATGAGTTCAAGAAAAAGGATGACAAGTGGTTGCTTGCGATAGATCCGGAGTGGTCAAAAGAAAGACAGGTGAATACTTATTGGAAATGGTTTCACGTTTGTGAGCATGAGTCAAACCATCGCGGACAAATGACTTGGTTAAAGAGCCGGCTTCCCGGGGCTAAACCTGGAAAAGATTAGTTTCCACGCCGGCTTCATTCACGTGTGTAGCAACTGACCAGCAGAATTGGTGGTAATGTAGATTAATAGTTCAAACAAATAATTTTCCCGATTACGTTTTGTCACAGCGCGCAATTGACGAGTTAGTAAAGTTTAAAGGAGTCGCCAGGCCTCCATTTTAGCATTATAGCCCTGTAGACAGTTCATAATCAATCTAATTAGCCTTCTCTCCGGAGGTCCTTCTCCATCCTTGATCAAAAAATGTCAGGCTTTGATGGCTTTCTGTCAAGCTATCACGCAGGGGGTACACTATCTTTAAGTAGAAATAGGTTGAGGAGCAGGCTGATCAAACCAATTCAGAACCTTTAATTCCCGGTCGATGAAACTCTCGATTCCTCAATACGCCTACATTTTCCTCGGAGGCTTCTATGTTGCTATGGCAGCCCTGCATTTAATCCTCTATACTTTTAACAGACATCGGAAAATGAATCTGTTTTACGGCCTGGGACTTGTCGTGGCGTCTGCGAACCATACGTTTGTTGACCTATCGATTGATCCGGACTATAGCCAATTCGATGAAAAAGCAAACATCCTGTTTAGCACTGTCTCTAACGGTATCCTTCTCTATTTCGCGGTGTATTACATCGTGGCATCCAACCAACCTGGGTTAAAAAAGTTCATTCAATATTTTGCCTGGCCCTACCTGGCAGGATTAATCGTTCTTATGGTCCTGCCGTATGGCTCGACGGTGTTTTTCATCATTGAGACCATTTTGCGATTTACTTGTTATATGGCGGCCGTTATAATTTTTGTGTATGGATTTATAAAACGTATACCGAACTTTTATCTGATCATGGGAGCTACCTTTGGATTGATCCTGACGGAGATGTTCCTGTCTGCGGATGTATTTGGTTTGTGGCAGGAAGGCAACTATCCGTCGGCGCGCTCAGTGCTAATTGTTATCGGGTATGCAACACCTTTCCTGGCTTATTCTACTTACCTCTCAAAAGATCTGGCGCTGACCAGCAAAAAACTGATGAATGAGCATATCATCAATGAACGCCTGTCGCGCGAAAAGTATGAACAGGTAACAGTGACCAGAAAATTGCTGGAAGTCCAAAACATTGAACTGGAACGAAGCGTTATCGAGCGAACCCGCCAGATCTCAGCCCAAAATGAAGAGTTGGAAGCCCAGGCGGACAAGATCATGGAGTTGGATAAAATCAAGTCGCGCTTCTTTGCAAACATCAGTCACGAGTTTAGAACACCGCTGTCGCTGATCCTCGGGCCGCTGGAGAAAAAATTGGCCCAACCATTCCCGGAAGATCGTAAGGATATTGAAGTAATGCACCGGAGCGCATCACGCCTGTTAACTCTGGTCAACCAACTACTGGACCTCTCTAAATTAGAAGATGGTTCACTTTCACTGCGGACGACTGAACAAGATCTGAGCAAGTTAGTGTCTTCAATTGCCAGTCAGTTTGCATCGATGGCCGAAGCCCGCGGAGTTAACTTCATGATCACCACAAACCAACCGGTCTTTGCCTTTGTCGATTCCGACAAGCTTATTAAAATCGTTTCCAATCTGCTTTCCAATGCATTTAAATTTACCGCTTCCTCAGGGTCCATCACCGTGCTAATCAAAAAGGGCGAACCAAATTTCAAGTATGCCGATGGATACGCCGAAATCCTGATAGCAGATACAGGCATCGGTATTGAGGGACAACACCTTCCGAGAATCTTCGATCGATTTTACCAGGTAGACAATTCTGTGACGCGGGCGTATGAAGGTTCAGGCATCGGTCTTTCCCTAACCAAGGAACTTGTCCAGCTTCATCATGGAGATATATCGGTAACCAGTCAACCAGACAAAGGATCATCATTTGTCGTCACGTTGCCGCTGGGAAAATTACATCTTGAGCCCAATGAAATTGATTTGCCTTCAATGTTCGCGGCGGAACAGGGGCCTCCGCCTGATATATCATCTTCAGGTTCAATTGAGTTGCTCGAACACAATGGAACAAGCCGTCTAAATCCGAAAATCTTACTCGTTGAGGACAATGCTGACATGCGGTACTATCTGCGAGATGAATTGAAGGAGCAGTATTCAATTTTAGAAGCGGCCGATGGAGAAGAAGGATTGAGAATTGCAATGTCCGAGATTCCTGATTTGATTGTATCAGACCTTATGATGCCGCGCCTGGATGGAAAATCGCTTTGCGAAAAACTAAAAGTTGACGAAAAGACCAGTCATATACCGTTGATTTTGTTGACAGCAAAAGCCGACGTCAACGCGAGGATTGAGGGATTTCAGGTAGGAGCTGATGATTACATCGCGAAACCTTTTCATGCCGATGAGTTAAAAGCCCGGATAAGAAATCTTATCGACGGACGAAAGAAACTTCAGGAGAAATTCTCCCGTCAGCTGACCTTGGGACCACAGGAAATTCAAGTGGCTTCGCTGGAAGAAAAATTCATTCGCAAGGTCGTTTCCATTATTGAAAAAAATATCGGGGAGCCATCGTTTAGTGTCGATGTTCTCGCTCGTGAAGCCGCAATGAGCACCATCCAGTTGTACCGTAAATTGAAGGCGTTAACAGGCTCGACTCCTAACGACCTGATCCGGAATATGAGACTGGAACGGGCAGGCAGCCTGCTTCGCCAACGCGGCGGCAATGTGGCGGAGATAGCTTATCAGGTTGGATTCAACAACCTATCGTATTTCGCAAAATGTTTTCGTGAGAAATTTGGGCTTACACCGAGAGAAGTTTAAAGTGTCCCTGGGAATCGGTAAAACTTCAAAGGTTCCAAATTATTCTTATTTTGAGGTTGTCTTCAAGATCACCGAATAATAAACCTCTGTTATGAAAGCTCTCACAAACTGTCCCTTATTCTTTGCAATCGCATTAGCCTTGATATCATGCGGCGATAGTCAACAAAAGAATCAAGTTTCAAGCCTGGAAGAACAAGCGATGCTCGAAGAGGCTAATACCAAAACCGTTAGAAATTTTTACGAGTTCATGGACAAGCAAGATTCCACGTCAATGGAAAAAATTATCGGTAAAGATTTTGCGCTCTTTTTTGGTAGCTCTGAAGAGCCTATAAGTTATAATCAGATCAAACCGTTAATTAAAGAAGTCTACTTGGCATTTCCGGATTATAAGCATGAGATCGAGATCATTTTTGCATCCGGGCAATATGTAACAGTCAAGGTAGACCACATTGGAACACATTCGAATACCTACATGGGTATACCGCCCACTGGAAAAAAAGTCTCGTACAAGAGTATTTTCATTTTCACGTTAGAGGATGGCCTTATTACTGACGTTCATGGGATGGAAGAAGACCTGGCAGCGTTGATCAAAGCAAAGTAGCCTGAGTTTTTATTCTGCTGAAGGAATGTATTATCAATGTTGTGCGTTATTTCCAAGGCCGTGCGCAGCAGGCTACCCAGGTGCCTAGGTAGCACAGGTAGCCAGGAAGCCAGATCCCCAATAGAATATCGAAACAAAAAAACTCTATGAACAACTATCTGGAAAGCGTAAGGAGACAATTCGAGTACTATAAAATGCTCGCGGAGAAAACAATGGAGCAGGTGCCGGAAGAGAAATTATTCTGGCAGTTCAATGAAGAAAGTAACAGTATTGCCACCATAGTAAAACACCTTTGGGGGAATATGTTGTCGCGGTGGACAGATTTCCTGACTACCGACGGTGAAAAAGACTGGAGAAACCGCGATGCAGAGTTCGAGAATGACATTGCGTCGCGCCAAGAACTCATGAACAAATGGAATGAGGGATGGAACTGCCTATTCACCGCGCTGGATCAGCTGACGGAAAAGGACCTCGACAAGGAAGTTTACATTCGGAATCAGGGGCATACTGTAATCGACGCTATCAACAGGCAACTCGCCCACTATCCACATCACGTCGGTCAGATTGTATTTATCGGTAAGATGGTTTGCGGCACTAAATGGACATCGTTGTCGATTCCAAAAGGAAAATCAAAGGAGTTTAACGCAGACAAGTTTTCAAAGCCGAAGCACACCGAACACTTCACTGACGAGATCCTGAAAAAGAAAGGTGGATAAACGTCGCTGCAACTCCGATCTTAATTAATTTCCCGAATGAAAAAGGTTTTACTGATAACAGGCGGTAGTGATGGTATTGGCGCCAGCACCGCCTATCTCGCTGCAGAGAAGGACTACACGGTTTGTATTAACTACAATCAAAATAAGGTAGCTGCAGATAAAATTGTAAACGATATCAAGAGCAAGGGTGGGCAGGCATTCGCCTTTCAGGCTGATGTGTCGGATGAACGTCAGGTTGAAACGTTGTTCAATGCTATTGATAAACAAGCGGGCAACATTACTGCACTGGTAAACAATGCCGGGATCATTGTCGAACCCCAGCAAAAACTTTCACAGATGTCGGGCGAGCGTCTTCAAAAGATATTTTCAGTGAACGTAATCGGCAGCTTTCTCTGTGCCCGTGAAGCGATCAAACGAATGTCTCCAAAAAACAATGGAAGCGGTGGTGTGATCATCAACGTATCATCGATGGCATCACAACATGGATCTCCGTTTGAGTATATCGACTACGCATCAACCAAAGGTGCGATCGATACTATGACGGTAGGACTATCGAAAGAAGTGGCGGAAGAAAATATCCGTGTCAATGCCGTACGGCCGGGAATCATAAAAACTGAAATCCACAGGAAAGCCGGTGATGCAAACCGACCCGAAAGACTGAAGGACCTCATCCCGATGAAACGTGCCGGCGAGCCCGAAGAAGTTGCAAAAACTATACTCTGGCTGTTGTCCGAAGAAGCTTCCTATATTACCGGCGCACTGGTAAATGTTTCCGGCGGAAGGTGATGAAAAAAGTAAATTGATAAGCATCGCGCAAAATCACCACAGACAAGATGACACAACCACAGCCCACCATCAGAAATGCCTATGTCGACGAATTTCGGCTGATCGGAGAATTGATGGTTAACGTTTATTCTCAGCTCGACGGATTCCCAAAAGAAACGGACCAACCGTTGTACTATAAAATGCTGGCTAATGTCGGAGACTTAACGCACAAACCCGAAACTGAACTCCTTGTTGCCGTGACTTCAGAAAACAAGATCGCCGGTGCCGTGGTGTACTTTGGCGACATCAAGTATTATGGATCCGGAGGAATGGCGACGCAGGAAAAGAACACCGCGGGTTTCCGCTTGCTTGCAGTCGATCCGCAAACGCGCGGTCAGGGTATCGGAAAGCTTCTCACTATGGCTTGCATCGATAAGGCTAAGCAAAATGTTAATCTCAGGCAAATGATCATCCATACGACAAAAGCAATGCAAACCGCATGGAAGATGTATGAAAGTATCGGATTCAACCGTTCGGAGGACCTGGATTTTATGCAAGGGGAGCTCGCCGTTTACGGATTCAGGTATACATTATGAGCGGCCCCACGAATGCACTAACTTTTTATGTCACTTTTTTGAAACTGTCCTCCAGAGCGCTTGCTGTTCTGTCAAAGGACTGCGCCAATGGAATGGGTTTTGCACATTGAGTAACAACAGGTGAATTCTTCCGCGAAGGATCTGACTCCGCTGAAGCTGATGATTTTTAATAGGCAGCACAACTAACCTGAATGAGATCCTTCGCAGAATCTTGCGAGCTGTTAAGTACTTTCGTGCTCCATTTTTCATGAGCATGTCTTTAAAAAAATAGAAGACGCTCTGGACGACAGTCGTTGAAGGGATATATTAAGAAGAAATTGAGCGTCGGGATTCATTATCCCCCTGCGGAAACGTATTTTAGGGATGTATTCCCAAATCCTATGACCACACGTTCATTACTATTCTGCTTAACTGTTGTTTGCTCCGCCAATTCATCCATCCCGGTGGTTGCGCAACCTATCCCTGAATCTGTCGCTATGCAGGTAACGGAGGTTGCACCGTTGATGATCCAGTTTCGCGCCGACGAAGGCAGCGTCAAACGTTTTTACTTCGTTCAAAATTCCCCCGAACGCAGACAGCGACTAATCACATTATACAAAGACTACATTCAACGCCTGGATAAGCTTCCTTTTGAAAGCATGTCGACCGGTGGAAGGGTGGATTTCATTTTATTCAGGAGAAATCTCGAAAACGAGATTGCATTGCTTGGGCAGGAAGAAAAAGAATATGATGCTGTAAGCAAACTGGTGGCATTCGGCGACGGAATTTATCAGATTGAAAAACAACGGAGGCGTGGAGCGCACCAGGAAAGCGCTGCGGTTGCGACAAAGCTCAATGACATATTGAAAGCTGTAAGAGAAGCAACAAAGAAGATCGATAAAGAACCCAATCTGACGCGGGCGCATGCGAAAAGGGCTTCAGGAATTGTCAACGGTCACCGGGCGGCATTAAAGAGTTTTTTTGAGTTCTATAACGGATACGATCCTGAATTCACGTGGTGGATAACCAAACCATACTACCAGCTTGGACAGCGCGCTGACGACCTATGGAAAATTGCTAAAATCGAAAATTGATCCTTCAACACTTCCCAAAGACGATGGGAGCGGCATCATCGGAAACCCCATTGGAAGCGATGAGGTGTTACGCCTGTTAAAGTACGAACTTATCCCCTACACGCCGGAAGATCTGATTGCCATTGCTAACAAAGAGTTTGCTTGGTGCGATGCAGAGCTATTAAAAGCCTCAAGGGAAATGGGTTTCGGGGACGATTGGAAAAAAGCACAGGAAAAAGTAAAACAATCATACGTACCACCGGGACATCAGCCTGAAGCAATGCTCAAATTGTATGATGAGTCCGTAGAGTTTTTAAAGAAGCACGATCTCATTACTATCCCGCCTATCTCGGAAGAGACATGGAGAATGGAAATGATCCCACCAAAGCAGCAATTGATCAGTCCTTTTTTCCTTGGAGGTGAAGTGCTCCAGATCTCGTATCCAACAGATTCTATGGCACACGAAGATAAAATGATGAGCATGCGCGGAAATAATCCTCATTTTTCCAGGGCTACTGTCCATCACGAATTGATCGCGGGACATCATTTGCAGGGATTCATGAATGACCGTTACAAAACATACCGGGATTATTACACGCCGTTTTGGATGGAGGGATGGGCTTTGTATTGGGAGATGATCCTGTGGGATATGAACTTTCCACGATCGCCGGAAGACAGGATTGGTATGTTGTTCTGGCGGATGCATCGCTGCGCCCGTATCATCTTTTCACTGAACTATCACCTGGGCAAGTGGACTCCACAACAGTGTATTAATTTTCTTGTCGACCGTGTCGGTCACGAGCGTGCAAACGCCGAAGGTGAAGTACGACGTTCGTTCACCGCGGATTATGGACCATTGTATCAATTGGCCTATATGACGGGGGCTCTTCAGTTTTATGCACTGAAAAAAGAGCTTGTTGACAGCGGCAAGATGACCTACAAGCAGTATCACGATGCCGTGATGCGAGAAAATAGTATGCCGGTTGAAATGGTAAGAGCAATTTTGACTAATCAACCGTTAACAAAAGATTTTAAGAGTAGCTGGAAGTTCTATAAATAAAGTCGACTCTGACTTGTAATGTGATGCACGAACCACTCTTCGCATATTTTGAACGCAGTTTCAAGCTTACCGATGAAGACAAAGAGTATCATCAGAACTGTTGTTACTCCAATGAGATTAAAGAAAGGAGAATTTTTCCAGCGACAGGGTGAAGTTGCACGTCTCGGTGCGTTCGTTTGCAAGGGATTTCTGCGGAGTTATGTTATCGATAATAAAGGAAAAGAACACATCATTCAATTTGCTCCTGAGAACTGGTGGATAAGCGACAAGCTTGGCATGTCTAAAGACGCTCCCGCAACGTATTTCATCGATGCAATCGAAGACTCTGAACTTTTAACGACCGATATGCAGGGTCATCTTACGATGTTGGAAAAGGTAGCAGGTTACGGGGCATCCTTTCAAAAGGGAATGCAAAAACGCACGGCCGCAAAAGATATACGCATCGTTCATTCTCTCACTTCAACGGCAGAAGAACGTTATAATGATTTTCTCGCGACATATCCAACTATTGCGCAAAGGGTACCGCAGCATATGCTGGCGTCTTATTTGGGAATTACTCCGGAGACATTGAGCAGGATTAGGAAATTGCAGTCGAGGAAGAGGAGTTAGTAGTTAGAAGTTAGAAGTTAGGAGTTAGTAGTTGAGGTAGTTGAGGAGTTGAGTGTGGGTGTGAGTACCCTTATACCTTATACCTTATACCTTATACCCTTATCCCCCTCTTCCCGTCTTGCTTTGAGCAAAAAGCCAATCCAGTAGGCCTGGAGTGGAGATTACTTCTTTGCTTATATCGTGTGCTTTGCCGGGGAATTCCGTGTAGATCGGCTTGCCGCCAACCTTCTCAATGGCGTCAATCACATCCCGTGAACCGCTTACGGGAACATTCATGTCTTTTTCACCATGAAACGCCCAGATCGGAACCTTTGTCAACTGTTGCGCCAACAGGGGATCACCGCCACCGCAGATTGGAATAGCGGCGGCAAACATTTCCGGATATGCGGCTGCCAGCCGCCACGCACCATAACCACCCATTGAGTTGCCCGCAATGTAGCGACGCGTAGTATCAATTGGCAGAATCCTTTTCAAGATCGAGTAAAGTTTCAATGACGAGTGCTTCCACTGATGGCGCACCCTTTAGTCCACCCCACGTCATACGTTCCGGGCATTGCGGGACAAATAAAATCGCAGGATATTTTTTTCTATTTTCCTCATTCGAAAGCCATGATAGCCGGCAAGCATGTAGCAATCTGCTTTATATTATCATGTCCACTCCCTGAGCTTCCGTGAAGACATACAACAACCGGATACTTCTTCGCAGAATCATAATCCAACGGCATCATTAAGCGGTAGCGCATAGTATCACCCAGATCATTAACAAAATTCCTTGCCTCAAACGGAGCTGCTAACATCCTTGCGCCCTCGCCAGACAAAATCCGGATTGCGGTTTCTCCACAATGCTTCATTTATAAATCGTATCCCTATAATTGGAGCTGCAATCATTGCGACAAACGCGGCCAAACCCATAATCGTCTCCAGTCCTCCATCGCGAACTAAACCTTTTGTCGCCGAGCGTTCATTGAAAAAATTGAAGATGAAAAAAATTGGAATGATACTTCCTGCAATGGTAATCCATTGGTCCAATTTTTCGATTGTGCCGTCCACACGGGCGCTTACGGAAGTCAATCCCCATATAATGGTAGACAAGCCTATTAATCCAACAATGAAAAATGCAATACCAGCAATCCTTAGCCAATATCTTTCGTTCGCTCTTGAAAATACAAGGCTAGCACCATAGACGATTCCCGCCAAAATAGTTAACACTGTTGTCAACGCGTACACAGGACTGATCTCGCGCGTCTGCAGGGTTTTGAAGTAGCGAAAACGCCTGGAAAGAAGATGTCGCAATCATGGCAACAACGGTCCAAAGTGAAAATTGATAATTCCGATAGCGAAAGTATGCCATCATGATCAGCCAGCTCGCGACAGTGACGACCACAAAAAGTAATATCCATAAGCGAGTGGATGCCAGTTCGGCGATCCGTGACCCGATCAGGAAATAAACGATGCTTTGGGTAAGGATCAATATCCCTGAAAGGGCCGTGAAGAAAATAGCATAGGAGTAAAACGTGCGGCTCATTATATTATCCTAACGTGTGGAGGCATGGTTCGGGTTGCCACGGAATCTACTAAACTATTTGACAGGTAAGATATCGATTTTTTCATCCGGCGTTTTGATATACGTACGTGATGATTTTCTTTTTTCCATACCGGCAAGATGGCTTTCGTTAAAATTCAAAACATCTTCCTTATACACTATCCGCCAAATCTTTCCATTCTTTGATTCAGATACATACAACGATCCATCGGGACCTTCAGCCAATCCCATCGGACGGTACTTCGCGTCGGCTCATATTTACAACGGTGTCAACACCCGCAAAACCGTCAGCAAATACTTCCCAATTCTGAGGCTTTCCGTTTTCGAAAGGTACAAATGCTACAATGTATCCCGCCTGTGGATACGGTCCTCGATTGGTTGAACCGTGAAAAGCAACAAATGCACCGTTCTTGTAACGCGCTGGGAATTGATCTCCCTTATAAAACAACATATCATTTGGTGCCCAATGGGCGGGAAAACCGAAGAGGGGTTCCGCGTATCCTTCTGCCTCCTTCACTCCATCACCACCGTACTCCGGTGCCATCATCCTTTTACCCTTGATGTGATCAAAATAAGTGTAGGGCCATCCGAAATCATCCCCCTCCTTGATCTTTACAAATTCTTCAGCTGGTAGCACAGCATTCTGCCAGGGCGTAAAATGCTGTGGAGCGTGTGCCTCCAAATAGTCTCTACCATGTTGTACAGCATACAAACTATTGTCCGACTCATTCCATGTAATGGCCACAATACTTCTCAATCCGGTGGCAAATCTTTTTCCATCGGACTGCAATTGTCCCGGTTTGTTTTCATCAAACTTCCAGACACCAGCGAAGTCGGTCAACTCCGGACAAGGATAATGTCCTTTGACATTTGCTGATGAACCGGTATTAGCAAAATCTACTGAACGCCAATCCTCGCAGACATTGGTTGGAGCGCTAAATGTAACATACATACCTCCCTCACCATCGAATGCCAACGATTTTGCGTTATGCCAACGAATGGGATGGCGGTCAACTACAATGATTTCCGGCTTTCCATCAGGAACGAAGCTTCCCCGGAACAAGCTTCTGTCTGTAAACTACCAGCTCAGAACTGAAGTATAAGTATCCATTATGGATACGCATCTCCGTGGCAAAACTTCCATCGTTAACATAGTCTCCGAAGCGTTGGAAGACATCTGCTTTTCCATCGAGGTTTGTATCCCTCAACGCAAAATTGCCAGAATCTCCGTCTATGAGACGCAGCTTCACATAAATATCGCCATTGTCGTTGATGGCCAGGTGGCGGGTAGGCCCAACGCTATCGGCGACAACCAATGCACCAAATCCATCAGGCAGGAACAGACCGCCGTTGTCACTGTCCGTCGGAGGAAGTTTCAATGGCTCCTTGGTCTGACAACTTGCAAAGAATATCAATAAGAGAAACGCAAGAACAGGTTGGGTTCGCATCGGTTCACCGTATGGCTTAGGGCAAATATCTTTTAATTTTTGAAACCCGGCGCATTCGATAGTTGATTTTTGGAATACGTGGACAATCTTGACATCCACTGGCTAGTCAAAGCTCCTCCGATCTTGATGTAGATCAATGCCCACGCCGTGCCGCACCAATACTTTTGATCAAAAAACACTCAAGACCATGAAAAACAAGTCAAAAATCGCCTTAACACGGACGCTCACGGGACTGGTGACGCTCATTATTATAGTGAGCGCATCCGGCAAGCTCGCCTCTGTACCACAATTAGTGGAGATCTTTTCAAAAATAGGACTGCTGTCCTACCTCAAAATTCTCGGCATGACGGAACTGGTGTTCCTCGCACTTTTCCTCTGGAACAAAACCAGAAAACTCGGACTGCTATTGCTCACGGGATATTTCGGCGGGGCTATGGCCGTGGAAATGTCACATGGGACGTTCTTTATCGCTCCAGCCACAATACTGGCACTGACCTGGATAACGGCCTACCTACATGACGAAAAGATTTTTGTAAGCGAAAACAAAGAAGTCACAAAACCCGCAACAACAATTTTATGAATCTCAACGAAGGATATATGAAAAATTTGAGCCGGATAACTGCAGGCGTTAATCCATCATGGTTCAAGAGCTGGTTCGATTCATCTTTTTACCACCAGCTATACGCGCATCGAAGCGAAACTGAAGCGCAGCGCTTTATAGATAATCTGATCCCATTATTGGATCCTTCTCCAAGCGCAAAAATGTTGGATCTCGGATGTGGCGCAGGCCGTCATTCAAAGTATCTCGCATCGAAGGGCTTCTTCGTCACCGGATTGGATCTCGCCGGATCAAGTATAAGGCAAGCACAACGGTCCTCAAGTGACAACCTTCAATTCTACCAGCATGACATGCGCGTAGCGTTCGGGAAAAATTACTTCGACTATGTCTTTAATTTTTTCACAAGCTTCGGCTACTTCGATAGCGTTGATGAAGATCACAAGGTTGTTCACAACATTTCCCAGAGTCTCAAACCGGGTGGGGTTTTAGTGATGGATTATCTGAATGTCGGCTATGCTGCAAACAACATCATACCAACCGAAGAAAAAAATATCGATGGGATTAAGTATTACATCAAGAGATGGATGGACGAGAAACATTTCTTCAAAAAAATAACGATTGATCTGCGTTCGGCCCAGCCTTTCGAATTCACGGAAAAGGTTGCGAAACTGCAAGCTCCGGATTTTGAGAAAATGTTTAGGGCCAATAAAATGGAGTTACAAGTTATCTATGGAGATTACGAGCTTAATGCGTTCGACATAGATCAGTCGCCGAGGTTGATTCTGATTGCGAAAAAACAGGGTGCGTGAAATGGAACATCACAGTGTTCGAATGATGCGGTGGCGTCAAACACCAACTGACCCGAAGGAGTGCGGAAGTTGCGCGCCAGTTTGGTTGAACGGATCTTATTTGGTTCGTCCTGGCGCGCGCGGGAATTATGGAATTGTTTACCCCGGGTTAAAACCCGGGGCTACAGATATTCACCCCTACGGGGTTGGGAAAAATTTCTGTTAGCAGTTTGACTGACCAATGTTCTCCAATCATGCGGTTTGCAACGGCTCACCCGAAGGAGTGCGAAAGTTGCGCGCCAGTTTGGTTGAACGGATCTTATTTGGTTCGTCCTGGCGCGCGCGGGAATTATGGAATTGTTTACCCCGGGTTAAAACCCGGGGCTACAGATATGTCACCCCTACGGGGTTGGGAAAAATTTCTGTTAGCAGTTTGACTGACCGATGTTCTCCAATCATGCGGTTTGCAACAGCTCACCCGAAGGAGTGCGGAAGTTGCGCGCCAGTTTGGTTGAACGGATCCGATGTGGTTCGTCCTGGCGCGCGTGGGAATTATTCTAATTATTTACCCCGGGTTAAAACCCGGGGCTACAGAATATGTCACCCCTACGGGGTTGGGAAAAATTTCTGTTAGCAGTTTGACTGACCGATGTTCTCCAATCATGCGGTTTGCAACAGCTCACCCGAAGCGATTGCGGAAGTTGCGCGCCAGTTCGGTTGAACGGATCTTATATGGTTCGTCCTGGCGCGCGTGGAAATTATTCGATTATTTACCCCGGGTTAAAACCCGGGGCTACAGATATTTCACCCCTACGGGGTTGGGAAATATTTCTGTTAGCAGTTTGACTGACCGATGTTCTCCAATCATGCGGTTTGCAACAGCTCACCCGAAGCAGTGCGGAAGTTGCGCGCCAGTTTGGTTGAACGGATCTTATATGGTTCGTCCTGGCGCGCGTGGAAATTATTCTATTATTTACCCCGGGTTAAAACCCGGGGCTACAGATATGTCACCCCTACGGGGTTGGGAGATATTTATGTTAGCAGTTTGACTGACCGATGTTCTCCAATCATGCGGTTTGCAACAGCTCACCCGAAGGAGTGCGGAAGTTGCGCGCCAGATTGGTTGAACGGATCTTATGTGGTTCGTCATGGCGCGCGTGAAATTATTCGATTATCTACCCCGGGTTAAAACCCGGGTCTACAGATATTTCACCCCTACGGGGTTGGGAAGTTGCCATGACCCCCGACCCCCTAAAGGGGAGAATAATGATTAGCGATGCATGGCCAACTAGCTGGTTACAAAAAAAATAATTTTACTAATCACACACGTCATCCCATGTCCACTTGTAACCGGCAGGCAGTCGATTAACGGATAACTCTACGATGTACAAGCGATTCAGTTATCCGCACCTTACCCATTAATTCATCATTCATCATTGCTCATTGTTCATTGCTCGCTGCTCATTGATTCTTCGTAAGCGAGTTTCATAAAATGAAGGACTTCCTTGTTGACGTCATCCTTGGTCATCAACCGCAGGTGATGATTGAATTGTTGCGTGCCGGGAACCTGGGCAATTTTACGGAAGCACAAGTTATCTTCGAAAGGTTTGTCGAAGGGAAAGACTATATCCACAAAATTCTTCCCGAGTTGAATGACGTAAGCAATACGTTTTTTGGAAGCAAAGGCGATCATCGATTTTGTTGGATGTATTGTTACTTCACCGATCTTCTGAAAAGACCTGGCAAAATGCCAGAATAGAGAGATCGTAAATTCTGATTTCCCGTGCAGGAAATCGTCCAGCGTCCTATCGTTACACGAATGTTGCTGATTGGTTTTAACAAACTCTTGTCCGCATTGTGGGCACGTCCACATATTCATTTTAATTCTTTTTGCAATTAACGATTTTTTTGAATTCAGTCGTTCGGCTGAAAATCGCTGACCCGAAGGGATGCGGAAGTTGCGCGCCAGTTCGGTTGAACGGATCTTATGTGGTTCGTTCTGGCGCGCGTGGAAATTATTCGATTATTTACCCCGGGTTAAAACCCGCTACAAATATGTCACCCCTACGGGGTTGGGAGATATTTCTGTTCACGTCACCCCAAGTCATCGCGGAATTGCGCGCCAGATCGGTTGAACGGATCTTATGTGGTTCGTCTGGCGCGCGGGAAATTATTCTATTATTTACCCGGGTTAAAACCCGCTACAAATATGTCACCCCTACGGGTTGGGAGATATTGCTGTTACAACCGTGTTCTCCAATCATGCGGTTACAAGCTCACCCGAATGTCGCGGAAGTTGCGCGCCAGTTTGGTTGAACGGATCTTATGTGGTTCGTCCTGGCGCGCGGGAATTATGATTATTTACCCCGGGTTAAAACCCGCTACAAATATGTCACCCCTACGGGGTTGGAGATCAGTAAACAAGCGCGGAACAATGGTTTTCATATCTGCAGCAGCAACTCGGCATTGGCCATAAATCAACCAATTCATCACTCATCACTCATCACTCATCATTCTACTTAATGATCCACTTCCCCCCTATTACCGGAATGTGATATTTTTCCTTAAGCGCTTGTGACAACCGTATCTTCACCTCATCGGGATAACCTTTTGCCCAAAAGCGATTGCCTTCATTAACAGCAATTGTGCTGTGGTGCTGAGGAAAAGCATAGTCGGGATTTAATGTGTTTATAAGGATCAGAGAGCGGTCGATGTACATATTATGTTCAGTTGGCGAAAAGAATAAGACGTTGATGTTCTTCAGGAACAGATGGTCTTCGAGAAGGTATGAGTCACCGGGCTGAAGAAACGATTTTCCACCAAGATGAATAACATACCCGCAATCCTGCAAGTTAGCTTCGTAGTATATGGCGAAGTTGGCGTTGCCGTGTATGGCCCTGACAGCATCCACCTTAACACCTTTCACTTCAAAGGACTCTCTTGGTTTTGCGACAACAATGCGGCTATTAGGGATTTTTAACTTCCTGGCTACAGGCAGACAGCTTTCAGGCATCACAAAGATGCAGGAGGATTTTTCCAGCAAAATTTTTGTGGTGTTCTCATTAAAGTGATCACCGTGCTCATGGGTCACAAACGAGATATCAATTTCAGTCGCAATTTCTTCCGGCGTTATCGGTGCCGGCGAAATGCGCGAATCATTCTCCAGATAAAGATCCGTCGAGACAACCATATCGCCCGATTTAATGATCCAACTGTTGTGACCTGCCCACCACAACCCAACGCCATCTTTGTGCGCGCGGATCTGATCTATCATTCGATCAGTCTTTTGAGCGAATGAAAGTTGTGATGAAAGTAACAGGACCAGAACGTGACCACGTACGGCGCATGCCACCCTCAATTGCTATTCGCCGTGGTGCTCTATTGTAACTTGCTGACCTGATCATTATAATACTTAACGGTCTGAAGTACCGACGGGAGATTGCTAGGTTTATCTTCCGCGTCACGCTCTATATATATAGGGCCTTTGAAGTTCTGTCTCTTCAACTCGGCAAACACCGCGGGAAAATCAACAACACCCGTACCGACTGGCACATCCTGGATCTTCGGATTATTGAATTCCGCGATATCCTTAAGGTGCAGCGCGATAATATGACCTTCGAGTCTCTTAACTGCATCGAGCGGGTCGACGCCACTCTTCGGCCAGTGTCCAAGGTCGGCACACGCGCCGAAGTTAGGATGATCCTTTATTGCCGCTAATACGGAATCAGGGTGCCAGTATGCGCTTACACCTTTCCAATGTTCGTGGATGGCGACTTTCATTCCATAAACACCGGCAAGGCTGTCGATTTCATCCCAAAGTACCAACGGCGGCTCCGCAGTAACAAACTTGGCGCCCAGCTCTTTGGCTTTGTCAAATTGTTTTTTCCAAGACTCAACGGTCTTATCTCCGCCGATGTACATGGATTCAACTACAATGTTGTGCTTTTTAAACAGTGCTTTAACCTGTTCAATACCCGCAGGTGATAAATCGCCGATAAGAGAATCCTTTAATGCAGCCCCGGATTTAAAAAACGTTGGTGCTTCCACGATGTCGAGGCCTGAGCTGTCGATCTTTTCAAGAGCTTCCGGTAAACTGAACGTATGAAATGTCCAGAAGGCGACGCCAAGTTTCCAATCGTTGGCAATGTCAGAACGTGGGTCCGGTCGTGGTTTCCTCCACGGCGGCCTTTTTCTCTCCACAGGAGATAAGTAGTATTATGATCAAAAGACACTGTGTGAATAGCAAGAGTTGTTTTTTCATGTTGATGACGAGTTAGGTATTATCTTTTATTATAGTCCGGGCCTGAAGTTACATATACTTTAATCAATTGTCATGGACATCAATTACTATCCATTCGACTTCCATGAAATGGTACACGACGAACCAGCCATAATAAGGCCCTGAGCTACATAAGATTGCCTCGCGCTGGACCGTTTTGGTAGCCCGTCGCAATCACCTCGATGCCATCCCGTCAAACTGATCTTTTAGGGAGGCACTATGTGCCAAATGCACGGATTCTTTTAAATTTATTAAAACTATCCGCACGCCCATGTCCAACTGGAAAATCAAGGTTTCCCTGTTCCTCAATTACTTTGTCTTTGCCATTTTGCTCAATAGTGTTGGTACCGTGATCCTTCAGGTACAAAGCAATTTTGGCATTTCTGAATCTTCCGCAAGTGTTCTCGAGGCATTTAAAGATCTGAGTATCGCGATCGTTTCTTTCCTGGTGGCCTCTTACATCGTCCGTATAGGTTATAAAAATTCCATGCTCATCGCCCTTGGTTTTATTTCCTTCGTATGTCTGTTAATGCCTTCGTTAAGCAGCTTTTGGATGTCGAAATTGCTTTTTGCCGCCACAGGTACCTGCTTTGCGTTGATAAAAGTTTCCGTCTATGCAACTATTGGGATCATTACCACCAATAAAAAGGATCATGCCAGCTTTATGAATTTTATTGAATCATTTTTTATGGTCGGCATCCTTACCGGTTACTTCATCTTCAGTGCATTTGTGAATGACGAAGATCCGCAGTCAACAGAGTGGTTCGATGTCTATTATTTTCTCGCGGGAATTGCAATCGTGGCATTTGTTCTTTTGCTAACCACAAAGTTAGATGAATCGTCAGTGCAGCCAAGTGCCAGTAAGGCGTTGGCAGAAGACTTCATTGACATGTTCAAATTGGCTGTGCTTCCTATCGTGCTGGTCTTTATCATCAGCGCGTTCACATATGTGCTGATTGAACAAAGTATTATGAGTTGGCTTCCGACATTTAACAGCAAAGTGCTGCATCTTCCAACAACACTTAGTATTCAGATGGCAAGTATACTTGCCGCGTCGACAGCCGTTGGGAGATTTACAGCGGGGATAGCGCTGCGGAAAATACATTGGTTCTTTGTGCTTGTGATCTGCCTGCTGTTTGCGTCTGCTTTAGTATTTGTGGCGATACCACTTTCTAATTCAGCGCACGGGGACGTTACGGGCTGGAGTACTGCTCCTCTTGCCGCATTTGTATTTCCAATGATCGGTTTTTTTATCGCTCCAATTTATCCAGCCATCAACTCTGTTATCCTGAGTACGCTTCCTGCACGTCAGCATGGTGCGATGTCTGGATTGATAGTGATTTTTTCCGCGCTCGGTGGAACAACAGGTTCAATAATTACAGGACACATATTTGAAGCTTATGGAGGGCAGACTGCATTTTACTTTTCACTCGTACCTATTTTGGTGCTGATTGTTTGTTTGTACTTCCTGAACAGGTTACAAAAGAGAGCAGATGTCGCTGTTGAATTTGCGTCATCGTCCAGTCATTAACACTGCCGATTATGAACAAGCCGGAAGTACATACACTTGGTCCCCTATTCCACGACGTTCAACAAAGGAACATTCTGGGTGACGGCAAGACATTTCCTGATTGTATTCCAAAAAAAGATCTTGAGGTCATCAGCCAACTTTATCAATCCAGGAAAAAACAGCCTGACTTCGATCTTCACAAGTTTGTGCTGGAGAATTTTGAACTTCCGCCTGACAGAGCTACCGGTTATAAGAGCGACGGCAACAAGCCGATCACACAACACATCGAGGAGTTGTGGGATGTTTTGACCCGCCAACCCGCGAATGAAAAAAGCTCGTTGATACCTCTTCCAAATCCTTATGTAGTTCCAGGTGGACGTTTCCGGGAGATCTATTATTGGGATTCCTACTTTACAATGCTCGGTCTAAGGATCTCAAAAAGAACAGATCTGATCCAGCACATGGTCGACAATTTTTCCTACCTGATTGATCAGGTTGGACACATTCCTAATGGCAACCGATCCTACTATCTAGGACGTTCACAGCCTCCGTTCTATTCATTGATGATAAGATTGTTGTCCATTGAAAAGGGAAGTGATGTTTTATTGACATACTTACCCAAACTCGTCAGGGAATACCAGTTCTGGATGGCAGGAAGTAAAGTATTGAGTCCTGCAATGAGAGCAGTACATCACACCGTTCTTATGCCTGACGGATCTATCCTGAACCGGTATTGGGATGAGTTCACCACGCCACGTCCTGAAGCATACAGGGAAGACGTTGAATTATCCCATCATTCGAAGCAAAAACCAGAAGAGCTTTACCGGAATCTCAGGGCAGCCGCTGAATCGGGGTGGGATTTTAGCAGTCGATGGTTCAAAGACGACAATTCTTTTGAAACCATTCACACTACAGACATCGTTCCGGTTGATTTAAATTGTTTACTCTTCCATCTCGAAAAGTTGTTAAGTGAAGCTTACGCTCTCATCGGTGATGAAGAAATGACCAGCCGTTTTCAATTGCTGGCAGAAAAGCGTAGTGCAGCCATACAGTTGTATTGTTGGAGCGAATCAAAGAAATTCTACTTTGATTTTGATTTCAGGGAGAGCAAGCCTAAAACAGCATTTTACATTGGCCGGGGTCTTTCCGTTGTTCTTTGACATTGCCACAAAGACACAGGCAACTGCTGTTGGAAATGTATTAAGGGATAAATTCCTTAAGCCTGGCGGACTTGTTACAACCCTGAATTTTACTGGTCAGCAGTGGGATGCACCAAATGGTTGGGCTCCATTACAGTGGATATCTTACCGGGGGTTGATGAATCATGATCTCACAGATCTTGCGCAGCAGGTGCAGGCGAGATGGATGAAGGTGAATGAAAGTGTTTACCAATCAAGCGGGAAGATGACTGAAAAGTATGATGTATGTAATGAAGACGGAGTGGCGAGCGGGGGAGAATATCCGAACCAGGATGGATTTGGGTGGACGAACGGAGTGCTACTGGCATGGCAATGGAACATGAGCAGGAGCGTTAACTCGTATATAATCGTTAGATCGTTAATCGTTTATTGTTATGTACAAGAAGTTGTGAGACAGAAGAGTTTCGACTTTGCGTGCGCATTGTGAATCTACAACCTTCGCGAAAGAAAAGAGTCTGAGCAAGTGCTCGAAGCGGAACGTCAATTGGAGAAACATTGAAGAAGTGAGCTTAATCTCAAGCTGAATTTTCGCAAAGTTTCGTGCCTATAAGGGCCGCGAAACGGTTATTGGCTGAACTCCTTTCAATCCAATGATTAACGGATAACGATTCCTAACGAATTTGTAAGCTTCTATACTCGACATTGAAATCTCGGCAGAATCAGAGATCAATTAACAGCTCAATCCATCATTCTTTGTACTGATCATTGCTCACTGAGCATGCTCTCATCCTTCCCATCAATTGGAATTGCGGCTCCGGTGATTAGTTCTGCCTGTTCTGAGGCGAGGAACACACACAATGCGCCGATAGATTCGGGCTTAACAAATTTTTTAATCGGTTGCTTTATCAGCATAACCTTTTCGATCACTTCGTCTTCCGAGATGCCATGAACTTTTGCCTGATCGGCTATTTGTTTCTGAACGAGAGGGGTATCTGCATATCCCGGGCAAATAGCATTTGCTGTAATCCCAAATGGGGCACCTTCCAAAGCCGTCACTTTTGTTAATCCGAGCAATCCATGTTTTGCGGCAACGTAAGCGGACTTGAACTCCGACGCAACGAGACCATGTACTGACGCGATGTTAATTATCCTTCCCCATTTCTTATTACTCATGCCTGGCATCACCAACTTCGTGGCACGAAATGCCGCTGAAAGATTCACTTCAATTATCTTATTCCACTTGACAGGATCAAATTCGGCAATGGAAGAGACATGCTGGATGCCCGCATTATTGACAAGGATATCAATAGCACCAAGCTTTTCCTCGGTGTCGTGCACAAGTCGTTTCACTCCATCTTCGTCGGAGAGGTCGTGGTCCGTAAAACAAACCGGGACATCAAATTGTCTTCCAATTGCAGAAGCTGTGTCTGCTCCGTCTTGTTCAAGTCCGTGGAAACCGACAGCATAACCTGCTCTCGCAAACTCGCGGGCAATTCCAAGGCCGATGCCGCTTGTACTTCCGGTTACCAGGACCACGTTATTCATACTCGCTTTTTAGCTTTCCTTTTTTTAAAAAAACACTCTCGAAAAATGTTCGGATGGCAATGAGACGAAGTTACGGATAAGTAAAGAGTTTTGATACAATCCAAAAATTGATTAATATCATGCGACCCTTCTGAAAAATCGATAACAAAGGAGTATAAGATTATTCCGGGTTTTAGCTATCAACAAATTCTACATATGACAATCAAAATCGTACTCCTTTGCTGCATCCTAGGGATGTTGACCGGACCCACTTTTGCTCAGAATTCAAACAACATCGACTATGTCAAAAAGGTCGAAAAATACCGGCGTATGAAAATCGCCGGAGCAAGTCTCACTGTGCTGGGATCAGTCCTTTTTGTTGTGGGAACCGTGACAATCTACAACTCAACCGCGGAAGACTTGTTCTATACTGAAAGCAAATCCACGGACGCTGGCGTGGCTTGTTTTTTTGCTGGTAATATTGCTCTCGCTGGGGGAATACC
This sequence comes from uncultured Cytophagales bacterium, assembly GCA_963774615.1. Lineage (GTDB taxonomy): Bacteria > Bacteroidota > Bacteroidia > Cytophagales > Cyclobacteriaceae > Chryseolinea. The sequence continues at coordinate 71,711 of CAVZFT010000045.1, forward strand.
TTTATGGATCATTGGCGCTAACAACCAAAATAAGTATTCGAAGCTAGCTCAGCAGGTAAATGTAAAAATCAACGCAACGCCACGAAGCCAGGGATTGACGTTGACCTATCGTTTTTGATGACTGATAGAATCCAAAAATTGATTAATATCAACCGACCCTTTTGAAAATCGATTACAAAGGAGCGTTCCGGGTTTTAGCTACTATAAATATTATATATGACAATCAAAATCGTACTCCTTTGCTCTATCCTTGGGATGCTGACTGGACGCACGTTCGCTCAGAATTCAGACAACATCGACAACACCGACTACGTCAAAAAGGTCGAAAAATACCGGCGTATGAAAATTACCGGAACAACCCTTACTATAATGGGATCTGTTCTTTGTGCTCTGGGAACCGTGGTTATGGTCCACTCAACCGTGGAGGATGGCGAGCCTTCGGACGCAGGCGTGGCTACTCTGGTTGCTGGTCACATCGCATTCGCAACGGGAATACCGTTGTGGATCATTGGCTCCAACAACCAAAAGAAGTATTCAAAGTTAGCGCAGCAGGTAAATGTAAGAATCAACGCAACGCCACGAAGCCAGGGATTGACGTTGACCTATCGTTTTTGATGAATTAGACGTGGGGCAGGGTGACCGTTGGTTGGGTTCATTTAATTACATCCGCATCCGCCGCCGTTCTTACCGCCGTTGGCTCCAGAGGCCCCTTCGCGGTACAATTGAAAACTTGTTTCAAATTTTGCTGCTTTTCGCGCTGCAAGTTCCATTTCGGAATCGTTAAGGTGCATCTTCTGATACTCCTTTACAGAAGCACATCCACTAATGACCAATGTGATTACAACGAATTGCAATAATCTATTCTTCATGCGTCTTTAATGTTAATGTTCTTTGATGCATGGATACCATTGTCGTCGTCGATGATAATGCATGCGATCCCTTTTACCTGGTTAATTAGGTTTAGTCCGGCTTTGATCCCCATAACCATTATTGGTGTTGCCATAGCATCTGCCACCTCCGCGCTGCCGCTTATAATGGTAACGCTCTTTATTCCTTGCACAGGATACCCTGTCTTCGGATCGATAGTGTGTGAGTACTTCTTCCCACCAATCATAATATACTTTTCATAGTTGCCCGAAGTGGCAACTGATACGTTTGTCAGGTGCATCGATGCGAACGGCAACTGTTTCCGGTCCGGATCAGCAACACCTATTGTCCATGGACTTCCGTCGGCCTGATTACCCCATACGGTCAGATCGCCCGCGGCATTAACAATACCGCTTTTCACATCAGCCTGTTGCATTACCATTCGTGCCCGGTCAGCCGCATATCCTTTTCCAATTCCTCCAAATCCTATTCTCATTCCCTTCTCTTTAAGAAAAACAGTTTGTTCATTTCTGTCAAGGATCACATTTCTGTAGTTGATCAAACTCACCAATGATTTTGCCACAACCGGATCTGGCAGCTTGTCCATAGCGGTATCAAAATTCCAGAACCTCTTGTCAACAGATCCATAGGTGATATCAAAAGCACCTTGAGTCAACGCGGAAATACGGAGTGAGCGTTCAATTAAATCAAATACCTCCATGTCGACCCGAACCGGTTCTATTCCGGCATATTCATTAATCATATTCGTCTGGCTACTCTCCTTATAAGTAGTCAGCAACGCCTCAATGCGTTGAATTTCCGCTATGGCCGCGTCTATCGCTTTAAATGCCGTTACTTCATCCTCGGCTACCGCAGAGATTTGAAAATGATTTCCCATTAGTCGAAGACCCTTGCTATAAATCTGATAAGGGGCGAGTAACATATTCATTTTTGGCCGGAGACAATGGTATCTTTCAGATCCGCTATGAAACTATCCTGACTGGAAAAGACATAACCATCCCATTTCTTGAGAACTTTTCCTTTTGAATCCAGCAACAGGGTAAACGGGAACTTTCCTTCAGGATTATACTTCTCGGCAAGAGCTCTCATTGTGTTTCGTCTGCTCTTTCGATAGTTGATTTTTCTTCGATCGCGGAAAGTCGGCCCGCACCAGGACAAGATGTTCTTCTGCCAGCGACAAAAACGCTTCGCTCTCAAAGACCTCTTTTTTCATTTTAATGCACGGACCACACCAATCAGAACCGGAAAAATTCAATAGAATATATTTATTCTCCTTTACCGCAGCGTTCGTGGCGCTTTCAAAGTTCAGCAACCACTCCGGGGTAGCGAAGGCGATAACAAGAACTATCGAAAAAAGTACTCTCATGCAATTATGTCGTTTATTACTTGAATTTCAGAAGTAGTGTGATGATATCCGACTTAAGTCCTGTCGATCGTTCATAGTGAGCATATCGTAACTCCGCGACGTTGATGGCTGGAACACCAAAAATCCCTCCCGGTGGCGCAAACCGAAGTCCCAGTCCAACCATATGGCTGGACAACGTTGAAAGATCATAGTCGCTGGTGTAAAACTCTTCATTCAAATTATGTTCCTGATATCCAGCAAAATATTTCACACCCTGTTGCTTGTAAAAACGATAAAACGGGGTGACAGAAAAGAAAGGCGTAATCTTCACGGGCGTTTCGATTTCTGCTGTATGGGCTGTCAAGTCCCAGTCATCTTTATAATAGCGATAGTACGTTCGAATTATGAACCAATCACCCATAAAATAATTGAGCCTTACTCCAAGTGGCAATTTTATCCTCGTGTCGGGCAAATTCTCGACCTTGTGCGAACCATCGTTAAAATACGTCCGATGATACAGTGTTGCCAGTTGTCCCTCTTGATAAGCGAGGTCAGCCAGCAGCAAAATCTGCAGGCGTCGGGTAAGGACCTGGCTCAACGTTAATGAGACACTGTAAGAATCTCTCGGTTTGTTACCGGAAGGATTGCTACTGCTCCTTAGTTCCACGGGAAGAATCACTGTCCAGGTGTCGAGGAACATCTGGCCTTTCGCCGTGAACTCTCGGTTACGGTCTTTACTCAACTTAGACCAACCGAGACTTAGCCCTTTCGAAAAGTAATCGTATTCTGTTGAGATGGATCCGGTTGCGCTTACTGTCGTGCGTCTTGCTTCATTTGTGACGGCATACGTGAGTGATGGGTAAATCCTTTTGTCGCTGGACGAAGCTGAAGAAATTGTATTGGGGTCTATCTTATCCGAAGAAGCCGATGTGTAGACATCAATGCCTATTTCCGCAGCAAATGTGTGCTTGCGGGCGCGACCATCATAACGGGACAGCCTTACATCGATCGTAGTGGCAAAGTCGGTTAACTCTTCGGACCCGATCCCTCCGGTAACAGCCGAATTGTTACCATCCTGACGATAGTAGCTGGAAACAAGATTTACTTCCTCGAGCTTAAGCTTCCTGCTTTTGTAGCTCGATGAATCCACAACTGTTTGAGCCAGGCCAACTAGCGTGGTTACATAAATTCCCAGAGCAGCAAGAGTTATCCGGAGCATGAATGAAACGATTGATTGGCGAAGGTCAGCCTCAATTCTGGAGACAATCTGAATCCACCAGCTAACGCTAAATCCTGCGTATTAATTGTGAGTGTCATGTTCTTTACTAGTCTATTGGTTTGTTCGGCCGTCGCAATCGTTAACGAACGTGAATCCTGATTCATTAGGATGGTCGTCACATTAACAATCGATATATCAAAATGGCAATGCCGGTTATGACAATGGCCGAGTAAATCAGCTTATTATACCTTGCGAGCCAATTGGGAAGGTAGATATCAAAATTGTCCTTCGACGACCGGGAGTAGTTCTTGGCTACAATGGTGATCGGACAAACGTTTCCAAACGCAAGCAGGATACAAGTTTCTACCCCAATCAGTCCAAGACAGATCCAAACCCATTTGTCGATGTTGTCGACTATGACAGCGTAGAGGAAATAGAATATGACCACATTGAAGAATATCCAAACCAATGTGTGAATAGTTTTTACAACGATCAGCTTCGATCCGTCGGACATTGCTTCCTGTAGTTAAAGCATTTACTGATATGCCTTCGACGTGACGTAGGTCAGGACTGGCCTGCTAGCGTGATTGACAACATCCTCGGCAATGCTACCGGCCAAAACATGCGCAAAGCCCGTCCGACCATGCGTGGCCATCGCAATCAGGTCGGCCCCGATGCTGGATGCGAAATGCAGGATGCCCTCTTCTTCACTGTGATCATTAAAAACTCTGAGCGAATAATTCTTCAAGTGAAGTTTCTTTGCAAAAATATCCATGAGTTCCAATACCTCAGTATCGGGCCTGAAATTCATCGGCGTGTTGATACGTACTATATTAATCTCTGAACCAAATATTTCCTGGATTTCCCTAAGGACCTGAGCAAAGTCTTTTTCATCTTCGCTCATCGACGTTGCATAAACGATCTTTTTGAAATTAATATTCGCGGACCTTTGATGTACCGTCAAAACTGGACACCTGGAGTATCTTACGACCTTCTCCGTATTGGAGCCGATCAGGATCTCCTCAAATCTGGACCGTCCAAGGGTACCCATGATAACCAAGTCAGCCTTATGATCGGCAATGATCGTTCTTATTCCGTGAAACGGGTTACCAATTCTTAGTTCTGTCTTCACTTTAATACCTTGATCTCTCAAACTCTCTGCTGCGTCACTGAGCAGTTGTTTGTTCTTGTCAATAAGTTTGAGGGCGAACAGCTTATCCTCCCAATCGGGAAAGTTATCCACCTGCCCTTCCACATTAAAGGATTCCGCACTTGGCAACTCCACGATGTGTAACAAGGTCACCTGTGCGTACGCTTTCTTTGCGATCGAAGCGGCAACCTCAACGGCCCAGTTTCCGGGTTCTGAAAAATCAGTCGGGACAAGTATATTTTTCATTGTAATGCTTTTAATTGTTCGGTATAATTATCAATGGAACATGCATATGATCGAGAAGGTCTTCAAATGTATCCTTGTTCTTCATACACATGTCCTTGTCAACAACCAGAAAGGCCAGGTTATTCTTTTTCGCGTGGTCTTCAATTCTGTCGCCAACAAATCCCACTTCAATTTTGAATTGATACTTGATCCCCTTGCCTTTAAGCCATATATCTTCGAAGGCCGCGAATTTCCCGGATGCTTCTTCTTCGATTCGTTTTTTCCAGGCCACCAGTTCCTCAGAGATATTCTTTGTGAGCCGGTAGGTATACAGAATAGTAAGTTCCGAGTCTTCTTTCAATGAAAAATTTATCGCCCACTTAAGAGCATTATTTGAAGCCTCAGAAAAGTCGGTGGTACATAGTATTTTTTTCGTCATATTTCGACACAGAAGAATTAAACGCCGATACGAACATACAGGCATTGATGCCATTATGTGTTGAATAAAAGTCAGTGAAAAGCCTGATTTTTGTCATACGGGTAGGCATACCAAACTTTAAATTGCACTCAATATGAGCGCTCCGGATGTAAGCCTTATCGGTAATGAGGCTTTCAAAGAGATCTTCCAAAGCATGTCAGAAGGTATCATCATGGTTGATACCAGAGGGAAAATAGTGGTTGCTAACCTGGTGGCTGAGCAGCTTTTCGGGTACTCAAGCGATGAACTGACCGGGGTTATATTGGAGGACCTGTTACCGGAGAGGTACCGGGGCGGGCACATGAATTTCCGGAAGGCATTTAATTCGAATCCATTTCCCCGGCGGATGGGAGTTGGTCGCGACCTTACGGCGCTTCGAAAAAATGGAACAGAGTTTCCCGTGGAGATTTCGCTTAGCTTCACCAAGGTTAAAGGAGAGTTGTTGGTTATGGCCTTTATAAGCGATATCTCAATGCGAAAGACAACTGAAGATGCCCTAAAACGCAGTGAAGAGCAACTCATTGTATATGCTGCAGAGCTGGAGAAAAAAGTAGAGCTGAGAACCGAGGCGCTTAACAACACGATATTAAAACTTGAAGAGGAAGTCAATGAGCGAAAAAAAGCAGAAGAAGAAGTTCGGAAGTCATTGGAAAAAGAAAGGGAGCTTAACGAGCTGAAGACAAAATTTGTGTCTATCGCATCTCACGAATTCCGCACACCCTTAAGCTCGGTACTAAGTTCCGCTGCGCTTATCAAGCAGTATAACGACCGCCGGGAGCCGGATAAGATCGAGAAACATATTCACCGGATAAAGGCATCGGTCAATCAGCTTACCGGAATTCTGAATGACTTTCTTTCGTTGGGTAAATTGGAAGAAGGCAAGATAGAAGTAGTGGTTGAATCGATAAACCCGAAATTGTTCCTCGACGAGGTCAATGAAGAGGTTAGCGGTATGTTAAAAGAAGGACAAAAATTAATTGTGAATTACAACATGAAGACTGAGGAGTTACCTGTAGACTCCAGGATTCTTCGCAATATCCTGTTCAATCTGATAACAAATGCCAGTAAATACTCTGATATCAACAAGCCGATCTATGTTGATCTACAACGAACACGGAGGATATGTTTCTTTGGATGTTCGTGACGAGGGTATCGGGATCCCTGAGGAAGACCAGAAGCACATGTTCGACCGGTTTTTTCAGGGCAAGCAATGCGGGTAACGTGCAGGGTACAGGCCTTGGATTGAATATCGTTAAACGGTATCTCGATCTATTAGATGGTAGTATCACATTTTCCAGCAAATATGGCGAAGGAACCACTTTCAAAGTAATAATACCGATTCCCAATAATGGTTTAAAAAAATGAAAAAGAAGATTCTACTCATTGAAGACAATCCCGATGTGCGAGAGAACACTGCCGAAATACTTGGCCTGGCGGGATATGACGTACAAACGGCAATCAACGGAAAAGCTGGCGTTGAAATGGCCCAAAAGGATAGACCCGACCTTATCATTTGTGACATCATGATGCCCGAGCTCGACGGTTATGGGGTACTTCATATCCTCAGTAAAAACAGCGAAACGGCCGGTATCCCTTTTATATTCCTTACCGCAAAGACAGAAAAAACCGACATCAGGAAAGGAATGAACCTGGGCGCTGATGATTATCTGACGAAACCATTCGACGACACCGACCTGCTCAATGCCATCGAGGCGCGGCTACGAAAAAGTGCAATGCAGCAAAAGCTTTACGAATCGACTGCTGAAGGATTGGAAAACTTTATCCACGACGCCCGACATGTCCTGAGCCTCAACGATCTCGGAAAAGACAAGAAGGTAAAGGTGTTTAAAAAGAAAGGTGAAATCTTTTCCGAAGGTGACGCCCCGTTGAACATCTATTTCGTAAAATCCGGAAGTGTGAAGATCTTTAAGTCGCATCCCGACGGGAAAGAGCTCATCATCTCGCTTCTCAACCCAAACGATTTCTTTGGATTCGAACCAATCCTTCAGGGAACTACTTACACGGAATCTGCGGTAGCGATACAGGACACGACCCTGACTGTAATTCCAAAACACGATTTCCTTACCCTGTTGCAGAGTCCCGAAGTCTCCACAACGTTTATATCGCTGTTGTGCAAAAAAGTGATTGAAAAGGAAAATCAGCTTGTGAACCTCGCCTATAATTCTGTGCGACAGCGTACAGCTGAAGCGTTGCTAAAAGCAATCCAGCTTAAGGACAACAATGAAAACATTCAGATCTCGCGCGATGACCTTGCCAAAATGGTTGGCACCGCTGCGGAATCAGTGATCAGGGTACTTTCTGATTTTAAGGATGAAGGACTTATAGAGATCGAAAGCGGAAAGATAAGGATCAAATCTCAACCAAAGCTTGAAAAAGTAGTTCGTTGGAATGTCGCACGTTAACGGCAAAGGACGATGTCCATCAGTCCGACATTCCGCTGACCTGCTTCCACGCTCGCATAAATAAAAACACGTGCCACCAGAATCGCGCCTGAGCAGATCATCATTACGGTAGTAGCCTTCTGAAAATTGAAATTGAGTTTTCTGATCCCGATCAGGAACAACGGCGCAAACCCCAGCATCACTGGAAGGGTTCCAACTCCAAAGAGCAGCATAAAGTTAAATCCATCGATCGGCCCTGCTAATAGCAAACAATAGCTGAGAGCAATCAGGGTCATGCCACAGGGAAGAAAACCATTAAGCATTCCCATTATAAATACGGCGACAAAGGTTTTTTTTGATAACAGGAATGAAAACTTCTGTTTTAGAAACGTCGTAAGCTGGTTGATTCCCTCATATAAATAAGGAATTCGAAGATGACTGAAGCGAAAGAACGCCATCACAATGAGCGCACCCCCGAACAGCAGTGAAAGGAGGCTCTGATAGGGAGAGATCGGAAGTAATGAACCCGCTCCGCTAAAAATACTTCCCAAAATACCGTAGGTAAGAATCCTTCCCGCATTGTAAAGGAACCTGTTAGTGATCACTGACTTGTCAAATTAGTCACGGCCATTAACAACGGCGTACACATGCCTGCGCAATGCATACTTCCGGTGATTCCAATTAATAGCGCCGTATACCACATATCAGATGTATATGGATTTTTCGAAATAAAACTCTTTGCCGTTAGCAGACCAGATCATTTTAATCTTGTAGTTGCCCTTCTTAAGCGAACCCAACGAAAAGATTTGAAATGGAGAGCTGGTTGTTTCAAGGTTGAAGGTCTTGTCTTGCCTGATGTCAGATGGAGAATACAACACCAGCTTACCCGCATCAAACTTGCTGAAGTCGAATGCAACTCTCAGCGATTGATTGTCCACAAGTTCGATCTTTGGCTTTTCGCTTAGCTGCTCTGCATTACGCTCGCGATCCATTTGCGATTGATAGTCAAGATCTTCCTTGTAATAATCCCTGGTTACAAGGCTTATATCCTGGCGTACACAAACAGTGACCAGTACTCCGATGAAGATCGCAAAAAGCACAAATGCCAGAACTATTGATTTACCCCAATTCATAACTTAATAAGGTTTGATACCAATTTTCCCACCAAGAACACGCAGAGTCCGCCCCGAGAAACTCGGGGGAGACTCTGCTGTGACTATCTCTATTCTTTTATTCATCATTAATAATTCATTCATCCATCATTCCTCATTCATCATTCTCATTCATCATTGCTCATTGCTCATTGCTCATTGCTCATCACTCATCCTCCATCCTGCTGTTTACATCCGATGATTTTGTTACCGGGCCGATAAATTTCACCTTGACGGTTTCGATCCTTTCGTTATTCTGATAAACCCCGAGCAGTATTACTGTGCGGGCACTTACCACCTGTTTTTCGCGGGATCTTAATGAAAATAACATTCTTGACAATCCCCTCAGCTTTTACCTTGATCAGTTTTCCACCCGTTTGTTCCAGCGTCGCTGATGAAGGTGATTCCACACGAATATCCAGCTCAATATCATCAAAGGTCTTGTTGACGAATTCAATGTTATACAAATTGGTTATAAATCCATCCGTTGTCTTCTGGTACAACGTACCGGGTACTTTTAATACCGTTGTCTTAACATCCGAGCGTGTGGCAATAGTGAAGCTTAATATTCCAACCAAAACCAACAGCACAAAACAATAACCTATCACTCTTGGGGTGAAGAGTTTTTGAATTCCTTCTTTTATTGATGTATACGAAGCATAACGGATCAATCCTTTGGGTTTCCCTATTTTGATCATCACTTCATCACATGCATCGATACAAGCTGTACAATTAACGCACTCCAGCTGAGTACCATTTCTTATGTCAATACCTGTGGGGCAAACATGAACGCAAAGCTTACAATCGATGCAGTCTCCTTTTGGTGCCGCAGGTGCTGCTGACTTTTTCAGATGGCCACGGGGCTCACCACGAAGCCAGTCGTATGCAACAACGATAGAGTCTTTTACCAATAATACTCCCTGCAGGCGTCCATAAGGACAAACGGCGATACACGCCTGTTCCCGGAAACGCGCAAATAAGCCGTAGAAGATTGCAGTGAAGCCAACGAGTCCGAAGAATCCTGAAAGATTCTCCGCTGGTGAGCTTGTTGCAATCCTGTATGTCTCGTTGATTCCAATCATGTAAGCCATGACTGTGTGCGCAATCAATAACGAGATCACAATAAAGATCGTGTGCTTCGAAATTCGCTTGAACGCTTTGTTGGCATTCCAGGGTTGCTTATCAAGCTTCCGCTGTGCCGGGGCATCTCCCTCAATCCAGTATTCGATCTTTCGAAAAACCATTTCCATAAATAGCGTTTGGGGACATAGCCACCCACACCATATACGCCCGAATACAACAGTGAATAAGGTTATAAACACAAACAGAGTTATCAGCACGATGGCCAGTAACACAAAATCCTGAGGCCAGAACGGCTGACCCAGGATCACAAATTTTCTTTCGAAAAAATTCAACAACAGGAAGGGCTTTCCATTTATCGTAAGGAACGGTCCTCCGAACAATAACCCCAGAAGGATGACTGTTACGATAATCCGCCATTTGTGCAGATTCCCCGTGGGTTTTTTGGGATAGACCCAAATACGTTTTCCCTTTTCGTCTACAGTAGCAATACTATCGCGAAATTGGTCATCGTAACTGTAAAAGTCCGTTCCGTCAGTATTCATCAATCCTGATTATAGAGATGCTTCAGTCTTAAGACTGTCGATTTTTTGTTCAACCTTCTGCTCCATTGGTTCGCCTTGTGGCGCTTTACCGTCGGCGGGCTTAGTTCCCTGCAGGCTGAGCACAAAGAATGTTACATCCCGAACATCCCCCTGGCTCATGGTCTTTCCCCAAGCAGGCATACCTTTTTCCACGAATCCAGTGTTTACCGTCGAAAAGACATTCTTCACAGCTCCACCATGCAACCAGTAATTGTCTGTAAGGTTGGGGCCGATCGTATTTCCGCCACCATCTTTGCGATGACAAGGTACACAATTGATCATGTACACTTTTTCACCTCGCGCTAATATCTCAGCATCAGCTGTGTATTCCAGCTTATCAAGGTCAATTGCCATCTGGGGCTGTGATGCAAGAAAACGTTTCTTTTCCACGTCTGCCGACGCCAGTTCTTCTTGATATTCATCAATGGATAATGGAAGGCTGGATGAAACATGGTACACTACCAGGTAAATAACGGCCCACACGATTGTCGCATAGAACAACCATTTCCACCACGGGGGAAGGTGGTTATCCAACTCACGTATACCGTCATAACTGTGGCCAAGATCAATGTCTTTTTCCTGTTCAACAGGAACTGCAGCATTCAACTTCTCGAATAACCTGGTCCAGATGGAAGGTTCAGGCACATACGCGACCCCAAGCGACTTCGCTTTTTCTTTCAGTGTCTGTTCCACTAATGTGTTAAATGACCTGAGCAGAAGTATCGCTACCATGATCACCAGAAGAAGAACGATGAAGACCAATGCACCAAGCGCGTACAAAGCTGTCATCGAATTAGAAGATGCCGCTTCTTGTGAAAAGCCGGTTATAGTTATCAGAAGGCCGGCTGCAGATAAAAGAATCTTTTTCATGATGATCAAGCTTTTGTTTTGTCGGTGTCATTTTGAGGTGTCGGCTCCATTGGCATCTCGCTTAATTCCTTCATCAGCTTTTTATCGGCAGTAAAGACCCACCATAACAAACAAAGAAAGAACAGGAAAAATATCACAAACGAGATGACAGGCCATATCGCGATGTTATCTATGCTTTGAAGAACATTTTTATACATAAGATTTGTAACTAGATGTTAATTGGATGTTTCGATGCCGGCTGTTTTTTCAATTTTAATATCTCTTCCAAGCCGCTGCAGGTAGGAAATGAGTGCTACTATCTCAGCATCTTCAGATACTTCCACCCCATCTGCCTTGAGACTCGCGACGATGGATTTTGCTTGCTTTTCCAGGTCCTCGTTGGCGGTCTTTTCATACCCACTTTCATACGGCACCCCTATACTGCGCAAGGCGGAAATCTTCCCTGCGGTTAAGTCCTTTTGAATTGATTGCTCAAACAACCAGGGATAAGCAGGCATGATTGACCCGGTAGATACCGCATCGGGCGCCAGCATATGATTGTAATGCCAGGTGTTGGAATATTTTCCATTGAGCCGCGCCAGATCAGGGCCGGTTCGCTTCGAACCCCAAAGGAATGGGTGATCATAGATATATTCACCTGATTTTGAATACTCACCGTAACGTTCTACCTCGGAACGGAATGGTCTTACCATCTGCGTATGACAATTCACGCATCCTTCACGTATATAGATATCGCGACCGTGGATTTCGAGAGGTGAATAAGGCTGCACACTGGCAATCGTCGGAACATTTGATTTCACGAGGAAAGTCGGCACCATTTCGATAGCACCTCCGATTAGAATAGCAATCAACGTGAGCACAGTAAATATTACGGGTTTGTGCTCCAGTACCCGGTGATGCCATCCACCCGCTGTTGGCCTGTATTCCTGAGTTAGTGGCGGCGCTTCTGCCTCTTCATTGGCGATGAAACTTCCCGCGTATGCGGTCTTGATGAGATTGTATGTCATGATAATCGCACCCACGAGATACAGGCCTCCGCCGATTGCTCGCAGTCCGTATAATGGTAGTATGGCAACCGTAGTTTCGAGGAAATTCTTATAGGTAAGGAAGCCATCAGGGTTAAACTCTTTCCACATCAGGCTCTGAACTACTCCAGAGACGTACATGGGCAACGCATAGAAGATGATCCCAAGTGTTCCAAGCCAGAAGTGAGTATTGGCAAGCTTTGTTGAATACAGTTTTGTATCCCACATTCTGGGAACAACCCAATACAGCACCGCGAAGATCATAAAGCCGTTCCAACCTAAACCTCCCACATGAACGTGTGCTACGATCCAATCCGTGAAGTGCGCAATCGCGTTAACATTCTTGAGCGACAGCAGCGGGCCTTCGAGAGTAGCCATACCGTATGCAGTGACGGCAACTACCATAAATTTTAAAACAGGATCTTCCCGAACCCTGTCCCACGCTCCGCGAAGTGTCATCAGACCGTTAAGCATGCCACCCCAGGATGGAGCGATCAGCATGATAGAAAATACCACACCCAACGATTGAGCCCAATCCGGGAGAGAAGTATAAAGAAGGTGATGAGGACCTGCCCAGATATAAAGAAAGATCAATGACCAAAAATGTATGATTGATAGTTTGTAAGAATAAACAGGCCGGTTCGCTGCTTTGGGCAGGAAGTAATACATCATGCCCAGGTAAGGTGTGGTAAGAAAGAACGCTACCGCATTGTGTCCGTACCACCATTGTACCAACGCGTCCTGAACGCCCGCATACCACGAATAGCTCTTAAAAGCAGTTACCGGAATTTCAAAAGAGTTTACCAGGTGCAGTACAGCAACCGTGATAAACGTGGCGATATAGAACCAAATCGCGACGTACATATGTCGCACCCTTCTCTTTAAGATCGTGCCGATCATGTTCCATCCAAATACTACCCAGATTATAGTGATTGCAATATCGATGGGCCATTCCAGCTCAGCGTATTCTTTTGATGTGGTAAACCCAAGGGGAAGAGTAATGGCCGCAGAGAGAATTATCAACTGCCATCCCCAGAAATGTATCCAGCTCAACAGATCGCTGAACATTCTGGCCTTCAGCAAACGTTGCATGGAATAATAAACGGCGGCAAACATCGCATTTCCCACAAATGCAAAAATGACGGCATTTGTGTGCAGCGGACGTATCCTTCCAAATGTTGTGTACTGCAGGTCGAAATTTAAAATTGGATATACCAGCTGGATTGCCGCAGTTAATCCTACCAGCATTCCAACAAGCCCGAATATAACCGTAGCGATTATGAAGGCTTTCACAATCTTGTTATCGTAGCTGAAACGTTCTATTTCCATAGTGAAAATCTTTTTTGCCTGTTTTTACGAGGCTAAAAGTATCGGCCGGTCGATTTTGGGAAGGTGATTATTGCTTTCCAAAAAACTGATTTTTGTCAGGAAATTGGTGAGGTGAAATACAGCTTATATTAACAAAATGTGCCTATAAGCTCCATGGAAACCTTCATTAGCGACCTTTCCAAGAAAGAATTTTCTATTAATGAGAAAGTCGCCGCCAAAACCATCCACTCACCAATCTTCAAGGTCATCCAGTCGGATCATCCTGAATTCAAACAGTCGGACGTTTGTTCGCTGACTGAATTAAATATCTATCGCCAGAAATACATCGCCGATTACCTCGCCAAAGAGGTGGGTGAATTGTCGGAACTTGAGTCCACAGTGTTGGATGCGCTTAAGAACAAGAATCTCATAACAGAAAGATTGGACGGAGACGATCAACCTTTGACCCTGGGTCAACGAATGGCTGACCGGATCGCAACCTTCGGCGGCAGCTGGAAATTTATCCTCTCATTTGGCGCATTCCTGTTGATTTGGATAATGCTCAATGTTTTATGGCTTCAAAACCGCGCCTTCGATCCCTTCCCTTTTATACTTCTAAACCTTTTACTCTCCTGCCTCGCCGCTCTGCAGGCTCCATTTATTATGATGAGTCAGAACCGCCAGGAAGAAAAAGACAGAGAACGCGCAAAGAAGGATTACATGATCAATCTAAAATCTGAGTTGGAGATCCGGATACTTCATGAAAAGATCGATCACCTAATGATCCACCAACAACACGAGCTCATTCAGATCCAGAAAGTCCAGATTGAAATGATGCAGGATATCCTTGAACGGGTGACTGAACCCAAGCAGTGACGGCTGCTGATAAATCTCAAACAGTGTTCTGATGAACGTCATAATGGGTACCTAGCTACCTGGCTACCTTGTTACCTAGGTACCTAGCCACCCAGGTACCCACGTATATGCTACGTATCCTATTTACCGCATTAATGTTTTTTCACGGACTAATCCACCTTATTGGATTTTACAGCGAGTGGAAGCTCGGTTCATCGTCGATGCTGAGCGGAAATACACTCTTCGCACTGAACGACAAGGCAGCACGCGTTTCCGGCGTCATCTGGCTTATTGCCGCGCTGACATGGATAACGGCCGGCATACTCTATTTCTTAAAAAGAGATTCTTTCTGGATCCCGGCTTTGGTGGCGATCGTGCTATCGCAGATGCTTATTATTTTTTATTGGCATGACGCAAAGTTCGGAACTATTGCTAACGCCATTATTCTTGTTGTAGTGATCATTAGTATTGCAAGGGCCAGCTTCAACAAAAGCGTAGACCGGGAGTTGTCAAAGATGTTCGAAGTGTCGCACAATGCAGATTCGTCCGGTCAAACGTCAAAAGCCTCACTTCCTCCAATAGTAGCAAAATGGCTCGAAGTCACGAAGTGTACGAAGGCGATCCCCTCTAAAGTTTGGCTGACTCAGGATGGGTGCAATGCGCTCGAAACCGACTGCAGACTGGATGAGTTTCAGTGCAACTCAGCATTATACTATCAATCCTCCCGGCTTCATCTGGAATTCTCAAATCAACGCAGGATCAATGATAGCCATTGTCGGCCGGGATAAATTTGAAAATGGAAGGGGAAATATGTTGATCAAACCCTTCTATCTATACACCCTGGCAAATTCATCCGGACCGGAAATCGACCAGGGAGCCATGCTTCGATACATGGCGGAACTGATGTGGTTTCCCGAAGCAGCAGTAATGGATTATTTTCATTGGGAGGCAATCGATTCAACAAGCGCGACGTTAACAATGACCTACAGCGGTGTCTCGGAAAAAGGCACTTCACCTTTGACGAAAACGGGCTGGCAAAAAGTTTCACTGCGCAACGATTTGGCGACTTCGACGGGGAATTCAGAAAAGAAAAATGGGAAGCTAAAGTCATCGAACACAACGTGATCAACGGTCGCCTTATTGGCAGCAAATGCGAAGTAACCTGGAAATTAAAAGAAGGCGACTTCACGTGGCTAAGACTTGATGTGAAAGATATCAGGTATGAATTCGATTAGTAATTCAGATCGATTTGTAATGCTTAAGAAGGAAATTCGGCATACATGTCGCTACCTGGCTACCTGGCTACCTAGGTACCTAGCCACCCAGGTACCCAAATATTGCTAGATCGATTTGCTGAATGTTTCGCTTTGGAATTCCATTCGATCAATCCGGCGGTCAAATACTCTGCAGATATTCCTGATAAAAGGTTCGCCAGCAGGGGTAATTTTTAAAGAGTCATTCAAGAGATGAAGTATCCCCTCCTGCTCCATTTCGGAAAGTAGTTCGCGTGTTCGCTCATCGACGCTACGAGAAAACAAGTCGCCCTCGAGTTCACCTTTACAGGAAATCTGTAAAATGCATTGTTTGATCAAAAGATCCTCCTCAGAAAGAATGTGACCTTTTACGATGGGCAAATCCTCCGACTTCACTGCGTTCAGATAATGTTCGAGTTTTTTCAAATTTTGTCCGTAGGCGTAACGGGCATCGCTGATAGCAGATACACCCAATCCGATCAGCAAATCTGTTTGGGTAGTTGTGTATCCCATGAAGTTACGATGCAGCCTTCCAGCAACCGATGCTTTGAACAGGTCATCACCGGTAAGCGCAAAGTGATCCATCCCGATGTCGGCATAGCCGGCCTTGCGCAATTTGTGTCTACCTATCTCGTAAAGGTGTCGCTTTAGAAAATTTGAAGGCAGGTCGCCATCACCGTATCCGCGTTGACCTGGTCTGAGCCACGGCACATGCGCATAACTATAAAACGACAGCCGGTCAGGCTTCAGGCTAAGTATCTTATCGATGGTATCCGAAACCGTAAACGGCGTCTGGAAAGGAAGTCCGTAGATCAGGTCAAAGCTTACCGATTTGTAACCGATAGCCCTTGCGAACCTTGTAACACGTTCAAGATTTTCAAAAGGCTGAATTCTGTGGATGGTTTGTTGTACTTTTTCATCGAGATCCTGAACGCCAAAGCTTACGCGTCTGAATCCGAGGTCAAACAGAGATTTTAAATGATCAACTGTTGTATTATTCGGATGCCCTTCGAAGCTGAATTCAAAATCAGGGTGTATTTCAACGCCATCCAGCAGCTCAGTAATAAGCCAGCGCAGGTTTTTAACATCGAAGAATGTGGGAGTACCTCCGCCAAGGTGCAGTTCGCGGACCACTGGCTTGCTGCCAAAGATCTTTTTATACTCTTCCCACTCCTTTAACAGCGCCTGGATGTAGGGGATTTCAACTGCATGATTTTTTGTAATGCGGGTATTGCACGCGCAGTAAGTACAAAGACTTTCACAAAACGGAAGATGTATGTAAATACTTATCCCCTTCTCGCTGTTCGATTCATCAAAACATTGCCGGACAATTTGCTTCCATTGAGCTATATTAAACTGTTCGACATCCCACGTGGGCACGGTCGGATAACTTGTGTAACGCGGAGTGGGAACATCGTACTTCTTCAGAAGCGCTGAGGTCTGGAGCTCGTTCATTTCTCTGAATCTTTATTTTTTTTACTTTTTTTCTTTTTGGGTTTGTCTTCAAATAACATTCGAACGGACGGTGAATATGTATCATCATACTGGCCGCTCTTCACATTCCATATAAATGACACAAGGAAACCCAGAGCGATTAACAAACTGATCGAAATCAAAACAACTATGATCGCCATACTTTTTTAATTCAGTTGTGGTTCACCGATGACCCTTTTCGCCACCAAATTCACGGCAAGAGTTGAAAATCCTACAACACTTATGCTGCTCAGGGGCATCAGGATTGCAGCCACCATCGGAGTCAAGTGCCCGCTAATGGCAACACTAAGCGCAATAGCATTGTAGAAGAAAGAAATTCCAAAAGCAATTTTCAGGATCAGGGACGAATACCTGGCCAGCGAAAGGAATTTATCCAGCTGCTGAAGGCGTTTGCCGTCAAGTATACCATCACACGCAGGGCTAAAGACACCACTATCGTCTGAAACGGCTATCCCAACATCACTTTGCTGAAGCGCGCCAGAATCGTTCAGCCCATCTCCTACCATCATCACCTTCTTACCGCCGAGCTGAAGACTCTTCACGAACTCCAGCTTATCGTGAGGACTCTGATTAAAACGCATAAGCACCGACGAATTGAACAATGTTTTTATTGTGTCTCCATCCGATCCGTTGTCTCCAGAAAGAACGGCAATGCATTTATCGCCCAAACGTTCCAGCATCTTCTTAAGATTGGGTCGCGTGTTCACTCTAATCTTGAAATATCCTTTCACCTCATTTTCAATCCCCACAAAAACATACGAGCTCTTACGATCCACCTGGTAGAATCCCAGATATTCTGCCGATCCAACCTGGACCAGTTTGCCATTAATGGTTGCCTGAATACCCTTGCCCGGTATCTCCTTAAAAGTAGAGATCGTGTGTCGTGGTTCTCCCAGGATGGATCTGGAAACAATGCCGCTCAGCGGATGCGTGGAGCAACTCGTGAGCAGCTTTACGTCCAACATCTGACTATCCGTTAATTTACCCGTAAACTCAACATCTGGAAGTTTTCCGTAGGTCACCGTTCCCGTCTTGTCAAACACAACGGCATCGATGCTGGCCAACCGCTCGATGACATCGGCGTTCTTAAGATAAAAGTTACTCCTGCCAAAGACGCGCTGCATTGTTCCGTAAGTAAATGGCGCTGCCAATGCCAACGCACAAGGGCAAGCCACCATAAGCACGGAAGTAAGAACCAGCCACATTTCTCCCGGAGAATAGACGTACCAATACAAAGCTGTACAAGCAGCCAGAGCCATCACGATCCACGTAAACTTCCTCGCCGCGCGGTCGATAATCTTCTGATAGCTACTTTCGTTTGTCTTTTTGAATGCTTCATTGTTCCAAAGACTTGTGAGATGGCTTTGAGAGGTTTCCTTCTCTACAATAAGCTCGACAGGTTGTCCAACCAACCTTCCTCCTGCGTACACTCGCTCTCCGGACTTCGCTTTTACAGGTCTTGCCTCACCCGTAACAAAGCTGTAATCAAAATACGCTTCCCCTTCTATTAGCAGCGAATCGGTTGGAACAATTTCCATGTTCCTTATCTTTATAATATCGCCCTTCTTTAATTCGTAAATAATAACAGATCCCCACTTCCCGCCAGAAAGCCTGCTTACTGCCAGAGGGAAATATGACCTGAAGTCGCGATCAAACGCAAGGCTCTCGTAAGTCTTGCTTTGAAACCATCTGCCGATAAGTAAAAAGAACACGAGGCCTGCAAAGGAATCAAGATATCCAGGGCCGAAACCCGTAATGATATCATAACCACTTCTTGCGAAAAGGGCAATAAGACCCGCAGCAATAGGGACATCAATATTTATTTGTTTTTGCCTGAAGCTGGCAATTGCCGACGTGAAATAGATCGAGGCACTGTAGAAGAATACGGGGATTGAAAGAGCAACATTTAACCAGGAGAAAACTGGCCTCAAAAGTTCATCATGCTCATCGAGCCCCAGGTATTCGGGAAAACTAAACAACATGATGTTACCGAAACAAAAGCCAGCAATTGCTAACCTATAAATTAACGATCTG
>CAVZFT010000046.1:0-145707 GCA_963774615.1 uncultured Cytophagales bacterium
TGGTGTTTATGTGGTGTACTGGGTAAACTCTCGTATTGCTGAACGAGGGCCATACAATTACAACCGAAGCCTCGATAACAATGGTTCCTTTTCAAACCCTCAAACGAACTGGGCGGGTATTACGAATGCAATACGCACGGAGGTTGACTTCGACAAGGCAAACATTGAATACGTGGAATTCTGGCTACTTGATCCTTTTATCAATACTTCTTATGGTTATGTCGATGATGGTGTACATCCCCGTAAACCGAATTCAACAGGTGGTAAACTTATATTCCAACTTGGAAGTATTTCAGAGGATGTGATGCGTGATACAAAGCACGCTTTTGAGAACGGACTCCACCTGATGGTAATCTTGATGGAACGGATGCTTAACAGAACAATTGGGGTTATGTTACCTCGCGACAGTACCTGACCAACGCATTTGATAACTCTACGGAATCAAGAGCAAATCAAGACGTTGGATTGGATGGATTGCCTACCGAGAAAGAATTGAGATTTTTTCAGGACTATCTCAACACTCTTAATCCAGGTGCGCGGGCTCAGGCACAGAACGATCCATCGGCCGACAACTTCAAGTATTTTCTCGGAGCTGATTTCGACGCCGATAACGCAAAGATCCTTGAGCGTTATAAACAAATAAATGGACAAGAAAGCAACTCCCCCATAATCACAGGTGACGAATCTGTTACACCATCAGGAAGTAACATTCCCGACAACGAAGATCTGAATGCTGACAACACCTTAAGTGAGTTGGAGGAGTATTACGAGTATGACATTGATCTCGAGCCAGGTGAATTGGGTATTGGCAAGGAATATATCGTTGACCAGATCAAGACGAAGGGCCTTAATTCGCCTGAGCAAGTAACGTGGTATCTTTTTCGGATTCCCGTAAGACAATTTGAAAGCAAGTTTGGAAATATCGATGGTTTCAAATCGATCAAGTATGCGCGTATGATACTTACCGGATATTCGGAACCCGTTGTATTGCGTTTCGCAAATTTCCGGATGGTTGGTAGCCGGTGGAGAAGGTATTCCGATAACCTTCGCGACGGCGGTCTTATTACTGATCCTGAACCCGGAGCGGATAACTTCACTGTAAACGTTGTGAACCTTGAAGAGAACGCGGCGGGAGATGATCAAAAATCGCCTTATGTTATTCCGCCAGGTGTGGTTCGCGACCGCGATAATACATCGTCGGTACCCCGCCAGTTGAATGAACAGTCGGTACAGGTATGTATTGAGGAATTACAAGATGGAGATGCACGATCAATCTTTAAAAATGCCTCTGTCGATTTGTTCAACTATGGTCGTGTTAAGATGTACTTTCACGCAAACAGCGAATCAAACGATGATGAACTTTATGCGTTCTTAAGGATGGGTACTGATTTCGATCAGAACTTTTACGAGATCATGATACCCTTGAAAATAACAAAACCAGCCAATACCGATGACGTCAGAGCAATTTGGCCGGAAGAGAACGAAATTGACCTTGCCCTTGACGAGCTATATGCTTTGAAGGCAACCCGCGACCGGGAAGGATTTCCCACTGACAGAATATTATCCACGTGAAGGTCCGAAGCAGGTAGGCAGACATCTTATCAGGATTTTTGGACGGCCGGACCTCAGCAGTGTACAGGTGTTGATGATCGGAGTACGAAATCCTACTACAAGTGATAAACGTGCGCATTCAGTTTGTATCTGGGCAAACGAATTACGGGTAACAGATTTTGACCGTACACCGGGGTGGGCAGTAAACTCCACGTTGAGTGCAAAGCTTGCTGATTTTGCTACCGTCACCGGAGCATTCCGTCATACCACTTTTGGTTTTGGACCGGTGAGCTCAAAGATCTTTGAACGTACCCGCGATGAAACTACTGCTTACGATATTTCAGCGAACGTTAATGTCGACAAATTAATACCAGGTAACACCGGTATCAAGATACCCATGTTCCTGGGTTATCAGAATACAACGATCAATCCAAACTATGATCCGGCGAACCCTGACTTGAGGCTTAGCGCTGCGTTAAAATCTTTTTCCACCGATGAAGAGCGGGACAACTATATCAAGCTCATACGAGATCAGGAAATACGAAAGAGCCTTAACTTTATTAACGTCAGGAAAGTCAAGACGAGGCCGGATGCGCCCGACCATCTGTGGGACATAGAGAACTTTTCAGTCAGCTACGCCTACAGTGAGGCACGTCGACAAAACTTTACTATTGCAGAATCTTTTCAAAAGCAATACAAAGGATCTCTAGCTTATACGTTTACGCCAAAAGCGACAGGTGTTGAGCCGTTCAAGAATTCGAAAGGTTTAGACTCGCCTTGGCTAAAGGCTATAAAGGATTTCAACCTAAGCTTCCTGCCGAGCAGTCTTGGAGTCCGGTTTGATCTCGACCGTTCCTTCGCGAAGAATGTCTATCGCAATGACGGCTTTGAATCCGCACCAAATTACATGAAGTATTTTACATTCAACCGACACGTACAATCTGCGATGGAATATATCCAAAAGTCTTTCACTTGAATATAACGCGCTGGCGTATGCTATTATAGACGAGCCGGAAGGAGAAGGTGATTCGGTGAACACTGAAATCAAAAAAAATCTGAAAAATTTCGGTCGCATGAAGAATTTCGATCAGCGATTGACCTTGAATTATACAGTACCCCTTGATAAATTTCCACTCACGGATTGGCTAGGCGCTGATTACCGCTACCAGGTAAACTATAACTGGAGAGCCGGGCCTCTTAACCGGCCTGACGATCTTTTACCTGGACAGTCTCGATTTCAAGAATACTATTCAAAACGCCCGTGACCAGAATTTTACAGGTCGTGCCGACATGGTCAAGCTTTATAATAAAGTCAAGTTTTTGAAGGAGCTGAACGCACCACCAAAACCAGTTAGCACGCGAACATCATCAAATCCAAAAGTTCCAACGCGTCCGCCTGCCAAGGCAGATACAGTGAAAGAAAAATCCATGCCTGGTATTGTAAAAGGATTTTTCAGATTGCTGATGTCAGTCCGGTCAATTAACGGAACGTATAGCCTTACCGAGGGAACTATACTTCCTGGATTTACGCCTTCTCCAAAATTCCTCGGCATGGACTCGGATTGGGAGGCACCTGGATGGGGCTTCGTGCTTGGTTCACAGAATCCGGATATTCGTTATAAGGCAGCAGAAAATGGATGGCTGACACCGCTTACCAGCCTTACAATGCCATTCACCCAATCAAGAAACGAAGCCATGAACTTACGAGCGAACGTCGAACCCTCGCCGGATCTGAAGATACAGTTTGACGTAAAGAAAGAGACCACCGACTTGTACCAGGAAATATTCCGGTTTGATTCCCGATTCTTAACGAATACGCCTCTTTGAGTCCAAGCCGCGGGAGGCAGTTATAGGATCTCATTCCTCAGCATTAATACAACATTCAACAGAACAAACGACGACGTCGAATCGGATGTATTCAAGACATTTGAGGAGAATCTTAGATATTGTGAAAAGGCGAATCAGCAGCATTCCAGGCAACGCCGAGTACGATACAACATCACAAGACGTGCTAATACCTGCGTTTATTGCAGCGTATTCCGGTAAGGATGCTGAAGCCATGAGCCTTTCCCCATTCCCAAAGACTCCTTTGCCTAACTGGCGCGTTGACTATACCGGGCTGAACAGAATTCCGGCATTCAAGAACATGTTCCAATCCATCACAATCTCACACGCTTACCAGTCAACGTATTCGGTGATGAATTATTCCAATTCATTACAGTTTTCAGATCCTGAAGCGTTGGAGATCGACAAGCCTATCGAGGATTACAACCGGACATACTTCGGAAATGTGGGGACGGAAGGTCAATTGCTTCCGGTCTACGTTATAAGTCAGGTGTTGATATCGGAACAATTTGCTCCCCTGATCGGTGTCAACGTTCGGACGAAAAATCGCGTAACTGCAAATCTTCAATACAAGACCAAACGCGATTTGTCCTTAAATATCTCAAACGCACAGATAACAGAATTGAGCAGCAAGGACCTTTCTTTCGAGCTTGGATTTACAAAGAACAATATGAAGCTTCCGTTTAAAAATCAAGGACGCCTTATTGTCCTGAAGAATGACCTGACCTTCCGCTTAAATATGACCTTTAGCGACACCAAAACCATACAACGAAAGATCGATGAACTTAACATCATCACTAATGGAAATATCAATTGGCAGATTCGGCCGAATATAAGCTACGTCGTAAACCAAAAGCTAAACCTCCAGCTATACTACGAAAGGACCGTGAACGAACCACTGGTTTCCAACTCTTATCGCCGCGCAACAACCAGGTTCGGCGTGCAGGTCAGGTTCAGTCTCGCGCAGTAGGAGGAAATAGGGAGATAGGGAATAAGGTATAAGGGCAAACGGCTCATTGCTCATTGCTCACTGCTCATTGCTTCATTTCAATCTTGCATTTTTTACCTATTTTTGCCCGACCTTAAATCGATCAATAACATGAATATTCCCGACGGATTGAAGTACACAAAAGACCATGAATGGGTTAAAATAGAAGGAAATACGGCAACGATTGGAATTACCGATTTTGCGCAAGGCGAATTAGGTGATATCGTTTATGTGGACATCAGTACCGTTGGCCAGGAAGTAGCCGAACACGAAATTTTTGGAACCGTTGAAGCGGTGAAAACAGTTTCAGACCTCTACATGCCGATTGCCGGTAAAGTCCTGGAAATAAATCCACTATTAGACGGAAGCCCCGAGAAGGTCAATGAAGATCCATACGGAGAGGGGTGGATGATCAAGGCAGAAGTGAAAGGATCTGGAGACAGTCTGTTAACCGCAGCACAGTATAAAGAACTTATTGGTAAGTGAGGGAGCGTTATACGTTAACCGTTAATGGTTAATCGTGGGTGTGAGCAAGGGTAGAGGGTGCGTGAGAACCCAGGTCAAAATCCGTAAGACGTTGATAACGATTAACGGACATGACTGAGAGTGCAAGAATGTCCAATGTCGAACTCCCAATGTCGAATGGAAAAGCCCTGCGAAACCTTGCGTCCCTGCGCCTTTGCGGTTAACATCACACACTCACACCCATGCACACGATTAACGGATAACGATTAACGATTAACGGCATTGATAGAACTTCCAACGATATCATCAGGCGAGACTCAAAAGCGAAAACCTAACTGGCTTCGTGTGAAGCTTCCGGTAGGGCCTGACTATGCGCGTGTAAGAAGGCTTGTCGATGAATATAAGCTTCATACGATTTGTGAGAGCGGAAATTGTCCAAACATGGGCGAATGCTGGGGAGCAGGAACGGCTACGTTTATGATCCTTGGCAATGTGTGTACGCGAAGTTGCACGTTCTGTGCCGTAGCTACCGGCCGGCCTACTGAATACGATCTTGATGAACCGAAACGTGTCGCGGAAGCCATCAACTTAATGAAGGTGAAGCATGCTGTTATCACATCCGTCAACCGCGACGAATTAAAAGACCGCGGCGCAGAGGTTTGGTATCAGACCGTTGTGGAGACTAAAAAATTGAATCCCGACACCACCATAGAAACGCTTATCCCTGATACCAAGGGCAACTGGGAAGCGCTATACCGAATGATCGAAGGTGGCCAGGAAGTAGTTTCACACAATATGGAAACCGTAGGTCGTTTGTATCGTATGGTTC
Organism: uncultured Cytophagales bacterium; assembly: GCA_963774615.1. Classification (GTDB taxonomy): domain Bacteria; phylum Bacteroidota; class Bacteroidia; order Cytophagales; family Cyclobacteriaceae; genus Chryseolinea. The sequence goes on from CAVZFT010000046.1 coordinate 5,679, forward strand.
GTCCGCAGGCGAGGTATGAACGCAGTCTGGAACAAATTAAAAGAATACGACAAGCTGGAATGCGGACAAAATCCGGGATCATGCTCGGCGTCGGCGAAACAAAAGAAGAAGTTTTTAAGGCGATGGACGATCTCGTTGAAAATGGTCTTTTGATCCTTACCCTGGGTCAATACCTTCAGCCTACAAAGATGCACCTCGAGGTTGCCGAATTTATCCATCCTGATACCTTCGCGATGTACAAGGAAGAAGGTCTTAAAGCGCGGACTCCGTTATGTGGAAGCCGGACCACTTGTAAGATCGTCCTACCATGCTGAACGGCATGTAAACGTGAGCATAGACTAGCAGGTCACTCCACCTTACTCCAGCAAGGACGTTAGATCTTTTGGACTTGCCGACTATTCACTACCTTTGAAAAACCATTCACCCAAAGTGCTTAGAAAATTCTTCCCTCGCGACAAGAATTACGTTCTGGAACAGGCACAGCTTTCCCTTCACGATACCCTCCTCCAGTACATGGTGGATTTTGTTAAAGTAGAATATCTTCTTCGGTCCAATCCTCTTGGAATTGCCGACGATACAACAAAACGGATCCAGGAACATACCGATACCGAATTCAGTCATTTAGAGGAGTTCTACGTCAACCTCGCCGGAGTTTTTCGATTTAAATTCTATGCTGACAACCAGCTCGAGTTCATTTTTGACGGCGGAGATGATTTCAGAAAATATCAGGAGGAATGGTCGAAAATCTTTAAAAGTTGGACCAAGGAATTATGCCGTCACGAAAGCTTTAACCGCGCCGTGCTCGAGCTAACCGTGTTTTATCCTGAAGACTATACGCCGCAAATGGCCGGGTTGCGACTGAGTGCTTTTATCGCAAAGTTCTTCGATGTGAAGATTGATCCTCAAAAAGGTATCGTTAAAAAGAGCGTGGCTTAATATTATGCTGAATACGTCAGCCTGAGGTGTAGTCTGTATTCATTGTGACGGATTGCTTTGTGTTTCTAAAAAAACTACTCCACGAATCTACACTACTCCGAAGGATCTCCTTGACGTTTAGGCAGTTTTTACTATTGAGTATATTCTTACCTGAAGGAGATCCTTCGCTGTGTGCCCTCGATCACATGGATGCAGTCTTGTTCGAAGTGAGAACAATTCGTTGCTAAGCGTTCATACCACAGCTCAGGACGACGGTGCTTAGGTCAGGTGTAACTCTAACGAAGAACTCCAAAAGACGTAAAATTCTGAAGTTCATCTTCCTTTATTTCAACCTGCTCAACTTGTGCCCTCGGCGGACCTTCACTGCACCATGCTTTAAACAGGTCGAGCTTTTCATCCGAACCTTCAGCCTCAATGTAAACTTTGCCATCCGGGAGATTTTGAACAAAACCCATAATACCCAACTCGTCGGCTTTTGTTTTTGCGGAAGCGCGATAAAAAACACCCTGAACGCGTCCAGACACCAAAATTGACATGTGCCTTTTCATATCACGTCAGAAGATGTAATCGGTGCTTAAAAAAGCCGATTCGCGGTTTCTGATAATATTGCTGATGATCTGTTTATTATCCTCGGTGCTTTTGGTGGCTACAATTGTACGGATGGAGAATACCCGCAACGCATCCGCTACAGACAGTGTTCCTTCGGCAGAGTCTTTTCTACCGTTGAATGGAAATGTATCAGGCCCACGTTGACTTTGAGCGTTCAGATTAATTCGTCCCACCTGATTCACAAATGCATCCATCAGGTTCGCTACGCGTTTTGAATCCTTCCCGAAAATACTCACCTGTTGGCCAAAGTTTGAATTCACCACATATTCAATCGCCTCATCGTCGTCATCAAAAGGAACGATAGGAACTACAGGGCCGAATTGTTCCTCTGCATATATTTTCATTTTATTATTGACAGGATACAATACAGCGGGATAAAAGAATGAATTTGAATACTCGCCGCCATGTTCGTTCACGACCTTTGCACCATGCTGTTTTGCATCTTCGACGAGGTCGCGAAGAAAGTCTACTTTACCGGGCTCCGGCAGCGGTGTGAGGGATACTCCGGATTCCCACGGCATTCCCGGTTTAAGCTTCGCCACCTCCTGATTGAACTTGTTGACGAAGGCATCGATGATACTCTTGTGAACAAATAAGATCTTCAGAGCTGTACAACGTTGGCCATTAAATGACAAAGATCCGGTAATGCATTCGCTGACCGCATTGTTAATGTCTGCGTCCGGAAGAATGATTGCAGGATTCTTTGCATCAAGGCCAAGAATAGCTTTTAACCGATGTGATTTCGGATGGAGTTTTTTCAGCTCGTTCGCACCCTTATTTGTTCCGATGAATGCAAAGACATCGATCTTACCGGTCTCCATTAAAGCACCGACAGTTTCTCTTCCGCGTCCGTAGATAATATTAATCACTCCAGGAGGAAAACTATCGCGGAATGCTTCGATCAACGGACGAATGAGCAGCACTCCATATTTTGCCGGTTTGAACACGACCGTATTCCCCATGATCAGCGCTGGAATCAACGTCGTAAACGTTTCATTCAATGGATAGTTGTATGGACCCATACAAAGAGAAACACCAAGAGGTACACGACGAATTTGAGCCATGAAGCCTTGTTCTTCAATGAGCTTTGCTGAATTTCTGTCCAGATCTTTATATCCTTTGATCGTGTCAACAATATAATCGCAAGTGCGATCAAATTCCTTTTCGGAATCCTTCAGTGGCTTTCCGATCTCCCACATCAGCAGCTTGACCACTTCGTCACGTTTGGCTCGCATCGCTGCAAGAAATTTTTCAACGTGCTCGATACGCGCCTGAACGCTTTTGGTTGGCCAGTCGCCGTGGCCAAGATCGTAAGCTTTTACAGCAGCATCGAGTGCCGCGAGCGACTCTTTCGTTGTAAGCAACGGAGTGCTTCCAATGTTCTTTTGAACAACCTTGTCGCCTTCTTTTATAAAGACGGGGCTTAAAACCGGATTGAGATTTCCATCCCAGATCTTCAGCTCTCCATTGATGAGATATTCCCGTTGTTCAATTGGTTGTGAAATCTTGAAATGCTCAGGAATACTATCTTCCGGCCTGGAAGATATTCGCTAAGAAGTGGCTCATTTATCTTGATTTTAATGTTTGGTTGATCCAACAATGGTAATGCCTGATGATGTTCCTATCCGGGTCGCTCCTGCTTCAATCAATGCCAACGTCTGTTCAAATGATTTGACGCCACCGGATGCTTTTATACCCACATGATCGGGTAAATTTTTTTTCATTAATGTTATATTTTCCACTTTTGCTCCTGACGGAGCAAAACCAGTTGATGTCTTTACAAAGTCGGCCCCCGCATCAGCACATATCTTGCATGCTCGTTCGAGTTCGGGATCAGAAAGATACGCAGTCTCCACAATTACTTTCAACAACGCACCATTATTATGGGCAAGATTGCTGCATTTAGCTAATTCGATCTTCGTCCACGGAATTCCTGTTTTGAATGAAGTTACATTCCAAACTACATCGATTTCGTTCGCACCATTATCGATTGCTCTCTGTATTTCATCAAGTTTTGTTTCAGTCATGTTGTACCCAAGCGGAAACCCAGCAACGGTCACCAGGATAATATTTTCGTTGTTGATCTCTCGTCGTGCACGCTTGACCCAGAACGGTGGCACACAAATTCCCAGAAATCCAAAAAGACTTGCTTCTTCTACAAGCTTATCTATATCGCTAATGGTTAGCGTCGGACTTAAGTTCGTGTGTTCAATATAGGAAGCAAGGTTCATTGCGGCAATTTACAATGAAATTGAATATTGTTTAGTTAGGTGCAGTGGCTGACTGCTGACCCGAAGTAGCGCGTAAGTTGCGCGCCAGATCGGCGTAAGCTTATCAAATAAGATTCATTCTGGCGCGCTGTGGGATTGCGATAACCTTGATCCCCGGGTTAAAACCCGGGCGCAGATGTTCACTTCACGGGTGTTACATTTACGACAACTTTCAAGTGCTTAATGAATGTCCGATTGCATGAACAACTAATAGGTACGCGGATGTACGACGAGAATCAGCCAATGATCAATGATATTGATTAGAATGTCTGATCTTGGGTTGAAACCCGGGGCAACAGATGTTTCAACTTTTTATGCTTTGTACATTTGTCAGACGCATGAAGTGCTTAATAAATCGTCCGATTGTATGAACCACTAAGAGGACGCGGATGATACGACGGAATCGAATGATCAAATCATCAAATTGGTTGAAGATCAATTGCCCCGGGCTTCAGCCCGGGGTAAAAGTGCACACATCCGCGCGTCATGATGAATCATCTTAGAAGAGTAAATGATTTTATGACGCGCAAACGTGCCGCACCGTTTCGGGTAAGGTTGTAGAATGATTCCGCGCAATTGCAGCCTTGCGCGAATCCTCTATCAGGTACTTCGTATCTACGCCAAATATTGAGATTGAATGAACATTGGGAATTCTAGACAACGATGTGTAAATGAAAGGTCTATTCGTCAATGCCGGATGCCACAAACCTTACACAACTTCATCTTGTCCGCAGGTCTTTTTTTGGGTGGTTTCTTATGACCAAAATACATTGGATTGACGTACTGTTCCGTCACCACGTTTTTTTCGTTCTTCCGGTACGTCTTTCCGCGAGCATCCATCCTATCCTGATATTCCTTCTGACTATTATAAGTGGGCCCGGTTCCCTTCTTTTTCTTTGACTTCGTTTGCTTGGCGTGTTTATCGGAATAATCGGGCATTGAACTTGCCGGATCAAGGGTAGTAGGTTGATCTACGGGAGTGTTTCGACGCGCAGCCTTCTTTTCTTTACGGGAAAGTTGAGCGAACAAATCGCCTGATACAAGTAACACCGCTATTAAAAGGAGCAATCTCATTTTGTACAATTCTCAAATATATCAACTCCCGGCATTGTATAAAAATTATGCGCATTTTGACTAAAAGTAGAAATGCCGGTCAATTATGGCTACTGGCTACCTGGCTACCTAGCTACCTAGGCACCCAGGTAGCCTGGAATGGTCAGGGTGAGATTACTTACAGTATTGGGTGATCTGGTATCTCGCTTTTTCGTCACCGAATTCGACGGCGCGTCGCCAATCAAAGCATGCTTTTTCTTTTTCCTTCAGCTGATAGTAAAAATTTCCTCGCTGCTTGTAAAAGGAAGCATTCTTGGCATCGAGGCGAATAGCTTCGTCCATATCAGATACACCTGCCCCATAATCATCCAGTTGTGCCTTGCAGGTTGCACGGTTGTAATACGCCAACGCATCATTGGCATTAAGCTGAATAACTTTGTTGTAGTCCAGCATTGCACCCTCGTAATCTTCAAGCGCTTCCTTTACGAGCGCGCGGTTGAAGTGGGCATCGACATTTTTCGGATCGATGTCTATTGCTTTGTTAAGTTCGGTCACGGCCGACTTTGTGTCTTCTAACCCGAGGTATGCCCGCCCTTTGTTCAGGTACAACAACACAGAATTTTCGCCCGCTTTTTGTGCGTTGTCAAAGTCGCTAAGTGCAGCCTGATATTCCTCTTCCTGGAGTTGCATCATACCTCTTTTGAAAAATACTTCCTTGTCTTTAATCCCTGCCGCAATGAGCTTGTCGTAATAGTCGCGTGCCGGTGGGTATTTCTCCAACGCGTAATATGCATTCCCAAGCATGCGATAAAGTTCCGGATCAGGTTTTTCGGTAAGCTTTTCAACTTCCCGGAAGTCTCTGATGGCTTCCTCGTATTTTTTAGTGGCATAGTAAGCGCTACCGCGATTCTCATATGCTTTGGAGTAATCCTGGCGCTTAGTTATAGCGTTGCTAAAGTCAGAGATGGCTGAAGGATAGTTTTCCTGCTTAAGATAAGCTTTGCCCCTGTTATTGTAAAGAACAGGGTCTGTAAGTCCAAGTGTAATGGCTTGTGAATAATCCTGAATTGCACCCGGCAAATTGTTTACGCTGAACTTCGCGTCACCACGGTGATAAAAAGCTAAAGCGAGCTTTGGATCCTTAGTTACAGCTTCGTCGAAGTCTTTTATTGCCGCGTCAAAGTTTTTGTTTTCGTATCGGCAATAACCGCGCATATCAAATGCTATTGCATCCTTTGTCCCAGCTGTTGATCGCCTTGTCGAGGTCCACGCCCGCGTTCTTATAATCCTTCAGATAGTACCTTGCTGCACCACGCTTGAAGAACACATTTGAATCCGTAACTCCGCGGTCGATGGCCCTGGTCAAATCCGAAACAGATTTTTCGTAGTCCTTCAGTTCAAGATATGAGCCTCCTCTTGCCACAAAAATTTCGTTGTCTTTACTGTTACCATCTATGGCTTTGGTCAAGTCGGGGATGGCGCCCTGAAAATCCTTTGTGTTGTACTTTGAAACCCCTAAAGCCGCAAACTCGTCAGCACCTGCCTCCCCACGAGAAACGACAATCGACAAATCTGGAATAACAGCCGAATATTCTTTTAGCTGATATCGCGCCAATGCCCTGTTCTTCAAAGCCTGCGTATAATCTTTTTTCAATGTGAGAGCGCGGTCAAAATCGGCGATCGATTCCTTCGGCATACCGCTCGTAAGTTTTGCTTTACCCCTGTTGTTAAAAATCACTTCGTCATTTGCTCCCAACGCAATAGCCTTGTCGTACGCCTCAATTGCTCCCTTGAAATTCGCCTTGCTTGAACCGGATGTTTCCCAGTTGATAGTAAATGTCCTTGTTCTTACTATCCATTGATGCTGCTTTCTCCAGGGCCGCACCTGCTTCTTTTTCTTTCTGAGATGCGAGGTATGACATTCCAATAGCCTCATATGCTCCAAGGTCAGCCTTACCTTTTTGTACGCTCTTTTCCAGATCAGCCACTGCACTCGTGTATTCCTTTTGCTGATAATAAGATTTACCTCGCTTCAGATAGATGTCATCTTCCTTTTCTCCGCCAATCTCCGCAGCTGTCAATGCCTCTTGCGTTCCTTTATAATCGCTGGCGTCGTAGCGTAGGTAGCCGGCATAAAGCGCAACCTTGCTATCCTTTACTCCGCTGGTCATAGCTTTATCGAGATAAGTACGCGCTGCTTCTTTTTTGCCAAGGTTATAGTTAGCAATCCCAAGCATCTTCAACATCTCAGGGCTTTCACCTTCTTGCAGCTTTCGCTTTTTCAAGATCATCAACTGCACCGGCGTAGTCCTTCAACATATATTTCGCCGTACCTCTGTTGAGGAAAGCCTTGGAATATGATCCATTTAGCTGGATAGCCTTGTCAAGATCTGAAACGGCGCCGCTGAGATCATTCGCGTTCAACTTCGCCTTGCCGCGGTTGTTGAAAAGCACTGCATCATTAGCTCCAGCTTTGACCGCATTGTCATAATGTTTGATAGCCGCAGCAAAATCATTTTTCATGAATTTTAGATCCCCAAGGTTCTTGTGCGCATCAGCATCATTGGCTCCCAACGATATTGCCTTCTCGAGATCTTTGGTAGCATTGTCGTAATCTTTCTGTGCAAACTCGGATTGACCTTTATATAAAAATACTTCCTTGCTATTGTCTCCAGCTGCTACCGCCTGGTTCAACGAAGTAATAGCTTCCGCGTATTGTTTTGATTTGTATTGGCAGATACCAAGCTGGCTGAATACATCCTTATCATTGACGCCCATTGAAACTGCCGCCGACAAACTTTTCGCAGCTTCCGCGCAGTTGCCAAGCAGAGCATAGCTCAAACCCAGCATCTTAAAAACTTCTTTTTCGCGAACTCTTTTTTGAACAACGTTTTCCAACGCTTCAGCCGCCCCTTTGTAATCCTTCAATGTGTACTTTGCGAAGCCGATCTTTTGATAAAATTCAACATCCGACCTGCCGGTGGCGATGAGCTTTTCAAAGTCTGCAATGCTTCCTTTCCAATCCTGAAGGAGATAACGCGTTTCCGCACGATTTTCAATAGCCTTATCGTTACCTGGTTTCAGCTCAAGCGATTTGTCAAAATCCGGAAGTGCCCCTTTGTAGTCCTTTAAATTGAATTTTGCTTTTCCGCGGTTGTTGTAGATCACTGCATCTGCTTTTCCGGCCGCGATCACTTTATCATAATTAGTGACAGCATCCTTGTAGTTCTCCATGCGGAACTTGGCATTGCCAAGATTAGCAAACGATTCTATGCTGTTTGCTCCCATGCTTATCGCTTTCTCAAGGTCCGATGCTGCTCCTTCGTAATCGTCAAGATTGTATTTTGTATTTCCTCTGTACTCAAAGAGCTCAGCAGTGTTAATTCTGGATTTGACCGCTTCATCAAAATCAGATTTTGCTTTTTTGAAATCCTTTAACTGGTACGATGCAATGCCGCGTTTGACATACACTTCCTTGTTGGAGAATCCTGAATTGATGAGTTGGGTGAATTGAACTGAAGCATCGTTATAATCTTCCGCCTTTAATTTTTTCAATGCAGCCTCCCATTGCACTTGCAGAAGGGAATCAGTTTTTTGAGCGTATGCCGGAAGGAGGATAAACAGAAGGCCTGCAACTAACAATTGTACTCTCATAATTGGTCTGCGAAGTGATGGCAGCAAATTTATTAAATCTACTCCGTATTCTTTATGGCAAGCACCAGCGCAATCGATAAGCTGCAGTTCGTAGTGAATAGAAAAAATGTATGATTTCGGTAGAGAAATAATAAAAGGCGGGTGAAATCAGCTCTTCACCACGTTTCCGGCCACTTGCATTGTTTCAAGTGTCGGCGTTTGCCTGCCGCCGCGCGGTTCGATCGTTACTGCAAAGGTAGCAGCACCCGTGCCGATATCTTTCATCTTAAGAAGGCCCTTAAAGTTGCTGTCGAACACTCCGGCATCGACGGGTTTTCCATCGATGATAGCCCACAACTGATATTGATTTTCCTGGGCTAGCTCTTTCAGATCCTGAACGCTAAGAAAGACTTCTTTTGTTTTTTCATTCCAATACACGGATGCTAAAGATCCTGGAGCATTAGGGGTACCCCTCAGTAGAATTCGATTGAAGTCCGGGTTGTTGGTAACTCTTAGATCATTTTCAATCTTATCCAGGCGTTGATTTACGGTATTGTAATCAGTCGCCATCTGCTGATTTTGCGCGGTCAATTCCGCAAGATTGCTTTCGGTTTTTTTCCATTTATCCCGATAATCATACGCGAGATAGGATGTGATCAAAGCCACAGCAATGGACGCCGCTGCGGCAAATTTCCAGAAGGCAATACCCCCCTCAGCAGGGGGAAGTTGAACCACCTTGGCGCCCCGTTCAGCTGCATCTATTTTTGCAAACAGAGAGTTCTTCACCGATGGCCTGGGCGAGATTGCTGTCTTCATCAGAAGCTTTTCCTGTGTTTCTTCGATCAACGCAAGCTCTTTCCGCAGCTCAGGGTAGAGCTTAAGATTCCTTTCAACCTCAAGACGCTCCTGTTCCGCGAGCTCTCCAAGGGCGTAAGCTTCCAGAATTCCGGACGATATGTATTGTTCAACGTTCACTTTACTTCAACAAATTTCTTAAAACTTTCATCGCCAGCCGCATCCGGGTCTTGACCGTACCTAACGGAAGATTAAACTCTTCCGCAATTTCAGCCTGCGTATACCCTTTCAAATAATGCTGGTCTATAATGAACCGTTGATCCTCCGGAAGTGTGTTCAAAATGTTCTGAAGGCCTATCGCCTCCACTTTTTGTTCGACAAATCCTTCGTTCTCGATTCTATTTACGTAATTATCAATGTCTCCAGTTTTCTTTCCCTTGCTAAATTCTTTGGACCGGGTCTTATCAATTGCTTGATTTCGAGCGATATTCAGCATCCAGGTAAAAAGCCTTCCCTTTCCGGCGTCATACGAATCTATTCTTTCCCAGACTTTGAGAAAAACATCCTGCAAAACTTCTTCTGCAAGTTCCTCTTTTCTAAGGATGCGAGCGACAACGCCAAGTAAAGCACCCGCATAGTGATCATACAAATATTCCAAAGCACTCCTGTCTTTGCTCTTTAACGCAATGATGAGTCCGTCTTCAGAAATATGTTTATATGCAGCAGGGATGACTTATCAATTTGATCTACGAAAGTATTGAAAAAATCAAGACAGTCCACGATAACCTTAGTAACACAAAAATTTCCACTGCTTAAAAAATCCAAATGCATGTATCCTTTCGTAGGTGACAGCAAACAAACAACACTAAGATTATGAAATTAAGATCAAACCTTAAAATGTTGGGGCTGGCATCAGTGGTTACTATTGCAGGTGCCGCCAGCTATCTGATCGCAGCGGATCACATTGATGCGCCTGCTGTTACGGGCACAGGGTCGGACATAACCGACTTCTATGTCTTTCAAAGTCCTTCAAATGCGAACAACATGGTATTTGTTGTCAACGTGCAGGGACTTTTGGCTCCGGCCGCAACGGCGGCAGCTTCCTTTGACGAAGAAGTAATGGTTGAAATCAACATCGATAATTCTTCCACAAAAGATAACATGGAAGATCTGGTCATTCAGGCAATGTTTAGTGACGGCAAAGTTAAGATATATGGCCCTTCGGCACCGATAGAAAAAGGTTCAACGAGCACATTGATTTCAACAGCAGCCTGTTGAAGCAAGCATTACCTCGTATGGAAGCAATCCAATTATTGGTGAGAGTAACGGGATTAAAGTTTTTGCCGGACCCCGGGACGATCCGTTCTTCTTTGATCTGAATCAATTCAAAGCAATCATAGGTGGAACTGCAACGTCGTTCAACAACCCTGGCTCCGACACTTTTGCTGGAACAAATGTTTTGTCGATCGTCGTGGAGGTACCAAAGTCATCACTGGGTTCCGGATCCATAAATGCCTGGGCCACAACAAATCGTGAATTATAAAAAAACTCAAATTCTATAACGATGAAAAATATCTTGAAATATTTATCCCTGTCGCTATGCGCAAGTCTTGTGGTAACTTTTATTGCCTGCGACGAAGACGAAGACAACGCACCAGCTCCGATAGTCATGTACGAACAGGAAGACCACATGGCTCGCCCTGCGATAAACACGGTGTTTGTATCCACCGGCGAAAAAGACATGTTCAACATGACTGCGCCGTCCGCACAAGGACCAGCTTTCGCCACAAAGTTCAAAGACAAGTTGCTCGCCCTCAACGCAGGGTACACAACGAATCTGCTTGGGCTCGATGCCGCAACCTTTACAAGCGTGCTCGCAACGGATGTGCTTGTCTGCATCGCTAACCGGTCCGACGACATTCTACGACGGCACCAACGTTCTAACTGGACGTAAATTGGATGACGACGTAATTACTGTGGAGCTGATTCTGATCTTCGGTGGACCCGACGCTATGTCAAATCCGGGACTTACAGACGACAACGTAAGTCAAAATGACAAAAGTTTCTCGGATTCATTTCCTTATCTCGCAAGTCCTCATTGATAGTTCATATAACCCTGGTCCATGTGACCGGGGTTTCTTAAATCCAACGCCATGAAAACCCTGCTGATCACCCTGACAATTCTCGTTTGCTCATGTCATGAACGAAACCAGACAATTACTGATCCCCGCGACTACGATCGGTATTTGTCAAATGCAATCAACACGTCAGTTAATCAATTGGATGAAGAGATAAAATTCTGGTCGGATCGCCTTGATCGAAATTCAAATGATGAGATCGCAGTGACAAAACTCGCTGGCTTGTATGCGGGTCATTTTAAGATATCGGGCGAGATCAGTGACCTTGAGCTTTCAGACAGTTTGTATCATACCATTCTAAAAATCAAACCGGCGGGCAGTGTTGAAATTTATCAATGTCTGGCAGCAAATGCGATCACACAACACAAATTCCGCTTAGCAAAAGAGTATGTTGAGAAAGCGCTTGCGCTAAAGGACAAGAAAGCCGCTTCGTTGATGATGCTTACTGATGTGTCGCTCGAACTGGGAGACTACGCCACGGCAAGGCGTACGCTGCAGCAATTCAAAAACAAGAACTCATTTGCGTATCTGATCCGCGAGGTAAAACTTAAAGATCATGAAGGCGACCTGGAAGGCGCGATCACATCAATGGAACGAGCCTACCATCGAATTGATGGAAACAAAGAGCTGGCTCAATGGGCGCTTTCCAACCTCGCTGATATGTATGGACACGCGGGGAGAATATCCGATGCATATGAAACCTATTTGCGTGCGTTGGAGATCAATCCAAACGATGACTATGCATTGAAAGGAATAGCATGGATCGCATTGTCCTATGACCACGACTCAAGGGAAGCAAAAAGAATTATTAACAGCCTGGCGTCAAGAAAAAGAATGCCCGAATCACACCTTTTGCTGGCGGAAATTGCATCGTTTGAGGGTAATGAAAATGAGAAGTTGGCTCAATTAAGAATGTTCAAGTCTTTGGTTTCACCATCCATCTTACAAGAACATGTATCATAAATATCTTGCCTTGATTGAAGCAGAAGATTTGCATAACCCCGACGCAAGCATCGAAATTGCAAAATCGGAAATAGCCAACCGGCCAACGCCTCAATCATTTGACCTCCTCTCATGGGGACTTTATCATCAGGGGAATTATTCACAAGCTCTTGAAATTGCAACGCGAAACGTTGAAGGACAAACGTTCGAGCCTGACGCATACTATCACCTTGGCATGATCTATCTCGCCACCGGTGATCAACTCAAGTCAAAGCAATATTTGGAAGAGGCATTAAAAAGTGAATTTGAGCTCGGGCCCTCCGTTACGAGATCGATTCGCGAAACACTTAGTTCGCTGTGATGCCTCGTGCTATTACAAAATCCTTACTGTGTGTATTGGCATTCTGCACACTCTTGTCCTGGCCGGCTAGTGGTCAGGGTATATTTTCCGGAAATGTTAAAGATCATGTCAACCATGAAGCTCTGGCCGGTGCACATATATTCCTTGAGGGAAGTGGCAAAGCGACTGTTTCCGACGTGCTTGGAAATTTTAGATTTACAAACCTTGATCAGGGTAATTATAGTGTTACCATAACCTTCATCGGATACGAGACCCTTTCAACACCGGTTAGAATAAAGAAGGATTCAGTGTCGGAATTAAACGTAGCATTGGTTACAGGAAATCTCACGCTGGATGATGTTGTCATAACTGCGAGCAATGAACGATCGGTTAATGCTATCTCATCGCTCGATATCAAGCTCAGGCCAACAAATACCTCACAGGACATTCTGCGCATGGTGCCAGGGTTGTTCATTGCACAACATGCCGGTGGCGGAAAAGCTGAGCAAATATTCCTGAGGGGATTTGACGTCGATCACGGTACTGACGTAAATCTTGAAGTCGATGGACTGCCTGTCAATATGGTGTCACACGCACATGGACAGGGTTATTCAGACCTTCATTTTGTTATCCCTGAATTGATCAACCACGTTGACTTTAACAAAGGTCCTTATTACGCCGACAAAGGCGACTTTACTACTGCTGGTTACGTCGACTTTCAAACTAAAAATTCCCTCGAAAGGAATTTTCTGAAAGTTGAAGGAGGCCAATTCGGAACGATGCGGGGAGTAGCTGGATTCCGATTACCGGAATTAAAGAACGAGCATACAAAGGGTTACATCGCCTCTGAGCTATTCACTTCCAATGGATTTGTTGAAAGTCCACAGAATTTCCACAGGTTCAATATAATGTCGAAGATCTCAACAAAGATTGGCGACGACAACATTGCCGCAGGCGCAACATTATTTCACAGCCGTTGGGATGCGTCCGGTCAAATTCCGGAACGAGCCGTGAAAAGCGGTATGATCTCTCGCTTTGGGTCGATCGACGATACTGAAGGCGGAGAAACAAGTCGCGCGAACTTGTATGTAAAACACCTTCATGAATTCGATAGTGGAAATTATTTCAACCAGCAGGCATATTTCGTCTCTTATGACTTCAACTTGTATTCAAATTTTACTTTCTTTTTGAACGATGCTGTAAATGGCGATCAAATTCAACAAAAAGAATCACGAATGATATATGGTTACAAAGCCAATTATTCCGATCAGGGATCTTTCCTTGACAAATCTCTTCACACGGAAGTTGGCGCTGGATTCCGCTTTGATGATGTAAATAACATTGCACTTTCTCATACAGTAAAACGGATGTTCCTGAATGATTTCAAGCGCGGAGACCTCGATGAATTAAACGCATACGCCTATTTGAATGAAACCATCGAACTCACCGAAGACCTTAGCGTGATCGCCGGTTTGCGATTTGATTACTTTAAATTCAGATATAACGACAAGCTTGCTGATATCGTCAGCTCGAGCAACAAAGCAATTCTCAGCCCGAAGCTTAGCATCACCTATCAATTGGATTCAAAGACTCAGTTGTATATCCGTTCTGGTATTGGATTTCATTCAAACGATGCACGTGCTGTAACAGAAAAGAGTTCGACCGATATTCTGCCTCACGCATTTGGTATCGACGTCGGTACAACTTCAAAATTAACGGAGAAACTACTGGCAAATGTCGCATTGTGGAGGCTTGATATGGAGCAGGAGTTTGTTTATGTCGGTGATGAAGGAATTGTGGAACCCAGTGGCAGAACCCGTCGCGAGGGAATCGATCTTTCCGTCCGGTACGAAATATCGCCATGGCTATTTGCTGATGTCGATCTTAACGTCACAAGGCCCAGAAGCAAAGACGAACCTGAGGGCAATAATTATATTCCATTGGCTCCGGCATTCTCTTCCATTGGAGGGTTATCATTCAGGTTCAAGAACGGATTGAATGGAAGTCTTCGCTACAGATATCTTTCGGACAGGCCCGCAAATGAAGACAACAGTGTTGTTGCGAAAGGATACATCCTTTCAGATGTTACCTTGAATTATACTCAACGAAGTTTCGAGATAGGCGTCTCGGCTGAAAACATATTTAATATTGATTGGAATGAGGCTCAGTTTGATACTACATCGAGGTTAAAAGATGAATCTGATGCGATTTCAGAAATTCACTTCACTCCGGGTACACCATTGTTTATTAAGTTGAAGTTGAGCTTTAGTTTTTAGATAGATTCCTTTAAACGGAGGCTGTAGTCCGTTGACCGTTAATCGTTATCCGTTAATCGTTAGTATCGTAAGAGAGTGAGAGTGGGTGCGGTGTTTTAACCGCTAAGGCGCGAAGGCGCGGAGTAAACCAACATTAGAAAGACACTTCTGTATTTTTCTGCGGCCCTCTGCGATGGCTCTTCTGCGTTCTCTGCGTTTAAAAAGTCGAGGCACGCCACATCATATAATCTAATCTCTTTCCTATACCCAGGGAAAATGGATAACCGATAACGGTATCTATTGCTTAATGGCTACTATTTTTTACAATGAGCAACAGATCCAGGGCATTCGTTGCATCATCGACAACAATGTAGTCTTCATGCCTGATGTCCGAGACGAGGCCGCGATCAGTTGATTGAAGGTTATTCCGGTTCCAACGGTTCAGGATTTCGTAAGGGATCCGGAGAATAGATGCGGGCAGATTGTACTGAAGGTTAAAGATATCAAATCGCGTAAAGCGTCGTACTGACTTTTTGTTCTCTTCGTAGTACTTCATCACTTTCTCATTTCCCGTGATCCCCTTCATTTGCGACATTGCTAAAGAATTTCCGTGCAAGCGCACTTAGTTCATCAGGAAGATATTCACGCACATGCCAGGGGTTTCTTGAAAGTGACATCTTTCTGTTAGGAGTTGTGATAAGCGCCACGCCTCCCGTCTTGAGCACCCGGTGGATCTCTTTGAGGTACAAAACATCGTTTTCTATATGTTCGATCACCTGGAAGCTAACCACAAAGTCGTAGGTGTTGTCCCCAAGGGACGTCAACGGAGGAAGGTTCATACTTATGAATTTCCCCGCCGGAAATCTTTTCTGGAGTTCGTCAATAGCTTCTTTGATCTTGTCTACGGCAGTAAAACTGTTGACGCGTTCCAGCAAAGTGGAGACACCTCTCCCCTCGCCGCAACCAATCTCGAGAATATCGCCGCGAACGTAGTCGGCAGCCACAACATACGCTTTGAATAGCCGTTGATGGATAGGGTTGTCCGACGCAATTGCTTCGCTGGTTATCTCGGTGGTATAAACTTTAGCCATATTGGAGGGCAAAATTAAGAGATTTGGCTCCGTTGGATAAGCAGATTATTGAAATTTTGCGGATTATTGAAATTGTTATCCTTTAAGTGGAGACACATCTGGATCAAAAATTACCTACTTCATTGTTTACACAGAAGGTAGTTTAAAAAACCTTCGTTAATTTCATCGTAATATGCGATATGCTCTAGTGTT
Source organism: uncultured Cytophagales bacterium (assembly GCA_963774615.1). Lineage (GTDB taxonomy): Bacteria > Bacteroidota > Bacteroidia > Cytophagales > Cyclobacteriaceae > Chryseolinea. The sequence goes on from CAVZFT010000046.1 coordinate 21,933, forward strand.
ATTCTGTTTCCTCAGCGTCGGGGCCCGGGCTCAGGCGCTTAGGGATGTTAATTATAACTTTCTATACGATCCAACCGAACCGTTCACCTTAAGTATCAAAGTCGTTCGATCGACTTCCGGGTGGACTGCACTTTATAATTTCACCTTGCGGGATTCTGCGCAAAGAATAGATCAGTATCATATGACGTGGGACCTTCGGCCCTCGATCGATGACAAACAAGGAACGACTATTGATCCGTCAGCCGTTAAGAAAACTGCTACTTCGAACACAATGGAAGGAGAAGTCAGCATTCCCATATCGGCATCACCGCAGGTCCTGTCCGTAAGAATACTGAACAATGCGGTCAAACGCGCATGGATGCTGTACAGGATTTTGGAGCCAAATTATCCCGTCAACGCTTACCTGACGGCCACGGGTAAATTTGTCCCTTCGAACTATATTAAGATAAACACCGGTGTTACTCTTGTGGGCGAAGGCGACAATAAGGTAATTTCTTACTACGAGGACGATTTTCCCGCGGCAGTTCCCGCGTTTTCCGAAGGCATGGCCAAGGTGGCGCGTAGCATGAACGTGGATTCGACGTTCAGCATACCCGTAAACCAGGAAATTTCTTTTTCAAAATCCGGTCTCTATCTGGTTCAAAAGGATACCACCGCTGCGGAAGGTTTTGCATTCAGAGCACAAGACGATTACCCGAGATTGGCAAAAGTAGAAAGCCTGGCAGATCCGTTGATTTACATTTGCACAAAACAAGAGTTCGACAAAGTGAAGGCGGCCAAAGGGTGATAAAAAGGCATTTGATCGTGTTATTCTCAGCGTCACTGGAAATACAGAAAGAGCGAAAAATTTGATGCGCAATTATTTCAAACGTGTGGAATGGGCTAATTACTATTTTACTTCTTACAAGGAAGGATGGAAAACTGATCGGGGAATGATCTATATCCTTTTCGGCTTACCTGAAGAGATATTCAAATTCAGCGACCGCGAAGTATGGAATTACAAAAGTCCGTCTTTAAAGGTCACCTTCACCTTTGTTAAATCAAGTACATTGTTCGATCCCGACAATTATGTTCTGATCAGGGAAAAGAAGTTCCAGGAGACGTGGTATGAAAAGGTCGACTTGTGGAGAAACGCCCGCTTCTAAAAATTCATGGAAAGGCGTACTTCATTATTCATCATCCCCACTCCCATCGGTAATCTTGGAGACATAACGCTACGGGCACTGGAAACTTTAAAATCTGTTGACCTTGTCCTGGCAGAAGATACGCGTACGTCCGGATTTCTCCTTAAGCACTATCAGATACAAAAGCCGTTGGAGAGCTTTCATAATTTCAATGAGCATAAGAAAGTCAGCAGTTTAATTTCACGCATGGAAAAGGGGGAAGTCATCGGACTGGTTTCTGATGCCGGCACTCCTGGCATCTCCGATCCGGGGTTCCTCATAATTCGCGCGTGCCTGCAGGCTGGTCTGAAGGTGGATTGTTTGCCTGGTGCCACAGCTTTTGTTCCTGCACTTATCAAGTCAGGGTTGCCGTGCGACCGTTTCGTTTTCGAAGGCTTCCTGCCTCACAAAAAAGGACGGCAGACATTGTTGAAAAAATTAGCGGAAGAAGAACGAACGATAATATTTTACGAATCGCCCTATCGCCTTGTTAAAACGCTGGAACAATTGAAGGAATATTTCGGCGAAGAACGTATCGTCTCGGTGTCGCGTGAACTCACGAAAATGTTCGAGGAAACCCTAACGGGACCGATAACAGAAGTGCTGAGTTATTTTCAGGCAAAGGATGTAAAAGGAGAAATTGTAGTCGTTGTAGCGGGCAAACCCAAGTAGGGTCCAGAAAAGAGTAATGATCTTGAAAACCTTAGTTCCCATCGTTTCAGTGCATGAAGACTTAAAGAAGCTCCAAAAAACTTTGCACCAAAATGCATTTCCCGCAGATGTCGCGGATTTAACGCAGAAAATCGCAGAAAAGGTAGCGCAAATCTGCGTGCGTTGATCAGCGAATTCGCGGAAAAGATGATATAACTTTTTCAGCAAACTGTATTCTATGAACGTTTTACAAAATAAAGAATAGTCCAACGTCGTTATTGGCGATTTCTGCTATTCTCTTGTTTCTCGCCGTACTCGCCATGAGCTGTTCATTTTTATTGCAATAGCTCCTTTGTTTGCTTTACTGGATATAAGAATAGAATGTCAGGAGTGGCTACGCCATTGTTTCAGGCTTATTTGCGATGGCGGCAATGGCGTCTTTTAATGCGGGGAATCTCTCCGGCTACCGGAGCAGTATTCTATATCATCATTATAATGGTCGTGTTTGTGTTTTATCAGGCGATGCAGCAGCTGACTCAAAACCGATTAAATAAATTTTCGCTCACAATCCTGTTAATAGGTCTTGAATATTTACTGCTGAAATTGTCGTTTGGAAGTTGGATCACCTTCCTTGCCGATGCAATTCAAGAAAAAACAGACTGGATCCGTTGGAATATTTACACTGGATATCTGGGTTCGTCGGCGTGGATCCTACTGGTCAATTTACTCTTCTATCAGGCACTATTTAAAAAGGAACGGATCAGCTGGATCGTCGTAATCTTAGGATTACTTGCCGTTCTATTGCCGGTGCTGTATTCTTTTGACCTTACAAATAATGCTTTGACAAAACAGCAGGTTATACGTTTCTATATGGGGGACGAAAGTGGGTTGACATATCCATATTTATCATACGGAGAATTAATATCACGTACTGGAGCGTGGTTATCAATACTGATCATTATATTCACTTTCGTAAGAGCCAAAACGAAAAAGGTGGCACGTTAAATGCCAGCCTAAAAAGAAATTAACACACGCACACTTCTGATCCATCGCCTAACGATGCAACGGGATTGAACATGAATTTACAGGAACTCGAAAGAAATGTCATTGAAGTATGTGGCGAGGTCGGCGACTTTATTTATAGTGAAAGCTCTGACTTCGATCGCAGTCGAATCGAACAAAAGAACGGATTCAACAATCTGGTTTCCTATGTTGATCAGGAAGCGGAAAGGAGGCTGGTGAAGGTTTTGAAAAAGATCCTGCCGGAAGCCGGTTATATTACAGAAGAGGGCACCGTCGAACAATCGAAAACCAATACTTATAACTGGATCATTGATCCGCTGGACGGCACCACCAACTATTTGCATGGCCTGCCCATTTATGCCGTCAGCGTGGGCCTCACGCGTGGTGAAGAACCTATTTTAGGAGTAGTCTACCACGTTGTACGCAAAGAATGTTTCTCTGCGATCGAGGACGGAAATGCGTATTGTAATGGAAAGGTGATTCACGTAAGTTCGATACCCACATTGCAAGAAAGTCTTTTAGCAACAGGATTTCCATACTATCACTTTGACAAGCGTGATAATTATCTTGAGATCATCAAGGATTTTTTGGAGAACACTCACGGTATCAGAAGGCTTGGCAGCGCGGCTGTTGATCTTGCATATGTTGCCTGCGGAAGAATCGAGGGATACTTTGAATATAATCTCAACGCCTGGGATGTCGCCGCTGGCGTATTGATCGTTAAGCAGGCAGGAGGAACTGTCACCGATTTTAAGGGAGGCAACAATTGCCTGTTTGGGGGAGAACTTTGTGCCGCAAACCGGTTGATACATGGCGAAATGCTTGAGCTTGTTAAAAAGAGATGGAAATAATATCTCGTTCACTCCTTGTTCAGTTACATTCCGTATTTTCACATTTTAAAACCAATTAACTAACACTTCGTTGTATGGCGTTACGATTCATTAAACAAAAAAGAATGGTTCGGAGATCACTGGCATCACTAGCGATGGTCACAGTGTTGTTTGGCATATTGAATGCACAGGATAATCTAACCGACAAATTGCCGATAGAACCGAAAGTAAAGATTGGCAAACTATCCAATGGCTTAACGTACTACATTCAAAAGAATGTAAGGCCTGAAAAAAAAGTCGAGCTTCGACTTGTAGTTAATGTTGGTTCAATATTGGAAGATGACGATCAGCAGGGTCTGGCTCATTTTACGGAGCATATGGCCTTCAATGGAACAAAGAATTTTAAGAAAAATGATCTCGTTTCTTTTTTGCAGAGTATTGGTGTTGAATTTGGCGCCGATCTGAATGCATACACCGGATTTGATGAAACAGTTTATATCCTACCAATTCCCACTGAAAAAAAGGAAAACATTGAAAAAGGATTTCAGATCCTCGAGGATTGGGCCAGTACGGTAGCGTTTGAAAATTCAGAAATCGATAAAGAGCGCGGCGTGGTCCTGGAAGAATCCAGGCTTGGGAAGGGCGCTGAGGACCGGATGTTCCGCGTTGTTTATCCCAAAATGTTTGAAGGGTCAAAGTATGCACAGCGTCTACCCATAGGGAAAGATGATATCCTTAAGAATTTCAAGTACGATGTTATCAAACGCTTTTATCGCGACTGGTACCGGCCCGATCTAATGGCTGTCCTGGTGGTTGGTGATATGGAACCGGCTGAAGCCGAGGCACAGATTAAAAAACACTTTGAAAAATTAAAGAATCCGTCGTCACCGCGGCAACGCGCCCTTGCTGATGTTCCAGAGCGTAAGAAGTCGGAAGGAGTTGTCGTAACAGACAAAGAAGCGACCAATCACGTCGTGGAGATTTATTACACCTACAAGAAATCAAAGGAAGAAATTACAGTACAGGATTATCGCGATTACCTCGTGCGCGTACTGTTCACCTCGATGCTTGGCCAACGCATGCAGGAACTTACGCAGAAGGCTGAACCACCTTTCGTTTTCGGAGGAAGCAACATCGGCGGATGGGCCAGGGGTTACGAAGCCTATCAATCCTTTGCTTATCTCGGCAAAGGTGGAGTTGAACCAGCTATAAATGCATTGGTACAAGAGAACGAACGTGCACGAAAATTTGGATTCACTGCATCAGAACTTGATCGTGTGAAAAAGCAGCTGATGAAAAATATTGAGCGCAGCTACAATGAACGTGACAAAACTGAATCGCAACAGATCGTAGAAGAATATATCAGGAACTTTTTGGACAAAGAACCTATCCCGGGCATTGAGAATGAATTCAAGTACTACAAAAAATACCTGGACGGCGTTACCCTGGATGAAGTAAACCAGTTCGTGATAAAAACTGTTCCGGCGCCAGCAGACCCTAAGCTTGTTATTCTGACAGGGCCCGAAAATTCTGATTTCAAAATGCCGACAAGCGTCGAGTTATTAGCGTTGTCTGAAATTGCCGGAAAGGCTGAGCTCACCGCATATGAGGAAAAAGCTGTCGCTGCCTCGATCATGGCAACGGCACCCGTTGCTGGCGTGATAGCTGCGGAAAAGGTAGTCACAGAGCTGGGCGTTACAGAGCTTTCGTTGAGCAACGGTGTAAGGGTTATTTTGAAACCAACGGATTTCAAGAACGATCAGGTTGTCATGAATGCATCCCGGTTCGGTGGACAATATTTATTCGATCCGAAGGAAAGATTTAACGCGGAATTTGCTGCGACAGTCGTCGCACAAATGGGCGTCGGAGAGTTCTCACCTGTTGACTTACGCAAGGTGCTGGCGGGAAAAACAGCAACGGTCGCGCCACGGATCGGAGCCCTCACTGAAAGCCTCAACGGTCAGTGCAGTGCTGTTGATGTAGAGACTATGCTCCAGCTAACCTATTTGTATTTTACACAGCCGAGGAAAGACGATGACCTTTTCAAATCATTTATTTCAAAACAACAGGCGTTGTATCAAAACATGGCTGCCGATCCGCAGTTCACTTTTCAGGATTCGGTGATTTCGACGCTTTACAAAAATCATCCGTGGGCTCCAAAACTTCCGAAACCGGAAAACTTTGGAATGATCAATCAGCAGCGCGCCTTTGACATCTATAAAGAACGATTTGGCAATGCCAATGGATTCACATTCGTATTGGTCGGCAAATTCGACGTTGCTGCGATCAAACCACTCATTGCGACATACCTCGGAAGCCTGCCGTCAACGCAACAGAAGTCAACTTTCAAAGATGTTGGACTTCGACCCGTTAAAGGTGTAGTGAAGAAGGAAATAAAAAAGGGTACGGAGCCTAAGAGTTATATCCGCATGTTCTGGAATGGAGAAGCTCCTTTTTCGGATGCCGAGCAACTCAAAGTTCAGGCTCTGACAGAGGTTATTAATATCAAACTAATTGAATCCCTTCGCGAGGAGCTAAGCGGGATCTACGGAGGAGGAATGTACGGTAATCTCAACAAGAACCCCTACAACAATTATGCATTCGGTGTATCACTGCCATGCGGTCCTGAGAATGTAGATAAGCTCATAAAGGCTACAATGGCTGAGATTGACAAGATCAAGGCCAACGGACCTACCACTGATGACCTCAACAAAGTAAAGGAAACATGGAGACAACAATATGAAGTAAATATCAAGGACAACGCGTTCTGGGCAAGACAGCTAATGCTAAGTGTTGAGTCAGGTTCGAACCCCGCGGAAGTTCTTAGTTACGAAAAGAGGATTGCCGCACTTACTCCGAAAGATTTAAAAGATGCAGCGACGAAATACCTCGATATGAAGAATTATGTTCAGATCGTGCTGAACCCTGAAAAATAATTTCAAATGCTAACCAGCAAAAGCCGGCCCATTTCGAGCCGGCTTTTTTATTTACTTACGTTATCTTTGATAATTCCCAAAAGCTGAAAGAGGTAACACATGTTTTTAACGGTAGCCCTATCCCATGAGTAACAATCCATCACCCGAGCTTAAGAGAATTCTGAGCCCCCTGTTGGTGTGGGGCCTGGGTGTAGGGTACGTGATATCCGGGATGTATTTTGGATGGAATCTGGGCCTTGAAAAAGGCGGTACTTTCGGTTTGGCGATAGCTACCTTCTTTATCATCATACATTACGCGGCATTTACCTTGAGCTACACTGAACTCGCATGCGCTATTCCAAAAGCCGGTGGCGCGTTCGACTATGCGGAACGTGCGTTCGGCAAGGATGTGGGATTTTTAGTCGGCATGGCTCAGAACATTGAATTCATTTTTGCTCCGCCCGCCATTGCGTTCGCTATCGGCGCGTATTTTAATCTTTTCTTTCCCCAATTAGACGTCATTACTATTGCCATATTCGTTTATGTGGCCTTCACAGCACTGAATATATATGGCGTAAAGGCGGCTGCGACCTTTGAGTTGATAATAACCGTGTTTGCCGTCGCTGAATTACTCCTTTTCAGCGGACTAACGTTGCCGCACTTCGAATGGAGCAACGTTACCCGAAATGCTTTTCCTAACGGATGGGCTGGTGTATTTGCATCTATCCCTTTTGCTATTTGGTTTTTTCTGGGAATTGAAGGAGTGGCAAACGTAGCCGAGGAAACTATCGATCCTCAACGTACGGTAGCAAAGGGGTTCGGATCAGCAATACTAACGCTTGTCGTCCTTTGCGTATTGGTCTTTTTAGGATCCGTAGGAGTGGCCGGCTGGGAAGCTATAGTATTTGCAAAGGATGGCGCTGTTTCCGATTCACCTCTTCCTCTGGCGTTAAGCCACATCGTCGGCGATAACAATTTCCTTTACCACTTGCTGATCACCGTTGGCTTATTCGGATTGGTTGCTTCCTTTCACGGACTGATGCTCGCCTCAGGTCGATCGACGTTTGAGTTTGGAAGAGTTGGCTTTGCACCGGTCTTCCTTGGACGTATTCACAATCGGTTCAAGACGCCGGCGAATGCACTCCTTGTAAATATGATCATTGGTATCGTCGCGTTGCTCTCAGGACGGACCGGCGATATTATAACTATATCGGTCTTTGGCGCTCTTACTCTTTACGTTATCTCTATGTTGGCATTGATGCGTTTGAGAAGAAAGGAGCCGAATTTGGAACGTCCTTATAAGGTGCCGTTATATCCGGTTGTTCCGCTGACGGCTTGCTGCATTGGTCTGGTCTCACTTGTTTCATTGGCGATCTTTAATCAACGTTTGTGCCTTCTGTACCTTCTTATCATAGGCCTGTGTTACGGAATTTTTAAACTTTGGAATCTTCGAAAACCCGAGGAATAAATTCGTAATTTTTGCTTTTGAAATCAACGCATGGACAAGAAGCAGGTAATTGATTACGTAAAGAAGCATCCGTCCGGAAAAGTCAAGATAGCCATCACAGATATTGACGGCATACTCAGGGGTAAATACATCTCAGTGGAAAAATTCCTGTCCGTTATTGAAGACAATACAGGATTCTGCGACGTCGTATTCGGATGGGATGCAAATGATTCGGCATATGACAATGTATCTTACACCGGATGGCATACCGGTTATCCTGATGCACCTGTCCGTCTCGATATTAACACTTTCAGAAAGATACCCTGGGAGAACGACTTGCCATTTTTTCTCGGTGAATTATTGAACGACCAAAAGGAACCATCGCCTATCTGCCCTCGTCAACTCGTAAAAAAACTATCCAGGGAAGCCAATGATCTGGGCTTTAGCCCTGTGTTCTCGCAGGAGTTTGAATGGTTTAACTTTTCGGAGACGCCACATTCCGCTAATCAAAAAAATTTCCGCAACCTTACCCCGCTTACACCGGGTATGTTCGGCTATTCGATCCTTCGCAGCACACTTGCAAAATCCTTTTTTCACTGACCTATTTGAACTCCTCCGAAAATTCAGCGTCCCCCTCGAAGGGTTGCATACAGAAACCGGTCCCGGTGTGCTTGAAGCCGCTATCGCATATGCGCCACTTCTTGAATCGGCCGACCGCGCTGTTCTTTTTAAATCAGCCGTAAAGGAAATTGCATATAAACACGGCATCATGGCCACGTTTATGGCCAAAGTACATGAAAGCCTTCCCGGATGTGGAGGTCATATCCATCAAAGCCTGTGGGACCTGCAGCAGAAGAAAAATCTTTTCTACAGCAACACCGACAAAAAACACATGAGCGATGAAATGAAATCATACGTCGCAGGCCAATTGTTTTGTCTACCTCATATCCTTCCGATGTATGCGCCCACTATAAACAGTTATAAAAGACTGGTTGAAGGCGCATGGGCACCAACCACGCTAACATGGGCGTTGGATAACAGAACCGTCGCATTACGTGTTTTATCCGGAGGTGCAAAATCGTGTCGGTTGGAGACAAGAGTAGTAGGTTCGGACGCGAATCCTTATTTGGCAATGGCCGCTGCACTTGCCTCGGGATTATACGGGATACGCAAGAAAATGAAACTAAAACAACCCGAAACTGTAGGGAACGGTTACCGAGACAATTCCAAAGGAACGTTGCCTGCAACTCTTTATGATGCAACTCTTCACATGAAAGAATCTGTTGTAGCTAAGGAAATACTGGGAGAAAAGTTTGTGGAACATTTCGTTCAAACACGCGAATGGGAATGGCGGCAACATCTGAAAGCAGTTACAGACTGGGAATACCGCCGATACTTTGAAATAATTTAGTAACATCAACTCGAAGACACTAGCATAGCATGACCTTTGATAAAATATATCAATTCAATTTTCCAACGATCATCCGGTTCGGAAAGGACGCCAGCAAGGAGCTTGACGGATATCTTGCCACCAACAACATTACAAAACCACTGATAGTTACTGACGGCACCGTTGCACAGTTGGATTTTTTCAAATCCATGGTGAGCGGATTGAAGAAAAAGAATCTGTCCGTCGAAGTATTCAGCGACATTCATAAGAATCCGGTAAAGTCGGATGTATACAAAGGAACGACTGTTTACGATGAGACTCACCGCGACGCAATTATCGGTATCGGTGGTGGTGCGGCATTGGATGTAGCGAGAGCAATCGTCTTACGTGTAAATCATCGCGACGACCTATTTAAATATGACGACCTCATCGGTGGTGATGTATTTGTCACGAACGATGTACCACATTTCATTACAATACCCACAACAGCGGGCACAGGTAGTGAAGTAGGCCGAAGCGCGATCATTTCTGATGATATCACTCATCAGAAGAAGATACTATTTGCTCCGAAGCTACTTGCTAAAATTGTTTTTGCTGATCCTGTACTCACAATGGATCTACCGGGCCCCATCACAGCTGCTACCGGAATGGATGCACTGACCCATAATATGGAGGCATACCTGGCGAAGATGCCTCATCCTATGTGCGAAGGCATTGGACTGCAGGGGATTTCTCTGATCACCAAATCGCTGGAAAAGGCCGTAAATAAACCAGACCTTGAATCGCGAAGCAATATGCTGATGGCGTCGCTTATGGGAGCCGTTGCGTTCCAGAAAGGGTTGGGCGTAGTCCATTCTTTGGCGCATCCATTGTCATCGCTGCTGGATACGCACCACGGACTCGCGAACGCCGTGAACATTCCGTATGGAATGGAATTTAACATCGAAGGTTTTGAGGAAAAGTTCAGACAGATCGCGCGTACGATTGAACTGAAGGAGGAGACAGGAAAAGCGGTGGTTAAATATCTTTTCGATCTCAATACCAGAATAAATATTCCCCACCGGCTTAGCGCGATTGGTGTGAAGCAGGAGCATATTGATACTCTTGCCGACCTTGCAATTGCAGACTTTGCACACCCCAACAATCCTAAACCGGTAACACGCGCCGATTTTAAGACGCTGTACGAAAAAGCACTTTAGAAATGAACAAGATCGTCATAGGAATTACGGATGGACGACTGTACGAAAACTATGCTGACTGGATTACCGAAGGTTCCGGTAACGTCGAGCTCGTGCGTCTGGGGCACCGCTACGGTAATGCTGAGGAGGTCAGGAGATGTGATGGACTTTTTATGACCGGCGGTGAAGATGTGCATCCGAAGTTCTATAATAAAGATGAATACGTCGAACAATATAGTTTGAGCGATTTCGATGAAAGCAGGGATGAATTCGAAATCGAACTGCTCAACCAGTGGCAATCATCAAAAATGCCGCTGCTTGGCGTTTGCAGGGGTCTTCAGCTTGTCAATGTATTCTTAGGTGGTACGTTGATACCTGATCTCCCTTCATTTGGAAAATTCAATCACTCGAAAAAACTAAAAGATCCACGATACCATCCCGTAGCAGTCGATCCTAACAGCCAGCTTTATTCGATGGTAAAGACTACATCGGGTGAAGTCACGAGCGTTCATCATCAAAGTATCGACAGGATTGCAGGCGGCCTGGTTACCAACGCCATAACAACAGATGGTGTTATCGAAGGAGTTGAGTGGCTGAATCCGCAGGGAAAAACTCCCATGGTACTTGTGCAATGGCACCCCGAAGCTATGTCTGATAAGGAAAGTCCATTCGCCAAAAACATCCGAGAACATTTTATCAAACTTATACAAGTGAATCCTTGAATTATGCGCATTATCAATCCTGCAACGGAAGAAGTTATTAAAGACTTAATTGAAGATACCGAGCACACGCTGCAGTCAAAGTACAAATCACTCCGCTCCGCTCTTTCTGGTTGGCAGCAACAGCCGCTGAATGAACGGATCAAGTGTATGGTCAGGTTTTCCGAGCTACTCAAAACAAACATTGAAAATTTGTCGGAGGTGTTAACATCTGAAGTTGGAAAGCCATTGCAGCAATCACGCAATGAGATCAACGGAGCAATAACACGTATAACTGGCTCACTGCGAACGCCGAAAAATATCTTTCGGACGAAGTAATGAACGCTGATGAAACGCTCATTGAACGCATCACTTACGAACCATTAGGTGTCGTCTGCAACATTTCAGCGTGGAACTATCCTTACCTCGTAGGAATTAATGTTTTTGTTCCGGCGCTTATCGCGGGAAACACCGTACTTTATAAACCATCCGAACACTCAACACTCACAGGACTGGAAATTCAAAAGCTTCTTTATGCTTCCGGAGTTCCATCAGATGCATTTCAGGTTGCCATCGGTGCGAAGGAGGTTGGCGAGCTGCTGCTCAATATGCCGTTTGACGGATATTTCTTTACCGGATCTTACAAAACAGGTAAACACATTTACGACAGAGTTTCATCAAAGATGGTACCGTGCCAGCTTGAGTTGGGTGGTAAAGATCCTTTGTATGTCTGCGACGACAATACTGACATTAAATCGGTAGCTGCTGCGACAGCAGACGGAGCATTTTACAACAACGGACAAAGTTGCTGTGCTGTTGAACGCATTTATGTCCACGAAAAAGTTTATGAGAAATATGTCGATGAATTTGTCAAGGAAGTAAAATCCTACAAAGTGGGTAAGCCGACTGAAGAAGGTGTTTACATTGGGCCATTGTGCAGAAAAGGGCAGGTGGAATTTCTTCAGGGGCAGGTGAACGATGCTGTCAAGAAAGGGGGTCTGGTCGCTACCGGTGGTCATGCGGTCCCCGGCACAGGATATTATTTTGAACCTACTGTGATCCTGAATGCAACGCATAGTATGGACGTTGTACGTGCTGAGTCATTTGGCCCTATAATCGCGATTATAAAAGTGAAGGATGACGAAGAAGCTGTGAAATTGATGCAGGATACCGAATATGGTCTGACAGCAGCGGTATATAGCTCCAGCCAACGTCGGGCTGAAGAAATATTAAAGCGCATAAATGCGGGCACTGGATATTGGAATTGTTGTGATCGCGTTAGTGCTGCACTTCCGTGGAGCGGAAGGAATCATTCTGGTTTTGGAGCAACACTCTCTCATGTCGGTTTGAGAGCATTTACAAGGCCAAAAGCATACCACTTGAAAAAATAAATCACTATGAAGCAGACTGTTGTACTCTTTATTGTCTTAGGATGCATTTTAATTAATCCTCGTGGAGGTCGCGCACAAAAGGTTGGAGCCGACTCGGTGATATATTTTTCAGATACGCAAATGGATTCAATGTTGAACGGAAAAGCATCAACGGAAAAGGCACTTTCGTTTTTATTGGGTCGAAGCCAGGACAAGGAACGTTATCTGGTGGTCCTTAGAACCAAACCTGGTGATGTTGAAATCCACGAACAATTTGACGACGTGGCCATTGTCCGTTCCGGCCATGCTATACTTCGAACGGGAACCAAGGTGAGTGGAAGAAAGGAGAGCGGGAATCCGGGAACACGCGAATGGGGCGGCGGAGTTATCGAGGATGGTAAGGAACGTGCGCTGTCGGCCGGTGACTTCATTGTGATACCGGCAATGCTGGCGCATCAGTATATTCCAAAGTCGGGCGAGCCATTTACATATTGGACTATAAAAGTCCGGCGGGCTAAAACTTCCAGCCACTAGTTATAAATGGCAAGCGGGGTAAAAGCCTTTATACTTATTTTCAATTTCTCAAACGACATCAACGCATGAAGAAGGTCATTTCAATTCTGCTTTTTATCCTGGTTTCTTCAACCGTAGGCGCACAGCTACGATTACCCGCCATATTTGGCGATCATATGGTGATCCAGAAAAACGCGACTGTTCCAATCTGGGGATGGGCTGGACCCCACACAGCTAGTCACAATCAATGTAAGCTGGGATACAACAACGATAAAGACGACGGCCGACAACACAACGTATTGGAAGACGACGTTAAAAAGTCCGTCCGTGCAAGGTCCTCACACGATAACAATTAAGGCCGGAGATGAAACAGAGATCATAGAAGACGTGCTCGCCGGCGAAGTGTGGATTTGTTCAGGTCAGTCAAACATGGAATGGAGCATGGCAGCTTCGGGTGATGGCAAACAAATAATGGACAAAGTCAACGACGCGACCATTCGACTATTTGATATTCCTAATTCCGCCGCTGACCTCCCACAAACGCGGGGAGAAGGAAGCTGGAAGGTTTGCAATGCAGAAAGTGTCAGGGGGTTTAGCGCAGTAGGATACTTTTTTGGAAAGAAGCTCAATCAGGATCTGAATGTTCCAGTCGGGCTGATTAACGCAAGCTGGGGTGGAACGCCTGCAGAGGCATGGCTTCCCCGTGAAAAAGTAGAAGCTGACGGAGCATTAAAAGCTTCGGCCGAAAAACAAGTTGACGATAAACCGTGGTGTCCGTCCAAGTCGGGCGTCGTGTACAATTCCATGATCAATCCTATTATCCCATTTCGTTTGGCGGGTGCGTTATGGTACCAGGGCGAATCGAACACAGCCGCTCCATTCACTTATAAAAAGTTAATGGAAACTTTGATACTGGACTGGCGTGAGAAATTTTTGTCTGATCTTCCGTTCTACTATGTTCAGATTGCTCCATACACTTACGGTCCCGTTGAGAAAGGAACGCTTATTCGTGAACAGGAAGTAAAGATGCTTGAGATCCCCAAGACGGGGATGGTAGTAATTTCCGATCAGGTTGATAACGTAAAAGATATTCATCCCCAATTCAAAAAGCCAGTTGGCGAACGGCTGGCTAACATCGCATTGGCGGAGACATACGGAAAGACAGGTATCGTTTATAAGAACCCATTGTACCAATCGATGAAGGTTGAGAAAAGCAAAATCAGGATCCAGTTTCAAAATGTTCCCACGCGGCCTTGTTTCCCGTGGCGGTGAACCCACAGAATTTCTTATTGCAGGTGAAGATCAAAAGTTCTATCCCGCGAGTGCAAAAATCGATGGCAGTACAGTTGTTGTTTCTGCGAAGGAAGTAAAAGCTCCTGTTGCTGTGCGATTTGGTTGGAAGAATGAATCAATCCCGAATTTGTTCAGTAAAGAAGGTCTTCCTGTTTCAAGTTTCCGGACGGATGATTGGGTGATTGAAGTTCAGTGATGTCGATAGCTAGATAGTCGATAGTCCATAGCCAACCCCTAACGATCCGTCACCCTGAGCTGTGGTATGCGCCATAAAGAACGCTTATTACAATCATTCAAAGGGAAGTACTCTCACCGCCACCACACTGCGAAGGGTCTTTGTCCGATCGGCCCGTACTTGTTTCATAAGAGCATAACGAGCTGACAAAGATGCTTCGCTACACGAATGTTTCTGAGATGCACACTCCTTTTTGGTCGCTGGCCGACCGATCCTTTTTGCACTACCCACAGCTCAGCATGACGGTATTCTCATTTTTAAACACAACCTGTCAATAGTCAAATCAATGACATAGTCCACGTTAGCCACAACTTTTTGCGCCTTCGGGCTGATCTTTCCCCGATAATTCGGGGTGAATACGCAAAGGCCGCAAAGATCCAGCAAATCGGACTAAGTTCCAACCATGGACCATTCAACCATCGACTATGGACCATCGACCATGGACTATCCAACCCTAACTAACATACTTTAGGTTGTCATCCGATTCTTTGACAAAACGAAGAGGAAATAATAGAATTTTTTTTTCCATACTTATATTTGCGCGCTTATAAACCCAGCATAGTATGATCGTATTAAAATTCGGAGGAACATCAGTAGGCAAACCCGAGCGCATGAAGAAGATCGCCGAACTTGTGTTAGGCACGCCCGGTAAAAAGTTTGTGGTTCTTTCGGCATTATCAGGAACAACAAATACACTGGTAGCCATTGGCGATCATTTATTGGCTGGACAAAAAGCAAAAGCCGAGGAAGAGATCAAGGCGTTGGAAAGTCATTATCAGGCTTTCATTAAGGAACTGTATTCGAGTGATGCATTTTTGGCGATCGGTCAGGAAACCGTAAGCCGCTTTTTCATTTTTATGAGATTGCTGGCCGCCGGACAATTTGACGTTAAGAGCTACCGCGAACTACTTGCACAGGGAGAACTCATTTCTACAGAATTGTTTTATCAGCACTTGCAGGAACGCAAGATCAACGCAAGACTTTTGCCGGCACTTTATTTCATGTCCATCGACGAAAATGAGGAACCTGAGCTTGACAAGATTTCCGAAAGAGTAAAACCGCTGCTGGTGTCACTTAAGCAACATCGACATCATAATCACACAGGGATATATTTGTCGCAACCACCGGAATGAGATCGACAATCTTAAGAGAGGAGGAAGTGATTACACTGCGTCGCTCATTGGGGCAGCTATCCGCGCAGAAGAAATTCAGATCTGGACTGATATCGACGGAATGCACAACAACGATCCCCGGATTGTTAAGAAGACATTGCCTATTTCAGAACTAACATTTGATGAAGCGTCAGAGCTGGCCTATTTTGGAGCAAAGATCCTTCATCCATCCACCATTGTCCCTGCTCAGAAATACAACGTTCCCGTGCGTTTGAAAAATACATTGGATGAAAAAGCACCGGGCACGATAATTACAAGCAAGGGAAGCGAAGGATCATTTAAAGCAATTGCCGCCAAGGACGGAATCACCGCGATCAATATTCGTTCCTCACGAATGCTGATGGCATACGGATTCCTCAGAAGAGTTTTTGAGATCTTTGAAAATCACAAGACATCGATCGACATGATCACAACTTCGGAAGTTGCTGTTTCGGTTACCATCGATAATAACACGCAGCTTGCGTCGATCGAGAACGAGTTGAAAAAGTTCGGAACTATCAGTGTGGATAAAGATCAGACCATTATCTGTATCGTTGGCCAGAAGATCACGTTGCAGCAAGATGTTTTCAAAAAGATATTTGACTCATTGGCCGATGTGCCTATACGTATGGTCTCCTGCGGCGGAAGCACGAATAACGTTTCAGTTCTCGTTGACAAAAAGTACAAGGACAAAGCCCTCAATGTTTTGAATGAGGGATTATTCGGCTTAAAATAAACTTAATTGTCGTTTCGATAAATTTTAATATGCCGCGATCGCGGCGACCGTTCATCAGGGAAATAAGTACATATTTATAATGACGATCATGCTATGGTGCCCTATGCTTTTTAAATAAAGCAAAAAGCATCATCTTCACACCTCGGCCTAAACCCATGATAGTAACAGTCATTATCATTTTTGTTATCGGCTATTTGCTGATAGCCCTGGAACATCTGATTAAAGTAAATAAGTCGGCTACGGCAATAATTACCGGCGCGCTCGCGTGGGCAGTCTACTCCCTAATTGATCCTAATTCGGTTGAGAAAATTGAGGTTTACACTCATGTTAATACAATTAATAAATTGTAGCCTATTCTTTCTAAATCAAAAAATATCCATATTTAAGTAATAACGTAGCCCCCTCATGGAAACCATTATTATTATAGTCTTTGTAATAGGCTATTTCTGCATCGCCCTTGAGCACCCAATAAAAATCAATAAAACAGCATCGGCTATACTAACGGGGGTGCTGTGCTGGACATTGTTTGCGATATCGACTCCCACCGGGTCTATCACTGATAGCGTACAGTTTAATGATTTTCTCGAACGCCTGAAATTGGAACTTGGCGACAAGTTCTCCGCATTAGGCGAACACGAGATATTTCGAAGCTTCGTTGTATCTGAGCTTTCACATCACCTGGCAAGTATTTCAGAAATACTTTTCTTCCTTATGGGTGCGATGACCATCGTTGAACTCGTTGATGCGCATCATGGCTTCCGTTTTATTACAGACAGGATAAGCACTAAAAATCCAAAAAAATTGCTTTGGATCATTTGTTGGGTAACGTTCTTCCTTTCTTCGGTGCTTGATAATCTTACAACTACCATTGTAATGATCTCACTCATTCGAAAGCTTATCCCCAACAAAGAAATGCGATTGTTCTTTGCCGGCATGATTGTAATTGCTGCCAATGCCGGTGGAGCATGGACTCCTATTGGTGACGTCACGACTACGATGTTATGGATCGGTGGACAAATATCGACGGCGAGCATCATGAAAGTTATGTTTATACCAAGCGTGATATGTATGCTTACTCCGTTGGTGTACTTAAGCTTCACGTTGAAAGGTGAACTTGGTGAAACGCATGAGCATCATATTAAAGGCGAAGCGGAAATGGTCAAGGGCGGGAAACTGATGTTAGCGCTGGGTATTGGCGCGTTGGTGTCAGTGCCAATTTTCAAAACACTGACTCACCTTCCGCCATACCTTGGTATGCTTGGTGGACTCGGCATTCTTTGGGTAGTGTCTGAAATGATCCACCCCGAACTTGATGACGCAGTTAAAAAGAATTACACAGCGGCGGGCGCTCTGTCGAGAATAGATGTTCCCAGCGTGTTGTTCTTCCTTGGAATATTACTGGCAGTGGGTGCGCTGGAGTCAATGCTTACTCTCCATCACTTTGCTGAATACCTTGCGCACGCTATCGGCGATAACCGCATTATTATCACATTGATCGGATTACTCTCTGCAGTAGTCGATAACGTTCCTCTTGTAGCTGCAAGCATGGGAATGTACAGCCTCGATGTTTATCCTATGGATCACATGATCTGGGAATACCTGGCATATTGCGCAGGGACCGGTGGAAGTATTTTAATTATCGGATCTGCTGCCGGCGTTGCTGCGATGGGCATGGAAAAAATTGATTTTATCTGGTATGCGAAGAAGATCAGCTTTGTGGCAATGCTGGGATACTTCGGAGGCGCTGCGGCGTATTTAGTAATTGAGGCGATGCTGGGAAAGATGTAGGGAAAGTCCATGGTTAGTCAGTCAATGGTCCATGGTCATAGTCAATAGTCCATAGTCAGTTCGACGACCATCTATTGAGCATTCACCTACTACCATTCATCTTCCAACCATGGACCATCGACCATGGACTATGGACTAATCAACCATCGACCTTTTAAAATCCAACGATTGAACCGGAGCAGGAATCACTGCTTGCTCCAGTTACGCTCTTCAGGCAATTTGCTTCACCACGAACTCTAAGCACGCCAAGGAATGCAAATACAATTGCTTCCTTGAATTTTATAACCTCAGAATCCGGAATGATCAGGGTGATGTTGTCACCGCATTGGTCAAGCAACTGAGAAATGAAAAATGAATTAAAAGCGCCGCCCCCCGTGCATAAAACATTACAGCGTTTCTTTTGTGAACTAATGGCCAATGCAATTTCTTTTGCTGACGATACTGTCATCGTCCTGAGTTTATCTTTCAATTGGATATTTGGATCATCCAGTATCGGCTTGACGCGTTCTTCAAACATCTCGCGACCGAGTGACGGCCTGCGCTTAATAAGGCCTGAATAAACAGCATTGAGTTTTTTCAACATTGCCATGTCAATTTCACCATCAGATGACATTGCGCCATCCTTGTCGAACTCCTTTCCAATTTTCGACATCAGATAATTGAGTCCCATGTTATTGAAGCAAATGTCGAAAGCAACGCGTTTTCCACTGACGTCCCTGGAAAGGTTCGCGATCCCCCCCAGATTTAAACAAACATCATACTCA
The DNA here is from genome assembly GCA_963774615.1 of uncultured Cytophagales bacterium. Taxonomy (GTDB): domain Bacteria; phylum Bacteroidota; class Bacteroidia; order Cytophagales; family Cyclobacteriaceae; genus Chryseolinea. The sequence goes on from CAVZFT010000046.1 coordinate 41,078, forward strand.
CCAAACAAAAATTTATCCCCCACAGGAACAAGTGGCGCTCCCTCTCCCCCACGCATAACGTCAAGGCTTCTGAAATCAAATACAACGGGTACCCCACATGCAGCATGCAGTGCATTACCATTGCCAAGCTGGTACGTGAACTTTTTTTGTGGCTGGTGAAAGATTGTGTGGCCGTGGGAGGCAATGAAGTCGACGTTAAGTTTATTCTTTTTCATGAAATCACTACTTGCCTTCCCTAAGAGACCGTCCGTACTCCGAATCCAGCTCTGCAAGTTGCTCTCCCGACAGATGTTGCGCTGTAGATAGTTTTTTCGTCCACGCTGATGAGTACCTAACGGTTGTCGCTTTCTTGAGAGAGAACGACCAGCGACCCTTATTTTTAGCGAAATGAGCGTAAGCGATATCCAGGCCATCCAACGACGTACCGGACATCAATCCGATAACTTTAAAGTTGTTTCTTGAATCCATATTTTTGGGACGTGAGCCTATTTAGGTAATGGCAGATTAATGTCCTTGAGTTAAGCAATTAATTGGACATTGGAAATTGGGAGTTGGGCATTGAAAGGCGGAAACAAAAGAATGCTCTTCAATCAGCAAACCTCCAGTTCGGTAAATAGATGGGCAAGAATGTCGAACGTCCAATGTCCAATTTCCAATTTCCAAGGCCAGACAAGTTTAGCTTAATTCAACGACTGAATGGTAGATGCAAATTAAGGGACATCTTAGTAATAGCAACACGCAGGAACAAAACAGGATAAAAGTCAACCAGTGAAATAATATCCCCTGCATTTCCATCAATCATCGGAGAAACTCATCAAAGAACTCAAAAACGGCACGGTTATGAATATTGTTGTTGACTATGGAAACACTTCCGCCAAGGTGGGCATCTTTGATGGTCATACTCTCACCAGGAAATACAATTTTCAGAAGGCAGAAGAGTTAAGGGAATTTCTGGAAAACTTTTCTGCCGTTAGTTTCATCATTAGTTCGGTCACCAAAGATCCCGGCGAGGTTTCATCATGGGCGACTCAAGCAAAACGCAAATTTATCTTGAATCCTCAGTTGCCCCTTCCTGTTAAAATAAAGTATGCCACACCATCCACACTTGGTGTAGACCGAATTGCCGGAGTTTGCGGGGCCCACCACATGTTTCCAAAAACGAATACACTCGTTATCGATGCAGGCACTTGTATCACCTATGACTTCCTTGACAGGGATGGAAATTTTCTCGGGGGAGGTATTTCGCCAGGGTTAATGATGCGCTTCCATGCCGTTCATAATTTCACTGCCCGACTGCCGTTAGTACCCCTGGTTGAAGATCCCCCACTCATTGGAGATAGCACGGAAAGCTGCATTCAAAGTGGAATAATCAATGGCTTAATTGAAGAACTTAATGGCATTATCAGCCTCTATAAGCAAGAATTTGAAGGATTGGCTGTGATTTTAAGTGGTGGCGATGCCCGATTTTTTGAAAACAAATTGAAAGGGTCCATATTTGCGGTCCCTGAACTAGTACTCAGCGGATTAAACAGCATTCTGATACATAATGTCGGTAGTTAAAAAGTGGTTTTTGGTTTTTGCTGTTGTCATTTCCGCAGCAAAAGTGTGGGGTCAGGCGGCACCGTCGCCTTTCACAACATATGGTGTGGGTGAGCCTTATGGCAATGGACTGGTCCATAATCATGGCAATGGCCTTGGTGTGAGCCAGCCTCAGTATTGGTATATCAACAATCAGAACCCTGCTTTGCTCATCTACAATAATTATTCGGTTTTTCAGGTCGGGATCGTGGGAGAGTCCAGGAAGGTCAATGGCGATACGACCAATGAAAAGAATACGGGAGGTAACTTGAACTACATTGCGATGGCCTTTCCAATCAAGGCCAACAGTTGGACGTCTGCTCTTGGTTTAATGCCATACACCGATGTTAATTTTAGTTTTCAATATCCTGATTATGTCAGGGATCCGTCTGGCGCAGTGGTCGACACCCTTGCAACATCTGAAAGTGGTAGTGGCGGCCTGACACAGGTGTACTGGTCAAACGGCGTAAGGTTAACCAAGGAAATAGCAATTGGTCTGAAGGCAGCGTACTTGTTTGGGCCTGTATCAAATCTTTATTCTAACCTTTTGACAGGCGATGCAAGTTCGGGAGAACGATATGTTGTTAGCGTTGAGGATAAGTCGAATAATCACGGTTTTAATTTCGGTTTAGGATTTTCGTTCAGCCGGGATTCACTGGGACGCCGGAACGACCGGAGATTAAGCATTGGTGCGGTTTACAATTTTGCGTCAAACCTAAAATCAACAAGCAAAACCAAAATTTTCCGTACGACACTTGGGGGGGACACTGTAGAAAGATACGACATAGAAAGAGAGCAGGGCAAAGTTCACTTGCCACAAGGATTTTCGGCAGGCATATCTTACGGAAAAGGTGTAAATTGGTCTATCGGTACGGAGTTCGCGTATCAAAATTGGGCCAATTTCAAGAGCTTAGGATCCGATGATGAGGGGTTAGGACAATCATGGCGTACAACGCTTGGTGGTGAATTTACGATGGATCCGCTTGCCCTGGAGAGCTATTTGAAGCGTATCACATTCCGAACAGGTGTAAGTTATGAACAGTATCCTTTTTTGGCGAACGGCAACGCGGTGAAGGATTTTGGCATTAATTTTGGCTTCTCTTTGCCGGCTGGCCGTTCCAGTATGGATTTGGCCCTGAAAGTAGGAAAGAGGGGAAATAAGGCAGAAAACATTTTAGAAGAATCCTATTTTAAATTATACTTCGGGATAACCTTTAACGATCAGTGGTTCATTAAAAGAAAGTTTGATTAGAACATGAAAAATAATATGAGAATGAATGTTTTGACCGGCGCCGTTTCCGTGGCTATGCTATTCGGATCGATTGGATCTTTCGCTCAATGTAAAGAAGTTAAGTGGCCGGAGGACGGCACTGCGAGAGCAAAAGCCGAAGAAAGCAAAGTATTGTATGAAGATTTTCTGAAGACCGGCGAAGTGAAAAAAGCAGCGCCTCCGTTGAACTGGTTGCTCGCAAATGTCCCACAACTTACATTCCAGTTTGTATATCAACGGAGCAGAAGTTTACGATAAGCTTGCCGGGCAGGAAAAAGATGCTGCACGCAGAAAGGTCTATATTGACTCTCTGATGATCATATACGACATGCGTATTAAGAACTGCGGCGAAGAAGCAACGGTAACAAACAGAAAGGCACTTTCCTTCGTCAAATACAGCGTTAATGAAAAGCCCGCTGAAGCATTGGAGTTGCTGGAGAAGGCGATAACACTGAATGGTAACAATGTCCTGGATGGTACACTGGTCCCTTATTTTCAAACTGTAAGGTTGAACGTGACTAAGTTCAAGACCATCAATGAAACTCAAATCCTCGAGAAGTACGACAAGGTGATGAACATCATCGATTCCAAAATAAAAACTGCGCAGAGCAAGGGTCAGCCGATCGATAAGTACAAGAAGATGAAGGATGACATCGATGCCATTCTTATCAGCATGGTGAAAGTTGACTGTGCTTTCGTAAAGAAAAATCTTGAGCCCAAGTTCAGGCAAAATCCCAACGACGTGGTGCTTGCGAAAAAGATCTTTGGCTTTATGCTACAGGGCAAATGTACTGATGACCCGCTGTGGCTCGAAGCAGGTGAGTCTATCCATAAGAACAACCCTGAAAAGGACTTTGGACTGGCTAAAAACCTCGGTTTGAAATATTATTCCATTGATAATTATGCAAAAGCTGAGGTCTTCCTAAAAGAAGCTTTGCCTCTTGCTACGACTCCCGAGGATAAAGCTGAAGTGCTCATTTACCTTGGTCAACTCCAGGCAAAAAATGACAAACCAGCAGCCAGGGCACTTTTCAGACAGGCGCTTGAGGTCAATCCTGGAAACAAGCTGGCATACGAAAAGATCGGCGACCTGTATTACGGCAGCTTTGACGCTTGCGCCAAAAAAGTGAATGTTGCAGATGACCGTTTGGTTTATTTGATCGCAGCTGATTATTACCAAAAGGCGGGCGATTCTCAGAAGATTGCCGCGGCAAAATCAGCATTCCCTTCGAAGGAAGAGATCTTCCTGATCGACTATAAGCAAGGAGAAACGAAGAGCGTTGGATGCTGGATTGGCGAAAGCACAACCATCAGAACAAGAGATTAATTGAACGTAAAAATATTTCGAAGGCCATAGCTTGCTATGGCCTTTGTTATTTCTGCTTATGACCAAATATCTATTACTTGTTTGCGTGATCGTCTTTGGCTGCAATGGCTACCGACACCAAAGAACCTTTGGAATACAAGGGTCCGCTAAGCGAAGTCGAAAACGTCGAGTTGTATTACAGTGAGAACGATAGAGTGAAAGTGAAGATGGTTGCAGACCTCCTTTATGAATTTGAAACTGGTGATAGGGAATTCCCTAAGGGTGTGTATATGGAATTCTTCAACGAGGCCGGCAATATTGAATCAACGCTGAAAGCTAACGAGGCATTTTATTTCAAGAAGGAAGATCAATGGCGCGGTCGTGGAAACGTGGAGGTTAAGAATTTGGTGGAGAATAAGCAGCTGAACACTGAAGAATTGTTTTGGAAGCCAAAAGAGAAGAAGATATTCAATGATAAATTCGTGACGATTCGAAGAGACGGCGACGTGATCTACGGCGAAGGTCTCGAAGCAAAAGAGGATATGTCTGATTATGTCATTAAGAAACCTGCCGCAGAATTTGAAGTGAAGGAGTAGAAATCCCGTGCGAATAATGCACCGGTAAAAAAACAGATCAATTAATCATAGCGCGGCGAACGACATGATCTTTGAACCGTAATAATTTTTCGCCGCGCAACGTGCACATCTAATTTTCTTTGATGCACATCCCCAAGCCCGCACCGATCGGTTACGTGTAATATTTAGTAACCTGTCATCATACCACGCATTTACGGATGCTATTAAGCTTCAATCCCTTCAGGATTAAATTGCAGATACCGCGAACGAAACGATGCTTGCGCCGAAATGATTTTTCGTCTGCCTTTGTAATCAATCATTGATCTCACGCCGCCCACTCCGATACAAATCCCGTAGGGATGACATACCGGTAGAAAAAACATGTCAATTAATCATGGCGCGGCGAACGACATGATCTTTGTACCGAAATAATTTTTCGCCGCGCAACGTGCACATCTAATTTTCATTGGTGCACACCCCAAGCCCGCACCGATCGGTTACGTGTGTACCTCAATGTTACCCACCAACATTTCGGTAACGTTAGGTTGAACCCCTTCAGGGTTCCACGTTTACATATCGTTCCTACCCCGCATGCGATGCGTGGCTATTAAGCTTCAATCCCTTCAGGATTAAATTGCAGATACCGCGAACGAAACGATGCTTGCGCCGAAATGATTTTTCGCCGCGTATCTAATCAATCATTGATCTCACACCGCCCGCTCCCACACAAATCCCGTAGGGATGACATACCGGTAGAGAAAAAATGTCAATTAATCATGACGCGGCGAACGACATGATTTTTGTACCGAAATAATTTTTCGCCGCGCAACGTGCACATCTAATTTTCATTGGTGCACACCCCAAGCCCGCACCGATCGGTTACGTGTATACCTCAATGTTACCCACCAAAATTTAGGTGACGTTGTGCTGAACACCGCGCAATGTGCACGATCCCCTTCAACGTAAATCCTTTTTGTGCAAACATGTTTTCCGCGACCTAATGACAAATCCGTTTGGCGGTTTGTGTATGTCCGGCCAAGAACCAAATTATCGCTATTTTTGCCTAAACCATGAAACTCGTCGATGTTCTTGTCCTCTCCCTAGCAGTTGCCTTTCTGATCATCGGAATTCACCAGACCATGGTAGTTGGCTTTGGAAAAGCTTACTGGGCTATAATGCTTTCCCTCGTCCTGTACTTTGTGTTCAACTTCCGAAAGAAGAACTAACATGAACGCACTTCTTCTTTTTGGCATCATTATCTCATTGATATTTGCAATATTCTTCTCCGTGCTGGAGACAAGCTTCAAAGCTGCCAACAAATTGCAACTCGAACTGGAAAGCCGACTCGGAAACCTGTCCGCGCAACTAATGACATTCTTTGCAAAACGACCCGCATGGTTCACCGGAACAACCTTTATTGGCACAACGCTATCGCTGGTCGCATTCGGTACTTTGATGTCCTTGCTGTCCATGCCCATGCTTCAAAATCTAATGCCTGAAAAAATCAGCAACGGGTTTGCAATTATCCTCATTCAAACAACGATATCCGCTTTCATCATCCTCGTTATCGCTTCAATCATCCCAAAGACGGCGATCATTTCAAATCACATGCAGGTCTTGCTGTCTCTGGTCATACCCTTTGCTATCTCATTCGCCCTGCTGGCAGTGTTTACGTTTCCGCTGCTCGCGATCTCAAGATTTCTTGTGGTTCGCGTGTTCAGATCGACAGGAAAAGAAGAAAAAGCTCCATTTAAAAACACCGACCTCCGTCCTTACACAAATACTATAGCCGACGCACCTGTTCAGCCTGAAGACATCGAACTGGATAAAAAGATTTTTCACAATGCCCTGGAATTCAAAACAGTTAAGATCCGTGATTGTATGATCCCAAGGACTGAGATAACTGCCGTTGAATTGAATGACAGCATCGAAAAGCTTACGGAAGCATTTGTTGAAAGTGGACACTCCAAAGTGATCATCTACAAGCAAAGCATTGACGAGATCATAGGTTATTGTCATTCATCAGCGCTTTTCAAACGACCCCAGGAAATAAAAGATATTCTCACGCCAATCATAATCGTAGCTGAAACAGCTCTCGCTAATGAGTTGATGATACGTTTCATAAATGAGCATAAAAGCCTCGCTGTCGTAGTAGATGAATTTGGAGGCACGGCAGGATTGGTGAGCATGGAGGATGTAATTGAAGAGATCTTCGGCGAGATCGAAGATGAGCACGACGAGGAAGATCAATTTATTGAGCAAAAGCTCAGCGAAAATACCTATGTCCTGAGCGGAAGGCTGGAGATCGATTATTTGAACGAAACCTACGATTGGCAGCTCCCTACGGGCGAGTACGAGACCTTGGGAGGGCTGATCTTATCCTACGCCGGAGATTTTCCCAAACAAGGCCAGACCATAGAAGTCCCTCCTTTTACGTTCACAGTCCAGACAACTGGCGTCAACCGGGTCGAAGCCGTGTTGGTGAAGGTCGAAAATGAGGGAAAATCTCTCGAATAAACCCTCAAAAACTGTCGGAATAGGCCCCTTTTAAGGCCCTGTCAAGCCAGCTTCTCCATCCCCGAAAAGTCTTTTTTATAACCTTATTTTTCTAATACAGATTACGGGTTAAATTTGCGGCTCTTTAAAAATCAGAATATGGCATTGATTGGAACATTGCGCAACAAGATGGGCACGTGGGTGGTGGTATTCGTGTTCGTTGCGATAGCGGCATTTATTGTGGGCGACCTTTTCAGCGGGAACTCCTCAATTTTGAACTGGGGCAGGAACTCTGTAGGTGAAATTGGGGGTCGCGAGATCTCATTCGAGGAATTTCAGTCTGTCATTCGCGAACGCGAGGCGAACTACTTCCTTCAGTTCGGCAGAGAGCCTGGAGATCGCGAAATGCCAAGCATTCGTCAGCAGGCCTGGGACCTGCTTATAGCACGTTACGCTATCCAAACAGAATTCGCCAAGGTTGGAGTAAAAGTCACTGAGGATGAAGTGTGGGACATGATCCAGGGTAAGAATGTTGATGAGAGCGTAAGACTCGCCTTCACAAATCAGGAAACCGGGCAATTTGATCCTAACCAGGTTGTTACTTACCTGGGTCGTTTGAAGACGATGCCTCAAACATCAGAGCAGAGAATTCGATGGGAAATGTTTCAGAAAGACCTGAAACCAAGTCGTGAGCGGATCAAGTATGAAAATCTTTTAATCAAGAGCAGCTACATAACTGCCGCTGAATCTGAACTTGAATACCATTTGCAAACGGACGTCGCAGAAGTTAAATATCTATATGTTCCATTTTACGCTATCAGTGATTCTGCTGTTAACGTGACCGATGAAGAACTGAAAGCTTACTATAACAAGAATGTAGAACGGTACAAGACAGAGGCAAGCCGTGACCTGAAATATGTTAGCTTCCCCGTTGTTGCATCAGCTGACGATTCACTGGTAGTGAAAGAAGACCTTGCCCGCGCGGTGACAGAATTCAAGACAGCTCAGGAAGATTCGACTTATGCATATGGTAATACGGATGGACAAAATCCCTATTCAGCATACACGTTGGCGACGCTGCCTGCATTTCTTCCAGCTGATAGCCTCAAACAAGGGAAAGTCTTTGGACCTATTCTCGACGGAGGTGTGTATAAAGTGGTGAAAGTTTCGAAAATTTATGCTGACACGGTTTCAAGCGCACGCGCAAAACATATCCTCATCAGGTGGGCAGACGCCAGCGCAAGTGCCAAGCAAACAGCGAAGGAAAAAGCACAGGGAATATTAAAAGATATCAAGGCCGGTGCCGACTTCGGTGCTAAGGCCCGTGAATTTGGAACTGATGGAACAGCTTCACGCGGTGGCGATCTAGGATGGTTCAGCACTGGACAAATGGTGAAGCCATTCGAAAGTGCTGTATTCGCAGCAAGCCGCCCGGGCGTGCTCAATGAAGTTGTAGAAACTGAATTCGGATATCATATTATCGAGGTCATGAACGTGAAGAACAACACAGCATATAAACTTGCAATTGTTGAACGTCAGATCACACCAAGTGATGCAACTATCAACGAGGCTTTTAGAAAAGCAGAAGGATTCGCATCTGAACTTTCCAGTATTGGCGACTTTGAAGTCAAGGGCGAAAGAGCAGGGCCTTAATGTTCAGGAAGCTAAGAATGTTCTCGCTGGCGACAGACGTATAGGAACATTGGGAGAAGCACGAGAAGTAGTTCTTTGGTTATTCCGCGATGCATCAGAAGGAAAAATATCGCAGGTTTTTGACCTGGACGATCAGAATGTGGTTGCTATAATGACTAATGAAGTTGATAAAGGCTATAAACCCTTTGATCTGGTCAAAGTTGAGCTCGGCCCGGCAGTACGAAATGAAGCTAAGGGAAAAATCATTGTCGAAAAGCTAAAGAGCGCCAAAGGAACTCTTGACGAAGTCGCAAATACATTTGGGTCGGACGCAAATGTTTATTCCAGCAGCGACCTGAAGCTTAGTAGTAACTCATTGCCGACTGTGGGATTTGATCCTCAGGCTGTGGGCCTCGCCTTCTCGCTGGACAATGGCAAACGATCTAATCCTGTCGCGGGTGAAAACGGCGTGCTAATCATGGAGCTTCAAAACAAGACTATTGCTCCATCGCTGTCTGATTACACAACTTACAAGACCCAACTCGAACAGGGTAACTTGAACCGTAATACACTCGGTATTGCAGAGGCGATCAAAGAAAGTGCAAACATCGAAGACAAGCGCTACAAGTTCTATTAATTGAGTACGTGACAATAACGCTACGCCTCCTGGCAAAACCGGGAGGCGTAGCCATTTAGATATGGACGAAACCTGGCTCATTTCTTTTCGGGAAAAGCTTGAAAAGCACTATGCATGGCCTTCGTTATATGTTTTCAAATTCATTGTGCCGACAGGGCAACAAGACCAGGTAAAAAGTCTATTCCCTCTGCACACCGCGCGTGAAAAATTATCTAAGCAGGGCAATTATACCAGCATTACAATTCAGGCGATGATGCAGTCCAGCGACGCAGTTATCGAAATGTATAAACGTGCCGCCCTCATTGAAGGCATCGTAGCTTTGTGATTGTTTCCTCTTCCCTTCAGGGCAAAGTCGGAGGCCTTATATCCAACTGTCTCGAAAAAGTCGTAAATCGACATTTAAAATCTCTCTATATGGAATGGAAAACCGAAAATAACCGGCTGAAGAAGACTTTTAAGTTTAAAGACTTCACCTACGCATTTGCTTTCATGACGAAAGTTGCAATTGCAGCCGAAAAAATGAATCATCATCCGACGTGGACGAACACATGGAACACGGTAAGCTTTGAGCTATCCACGCACGATGCCGGCGATATCGTAACCGACAAAGACAGGCGGCTTGCGAAAGCTATTGACGAAGTCGAGAAGTAAGCAGAGTCAAATGGAAAAAACAGATATGATCTATGGCACCAGGGCCGTAATCGAAGCGATCCTGGCGGGAAAAAATATTGAAAAAGTTATGATCCAATCGGGACTAGCCAACGATTTGATCAAAGAGCTCATTGCGGTCGCGCGTAATAACAATGTACCCGTTGTTTTTGTACCCCCCGAAAAAATAAAACGACTATCAACAAAAAATCATCAGGGGGTGATTTGTCTTGTTTCCTCCATAAGTTTTGCGTCTGCTGACAACCTCATCTACAAAGCGTATAATGAAGGAAGGGAGCCTTTCTTCCTCATCCTCGACCGTATCACTGATGTACGAAATTTTGGCGCTATAGTCCGCACAGCAGAATGCGCTGGCGTCGATGGAATTATCATTGCTGAAAAAGGCAATGCTCCTATCACCAGTGACGCCATGAAAACCTCCGCAGGTGCATTGAACCATGTTCCCATATGTCGTGAAAAGGATATGAAGAAAATCTTAACGCTTCTCCACGACAACGGTATACGACTTGTGGCGTGCACCGAAAAGACTGAGAAAAGTATTTACGAAGTAAACCTGACAGGCCCTCTTGCTCTTATTCTTGGATCTGAAGAAGATGGCGTAAGCGACACTTTCCTTCGCGAATCCGATGAGCTTGCGCGCATTCCATTAAAGGGAAAGATCGAATCGCTCAATGTCTCCGTTGCAGCTGGTATCGCATTATATGAAGCCGTCCGGCAACATTTCGGATCTGTCATTCCAAAATAATATTGTTTCCTTTCGGATACTTTATAGCATAAGAAAGCTGAATCGTTTCGGTTTTACCTGCAGTTATAAGTTTTTTCCATGTTAACAAACCACTTCCTTCTTCGTGGTTGGCTTTAGAGTCCTCTAGCTTATCTATAACGATCTCTTTATCATTAGAGAGCGGTAGCTGGTCGGCAACAACGATCGTGATAGGCTGAGCTTTTTTGTTGCGTATTGAGATCTCATAGGTGAACGTGATCTTTTGATTGGATCCAACGAAATGCCTGGATGAATAATCTTTCTTCTTTTCCCTGTTCACAACAACATTGCCATCTCTACCTAAGGACAGCGTGAGTGTATCTGAGGTATTCCGTGTATCAAGAATAGATTTACCGATGTATTTGCCTTCAAAGAACAGGCTGGCCTCGCCTTCCAAAAAATTGTATTCATCCCAGTTAAGCAGCTTTGCCGTTAAGAAAGCTTCTGCATCAAGCTTTGGCGCGCAGTAGTACTCATAAAGTGCATCGAGCTCATACTCCATCATCTCCGTTGTCCTTTTCTCTCCATCCGATTTTACGGAGAATGGCTCATCGATCGTGTATTCAATGTTCGTCTGTCGTACAACGGGCGTAGCCACAATAGTTTTTTTCACCCTCGGTCCGGTGGTGCTGATGGAGTATGACAATGAACGTTCCCTTCGTTCTACCCCATATGCTGTTACGACGACCTCATCCAGTTGATTTACATCCGTTCGCAACTGATGGTCAACAACGTCCCTATTTTGAATATTAACCTCATCCGATGAATATCCCACGAATGAGAACATTAGAGTCTGCGCGTCCGAAGTAAGCGCCAATGAGTAATAACCTTCCGCATCGGTTACGGTTCCCACAGTAGTCCCTTTAATGATTACGTTTACTCCGGGCATACCTGAACCATTTTCATCCATAACTCTTCCGCGAACCATATTGTTTGCAAAACTCTGTGATGGGTTGATTTTGAATGTTCCAATGTTTGGTGATTGAATTACCTCGCTACGACATTATTAAATCCCAGGATCCAGGGTTTGATAAGTGGTCTTGCTCCACCTTCATTCGGGTTTGCCGTCGAAACCGTTAATTCGACATTGTCCCAATCTTCACCGGACTGCTGAATTACATTTGCTTTGTACGTAATACCAATTGGCGACTGAATATTTTTTGCGCGTATATCATACGTTGGGAACCACCGTGCTTCTTTGACGAGATATGTGATCTTAAAGTCTGCTTTAACAGCGTTTGGCGAGGATACTTTCACAATGATCTCACCGGTCGGTTCTTCGGTTCTGACACTTAGTTCCGTTAACTGGGCTTCAATCTCTGCCCAGATCTTCATTGTGCTTTTTGATCGTCCGGCTAATCAGCAACAACTGTTGTTTGATATCAGAAAGACGTTGGCGAAAATAATCCATTGCAATTTTAAGCTCCTCGATCTCAACCCCTCTGGCTGTTCCCCCAATCGATTTATTCGTTTTAAGAATCACTTCTTCCTCCTTGTAAACTTCTTCGCGCGATTTTTCCTCTGCTATTAACGTAAGTAACCTTCGCCTCTCGCCTTCGAGGGAAGCGACCTTCTCAGGCTTCTGAACGTTGTCAAGGTAATTCACGCGAAATGAAACGGAAAGGATCTTTACCGCCGACGGCCCGTCAACCTGAATGCTTTGCTCCTGGATACCAGCAGCGATGCCTGCCACGGAAAGATTGGATACTCCCTGCTTCAAATTGACGCTAGTGGATCTCGTGACCTGCGCACCCTCCAGGAATACAGTCACCTGAGCGATCTTCGAATTAACCTGCTGAGAAGGCTCCTGGGCAAAACCAAGTATTGATGACGCAGCGAGCATCATAGTGGTAACGATTGTTCTCATAGTTCATGGATTTAAATACAATACCATGATGCAGATCAGATGCTAATTCCATAATAAATCCTAAATTAAAATCAGACTTCATCTATCAGACTAGTGAAATCGCAGGAATATGAAAATCACATTCTTTAGCACGCAACCTTATGACAGATCCTTTTTTGAGGCACACAACAAAAAATTCGGGTTCGACCTCCATTTTTATGAAGTGGGCCTCAATGAGCAAACGGTTCACCTTATTGACCGGGCTGATGCCGTTTGTGTGTTTGTAAATGATCGTATTACTAAACCAGTCATTGACCGATTGGTCAAGCCAGGGAGTAAAGCTTATTGCATTGCGATGTGCCGGATTTAATAATGTTGACCTCGAAGCAGCGAGGTTAAATAATGTAAAAGTGGTTCGTGTGCCAGCTTACTCACCACATGCCGTCGCCGAACATGCCGTTGCAATGATCATGGCCCTAAATCGGAAAACCCATAAAGCATATAATCGCATCCGCGAACAAAATTTTTCTTTGAATGGATTAATGGGCTTTGATCTTGCTGGCAAGACCGTTGGCGTTGTAGGTACCGGAAACATCGGCCAGGTATTCTGTACGATTATGCTGGGCTTTGGATGTCGCGTTATCGCTTTTGATGTGAAGGAACAAGAAAGCATGAAGGCAGCTGGTGTTAAATATGTTCCACTCGACGAGCTGCTGACTACCTCAGATATTATCTCTTTGCACTGTCCGCTTAATGAAAGCACGAAGTATGTTATTGGCGACGGTAGCATTGCGTTGATCAAGAAGGGCTGTATGCTCATAAACACCAGTCGCGGTGGACTCATCAACACTAAAAGTGTTATTAAGGCCCTAAAATCGGGACAACTGTCCGCGTTAGGTATCGATGTCTATGAACAGGAGGAAACATTGTTTTTCCGTGACCTTTCCGCGAGTATTGTGGAAGACGATCTCATAACAAGACTTATGAGTTTCCCGAATGTGTTGATAACTGCTCACCAGGGATTCTTTACGGTGGAAGCACTGGACCAAATTGCTGAAACAACGCTTAACAACCTCCAGGCATTTCTGTCCGGAGAGATCTTAGTTAATGAAGTAAAGATCGGTAGCTAGCCATTTTGTGATATCGTGATTTTGTGATGTGGTAATTTTGTATTTCAATCACCATCCAATCACCATATCACTAAATGGCAAAATGGCTACAATGCACCGCCCTTGATCTCGTCTACTACCGTTGGATCGAGCAGCGTAGTTATATCCCCGAGGTTAGATGTATCTCCTTCAGCAACTTTTCGCAAGATCCTTCGCATGATCTTTCCGGATCGTGTTTTCGGAAGACCACTAACGAATTGTATTTTATCCGGCTTTGCGATCGGTCCAATGATTTTGGAAACCGTCTCACGGATCTCTGCCCGTAGTTTATCTTCTTCCTTCGGTTTATCGTAACATATCACAAATGCATAGATTCCCTGCCCCTTTATATCATGGGGATATCCCACAACGGCTGTCTCGCAGACTGCTGAGTGTTCGTCGATAGCACTTTCTACTTCAGCAGTACCCATATTATGTCCGGAAACAATGATGATATCGTCAACCCTGCCAGTGATCCTGTAATAACCTTCGTCATCTCGTTTGCATCCGTCGCCAGTGAAATATTTTCCGGGGAATGTTGAGAAATAGGTGTCTCTAAAGCGCTGATGATCACCATATATCGTACGGGCCATTGACGGCCACGGAAACTTTATCGTTAACCTGCCTTCACCCGGATTCATAATCTCTTTCCCATTTTCATCCATAAGTGCCGGTTGAACGCCCGGCATCGGCAACGTTGCATGCGCAGGTTTAAGTTTAGTAACGTGGGCGATAGGCGAAATCATAATTCCTCCCGTTTCAGTTTGCCACCACGTATCAACGATCGGACACTTTCCTTTGCCTATATTCTTATCATACCAATGCCATGCTTCCTCATTGATTGGTTCCCCAACGGTACCTAAAACTTTTAAGGAAGAAAGATCGCTCCGTTCAACAAAACTGAGTGGTGCTTTTTCGAGCGAACGTATAGCAGTAGGTGCTGTGTAAAAGATATTCACCTTGTGCCGTTCTATTGCCTGCCAGAACCGGCCCATATCCGGAAACGATGGAATTCCTTCAAAAATAACCGTAGTTGCGCCTGCGGAAAGAGGGCCGTAAAGAATATAGGAGTGGCCTGTGATCCATCCAACGTCGGCCGTACACCAAAAGATCTGACCTTCTTTGTACTGGAAGGTGGTCCTGAAGGTGTAGTTTATAAAGACCATATAGCCACCACAGGTATGGACCATGCCCTTGGGTTTACCCGTTGATCCGGAGGTGTAAAGAATAAAAAGCAGATCTTCCGAGTCCATCACCTCGGCAGCGCAATTACCATCAACCTTAGCAATTTCCGTCTTCCAGTCAAAATCACGGTCCGGTTTCATTGCAGGTTTGGAACCTATGTAATCCAAAACAATTGTAGATTGTACGGAAGGACACTTTAACAGTGCTTCATCCACGATAGCTTTAAGATCGATCCTCTTTCCTCCTCTAAACGATCCATCGGCGGTCAGAACGAGTTTACATCCCGAGTCGTTAATTCTGTCGATTAGCGATCCCGCAGAGAAACCGGCAAAGACGACGGAATGAACAGCACCAATTCGCGCGCATCCTAATACAGCGTACGCCAGTTCAGGAACCATAGGCATATAGATACAAACACGATCGCCTTTTTTGATACCTTTTGCTTTGAGCATGTTACCCACCTTACAAACCTGCTCATGAAGCATTTTGTAGGTTATATGTTTTGGCTCGTCCTTAGGATCATTGGGCTCCCAGATAATGGCGGTCTGATTTGATCGCGATGGAAGATGACGGTCAATACAATTTTCAGTTATATTCAATTGGCCTCCGATAAACCATTTTACCTCCGGTTTATGGAAATCCCATTCCAACACCTTATCCCATTTCTTTTTCCAGACAAACTCATTTGCAACTTCGGCCCAGAATTGTTCGGGTTCTTTAATGCTTTTATTGTATTGTTTCTGATAATCTTCGAAAGATTGAATACTGCTCATAAACGCGTCTTGGTTTTACTCTTAATTTTTAAAAATTATGGCCATCTAATCCAAAGTTTTTTGCAAGTATTTTGAACTACCGGGCGGGGATGTAAAATACCTGCAATATTTTCTTCAACCGGATCGGGCAACAATTTGAAATGTATCTCTTTAAGTGACAATCGTTAGCGTTAAAATTCTATTCTTTTTCCGGAAATTCAAATTTTGTTGGAAAGTGTGTTAGATACACATGGGATAAATTTCGTAAATTTCTTTTGAGCCCGCCCAAATGAAAGACCTTACTGCCTCTATAGTCGCGTATAAGAGTCCTGCGAGCATTTTGGCTCAAACAATCCACAGTTTCCTGAGCGCTACGCAAGACTCGAAACTATTCTTAATAGATAATTCTCCAACCGACCAGCTTAAATACCTGGCATATGATCCTCGCATCACTTACATCTATAATTCCAGGAACATCGGCTTTGGGGCAGGGCATAATATTGCATTGAGAAAGATAGTAAATGAATCGAGATACCATCTTGTGTTGAACCCCGACGTGTATTTTGATGTAAACGTACTTCCTTCACTTTACTCTTATATGGAAGATAATCCACATGCCGGTCTGGTTATGCCCAAGGTATTATATCCTGATGGGCGGCTTCAGCCAGTATGCAAGCTTCTTCCATCGCCGAAAACGCTGATTGTTAGAAGGTTTTTGAATTTTCTAACAGTCGACGCTCGAAAAGGAAAATTATCGCTACGAGCTTCAGCTTTCAGGTTATAATAAGATCATCGATGCACCCTTCCTTTCAGGCTGTTTTATGTTCTTAAGAGCTGAAGCCTTACGAACCGTTGGATTATTCGACGAGCGATTCTTCCTCTATACCGAAGACACTGATCTATCGCGCCGCATCCATAAACATTTCAGAACGGTTTTTTTTCCTGGGGTTTCTATCTATCATTATCATCAGCGCGGATCTTATAAGAGCGCATTATTGTTATGGCGTAACATTCTCAGCGCCGTGAAGTATTTCAATAAGTGGGGATGGGCAATTGATGAAGAGCGTGAACATTTCAATGCCAGGGCAGTTCAGCAGTTGTCTTTGAATTCACCCAAATGACATGAGAGTACCGTCATCCATACCTTCGCACGTTGCGACCAATAAATCGCAGGTCCAATACTACGTCGCGATCGTGACACTTGGGATCGCAATTGTCGCGCTTCCAATTTCCGTTAGAATCTGCCACGCTGCCATCATCCTGTATTTAGTGAATTGGGCTTTCGAAGGGAACTGGCAGACGAAATTTTCAATTATTAAAAAGAACGTTCCAATCATTCTGATCATCGTACTTTTTGTATTGGAGCTATTTGGCACATTATACACTGACGCTTCGGGAGTTGCGGGCGTTGAAAAGAAAATTTTCTTTGTCCTCCTTCCTGTTGCATTGGCTACAAGCGAAGTAAAATTGACAATGAGGAATATTTATCAAATCTTTTATTGTTTCGTTGCATCGTGCCTGGTGTGTTCCTTCATCTGCCTTGGAAATGCATTATATCAGATCGTCTTACTAACAGAAGGGACGCCGATAGCAATACTTTCTTACCTGGATGCTTCCGAGTTCAAAAGTCTTAATTCCGGTGCAACTGATGGATGGTTGTCATTCTCTTACAGATCTCTTGCCAGCGGGATAGGCATACATCCTACCTATTTCTCCTTATACCTGGCGTTTGCAATTACATTCCTGTTATTGAGATTGGATGATGGACCTGTATGGCTGCGAATTGTCTCATGGCTCCTGATCTGTTACTTTTCATTTTTTATTGTACTCCTGTCCAGCAGGATGATCATCATCGGCATACTTGTCATTTTTATCATGGCAATCGTGCAGGCAATGCGAAAGAAAGAAACATTTACTAAGGCATGCGCCTCTTGATAATCGCAGGGCTATCCGGCAGCCTGTTATATCTTAATCCTGTTAGCCGATACAGAAACTTACAGGAATTACCTCTTACATCGCTGCACATTCAATCGAACAGCAACTATATAAATTCTACGGAGATCAGGGCGTCACTTTGGTGGCTCGGATTAAAAGCGTCTGAGCGGGTAAATCTCATTTGGGGAACAGGTACCGACGATGTTTATGATGCTATCAAGCAGGTCAGCGATGATTATAACATCACAAACAGCCTTGAATCTTATGATCCGCATAATCAATTCCTATTCACATTGATAGGATCGGGTATTTTGGGACTTACCGTGCTGGTTGCGTTGATTTTATGCTCACTGTACTTCGCATTCCTGAAACGCGACTATTTGTACGGAGCATTCATTTTTCTTTTCATCTTGATATGTTTTACTGAAACCGCGCTACAACTTCAGAAGGGGATCATCTTTTTTGCGATCTTTTATTCCATGCTTGCTTTCACAAAACGGCCGGCAATTCCCATTGCTCCCACCTTTAACCCCGCTTGAAATTGGCTCACTCAATCGACGATATCGATCTAAAGGTACACGTGCTCAAAACACTTTTGTACTATGATATCTTCAGTTATCCGCTGAAGAGCGAAGAGATATTTCAATTTCTGGGAACAAACAGTATTACGGAAGACGATGTGCGCACCACGCTCGATGCGACTGGCCAACGACGTCATCGTGTACAAATTCGATAACCTTTACAGTTTACATCCCAATGAATCGATATATAGAGAGAAGAGTGAAGGGCAATGAACAGGCGGAGAAATATTTGCCTATCGCGCAAAAGCAGGCCAAAGCTTATCTCAAGATTTCCTTTTGTTCGTGCAGTATTGGCATCGGGATCGCTTTCAAAGGGCTATATGGATGAAAAATCGGATATCGATTTTTTCATCATCACGGCCCCCCATCGTTTGTGGATCGCAAGGACACTGCTCGTATTATACAAACGACTTTTCCTGGGAGGTTCACACAAACATTTTTGTGTGAACTATTTTGTCGATGAAGATCACCTTGAGATTGAAGAAAAAAACTTGTTTACTGCCACCGAGCTCGCCACTGTACTTCCACTCTACGGCGCAGAACAATATAAAAGTCTGATTAAGACAAATGGCTGGGTGCGGGACTTTTTTCCGAACTATATCGCGCGGTCTACTGAAAATGTGTCCAGCGTCAACCACAACAGGAATCAAAAAGGTCCTGGAAAAATTAATAAACGCGTGCTTTGCACTGAATATAGAATCGTATTTCAAAAAACTTACGATGAAGCGGTGGAAAAAACTTTACGAAAGCGAATATTCAAAAACTGATTTCGATATCGCATTCAAGTCAAAAACTTACGCATCAAAGAATCATCCTCGACATTTTCAGCGAAAGATCATGGAGACTTACGCTGAAAAGGTGAAACATTTTGATTTTTCATCAGTATTAAAGAACAAACGAAAAACCTCCGCTGGATAAAGGTTTTGAGCATCATGGAAAGATGCACAGTGTATGAAGCTACTGATAACACATTCGTACTTTTATAAACTCGACGCAAAGCAGTGGCGGTTCAAGCAGCCGTACCCTCCGTTGGGAACAATACTGGCTGCTGCTGTCCTTCGCCAGGAGGGTCATCAAGTTGTTTTCTTTGATACAAACTTGAGAGACAGCCCGGATGAGATACTCCCACTATTACAAACAGAAAGACCGGATTGCGTGATCATCTATGACGATGGATTTAATTACCTCACTAAGATGTGCCTCACCAACATGCGCGAAGCCGCATTCAGGATGGCTGAAGAAAGTAAAAAGCTTGGATGTGTCGTAATCGCATCGAGCTCTGACGCTGCCGATCATTACGTGAAATATTTTGACCACGGCGTTGACTACGTGGTGAAAGGCGAAGGCGAAATAACGTTGACGGAATTGGTCACCTCGCTTGAAAACAAGGTTGATATCAGCCAGGTGCCCGGAATAGTCTACAAAAAGGGTGGGGACACCGTCGCTACTTCGCCAAGACCAGTACTTCGTGACCTTGATGAGTTGCCACTTCCGGCCTGGGATCTCATAGATATCGACAGTTACCGGAAGATTTGGCAGAAACATCACGGCTACTTTTCATTGAATCTCGCCACAACACGTGGATGTCCGTTCAAATGCAACTGGTGCGCAAAGCCGATCTATGGAAGTCGTTATGCATCGCGCTCACCGCGGCACGTAGCGGCAGAGATTGAAATGTTATTGACCAAATACTCCCCGGATCACTTCTGGATGAGCGATGACATTTTCGGATTAAAGCCGGGCTGGGCGCAGGAATTTGCTGACGTCGTCAACGAGAAACGCCTCAAATTCAAGTATAAAATTCAATCACGGGTAGATTTGTTGCTGCAGGAGGATACGCTTGATGCCCTGGTGCGATCAGGAGTCGAAACTATTTGGGTCGGTGCTGAATCCGGAGCCCAGAAAATTTTGGATTCAATGGACAAGGGCACTACGGTCGAACAGATCTATGAAGCCACCCGGCTGATGAAGGAAAAGGGCATCAAGGTGGGTTTCTTCATTCAGTTTGGCTATCTGGGTGAGAACCGGGAAGACATAGATGCCACCTTAAAAATGATCCTGGACTTGATGCCAGACGAAATGGGGATTTCCGTTTCATACCCCTTGCCGGGCACGAAATTCTACGAAAAAGTAAAGGATCAGCTCAAGGAAAAACAAAACTGGAGTGATTCCGACGATCTGGCGATGATGTTCCGGAGCACGTATAGCAGCGCCTACTATAAAAAACTACACCAGTACATTCATGCCGTTTATCGAAAACACAAGGGTTACGCGTCGCTGCGGAAACTCTTTCAGCGACCATTGCGTCTAAACCATAGGGAACTGCGTTCGGGACTGGCGACATTTTACTATATTCCTACTTCGTTCGCACAGCGGTTGCGATTGGCGGAATTGGAGCAGGCCTCGTACTTAAGCAGCGGATGAATTTTTAAACAACCACTAAAAGACTTTTGACCCAAATGCGTTAATAATTCGGCACGTCTCGGAATCTCTGATTCGTCCGCATACAGCGACCTCTCATGGCAGCGCCTTTTGATCATATCGCCACGTTTGACTCAGTGCTTACCCGGAGCGTGATAGGACAGCTCCAACGTAAGCAGGTTTGGAATTACCTGGAAAGGATCACACCGGACCTCGATGGCCTGGAGATACTTGAGTTGAATTGTGGAACAGGAGATGATGCACTTCTCTTCAGCGAAAAAGGATTCAATATTGTCGCCACGGATGTCTCGGAAGAGATGCTGAAGGTCACGGTTCAAAAAGCGAATCAGTTCTCGATGCAGAACAAGATAAGCTCCCACTATCTCGATCTCGACAGCTTTGACGAAACTTTATTCGACAAAAAGTTTGATCTTGTTTTCTGCAACTTCGGCGTAACGAACTGCATCAACCCCGACTCATTAAGGAAACTACTGCATAAGATCCCTTCGCTACTTTCTCCCGGCGGAAGATTTATCGCGGTTATCATGCCAAAATTCTGTCTATGGGAAAGTTTGTACATGTTGCTGAAGTTTCGGTTCAGGAGAGCATTCAGAAGAATGACGAACAAAGGTGTTATTGTGGATATGCATGGGAACAATTTCAAAACATGGTATTACAATCCATCGAAAATCAAAAGGTGGGCGGGTGCACGGTTTAAAGTTGTAACTACACGTCCCGTTGGTTTTGCATTACCTCCTTCACAACTTGAATCCGACTTCACACGAAGAAAGGGATTTCTCCTCCGGTTAAATAACCTGGAGAAAAAATTCCATAGGGTAAGTATCCTCTCAGGAATGGCCGATCAATTTATTATTGACCTGCAGCTTAAATAAATTCGGCATTGAATCCAGCCCTCAAAGAACATGCATTAGCTGATCAGTTTGCTGCGGTTGATCGTGCTTTTAGCAAACAATCCCTTCACTACGACGAGGAGGATCGAACAAACCACATCCTGAAAGATATGCGTGAGCAGGTGTATGCTCACGTTAACAACTATTTAAAACCAGGGTCCTCAATACTCGAGCTCAATGCGGGTACCGGTATAGACGCAGTGCATTTTGCTTCATTGGGTCACCGCGTGCACGCTACGGATCTTTCTTCGGGCATGATCAAACAGATCAGGGATAAGATGCAGCATTCAATCCTTCAAGGTCGTTTGACCTGTCAACAACTTTCTTATGATCAACTGCAGCAGGTAACTGGTGAAAAGTTCGATTACGTATTTTCCAACTTCGGAGGACTCAATTGTATTCAAGATCTTTCGAGCGTCACAAGATACCTGAGAAAGCTTCTTAATCCCGGTGCATTTGTTACGTTTGTTATCATGCCTCCTGTAAGCTTTTGGGAGCTTGCATGGATCTTGAAGGGAAATCCTAAACAGGCATTCAGGCGGCTGAAGAAGAACGGAGTCAAAGCTCATCTTGAGGGAGAATTTTTCGCAACCTATTATCATTCATTAGGAAAAATAAAAAGTGCATTTGGTCCGGACTTCAGGCTTATTCGTTCTGAGGGATTATGCGCGTTGTCTCCACCTCCCTCGCCAAAAGAATTTGCATCGCGATATCCAAGGTTGTATAAGATGTTACGGCTAATGGACTCATTGGTTCGTTCAGTTCCCCCATTCAACCGGTGTGCCGATCATCTTATTGTAACCTTTAAATTGGTAAATTGATGAATGTCCCTGCGTCAACAACTTTTAGAGAACCCTTCTTTGATTGTAGATAAAAACATTTTTTATCAAAAAAATGTGGTAAGGAACTCAGTGTTCGCGGTGAAGTACATTGCCCTGAGAAACAAAGAAGAAAGGGTATATAGTGACAAGATCGTTCAAGAACTTCCGGAAATCCCCGACAACCATCCCTTGAGCAAAGAGTGGCAGGTACGCAAGATCTCTATGGAAAAACTTTTGCAACACCTAAAGGCCAGGGAAAATTGTAAAACCATTCTCGAGTTAGGTTGTGGAAACGGCTGGTTGTCCAATAAACTTGCCGCTAACCTGCAGGCTGAAATTTGTGGCATGGACATCAACGATGTTGAATTGTCGCAAGCATCCGATGTCTTTTCCAATCGGACAAATTTATCCTTTCTGTTCGCGGATGTCTTCAGCGTTGAAATTGGTCCACCTATTTTCGATACTATCATTGCAGCAAGCTGCGTTCAATATTTTCCAGATCTGCGGAAACTTATCAACAGACTCCTGGAACTTCTTGCTCCTTCTGGAGAAATCCATATTGTCGACAGTCCGGTTTACCGAACTGCTAAAGAGATCAACGCGGCACAAAAAAGAAGCCGGGACCATTTCATTTCAATGGGATTTCCCGAGATGGCGGATTGGTATTTTCATCACAACGTAAAAGAAATAAGTACCTTTAAACATAGATTTTTGACTACTCCGCATTCTCTGATGTCAATCGTGAAAAGAAGGTTACTTAATGTGCACAGTTCTCCATTTCCCTGGATCGTAATTGAACAAAATTGAAATTTTACAGAACGATACTGCACCCACTCCTGGCAATCTTAAATCCAGTTGAAAAACGAAAAGGTGTCTGGGTAATTGTATTAATGGTGTTGAGCGCGCTTCTTGATTTCTTTAGCCTGGCTTCGTTCCTGCCGCTTTTTGTTCTTCTCGTAAATCCCGGGTTCATCTCTACGAATAAATATGCATCACTTTTCTACAATACTTTTGGATTTACTTCTCCAACGTGGTTCATAGGTACCCTGGCGATAGCAGTATTGATTCTTACAGTACTCAAAAATGTAATTGCCCTGTGGATCACTCGCTCGAAGGCTTCTTATACATTCACTTTAGGAAGTCACCTGTCGTCACGTATGCTATCCCACTACACGCAGATAAGTTATCTCAGATTCACGCAACTGGATTTTAGCAAAGAATTGAATAGGATTGCAAATCTTCCGATCGCGTTTGCAAATAATGTCATAATGCCAATTGGAACTCTGATTTCAGAAGGACTGGTTTTTATGTTACTATTATTTTGCATTGTCCTTTATGATATCAAGGTCTTTGCTTTTCTATGTGTTATTCTTGTTCCGGCCGGCCTCCTTTACAGAATGAAAAGAAAAAGCATAAAGGAGACCAGCCTCGACTTGAAAGAGAAATGGCCTCTCACTTTAAAGTATGCGCTCCAGGTAGTAGAGGGACTTTCGGAGATCAGAGTTTTTGGAAAGGAAACCTTTTTTAAGAGTCGCTTCATATACAATCAGCGAAAGCCTGGCGAAGACGTTCGTGCGGGACCATACAACACAAACGGGAACCTCGAGACTAACAGAAATTATAGCAGCTTTTATCGTGTGTTCTCTGATAGTTTACTCACTTCTTCTCAATCAAAATTACCAACAAACCATCTTACTTCTCGGTGTTTACGCGGGGGCGAGTTTCAGGATCATACCTTCTTTGAACCGCATACTTAATGCTTCACTGCAAATCAGGACGCACGAGTATCTTTTTCATGAGTTGGAAGAATTGTCAAATCCAGAACCCACTGACAGCGCTATGCCGAAATCGGCAGTTTCTTTTAATGACAAAATCCAACTCGATGACATTTCTTTTAGTTATCCCGGTGGACCTACCGTGCTTGACCATGTTTCATTCACTGTTGGCAAGGGCGAGAAAATTGCTTTGGTTGGCAGGTCTGGGTCCGGAAAAACAACCTTGCTCCTGATTCTCCTTCGCTTTCTTCCCAACCACAGCGGCAAAATTTTATTGGATGGAAAAGAAATCGGGACTGAAAATTACGGAACACTCCGACCAATCTTCAGCTATGTTTCCCAAAGTCCTTACATGATCGATGGTTCAATAGCTCGAGAACATTGCGTTTGGCGTGCCTGCAGCGAATATCGACCTGGAAAAAATCCGGCAATTAATCCATGATCTTGACCTTGAACGAAATTATCAGCCAGCTGCCCGACGGACTGGCAACACAGATCGGTGAGCGAGGAATTAAATTATCTGGTGGCCAGCGTCAGCGCATCGCGATTGCCCGGGCACTCTACGCTGATGCAGAAGTCTTGTTGTTGGATGAAATTACCAATCAACTCGATGCACAGACTGAACAAGAAATTGTGAAGACTCTTGAGAAAGTGGCCCAACAAAAGAAGACGATCGTTATGATCACACATCACAATGATTTATTGAAACACTTCGATCAGGTATTGAAGATTGAGAATGGTATTCTTTCTGAGCATAATGTTGTTCAATTTTTATCTCACTGAACCTATGCGCGAAAATGAAATCTTCGTGAGTGTTGTTGTTCCCACCTATAACCGGGCTCATTTAATTGGAGAGACGATCCAGAGCGTAATCGATCAAACCTATTCAAATTGGGAATTAATTATTGTCGATGATGGATCCGAGGATGATACAAAAAATATTGTCGACAAATTCGCAGATAAGAGAATACACTATTTCGCAATTGATCACTGTGGAATATTCGGTAAAGTAAGAAACATCGGCATGCAAAGAGCCAATGGCGACCTTATTGCGTTTCTGGATTCAGACGATTTATGGAAGCCAAACAAACTTTCATTCCAACTTTCTCTTCTCAAAGCAAAACCCGGACGCAGGTTTTATTTTTGGTCACGGTGAACAATTTGGAAAAGGAGCTATTCCTCCGCCCAAGATGGAAACCTTTTACTCGGGCAATGTTTTTATTCCTTTGCTGCTTGAAGAACGTTTTGTCTTCTATGTGCCGTCGGTCATGTTTAAAAAGGAAGTGTTGCGATACAGTCGGATACATTGATGAAAGTCTGATCATCGGCAGTGACGTGGATTTTTTTCTTCGAATGGCTTGTCGTTACAACGGAATTTTCAGCAACGAAATTTTAGTAAGAATAAGGAAACATGACCAAAGCACTTCACAAAGATTAGAGGTAGCGTCTCATCGTCGAGCACAGGCAGATGGTTGAAAAGTTTTTTAGGGATGGATATTTAAACAAAGAGCAGTATGTTTATTTGGCATCAACACAGTTTTATAAACTTGGATTGGTGCATCTGCGGACAAAAAAAACCAGGGAAGCGGTAAATAGCTTTCTTAGTTACATATACCTCAAACCATTGCATTACAAAGGGTGGATACGCCTGGGGCAAGCGGCCCTGGGAGCTCTGTCGTAAAATTCAGGTTTAGAATTACCTTTCATGTCATATCTTATAAAGCTCCGCAAGCTGATCAACAGTCCAATGTATGGAGTGAGTGTCTGCCCACTGTTGCGCAGATTGTGTTACTTTCCTTTGTGACGCGGGATCTTTTAGAATCTCCAGAACCCGATCAGCTAAAGCCACGTAGTCTTTTACATCCACTGCTACACAGCAAGACGGTTCGTCGTACATTAATCCAACCTTTGTCCCACAAACGAGAACCCCGCTGCTCATTGCCTCCGTTACTACCTCGCTTTGACCTTCTGAGAGCGAAGTATGCAAAAGGATATGGGCCTTGCTATAATATGCGGGGAGTTGTTCATAAGGCAATGGAGCTATGAAAGTAATGTTGTTAATATTAAGTGAAGCAATAAGCGCCTTCACCTGAGATTCCAACACACCCTCACCAATTATTGTAAGATGTGCAGGCACCTTGTCGCTGATCAATTTAAACGATCTCAATAACGTCTCCTGATCCTTAACCGGATGTAAATTTGCTATATGTAAAAATTGAATTGGACTGGACATTTGTTTTGCCTGAAACGTAAACAACCCTGTATCTATGCCCCAGGGAATAATTTGAATTCGATCACGTGTTAACCCTGCCTTTTTCAGATTATTGAGCAGATACTTTGTAAGCACAACGACCTCATCAGCACGCTGCAATGTCCACAATATAAGCATGTTCGAAAGCGGTCGTTGAAGCTGCCCATAGTTGATCTCAGGTAATGCGATCGCGTCACCGCCAAGGATGCTCACAATGCTTTTTACTCCAAGGGTCCTCGCCAATATGACCGCGAACATTCCAGAGGGTAACGCCCAAAATCCATGAATGACACGAAAGGTCTTCTTTTTATGATGCTGTCTCACGCTTAGGAATAGTCTCACAAACCGCACCACGCTGACGCGATGAGAAACATCAATCAATTCAAATCCGGTTGGACGATAATCAGCGTTGATCCTAAAAAGAGAAAAAACTGTGATGTCAAAATCGTTCGACAATAATTTCACAAGGCGCTCCAATACAGGCACTCCCAAATTACCTTTCCCGGTGCCTATACCGCCGGGGATGATGATCGCTATTGGTATCCTGTTTTCACTCATCGTCGTTTCAATCTTGCTGGCAAACGGAAATCATTTTCTTTGATATCGCCTTTGCCGACATGGTCCGTTCGTATCGCTCTAAAACTTTTTTCCGTTCTAAAGAAATATTCACGGTATCGCTAACAATAAGCTTGTCCTTCAGGTCATCCGCGTTACCGGGCGAAAAGAGCGCGCCAAATTCGCCATTGCCGGACAGTGCTCGGAAGGAAGGAATATCGGAAAGTATCGGAATGCATCCGCATGACATTCCCTCGCATACCGCTACCCCCATCCCTTCAAAATGCGACGTTGAGATAATGAAGTCCGCGCTGTTAAACCAATACAACAAATCGTCGTGTTCCACTTTCCCGATAAGAACAATCCGTTCTGATAAATCAATCGCACTGCCAAGAATCGATTTCACTTCCTCGATCAACTCGCTGCTTTGGTAAATTACATAAAGGCTCGCGCTTTTGACCGTTCGAGCGAATTCAATAAATCCTTTTATGAGTGTTAAAGGATCTTTATTCTCATCAAAGCGTCCGACCCAAAGATAGATTTTCGAACCCTTGACTTTCGTAACATCTTTTGCTTGTTGTTTGTCAATAGGATAAAAAACTGAAGGAACTTCTGTGACTTCATGGACCTTGTCTATCGATCCAATCTGACCCTTTTCCACCCAGGGTAACGCCTGTTCAACAGAAGGAAAAAAGTACGCAGACGTAAATCGGTCCACAAAACGCTGCAAGAAACCTTTGATATGCCGGAGAGGTCTTTCCGAGTGATGCTGAATGATAATCTTCGCGTATTTGATGGATCGATGAAGCAAAAGGACTTGCAATGGGAAATGAACTCCATGAACAACAATAATATCCGGCTTGAGCTGATTGAGAACGTGTCGATGCAGGCCTAGCGGAAAGATACTTTGCAACCTGCTGCATTTGAGAAAGAAGTATTCCACACCATTTCTTTTCAATTGACCGGAGAATTGGATACAGTGGACGCTTTTGACATCGGCTTCTGTTGCCATTTCTTCAATCAGTGTCACAAAAAAATTAATCCTCTTAAGCCACTTATCGGGATCATCATAGTCTGTTATGTTAGCGTAAGAAAGATGTACAATCCTCATTCCTATCTAAAATAAAGTTTAGTCTCTAGACCGTGATCGATTCTCCATTGAGCATAATACTGTTGGATGTGGGCAAGCGTCGACGATGAGTTTGATAATACTTCATCATTTACAATTTTATAGAAATGTATCCGGTGAATGCCGTGATCGCAAGAGCTTATACGTGTCAATTCGCGGTACCTCAAAGCCGACGCTGGCAATGGAAAGTTAAACGTGCTGGATCTTTTTTGATGAAGTGTAAATCCATCTTTGTTCTGCAAGTCATTCATATGGTTCTTACCCAATGCGTAAGTCTGTTAATATGCAGAAGCATCGATGTCGGAAATCACAACTCTTGTCAGACTCTCAACCTGCTCATTTGCTCTTCCTCCTATTCTCAAAGATCCTGCGTAGAAACTTTTATCGATTGGCCCGTGCAGATCAGTCGGGAACATATTGATCAGAGATCCATCGGATACTGTGATGATAGATATTTTCCTTGGAATAGCATAGGCAATACGAACCTGGTCAAGAAGGTTTCCATTCAGACTAATATTACCCGCCGGGCGATTTCTAAATTTCTCCAAAACATTATTTGCAGTCTGGTGTAGCGGTGATAGAAATGAATGCACGCCGTTACATCCTTCGTATAAACAGACATGTCGGCCATTCACCTCACTTTCAATTTTTTTCTTTAGCATCAACTTTGCAACCGCAGAGCTATCCGTTTGAAAGCCGTTCCAGGTCGAGTTGGGATTGAAGTTACGTTGAACAAAACTTAGACACACATCGTCATCCATCAAAAGCCTTCCATCATGCTCTGACCCGTAAAAACCGATAATAAGTGGTTTATAGCCAAGAAAAAGATGCGAATCAGTCACATCCTTAGTGAACGCATTGCCTTTGATGGACAGAATGACTTTCAACGGTTCTGCCATCTGCTCCAGTTCGAAGCAGCAGTATTCCTGTGGAACTGCTAGTCCTGTGAGAAGTTTTCTGATCTGGCGCTTAAGAAACAAGGGCTTTGAGTTTCCCTAAAATACGCATCATTTTCAAAGATTGAATGCAACAGATTTTGTTACAGAAAGTGGGTGCTATCATTCACCCTGATTTGCTAACTTTAATATCCGTGAAAAAGGTAATTCTATTTAATCCTCGGAGCGCGCGGGCAAAACACCGCATCCCTAACTCGATCCTTCAGGTCGGAGCTTCCATTCATGGCAAGTTCGATTATGTTCTTGTAGATGGAAATCTGGAAAAGGATCCCTGGATGACTATAAAAAAATATCTCGACACCGGTGAATTTGGTTATTTCGGTTGTACTGTGATGCCAGGACCCCAGTTAAAGCAAGCGATTCCCTATTCGAAAAGAATTCGTGACGAATATCCAAACATTAAAACAATTTGGGGAGGATACTTTGCCGCTAACCAGTACAAAAGTGTAGTCCGCTCCGACTACGTTCATTATGTAATTAACGGCCCTGGCGATGAAGCATTTCCGCAATTGTTGGCTGCGTTGGAGGCAAATTCCGGCGTAGAAACAATCCATAATCTCATCTATCGGCAAGGCGACGAAGTTATTAAAACACCGCAGGCGCAATTGTTGGATCAGGATAAGTTACCTCAATTGCCTTACGAATACCTGAATAGGCAGTATTCACTCACGCGATACCTGGGCAAGACCTTTCTTGGAACGCGTACGGCTGCTTATCACTCTAGTATGGGCTGCCCTTTTACTTGTTCATTTTGTGCAGTCGTTCCACTTTATAATGCAAGGTGGAAAGGAAAATCTTCGAGTCTTATTTACAAAGACATCAAGTATCTGATCGACAACTTTGGGGCCGATGCCGTCGAGTTCCATGACAACAACTTCTTCGTAAGCGAAAAAAGAACAGTTGAGTTTTCCCGACTCATCAAAGACGAAAAGATCCGATGGTGGGGAGAGGGCAGAATCGACACCGTCGACAAATACAGCGATGAATCGCTTGCCTTAATGAAGGAGGCCGGTTGCAGCATGATCTTTTTTGGCGCAGAGACCAGCAACGACGACTTATTAAAGCAGATGGACAAAGGTGGAACGCAGACCACCGCGCAAATGAAAAAGTTTGCTGGACGGATGAAAAAATTTGGAATTATACCAGAATACTCATTCGTGCTTGGTTTTCCAGGAGAAACACCCGAGAAGGTAATGCAACAAATCGACCGCGACATTGCTTATATCAAACAAATTAAGGAGATAAATCCCGAAACCGAGATAATCATCTATGTCTACAGTCCCGTTGCAACCGAAGGTTCTGAGCTTTATAAGCAGGTAACGGCAAGCGGTTTTAAATTTCCGGAGAAGCTCGAAGACTGGCTTGACCCGGCTTGGCAAAACTTCGACCTTCGAAAAAATCCGCTAACGCCATGGCTAACAGCGGAGATGGTGGAGAAAATTCTCGGGTTTGAAACAGTGTTGAATGCGCAGTATCCTACCGTTTCGGATTTCAGACTGACTCCAGTTAAGCGTAACATTATGCGTATGCTATCGACTTTCAGATACCGGCAAAATCTTTTCAAATTTCCTTACGAACTAAAAGTAATGCAACGGCTGTGGCGATACCGTCAACCAGAGATAGAAGGTTTTGTGATGGAATAAAGCATGCGAAAAATTCTCAAACGTATCGTTTCTCCAATTCTAGTTCCGCTTGTCAGATGGTATCTCAGAAAGGAAAGAAAGTTTGTCTATAACGGACTCACCACCTACGTCTTCCCGGGTGTATTTCACCCCGGATTTTTTCACAGCACTAAGTTTATTCTTAGCTATTTAACCTATAAGGATCTTGCTGGAAAATCTTTTCTTGAACTCGGATGTGGAAGTGGCCTTGTGTCAATTGTAGCTGCCAAGGCTGGCGGTAACGTTACTTCATCCGATCTTAGCCTGAGGGCATTAGAGAACACAAAGCATAACGCCAACCTCAACAACGTATTCCTAAAGATTGTCTATTCCGATCTATTCGATAGTATCGACAAAACACAGTTTGATTGGATTGTAATCAATCCACCGTATTATGCACGAAAACCTGAAAGCGAACAGGATCTTGCCTGGTATTGTGGCGAGAATTTCGAATACTTCCAAAAGCTATTTACTTCATTGAATGATTATATTCATTCTGCTTCCCAGGTAATAATGGTCCTTACAAAAGGTGCTGATGTGAAGACAATCGAAGAGATCGCTAAAAAATACACATTCGATCTTGAGCTGCTGAAAGAAAATCCGGTGTTTTTTGATGAAATGGATTTTCTCTTTCGGATCAAAAGCAATCAACGATTGAATCAGCATGACTCGTCGCTGTAAGCATTGGCGTTTTGTGTCATTTCTACGATTCACTTTGGTACCAGTGTTATGTCCCTACGGGACGCGGCTTTGTGTTATTTGTCCCATAGGACTATACACTGGTAGAAATTGGCAGCAGTGTACTGTTAAAATCCCTTTAGGGATGGCACAACAGCGATATGATAAGCTTGCATTGAAATAAACAGCCAATGCGAACGCCGCCTCCGCCAATCCTCGCCGCCGGACATGCGTGAAGTGATAAAAAGAAAAGGGCAGTCTCTCTAAGAAACTGCCCAATTCACCTCTAACTAAAATGTTATCTTATTTATTGAATGCAAGAGTAATACTGCCACTGGTCTTAACATTGACCTCAGCGCCACCACCGTTTATTTTTCCCTTCAGATTGTGGTCGTCCTGTTCACCGCTGAAATTTGAAAGGGACTCTACCCTGATTCTTTCACCATGTAATCTAAGGTCAAGGCCTTTATTGGCAGGAAGTGTCAAATGAATGTTGCCCCCGGAATTTGACGCCGTAACAAATTTGTCAACCTGATCGATTTCAATATCCATACTACCACCGCTGGTGGATGCATCAACGCTACCTGACATCTGTTTCAGATTCACGCTTCCTCCTGATGTATGAGCTTCAAGCGAACCATTGATCCCGGTACCACGAATTGTTCCTCCACTGGTCTTCGCATGAACATTGCCTTTCAGGCTACTCAAATTGATCGAACCACCGGATGTGGAAAGTTCAATGTTACCACCGCAATTGTCGGCCTCGATACTTCCTCCACTCGTTGTAAGATCGATATCATCTTTTGAATCACGGACTTTGATGCTACCACCCGAAGTCTTGCCGTTAACTCTTCCGCTCAGCTTGTCAAGGTTAAGGCTTCCTCCGCTTGTTGAAAAGTTCTGGTTGCCTGCGAGGTTTGTGAGCGTAATACCACCACCGCTTGTGCTAAGATCCGTGGAAACATTCTTGGGAACATAAATTTTGAATGAGATGCTAAGGGCGCGTTTCCAATTTAGGTTGAACGTTTCCGACTTTGCAATTGCCGTTAACTTCCCTCCAGACGCGGAGACCTCAAGGTCATAATCTTCATCGAGCCGCTTTTTGATTTCGTCCTTGGACAAATCGTTCCCGTTGTTGCCTTTGATGTATACTTCGATCCTTGCCTCACCGTCTGACACTCCGGAAACGGTTATTCCGCCTCCAGATGTCCTCGCGTAGACATCCTTGATAGATTCTTTTGAAAGTGACTTTGTTAAATATGGCTCTTTGTCTGACTGCGCACTTACAGCGACCGTGATTACCAGTGCGAACAGAATAATAGCTAGCTTTTGCATGAGTATGTTAGGTTATGATAAATCTTGCTTCCAATACTTGTGCCACAGCAAATAGAGCGCGTATAGCACGATCCGGGTTACTGTCCGGATAGTTATCGGGATGTCCGCATTCATTTTTTTCTGAACGATAACGGACATTGCCGGAATCGGTCTTTGAATCCGACTAGCCATAAGACCAATATTGAAGCTCACAGAAATCCACGAGAGGTTGCACGCTAGCACCCGGCTCATCTTTTTATCTGATTATTTCACGCCTTTTTCAGGATCCCATGAATTCTGCAGTTTCCGGACAAAAATGATCTGTCCTGTGTGGTATGCATTGTGTGCGCTGATGTTCGCTATAATCGGGTACCATTCTTTTAGTTTAGCCTCATCCGCGTTTTGGATGGCATTTTCGAATGCGGTAAGGACGCTGTCCAACCCGGTCACCACTTGCGACCATTCAGCCTCATTAAAATTCGTGAAGGTTTCGTCATTGTTGCCAGAGAATTCGTCTTCAGGCTGGCCATTGATCTTTAACAGCTGCTGTTTGTTCCAGAACAACAAATGATAGGCTAGCTGACCCACCGAATGATTCCCGCTGCTATCATTCCACATGGCCTGCTTTGCTGTAACGCCTTCAAGGGCGATGTTAACAGGAACAAACCATTCCTTTACTGAGTGAGTCGTTTTGAGTTGATGAAGTAAGACATTCTTGGGGGATTCGACGCCTGGTGAGTCAGCCGCAGCAGTCTGGTCTGAATTCTGCGCAGTGCACGCCACCAGCATTGTCCATATTAAGAAAAGTAAAAATGATTTTTTCATTGTCATTGGGGTTATAGTACGAAGATAATTAATTGAATAACTGATCGGTACCCCGACAAATAGGGTTGCTTGATCTTTTTTCATTCGATTTGTCTGGCTTTGGAAATGCAACCCTCATAGATCTACTCAGTCTATTAGGTTGAAACTGCTAAAATTTAGTTCGGGTATTTCGGACACCTTTTAGCAAATCCCCGGTATACTCTTTATTGTAACGCTTCGATTATGTTTAGAAATTACTTCATCATCACGATAAGGAACCTTTTTAGGAATGGGTTCTATTCGTTTATAAACATTACGGGCCTTTCTATCGGCATCACCTGTAGCATACTCATCCTGCTGTGGGTGTACGATGAAATCTCCTACAACAAGTTCCTCCCAAAGGTCGACCGGATCTATCAGGTGTGGGCAAAAGCCTTTTTCGATGGAAAGGCGAACAACTGGACTTCGGTTCCTCTTCCCACGTACGAGGCGATGAAAACAGCTGACAGCAACATCAAACGTGCAGTCGTGACTGACTGGGGTGGAGATCATTTGCTTGCTGTTGGCGACACACGCCTTACCAAGAAGGGCTACTTCGCAAGTGAAGAATTCCTGGAAGTGTTTGAATTTCCCTTGAAGACAGGAAACGCTGCGCAGGTAATGGACGATCCCCGTTCAATCATCATCACAGAGGCGACAGCCAAGGCGATGTTCGGTGATGAAGATCCAATCAATAAAGTCATTCGAATCGATAATGAAAATGACCTCAAAGTAACGGGCGTTTTATATAACCTGCCATCAAACTCCTCATTCCAATTCGATTTTCTGATGACCTGGAAATTCCGTGAACAGATAAACGACTGGGTACGGAGAAATACCACCAACTGGGGTAATTATTCTTTTCAGGTATTTGTCGAGCTAAATGACCCGAAGAATGAAGCCGCAGTAACCAAGAGCATCAAGATGCTGCTTCAGGAGCACGACCAAAAGGATACGAAGCCTGAATTTTTTTTATATCCTATGCTTCGCTGGCGATTATATTCATCGTTTGAGAATGGAGTTGAAACTGGCGGCTTGAACGAGTACGTGCAGCTATTTACCGTCATCGCGATCTTCATTATTGTTATCGCGTGTATCAATTTTATGAACCTTGCCACTGCACGTTCGGAGCGAAGGGCACGCGAAGTTGGAATACGAAAGAGCGTAGGATCCAGACGTTTTGAACTCATTTTTCAGTTCATAGGCGAGTCAACTTTTATTTCGTTGGTCGCATTTCTATTGGCAGTGCTCGCAGCACAATTGTTATTGCCTTATTATAATCAACTCGTCGAAAAGCAACTTGCAATCGACTATCTGTCCAGGGAGTTCTGGATCTTCTCGTTGTCGCTGATCTTTATAACCGGAATTGTTTCTGGCAGCTATCCGGCATTTTATTTGTCATCCTTTCAACCCGCGAAAGTGTTAAAAGGAAAAGTGACTGTTGGAAAAAGTGCCAGCGTTCCACGTAAAGTATTGGTTACGCTGCAGTTCGGTTTTTCGATCCTGTTAATCATCGGTACCATTGTCATCTATCAACAGATTCAGCTGGTGAAGGGTCGTGAGCTGGGATATGAACAAGAAAACCTCATCACTGTTACTTATAACAACGAAGTTTCCAAGAATTACAAACCTATCAAGCTTGATTTACTTAGTACAGGAGTCGTGGAAGCCGTGACGAAGTCAAACAGCTCAATCACTGATATCAATTCCAACAACTTCCTTGGATGGCCGGGTAAACCTGAAGAACTACGCGTGATCTTCACAACGATCGCCACGGAGTATGACTACGCCAAGACAATGGGTATCAAGATCATTGAGGGACGCGAATTTTCCGAAGACTTCAAAAGCGATACAGCTTCTATCCTTGTTAATAAAGCAGGTCTTGCGCTGATGAATCTGAAAGATCCGATAGGAACAGAGCTTGATCTTTGGGGTGGAAAACGCAAACTCATCGGAATATTGGACGATGTGTTGATGGGTGATCCATTTGAACCAGTCAAACCAATGTTTGCTATCCTCGATCCAGGCTGGATTGATGTTGTGACGATCCGATTGAAGAAAACAAATGATCTGCAGGGTTCACTTGACCGCGTAAAGACAGTTTTCGAAAAACATGCTCCAGCTTATCCATTCGAATACAAATTCAGCGACGTCGAGTTTCAAAAGAAATTCACACACATTAACCTGACGAGCTCAATTGCCAGCTTATTTTCAAGCCTTGCAATACTGATAACCGGGCTCGGCTTATTCGGACTTGCGTCTTATACCGCAGAGCAACGAACGAAAGAGATCGGGATCAGAAAAGTTCTTGGCGCAACTGTATCAAGTCTGGTCGGACTAATGTCAAAGGATTTTTCGCGGCTCGTCTTGATCTCCTTTGCCCTGTCAGCGCCGCTTGCATGGTGGCTATTGACTTGGTATCTCGAGCGCTACACGATCAGGACTACTATCGGATGGTGGGTATTTCCAGTGACGGGAGCTATAGCTTTGATCTTTGCTCTTGCCATTGTAAGCACGCAGGCGTTACGTGCGGCACATGCTAATCCGGCGAATTCGCTGAGAAGTGAGTGAGCGGAGATAGGGGTTATGAGTTATAGGGTTATAAGGTATAAGGCGCCGACAAAGAATTTGAATGTCGAATGTCCCCGCCGGCCGGACGGGCAGGGAATAATGAATTTCGAAGGGGGTGTGAGTTTGAGGTTATACCGCGAGCGTTCTTTGAACCTAAAACTATTTGGACATTGGACATTGGGCGTTGGACATTCCACATCTCGCCCACACACCAACTCCCGCCTACGCGAAGCGCTTGCGCCACCGCTATTACTTTAGCGCACGCGGTCGAACTAACATAACTCCCGCCTACGCAAGCGCTACGGGCGGGCAGGCATAACTCATAACTTATAACTACATTTGTCGTTTGAAGAATTCCCAAGCCTCCACATGCACATCTATGTCATTAGGATAATCATGTTTCCCGCCAATCACTTTTAGCAACGTC
Source organism: uncultured Cytophagales bacterium (assembly GCA_963774615.1). Classification (GTDB taxonomy): domain Bacteria; phylum Bacteroidota; class Bacteroidia; order Cytophagales; family Cyclobacteriaceae; genus Chryseolinea. The sequence goes on from CAVZFT010000046.1 coordinate 77,764, forward strand.
ACTTCAGCTTTTCCCTTTTCTTTATAAGTATAGCGTTCAATGGTTTTCCCGTCATTCGGATCCTTGTCTGGTAATGCAGTCTTTGCAGGATCACCGCGATATCCGGCAAGGTCGGACCAGTAATGAAACGTCCGATCAGTAGATCTCACGTTTCCCATAATAAAACTTCCTGATTGCATCATTCCTCCTTCATACTTGTTCAGGGGATCTGCCGTACCATTCACGATCATAACTGGAACTGCGATTTTTGAATCGACGCAATCAAAGTTATCAGTATCCGGCAGGTTTGCAATGATAGCCGTAATAGCGCGGATCTTTTTAGGCATGGTCATAGCCAGCTTGTAACACATATGTCCTCCACCTGAAGTTCCCACGGCAAATACTTTATCCTTGCTGATATTATAGTTCGAGGCAAAATAGTCTATCATGCCAGAGAAGAAAGCTTCTTCATTTATGTTGAGTTTGTTAGCCAGTGAGCTGGCCGCTTTTCGGCATTCATTCCAATAATGTTTATATCCATCGGCATAAACGAAGATGACGTTTTCATTTGCTGTCGTCTTTCGCAGGCCAGATGTTGCCTCCATCATTTCTTTTCCGCTTCCACCAGATCCATGCAATACAAAAACAAGGCTGGCATTTGATAACGCACGAGCCGGCTTAACAAATTGAAATGATCGGTAGTAGTCTTCCACCTTGATCGAGTCGCTAGTGACCTGTCCCTTCGCCATGAAAAAGCAGGCAAGCAAAAGGCATAGTGTTGACAGAGATTTCATATCGTTTTTATCCGTAAGTTATTCTTAAACTGGAAATCCATACCCGCACACATACCAACCCGCCTCCGCACCTATCTTATCAGTGCTACGCACGGGCAGGTGGCTTATAGCTCATAACTTAAAATTTCATCACACCCGCACACACACACCAACTCCCGCCTTCGCGAAGCGCTTGCACCACCGCTGTAGCTTAAGCGCACGCCGTCGGGCGGGCAAGCATAACTCATAACTCATTCCCTATTGATTGGGCCTCTCCAATTCTATTTTTTGCACTTTTTCATACCCAAAGAGTTCATCAAGTGTAATTTCCTGGACATCGCCATAAGATTTAAGTTCTTTGAAGTTGATTTTGTCCTTGTCGCCGATCAGCACCACGTTAAACTTCTTGTTTTTAATATACTGCTGCTGAAACTTAGCAATATCGTCAAGGGTAAACTTCTGGGTTTGTTCGTAAACTTCTTTTCGAATATCATAATCCAATCCACGCTGGAGTGCAAGGTCATAGGAGAAAAGTATACCCATTTTTCTAATACGTTCGCTTTCGATCTGGTTCAGTATCGCGCTACGCGCACTTTCAAAGCCGGATTCTGATCGCGGAAAGTCTACCAGAAGCTTCTGCATTGCTTTCATCGCTTCAGGTTGTTTATCCGCTTGCGTTCCTATGTAAGCGTAAAACAAATCGTTTTCGGTGGGCTTCGACGGCACACCATAGTAGGCAAAGGCAGAGTAAGCAAGACCTTGTGCTTCGCGTAACTCCTGAAAGACCGGGGAACTCATGCTTCCGCCAAAATACTCATTGAAAATTCTGCTAATAGCAATACGATCCTTATTAAACTGTTCTCCTTTTGAAAGGAACATGATCTCTTCCTGGACCATATCATAATCTGCCCAGTAAACTGATGGCTTTTCGACATCACGCATTTTATATTCGACAGCCGGCGGCGAAGGCTTCAACTGATCCGGTAGCGTATGATACTTATTGAGCATTTCAACAACTTTGTCCCCACTATCAGGTCCATAGTAAAAAGACCCGGTGTTCGGTTTTTGTAAAATCTTTTATCATGGCAACAAGCTCCTCGGATTTGACCTTACGAAGATCCTTGTTGCTGAGAACGTTTGTGAATGGAGATTTTGGACCGTATAAACCGTAGTTTATCAAACCGCTGAACATAATTGCCCATTTATCCTTTTTGATGTCGTCGCGTTTCTTAAACATTCCATCTATCATTTTTTTCAGCGCCTCATCATCCGGCTTTGCATTGGCAAGCAATTTTTCCAACAACGCCAACGACTTATCCATATTTTCCCGCAGACCTTCGAGACTGATATAGGTGCGATCTTCTGCCGCGTACACTCCAAAGTTGCAACCAAGTTTGTAAAACTCTTTTTTGACATCATCCGCACTCATATCTTCTGTTCCAAGATATTGGAGGTATTCTACCGCAACACTACGCTTTGCATCGTTGTTACTTCCCACATCTGAGAGATAGTACATCGCGAACAATTCATTCTCTGTGTTCGGTGTATAAAGTACTTCAACACCTTTATTCATTTTGAATTTTTGAATATCCTTGTTGAAATCAAGGAACACAGGTTGAAGTTTTTCAGGTTTATTGCTCAAGATTGCTTGATGAAAGGTGGATCTAGCTTCCCTGTTTAGATTTACTTTAGTTATCGACGGCTTGTTAACTTTTCGGAATGTAGAATCCTTTCCATGGCGTTTATAAATAGCTACATAATTGTCCTTGTAATGTTCGTTCGCAAACTTTACGATGTCCTCCTTCGTATATTTTTTTGATTGACTCACTTGAGCCGTGTATTTATCCCAAGGAATATCATTTGTAAACGCGGTCACCATATCGTTCGAGCGCGCCCAATTGTATTCTGATTCCTCAAGCTTTAGTTTCTTAAGATGGTTCGACGCAGCTTCGGGCAGCCATTCTTCAAACTCGCCCTTCTTGATAAGCTCAATTTGTCCCAATAAAAGATCCCGGACCTCGTCCAAAGTTTGTCCTTCACGCGGCCGACCTGTGAACGTATGAACTGAATAATCATTCATGTAAGCGACATAACTTCCGGCTTCCAGGACTTTTTGAGCCTGTTTCAAGTTGATATCGATCAACCCCGCCTGTGAATTGGCCAGCATCATATCGACCAGGGTTAGTAGCGCATAGTCGTCACTATTCCGCCCGTCAAACCGGAATCCAAGGTTTAGCCATTCCGCGTCCGGACCGTAAACTTCCTTAACCAAGTGAGCTGCGATGGGGTCTTCTTCAATCTTTGTCCACGACTGAAGATTGTCGTTTGGTTGCCAGTCGCCAAAGTATTTTTCGATCAGAGCAACCGTTTTGTCGTAATCCAGATCACCGCTCAAACAGATGGCAACATTGTTGGGCTTGTAATACGTGTCGAAGTATTTTTTTATCTCGGTTATCGACGGATTCTTGAGGTGATCGATTGTGCCGATGACAGTTTGTGTACCGTAAGGATGCTTTAAAAAAATGTTTTCATGCAACGTTTGATATGTTTTCCAGTAGTCATTGTCAATACTTCCATTTTTTTCTTCATAAACGGCCTCAAGCTCGGTGTGAAAAAGTCGCGGGACAATTTTCCTAAAGCGATTACCTTCAACGTTTAGCCAATTCTCGATTTGATTGGACGGAATGTCGTTTATGTACACAGTTCGATCCTCGGTCGTATATGCGTTTGTCCCATTTGCACCCAGTTCAGTTACTATTTTATCGTATTCGTTTGCTATCACATACTTCGAAGCTTCATTGGAGACTTTGTCGATCATCTTATAATAGTTCAATCTCTCAACGGAATCCGTTAGAGTCCCATAACTCGCAAACATATGTTCGATACTATCCAGATATGCCGACTCTTTTGCCCAATCGAGTGTTCCAAAATCCGCAGTTCCCTTGAACATGATATGCTCGAGATAGTGGGCCAATCCCGTATTTGTTGCGGGGTCGTTCTTGCCGCCGGCTTTTACGGCGATTTGTGTTTGAATCCTCGGTGCAGCGGCGTACTGGCTAAGGTAGACCTTTAGCCCATTCTTGAGGGTGTATATCCGAACCTTGAGCGGATCGTCCGGAACATATTCATAAGTGTATCCATTACTCTCTGCGGTTTTGAGTTCGTAACTCAATTTTTTCTTGTCGCAGGATATTAGAAATAAGATGGCAACGGTTGTTGCCAGACGGAGAGAGGTAATCATAGCAATCAAATTTTAATGGTGGAACAACATGTACTAAAGTAATATACATCAAATTTCGATCAGGGTGAACTAGTTAGAAATCATTAATCTTTATTTCAGATAGGGCATCCGATATTCCGCTGGAACCAAACGGCACGCCCTATAACCAATATGATTTCATTCTGACCTCAACGAATCCACAGGATTAGCCAATGCCGCTTTGACCGATTGAACAGAAACAGTAAGTATTGCAATAATCAACGCGCATCCGCCCGGGATCAGAAAAGCCAATATCCCTAAGTTGATCCGGTATGCAAAGGTGCTGAGCCAGTTATTCATTATGAAATAGGCAAACGGCCAAGCTAATAAATTGGCGACTATTACTATGACAAAAAACTCCTTAGATACCAACACTGCAATTTGCCTCACCGTCGCTCCCAACACCTTGCGGATGCCAATTTCTTTCGTTCGTTGCAGCGCCATATAAGATGAGAGTCCAAACAGACCCAGGCAGGCAATAAAAATGGCAAGTACAGTGAAAAGACCAAATATTCTTGCAAACTGTTGATCAGATCTGTACTGCTGATCATAGTAGTCATCCGCAAAAAAGAACGTAAAAGGGTTGCCTGGAAATATTGTTTCAAATTTTTCATGCACGCTGTTTACCATATCAGCATGATCCTTTGTAGCGCCAAGTTTTATAGAAAAATAATCTCTCGCGTCTCTGTCACATACAAAGATCAACTGATCCACTTTTTTCTTGAATGACTCCTGGTGGTAATCTTTCAGCACTCCAATGATCTCAAGTGTATTATCCCAAACGTAGATTCGTTGTCCGATTACCTTTTTCGGATCGCGGAAACCCAGCAGTTTCATTGCGGTTTCATTTACAAGACAAGTTTTCCACGGTTCATTGAACTCACGTGAAAATGTTCTGCCTTCCATGAGAGTCATCCCATACGTCTTGGTAAAATTTTCGTCAGACATTATCACACGAAAAGAATTTCCCACGCTTGTTTCCTGCCCCACTATTCGCACACCACCATTACTACCTCTTACTGTCCGGCCAGGTACATCAGTGGATACTGATACATTAGTCACTTCAGGAAACTCCAACAACGATTCACGAAAGGTTTCATATTTGTTATAGAACGTGGAATCCGTAAGGTGGGGACCTTGAACTACGAGTACTTGTTCCGTGTCGACGCCTAATTCGCCACTGCGCATGAAGTCTAACTGATTGTAAACCGTAAATGTCCCGACTATCAGTACCACGGAAGAAACGAACTGGACCGTTACAAGTCCTTTGCGCATGTAGTTTCCTTTGATTGATGCATAGAGCCTACCCTTTAAGACTGATGCGGGCTTGAATCCGGAGAGAATCAACGATGGGTACACGCCTGCAACAGCGATACCGGAAATGAAAACGCCAACGAAGAACATCCATACTCCGGGTTTGAATGATTGTAATACTATCATTCGTCCAACAAAAGTTGAGAATTCGGGAAGCAGCAGGACAACAACGAGGGAAGTGATAGCCTAGTGCCAATACCTTAATGGCAAACGATTCAATCAGAAACTGTTTTATGATTTGTACTCTATTACTTCCAATTACTTTCCGGACACCCACCTCTTTCGCGCGCTCGATTGATCGCGCCGTCGCCAGGTTGATGTAATTGATCCACGCCATGACCAGCACAAACACTGCAATCAATATGAGAAAGTTAACTACCTGGGCATCGCCGTTGGCTTCCATTTCATCTTTGAAATTTGAGTAAAGATGAATCGACGGAACGGGTTGCAATACAAACTTCATTTCTTCACCCCATTCCTTGAGATATGCTCCCATTTTCTTCTCTACAAATGGCGGAAGTTTCGCTTCAAAAGTTTCGCGATCTGTTCCCGGACTCAACTCAACATAAGTGTAATTTCCAGCCCATCCCCAATTGTCCATAAGATCCTGAATTTCTACCGGCCCCAAAATCCTTACGATGCTTTCAAAGGACAGGAGCGCATCAAACTTCAAATGCGTGTTTTCAGGAACATCCTTGAATACGCCTGTGATCTCATATTCATGCCGTCCATTATTCCATAAAGTTTTGCCGATGGGATCTGCGTCGCCAAAATATCGCTTAGCTAGGGACTCAGAAACTGCCATGGTAAACGGGCGTTTCAGAACAAGTGAGTCGACACCTTTAATAAGTTCGTAAGAGAAGAGCTCGAAAAAATCTTCGCTGGCATAATAAACTCGTTCCTCCTTGAAGAAAGTCGCGCCGTTAGAAAGAACGGTGGACCTCATTCCACCACGATTGACATTCACATATCTGACAACTTCCGGAAAATTACTCTTCAGATCATTGCCGATCCCCCAGGGCCCAGCCGTCCACTGACGCGTAAGCTCTTTACCAGTATAACGATCCTGTCGGATTCGAAAGATGTGATCGCCCTTTACATGGAAGGTATCATAGCTTCGTTCGTTCATCACATATAACATGATAAAAACAAATGCTGTCATCCCAAGCACTAAGCCTGACACATTGATAAATGAAAGCATCTTGTTCTTCGCGTTGACGCGCAACATCACTTTTAAGAAAGTGTGCAGTCATATGAAATGGATTTACCAGTGAAACTCTATTTCTTAATAAGATCCCAGGCCGAAAGAATCTAACCGCGTTCCACATCATTCTTCTCCTTGCTTTCCTTTCGCCGTAGCGTAACGTATCACGAAAAAATCGTTGAATCAGGTCTCCTTCGATTTCTTCAAACAGATGACCCGGACATATTAATTTCAGAAAACGAATTACGTTCTTAGGTAGATCAGGTAATCGTGAATTCATGGTTCAGGTTCTTTTGGATCTGTTAAATATTAAGTTGAATTCCCAGGGAATATCCAGGCCAGAGCTCACTCAAAAATTCGCCAACATTGCCCATTGAGATCTTTGAACTCCTGATCTTATACTCCTCGCCACCTTCGTCCGGCTCATACACGAAATAGTTTACGGAGACGCCGGCAAAGACATAGAGGAATTTCCAACGCTTTCCATAGTCGAAATTAATTCTGCTTAGCAGGTTGAAGGTCTTGTCAAAGCTCATGTCACGATTAAGATGCATAAATTTCATGCCATACGTCATCACTCTTTTTCTATTCAATTCATGCGGTCTTGTAGAGAATTTGTTGAAAAGAAGTTTTTGAAAGCCATACCCGAATCCCCAGGTTTCTTCAATTGGATCGAACCCAAGTAAAAGAGCGTTTTGGTTGAATATCTGGTTTTGATCGTGATACGGCATTTCGGAACCGATGATCCACGTGCAGTTAAGACAATTGCCTGTAGCGTATTCAATGTTGGTCAGGAATATTTCATTCAACGATATCTTAACATATGAACCCTTGGATCCAAAGTTCAATAAGCCAATAGGCGTACCCATCCTCGTCTGTTCCTTAGATGGATATTTGTTAAAGAAATTGATCAGGCCGATCTGTTTTCCACGGGTATCTCCACCAAAGTTGATCAATCCGATTTGCCATCCATCCATTGCTTTGCTGGAGTTCAACAATCCCAGTTGCAATCCCCGCGCGCGGGTGGGTGGCGTGGACTTCCCTCCTTTTATAGTGCTTGCTTTGTTTATCATTCCGAGCTGAAGTCCGGAAAGCTGAGCGTCTGTGTAATTAAAAAGCGCGCTGATCTGAAAACCTGCTACAGACTCTTTCGATACATTATAAATTCCAGCCAACTGCAGCCCTACTGTAGTCTCACCTGAGCTGTTGCCAAATCCCGCAATTTGCACGCCTCTGAAATTGTTTCCGACCACATTGAAGCCTGCCGTCAGTTGTATGCCGGATGCGTTATTCAACACATAGTTCAACAGGCCCGCTACCTGGATACCTTTTCGGTTAACTTCAAAGTCTTCGGTGTTGATAAGACTTCTTTCTTCAGAAAGGCTGAGGTTAACAAATGCATTTGCTCCAACGATATTTGCAAGACCGGCGAGCTGAATACCCGTGGTGCTCTTCAGGTTGTTGTTCGTGAAAAAACCAATCTCCAGGATGCGATTGCCGGCTGACAGATCCTCCGAAGATGTTAAGCGAAAATGAATTGTAGTATGAACCGCTGCTTACTCCGTTGGTACTGATGCCTGGGAAAATTGAAAGCTGGAAAGTTCGTTCATATTCACGGATCTTTTTGTTCACCTGTCCACACGCAGAGGTCGCAAGCAGGGTAAGCAAAATGCAGATGTCAAGCCTGGATCTCATTTTATTTTTACGGGTGTATTGAAATAATCTTCCCCTTCAATCCCTGGCCACTTATATACGCTGCAGCCCAGAAGATATTGCAACAGTGTCGATTTTCGTCTCGGATTTTATCAATACATCAATTCCTATCCGAACGATCCCAACAAAACAGGGTCTCTCTTTACTCATGCTTCAAATGATCGACGGGGTTGGACGTCGCTGCCTTAATTGTTTGAAATGACGCTGTTACCATAACCAGACTGAGGATCACTCCAACCGGCACGAGGAAGAACACAACGGATAATTGTATCCTTGCAGGATAGGTGGATAACCATTCCATCGCCGTGAAGTAAATCATCGGCATTGCCAACACGGCGGACAACGCTATGAAACGGATGTTGTCCTTTGAAAGTAGGCCAACCACACTTGCCGCCGAGGCACCGAGCACTTTTCTAATACTGATCTCTTTCAACCTTGCGTTCGATTCGAACAACGTCATGCCTAATATTCCGAGGCAAGCAATGAAAATCGCTATACGCAGAAAAAAGGGCAAATACCCGACTAAAGTGAAGCTCCGATTTGAATTGCTGATCGTAGTAATCGTCGAGAAAAAAATATTCAAATTGTTTTTCTGGAAAAATTTCCTTCCAACTTTTTTCGATGGATTCGACAACATCGCGTGTATTGGCGTTAACATCCAAGCGTATTGAATAGTACACTTGCTGGCCGATGTTATGATTCAAAAAGAAAATTGTTGGATAGATCTCCTTCTTGATTGCCTCGTGGTGGTAATCTTCCACAACTCCGACAATTTTATACCTATCCCATTTTTCTACGGCCATAAACTGTACATCCTGGCCGACAGCTTCCTCCGCAGAACTAAACCCTAATTTTCGAATGGCGCTTTCGTTGAGAATGAGGGTTTCCCAATTTTCATCCTCACCGTTTTGCTCTGAATAATTTCTACCCGCTTTCAATTTTAACCCGTACACCGGTATAAAATTGTAATCAATAAAAAGGGTTTTGTAACGAGTGGGATCAAAAGGATCTCCAACGTTGCGTTTGATCAAGTCCACATAAGTAAACCCAATTTCCGCGCCTGGAATTGCCGAAGAGGTGGCAACGGCTTTAATTGCGGGATTCCTCGTCAGTTCATCTGAAAGGATCTGGAAATCCATCTTCTTTTTATCATGCTCCTGGTTCATGTATGCGGTTGGATTCCTGATAGAAATAACCCTTTCCAATTCGACGTTCGTGTCAGACGCCTGCATAAAATCAACTTGCCTGTCGATGACCAGCAAGAAGGCGATAAGGACGATTGAACACGTGAACTGCACCACTAACAATGACTTTTGCATTTTTCTTCCCCTGAGTGCACCAACCACCTTACCCTTGATGGAGCTTATGGGATCAAGTTTCAATAAATACAACGCAGGGTATACACCGGCAAGAAGCGATCCAGCGAGGAATAAAGTCAACGAACCTAGCCACAGGGACGGTGAGGACCATTGGAATTCAGAAATCGGAACTCCGGTGAGGTAAGCAAAGCGTGTATAAATAAATTGAAGCAATAGTCCGGCTATCAAAGTTGAAAGGAGGTTGATGATTGCAAATTCAACAAGGAATTGCATTGCAAGATCAACCTTGCGGGAGCCCACGATCCGTCTTATTCCAACTTCTTTTGCTCTTGTTATAAACCTCGCCGCCTGAATGTTTATATAGTTAATCCATGCCATGACCAGGATAATCAATCCGATGGAATAAAGTATGTACAACCATTTCTCGCTTCCTCCCATTTCCAGGTCATCCTTGAGTTCAGAATACAGGTGAATGTCATGAAGCTGCTGAAGGGTCACAGACGCACCTTTGGTTTTTTGATCAGCGTTTTCTAACCAACGGTTAAGCCGATCCAATTGTATTTTTAGATTGCTGTTATCGCCGTCTTCGCGTAAAGTGATGTAGGTGTAGAAGAAACCCTGCCACGGCAGGAGATTTCCCCATTCACTCCTGTCGACGACACCAATAAAATTTGCGTGAAAGTGTGAATTCGCCGGTATATCTCTCAATATGCCCGATATAACATAGTCGCCCCTGCCCTCATTCTCGTTAACGTTTTCCCATTGTTTCCCGATCGGATCGATGTCGCCAAAGATCTTTTTAGCCATCGATTCGGAAATGACAAGGTTATGTTTTTCACTTAAGGCTGTTTTTGGATCTCCCTTGATGAGAAGAGATGGAAACACTTTAAAGAAGTTTGTATCAGCATGCACAAACCCACCGCCTTCATTATAAAGTTTCTCTTTGTAGCGAAATAGAAATCCAGTGTTAGCGGGTATTTTGGTGAAGCCAGTGAGATTTTTAATCTGTGGTACATACTGTCTGAGTGCATCACCGACTTCAATGTAGGCCTTCGCTGAAGTGTTCGTCACCTCTCCGTTTTCACGATACTCCAGGGTCACTCTGAAGATTTCGTTTCCATTTTCATGAAAGGTGTCATAACTTTTTTCAAAGCTCACGTACTGCGTGATAAGGAAAAATGCAGTTAGTCCAACAGCAAGCCCAATCACGTTTATAAAGGAATACGATTTACTTTTCAACAGGTGACGGCAGGCAACCTTGAAGTAAATCCACAGCATATCAGCTTGATTCAAATCCATCGAAATTTTAGTTCCTAAAAATTATTCCCGGTCGGAAGAATCGGATTGCGTTCCATGCCAACTTTCTTTTCGCAACACCTTTACGCCATTTCTTCAAATCTCTTTCATATTTCTGAATCGAGATCGCCCTCGATTTCCTCAACTAAATGAGCCGGACAAATTAAACGGAGAAATCTTTCAGTCCACCGAGGTAGATCCGCGGGTTTTCCCTTAACATCATCCGATATTTCATTCTGTCGTTCCATTGCCGAATAATTCCACTTCCATATTTTCTTCATGGCGCGTTACACGCGCCAAACCCACACCTCACACCTCACACGCACACCCGCACCCCAACTCCCGCCCACGCGAAGCGCTACGGACGGGCGGGCATAACTCCCGCCTACGCGAGGCGCTTCGGACGGGCAGGCATAACTCATAACTCATAACTCATAACTTATAACTCCATTTCTATTCATATTTCAAACTATCAACAGGATTCCTCAATGCCACCTTAACCGTTTGCAAACTTACGGTCACCAATGCTACAACCAGAACGATACTTGCTGGAATAACAAACATCCACCAGTGCAGGCTGATCCTGAACGCGTATCCTTCAAGCCAACGGGTAACACCGATGTACGTAAGCGGTATGGCAACTACATTTGCTATTAGGATGAGTTTGACAAAATCATTGGTGAATAGTCCGATGACATTGGAGACTGTTGCTCCAAGAACTTTCCTGATTCCGATTTCCTTTGTGCGTTGGACAATTGCATAAGCTGTCAATCCAAAGAGACCAAGACAAGCGATGACAATAGCTAGTCCTGTAAATAATGATAACAAGCCACTGAACTTCTGTTCGTACTGGTATTGCCGGTTAAAATGTTCATCAAGAAAAAAGTAATTGAAGGGATACTCCGGAAAGTAGCGTTCCCATGTTGCCTTTATATCTTCAATGACCTCTCCTACGCCTTCGGTGCTAAAATTTATAGCATAGTAAGACAACGCCCTCGGCTGCAAGATAAAATACATAGGTGCCAGGTTGTCCTTTAACGAAAGCTGATGAAACGAATTCAACACACCGATGATCTCATAGTCTGCGCCCCAATACGTACTTATATGACTATGGATGGCTGACGAAGGTGTCTTGAATCCAAGAAGTTTCGACGCTGCTTCGTTAAGAAGGACTGCGCGTTTTCCTTCGTTCCCGCGGTCGGAGGGAAAATCCAGTGAGAAATTTCTCCCTGCCAGCAGTTTGACATCAAGCGTATTTATGAAATCATAGTCGATACCGACGGCGAGCAGTCGATATGCCTTTTCTGCATCGTTGGATTCAGCCTTGAATTCCGTTCCCCAGTTCGGTACTTCTCCAGGCAAGTGCGACGTCGATGTGACGTTAACAATGCCAGTCTTAAGGCGAAGCTCGTTCTTAAATGCATCTGCCTTTATCTGATAGGCAGAATCTACAACATAACCACCATGCGCATCGGACCACGTCTCTTTGTCGAAGTTCATTGCTTTCAGAACCAGCACCTTATCGATGGTGATTCCCAATTCCTTTGAACGCATGAAAGTAAGTTGTCTAAAGGCAACAAGAGCAGCAATCATGAGTCCTACGGCAGCTGTAAATTGAAAGACTACCAACGCCTTCCTCAGAAGAAAAGAATTTCCGGAACCAGCGCGTCCTTTTAATGCATTCACTGACGAAAATGAAGAAATGAACACTGATGGATAAATTCCAGACATGATAGCGCTCATGATCATAAAAAAGAACAAAGCAGCAAACACCCACCTATTGTAGAGCATGGAATAATCCAGAGGGATGCCAGCAAACGCGGAAAAAGAAGGTAGCAATAAAATTACGAGAGATATTGCTATTAAGATGGAAATGAAATTGAATAGACCTGATTCGATTAGATACTGGAAGATCAATCCCAATCGGGAGGCACCAACTATCTTTCGCACCCCAATTGATTTCGATTTTTGCTCAGTTATCGCCGTCGAAAGATTGACGTAATTGATCCATGCAATAATTATTACGATCGCTGCAAGAATGACCATCGCGTAAACGAGAACACCACTTCCATTCACTTCAAGCTCATAGAGTAAGTTTGAATGCAAATGAATATCCTTTAACGGCTGGAGGTCGAAAGTACTTACTTGTCCATAATCGTCTTTGTTGGTTTTCAATCCGTTCTTTGATACGGCCAGCTTATCGAGCTTTTGTCCCAGAGTATTTGCGTCGCTCTTCTCATTCACAAGAATATAAGTCTGACCTCCCCAATCCCAAAAGCCCACATCCCTGTTCAGAAAATTTCTGGCCCCTGACGCCCCTCTTGTAACCAGGTCAAATTTGAAATGTGAATTCGGAGGAACATCTTTTAGAATTCCTGTGATCGTGAACCGATCCCTGTCAACGCCGTCATAAGTTTCCAGGACCTTACCTATCGCGTTACCTTCAAAATACAGGTCAGCAAAAGACTGAGAGATAAGGGCCGAATAAGGTTCTATTAAGTACGTCGAGTGGATCTCCATCCTGCAACGGGAAAGAAAAGACTTCCAGGAAACTGCTATCGACCCCAAAGGCTTTATACGATTGAATGGGTGATAGCTTACCGGATTTGTCTTCATACCATATAAATGTGTTGTCTGAACCATAACCACCGATTGATGTAGACGCCTTTACTTCCGGGAATTCATCCATCAATGCACGCCGAATGCCAACATACGTGTTTGTTTCATGATTAATAACTTCATTTTGTAGCGTGACTTTCGTAGCTACGCGATAAATACTTTCCGCGTGTTTATGGAAGTTGTCATAGCTTAACTCGAACCGAACAAAATAAAGTATCAGGATACAAACCGTCATACTAAGAGACAATCCAAGTATGTTGATGAATGAAAAGACCTTATTCCTTATCATGCTTCTGCCGGCCAAAACAGATGTTAGCTCTGAGCATGTATAATTGTTTCAATTCCATGGAAAAGTTGTTTCTCAGAATAATACCCGGGCGGAAAAATCTCAGGGTATTCCAATACAGCATTCGCTTCGCTCTTCGGATTCCGTATCTGCTTGAATCACGATTGAAGCGTTGTATAAGATCTCCTTCGATCTCTTCGAAAAGATGTGTGGGACATATCCATTTAAGAAATCTGAATATCATGCTGTTTCCCATCTAGCTTTGATATGTACCAATTTTGGGCTAAAGCCCGATTTACTTTGATCTATTACCCCACGCCCTGAAGGACGTGGCAACTGATAAGGAATTCTCCTGAAGGACGCGGTAATCGATCAGGGTTTAGGAATTCCTTATGTTCATTCATATTTCATGTTTTCTATCGGATTTCTTTTTGCTGCGCCAATTGTTTGAAAACTTATAGTAAACAACACAAGCATCATTACAACAAGCGCTGGAAGTATGAACATCCATTCATTCAATGGCATCTGGTAAGCGTATCCTGCAAGCCATTGACGGACCGCGAAAAACATCAATGGGATTGTAACTATTCCGCCAATCAATGTGAGCGAAAACAGATCCCGTGACAAAAGGACGACGACATTTGAAACTGACGCGCCAAATACTTTTCGGATGCTGATCTCCTTTGCCCTACGGTCTACAGAATACAGCGATAAGGCAAACAAACCCGAACAGGCGATGACCACCGCCAATATTGCTAACGTGGTAACTACCTTACCAACCTGTCTTTCCGAATGATATTGGCGATCAAAAAATTCATCGAGGAAGAAGTAACGGAAAACATTTCCCACGTAGGCTTCCTCCCATTTCGACTTAAGTTGTGAGATGGTTTCTTCCATTTCGCCATGCGCGACCTTTACTGCGAATGCAGGACCTCTCGGATAATTCTGCATATAAAGAACAGGCTCGATCCGTGTTTGTAAGGTCCTGTAATGATAGTTTCCTACGACGCCGATCACTTCAAACCTCCTGCTTCCGATAAAGATGACCTTTCCGAGCGCGTCATCATATGACGAAAACCCAAACATCCTGGACGCCTCTTCGCTGATGAGCATAGCTTTTTTATCGCTTTCGATCGCCGGATCAAAATTCCGCCCAGTCAGAAGCTTTACACCAAATAGATCAAGGAACTCCGTCCCGATAGCGATGATTCGACTATTGTATCTATAAGATGCGTTTTCCTCGCCAAGCGTAATATCCGTTCGATGCCAATCGATTTCCCTTCCCGGAAAGCTGGACGCATTTGTTACGCCCTTTACCGCACTCAGTCTCAACATTTCGTTTTTCACGGTCTCATACTTCTCAATTGATTTAGAGTCCGTCACCAATGCTTCTTCAATGATCAGTGTCTGATCTATTGAAATGCCAAGATCCTGCGATCGCATGAATTCTATCTGGCGTTGAATAGCAAAAACAGCGGTGACTAAAGCTATGGAAACCGATAGCTGAACCGTAACAATAACCTTACGAAGAGCAGATCGATCGCCAATGCCGGCAACTACTCCCTTAAGAGAGGAAAGCGGTTTGAATGATGAAAGGTATAATGATGGATAAAAACCGGAACACATCGTGCTAGTTAGGACGAATGCCACGAATAGCGACATAAACTACAGAGTCATCAAACAGGGTAATCGAAATATCCTGACCCAGATATGCACTGGCCATTGGCCACAACATAAAAAACAACAGTAACGCAAAACAGAATGACACGAGGTTATACAAAAAGGACTCCATAATAAATTGAGTCACAAGTTGTGTCCTGCTGGCGCCGATAAGCTTTCGGATCCCGACTTCCTTCATTCGTTCAAGGAATCGAGCAGTGGAGAGGTTAGTGTAATTGAACCAGGCCAACAAAAGGATAGCTGCTGCGAGAAGAGTAAAAAAATTAACAAGCGTGGCTCGTCCGCTGCCGTCCATCGAATGCAGCCGAATCATAGTTAATGGTTCCAGCAATATCTGATCACCGTCCCCATCCTGGTGATATTGCTTCACGATACTGGCAAGACCGTTGTCGAGCGCCGAGGGTTGAATACCAGGTGACAGAACTACATAGGTCGTAACATCACTCCATGCCCAGTTTTCACTCCACTGCTGTTCGTTGGGAGGTAATACAATTTCAAAATGCTTGTGACTGTTTGAAGGAATATCCTTAAATACCCCCTCGATCTGATACTGTGTAAATTCAAGACTGTTGTTATTGAATCCAAAATCAAGTACCCTTCCCGTTACAAACTCATTTCCAAAATACTTCCGTGCTATGGACTCAGAAATTAGTACTTTTTTTGGATCACGAAGGATATTGTGTTTGTCGCCGCTGATAAGATCAAGACTTAACACGTCTATAACTGAAGGATCGGCAAATACGATGTTATCTTCACGGTCTTCGAGTTTTGTTTCTTTGTTTGCAACCACACCGCGCATTCTTGAACTTACTCGCGCGATGTTCTCAATACCAGGAATACTCTGCTTCATGTTGTAAGCAAGCGCCGGCACCGTAGCCGCGGACGTTCCTGTGTGTAACCCATTTTGCGTATTATAAAGATTCACACGGTATGTGCGATCGACATTCTTATTGAATCGCTCGAAGCTGTTTTCAAACACCACGAACTGGCCTACGAGAAGACAAACAGTGATGGCTATGGTCAGTCCAATGAGGTTAATACCTGAAACAATCTTGTTTCTTCCGAATTGACGCACAATCAGGCGTGTGTGACTTTTAATCATAAGGTTCCGCTTATGGTTATAATTGAATCGGTTCCTTGTCAGTATTCCAGGTCTGAAAAATTGAATGGCATTTAATATCAGTTTCCACTTTGCGCCTCGTGCGCCACGAGCAACTACATCGCGATTGAACTCTTTGAATTAGGTCGCCCTTCGATCTCCTCATACAGGTGATCCGGGCAGAAAGCACTTAAGAACCAAAAGATCCAATCATCTACTTTACGCCAGCGCATATTTGAACAGCTTTGCCAACTTGTTACAATCCAGACATCTTAAGCTGTGGCACCATCTTCCATAACTCAAGACGGGTTTCTTTCATCGCACGAAGCATTGCCATTCCAGCGCTCGTGATGGTATAGATCCTCTTTCTTCTTCCTCCCCGCTCCTTTGTTCCTCCACCCAGGCTGGACTTGATATATCCTTTGTCTTCAAGTCTGTAGAGGGTTACATGCACTGCGCTGAGGTTTACATCACGCTTCAGTCTCACTTCTATTTCGTCGGAAATGGCAGCGCCATAGGCATCATCTTGCAAAGCTGCTACCATAGTGAGTACCAGTTCCTCAAATTCACCAAGGTATTCTTTTCCCATATCCTTATATTTTGTCAAGTAAATACAACAATTATTCCCTTTTATCCAAATAATAATTGACTTACTCAATAAATGCGCCTGGGGAAGATGCAAACGATACACTCTTTTTTCATCTACCAATCATCACTTTACGGTTTCACTGCAGAATAATTTCTCTATTTTGGAACGTCTAAACCTAAATCTGACATATGAGGACTTCAAAATATCTTCTGCTATGCCTCTTGCTACCGCTGAATTCACTGGCTCAACCTGATCAAAAGCTGACGAGAGAGATTTTTAAAGAGCTGATCGAGATCAACACACCGAGTCGGCTGGCAACACGACCAAGGCAGCAGAGGCAATGGCTGCAAGATTGAGAGCTGCCGGATTTGCTGACAAGGATATTTTCGTTGGAGGTCCAACGGAACGCAAAGGCAACCTGGTAGCTACACTACGTGGAACGGGAAAAAGAAACCCATTTTGCTGCTCGCACATCTCGATGTAGTTGAAGCCCTCCGTTCGGACTGGACAACGGATCCATTTAAATTCGAAGAGATCGACGGATTTTATTATGCACGAGGCTCCAGCGACGACAAAGCAATGGCAGCAATCTTTATTGCCAACCTCATCCGTTTCAAACAGGAAAAATTTGTTCCGGAACGCGATATCATTGTCGCCTTGACAGCAGACGAAGAAACCGGTGATCACAATGGCGTTGATTGGCTGTTAAAAAATCATAAGGATCTGATCAATGCCGAATTTGCATTGAATGAAGGAGGCCGGGGCCAGGAGAAAGACGGAAAGAAGATACTCAACGCAGTGCAACTGAGTGAGAAGGTATTTCAAAGCTTCACCCTTGAAGTACACAATCGCGGCGGTCACAGCTCCCAACCCCGCAAAGACAATGCGATCTATCAATTAACACATGCACTGGACAATCTCGCCAAGTTTGATTTTCCTGTCAATCTGAATGAAGGAACGCGTATCTATTTCGAACGTTCTTCAAAGATTGAAAGCGGTCAGCTGGCAGAAGACATGAAGGGCATCACAAAAACCCCATATGATCCAGCGTCCCTTGAGCGTTTGTCGGCTTCTCCAGGTTATAATGCGATGCTGCGCACAACTTGTGTGGCGACCATGATCAATGGAGGTCACGCGGAAAATGCGCTCCCGCAAACAGCTACCGCCATTGTGAATTGCAGGATCCTTCCCAATGACAATCCTGAAAAGATCAAAGAGACTCTAATTAAGGTTTTTGACGACACAGAGATAACGGTCACTGCCAAGAATCCGGCGAAGCCGAGTCCGCCATCGCCAATGACTGCCGAAGTTTTTACACCGATAGAGAAGGTCACGCAAAAAATGTGGCCTGGGGTGCCAGTAATACCGACGATGTCGACCGGAGCGACAGACGGCCTTCATTTGAGAAATGGCGGCATCCCAACGTACGGGGTATCCGGAATATTCTCAGAAGTCGGAGATGTTCGTGCCCACGGTAAAGACGAGCGTATCGGGGTGAAATCATTTTACGAAGGGCAGGAGTTTTTGTATCAGCTCGTGAAAGAATACTCGAGTAAGACAACGGTGAAGCGGGATTATTGATGGTGTGCTTACAGAACAGACATCGATCATTAAAACGGAATCACGCAGCGTAGTCAGATTTCAAATCAGTCGCGTCTTAGATTTCTGGTTCTGAATGAATAGATGAACAATCGTCCTGTTGAACCCCGTTGGGGTTCCCCGATTCATGTGATCTTACGACCCGGCATTTCATGCCGGGCTATTAAGCTTTAATCCCTTCGGGATTGGTGAATTTGATTTGCCGCGACTTGAACTGGGTTGACCACGTGCGTCAATTTTAATTCCGAGCGAAACGTAATTAATAACATTAATCCCTTTGGGATTCAGTGACTTTGATCAGTCGCGACTTGAACTCGGGTTGACCACGTGCGTCAATTTTAATTCCAACCGAAACGTATTTAATAAGATTAATCCCTTCGGGATTCAGTGACTTTGATCAGCGGCGACTTGAACTGGGGTCGACCACGTGCGTCAATTTTAATTCCAAGCGAAACGCCATCGTAGGTCGAAAGCGTCAGTCCCACGCGTAAGAATCCTGAAGGGATTCAAGCTTAATAGCCACCCCGATAGAATCGGGGTGGTCAACAGAAGTCGTAGACCCGGAACCCCGAAGGGGTTCAACATGAATGCAACGAAATACTCATTAGCAAGAAAAATGATCAACACTAACGATCAGCATCTAAATTGACGAACCCTTCATGGGTTCAACGGAATGATTTCGCGAATGCGACACTCAATTCATCTGCGTAACTCCCAACTTCAACGAACAAACACATTTTTTGCAAACAGGATCATTGTTCATATCCAGATTCTTTCGAAATGAAATCGCCTCTGGGTGAATTAATGATTTCCATAAAATCATTTTCATAGATATTTCCGTACGCTTTATGAAAAAAACACGGCATCACGCGACCATCTGATTCGATAACTGCTGAAACCCAGGGCGCATTACAAACCGTTCCGGGATACTCGTTAGGCCGTTAACTGCTTTATAATACTGAACAATCTTTTTCATTTTCGACGGACTCTCGGCGATGAACCTTCCCTCATACTCGTCCTTCAAGGCGTCGAATGATTCTTCACAATATTTTCAAACTCGTTCGTCTCTGTCACATTCGGCCACGGCACTTACTCTTTCTTTCGTCCATGGCTCTACATGATTAAATGCAGTGGTGGAAATATCCGCCGCAAGGAAAGATATCTGATCTAAAGAAATCTCCTTTGCCGATCTGACAATATTAATAAAGTCATGGTAGTTATATCTCTGAAGCACGCAACGCCCGGTAATTCTAAATGCAGGCTTTAGTCGTTTGATTTCCTTAACACCTGCCGAAAGCTTTTCATAACCCTGAGGAATGTTTCGAATCCTATCGTGTACCTGCTGACTTCCATCCAGCGAAACAATCACTTCATCGCAATTTGAAATGATATCCTTTGCATTTCGTTCAAGCATCAGGCCTGTGGAAAGCAATGTGATCTTTATTCCGAGTTCGCGTAGTATTGCGCACAAATTCCAAAGATTGGAATGCATTAACGCTTCGCCTCCGGAAAAAACTACTTCGCGGACATTCAATCGCTTAAAATGTTTTACATGCTTCTGAAGTTCTTCCGTCGAAATTTCTTTTTTTTCGTGATTTGCTTTCCAGATGTCGCACATTACGCAACGGCAATTGCACCGACTATGTGGCATCATCACCACAATCGGTAAATTATAAATTCTGTGAGTTGCTAAAGTCAATAGCCGCTTGAACATACTTCAAGTTAGCGAACGACGGCATCTAACAAAATACAGGAAACAGATTTGTTACAACTCTTAGAGTATGTATTCCACGCCAACAGCAACAAGGGCTCCGACTACCGCTACAGCCATCTTTCTTGCGTTGAACCGATGTTCCGGACTGCTTTCAAAAACGATGGTGGTGGAAATGTGAAGAAAATTACCGCTAACCAAAGCATAGATATACAAAAGGCCTGTGGTCGTTATGACTTCGTGGTTGGCCAGATAGGTACTTAGTAACAATCCCATAGGAGCGGCAAAAGAGAATCCGATCAAATGAGGCAATGCTCTCGTGCGGGAATGAAGTTGTGATGAGAGAACAGTCATTAGTGCAAAAGCTGCAGGGGCACGATGAAGGGCTATCCCTAATAAAATCGCATTTACATTATAAATCGATCCCATGCTGGTCGGCTTTGCCAACATTGCGCCTTCCAGAAAAGCGTGAATACAAAGAGCGAACAAAAGCACCAACGCTGAAATAGACCTGTTGCTTTGTGAATGATGTTTGTGTTGATGATGATGGTGATCATGGCCCCGGTGTTCATGCGTATGAATATGACCATGCTCCACGCCTGACGTAAAATACTCCAGCAATTGCTGAAGGAAAAAGCCTGCCAGCACAAACAGTCCGATCAACTCCACCCCAAGGCTTTGGCGATAGAGTTCGGGTAAGATGTGGATTACAGTAATGGCAAAAAGGTATGAGCCCGCAAATACCAGCAAAAGTCTGAAATTGGTGTCCTTACTTTTCGGAACAAGATAGATCAGCAGACCCGAGACGAGAGGTGTGAGCAGGAGTACCAGCAACTTTAATATCATGTGTGGTCAGGGTTCAAGTTTAACAAATGGCTCAATGCCTGGGGTCATATACGTCTGCATTTTACCGTCTGTTGATGAATAGATCAATAACGCATCCAGCTCAGGATGTTGCTTTAACAACTCAATTGCTTTTTCATGGCCCATCACCATAAATGCCGTACCCCAAACATCTGCTGTAACACAATCAGCAGCAAAGACCGAAGCGCTTAAGATAGCATGTTGAGCCGGAAAACCAGTATCAGGATCAATTGTATGAGAGTACTTCTTTCCATCAATTTCGCGATAGTTGAAATAATTTCCAGACGTTGTAAACGATTTATTAGTTAACGACACATAAGCTTTGAAGAATTGATTCTCGTAGGTTGAGTTCGGGTCAAGTATACCGATCTGCCAGGGGCCGTCATTCTTTAGATTCTTACCAATTGCCATTCCTTCTCCACCTAACTCCACCAGCATGTCGGAAATTCCTTTTGACCGTAGCCAGTCCGCGATCACATCAGCGCCATAACCCTGTCCAATGCCACCAAAGTCCAGTTGCACTCTAGGGTCTTTTTTTACGAGGCTATCTGTTGTGATGCGTATTTTATCATATCCAACAAAAGAACGGATAGAATCGATCGTCGCGCTATCGGGATTGATTTGTTTGCCAGGTCCAAATCCCCACGCGTTTACCAAAGGCATTACCGTCGGATCGAATGCACCATCGCTCGCAACGAAGACCTCATGCGCTTTTTTTAATGGGGGATATAAATAAGGGAGGTCAAACTTGAATCCCGTGGAGTTCGTATTAAACAGAGATACCTCTGATGTGGGATCGTAATTGTTGATGGACTTGTTGACCACCAACAGAAGGGAGTCGACTGAATTCTTGAAGTTCCGGCCCTTCTTGTCAAAATAGGTAATGTGATACGTCGTTCCCATGGTCTTGCCTTCAATACGCATAGGTTCATCACCCTTATTTCTACGGTAGAACATGACGGCGGTCACCGCGGCCAGGAGCACCACGGAGTATATGATATTTTTCTTTCGGTTATCCATTCCAAAAATCGGCCGCAAGTTATAAAAATTGAAATAATGCACCCGGATTGACTCTAATATCGACGGAGTATTCATCCTTAATGAAATATTGCAGACCTTTGGTTCTATCAGGATATCGGAATAACGCTAAATTTCATTCATGCGGGAGGATTATTTAAAAGCGGATGGGGACGACCAGGGTGCTGCAGAAAAAGAAATAGAGAAGGCTTTACGGCCATTATCGTTTCAGGAGTTTGCAGGACAGCATAAGGTGGTGGATAACATCAAAGTCTTCGTCCAGGCTGCCAAACAGCGTGGTGAATCGTTGGATCATGTACTTCTTCATGGTCCCCCGGGTTTGGGAAAAACAACCTTATCGCACATAATAGCCAATGAGTTGGAGTCCAACATAAAGATCACTTCAGGTCCGGTATTGGATAAGCCGAGTGATCTCGCGGGCCTTCTTACCAACCTGGAACCTCACGATGTTCTGTTTATTGACGAGATCCATCGGCTCAATCCTATCGTCGAAGAGTATTTGTATTCCGCGATGGAAGACTTCAGGATTGATATTATGCTGGACTCAGGGCCTAATGCAAGGTCTGTGCAGATAGGACTGAATCCTTTCACGCTGATAGGCGCTACTACACGCGCCGGTTTGCTGACATCGCCATTGAGAGCGCGGTTCGGGATCAATGCCCGCCTTGAGTATTATGACTCTGCATTGTTAACACGGATTGTGAAAAGGTCGGCTAGTATTATCGGAACACCTATCGAGGATGATGCTTCGTTTGAGATCGCCCGTCGAAGCAGAGGCACTCCCCGCATAGCTAATAATCTTCTCCGACGTACGCGCGACTTTGCGCAGATCAAAGGAAATGGGGTTATAACCATGGAGATCGCTCAAATGGCATTAAAAGCATTGGATGTTGATCAGAACGGACTTGACGACATGGATAACAGGATCCTGCTTACGATCATCGAAAAATTCAAGGGTGGACCCGTTGGACTCACTACGATTGCTACTGCCGTAGGAGAAGAAGCGGAAACCATCGAAGAAGTCTATGAACCATTTCTCATACAGGAAGGCTATATAAAAAGAACTTCGCGTGGACGGGAAGCTGCACCGCGTGCTTATTCCCACTTAAAGATCACTCCTCCAGCATCACGCGCCGCTGGTTTGTTTGATTAACCACCTCTTGGCCCCCTCTCAATGCTATTAGGTTATGGGAACAACTTGATTGTTGTCTTACTGAATGTTGAGTGTTGAGTGTTTTTTGCCAAGATACTTCGCTCATACCGGAAGATAATCGCCTACGAAAACACTCAACACTCAATATATCAACACTCAACACTCAGGTATATTATGCTTTAAAATCTTAGTGGCATTTAAAGTCCCCTAAAGGGGATTTAGGGGTTTTACTTTCCCACAATCTCTGCTCTGAATTCCGAGGGTGTTTTGCCTGCAATTTTTTTGAATGAGGTATTGAATGAAGACTTTGAATTATATCCGACCTGCCCGGCGATTTCTTCAACTTTTATATTCGGTTGTGACTTTAACAAGGATTTTGCCTCCTCCACCCTATACTCCGCAGTCATCTCAAAAAAGTTCTTTCCTAACCCATCATTAATAACCTGCGACAAGGTGTGAACGGAGGTGCCCAGCATGCGGGCCAATTCGGGCAATGAAAAATCAGGCTTAACAAACGGTTTAGTTTCGGTCATGGCTCTTTTCAATTTTTCAAGCAAGTTTTTTTGTGCCTCCAACGTAAGGGCTGATGTTCGATATTTTTGAGGCTCAGCCAATGAAGGTTGCCTGAAAAACCCGGAGTCACGCACTATTCTTATACTACCCAAATAAATCGTAACCGTTATATAAGCAGCAAAGAGGTGATCTCCCGTGTCTTCTTTGTGAAATAACTTCACGACGAGAATACCCACAGTTGCGGACACTAATTGAAATACTTCCCATCGCAAAGTCTTAAGGACCGGATTCAGCGGACGCCAGAACGATTCCTTTTTCTTTCTGAATGCTTTGAAGATCTCTATCAATCCCAATGAACCATACACGAGCAAACATATGATGGTAACTTCAGTACAGTTATCGGTCACCCAGAATAAGCGCGGATCATATGTATAGTCGAACAGTCGATACGCCCAATCCGGATGATAAGTGCCGATCCATGCATTATACTTTGCGTCCTCGGGCAGGATAAGGAATGGCAACTGGAGGAAAAAATAGATTATGGGAAAAACCAGGTGAAGGTATTTCTTACGGTCAACCGATCCGTGAACAAGGCTCAACACCAGGAGATAAAAACAGGGACCGATCGCCACACCAAACGTTTCGGAGAAGTCGACGAGGTACAGGCAATGAACGATGTAGCCGGTGTACATCAAAAATATCTCCGTGAGACAGGCAACGATGCACAGCAGGAACAACCCGTGAAACAGGTTCGCTTTTGATTTCCGATGATCCCGGGAAAGAAAGAACGCCAGCAGAAAAAATCCCTGCACAATGCCCAGAAAAATAAATACAGCAAATAGATCGATTCTGTATTGCATATATGCGAGGGCATTAAGAAGATTCTACTGTAAAGCTATACCACCTTGAATCTGGATTCTGAATTAATCAGCGACTCATCCATTGCTTTTGGCCGCCGCCATTACCTCCTCAACGTAAACGGGAAGAGAAAAGAAGAAAGTTGTGCCTTTTCCTTCTTCGGACTCGAACCAGATCTTTCCACCATTTTTTTCTATGAATTCCCTGCATAACAACAGACCCAGGCCGGTTCCTTTTTCGTTGTGTGTTCCTTCGGTAGTGATACTGGTAATGGTAAAGAGCCTGTCGCGGTTCCTTGCTGGAATTCCCACCCCCGTATCTGACACCGAAATAATAACCTTCCTATCGACCAGATACGCGCTAATTGTTATCGTTCCATTCGGCTGGGTAAACTTGATTGCATTTGTCAGCAGGTTACGGACTACGGAACGCATCATGTTCAGATCAGCGTATGCGTTGAAGGCGCCTTGCAGATTATTCTTCAAGGTGATTTTCTTCTGCGTACATTCCGGCTCAAGCAAACGCACGGATTCGCGTGCAAGTGCTGAGACGTCGAGTTTGTCAGGCTCAAATGTCTCTCCTCTCATCTGAAGCTTAGCCCATTGCAGCAGGTTGTCAATGAACTCCGAAGTCTGCAAGAGTCTTAATTCAAGACTGGCCGTCAATTCCTGAAACTCCTCAGAACTCAATGCACCAGATTTTGCAAGCGTGAGTGCGAGGTGCAACGAACTAAGAGGACCTTTGATGTCGTGAGAGACGACAGAAAACAGTTTGTCTTTCACATTGTTCACTTCCTCAAGCTGAATGTTCTGTTTTTTTATTTCGTTTGTCCGAAGTTGTACTTCACTCTCAAGTCTTTCTTTTTCTTCCTGCTCACGAAGGAACTCTATTTCTTTAGCACGGCGGTTTTCTTTTTCGAGTGTTCGCCACCTGTCACCGAGTGCGAATGAGATAAACAACATCTGAAGTACGCATCCCGCCATTAGTCCAGTGTAGTTTGTGCTAAGATGGCCAGGCATAAAACCTACGCTGCTGATTGTAAAAATGCCGGCAGCCACAAGCAATGTAAACCACGCGACAAGGTAATACCGTGCTGGTCTGTAATTTCTGTAGAGGCAATATCCTGCACAAGTCAACGCAATCAGGCAGTGAAGGAAAATGAGATAATTGTGGTATTGAAATGATATCTGCCGGAAATAGATGGTCATGATCACAACCACGCCGAGGTCAGCGAACATATTCCCCAGCAACAAATTATCAAGCAGCTTGCTAAAGTGGCGGACATTAAGGAACGCACGAGTTAACAAGGTAGAACAAACAACAAACAACGGTCCGGTGACCATCGCCAATATGTCATTGAACTGCGGATACTTCGGATAAACATAGAGGAAAGAATATCCCTGGAAGAAGGCTACAACGTTTACCATCGTCAGCAACGTGAGCACATAATAAAATGTGATTTTGTCGCGGATTGAAAAGAAGAGGAACAACTGATAGAGTATCATCAGTAACATTGCGCCATAGAACAGCCCATTGAATAATTGAACCTTATAGGATGTTTTAAGGAAAGCATCGCGGTTCCAGAAGGTGATGGGTACCTGGACAGACGAAATGCTTTGCACCCGCAGATATATGGTCTTCGATTGTTCCGGCAGGATTTCGAAAGCAAAAATGGGATGGCGATGAAGCAGATCCCGGTCAGCTATCGGATAATGATCTCCCGAAACTTTATGTATTATAGAGCCGTCTGGGTTTTGAAGGTAAAAGTCAATTTGATCCAGCGGTGCATACGCAATTTCCAGTAACCATTGGGTTGTTTCCAACTTGTTGGTGATGTCGATCTTGAACCAGTGTGCGGAGCGATCAAACGCAATGTTCGGAGCAGATTCTGAATTAGTTGCAGCGAATGTCAGCGTGCTTGACGTCGTCGATGGTCAACTTGCCATCGGCATCGCGAAGGTAACCCAGTTGTCCTTTTACCTCGATCCTTCCGAATCCATCAAGATCGATGGACTGGCCATCGATAAACGGGACCGGAAAGGTTTATCAATAAAAGAACCACAAACAGGAATAACCTGCCAGACATATCCGTCATTTATTAGAAGCGATTATTCGAGCAAATTCTTTTGCAAAGTAGGTTAAGATCACGTCCGCCCCTGCCCTCTTGATGCTTAGCAATGTTTCTCTCATCACGCGTTCGCCATCCAGCCAACCCTTTTGAGCGGCCGCCTTGATCATAGAATATTCACCACTCACATTATACGCCGCGATGGGCAAGGATGAATTATCTTTTAGCAATCGTATTATATCGAGGTATGCCAACGCAGGTTTGACCATCAGGAAATCTGCCCCTTCATTTTCGTCAAGTTGTGCTTCTCTCAGCGCCTCTCTCCGGTTGGCAGGATTCATCTGGTACGTTTTTTTATCGCCAAACTTTGGCGCCGAATCCAACGCGTCGCGGAATGGATTGTAAAAACCGCTGGCATACTTGGCAGTGTAGCTCATGATCGATACATCCGTAAATCCATTTGTATCTAATACGTTCCGGATATAGCCTACACGGCCGTCCATCATGTCGGACGGTCCAAGAATATCAATTCCCGTTTCCGCTTGTGCTAATGCCATCCGTCCCAATATTTCAAGCGTTTCATCATTAAGGATCTTTCCATCTTTCACCAGACCGTCGTGACCGTCTGAGCTATAAGGGTCCATGGCAACATCCGTCATTATGCAGGCCTCAGGAAATTCCTTTTTGATTTGCCGCAGAGCCTTCAGATAAAAAAAACCAGGATCGTAACTTCTGGTGGCGGTCTTGTCCTTCCATTGATCTTCTACCGCCGGAAATACGTCGAATACGTTAATACCAAGCTTCAAACATTCCTCTATTTCTTTCAACATTAAATCGATGGATAGCCTGAAAATACCGGGCATTGAACCGACTTCAGTCTTTGTATTTTTCCCATCTATTAGAAAAAGGGGAAAGATGAGGTCATCTGTCGTTACTTTTGTTTCCTCGACCATCGCGCGGATTGCACTGGTCTTACGGTTTCGCCTGGGACGTTGGTTTAATGAAATGCCCTTTGACATCTGTGTGGGTCGAGTTATAGTTGTTTAAAGTCCGGCCTTATGAGCGTATTTTGCCCATTGTCCAGTAGTAAGGATGACATTATGAGTGTCCATAGATTTCCTAAAGTTAACGTTCCTTCAAACAAAAAGTAAAGAGACTCATTATAATCGTCTAACACAACGCCAAAATGAAATTACTTTTATACATGAAACTCATTTTTTTATCCGTTATTCTTCTCGCCGTTGTCAGTTGCTCGACGAAAAACACCGAAAACCAAATTCTCGCGACCGAACTGGATAACTTCTTCAGCGAAGCGTTCAATCCCCACGGACCGGGTGGCGCAGTGCTGGTGATGATCAATGACAGTATTGTTTTCTCTAAAGGATACGGACTTGCAGACCTGGAAACCAGGGAGCCAATCACGTCAAAGACGTTGTTCAATCTTGGATCCATATCAAAAACATTTGTCGCCAACGGTATACTGTTGCTTGCTGAGCAGGGAAAACTCGCGTTAGAAGACAGCATCATCAAATACTTCCCGGAATTCAGGGATAAATCCATCGCACAAAAAGTTAAGATCAAACATTTGCTCACCCATACGTCTGGCCTACCCGACATCCGGGATGTAGCCAGCGACACGGTATTCTACCTTACGGCTAAGGATGCAGAGAACTGGTATCCAATCACTAAAGCGGATTCGCTTTTGTTTGAACCAGGATCACAATTCGAATACTCAAATCCGGCATATAACGGATTAGCTCTGATCATAGAAAAAGTAAGCGGAATGAAATGGCAACAGTTTATATCAGAGCAAATTTTTAAGAAGGCGGGAATGCAGCAGAGCACGATAACGGATGGTCCACACCCTGAATCCGGGGTTAGTCATGCTTATGTGATGAACAAAGGCGAATGGACCCAAGACGACTATGGCGAAGAACCAACCTTCGCCGCCGCGGGGAACGGCGGAGTCTGGAGTAGCGTGGAAGAGCTGGCTCAGTACGAACGAGCAATCCGGAATGCTGCCTTCCTTCCACAGCAGATCATTGAAGAGTCACGTACGGCAAAACAGTTTGACAACTGGAAGGGCACCCAGCCTTTTGAGGCGAGCTGGTCATGGTTTACGCCTGGAGAAAAAGGTGAAGCATACTCACCAATGATCGGTTGGTCTTGGTTCATTGGGGTTACGCCAAGGGGGAAAAGATCGTAGGTCATACAGGAAGCCAGGGAGGTTTTCTTTGTAATTATGTATCGATTCCCGACAAGAAATTCTTTTTTGTGATCCTGTGCAATGCACCACTGGACGTATATGACTTTTCCGATAAGGTGATGGAAATAACTGCAACTCATGATCAATGAATGCTGCCTTCGAAACCCCTAAATCCCCTGAAGGGGACTTAAATACACTTACTAACTACTGCCGTCCTTTCAATAATATAATTTACAACAATCAATCAATCTCCCATTCGCAAAATCACCATATGGTCAGCGTCATAGTTCGCGTGTGTACCGGTCGACAATATCCTGACTGATGATTTTGTACAATTCGGAGACAGTTTCGTCATCCTTAAGGAAGTCCATGTGGCTATCGAGTGTTTCAAGGTCACCCCTTCTTGCGGGACCTGTTTGTGCATTTTCCGGACCGATGGAGAGGCTTTTCGTGATCATTTCTGATATCAAAGGCTTAAGCCATTCAAAGCTCAATGAGTTTTCTCTCATGATCTGCTGAGCCAGGTATAGCATATGATTTGTAAAGTTAGATGCAAACACTGCGGCGACGTGGAGAGCCTTTCGCTCCTCGGATCTGATCTTGAAAACATTCTTCGCGATACCTTTTGCCATCGCCATAAGAAGTTTTTCTCCGGCAGTGGTTTCACTTTCAATAAAAATCGGAATGGAGTTGAACTCGACCTTCTTATTCTTTGTAAACGTCTGCAACGGATAAAACACCCCGAGATTTGGAGTAGCTGCATATCCCAAAGCACTCAGGGGTTGACTACCTGAAGTGTGTACCAGAACAGCATCTTCGGGAAGTGCAATTTCCTGTGCGATATCGCCGATAACATCATCTGAAACAGCAACGATAAAAACCGACGATTTGCTGGTCGAAAAGTCGAGGTCTGACTTGGTTTCGGCCTCATACAAGCGTTCCACCAGCGCCTCCGCATTCCGTGGGTCTCTGCTGTAAACTTCTTTTACAACATATCCGGCATTGTCCAGCGCCGGAGCGAGGTGCCACGCAAGATTGCCTGCACCGATAAAAGAGACTGCAACCGGTTTAGTCATTTAATACAAAGAGTTATTTCAAGTACCTATACCGTCAAAAGTATTATGCCCGAATGCCTTTTACAATTCTTTCCTTATGAAATAGATCTTTCAGAATCCGGACGTCTGCAAATCCCAGGTCAGTTAAAATGCTCGCCACGTCTGATCCGAAGCGCTCATTGATCTCTACTGCCAGCAGGCCGCCTGAATCCAGACTCGCAAATGCCTTCTTTGCAATTGCCCTGTAGAATACCACGGGATCTCCATCTGAAACAAATAACGCCTGAGATGGCTCGAATCTTATAACGTTGTTCTTCATCGATGGCTTTTCGGATAATGGGATGTAGGGAGGATTACTTATCACAACATCCAATGGCTCAACAGGAATAGTCCTGATCGATAATGTTATTATTAAAAAAGCCAACGACCGCCTTTAACGCAGCTGCATTTTGTCGCGCAGTTTCAAGAGCTTTTTCGCTTATATCCGTAGCAAACACTTTTGATCCCGGAATTTCCAACGCCAGGGTAACAGCGATACAGCCGCTACCGGTTCCAATATCCAGTATCCGTGGCCCTGAAATGTTTCTTCCCTTGGTGTATTCTTTCACCAGCGAAACAAGTTCTTCCGTTTCCGGTCTGGGAATCAACACATCCGGGTTTACATTAAACTTTCGTCCATAAAATTCTGTCCAGCCAAAAACATATTGAATTGGCTCCTGGCTGTTTATCCTTCTTACTGCATTCGTTATTGCGTTATCGTCTGCAGACGTAACCTGGACATCTCTTTCCGTAAGAACATCCGTTCTTGAAACCCTCAGCGTATTCTCCAGGATTATGTATGCCATTGCCTGAATCTCGTCGACACCTTCATCAATAGTTATTGCTTTCACTAAATCATTAAACAATACTTTGGAATTCATTGTGGCTTGGCAATCTTTGCAAGTATAGTCAATGATAAAACACGATCACCACATAGATGAAGTTTTTATGCGCCGTTCACTTGAGCTCGCTGAACTAGGGCGAGGAAGTGTAAGCCCGAATCCATTGGTTGGTAGCGTGATCGTTCACAACTCCAAAATCATCGGCGAAGGTTGGCACAAAAAATTCGGGGAGCCGCACGCTGAAGTAAATGCAGTTAATTCGGTAATGGATAAAAGCCTGCTGAAAGAAAGTACTGTCTATGTTAATCTCGAACCATGTTCTCACACAGGCAAAACACCACCCTGTGCGGATATGCTCATCGCCAACGGTGTACAGAAAGTTGTAATAGCAAATCTTGATTCAAACCCTCTCGTATCTGGTGAAGGCGTTCGAAAACTCAGGTCAGCAGGCATCGAAGTGACCACTGGTATCCTCGACAAAGCTGGTCATGAGCTGAACAAAAGATTCTTCACATTCGTGGAAAAGCATCGTCCATACATTGTGCTAAAGTGGGCAGAGACCGCTGATGGATTTATTGCGCGCGAAAATTACGACTCGAAATGGATCAGCAATGAATATTCCCGCCAGCTTGCTCACAAATGGAGATCGGAAGAAGATGCAATACTTGTTGGTGCAAAAACAGCAGCACACGATAATCCTCAATTGAATGTTCGTGACTGGGCGGGTCGGGATCCCGTAAGAGTGGTCTTCGACCGCTTTTTGAGACTGGATCAGAAACTCCACGTTTTTAACAAAAAGCAAAAAACAATCCTATACAATGTGTTGAAGCATGAGGAACATCCGAACCTGATATTGGCGCGCGTAGAGGATGAAGATTTTATATCCAATGTCATAAAGGACTTATTCAAGAGAAACATTCAGTCAGTGCTGGTCGAAGGAGGTGCAACCACCCTCAATCTTTTCATAGAACGCAACCTGTGGGACGAAGCCCGCATCTTTCAGTCACCCAGATTATTTGAAAAAGGAATTCCTGCGCCTACCCTTCACGGTAGAATTCATGAATCAACATTCGATACATTCGGATACGTTGAGGATCGTTTACAATGATCAATGAGCAGTGAGCAATGATCAATGAATGAAGAATGAGGAATGAGGAATGATGAATGAGTAACATATGCATTTCCTCTGCGATATCTCTGCGTGCATTCCCTCTGTGGTTCTCTGCGATTAAAAAGTCGAGGTACACACTTGGAGCACGCACACACTATCGGCTTCGCTCCTGCAACTTTCTCATTACACTAATTACCATGCAGCTAACGAAAGAAGTCCAGCAACAGCGGATTGGGTTGATCAACCGTCGAATCTAACGACGGCTGAAATAATGTGCCATTAAAGAATCGATGCGTTTTTAGTTCACAGGCACGCACCTCTCCTTCTAATGAATTCGCAGTAAAAGACAACTTCCCATTAAAATCATCCTTATACATTTCGTTGAATCCATAGCTGCAATAAAAATGTCCCGTTACTTTTTCCGTATTCAAAACTTTATAAAGCCACGACGATTTATCGGTTATCAATACCTCTTCCTGACGACCTTTCAGAGAACAGCTTAGCTTCGAAATGACAGGCGCTGTTGCTTGTGGATGAGTTTCCTGATGGAAGGCATTGGAATTTTGCAGGACGTTTCGGGCGTATTCCAAAATCATGTACTGAAACCCACCACAGGAGCCAAGAATCGGGAAGTTATTTTCGCGTGCCCACTTTATTGTGGCAAGAACGGCTTCGTCGTCGTTGTAAGGCGATCCGGGAACGATCCAGCAACCTTGAAACTTATTCTGATCAAGGCCGGTAGAGGACAAAGAAGTTGAAGAAATCCACTGCGTTTCAACTAAAAAATCAAGATGTTTACGACAGTGTTCTACAGCGTTGTTTAATGCGAGGTGGGTGTGCATCTTTTCACTGAAGTCACCAACCAACGCGATGCAAATGCGTTTCATAAGGAACGATTGAAGATATATGAAAAAAGTAAACATTGATGAAAAACTGAAAACCTTTTCAGATTATTGGAATCCCCGCGTAATTGGAGAACTTAACGGTCAATTTGTCAAGGCGGTAAAATTAAAAGGTGAATTTGTGTGGCATCATCACGATGTAGAGGATGAGTTGTTTTTGATAATCAAAGGAACACTACGGATGGAATTTCGCGACAGAGTTGAGGAAGTGAACGAAGGAGAATTTATCATTGTTCCGCGTGGTGTGGAACATAGGCCTGTAGCAAACGAAGAAGTCCACTTGCTCTTGTTTGAACCTGCCTCCACATTGAATACGGGCAATGTTGAAAATGAAAAGACAAGAAAAAAGCTGGAAAGAATTTAACGCGTATAAAACCAAAAGAGCTGGTCATGGCCGAAGAACTTCTAATCTCGAAATCTGCTGAAAAAGCTGAACGCTACGAAACCTTGCTTCCTCAGATTGAAGCTCTCGTCTCAGGCGAAGCCGATTTAATTGCCAATTTGTCGAACATTGCCGCGGCACTTAAACAAACCATGAATTTTTTCTGGGTTGGGTTCTATCTGGTAAAAGAAAATCAACTTGTTCTTGGTCCGTTCCAGGGCCCTATTGCCTGTACACGGATAGAATATGGACGTGGTGTTTGTGGATACGCCTGGAAAGAAAAAAAGACGATCATCGTTCCGAACGTGGAAGAATTTCCTGGGCATATCGCGTGCAGCTCAGCCTCGCAATCAGAAATCGTACTTCCTGCTTTTAAAGGTGGGCAGGTCGCTCTTGTGCTGGATGTCGATAGCGACAAATTGAACGATTTCGATAAAAAGGATCAGGAAGGTCTGGAAAAATTGATGCGAGTAATCGAACGCATCCTCTAAGTATTATTATCGCTGCATGAATCTACCTGAACTAATTTCTTTCTATAAGAAACGTTGTGACCATTTTACGACATCGCTGATCGCCGAGAGGAAGAAGATAAATCTTGTTTCTAACCTGAGATTGATCACAGCCCTTTGCTTTTTGATCACTGCCTATTTTGCTTTTACCAATCACAATCCTCGCCTACGCGGCCTTGCTTTTGCTGGTGGCGTTCGTCCTACTTGTTCAGCGACACAGCAGGATGTTTGAACAAAAAACACATCATGAAAATCTGTTGAGAATAAATGAGCATGAAGCAAAATCGCTAATCGGTGATGTTAGCGGATTTGCCAACGGGTCAGAATTTATCGATCCCCACCATCCCTATACACACGACCTTGACATTTTCGGAGATGGATCGCTATTCCAAAGTGTAAGCCGGTGTAATACTATCCGTGGCAAACAGCGAATGGCTAGCCGTCTATCTGATGCGTTGCTTGACATGAGGAGATCCTAGAAAACCAGATTGCGATAAAAGAGCTTGCTCAAAAAACAGAATTCCGTCAGCATTTCCAGGCAGCAGGTTTG
This sequence comes from uncultured Cytophagales bacterium, assembly GCA_963774615.1. Taxonomy (GTDB): domain Bacteria; phylum Bacteroidota; class Bacteroidia; order Cytophagales; family Cyclobacteriaceae; genus Chryseolinea. The sequence continues at coordinate 112,294 of CAVZFT010000046.1, forward strand.
GAAATCAACGAGCAACCACACGATCATGATGAACTATTGGCATGGCTGAGAACGCCTTCGATTCTATTCACAAAAGACTGGTTTAAGATTGTTCTCTACGCGTCTGCCGGCAGCGACCTTAACTTCGATCATCGCCGCATTCTTTTATCCGCCTTTGAAATCGTTGGCTATTTTCCTTGCAATCGCTCAATGGGCGATACTGGGGCTATATATTAAAAGAGTGAATGTCTTTCACGAATACATCAGCAGAAAGAAGACGATCCTTGAAAAGTACGCACACCTCCTGCATTTTCTTCAGGCTGAAGAGTTTTCTTCACCATTGATGCAGAAGCTGTCTGCCAGTGCAAAAGAAGCAGATGTAAAAGTAAAAGCGTTGCATCGTTGGTCAGCACCTTTAACGCCCGGCTCAACGCTATGACAAACTTGGTTGTGAACAGTCTGTCTGATGTTTGATCTTCAATGTGTATACAGACTGGAAAAATGGAAAGATGAAAATGCGTCGAACTTGAAAATCTGGCTCGAGGTCATCAGCGAAGCCGAGGTATTGTGCAGCTTCGGCACGTTCTCTTTCAACCACCCCTCATTTGTTTATGCTAAAATTGAAAAGGACCTCGTGATCGATGCCGACGGTCTCGGTCATCCTTTGATCAATGAAAATGAGTGCGTTAGCAACGATCTGCAAGTCGACAAAAACCAATCTGTTGTAATTATTACCGGCGCAAATATGGCGGGTAAAAGTACTTTCCTGCGTTCAATGGGTGTTAATCTGGTTCTTGCGCTTAATGGAGCCGTCGTCTGCGCCAGCTCCTTCCGATGTCCTATTATTCAGATGAGGACCGGTATGAGAACGGCCGATTCTTTGAAAGAGCATCAGTCTTATTTCTATGCTGAGTTGAATCGACTGAAGGCGATCATGGATGAGTTGAGGCTGTGACAAACCCCTTTTCATTCTTCTGGATGAAATTTTAAAAGGAACGAACTCAACCGACAAGCAACTAGGTTCTATAGCGTTGGTGCGTCAGCTGTTGGGGCATCCGTGCCTCGCTCTTATTGCAACGCACGATCTGACGTTGGGAGAACTAGAGAAAGAATATCCCAGGCAGATCCGAAACTTCTGCTTCGAAGCGATCATCGAAAATGATCAATTGTCTTTCGACTATAAGTTGAAATCAGGCCTCGCTCAAAAAATGAATGCTACTTATCTCATGAAAAAAATGGGGATAATTCCCAACTGAATCGTCGACCTGCCTACCGGTAGAATGCGTCAGGATCCGTTAATCGTGGGTGGGAGGTGATTCGGACCCGCATCCCGTCCGTGAACACACAGCAGACCATCAAATGATGATTCAAAGTGCAATTGACTAAATTCGGCAACACCTAAACTTTCAGTCATGCAAAACAGAAGAGACTGGCTTAAATCTACACTTTCATTAGCAGCAGGCTTACCGATTGGAATGTCATTGTCACAGCAGCTCATGGCTGCGCCTGTTAGCGAGGTCGAGCGCCAACGAATGGGGAAAGCTTTATCGCCGATCAGGATAAAGCTGAATTCAAACGAAAACCCGTATGGTCCTTCGGAGAAGGCCAGGAAAGCGCTTCAAGAGATCATCGCTCAAGGAAATCGTTATGCATTCGATGTTCAGGAGGAGATGAAAGCAATTCTTGCACAGAAAGAAGGAGTGACTCCGGCGCACATTAGCGTTGGCGCGGGTTCTGGCGACCTGTTATGTCAGGCTGGAGCCGCTTTCGGTGTTGAAGGCGGACGGATTGTTTCGGCATTTCCCACGTTTCCATTGCTGATGAATTATGCCACGACGTTTGGTGCAACATGGGACAAAGTGAATCTGAACGACAAGTTGGAACATGATTACGATGCAATTGCCGCTAGAGTTACAGATGACACGAAGCTGGTGTTTATTTGCAATCCAAACAATCCAACGGGTACATTAGTAGATCCTGTTCGCGTGAAGCAATTCTGCGAAGAAGTCTCAAAGAAAACAACGGTATATGTAGACGAAGCCTACCTCGAATTCCTCGACCCGAAAGATCAAATTTCTATGGTTGATGTTGTGAAAGCAGATGCGAATGTGGTTGTCTCAAGAACATTCTCAAAGATATACGGACTGGCGGGATTGAGGATCGGTTATGTTATTGGAAAACCAGATCTCATTAAAAAGATCGATAAGTATCACATGGGCATCGCCAACAATCAGTCTGCGCTTGCTGCAGCGAAAGCATCGTTGGGAGATACCGCATTTATGGAGATGTGTCGAAAAAAGAATGCAGAGGCCCGCAAGCATCTTACTGATTATCTGGATAAAAAAGGAATCTGGTATGGGAAGTCCTACACGAACTTTCTTTTCTTTCCTGCCAAAGCAGATGCAGCGCAAGTGTTGACGAAGTTGGAAGAACGCGGGATTGGAATACGTGTTTGGGATTATAACAATCAGCAATGGTTCCGGGTGAGTATCGGCACGTTGGATGAGATGAAGACGTTCACGAAGGCGTTTGATGAGATGGTGTAGGGATCAGGTCCACCTGCGTTGGTAGCATGGTCCACGTGAGTACCGAAATTCGGGGCTAAAGCCTAGCACGCTCTCATGAAATACGACTCATGAAGACTAATAGTTAATCAGACTAATCCGACTCAACCATTACCGACGCTTATAAAATAGAATGTGAGGGTTCCGATAATGTTCAGCAGTGGCTCCTCCGGAGCCATGATTTACTGAAGCTACAACACTCGCTGGAGCCCACGTAGAGGAGATCAGGCAGTAATCTTATAGAGTTCTGAAGCTTCGTTACGGCGTAATCCACTTCTTCTGCCGTATTGAATTTGCTGAAAGAGAATCTCACAGCACCTCGCTTCGATCCCGGATACAACGCACCGAGTACATGACTACCTGTAGATGCGCCACTGGAACATGCACTTCCACCTGACGCAGATATCCCTTGAAGATCAAGATTGAATAACACCATATCATTTTCATCCGACTCAGGCAGGCATACATTGAGCACGGTATATAAACTTCGGTCTAGATCCGCCGATGCTCCGTGAAAATCAACACCGGGAATATTCGCTCTGAGTTTTTCAATCATCCGCCTTTTCAAAGACTCAATCTTACGAGTATGTTCTGCCATATCACGGTAAGCGATCTCTAACGCTTTCGCAAGACCGATGATACCATATACATTTTCTGTTCCACCACGCATGTTGCGCTCCTGTGCTCCACCATGCACAAATGGTTGGATCTTCTTGTCCTTTCTGATGAACATGAATCCTGCTCCTTTTGGTCCGTGAAATTTATGAGCCGCTGCAGTCATTCCGTGGATTTTGATCTTTGTCAGATCGTGAACATAATGACCCACAGTTTGTACGGTATCTGAATGAAAATAGGCATTGTACTTTGCACACAACTCGCCCACTCGTTCAATGTCCAACAAGTTTCCTATCTCATTATTTGCGTGCATCAGCGATACTAACGATCCGGGATGTTCTTTCAGAAGTTTTGCAAGATGTGTATAGTCCACCTGGCCATCCTTATCAAGGTTGACCATCGAAAGGCTGATGATATTTTTCTTTGCCATTGTCTCAAGCGTTTGCTCTACGGCATGATGTTCAATGGGAGATGATATGACATGCTTTACATTATAGCTTTGAATTCCACCGGCCAATATCGCGTTGTCAGCCTCGGTTCCTCCGGAAGTAAAAATGATTTCACCAGGAGTACAATGCAATAGCTCCGCGATCTTCTTTCGCGATGACTCAATGGCAGCCCTGACCTTTCTTCCATGTGAATGCGTTGATGACGGATTACCAAAATCCTCCAGCATGAACGGCTTCATTGCATCAAACACTTCCGGGTCGAGCGGCGTCGTTGCCGCATTATCCAGGTAAATACGCATCTATCTTCAGGTTAATGATTCACTCTAAGCTACAGCCTTCTCCGAGATGATCTCTTTGATATCGGCAATGATCTTTTTCGCCAGGTGTTCTGCTTTGACCTCCATATCCGATTCAGCATAAATGCGAATGATCGGCTCTGTATTGGATTTACGCAGATGTACCCATTCCTTGTCAAACTCTATCTTAACACCATCGGCTGTATTGATTGGCTGCTTCTTATATTTCTTTTTTACTTCTTCGAGCACCTTGTCCACATTTATGTTAGGCGTGAGCTCTATTTTATTTTTTGAAATTATATAGTTCGGATACGTCGCCCTTAATCTCGAAACAGTCATTCCTGATTTTGCGAGATGGGCCATGAACAACGCTATGCCTACCAAGGCATCTCTTCCATAGTGAAGATCCGGATAAATAACGCCTCCGTTGCCTTCGCCTCCAATTACCGCGCTCGTTTCCTTCATCATGGTAACAACGTTCACTTCGCCAACTGCCGCCGCGGAATACTGCCCGCCAGCTTTTTCCGTTACATCCCGAAGTGCGCGTGTAGACGATAAGTTAGACACTGTATTGCCTTTCTTTTTCTTGCCTGATGAAAGCACATAGTCGGCAACTGCGACCAATGTGTATTCTTCTCCGAATGGGGTGCCATCCTCGGTGACAAATGCAAGCCTGTCTACATCAGGATCCACCACTATTCCCAGATCGTATTTTCCTTTTTTTATTTCACGGCATATGTCAGTCAGATGTTCAGGCAAAGGTTCAGGATTATGTGGAAAGTGACCCGTCGGATCACAATACATCTCCTTAACGGTCGCACCCAACGCCTTTAACAACATCGGCACCGCGATTCCTCCTGAAGAGTTTACAGCATCAACGACAACCTTGAATCCCCTCTTTCTGATCGCCTCGACATCAACAAGCGGCAATTCAAGAATTGCGTCAATGTGCTTTTGAAGGTAATCGTCGTTCTTTTGGTATTTACCAAGCTTGGCAACCGGTGCGAATTCAAACGCCTCCTTCTCGGCAAGTTTCAAAAGCTCTTCTCCATCGCTCGCCGAAATAAACTCGCCTTTCTCATTTAATAACTTTAATGCATTCCACTGCACAGGATTGTGGCTTGCGGTAATGATGATCCCGCCGCTTGCTTTTTCAAGGGGTACTGCTATTTCAACCGTGGGTGTTGTCGACAATCCAAGGTCTATTACGTTTATCCCCAGCCCCTGCAGAGTAGACGTTACAAGAGTACTTACCATTTCGCCGGAGGGTCGGGCATCACGACCTATGACAATCTTTGTCGTGCCGCTTTTTTTCTTGAGCCACATTCCAAACGCGGCAGCAAATTTAACAATGTCAAGCGGGGTGAGGTTTTCGCCGGTGATTCCTCCAATGGTTCCGCGGATTCCTGAAATAGACTTAATTAAAGGCACGTTTAAGGGGTTTTATCAAAAAATGGCCTGCCAAAGTGTAGATAAAGAATAAGTGCGAACGTCTCGCGAAGGGGGTCAAAATTAAAAAGAATAATGGGAATACAATTATTCGCCTTTCACTTTCGGCATAGGCTTCAAGCCGTTCTCACCCTCAGGGTCTCCACATGCACTATCTCCTGGCTTTAGTGCCTTTCCGCAATAGCCACAAGTGATCCCTTCTTTATTAAGAAACGGGCTCTGCGAAGCACACGTACCCCTGAATTCCCCGTTTTTCAAAAAAATTAGTCGTACAGACATCAAAATGAAAAACAAACCAAAAACACCAATCGTGAGCAAAAAAACTGTCATCAGCTTTGTTTATTTAGATAGACGAATCGCGATGTTTGCTGCTGCAAAAGTAATACACTAGTTCGATAACAGGCCATTGAATTTTTAAGTTTATCATACAAATGAAAAAAGCCTTATCAGCGCCAGATCCAAACCGGGAAGCCAAGTTACTGGCCTTCGATCGACTGCTCACAATAATGGACGAGCTACGCGAAAACTGCCCCTGGGATAAAAAGCAAACGCTGGAAAGCTTGCGCCATCTCACCATCGAGGAAACATATGAACTTTCCGACTCGATTCTGGAAAGTAATCTGGGCGAGATCAAGAAAGAGCTTGGTGACCTAATGCTTCACCTGGTTTTCTATTCAAGGATAGGTTCGGAGCTAAAGGCTTTTGATATGTCCGATGTGCTTAATTCTATCTGCGACAAACTAATTGAACGCCATCCTCATGTGTATGGCGATGTGGTAGCGAACGATGAGGAAACCGTAAAGAACAATTGGGAAAAGATCAAGTTAAGGACGGGCAACAAATCGGTCCTGGAAGGTGTTCCAAAAACACTGCCTGCGTTGGTCAAAGCTATCCGCATTCAGGACAAAGCAAGAGGCGTCGGTTTTGACTGGGAAAAAAAGGAACAGGTATGGGAAAAAGTGGAAGAGGAAATGCAGGAGTTCAAGAAAGAATTCAATGCTGAATCTGACGAATCGATCAACGCAGAAAGGGCAATGGCGGAGTTCGGCGATCTGCTCTTTTCTCTCGTGAACTACGCAAGGTTTATTAAAATTGATCCTGAAGAGGCACTTGAAAGAACGAATAAGAAATTTATAAAACGTTTCCAGTATCTGGAGTCAGAGTCTAAGAAGGCGGGCAAAAAAATTGAAGACATGACTCTTGCGGAAATGGACGTGTATTGGGAGAAAGCGAAGACGATAGACTAAGTTAGGAGTTAGGAGTTAGGAGTTATGAAGTTATGCCTGCCCGTCCGAAGCGCTTCGCGTAGGCGGGAGTTGGTGTGTGGGTGCGGGTGTGACTGACCCGATGCTAACGCACTATGTAAGCCGTTGCTATTTCCGTATACCATATACCCTATTCCCTATACCCTATACCCTTATACCCTTATACCCCTATACCCTTATACCTCAAAATTTCCATTTTCTGGATAAGCTCCACTTCATCAACGGTCCGCTTGTCATGCTGGTGACGAGGGCCATGATTACGAGAGAAACAAACACCTTTTCATTAATTAATCCATTCTCAAGGGCGATGATACCGAGTATGATTTCCATCGCACCACGCGCATTCATACCGAATCCTGCTGCAAGCGACTCCTTCCACGAAAAGCCTCCCAACCTGGTCCCCAAACCACTTCCTACAATCTTACCAATAAATGCAATCGCGATTATTATTAAAGTTAGACCTAAGATCAAAGTTTAAAATAAAGTTTACCCTCAAACCGATCGAGACAAAGAATAAAGGGGCAAAAATATTATTGATGAATTGATGAACGATTTCTTTGGCACGTTCAGAAAAATGTTCCGAGTCGCCCAACGCAACTCCCATTATAAATGCACCGAAGATGGCATGGATACCAATCCACTCCGTAAATGCTGCTGCAAGGAAACACAAAGCAAGTGACAATGACAATACGCCACCGGGCCATGCGAGTTTTTTGTTAACCCAGGGAAGCACTCTGTTCAGCATTCCGCGTCCAACGGTGAGCATAAATGCAGCAAATCCGAGGGTAAGGATAATGGTATTGATCAACGGCATCGATCCTTGTTTTCCGATCAGACCAAGGATTACAGAGAAGATCAACCATCCAACAAGATCATCAACCATCGCCGAAGCGACTACCAACAGTCCCATCCGTGACTTGAACAGGTTGATGTCCATCAGTATTCGAACAATTACAGGTAGTGCAGTAATAGCCATTGCCGTACCCATAAAGAGGGCGAATATGAGTCGACCGTTTACGTCGGCAATGCCAAAGAATTGAGGAAAGAAATAAGGAAACACAAAACCAATGACAAATGGAATGATCAGTCCAAAAAGACTTGTGGTTATGGCTTGCCGTCCCTGTTGCCAGACAATATGCAAATCAACTTCAAGTCCTGCTATGAACAGCAGCATGATAACAGCGACCTGAACAAAGCCGGACAAAACAACACCAGCAACTGCTCCCGCAGGATAGAGCGCTTCAAACCAATCGGGCTTTAGCATCCCTAATACTGTAGGTCCGAGTAAAATTCCCGCGAGGATCTCGCCAATAACTGCTGGTTGATTTAATTTTCTAAGAACTTCAGCAAACAGCCGTGCCATGACCAGCATAATGCTAAGTTGCACTAGCAGATGCACTACGTCGGCGTGTCCTAGTTTACCCACGGGCAGCCTCCTTTCGTGGATTGACGATAAGCAAATTACACGGCAGGTCTGCGAAGATGTACTCCTGATCGTGTGTAAATACGCGGTCGAACAAGGAAAATCTTCTTGGTGGTGCACCCACAACGAGCAGGTCCGCTTGCTTTCGCTGAGCAAACTGAGCTATCTCAAATCCCGATTTTCCTGAGACTATTTTTATGTTGACTTTCAGACCTTCATGTGGAACGCGCTGAAGAATTTTTTCAACGTTAGCTATCTCGTCCTTTACCAGATTCTGTCTTACGTTTTCATATTCTTCTTCAGAATATCGTTCAGACACAGTCATAGTAAGTCCGTACATTTTTATTTCCCGCACAACATGCAGCCAGTCTGCTTTATCTTTTAATCCGATGTGACAGGCGGAAACAATTGCCTCCTCAACAAAGGGACTGTCATCGGCATTAACAACAATGTTCTGAAAAGGGTATGGTGTTTTGGATGGATTGGTTAGCAGGAGAACTGAACAATCAGCCTTTCGCAATATCTTCCTCGCTACGGTTCCGAGATAGTATTGAACAAGATTCTCCTTCTTTAGAGCGCCAGCGATCAAAAGGTCGATCCGTTCTTTTCGGCAGGTGCTGAGAATACGTTCGCTGGGTTTGCCCGTCTCCCAAAATATCTTGACCGAATTTTCTCCGGCAAGGCCGGCCGACTCTAAAAGCTGTTGCAGCCGCTCTTCCAACTCCTTCCCACGATTACCAACGTGGATCAGCAACAATTCTGCATCCCACATTTTTTTTAAGACGCACGGCCTCGGCCAGCAACGCTTCAATGCGTGGTGAGAACGCAATGGCTAATCCTATTTTTCGAATTATTGGGATCATGCAGTTGTGGAAAGATATTCAATATTATCCTATTTCGAAGTGGGAACAACGTAAAATGCGGTACTAAAACGACGCATCCGTCATCACATCCAACCATTATTCTTATTTTTTTTAGAAAATCTTGCACGGATACGCTGCCGCTCGTAATGTAAAAAAGCCGGCTGAAAGATTGAAGCATTTTTGTGTTCTCAAATTTAGAGAGGGGATGCGATTCGAGAAATGGGTGCGTGATCTGATAATCGGTGAGGATAAGTTTATCGAATCCTACGGTGAATTCAAGCAGGCAATGCTTTCGGGACAATTTGCAATGATCGGCATGTTATTATGCCTGATCTACATGCTTTTTGATATCGCCCTCGGAACGTATGCAAACATTCCAGTATTCCTTGGCAGCCATTCTATTGCTCGGTTTTTCGATTGGGATCCATCGTCAAGGTAACCATTGTCTTGCAAACTACTTTCTCCTTCCTACACTCAATATCACGCTGTACTTCTTGCTGCCAGTGAATCACCCAATACCGGCGCATTCATATTTTTTATAGTTATTGCAATTGTTGCCTTCGCGGTCTTCAATTATGAAAAACGGCTTGATCTCAATACTCTTTGCGGTCTTTACATATGTGTTGTTTGTGCTAGCCTATTTTGTAGACTTTAGTCATTCTGCCGGAACGAGTATACGACAATGACACACTGACCTTCTTCGTCGTGTTGAATTTTACAGCAGCACTCCCTGCCGGTGTGATGTCAGTCTATCTTTTGATAAGCCTCAACCACCACAATGCCTTGAAGCTTGTTGAAAACAATAATTTACTCAGCAAGACCAACACAGAGCTTGACAGATTTGTTTATAGCACATCTCACGATCTTCGCGCTCCTTTAACATCGGTAATGGGGTTGATTAACATCACGGAACGAAGTCAGAATCCCGAAGATGTTAGCCAAGTACCTCGCCATGATGAGGGATCGTGTGCTTTCGCTAGACAGATTTATAAAAGACATAACTGATTACTCCAGGAACAACAGGCTGGAGATCAAAAAGGAAAAAGTGAACATCGTTTCCCTTGCGCAGGAAGTGTGGGAAAATCTGAAGTTTTCACCTGAAGCTGAGAATATAAAGTTCGAGATCGACATTCCATCATGACCTGACTATTGAATCCGATAGAAACAGGTTACAGGTGATCATCGGAAACTTGATATCGAATGCAGTGCGATATCATGACAGTCGCAAAAGAGAACAATATATTCGATTGCGTTATCAGGTAAGCGGACGTGTGTTTTGCATAAAGGTGGAGGATAACGGACAAGGCATCGACCGCGAATACCATACAAAAATATTCGACATGTTCTATCGTGCGAACGAAAAATCCAAAGGTTCCGGATTAGGATTATACATTGTTAAGGAGGCGTTGATGAAGCTTTCAGGTTCGATCCAACTGGATTCTACCCCAGGGCTTGGGACAACTATCACAATTAAGTTGCCCCACCATTGCCAGCGTGGACTAACGAACTGTTAAGCCATAAGTTTTCTAAAATTTGGTGACTGTCTGTCGGGACTAATATTATATTTGCCGTTCTATGGCGAATCAGGACGACAACCTCTTAAAGAACGTGATCTCCCACGCAAAGGAGTATGGATTTATCTTTCCTTCAAGTGAAATTTATGATGGGCTTAGCGCTGTATACGACTATGGTCAGAATGGCGCGGAGTTGAAAAATAATATAAAGGAGTACTGGTGGAAGTTCATGACTCTCCTTCATGAAAACATCGTCGGGATTGATGCCGCCATCTTTATGCATCCCACTACATGGAAGGCCTCGGGCCATGTTGATGCATTCAGCGATCCAATGCTTGATAATAAAGATTCCAAAAAACGGTATCGCGCAGACGTATTGATCGAAGATGCCATCAGCTAAACTTGAGGACAAGATTGAAAAGGAAGTTGAAAAGGCATCGAAACGATTTGGCGAGTCGTTCGATCGGGAGAAGTTTATTACCACCAACCCGAGAACGGTAGAGTATCAGAAAAAAATTGATGAAACAAATGAACGTTTGAAGGCTGCAATGGGTAGCGCTGATATGGCTGCCATGAAACAGATTATCATCGACCTCGAAATTAACGACCCTGTATCCGGAACGAAAAACTGGACCGATGTGCGTCAGTTCAATCTCATGTTCTCAACTGAAATGGGATCTGTTGCTGAAGATGCAAACAAGATTTATTTAAGACCCGAAACGGCGCAGGGAATTTTTGTCAACTTCCTGAACGTTCAAAAGACCGGAAGAATGAAAATTCCTTTCGGCATTGCCCAGATCGGAAAAGCATTCCGCAATGAAATCGTAGCCCGCCAATTCATCTTTCGCATGCGCGAGTTTGAGCAGATGGAAATGCAGTTCTTCATCAAGCCAGGTGAAGAAATGAAGTGGTACGAATTCTGGAAAGAAAAACGAATGAGGTGGCACCAGACATTGGGTCTCGGCGCAGAAAACTATCGTTTTCACGACCACCTGAACCTTGCGCACTACGCAAACGCCGCGTGTGACATTCAGTTCAATTTCCCAATGGGATTCAAAGAGCTGGAGGGAATTCACTCACGCACTGACTTTGACCTTAAGAATCACGAAAAATATTCCGGGAAAAAACTTCAGTACTTCGATTCCGAAGACAATCAAAGTTATATCCCTTATGTCGTCGAAACGTCCGTTGGTCTTGACCGAATGTTCTTATCAATTTTGTCAAAGACCTACATCGAGGAAAAACTGGAAGACGGCAGCGACAGGGTTGTGTTGAGACTTCCGGCGCCATTAGCGCCAAACAAAGTGGCCATACTTCCGCTTGTGAAAAAGGACGGTCTCCCGGAAAAAGCAATGGAGATCATGAATGAACTGAAATTCGACCTTCGTTGCTTTTATGAAGATAAGGATGCCATTGGACGAAGATATCGCCGCCAGGATGCTATTGGTACTCCATATTGCGTTACAGTTGACCATCAAACCCTTCAGGATAACACGGTTACTATTCGCGACCGTGACAGTATGAAGCAACGACGAGTAAGAATTGAGGAGGTAAGAGGACAGATGATTGAAGCTTGCTCGATCAATAATCTGTTGAGAAAGATTTAAGGAATGATTCTATTTCTGGCCGCATCAGGCGTCGTTATTTTTATCATTTATTATTTTAAATCCGAACTGCGGGAAGGTGCTTCTCAGGCAGGCCGGGCAGCTGCTCCTTTGAAGAGCATGATGTTACCCGTCCCTCCTGTCTATCGGGAGATCCTTCAAAAATATTTTCCCTATTACCAAAAACTGAACGAGTCGGATAAAACCAAATTCGAAAGAAAGGTTTGCAACTTCATGTACGGAAAACGGTTCATTCCCCGCGACATCGACGAGGTAACTATTGAAGCCAGGGTGCTGATCGCGGCAACGGCAGTTCAGATAACGTTTGGACTACCGGACGTTTACCTGCGTCATTTCAATAAGATTCTTGTCTATCCCGACGAATATTACTCAGTGCTTTTCAGACGTTATCACAAGGGTGAAGTAAATCCGCGATTTGGTGTCATCGTTTTATCATGGCAGAGTTTCGTCGACGGCATGATTTATCCGAATGACGCCAAAAATCTTGGTCTGCATGAAATGGCTCACGCCTTGCGCCTGGAAAATATGCTGCGCAGTCCCGACTACCCGTTATTTGACGAAGACCTGTTTGAAGAATTCGATGAGCATGCCCGCAATGTCTGCAGTCAGATAGAGAACTGGAGCGAAACTTTCTTTAGGCCATATGCCTGCGCCAATGAGCATGAATTCTTTTCGGTATCGATCGAACATTTTTTTGAAAGGCCCGAGGATCTGAAAAACGAAATGCCACGGCTTTATGCGATACTTGTAAAGCTGCTTAATCAGGATCCGCTTTTGCTTCGCACACCTCAAGGTCTTTAATAAGAGGCCAAAATGGATTAATCTTGCACCTTGGAAGGATAGAGGTATAGGGTATAGGGTATAGGGGCCACCTGAACGGTTATTCCATACCTTACTTACACCATACACCTTACTACCTTATACCTTATACCATATACCTTATACCTCCACGTGAACTGGCATCAACTTCTTTCACCTTACCGCACAGGACAAAAAAATATTGCCCAAAGAGATCAGTCCCGCAGTGCATTTGAACAGGACTACGACCGTATAATATTTTCACAACCGTTCCGCCGGCTCCAGGATAAAACACAGGTTCATCCATTGCCGGAACACGATTTTGTTCATACCCGACTGACGCATAGCCTTGAAGTTTCCAGTGTTGGTCGTTCCCTGGGCAAGCATGTGGGAGAAGTAATAATGCAACGACATCACTCCTTGAAAAATGAATACTCATTATTTGATTTCGGAGCTATTGTCGCCGCTGCATCCCTTGCCCATGATCTTGGCAATCCTCCGTTCGGCCATGCAGGTGAAGATGCCATCTCTGATTTTTTCTCAAAACATCCGCAGGGCTTGTCTTTCAAAGAAAGAGTGAATGAAGCGGAATGGACTGACCTTATAAAGTTTGAAGGCAACGCTCAGGGCTTCCGTATTCTGAATAAAAATCAATACGGTTTGAAGCTGACCTTTGCCACGCTCGGAGCGTTCACTAAATATCCATGCCCCGCTTATTTTCCAACCCGTGATCGGTCGCGCAGAAGTCAGAAGAAATTTGGATTCTTTCAGTCGGAGAAAGAGAACTTCAAAGAAGTAGCGCAGCAACTGGCTTTGAACTCCGTAAGCGATTACGTTTCAGGGAGACATCCATTAGCATTCCTGGTCGAAGCCGCTGATGACATTTGTTATAGTATCATTGACCTGGAGGATGGATGCAATCTCGGACTCGTTCCCTACGAACAAGCGAAATCATTGTTCGAAGGCGTTATCACGAAGGGCCGTTCAAAGCTGGGCAAGCTCGAACAAATAACTAATCATCAGGAAAAGATCGGATACTTGCGGGCATTGGCGATTGGTGATCTTATGGACGAATGTTCTTCATCATTCCTCGATCATGAAAAGGCGATCTTAGATGGAACGTTCGATATCGCGCTTGCGGACAATTGTCCGTCGAAAGAAGGGTTGAAGGAGATTATCAAAATATCCGTCGAAAAAATTTATCGCGCACGACAAGTAGTGGAAATAGAGGCCGCAGGACATGAAGTGCTGCCCGGGTTGTTGGAAGAATTTACAACTGCAGGTTTTTATCTGATGAATAACACATCGTCCAGGAAGTATCAAAACCTTCAGCAATTGTTACCTATCGACATTCGTACGGCGATCCAATCGGATCCGACTCACTTACAATATGCTTCGAAATGTTCTCGATTTTGTTTCAGGATTAACCGATAGACATGCGTTGTCTTTGTACCGGAAAATCAAAGGAATCAGCATTTAAATTTGGCCATCGACCGATCGAACAAATTATTCTTAGCGTATCAAAATAACGGGGACATATACGACATTTCCTCGCCTTCCAACAGCAAAAATTATTAGCTTTGAAGCCATTTCCCTTGCAATAGGGGATGCCAGACGCACGATTTATGTGGAATAGACTCGCAGAAGCGATCATCCGATACCGGCTACCTTTAAGTATAGTGATCGGATTGATTACAATATTTATGGGATACTATGCGGCGAAAGTAGAGATGAGCTATGAATTCGCCCGTTTAGTACCTCCTGATGATCCTGATCTGATCTATCACGACCAGTTTAAGGCTCAGTTCGGCGAAGATGCCAACCTGATCGCTGTGGGTATGCAAGATAGCGCGATATATCAGCTCGAAAATTTCAGAGCATACCGAGACCTGAATAGGGAGATCAAGAAAATCTCCGGTGTTACACAAGTGCTTGCACTTCCAGTCCTGAAGCTGATACTAAAAGACACCGTAAACGCTAAGTTCTATCTCGCTGATATCTTCAATGATTCAATCAATTCTCAACAGCAATTGGATAGCCTGCTTGTTGTAGCGATGAATCAAAAGGTATATTCTGATCAATTGATCAACCATTCCAATGGTGCCACGATGATGCTGGTGTTTGTGAAAAAGGAGGTGATGAATTCACCGAAGAGAGTCGGCATGACACAATCGCTGTTGGACGTCGGAAAGGTTTTTGAGGAACGAACAAAAATTCAGCTCCGTTATGCGGGCCTGCCATTCATACGTACCGTGGTGGCTACTGCGCTAAAAAGGGAAATGAATATTTTCCTGGTCGCATCCGCGCTGGTGACAGGAGTCATTATGTTCGTGTTCTTCCGTTCCTTCCGCGCCGTGCTTTTCTCGATGATCATTATCGGTATTCTTGTTATATGGGTATTAGGAACGGTTGTCCTTTTCGGCTTCAAGATCTCCCTGCTGAGTTCGCTGATTCCACCGGTGATCGTCACTATCGGAGTAACGAATGCTATCTATCTTCTCAACAAATATCACCTCGAATACTTCAAGACGAAAGATAAGATGGTGGCGATCACAAAGGTCGTTCGGAAAATGGGCCTTGCCATGTTCCTTACTAACCTCACCGTTGCGATCAGCTTTCTTACGTTGCTGGCAACAGACATTACTTTGCTGCGTGAATTCGGGATCGTAGCGGGCATTAACGTGCTTGCTTTGTTTTTCGTAAGCCTGATCATGATACCGAGCATATTCTATTGGTTGCCGGTTCCTACTGAAAAACATCTTAAGCATCTGAACTTTCCGATCATGGGTGCTTTCCTGCGGATAGTGGATCTCACTGTTCATCGTCACCGACCGGCTATTTATTTGACATCTCTAGGTCTTGCTGTGTTTGCTGTGTACGGGATCTCCAGACTAGAATCGCTTTCTTACATGGTCGATGACGTTCCGGAACAAAGCCAGGTGAAGAAGGACATGAAATTTTTCGAAACAAATTTCAGCGGAATCCTTCCTCTGGAGATCATGGTTGAATTCAAGACCAAAAAGAAAAGGCCTATTCTGGATGTAAAGAACCTCGCCAAGGTTGATGAATTCGAAACTTTCCTTGATTCCACTTCCATCCATGTCGCATCCACTGTCGGTGTTGAGTTTCGTTAAGGCTTCAAAGCAGGCTTTTTACAACGGCAATCCATCAAAATATTCTCTGCCGACTCGCCAGGAAGGTGCGTTTATATTGAAATACATGAAAGGCCAAACAGATAGCAGTGGGCTCTACAAATCTTTCGTCGATACTACATTCAGCAAAATGCGGATCTCTTGTCAGATCGCAGATATCGGCTCGACCAGGCTGGATTCTTTGGTTCATATTGCCATCGAACCTCGCATGAAAGCCATATTTACGTCGACTGACCGTGATTCAATAGCAACTACTATCACAGGCTCTTCAAAGATATTTATAAAGGGAAACAAGTTCCTGATAGCGAATCTCCAGGAGAGCTTGCTACTGGCTTTCGTTCTCATCACTCTGTCAATGGCAATTCTGTTCGCCAACGTAAGGATGATTATTATCTCCCTTGTTCCAAACCTGCTTGCATTAATGATAACGGCCGGGCTAATGGGATTCTTTGATATACCGTTAAAAGCCAGCACAGCTCTTATTTTCAGTATCACTTTTGGGATCTCTGTCGACAACTCGATCCGTTTCCTTGCCAAGTATCGACAGGAAATTCTGTCCAACAATTTCTTCATACCTGTTGCGGTTAGCGATAGTATCATGGAAACCGGAAAAAGCATCATATTTACTTCAATCGTGCTCTTCGCAGGTTTTATCATATTCGCTTTCTCGTCTTTCGGAGGAATTATTGCCCTTGGCTTGTTGACCTCAATGACACTTATCATATCCATGTTCACAAACGTAATTCTGTTGCCTGCTCTGATCATGACTTTTGATAAACCGAAGAGAGGTAAAGGCGAACATCTTATCATCGACGACTTCGATTCCAGTTTTTATGGGGAGCATGAAGATGAAGAGATCGACCTTAGCAAGATCAAAATACATAACAAACATCCATCGGCTGAATAAGTTGTTTCGTGTTTTTCCGTTGTTAGGTATATCCCATCAGGATCCATGTTCAATATCCTCAAATTGAAGCTACGTACCTCAAACTGCATCTGTTGCGACATTACTGTTTTGCGGCGCTATACGTGTTCTATCATTGTACGTACGCCCAATCAAACGGCGAAAGTTCAGCCGATCATGGGGATTATATCCTAAACGCGCCGGCGTACATAGAGGGAGTGTACAAAACATTTGATGAGTTCAAGTATAATCGGCCATCCATCATCGATCACTATTCGATTGGCAAAAAATCCATTTGGGTAACGGATGGTACAGGCAAGAATAGGAAACTAAAAAACGATGAGACCTGGGGTTACTCTGATGGCTCGAGAATATTTGTCAAATGGAGAAAGTTTAACGAGTTAGTGGAAAAAGGGAGGTACTGTTATTTCAAGGAAACAGGTACAAGGATCAACTATGCTGTCTCATGGATTCCCCTGATGATCATTCCGGTGCCGACGCCATACAAAGATGAAGTGATCGTCAACTTTAATACCGGCAGGAGTTATCGTCTCACCAAAAGATTACTTAAGGAAATTATGGAAGCCGATGATCCAGAGTTACTGGAAATGTTTGAACAGGAACGCGGAAAGGGCAAGAAACTTTTCGATTATATCGTAAAATATAACGATCGAAATACGGCTCGGATCAAATAATCAGGAAAGCTGTTTTTACTGGGGTTTAAGGCTGCCGGGGAAGCATGTCTTGTTTTCGCCCTTTCCGGGGTATTCTCAATCCACACCTAAAATTTGGGCGATTCGGGCAAAAATCCTCTCAGGTAAATCGCAAATAACAAATATCTTTGCGGCTTATGTAAAATCGTATCCTGAAATTCTGAAATGGCGCCGAAGTATAAAGAATATAAGAACCTCAATTATGCCCAAATCGCGGGAGAAATCCTCGATTTCTGGAAAAAGGAAAAGGTTTTTGAGAAGTCCGTAACAAACCGCGAAGGGGCTCCCACCTACACCTTTTATGAAGGTCCCCCCAGCGCAAATGGAACCCCTGGGATCCACCACGTGATGGCCCGGACCGTCAAGGATATTTTCTGCCGTTTTAAGACTCTGCAGGGTTTCCAGGTAGAACGGAAAGGTGGCTGGGATACACACGGACTTCCCGTTGAGCTCCAGGTGGAAAAACAGTTGGGCATCACAAAGGACGATATCGGCAAAAAGATCTCCATCGAAGACTACAATAAAAAGTGCCGTGAGACTGTGATGATGTACAAGGATCAGTGGGATGATCTAACCATGAAAATGGGCTTCTGGGTAGACCTTCAAAACCCATACATCACTTACAAAAAGGAGTATATCGAATCATTGTGGTGGATATTGAAGCAACTCTACGACAAGAAACTTCTTTACAAAGGATACACGATTCAGCCCTACTCTCCTTCGGATGGAACGGGGCTTAGTTCGCACGAACTTAATCAGCCAGGATGTTACAAAGACGTTAAGGATACATCCATAGTAGCACAGTTCAAGGTTATAAGGGATGTAAAATCGGAGTTCCTCTTCTCCGATGTAACAGGTGATGTCTACATCCTGGCCTGGACGACGACGCCATGGACATTGCCATCGAACACATCATTAGTCGTCGGAGAAAAGATAAAGTACGTACTTGTCAACACTTTCAATCCGTATACCTATAAGCCTGTCAGCGTAGTGCTGGCAAAAGATCTTTTTGGTAAATATTTCCCGGAAAAGAATAAGGATCTTAAACTTCAGGATTACAAGACGGGAGACAAAGCAATCCCGTTCCTGATTGTAAAGGAATTCTCAGGACAAGATCTGGTCGGAATAACGTATGAGCAACTGATGCCTTACGTAAAACCGTTGTACGATGCTGATAAAGCTTTTCATGTCCTTGCCGGTGATTTTGTGACGACTGAAGATGGAACTGGTATTGTGCACTCTTCTCCCACGTTTGGTGCAGATGACTTCCGGATCTCAAAGCAATATGGAATACCTCCATTGACCGTGAAAGATGAAATGGACAACGAAGTGCCTACTGTAGACAAGAAAGGGCAAGTTCGTGAACGAAGTGGGCGAAAAACTGAAGGAAGGTGTATCCAGATATGGGATCAAAACACACAAGCCTCTCGATGTAGATGATTTTTACGTTAAGAACTATACGGACGAAGATGAGAGTCACCCTGACTACAAGACGACGGACGTTATCATCTCGATCATTCTCAAGGAAGAAAACAAAGCTTTTAAGGTTGAGAAGTATGAGCACACCTATCCTCACTCGTGGCGTACAGACAAACCGGTTCTCTACTATCCTCTAGATGCGTGGTTCATCCGAACCACCGCACTAAAGGACAGAATGGTCGAATTGAACAGAACCATAAACTGGAAACCGGAATCGACTGGTACAGGTCGATTTGGCAACTGGCTGGAGAATTTAGTGGATTGGAATCTTTCACGCTCCCGCTACTGGGGAACGCCACTGCCGATTTGGAGAACTAAAGAGGGCAAGGAAGAAATTTGCATTGGTTCGTTACAAGAACTTAACGACGAGGTTGCAAAGTCAGTCAAAGCTGGTTTCATGAAGGCGGCTCTTCCGAATGATTTTGATTTGCATCGCCCTTACGTTGATGATGTCGTGCTTGTAAGCAATTCCGGGCAACCGATGTACAGGGAGCCGGATCTTATCGATGTTTGG
The DNA here is from genome assembly GCA_963774615.1 of uncultured Cytophagales bacterium. Taxonomy (GTDB): domain Bacteria; phylum Bacteroidota; class Bacteroidia; order Cytophagales; family Cyclobacteriaceae; genus Chryseolinea. Next base: position 131,896 of record CAVZFT010000046.1, read on the forward strand.
TTCGACTCTGGCGCAATGCCGTATGCTCAATGGCACTATCCTTTTGAAAACAAGGAGATATTCAGCAAGAACTATCCGGCAGATTTTATTGCCGAAGGTGTTGACCAGACCCGCGGTTGGTTCTTTACGCTGCACGCGATAGCGGTAATGCTCTGCGACAGCGTTGCTTTTAAGAATGTTATATCGAATGGACTCGTACTTGATAAGAACGGCAACAAGATGTCGAAACGAAAGGGCAACGTCGTTAATCCTTTTGAAACATTGGAGCAGTACGGCGCCGACCTGGTTCGCTGGTACATGATCGAAAATGCTCCGCCATGGGATAATTTGAAATTTGACTTTGATGGAATTGTAGAAGTTCAACGAAGATTCTTTGGAACTCTTCAGAATACATATTCTTTCTTTGCGCTATACGCTAACATTGATGGCTTCGTCAAGGATGAAATGAACACGGTTCCTCATTCGCAACTAAGCCATCTGGATCGTTGGATCATTTCAAAACTTCAGTCATTAATAATTGAAGTCACGCAGGCTTATGAAGAGTACGAGCCTACTCGTGCAGCACGTGCTATTCAGGATTTCGTGAACGATCAGCTGTCTAACTGGTATGTACGCCTTAACCGTAAGCGATTCTGGAAAGGTGAGATGTCAGCAGACAAGAAAGCGGCATACGAAACACTCTACGAATGTCTGATGGTGACAGCTCAGCTAATGTCTCCGGTAGCTCCATTTTACGCAGAGTGGCTTTATAAAAATCTTACTGACAACATCCGCGATAGAGCAGTGGCAAATAAGACACCATTGCGTCACGACTCTTTACATCTGACAGACCTTACGAAAGCAGAGAAAAATCTCATAGATCCTGAATTGGAATTATCTATGGATTATGCGCAACGCATTTGTTCATTGGTGCATTCGCTTGCGAAAGAACAGCAAGGTCAAAGTACGCACGCCTTTGCAGAAAATTCTTCTTCCTGTAATGGATGAATCATTCGCCAAACGTGTTAAGTCAGTTGAAGAGATAATTCTTGCCGAAGTAAACGTCAAAGGCATTCAATACATCGACGATGCTTCCGGTGTATTGGTGAAGAAAGTAAAACCGAACTTTCCAAAGTTGGGTAAGCAGTACGGACCTAAGATGAAAGATGTTGCCGCGGTGATTGCCACATTTACAAAGCAGGAGATCGCAGAAATTGAAAAACAAGGGAAGCTGTCAAAAGGAGGATTTGAACTTGCGCTTGATGACGTGCTGATCTCGTCCGAAGATATTCCTGGATGGTCTGTGGCAACGGAAGGAACGCTAACGGTCGCGCTGGATATAACGATCACAGAGGAACTGAAGAAGGAAGGTATCGCACGTGATTTTGTTAACAGGATCCAGAACCTGAGAAAGGAGATGGGCATGGAAGTGTTGGACAAGATCCAATTGGAAGTACAACAGGATTCAGACATCGTAAATGCAGCATTAAGGGAATTCGGTCCTTACATTCAGACAGAGACACAAGCATTGAACCTCGATATAAAACCCAGTGTAGAGGAAGGGGTCATGGTGGAAATGGAGGATTTTGTTTTGAGTGTGAAAATAAATGTTAAGCGGTAGCCATTGTGCTAAAGTAAAGTTTGGATAATGCTATCCTGAAAACGAACCATAATTAATGAAAATATACAAGTACTTTTTGCTTGCTCTTCTGGTAATTATAATCGATCAGACATCGAAGTTGCTGGTGCATGAAAACATGTTTCTTCACCAGGAGATCACCGTTTTGGGTTCCGAGCAATATGGATTCAAGTTGCATTATCTGCTCAATCCAGGTATGGCGTTTGGTATCCGCTGGAACAATGAATTTGGTAAGCTTGCGCTCACAGCTTTCAGGATCATCGCTATGTTTGGCATTGGCTACTACCTGGTGCGGATGGCACAGAAGGGAACAAGCTCCGGCTTCCTCTGGTGCATGGCGCTTATTCTTGGTGGAGCTGTCGGGAATGTTATTGATAGCACGTTTTATGGAGTGCTGCTTAACAATCATCCTGCTAACTCACCTACACCGTGGTTTCATGGACAGGTCATCGATATGTTGTTCTTCCCGTTGTTCGATTATACCTGGCCCGAATGGGTCCCTTATGTTGGGGGTGAATATTTCCTGTTCTTCAGTCCTGTTTTTAACATCGCAGACTCGTCAATCTTTTTAGGTGTAGTGATCATTTTGATCTTCCAGCGAAGATTCTTTGGTGAAAAACTTCATCACGAAGACTATACATTGACAAATACCAATGAGGTTGCACCTCAGCAGAGTACGCCCGAACAAACGACGGTTGATAAGTCCGATAACGTACAGCCTCCAGTTAGTGCTCCCGATTGATCTGGAGAGAGTTATAAGTTAGGAGTTATGAGTTATGAGTTGGTGTGTGGGTGCGGGTGTGACTCACCCGAGACTGGCACGCTAGCTACCCGCCAAGGCGGGTTAGCATTCCTTGTCTCTCCATGCCCATGCCCTCGCCCTAACTCATAACTCATAACTCATAACTCATAACTAATTTTTGCTATTTTTAGGCCGATAACTATACCTAACCTAACAAACAATGAGTTTATTTTTAAAGAAGCCCCTGTCGCAACTCCTGGCTCAAGGTGGTGATTCAGAAAAAGGATTAAAGCGCACGCTAGGTGCAGGAAACCTCATCGCCCTGGGAATTGGTGCAATCATTGGAGCAGGTCTTTTTGTTAGGACCGCAGCGGCAGCAGGTGAAGCTGCAGGCCCTGCGGTAGTACTCTCATTCGTTGTGGCGGCAGTGGGTTGCGCATTTGCCGGATTGTGTTACGCAGAATTCGCTTCGATGATACCCGTTGCAGGTAGTGCATATACCTACGCTTATGCGACTATGGGTGAATTTATCGCCTGGATAATTGGATGGGCGTTGGTCCTTGAATACGCGCTCGCAGCAGCAACCGTTTCAATTGCCTGGAGTGAGTATCTCAATAATCTTTTAATTGGTTTTGATGTAGGGGCCGTACCGTATCAATGGTGTCATTCTCCAATGGAAACGTCAATGGATGGAGTACAGGGAATCATGAACCTTCCTGCATTAGGAATACTTGTTATTCTCACTGCGATCCTGATCAAAGGAACACAGGAATCCGCTTTTGTAAATGCCATTATTGTATTCGTCAAAGTCGCGATCGTATTGCTGTTTATTGTGCTCGGCTGGCAGTTCATTAAACCGGAGAACTATACTCCCTTTATGATTCCCGCAGATATTCCCGGACATGAAGCCTTCAATAGGCACGGCTTCGGTGGAGTACTTGGAGGTGCAGCTATCGTGTTCTTCGCATTCATAGGATTTGATGCTGTTTCAACGGCAGCACAGGAGGCGAAGAATCCAAAACGCGATATGCCAATAGGTATACTTGGATCGTTAATCGTATGTACCATTTTGTATATTCTATTTTCAAGAGTGCTTACAGGTATTGCAAATTGGGAGGAATTCAAGACTGCAGGAAAAGAAGCTTCGGTTGCGTATGCAATTCAAACCTATATGCCAGGATATGGATGGCTTGCCAAGTTGATAACGGTGGCGATATTGGCAGGATTCTCTTCTGTGATACTCGTTATGTTAATGGGCCAGTCACGGGTATTTTATTCCATGTCCAAGGATGGACTGATCCCCAAAGTATTTTCAGACGTGCATCCAAAATTCCGTACTCCTTATAGAGCGAACATGATCTTGTTTGTATTCGTCGGAATCTTTGCAGCGTTCATTCCTGGAAATGTTGCTGGCGACCTTACCAGTATCGGAACGTTATTCGCTTTTGTGATGGTGTGTGCAGGTATTTGGGTGATGCGGGTGAAAAGCCCTGACGTAGTACGTCCATTCAAAACGCCACTCGTACCGATCGTTCCGATATTGGGTATTCTTATTTGCTCGGGGATGATCTTCTCTCTTCCAAAAGAAACTTTGATGGCCGCCGGAGCATGGATGGTCATAGGATTATTCATCTATTTCCTCTACAGCAAGAATCACAGTTACTTGAGGAACAATAATAAGTAGAGTCAAGAAAAGAAATGCATTCAAGGGGACGCAATTGAATTTGCGTCCTTTTTTTGCCTCTGGATCAACAGCTCAAAATGTCGACTGATTAAAATTCCCCTAATCCCGAAGGGATAAAGCTTAGATGAAATGCCGGGTTGCAACAGCACATCAAGGGCAACCCCAAACGGGGTTCAACAAGACGATTGTTCATCAATCCATTGAGAACCTGAAATTAAGATGCGACTGAATTCAGTTATTGGAATCACTCAATTGAACCTATTAATGGTTCGTCAAGTTAGATACCAGCCGTTAGTGTTGATTATTTTTCTTGCTAATTGCTATTCCGGTACCTCATGTTAACCCCTTCGGGGTTCCGTCCGCGATCGCCACGACCCGGTTTCACCGGTGGCTATTAAGCTTGAATCCCTTCGGGATTCCAGCACTGAGGCTAGGCTTTCAGCCTAGGGAGTCAGGAGATCTCTAGTTTGAATCCTACGCCATGGTAATTAACAATCTGAATAGAAGCATCCTCTTTAAGGTATTTACGAAGCTTGGAAATAAAAACGTCCATACTTCTTCCCATAAAGTAATCGTCGTCGCCCCAAATGTGCTTCAATATCTCTTCGCGTTTTAATACGCGTTCCCGGTTCTGGTATAAAAGTTTCAACACTTCAGCCTCCTTTTGAGTGAGGAGCTTTTCCGTCTTGCTGTTTTTCCCAAAGGGATCCCTTCGGGACAAAACCAGGTTTGAAAAATCAAATTCATAATGACCGAGGGAAAACACTTTCTCGTTGTGGCTAAGCTGAACGTTCGAACGTTTCAGGAATACTTCGATCCGATAGAACAGCTCTTCAAGGCTGAAGGGTTTGGTTATGTAGTCGTCCGCCCCTGTCTGAAATCCCTCGAGCTTGTCTTCCGTCATAGACTTGGCAGTTAAGAAAAGAATAGGAACGCTTTTATTTTTTTCACGAATGCTACGTGCGAGCGAAAACCCGTCTTTCTTCGGCAACATCACATCGAAAATACAGAGATTGAAATTTGCCTCGTAAAATGCATTCTCGCCTTCTTCGCCGTCTTTGCAGAGTGTTACGTCATAACCCTTGATCAACAGATTGTCTTTAATTACGAACCCAAGGCTGGGATCATCCTCAACGAGTAAGATTTTCTTTGATTCAGTCATGAGTTGATTTCCGGTTATCGAAGTGCTGGTAAATAAATTCTGAATATACTTCCCTTCCCTACCTCGCTTCTCACGGATATCTTTCCGCGGTGCGCATCGACCACTGTTTTAACATAGCTCAATCCGAGTCCGAAGCCTTTCACGTCATGCAGATTGCCTGTGGGAACGCGGTAAAATTTTTGAAACACGCGTTTCTGATTTTCGTGTGCAATACCAATTCCGTTATCCTCCACCTCAACTGTAATTCCCCCATTCTCCCTGATGGTTCTTACAACTAACGACGGTGTGGTCTTGCAATACTTGATCGCATTGTCAAAAAGATTGTTGAATACATTTGTGAGATGCAATTTGTCGCCTTCAATACCAGGCTCTTCATCAGATAGTTCAAGGCCCACACTACCTTTCCTTTCCTGCAAGGCAACAGACGTGTGGCGAAGTGAATCCTGAATGATACTGTGAATGCTTAAGTTCTCTTTCTTTAACCCAATGTCTTCCTTATCCAACCGCGCCATCTGAAGCACACGTTCGACCTGCTGTTTCAGGCGAGTGTTCTCTTTTTCTATAATGGTCATATAGTTGAAAAGTCTTTCTGGCTGATGAACGATCTCCGGATCTTTCAACACTTCCGTTGATACGGCAATGGTGGCGATTGGAGTCTTAAATTCATGGGTCATGTTATTGATGAAATCTTTTTGAATCTCAGAAAGCCTCTTTTGTTTCAAGATGACAAACAGGGTATACGAGAAGAATATGATCACAAGCAGCAAAACAATTGATGAAAACGACCATATACCCATTTGATTTGTGATATGTGCCAGGCGGCTGGGAAACTGGACGCCGAAGTGATATCCTTGATTTGCCCACTGAGGAAATTTCTTGTTGGTTATACGTTTCTCTTTTGCCGTTTGCAAGGGAACGTAGTCTCCGTATACCATTCGTTCCTTTGAGCAATCGTATACTCCATATTCAAAGTCAGCAAGGATGTTGCGCTTCTCAAATTCACTGCGCAGAAGAAACTCCAGCAAGCTTGGATCGATCTCGCTATTGACCATCACGATGAAATAATTCGTGGAAACCTGTCTGACTGGGTTAATAGCTGGAGGCGGAGTTTTGCTGATCTCAAAGATTTGTTGAGCAACGTTATACAATGCAGTGTTCACGGTCCGCTCGAACTCCGCTTCCTTCAGGTCGAATGCACGTCGAACCCAGTATATCTGAGTTATGGTGATTCCAATAATGCAAAGAGCACCAAGGATTACAATAAACCGAATGGTTGAACTTTTCACAGTTTAAAATTACAATAAATGGCGCCCCTCAAAAAAAACATTAACAAGTCATTAACAAAATTTAGAATATCGTTAACAAGCCCAATTAAAGCGTTTCTACAGCTTTGTGTCAGTCATTTCAGCGGGTCATTTTCCGACGTCGCGACCGGAAAACAAACCGTCTTGACACATACCATTTAACCTCTAAACTTGTCTAATCATGAAAAAGATCATTTTATCGCTTGTCTTATCTGCATTTGCTGTCGTCGTTGTAGCGCAGCAACCGCTTGCCTCTAATGCCAAACCATCGTCGGAATTCATCAAGGACGATGGATCATTCAACTGGGCTGAAACTTCGTTCGACTTTGGAAAAATTAAAGTTAACAAGCCGGTCACCCATGAATTCTCCTTTATAAACGCTGGGGATGCTCCGCTGGTTATAACGTCCGTTCAGGCCTCATGCGGCTGTACTGTGGCCAAGTACAGTAAGGATGCAATCGCCCCTGGCTCCTCGGGATATGTGACAGCAACTTACAATGCTGCCAGAGTCGGTGTTTTTACCAAGACCGTTACTGTGAATGCAAACACCGGAAGTGGCGCAGTAGTGCTCACCGTCAAAGGTGAAGTGGTAGAATAATAACCTCAGGTGAAAGCTGGCGCTATCCCACCAGCTTTCGCTTTTAAAACCCGTAAACGTTTTCGAAAATAAAGTCTGCAAATCATCCTTGCAGCTGAATCGCTTGGGTAGTATTTAATAACTTTGTTAGCACTCAACTACGACCCATGGCCAGCCAGTTCAATGAGACTGTTTCTACACGTTACCACATGTACAACAGTCTTTTTCTCAACCTTCCCTATACCGGTATCTACCGAACGGGGACTCTGCTTCCGCTTTTACAGCAATCGTGCGAGAGTGAATATCAGAAAGGAAAAGATCCCAAGACGATCATAAAAAAGTTTTTCAGAGAATACACCCCGCAAGCAACCCGCGAGGAGCAGTTCGATTTGTTATTTGGTTTTATTCAGTATATCGAGAGACAGGTCGTTCTATTCGATTCTATAGAAGATGCAGCCTTTGCGGAAATAAATGACCTGAAGGGAAAGGGCACTGTATCAGAATTACTTCTTCGCGTGGCTGCCGAGGGAGCGGCCGAAGCACTCAAAAGAAAGCTGGAAGACTTTAGCATTCGAATCGTCCTGACCGCCCATCCCACTCAATTTTATCCCGGTAACGTCCTTGCCATTCTCAATGACCTCGAGCAGGTGATCCGTGAGAACCGGCTGGAGCACATTAACCTCCTTTTGCGACAACTTGGAAAGACGCCAATCATCAATAAAGAAAAGCCGACTCCGTTCGATGAAGCCGTAAGTTTATCGTGGTTCCTGGAAAACGTTTTTTATCCTGTCATCCCTGAAATCATAAACAAACTTATGACGGGACTGGATATGAAGTTGGAAGAGTGGGTCAATTACGATCTCATAAAAATAGGCTTCTGGCCAGGTGGCGACCGCGACGGTAACCCATTTGTCACTCATTCAATTACTTTGCGTGTAGCCCATCATTTGCAGACAGACGTTGTTGAAGTGTTACCATCGCGACCTGCGAATCCTAAAAAGACGACTGACGTTCAAAGGCGTGGATCATATTATTGCCAGGGCTGAACGCCGAGTATATCCAATGGCTTATGGTGGAGGTAGTGGTGAGATCTATAATCATCCGGACGAGCTTCTGAACGATTTATTTGAAGCACGCGAAGTCCTTATCAGGGATCACAAAGGGCTATTCCTCAACCTTCTCGATGGTTTCATTTTGAAGGTACGGATATTCGGATTCTACTTCGCCAGCATGGACATACGCCAGGATAGCCGCAAACATGCTTACGTGTGGGAAGCGCTACTGGAAAAGCTGAAATCAAAAAACAAGAGCCTTAAAAACTTCGATAAACTTTCTGAAGAAGAAAAAATAGATGTTCTGCTCTCGCTGGACTTCAAACCTTCTTCTATGAAGTTTGATGACGAATTTGTGACTGAATTGATCGAAAGCATCAACGTCATTGGTCAGATCCAGGAAGAGAATGGACCGGAAGGATGTCACCGGTACGTGATCAGTAATTGCCAGTCAGCACTTGATGTAATCAGGGTATATCAGCTGGCATATCTTGTTCTGGGTAAGAATGATTCACTGAATCTTGATATAGTTCCGCTCTTTGAAACCATTGAAGATCTGGCGAACGCTCCGGCGGTGATGACCGCTTTGTACAGCATCCCTGCATATCGCGCGCACCTTGGCAGGAGAAAGAATAAGCAAACGATTATGCTTGGATTTTCCGACGGCACAAAAGACGGCGGATACCTGAGGGCGAACTGGTCCATTTTCCAGGCTAAAGAAAATCTGACCCGAATCACCAGAGAACACGGTTTCACGGCAGTCTTTTTTGATGGCCGCGGTGGTCCGCCAGCGCGAGGTGGTGGCAACACGCACGATTTTTACGCTTCGTTGGGTGATACCATTGAAGATAAGGAAGTACAGATCACCATCCAGGGTCAGACCATTAGCTCAAATTTTGGAAAGCCGGTGTCGTGCTTGTTCAACCTTGAGCAGCTGTTGTCTGCGGGGATTGAAAATTCAGTGTTCAAAAAAAAGAACAAGCTGATTAGTGGTGAGATCAACCTGTTAAATGCACTCGCAGAAGAAGGGCACAAAGCATATCTTGACTTGAAGCAGCATCCGAAGTTTGTTCCTTACCTGGAAAAAATTACTCCATTGTCATATTTCGGAGACACAAACATCGGCTCGCGTCCAGTGAAGCGGAGTCAGGGAAGTTTAAAGTTTGAGGATCTTCGCGCTATTCCTTTCGTTGGATCCTGGGCTCAGATGAAACAGAACATTCCCGGATTTTACGGTGTGGGTTCGGCTATACGTGAATTGAAAAAACAAGGCAAACTTCGTGAGCTAAAGGCATTATTCAAGCAATCATTGTTCTTCAGAACGTTGCTCAGCAACAGTATGATGTCGTTGACAAAAACATACTATCCGGCGACGGCATATCTCGCCAAGGACAAAGAGTTTGCCGAATTATGGAAGAAAATGTTTTCTGAACACAAGTTATCCATTCAGATGATCCTTGAAGTGTCAGGTCTTTCAGAACTCATGGAGAACAATCCGCTTAATCGCGATTCCGTAAAGCTACGGGAGAAGATAGTCCTTCCGTTGATCACGATCCAGCAATTCGCGCTGCAGCAACTCCGTATGCTTGATGAAAACGAAAAACAATTCGAAAAAATATATCAAAAGCTTGTACTACGCTGTATGTTTGGTATCATTAACGCTGCGAGGAACTCGGCGTAACGATTAGTCTAGCCGTTCATCCGTGATAATGAGTAGGGACCCATCGTAAGTGGTTTTGTATTGCACGAGCTGGCGTATAGCCACACCGCCAGTAGGCATCCCCGTTGCCAAATCAAATGTTGAGCCACAACACGGATCGATGAGGAACAGACTGGAAGCGTCGACGTTTACCGTGGCACACGCGTCGTTGGGATGGTAGGAACAATTGCGTTCATAGGCGACGTATTCGCCAGCCTGCTTGCAATAAATGATAATACCCCGAACTCCACCACTTACCGCCATCGTTGCACCTGTCGTTTTGAGTCCGACATATTCGGGTAAGTTAAGATTCAATACTATATCAGGAAACGGTTGATATGGCACAGGATCGTCGTACTCATTAGGGGAACAAGCAACTATTGCAAATAGCCATAGCGTAATACAACCAAAAAGAGACCTTATTCTATTGTGCGGGATAATCATAAAAACCTTTGCCACTTTTTCTTCCGTGATGTCCGGCATCAACTTTTTGTTGTTGTAGCCGGCTTGGCCTGAACTTGGGATCCTGGTAGAAAGCATCATACATCGCTGTAGTGACAGCGAGATTCGTATCTACGCCGATCAAATCCATCAGTTGAAAAGGTCCCATCTTAAAACCGGTTGACCGAAGAAGGTGGTCTACGGTTTGAAAATCTGCCACGCCGTCTTCAACGATCTTCAACGACTCCGTATAAAAGAATCGCGCCACCCGGTTAACTATAAATCCAGGCGAATCGGCCGCCATCACATACGTTTTCGATATACTCTCAACAAAGGCACTCAACCTTTTAATGGTCAAATCGTTGGTTGCGCCCCCTTTGACGATCTCTACCAAGGTCATAACGGGAGCAGGATTAAAAAAGTGGAGGCCTGCGCATCTTTCTTTGTGCTTGAGTACCGACCCAAGTTGTGTTATCGGAAAGGAGGATGTGTTGCTAACCAGAAGACAATCGAGCGCATTTATTTTTTCAAGCTCCAAAAGGATCTTTTGCTTTACTTCTCGCTTCTCAATGACTGCTTCGATCGCAAGGTCAACCTGCAATTGCCTGAAGTCACCAACGGCCTGAATACGTGCCAATGCCTCATCCTTCGCTGATGCTGTAATCTTTCCTTTCCCTACAGCAGCCTCAAGGGTTTTGCGGATGGAAGCAATTGCGCTCCTTGTGAGATCGGGTTGAATGTCGTACAGCATCACGGGGTACCCCGCGGTAGCGCATACCTGCGCGATTCCCTGGCCCATGACGCCTGCCCCTACGATCGCGATATTTTTAATGGATTTCGGCGCCATCCTACATCACGGCTTGAAATTGGCGTAGGAAGCGAACATCATTCTCAGAGAACAATCGCAGGTCATTAATCTGATAGCGTAGCATCGTTACTCTTTCTATACCCATCCCGAATGCAAACCCGGTAAATTCTTCCGGGTCAATGCCGCAGTTTTTCAATACGTTGGGATGCACCATTCCAGAGCCAGCGATTTCGACCCACCCAGAGTATTTACAAACGTTACAGCCGGCGCCTTTACATATGAGGCATGAAATATCGATCTCCGCGCTGGGCTCCGTAAAAGGAAAAAATGACGGCCTGAACCTGATCTTCGAGTCCTTGCCATACATCTCTTTTGCAAAATGATATAAGGTCTGCTTAAGATCGGCAAACCCGACATTTCGGTCTACGTATAGCCCTTCCACCTGGTGGAAAAAGCAGTGCGCGCGGGCAGAAATTGCCTCATTCCGATAGACCCGGCCGGGCATGATCGACCGGATAGGTGGTTTTTGGTTTTCCATCATCCGGATCTGAACGTTAGACGTATGCGTCCTCAGCAAAATGTCCTGTCCGCTTCCTGAGCTATCTTTCTTTTCAACAAAGAAAGTATCCTGCATCTCGCGGGCCGGATGATTCTCGGGGAAATTGAGCGCTGAAAAATTGTGCCAGTCGTCTTCGATCTCAGGACCATCTGCGACATTAAACCCGAGCCGTTCAAATATTTCAATGATCCGGTAGCGGGTTAGCGTAAGCGGATGGAGGTTGCCAATTTGATTAGGAACCGGCGGAAGAGTAAGGTCAATTTCAGCGCCCGATTCAGGCGTTGCATCCAATTTCGTGGTAAGCTCGGCCAATTTCGACTCTGCAGCTTGCTTTAGCTGGTTAAGGACTTTTCCAACCGATTTCTTCTGCTCAGAAGGCATCCGCTTCATCTCCTCAAACAGTTCGCTGACCACACCTTTGCGGCTGATGAATTTCATCCGAAAGTTTTCAAGGGCCTGTTTGCCGTTTTCAGCAAACTCATTCACCTCATTTAGCAAAGATTTGATCCGTTCTTCCATTCAACTTTTATAACAAGCGACAATATTAATGTTTTGAGCCGGATTGAGCTAGTGCGATAAACGCACCCTCTCAGTCCGACAGCCGGCTGATAATTAGCCTGTCCAGCGTCACACTTAACAGAAAAGAAAGCACCAACAATCCAGAAAGGACATAGATGTCTCCGAATTTATGAAAGGTGATGGCAAGCACGATATAAAGTATTTGAACCCCTCCGAGAGTTAGAGTTGTCTGACTATGACTCATTCCCAATCGCATGATCGCATGATGAACATGGCTCTTGTCTGGTGCAAACGGAGACTGACCTTTTGAGATACGCAGTATCACAATGCGAAGGGTATCGACTAATGGAATAATGATTATACACGCAGCTGTGCCCACCGATCCGTTGAACTTGTATGGTGTCATAGCCGGAAGGCTGTAGTTTACATTTATAAAATGTATCGCCAGAATAGCTAGCATCATGCCGATCACAAGTGCACCTGTGTCGCCCATGAAAACCTCGGAAGGTTCCCAGTTAAAGATGAGGAAGGCGAAGATACCCCCGAGCATGGAAAAAGAGAGTATCGAAAAAATCTGATCATCGACCAGATAGAACCATATTCCGAAGGCCAGTAACGCTACAATTGCAATTGTTCCTGCGAGCCCATCGAGGCCATCGATAAGATTGAAGGAGTTCGTTATAACGATGATCGTAAAATAGGTAATGATATAGCTTACGATATCCGGTAGCTCGTGAACCCCAAACAAACCGTAAAAAGTTTTGATCCTAAGATCGAATAGAAATATCAGCAGTGATGCGGCCATGAGTTGTCCAACCAGTTTGACCATTGCCCTCAGTGGCACAAGGTCGTCGCGTACGCCGATAAAAAAAATCACAAACAACGCCACAAGGATAAACTTAATGTATCCTAGTCCTTGGATATCAAGCCATATCAATGAAGAGATAAAGAACCCAATGAAGATGGCGATACCGCCCATTGAAGGGGTCACTTTTTTATGAATCTTTCTACGGCCTGGAATGTCAACAAGATTTTTGGCCAACGAGTATTTGATAATCACCGGAACGATGAGAAAGGCGATGACAAATGATGTTATTGCAGCGGCTAATTCCTTGGCCATAGATCAACCCGAAAGTGGGTAAAAATAGTGAAAAGGGTAGATTTGAGAGTCCCGCTTGCTATTTTTTCTCACCTTTATACCAGTCCACCATTTTTTTTAATCCTTCAGTTGTTGAGTATCGAGGTTGAAAGCCTTCAGAGAAGACTTTCCTTGCAGAATGATGTGTCGCGGTGCCAAGTTTTTTTATTCTTGCCGACGAGATAGGTAAATTCTTACCGGTTAGTTTGATGATAATATCGAACGGTAATCCCATCATCACGCCTAATGTTTTTGGGACCGAAAGTCTGATCTTCTTATTCAGAGATTCAGCGATAACGTTACTGATTTGTCGGGTGGTAAGCTGGGGCTCGTCGGCATAATTGTAGATCGCAACTCCCGGTTTCATCCTTTCTTTAAGAAATAACGTTGCTTGCACGAGATTTTCTACGTAGGCAATGGATTTGACGTTGTCAGCTTTTCCTAGATGGAAATACAATCCTGAATCGATTTGTTTGATCAGGTTTCTCATGTTGGCCATGTTGTTCTTA
>CAVZFT010000047.1:0-15362 GCA_963774615.1 uncultured Cytophagales bacterium
TCCTACGCCTATGCACATCGTTGCGAGTCCATACTTCACCTTACGTTTCGTCATCTCGTGAATTAACGTGGCGCTGATACGTACGCCGCTGCATCCTAGCGGGTGACCAAGAGCAATAGCTCCTCCGTTAACATTCACAATATCCGGATTGAGGTCAAGATCTTTAATACAAGCAAGCGATTGTGATGCAAATGCTTCGTTAAGCTCCACTAAGCCAATATCGCCGGCATTAAGGCCTGCCCTGCTTAACGCTTTCCGTGTTGCCGGTACAGGACCAACTCCCATGTAAGCAGGATCGACACCGGCGATTGCCATCGATACAATTCTTACGAGTGGTTTCAATGACAGCTTTTTTAACAGGTCCTCACTGACTACAAGAGCACGCGGCGGCTCCATCATTTATACCGGAAGAATTACCTGCGGTCACAGATCCATTTGTTTTGAATGCAGGCTTCAACGTCGCCAACTTTTCCAGCGACGTCATTCGGGGATGTTCATCCTTCTCAAATTGATTTGTCTCACCTTTGGATGTCGTAAGCGGGACGCTTATCAGTTCGTTTGCAAACTTACCAGCATCCGAGGCGTTGAAGTATTTCTGATTGGAGCGATATGCAAATTCATCCTGGGCTTGCCGCGAAATGTTCCATTTGTCCGCGACGTTTTCAGCAGTTTCGCCCATTGAATAAGGATGATACAATGCAGACAGCTTTGAGTTTACAAATCGCCAACCCAAAGTAGTATCATAGATCTCCGTTTTGCGCGAAAAAGCTTCCTCACTTTTTGCCATCACGAATGGTGCCCGGCTCATGCTTTCAACTCCACCGGCGATGTAGAGATCGCCTTGTCCCAGCATAACTCCACGTGCCGCGTCCATGATGGCCTGCAGTCCCGATGCGCAGAGGCGGTTCACAGTAACGCCTCCGACCTCGACCGGTAGTCCGGCGAGTAGCGCGGCCATGCGTGCAACGTTTCGGTTATCTTCCCCTGATTGATTCGCCGCGCCAAAAACAACATCCTCGATCAAACCCGGCGTCAACTGCTTTATTGCGTTCAAGTAATTTCTTAATGACAAGAGCAGCGAGATCATCGGGCCTGACGGGGGCAAGTGATCCACCGAACTTTCCAATTGGTGTTCTGAGAATATCAACTATGTATGCAGTCCTCATTGCGCGATGATCGTCTAAGATCCGACCAATTATTTTTATTTACTTTGCCGGCAAGTTAAAGCAACACGCTTATGTGGCAAAGAATTCAAACGCTATTTCTGGTGATCGCAATATTAGTTCTGTTGGTGAGCCTTGTCGTTCCAATCTGGACGGTAGAGGTCAACGGGCAGGCAAGAGTTCTGACCTCTTTTTACTATTTGAACAACGGAGCCTACCAGTACAATCCGTATTCACTTACGGCAATCCTTACCATTGCAGCCGTTACCATCGCGCTCACGGAGATCACTAAGTTTAAGAACAGGCTTACGCAGGTGAAGCTCGGAGCGTTAAATTCTCTTTTCCTTGTTGGCGTTTTGGTATGCTCCTTTTATTTCTCCAATCAGTTGATGAAGGACCTGGAGGGAACGAAGGGTCAGTATGGACTCGGCATGTGGCTTCCCTTTGCTGCCGTGATCTGTAACCTCCTCTCGAACCGTTTTATCCGGCGCGACGAAAAATTGGTCCGCGATTCCGATCGGCTGAGATAATAGCCGGTTTTTGTGCGTCGCCCCAATGCGTAATTCAAGGTGCCTAGGTGCCTGGGTGGCTAGGCGGAATGGTGACAACCTGTCAGCAGCTCGTTACTGGAACAAATTTTGAAATCTCCGCCTTCGCGAGGCGCTTCGGCGGACGAGGCCGGATTTTCGCATTTATCTCCAGATTCTAAGATTTAACCAGAAAAAACTAACCAATATGGCAGAAGTACAAGAAAAAGGTACCATCTCAATCCATACCGAGAATATCTTTCCCATCATCAAGAAATTCCTCTATTCCGACCACGAGATCTTCCTTAGGGAGCTTGTTAGCAACGCGGTGGATGCAACACAAAAATTGAAGAAGCTCACGTCGCTTGGAGAATTTACGGGTGAGGCAGGCGACCTGAAAATCGAGGTCAGTTTCGACAAGGACAAGAAGACCATCACCGTTAGTGATAAAGGGATCGGAATGACCGCCGAGGAAATAAAAAAATACATCAACCAGATAGCATTCTCGGGAGCGGCTGAGTTCGTTGAAAAATTCAAGGACAAAGCCGATGCAAAAGATATCATCGGAAAATTTGGTTTGGGATTCTATTCCGCCTTTATGGTTTCCGACAACGTCGAGATCCTGTCCCGCTCATACAAAGCTGAGGGGAATGAGGCAGCCCGCTGGGTTTGTGATGGATCGACAGAATTCGAGCTCTCCGGAGCAACAAAAGAAACACGCGGAACTGATGTCATACTCCACATCAATTCGGATTCTGAAGAATTCCTTGATGAATGGAGGATAAAAGGCATACTTGAGAAGTACTGCAAGTTCCTGCCGGTAGAGATCAAGTTCGGTACAAAGGAGGAAAGTGTTGAGGATGGAGTTGATGCTGAAGGCAAACCGAAATTCAAAACGGTCACTGTCGACCGGATCATCAACAATCCTTCGCCGCTCTGGACGAAATCACCTTCTGATTTGAAGGATGAAGACTATATCAAGTTTTACAAGGAGCTCTATCCATTCTCGGAAGATCCATTGTTCTGGATCCATCTGAATGTTGACTATCCTTTCAACCTTACCGGTATTCTGTATTTTCCTAAGGTCAAGAATGACTTTGAGCTTCAGAAGAATAAGATACAACTTTACTCACGCCAGGTTTTTATTACTGATGAAGTAAAGGACGTTGTTCCGGATTTCCTTATGATGCTTCACGGTATTCTGGATTCACCGGATATTCCTCTAAACGTTTCTCGCAGCTATTTGCAAAGCGATGCAAGCGTGAAAAAGATCAGCCAGCACATCACAAAAAAAGTTGCTGATAAACTTTCTGAATTATTTAAGAAAGACCGTAGCGATTTCGAAAAGAAGTGGGACGACATTCACGTCTTCGTTAAGTATGGTATTATAAGCGACGAAAAATTCTACGATCGCGCAAAAGACTTTGCGTTACTGAAGAACATCGAAAAGCAGTATTTCACTTTTGAAGAATATAAAGAAAAGGTAAAACCAACTCAAACAGATAAGGAAGGTAATGTGGTCTACCTCTATGCTTCCGATGCAGGCAAGCAAGATAGCTTTATTCAGGCGGCAAAGGCGAAATCGTATGATGTGCTTCTTTTGGATGGTGTACTTGACAATCACTTCATAAACACTCTTGAACAAAAGCTGGAAAAAGTGCAGATCAAAAGAGTGGACAGTGAAACAGCCGATAAGCTCATCGATAAGGACGAAAAGCTGGAGAGCGTTTTATCCAAAGACGAGCAGGAACAAGTGAAATCCATCTTTGAAAAAGCTATCGCCAATAAGAACATGACTGTTTCGGTGGAATCATTGTCACCTGACGAGCTCCCCGTGGTAATTACCATGAGCGAGTTCATGAGGCGTATGAAAGACATGGCGAAACTTGGTGGAGGAGGAGGATACTCTTTCATGGGGAACATGCCTGACAACTACAGCGTCGCAGTGAACGGCAATCATGGTATTGTTCAAAAGCTGCTAAAGGCGGAGACCGAAGATCAGAAGATAAGGCTGGCTAAGCAGACCTATGATCTCGCCTTGTTATCCCAAAACATGCTTACGGGAGCAGATCTCACGAATTTTATCAAACGGAGCGTGGAATTCGTCTCCTGATTTTTGCAACCCGACGAGACTCCAAACCCCTCCGGTTTTCTAAACCGGAGGGGTTTATTATTTTTACAATATCATAATAATCCTCCCGTTAAGAGCTTATATGAAATTTGTTGCTCCCATAGGTACGTTTTTGTTCCTCGCCTGTTCGGTAGTGGTCTGGGGTCAGGATGAACCAGCAGATCAGACATTCACTATCGATACTCCCGTAAATCTTGATTTTCAAAAGGAGGAGGAACCGGTTACCAGGAAGAAGAAGATCAAGAAGAAAGTTTATTACGGGATCAAGACTAAAAAAGGGTTTACAAGAAAAGGCACGGGCGACCGCGTGACGTACGAGCTTTTTTATTACCTGAAGAAAGCCGAAAAGCCTACATTTTTTGTGCGTGATATTTATTGGTATGATTTCACACGTCGCGAGATCCGGAAGACTACAACGTTCGATCCCACAAAAGGTGTGTTGTTGCACGGTCCGTATGAAAAGAGGCAAGGACAGGTTTTGTTGGAGAAAGGAATATTTTACAAGGGCACGCGACATGGCCGTTGGATGAAATACAAGAACGACAGTTCGCTCGTGGATAAGGATCGTTATTACCATGGATGGCCAAAGGAATCACTGGTCACTTATTGGGATCCGCAGCAACGCAAAAAGATGAAGGAAATGACACCGATAGAATACGGTGACAAGGAAGGGTACTATTATTACTTCCATGAAAATGGCCAGGTTGCCGTGCAGGGAGAATACCAGTTTGATGAAAAAGTAGGCGACTGGACGGAGTATTATTCAAACGGGAAACGAAAAAAAATAATTGCCTATCCAAAGGAGCCATTTGACGAATCAATCCAGCCTTACATTAAAGCCGAGTGGAATGATAAAGGCAAGGAGATCTACCGCAATAATAAGATGGCTTCCAGGTAAACTTTACTTGCCTTCGCAGGGTCAATGTCCTACGCCCAATGTCCAATGTCCAATGTCCAATTTGAGCATGCATTTGGCGATGAATCTTATTTTGTTGCATTGCTATGGACATTGGGAGTTGGAAATTGGACATTGGACATTCAAGTCCGAACGAATAATCTACCCAAAATTCTCCGTACTGAATTCTGAACAAAGCATCCTAAAAATTATTTCCTTTGTCTTTACTCCCTTTCAACATGCTGCCTGATAAAAAAGTAATCGAAGAAGCGCACGCGCGGATCAAACCGTACATTCATTTAACGCCTGTGATGACATCGGCAGGAATTGATGAACAGGCTGGTTGCAAGATATTTTTCAAGTGTGAGAATCTTCAAAAGATCGGAGCATTCAAGGCTCGCGGCGCAATGAATGCAGTGCTTTCTCTTTCAGACGCTGACTTAAAAAAGGGCGTGGCGACTCACTAGTCGGGAAATCATGCTCAGGCACTCGCGCGGGCCGCGAAGATGAAAGGAGTGAAGTCGTACATTGTCATGCCCAAACACATCACCTGAAATTAAAAAACGCGGAGTGCTTGGTCTCGGGGGTGAGATATTCGAATGCGAGCCTACGCTTCAGGCACGCGAAGCAATGCTGGCTGACGTTGTAAAAAAAACAGGCGCAACGGTTATTCATCCATTCAACAACTACGCAGTCATTGCCGGGCAGGCGACAGCAGCCAAAGAGTTGTATGAGCAGCAAAAGGATATCGACATCATTATTGCTCCGGTAGGTGGAGGCGGATTGCTGAGTGGTACTGCATTAGCAACCCAGTATTTTTCAAAGAGTACCAAAGTTATTGCTGCAGAACCGACGGGCGCCGATGATACTTATCGGGCGATGCAAAGCGGCAAGATTGAACCATCACAGGCAAACTCTATTGCTGATGGACTGCTTACGTCGCTTGGTGACAAAACGTTTCCAATCATCCATCAATACGTGAGCGATGTTATTACCGTAACTGATCCGGAGATCATTGCAGCGATGAGACTCATTTGGGATAGAATGAAACTAATAGTTGAGCCATCTGCCGCTGTTCCCCTGGCAGCGGTGCTTAAGGCAAAGGAGAAGTTTGCAGGAAAGAAAGTTGGGATGATAATTTCGGGAGGGAATGTGGATTTGGGAAGGGTATTGAAGTTGTTTGAGGGGGCATCAGGAGCCGTATGAGGGTAGTAAGAAGCAGATATTACGAATGTACCCATCGAATAGTCCAACTCCAGAATGTGCGACATGTCGAACGAAATATTCAGCGAAAACTACCTGCGTTCCATGTTATGACGTTCGTGGGTCCTTCGCATAAGAAATCAGATGTCAGGCGTCCTTACGGAACCATCGCACACATCCTAACATTGGCAATGAACTACAGCTGAGGATGAGCAATGAAAGACGAATGAAGCAATGAATAAGGATCAGCACTAAAATTTAAACCGATTTAACATTTTTCACATATCGTTTCCAGTCATACTACCTGATATTTCTCAGGATTCATTGGAAATTTATTCCTGTAACCATCTGACCATTGAAGACAGAACATCGCCCACTCCGGCACGTAAATGACTTTGCAAATCACAAACTCGCCCTGATAATAAAAACGAACGCGAATCACCTTCATGAATTGGTTTACCGTTCATATCAAACATTCCGATGAAATGTCCTTTGAATAATTCAGTTAGATTTTGATTATCCATTAATAAAAATGGCTTATTCTCTGTTTATCACTTGGCCTTTGCAGCAAGCATAAAGCCCCAAACAGCAAATGCGAAACAACTCAGTCCGGGAACAAGGAATAACATATTCCAATATGGAGTTGTAAGAATTGAGGATATGATCGCAGTTGTTACCAGCAGCGCAACAACTGCAGCTGCCCTTAACATGTTACGGCTTACTGTTTCACGGGAAAGCGCAAAAAGCAACACACTAATTGCAATGATATCAAAACCGTCATGTCGCCATATGTGGTCAGAATAAGTCGTTACTGCATTGATTCCCTCTTCTGTTTGAAACATATTCATAAGTGCCGGATAAAAAGTCGTTATCATGCCGAATATGAACCAGAAAGCAGCCATTGCAATGAAATAAATTTTTGTCGTGTTGGGTTTGGCGTTTTCCATGTCGATTGGTTTTATTACCTGTCGAGTTTTCAATAAGGTTTTATACAGTATTTCCCGTCCGCAAATGTGTATTTGGCGAAGTCGAATCCAAACAGTCCAATGTTTCTTTGCTCTTGAATTTCCAGTGATGCAATGTCCCGAGTTTACAGATTTCTCTTTTGCCCTAATTCAAAACCGTCGATGGATGCTCTAATATTGTCATTATTATAATTTCCATTCAAAACATCCTCATGAAAAATATGCATACGATCCTCGAAAGAGAATTGTGATCATAATTTCCTCATCTTCTTGATTACCTTTAATTTCTCAACGAAAAATTATTCCTAATCTATGACATCGGATTCTTCTCTCAAAGTTGCTGTTGTGACTGGTGCTGCGCGAGGTATCGGTTTGGCAATAGCCCAACGATTTCACGCGGAAAACTATCACGTGATCATTATTGATCGCGATGAACCAGGATTGGAAGACTTGTAAAACAAAACTAAGCGGTCAACCCGCATATTCCTTTTTCCTATGCGATGTTTCCATCCAGCGTCAGGTGCAGGATACTTTTCAGAAGATAATGGATCAGTTTCCGGCTGTTCATGCGCTGGTCAACAATGCAGGTATCGCTATTTTTAAACCAGCGGAACAGATAACCTTTGAAGATTGGACCGCTGTGATGGAAACCAATTTGAACGGCACCTTTCTTTGTAGTCAGGCGTGTTTTCCGGCGCTGTTAACTGCAAAAGGCAGCATCGTGAATATCGCAAGTATTTCGGGTGTACGGGCAAGTACGTTACGGATCGCCTACGGTACAAGCAAGGCGGCCATAATGCATCTGACCAAACAACAAGCCGTTGAGTATGGCAACAAGGGAGTTAGAGCTAACGCCATTGCCCCGGGTCCCGTCGAAACAGAGATGGCAAAACTGGTTCATAGCGCCGACATCAGAACGTCTTATAAAGACGCTATACCGTTGGCACGTTATGGTACTCCTGAAGAGATTGCAGATGCTGTTTACTTTTTATGTAGTCCGGCAGCGCGCCTATATTAACGGACAAATCCTCGCGGTTGACGGAGGCTTTGATGCTGCGGGTGTAGGATTGCCAAGTTTGAGAGTGTAATATGTCGCCACGGAGATTCTTTGATAAGACGTAAAAACACACCTCGTTCGGTTCAATGTCCAATGTCCAACTCCCAATATCGAAGAAATCAAAAATGCAATATCCTCAAAATTCGACATTGGACATTGGACATTGGGCGTTCGACATTGACATGCAATACACCTGTGCCTATTGAAAGGCAAAGGAAAGATTTTGATATGTATTGGCATCATCCGCTTTTATGACCTTATCTTGTAATGATCAAACTCACATCTCATGTTCCTGAATAAAATGCTTCGCCCTTTCATTCTTTTAGTTTTAATCTCAGCACACTTCAATTCAAATGCAGCCAAGGTTGATAGCCTCGACGTACAAAGCGCTGCAATGAACAAAACCTATAAGGCGGCAGTTGTATTGCCAGCTTCGTACGCAACTAGCAAGGCATCTTACCCGGTATTGTATTTATTGCATGGTGGGGGAGGACATTTTCGGGACTGGTTGACACGGACTCCGGACAAAATGTTATTGCAAAATCTGGCGGACCAATACAACCTTATCATTGTAATGCCGGAAGGAGAAACCTTTGGGTGGTACCTGGACAGTCCGCATGACCCGGCCAATAAATTTGAAACGCATATCATCAAAGAAGTTATTCCCAAAATCGATAACACGTATCGCACCGTGAAAAGCAATAAAGGAAGGGTAATAACGGGACTTTCGATGGGCGGACATGGAGCGATGTATCTTTCTACCCGGCATCCCGAAATGTTTTGCGCAGCTGGCACGATGAGCGGCGCGATGGATATGAACTACACGAAATTCCGTGTCAGTGAAGATTTTACGAAATCACTCAAAGACCGCTTTCAAAAATTGTTGGGCACTTCTGATCCTGCAAGTGATGTTTTTGTCAACAACTCCATCGTTAATATGGTTGATGCCATTAAAAAGAATGGATTATCTGTCATGATCGATTGTGGAGTAGATGATTTTTTAATTGAGATAAACAGGGAATTACACCGCCGGTTGGTGTACAATAACACACCACATGATTATGCTGAGAGACCTGGTGGTCATACCTGGGAGTATTGGCAAAACGCATTGCCGTATCACGTTGTTTTCTTTCATAACATTCTTAAAAATAATGGGATAGTGGTTCGGTAGAGGTTGCTTCAATCTCGTTAGCATTTAGGACGTTAGAGGAAAGAATTATTCCATGCAGTATTCTATTTTAGATTTAATGATGCATCTATGATTCCCTTTAGAACTTTCAGATCGATCTCCTCCAACTTATTTATGTAGAGGCAACCAACCCCAGTCTTATGCTTGCCGAGCTTCTTAAGAGCAGCAGCATGCTCCTTAATATCTACGCTAACGTACAACGATAGATTCGCTTTACGGGGAGAGAAACCTATCCGGAGCCAATCAACTTCCCTACCAGTAGCGGGGCTTTTGTATCTTTTATTACCAAAACCGATGACTGAGCTGCTCCACAATATTGGCTCTTCCCCAGTTGCTTTTTTCATCATTTCCAAAAGCACAAAACTGTCTTTACGCTTTTGTTCATCCTTAATATTATTGATAAAATCCTCGACGTTTGCAGAGGTTGGTTTTGTTTTTATTTTAGCCATTTGAAATTTATTATTTGTTGGCTGAATTCACACTAAGCTGCCTTAATACTTTCGTTGTTATCAGCGAAGATACTCATTTGGTCTTGATCAAATTCGTTGACCTGTACCAGCCCTGTTCTTAATTTCAAACTATGGACCATTCAAACTATGAGACTATCGACCATGGACCATCAAACTATGGACTCCAATAATATCAACTATCCATTGTAACTTGTTCTTGTGGATTACCGCATCGAAAAATTGTCGGCCGAAAACATTCGTCATCTCATTCCCTTGTACAAGACGGTATTTCATCAAAAGGTCTCTCACAAATTTCTCCTCAAAAAATACGATACCCGATCAGTCGGTCCGGAGTTTGTTGGTTTCATTGCATATACTCCCAACGGTGTTGCCGTCGCCTATTATGGAGTCATCCCCTGCTTCTTTCAACTGAATGGAAAAAAAGTTGTCGCAGCACAATCCGCGGACACAATGACCCATCCTGATCATCGTAAAAAAGGTCTGTTTCAGAATCTTGCGCTAAAGACCTATGCTCTTGCTGCGGAACAAAATATCAAATTCGTGTTCGGTTTTCCCAACCAGGATTCGTTTCCCGGATTTATGAAACTGAATTGGCAATTTCTGCCAGACCAGCTTCAGGCGTTTACAATCAAAGCTGCAAATTTTAGTTACTCCCGACTGCTCTACAGGACACCTGGTCTTTTTTCCTTATACAACATTTTACTGAATGGATTTTTCGGAGTTGAGCATCCCGACAAATCGTTCTTTAAAGAAAAAATCTCAGACGGAATGATTCATGATGATACATTCTGTCTCTACAAAAAGTACAACACAACGCATATTATCACCATCGACAAAGTAAAGGCATGGATTAAGGTCGATGGAAAATTAAAAGTCGGAGCCGTACAGGGACTCAATGAAAACAATGCTGCCGGGTTCTTAAAAAGATTAACAACAATTGCTTCACGGTTAGGATGCGGAGAAGTGATCTTTATGACCAGCAAATATTCATTACTTTATGAGATCCTCAAAAAAACTTTAACTCCAAAGGATGCTTTTCCCATTGGCTTCCTTCCACTGCAATCTGAAAAAGTTTCATTGACTGATGCTTCGTTCGAATACTGTGACGCGGATTTTTTCTAAAAGCCAAATCGCCTGAATCCATTGCTGATCATCAGCATCGTATATGAAAACCCAGCTCCATCGAGCACTCCGATCCTTGGAAAAACATCTTTGTCATAAGGAGGATCAACGTGACCGCCAGCTATTAGATAGCGATACCCCGCCTCTTTAGCTAATGCAATTGAGGTGGAGTTGAAATAGCCATAGGGAAATGCTATTGCATCGACTGGTTTGAATAAGCTTCAAGCACGTTCTTTGACGCAAGCAGTTGAAATTGACGTTTCCTCACGTGACAGCGTGAGGAAATTAACGTGCTGATGGCCGTGCGAACCAATGCACACAAGTTTATTATTAGCGAGATCCTTTACATCCTGATCACTCATGAGGTGATAAACCTCGCTATTTTGCGTTACGATTTTTTCATCCAATTGCGCAGCAAGGCTATCGTTCATTCTTAACCAGTCCGGATAGGACAGTTTATTGATGAGGTAGTGATAGGCATGCTTGACGCTCTTTTGGCCTACCATTACGTGACCGCGCCGGTAGAAGCTTTCATCGCCAATTTGAATTAATGAAGAGTGTAGAGGACATTCGGATTAGGTCTACCCTGTCGGTGGGATGTGCATATTGCGGATCTGTGATTCCGGCAGTACAAATAAAAAATGTTGCTGGTATTTTATACTTCTCAAGAAATGGAAGAGCTACGGTCAAATTGTTTAGAAAGCCGTCATCAAATGTGAGCGCGATCGTGCGGACGGTCCGGCGAAATTCCCTGTGCTTTCATTGTGCAGAGCTCATGAAGAGGGACTATTGCGAAATTCCTTTTGAAATATTCAAGTTGTTTTTCGAAATGCCATGCTGTGATGTGCCGGCCATTGATTCGTTTGTTCCCTACTCTTACGCCATGATACATAATGATAAGGCGTTTGTTCTTGCTTCGGGATTGAAGCAACAGATCGAGCCTGCACTTCAGCAGTAAAGAGCAAACAATATTGTGAAAGATGTATTTGAAGAATCTGCGCATGAGCAGTAAGAAATCAAATTCCTCCAGTTAATATACGTCACACTCGACAATGATTAATAATTTTTGAAAAATAGCACTCTTGAACGAGAGCGCTGATATGTTATACACAGTTGCACACACCTTTACTCCAACGGTGTCGAATATTGTCTCCAGGTTCTGAGTCTTTTACTTAAGACTGCCAATGAATGAACGTTATTTCACGAAGTACATCCGCTTCATTTGATATAAATATAAAATGCATGCCGCGCAGTTCCACAATGCGTACCGTGCGCACGCTTTCTTTTAACACCGTTGCCTGCTTTTTGGAAAGGCTGTCAATTGTTGTAAAAAAGGTCTTTGCCTCCTTCTGCACCTCAGGATTGGATACTATTGGTCATCCAGACGTCCCAGACGTGCGGGATCGCCAAAATCGCCAGTGCGGGTACTGGAATATCAGTGTGTTTGCTAGTCATCATTGTCAACATTGAGGAGAACCCGGGAGAATTTTTGCGTTTCGCCGGTCGCCCATCGGGGATGAGTCCCAAGTGTATCTGAGTTCGGCTTCGGGCATTAGAAGTCCGGACGTTTGAACTTCCCATTTTTGCAATGTAGTGTAGCTGACTAAATCATCAACACTGGGAGCTGGTGGTTGAGGTGATCTGAGTTCCATGAATTCCTTCATACTCGGCCCCTTCCCATTGTCAAATGCATACGGATAGGCGGCGTCAAGGTAGACCAATCCTGCAATACGATCTGGACGAGATAAGGCAACCGAACTCATCTCCGCGCCTGCGATAGAGTGTCCCACCAACACTGGCTTATCTAGTTTAAGGGAGTCGATGATTGCAAGAATATCATCGTCCAATTGATCCTCTTTTATCGGCGTAGAAAATTCAGAAGCACCGAATCCACGCCTGGTAATCCCATAGACATGAAAGTTTGCCTTTAGCTTTGGGGCAAAGTCATCGAATACGTGTGCTGTGTTTCCTCCTCCAGCAAGAAGAATCACTGACCGTCCTTGTCCTCCCCAGTCTAACACTTCTAGTCGGACATCTTTGTCAACTGTCAAAAAGTGTATAGTATGAGGAGATGTATCCTGCGAAGAGATCATTTGTTGTGAATAGAGCGGAGTCAGTAGAAAGTTCAGGGTCAGAAGGCTCACAATAGTCATCATCGTCATAACTTTATTTCTCATGTTGTTGCTGACTGTTAGACTACTTGACAACGCATTGTGTTACCTGTGTCAACGCCTGCAGCATCAGAACCTGTCCGAGAATTCTTTTCCTGTCATTTTTTAAGAAGGTTGGCTTTTTAACTTATGCTATTTAGTAAACCTTCAGTTTTAACAAGAGTCGCAAATTCATTATTCAGGCTAGCCAGGGCGGTCTCATGAATTAGTTCGGCTGAATACTTTTGTCCGTCAACACCTGTCTTGTCAAACGTTGCTGTGGCGTCCATCACAAGAAAGGTGTCGTACCCATAATTGCCAGCCATCCGTGTGGTAGTGGAAACACAGTGATCGGTTGTTAACCCAGCGATGACCACCTTCTTTATACCGGCGCGGTCGAGTTGTTCCTTCAGGTCTGTGCCTATAAAAGCACTATTCACATTCTTCTTGATTATGGGTTCTGAGGCATTCGGTTTTACCACTTCCATAAATTCATTGCCAATATTTCCTTCGGCCAGTCTTGAACCTGGATTGGTCGAGCAATGTTTGATATGAAAAACCGGCAATCGATTTTCTCGCCAAAAAAATAAAAGTTTTGCTGCGTTGGCTTCAGCATCTGGATTATTTCTTGCCCTCCCCAGTATTCGATATCATTAAAGCCTTGCTGAATGTCGATGAGTATTAGCGCTGGTCTATCTTGCTTTGTCATATGTATCATTTCAAGATCAATCGTAGCAAATTTTATCACCCAATTCAAGAGCCTTTCTCTTCATGGTCATCTTGAACGTGTAATATGTGCAGAATCCGATGTATGATAGGCGCAAAAATGACTGCAGTAATACTCAAAAAGGCGACTCCACTGTAGAGTGCATAGAATGAAGAAAACAATTTTGCTTCGTCAGATTTCATTTCTGCTACTGGTCCCATACCTGTTAGTATCATGCAAGCCATGTGAAAACTGTCAATCCAGTGAAGCTGTCCTACGTGATGATAACCGACAGTTCCAATGATAACGGATATACCAATTAATAGTGAAGCAAAAACTCCATACCGTCCCAGTCTGATAAGGAAGTGTGTTATGGGAACGACTTTCTGCTTACGGTGTTCTAGTTTCATGTTGTTCGCTTGAGAAATGCTTACAAACTGTGATTTCGTCAAACCATTAAACCCTACCCCTTGTCAACACTT
The DNA here is from genome assembly GCA_963774615.1 of uncultured Cytophagales bacterium. GTDB lineage: Bacteria > Bacteroidota > Bacteroidia > Cytophagales > Cyclobacteriaceae > Chryseolinea. Next base: position 14,061 of record CAVZFT010000047.1, read on the forward strand.
AGTATTGTTTGGAACAACACGTTAGCTCCATTGGTCATGTCGATCGTCTTTGTAAATTCTTTGGGTGAATGACTGATCCCACCGACACTCGGCACGAAGATCATGGCCATCGGCGCGATCAATGACATATTCTGTGAATCATGAATAGCCCCACTTTGCATAAACTTAGTGGTGAAGCCCAAACTTTTGGCTGACGTATTGATTTTTTCCTGAAGTCGTTTATCAGACAATGCTGGTCTGATGGTAAACTGTGGCTGAAAACTAATTGTGGTTTTGGAATCTGTCGCGATCGTCGCAGCCCGCTTTTGAATTTCCGTAAATAACATTTCAACTTTTTCAATCGCTAAATCGCGAATCTCCAGACTCAATGTAACCTTACCCGGAATCACATTGCTCGCGCCAGGAAGGGATGCAATCTTGCCAACTGTGCCTACTTGCTTACCAGGAACGCTGTTGATAACTTCGTTTACCGCGATCACCAATCTCGATGCTGCGATCAATGCATCCTTTCGCATGTTCATGGGTGTGGAGCCTGCATGGTTGGCAAAGCCTTCAATGGTTACATCCCAATCCATCATTCCAACAATACCTTCTACCACTCCGATCTGAAGATTTTCGTTTTCCAAAATGCCGCCTTGTTCGATATGCAATTCAAGGAATGCGTGGATGTCTCCTTTTTTTCTAATGACAGATTGAATGTTATCCGGATCTCCTCCAATGGCTTTGATCCCTTCAGCCATCGTTAGTCCACTCTGACTTTTATTCTTTAATCCCTCAGTTGTAAGAAGACCTGCCAACGCCTTGCTGCCAATAGTGCCGCCTTCTTCGTTGCCAAAAATGATTACTTCTAATGGATGGTCAGTCGTTATGTTATTTTCATTTAACACTTCAATCACTTCCAACGCACTGATGGAACCCAATGTGCCATCGTAGTTGCCGCCATCAGGCACCATGTCAATATGCGAACCGAAGGCAATGGGTTTTAAGGATTGATTCTTTCCTTTTCGTTTGCCGATGATATTGCCACCCGCATCAATGGTAACTTCAAGCTCGCCTTCTTCATCAGGTCCATAAACCATGCGCGTCCTTCTATGTCGCCTTTTGTGAAAGCAACGCGATAGCCGTGGCCATCTTCGTCGCGTCCAAATTTGGCTAACTCCAAAATGCGATTTTCAATACGTTGTCCGTTAACCTTAAGGGTTTTGTCGGTAAAGAAGCTCTTACCATTCCAATGAATGGAACCCAGAACACCGATGCCAAGGCTGTTAAGGATGATTTTTTTATGAAGGTTCTTCGTTGCAT
>CAVZFT010000048.1:0-173516 GCA_963774615.1 uncultured Cytophagales bacterium
GAGCCGCAGGCCGGAGGCGCGCCGAGCGCCTGCTCGACGCCGGCGAGCCGGTCGGCCATGGTCGCCAGCCGGGGCGTCCGGCCGCCACCGCGATCCGGCGGTGGCCCAGGCCGAGCAGGTGCTCGCCGAGGGCCCGGCCGCCCGCCTCGTTGTCCGGCAGCACGGCGTCGACGCCGAGCGGGTGCCGGCCGATGACCGCGACCCGCCCGCCGCGTGCCTGGAACGCCGGCAGCTCGGCCTTGCGCTCGCGCCTCGAACGCGGGTCGCTGTAGCCCGGAACCGGCGATGATGATGATGCCGACCCGCTGGGCGATCAGGTGGCGGATCTGGCGCAGCTCGTGGTCCGGGTCGCGGCCGGAGTGGCAGATCTGCACCAGCAGGCCCTGCTCGCCGGCGACCTGGATGACGCCGCCGGCGATCTCGGAGAAGTACGGGTCGTCGACCTGGTGCACGACCAGCCCGACGGTGGAGCTGGCGCCGCCGGCGAGCGTGCGCGCGTACAGGTTGGCCACGTAGCCGAGCTCGCGGCGCGACGCTGGCGGACCCGGTCGGCGACCTCCTCGCTGACCCCGTCGCGGCCGGCGAGCGCGCGGGAGGCGGTCGCCAGCGAGACGCCGGCGCGCTCGGCGACGTCGACGAGGCGCAGCCGCGGCGGTCGGGCTTGGGCATCGTCATCTCCTCGCCGCGGTCATGAGACGCGTCACGGTAAGCGTCAGGTCATGCATTGCCAGACTCTTGCCACGCGGCGCACAGTCCTAGAGCGTACGAAAGCGCTTTCGCAAGCGCTTCCGTCCCGCGGCAGAGGAGCTCCCAGGAGTGACCATCGAGCAACCCGACACGCTGGGCCACGGCCCTCGGCGCGACCACGGCCCTCGCGCTCGCCGCGCTGTGCGGCGACGAGCGGCGGCGCGGGCGGAGACCACCGACGACCCGATCGTCGTCGGCGATCTCGCTGCCGCTGACCGGAGACTTCTCCGAGCCCGGCAAGGGCGTCCAGCGCGGCTACGAGGCCTGGGCCGAAGATCGTCAACGACAACGGTGGCCTGCTCGGCCGCCAGGTCGAGCTGAAGATCCTCGACGACCAGTCCAACGCGGACCGGGTCGTCGCCGACTACGAGCAGCTGATCGGCCAGGACCAGGTCGACCTCGTGTTCGGCCCGTTCTCGACCCGCCTCGTGGTGCCCGTCGGCCCGGGTCGCCGAGGAGTACGGCATGCTCTTCGTCGAGCCGGCCGGCGCGGCCGCAGGAGGTCTTCGAGCAGGGCTTCAAGAACCTGTTCTACGCCGCGCCGGCGGTCGCCGACGACCACTACAACCACCTCGCCGAGCACATCCTGGCGATGCCGGAGGGCGAGCGGCCGAAGACCGTCGCCGTACGCCGCGATGGACGACCCGTTCGCCCAGGGCACCGCGTACGGCCTGAAGGACGAAGCTCGAGGCGGGCGGCGTCCAGACCGTCGTCGACGAGGTCTACCCGCCGAACACCACCGACTTCGGCAGCATCGCGGCGAAGATCGCCGACGTCGAAGGCGGACATGCGTGGTCGGCGGCTCGCAGTACCAGGACGGCGTGAACCTGATCGTCGCCCTGCAGCAGCTCAACTACCAGCCCAAGCTGGCCGCGTTCTCGACCGCGCCGACCAACCCCGAGTTCGCCGAGGCGATCGGCAACAAGACCGAGGGCATCCTCGTCGCCGACCGGCTACACGCCGACGGCGCCGTACCCGAGCAACAAGGAGTTCGTCGAGAAGTACACGGCGCAGTTCGGCACGCCGCCGGAGGAGGACGAGGCCAACGCGTACACCACCGGCCAGGTCGTCGCCGCGGCGGTCGAGGCCGTCGGCTGCGCCGAGCAGGGCGAGTGCCAGCAGAAGCTGGTCGACTGGGTGCGCGGCAACAAGGTCGAGACCGTCGTCGGCCCGCTGACCTGGGACGAGACCGGCAAGCCCGCAGGGCGCGCACATGATCCAGCAGTGGGTCGGACGGCGAGATCCAGATCGTGCTGCCGGACGGACGCCAAGGAGGCCGACTTCGTCTACCCGAAGCCGGCCTGGTGAGCTCCGATGCCGTCCGGCGCCCTGCTGTTCCAGAGCGTCATCCTCGGCCTGCTGCTGGGAGGGCTCTACGCCCTCCTGGCGGCGGGCCTGACCCTCTACTTCGGCATCATGCGGGTGGTGATGATCGCCCACTCGGCGTTCCTCATCCTGGCCGCCTACCTCGCCTGGTGCTTCCACGCGCGGCTGGGCGTCGACCCGCTGCTGTCGATGGTCGTCACCGTGCCGCTGTTCTTCGGCGTCGGGCGTGCTGCTGCAGCGGCTGCTGCTCGCCCGGCTGCGGCCGATCACGCTGACGATGATGTCGGTGCTGCTCGACGTTCGCCGATCGCGCTGATCATCGAGGGGCTGCTCGGGTACGTGTTCACCGGCACCCAGCGGCGCATCCAGCTCGGCTACGGCTCGGCGCGAGCATCGAGCTGTTCGGCGCCCGGATCGCGGTCGTCAAGCTGATCGCGTTCGGCCTGGCCGCCGTCGTCGCTGCTGGCGCTGTACCTGCTGATGAAGAAGACGCCGGTTCGGCTGGGCGCTGCGGGCGACGATCCAGCACCGCGACGCCGCCCGGCTGGTCGGCATCGACACCGACCGGGTCGCCGGCTACGGCTTCGGCCTCGGCCTGGCCACCGCCGCGATCGGCGGCACGGCGCTGTCGCTGGACACCACCATCTACCCGTCGCTGCACTGGCACTGGATCGGGCCGCTGATGGCGATCATCGTGGTCGGCGGGCTGGGCAGCGTGCCCGGCGCCGCGGTCGCCGCGATGGTGCTCGGGCGTCGCGCAGAGCCTGCTGCAGATCCCGATGGGCACGACGTGGGCGCAGACCGTCTTCTACCTCGCGCTGTTCGCGCACGCTGGCGTTCCGGCCGCAGGGATTCTTCGGAGGTCGTCTTGCCCAGCGCTTCTAGCGGTACCGCACGCTCCGGCCCGCCGCCGTCGGCGCGCTGGCTCGCGATCGTCGCGGCGTCGCGGCGCCGTCGTGCTGCCGTTCCCGCGCGCTGGCGCCCGAACCCGTACATCCTGTCGGCCGGCATCGTGGTCGCTGAACTACGCGGTGCTCGCGACCTCGTGGAACTTCGTCGGCGGCTTCACCGGCTACATCTCGCTCGGCCACGGGGCGCTACTCCGGGCTCGGCGGCTACGGCACCGGCCTGCTGATCACCAAGGCCGGCGCTGCCCAGCTTCGTCGCGCTGGTCGTCGCCGCGGTGCTGGTCGCGGCCCTCGCGGTGCCGATCGGGATCGCGGCGCTGCGGGTGCGCGGGCGCCTCGTTCGTGATCGTCTCGATCGCGCTGGTGCTCATCCTGCTGCTGGTGTTCCAGAGCTGGGCGTCGTTCACCGGCGGCTCGCGCGGGCTGCGTCGTGCCGCGGCCGTTCCCCGGACATGCTGCGGCCCGAGCACCACCGCGTGTTCTACTACCTGTTCGCGGCGCTGCTCGGCGCTGGCGCTGCTGGCCTGGTGGCTGATCGACCGGTCCCGGTTCGGCGCTGGGGCTCAAGGCGATCCGCGAGGACGAGGACAAGGCGCAGGCGCTGGCGTACGCCGACCTTCGCGTACAAGCTGGTCGTCTTCGTGGTCTCGGCGGTCTTCACCGCGCTGGCCGGCGGGCTCTACGCGCTGTGGTTCGGCGACCTCGACCCGGTCTTCCAGTTCTCCATCCTGACCGGCGCCTACATGGTGCTGATGGCGCTGCTCGGCGGCGTGCGCAACCTGTTCGGCCCGCTGGTCGGCGCGTTGATCGTCGGCTCGCGCTGGAGTACTTCAAGGTCGAGTACGGCAACACGCAGCTGCACCTGGTCGCCACCGGGCTGCTGCTCGGCCCTGGTCGTGCTGTTCATGCCCGACGGCATCCTGCCGGCGGTCGGCGCGCTGCTCGACCGGCTCCGCCGCGGCGAGAGCTCGATCCGCGAGGTGACCGCCGAGCCGAGCTGCGCGCGCGAGCGCGAGCGGACGAGCACCGCGGCGACGGCGAGCGCGAGGACGGCGAAGCCGATGAGCACCGGCCTCGTGAGACCGACGTCGAGCTGACCAAGGCGTTCGGCGGCGTCAGCGCGTCGACGGCGCCACGGTCACGTTCCAGCACGGCAAGGTGAACGCGCTGATCGGCCCGAACGGCTCGGGCAAGACGACGTTCTTCAACTGCGTCACCGGGATGATCCGGCCCGACAGCGGGCGGATCACCTACCGGGGCCGGGACATCACCCGCAAGGCGCCGCACGCGATCGCGCGCGGCCGGCATCGGGCGCAGCTTCCAGCTCTGCCGGGTCTTCCCGCGGATGACGGCGCTGGACAACGTGCTCGTCGCGGTCCGCGCCGCGCGGCCTGCGGCCAGCGGCTGCGCGGCGCGCGCAACCGCGACGAGATCGACCGGGCGCGCGGCTGGCTGACCCGCTCGGCATCGAGCACCTGAGCGACGTCGAGGCGCGCAACATGTCCTGGGGCCAGCAGAAGCTGCTGGAGCTGGCCGGCGTGCTGATGGGCGACCCGGAGACGATCCTGCTCGACGAGCCGGCGGGCGGCGTCAACCCGGCGCTGCTCGACCGGATCGGCAGCCTGGTCCGCGAGCTCAACGCCGAGGGCCGCACGTTCGTCATCGTCGAGCACAACATGGACCTGGTGATGAGCCTCAGCGACCACATCGTGGTGTTCGACCGCGGCCGGCCGAGCAATACGGGGCAATGGTGCTGCCATTCTACTTCGTTTGGTTGGTCTTTGTCCTTGGGCAAGTAGTGCCTATTTAGTTCGGGATTGATCACTCGTTTTAGCAATTGGTAATTCGAGTGACTTGCGATACTGAATACAACCTTTCATAAACTCGGGCCATTCAGGTATAGCAATTTTCGGTTCTGTTTTTTCAGGAAGAAGTGACCACAATTTCGGGTGATGCCAGCACAAGTCCTGACCAGTACTATCTCTATGTTTACGAATGCCGGCCCTTAGTTTTTTTACTTCCTCTATTAGCTGCTCTTTCGTCAGTTCCCGCAAGTCTTCATCCATAACTCAATTATTTTGTTTAAACTTTTAATGCAAAAACAATTATTACAATTTAATAATTAATCATCAAACTCTGCCTCACGACATTCCTAATATTCCTCTACTCCAAACGTAAACGTTCCATTTTAGCTTCAACAAATAGGGGCAGGCAATACGCTATTGCCGCAAACAACATTACCCACGTAAATCCCATTTCCACCGCTACTACTGTAGCAAGAGCTGTGCTTATCACGGACACACAACCATTTATTCCCCAGGCCCAGGGTATCCACGATGAGCTCATCTTTGAAATTTGAGATAACCCCGCCGGAAAAGGGATACCCATGCAGAATGCAAGAGGGCCTGTGATCAGGAAAACGTTGAACAATTTTAAGAACAGATTTACATCAACCGTTTGCTGTAAAACGGGGGTTAGTACAAAGGAGTAAGCGAAAAGGATAAGAACAATGAATACGAATATCGTCAGCAGTCGTTTTTTGTAAAGCGTAAAATAATTGGAATAGTAACTTCCCAATCCGGAGAAAATCAACAAGGAAGTGATCACCGCCGATGCAGCATAAACCGGGTTGCCGAAATACAGGATGAAACGTTGTATGAATACCATTTCAACAAACATATAACCCAACCCTATTCCACCGAAGTAAAGAATAATGGCAAATTTCCCTTTTCCTTTCCATCTGACTTTAAAAAGTGGAAGAAGAATTAAAATGAAAGAAGCAATCGAAATCTGAATAAGAGTTATAATCACCAGCAGGTAACCTATTTCGAAAAACGGAATGGAGCGGTTACCAAAACTTTGCGCCAGCCGTTTAAGATTACTCCACTTAATATATTGAGAGAAGTAGGGTTTATTATCGCTGGCCGGTTTAACATTAAAATCATAGTCTTCATAAAATGCTTCTTTCTCCGATGAAGTTATCTTGTCGACGTAATCAAAAAAAAGATCATCCTGAAATTGGTTATACCGGTTCCGCTCTTCAGGACTCAATTGTGGAAGAATAGCCGGATCAAACATCATCTCTTCACAAAAACTACGGATGGATTTGATCTCACTTTCTTTTAGGGATGTTTTTGTCATCACAAAAGTTATTGTGGCCCAGCTGCGGATAGCGACGATATTATCAGTTGGATTTTGTATACCAGATTCCCTAAGTACCTCCACCATCGTCGCCAGAATTTTTAAAGGGTTGCGAACAGGATAGTCCATCCATGACGTAACACTAATAACTCCTCCCCTATTCAGCTTAAGCCACATCTCACGAAATGCTTCTTTTGTAAGAATAAATTGTTCATGCAACGCGTGCAATCCTGAGGATCCCCCGAATGTTCCAACAATGGGTAAAACTATCAGGTCAAAATGCGCCGTATCCATTAATAAGAATGTACGTGGTTCGAGATTGTGAGCAGATACATCAGGGTGATCGAACAAAGAATCGGTTTCGTCTCACAAACTGATTTTGTAAAGTTGAAAGAATGACCGGGTTGCCTTCAACAGCGACAACATTTTTGGCCTTCCTGGTCAGGGCATGGGCTACATCTGTGCCTGTGCCTGACTGCAACACCAGCACATTGTTGCGTTTTGCCATTCTATAGGGTAAGGCAGACGTTGTATAATCAAGAACCATGGATGTATCCGCCCTCTTCCAGTCGGTCACTACGCCGAACCAGTCGCCGTTTATAAACGCAACCATTTTTACTTGCGCTGTTTTTTGAGCGGTAAGACTCATTCCAGGAGCATATCGTAGAGCGGGTGACGACACTACTTGAACAATACCATAAGGGCTTGTTTTCTCCAACCTGATTTTTGCATCCGGAAGAAGCAATGTCTTGCTAAGGTCTTTATACTCCGATAAGATAAGATCAGGAGGATACAGTCCATTTCCATGCAATAGCTCCCGCAGCAACCAAAACAAAACCAATATGCAGAAGACGTCTGTGCTTTGGGATAACAAAGAGTCCGGCCAAGACAGGCATGATTGCAATTAAAGCCGGTAATTGATTTGGGAAGAACAGCCCGATCAGCAGTAACGCGACCAGCCCGCCCGCTCCCGAACCCAATAGATTTGCAAAATAGATTTTCCCGATGGTGTCAACATTCCTGACAAATACAAGTCCGATGGCCAAGGCGCCAAGGAAGAACGGAATAAAAAATAACAGGTAAGTAAGCAGCAATTTACCTATGTGACCATATTCAGCAAACAATAAATAAGAATCAAAACGGATAAGAGGTAATTGCGAAACATCCGTCACCAGGCACATCGTAAGACCTGTGCCAGTCATTAAGAATGGAAGCAGCAGTTCCGTACGGTTTGTGAGGTATTTTTGAAAAATTGCAAGGACAGATCCTGCCGCACCAAATCCCAATAGCGCTATCGAGATAACCATATAGGCAAAGTGATACCATTGGGAGATAGAGAGTATTTGTATCAGCGCAAGCTGAAAAGCAATGATAGCAGCGGAAAGGAAGGCGATTGAGAAGGGAAGCTTGAATTTGTTCATTGGGATTCTTAGTCATGAAGGTTACGACTAATCTCTCCCATTTAAATTAGCCATTGAATAGTGGATCGCTCGTTTTACTTTCCAAAGCTTCTCATTCAACACCACTTAGTTAATCCTTCTTTCTGGTAAACGGTACAAAAGCCACCGGCATTAAACTTTTGGTAGTTATTTTCTTTCCCTTCTTCTCAACTAACATAAGATTTTGATTCATGAACGGAGAGCCTATGGGAATAACTATTTTTCCACCTTCTTTTAATTGCTCAACTAATGGAGGAGGAACAAATTCAGCAGCAGCAGTTACCACGATAGCGTCATAAGGCCCGTGTTCCACCCAACCAAAGTATCCGTCAGCTACCTTAACATTTACATTGCTGTATCCCAGTTTTTTCAGTCTTGCAGATGCCGCGTTTCCAAGGTCGGGTATAATTTCAATGGTATAAACTTCTTTTACTACTGCGGCCAGGACTGCAGCCTGGTAACCGGAACCTGTTCCGATCTCCAGCACTTTATATTGCGGTTTCGGATTAATGATCTCCGTCATGTAAGCAACAATAAAGGGTTGTGAGATCGTTTGCCCGTAACCAATAGGCAGTGGCCTGTCTTCATAAGCATTGGGAACAACATTTTCAGGGACAAACAAATGCCGCTCTACTGTCCTCATTGATTTTAATACTGCTGGATCAGCGACCCCTCTTCTTTCAATGGTTTGCAGCACCATTTCTTCTCTTTTTTTTCTAAAGGGATCTTCCTGAAATGAAAAAGGAAGGATTGTACACAGCAATATGACAGGTAAAATCTTCATTTTTTCTATGAACCTGTAGCAAATAGCTTCTCAATAAAGTTAAGACTTTTTTGGGATGGGATTTCCTTAGGAAAAACACTAGAAAAGACCTAATGAGTTTATAGTAAGGATGGAGCACTTTCGTCTTAACCACCATTTCACGGGACGGCATAATTGAAATAAGTAGTAACTCCTTCTCTTTGCCCTTTAGTTTGATGTGGCCGAGAGATTGCGTGGCATAATAATTATTCAATGAATGGATTTTTGACACCAGTTCTCCGGAAACCACCAATTCTTTATTCAATTCATTACACATCGATAGAATCCGTGCGGTCGTGTTCAGTACATCTCCTGAACAGGTTATGTCTCTTTTAATGATCCCTATTTCTCCTACGGTTACTTTTCCATAGTGAATTCCCGCTTTAAAAGATGGAACCAGGCCGTAGTTGGAAAGGTATTTTTGCCGGTGGTTTTCAATATGCAGCTTGATTTCAAAAAAACATTCAATGCATTGCCGGTACTGCACTTGATCACCAGAAGCCCAGGTGAGGACAATTTCATCTCCTACATACTGATAGATCTCACCCTTATTCTCAATAATAGGATACGTAATATCCGCAAAGAATTCTTTAAGAAGGTCGTGATACTTCGTGTTCCCCAATCGCTCAGCAATAGTCGTAGAGGAATTCAGGTCCAGGAACATAAAAATTCTTTCTTCCTCCTTCGCAGTGTTATACTTTCCGCGAATGATGTTCCAAAAAGCTCCCTGACCAAACTTACTGTTGACTTGCAGCAATAATTGCGTGGCGCCTACGACCAGTGACCATGCTATTGCTGATTTCAAATGGGAAGTGTCGTTAAGAAATTTGATCAAAGCTCGTTGCGCATCAGGATTTGTCGGCGCTTTTCCAGTTTCATTCCAAACTATAATTGTTCCCATTAACACCGTGATGAATATGAAGACAACGATGAAGGCAAAACTTACTGTAATTATTGTATATGCATAAGGTTTATCCTGATATTTTACATTCACAAAAAATACCAGGATGCTTCCGCCAACAATCCCACCAAGCAGACCTCCGAACATGTTTCTGATAGTTTCCGTTAAAAAGGAGTAATGTGGTTGTGGTCCCTGAGAAATGTTGACGCGCAAGACCAAGTCATTGTACACAGTTATAATAAGTGCAATGATCAGGTATGAGACCACAATTACCGCCAGTTGCTTAAATTTTAGTTGCGTGCTTCTTTTCATCTATTCACAGGGGTATTTACTTTCCCGGAAAATCCCATGGCATATATTTATTGTTGCTGGCTGGTCATTTTATAAGTGAGCATCAGTTGATTTTTATGCTACGGGCGTTACCACAAAACCAAAAAGGGTAACGATGGAAGAAATTGTAAGCAATTTATATAGGTATACCCACATTAATTAAGTTAAGCTAAGAATAAAATAGCAGACTATGCCAGGTAGTATTACGTATCCTGCTTTGATTTTGTAAACACCTCCTTCAAACTCCAAGTCACCGCGTAATTCGTCTCAATAAAAAACGGCCCCGATGTATCGGGGCCGTCAGACACTACAACAACATGATTTTATTTTACGGCCAACTTAATATTTTTCTTGGTTTGGCCATTTTGTACTGCCAAATAGTAAATCCCTGCGCTTAAATTATACGGTCGTATGTCAAAGGTTAGCTCCTGGACTCCCTGGTCTAAGGCAAACGAACCCAGGCTTATCTGTCTCCCTGCAAAATCCATCAATGTAAAATTCCATCTTTCCTGTTGCTCTACTTCAAGCTTTACATAAAATTCATCCCTTTGTGTGGGGTTCGGATAGACTACAAACTTCAGGTCAGGGACCTCCTTAACAAGAGCTTTAGCCGGTGCGATGGTGACAGTAAATTTTACTTCCGTAGAGAGTCCACTGCCATCCGTTACTGTGAGTGTAACCGGGAATACCTTGGAATTAACTTCAATGGTACCTTTTATTAAACCGGTTTTTTTATCGATGTAAAGTGATGCTGGCAAATTCGTTGTTGAATAGGTCAATTCATCACCATCCGGATCTGAAGCTATAACCTGATAAGTCCAGGCTTGACCCTCGTGTATCGTTACGTCTTTCGGTTTTTCTACAATAGGTTCATGACCAATTGCCGTTGCCATTCGTGCCGATCCACTCGAATACCGGCCCAACTGCTATACCCGATACCTTTGCATTGTTTACTACAGTGGTGAAGGTGATATTGATCGTGCCATCCGTGATATTCAGATTATCGGCACGCAATACAAACGCTGCATTGTTCGCTCCATACGTCTGAATTATGTCAAGATTATTTCTCACAAACTGTCCGTTCTCAACATTGATATTGAATCTTCGCTGACCCACCTGGCCGATAGTATATTTCTGCCAAGTGCAAGTCAACGGCATACGTACCTGCTTGTCCTACCGGGATCGCATAGCTGAAGTTTCCAAATCTTTCCGTCTGATAGATCTGATCCTGGGTCGTATTGCTGATCGGGTTAGTTGTCGAGTAAACTGTTCCTCCCGTGAAATACTGATCCGCTACCCAAGCCTCTCCTCCAAAATTCTGAGCTGGTCCTCCCGAATTGATCCGGATCACATTCGTCAGCGTTGGTGTTCCTGCTGGTGTTACCGTTAACGAGAAGGTGGTCTGAACGAAGGCATTGCTCGCATCGGTAGCACGTAACGTGATCGTTCCGCTGCCGGTCGTTCCACTCAACGTAAAGGTTATTTGCGTGCCCACTATCTGCGTGTTGCTGAGAAGTGCTGGGTTCGTATTATTCTGTACGGTGAAGGTCAGGTTGTTCACCCCTCCATCATCATTGAAGATCTGTCCAAGCTGAAGCACTACAGTCGCCTGCGTACTAGGTACACTCTGCGCTGCCGGTGCCTGAATTACAACAGGTGGTGTATTGGCAGCTGGTGGTGTTACCGTCAGCTGGAAAGTGGTCTCAACGAAGGCATTGCTCGCATCGGTAGCACGTAACGTGATCGTTCCGCTGCCGGTCGTGCCGCTCAACGTAAAGGTCACTTGCGTTCCTGCAATCTGCGTATTACTGAGAAGTGCTGCGTTCGTATTATTGGGTACGCTGAAGGTCAGGTTGTTTACCCCGCCATTATCGCTGAAGATCTGTCCAAGCTGAAGCACGACGGTCGCCTGTGTACTCGGTACACTCTGTGGTGCCGGTGCCTGTACTACAACGGGTGGTGTATTTGCAGGAGGAGTACTATATCTTCCTACCGCTATACCCGATACCTTTGCATTGTTTACTACATTGGTAAAGGTGATATTGATGGTGCCATCCGTGATATTCAGATTATCGGCACGCAATACAAACGCTGTATTGTTCGCTCCAAACGTCTGAATGATGTCAAGATTATTTCTCACAAACTGTCCATTCTCTATATTGATATTGAACACCCGCTGACCTGTCGTTCCAAAATAAATCTCTGCCAGGTGTAAGTCAACGGCATACGTACCTGCTTGTCCTACCGGGATTGCATAGCTGAAGTTTCCAAATCGTTCCGTCTGATAGATCTGATCCTGGGTCGTATTGGCGATCGGGCTAGTTGTCGAGTAAACTGTTCCTCCTGTGAAATACTGATCCGCTACCCAAGCCTCTCCTCCAAAATTCTGAGCAGGTCCTCCCGAATTGATACGGATCACATTTGTCAGCGTTGGTGTTCCTGCTGGTGTTACTGTTAATGAGAAGGTGGTCTGAACGAAGGCATTGGTCGCATCGGTAGCACGTAACGTGATCGTTCCGCTTCCAGTCGTTCCACTCAATGTAAAGGTTATTTGCGTGCCCACGATCTGCGTGTTGCTGAGAAGCGCTGGGTTCGTATTATTTGGTACGGTGAAGGTCAGGTTGTTCACCCCTCCATCATCATTGAAGATCTGTGCAAGCTGAAGCACTACGGTCGCCTGCGTACTGGGTACACTCTGCGCTGCTGGTGCCTGAATTACAACAGGTGGTGTATTGGCTGCTGGTGGTGTTACCGTCAGTTGGAAAGTGGTCTCAACGAAGAGCATTGCTCGCATCGGTAGCACGTAACGTGATCGTTCCGTTCCGGTCGTGCCGCTCAACGTAAAGGTCACTTGCGTTCCTGTAATCTGCGTATTACTGAGAAGTGCTGCGTTCGTATTATTGGGTACGCTGAAGGTCAGGTTGTTTACCCCGCCATTATCGCTGAAGATCTGTCCAAGCTGAAGCACTACAGTCGCCTGTGTACTCGGTACACTCTGCGGTGCCGGTGCCTGTGCTACAACGGGTGGTGTATTGGCAGGAGGAGTACCATATCTTCCTACCGCTATACCCGATACCTTTGCATTGTCTACTACAGTGGTAAAGGTGATATTGATGGTGCCATCCGTGATATTCAGATTATCGGCACGCAATACATACGCTGTATTGTTCGCTCCATACGTCTGAATGATATCAAAATTATTTCTCACAAACTGTCCGTTCTCTATATTGATATTGAATACTCCGCTGGCCCACTGCGCTATAGATAAATTTCTGCCAGGTGCAAGTCAACGGCATACGTACCTGCTTGTCCTACCGGGATCGCATAGCTGAAGTTTCCAAATCTTTCCGTCTGATAGATCTGATCCTGGGTCGTATTGGCGATCGGGTTAGTTGTCGAGTAAACTGTTCCTCCCGTGAAATACTGATCCGCTACCCAAGCCTCTCCTCCAAAATTCTGAGCAGGTCCACCCGAATTGATACGGATCACATTTGTCAGCGTTGGTGTACTCGTCGTCGTCGTCACCCGCATAAAATCCCAGGTCGCGGAAAACGGAGTCTTATTACCACACGACGCAATAACACCTACCGCTACGGCGTCTGTATGATTAACCAATAAACTTAAAAGGTTACCTGACACTGTAAAGGGCTGGCCGACGTTCACCGGTGTTGGTGTACTGCTGTTTTGATAACGGCATTGTACTGCCCCGGTCACCGCATTTACCTCAATAAAAAGATCAATCTGTGCCGTTGATAGAATATTGGCAATAGGAATCATTTGTTGATTAACAATTGATCCATTTTGTTCAACAAGAATTTGAAAACCCGGATTTCCATTGTTGGCATGCAACACGAATTTGAAATAGTTATTCTGATCACCATTTCCAAAATATATACCGTGGGACTGTGTACCCAGTTCAGCACCGGTGGATCCATTAAAGAATGGAGATCCCAGGAGTCTGCTGTGTAGCGTGAAGGTGGTTACCGACTGACTAATCGGGATACCAAATTGAAAAGCATATTTCTGGTTATTTGTAACAGCATCTCCTGTCTGTGCAGGAACTGACAACGCGCCTACCGCACCACCTGCAATTAAGCCGGGATCGTTAACGTCAAAGTTATTCTCATAGCTATCAACATTATTTGTCATCAAGCCTGTTTGTCCGAGACCAAACAAACCAAAACCTGGATCGCCATTTAGGAAAGGATAGTCAAGTGGTACTTGTGTATTCGTACCGTTGTTCGCATCCAGCGCGAATTTGTCCATGATATCATTGAACGCATCATTATCATCATTTGGATCCGTAAGATCGGAGATAAAATCTAAATCAAAATCGGCGGGCTTGCTGGAGGGTGAACACGGGTCTGTATTATTGAGGGTTTCATCTCCATTGCTGTAGCCATCCCCATCATCATCGCGATTAAAATTGTTGTTGTCACCAGAGCAAGTTATTGGAGTTCCAACCGGTTCAAAGACCGTAATAAGGTTTCCCGTATAATCAAGCGACCAAATTGTACCGGGAAAAATTTGTCCATCGCCTTGTGCGATCACATCTAACGGAAGGTTTCCAAAACCGCTAAATATTTTTGTCACCCGCGTTACAGCGGTGCCGTCTTCCGTTAATTCAATACGGTGAATTCCACTATCCCAGGATGCTGCCAACAAGTTGCCTGCCATAGCACCATTAAAGAAAGCGGTCGAGGTATATTCGGCCATTCCATTGGTTGAGCCACTCCATGTATAAAGTGACCCATCATCAACGCCGTGATTGCGGAAGTCTGATTCAATAGGGTTCGCCAAAGAGACTGGATAGGGAGGCCAATCCACTGTGGGATTCAATTCAAAATGACTCTGGTTTGTAGCATTATCGAACCAATACCAACCTGCGCCAGCCGGATTTGCCCGGATGGGAACCGGATGTCCTCCGTAAGAACCCCGGCGGCTTACAAAATGAAGACCATCGCGATTGTTTATTTGAGCATCATTCAACGTGGGCCCTGTAGACCCAGGTTCGTTAAGAAGGCGATTGTTGGTAACATTTGGCTGACCTTCGTTCTCGGGATATCCACCCCAACCTGGGTTGCCACCATTTACAATGGTATACATGCGTCCGGCTTTACCAGGCGTTTTAGTGACCAGGAGGTCGTAACTTAACCGAAATCCAGGAGCGTAAATTTGCACAGGACCACCGATTACAAGTTTCGCCTGATTAAGTCCATCATTACCACCAAACGGGTCGCCAACATCCGTTCCATTAGGATTATTCGAACGGGTAGGGTCGTCTAATGTTGGCAATGTGTAGGACCCTCCAAATTGGTTGTTGATCATATCCAAATCGATCTCCAGAATCGCCGCTGAGAGTGCAAACTCCCCGAGAAATCCAAAATTATTGGAGGGCGAGCCGCCATTTGTATTTCCTCCTTGCGCCAGGTAAAGAATGTTATTGGCTTCATCCAATGATAAGCCATTTGGCGAATGGTTTTCTTCAGCTCTGGGTAGTCCAGTTACCACATGAACCATGGACCACGTACTTCCATTTTTTGTTAATTTGGAAATCATTCCGGAATTCGTATCAAGATCTATGTCGCCCAATTCGCCACCGCCTCCGATCCTGGGATCACTGGAGCAGATGTATAATACCGGATTCGCCGCCGTCCCTGTAGCGACAATCCCCGTGACCTGACGCACTGTTGCCTAAATTAACGACCGCGCCTCTATCATTATGATTCGGGATATTTTTAACAAGGTTAATAGTCTCTGTATTCGTGACCGAATAATTGTTCGGACCATTTTTCTGAATCGTGTACGCGAAGATGGTACCATCTACCTGCGTAACATAAAGCCGGTTGTCGGGGCCAAACGCTAACGTCGTGGGAGAGCTAACTGAGTGCTCCAGATAAATTGCTCGTCGGTAAAACTTACTCCCGATTGGCCATGAGTATCCAGATGTAAAGCCAATTACTAGCAGGGCAACTGCAGACAGTAAAAAGTATTTCATACTTGAATGAGTTTAAGGGTTTTTATCAGTCGGATAAAAAAGTGGTTACAAGATAATCAGGCCAAACTGCCGCTAACGTGACGTCAATCGGCCGGCTTGGTGATTTCGCTCATCAAGATGTAAACGGAGCCTTAAATTTTTGTTTTTTACAAGGTTGTTGTCAGAGCGGTATGACAAAAGTCTCAAACAGTGGTGACTGAGATCATCAGATTTACTTCGACAATTTTCAGGGATAAAACCGTCTTTGGGCAAAATTTGCAGCCGCCTGATTCATATTTTTTGAAATAACCAGGGATAGGGCTTCCTATTTGAAGACGTTTGGATCGCTTAAGAAGCTAATAGCGATTTAAGTTTTTCTTCGATCATATCCACATTCGCGGTAAGGCTAATCTTTTGTCCATCGGAAGCGTTGGTGGCTGTTCCTTCCGAACTACATAAAAGATAATCGTATTTAACACCTCGTTTATTGCAGATATCATAGAACAGGTGCCTGACATACTGGTCCGGAAAAAATTCCAACACTTTTGTTCCTGGTTCACAATATACCAGATTGGATAGACCAGCTCCATGCGCACCGACAACGACTGAGGCAGCGTTGAAAAGTTTTGCCTGGTCTACAACAGAAAGTTCTGACTGATGATGGATTTCAAAGTCGTATTTTTTTAACATTACGATCAACTCTGGCTCGTTGATTACTTTTCGGTTGACCGCCGCGTCTCCCCTTGCGATATAAATACGTTTGTCGCGTCTATTCTTTTCTTGAGATTTTATCAGGCTGTTGTATAAAAAGTCCAACGTCCATTTCGGATGATGATCATCCACTCTTACATAAGAAGCAACATATAATTTATCTGCCTGAATATGTTTCTCCAACTTCTGCGTTGATAACTTTTGAGGCTGGGATTCCAAAATAATCCAAATATTCCTTTTGATACTTGTCCACGTAATTAGGTACCAGGAAATAATCAATTTGATCAAATAATCCTGTCTTCTTCAATAGCCCCAATTTTGGCATAGCATCAAATAACCAATGGTAATAATAGTTAATCGCTCCTCCACCGGCTAACATACTGAAAACATTCCCTTTGTACTCCTTCGGCGTCAAAAACGTGGTTTCTTTAAAGAGAATATTATGCTCTGCACTTATTACAGCGTCATTGCTCCATTGAAATGATACCTGTTCTACTAAATTGTTTGCATTGGATATGACGGCCATGTTTGCTCCGTCATATGAATAAACTCTGCCACCTGGTATTCCAATTATGAAATCACCCGGATAGTTGATTGTCATAATCGGTTTGAGATAGGGCGTGCAGTCTTCTATAAAGGCTTCCGTGAGGTCGAGCTTCAAGGATGACGGAGGATTTACTTCCAGAAACTCGATATCATCAACCGTGCTGTTTTTCGAGACATTTACAATTCCTGCCGGCTTGTATTTGATATTGTAAGGAACAATTTTGGAAAGTATTCTCCGGCCTTTATTGATTATTTTCTTAGATAGTGACTTATTTGCCATCTTGCTCAATTTATCAACAACTATATATCATCATAAGATAATCTTTTTCGTTTGTACGTGTCGTTTATACTAAAACCAGCAAATACGTAACTCGTGTGGCAGAGCATTTTCTTCTTTTAATGCGCATCAATTCCGTCAACCATTTAAAGATTTGATTTATTTTATGGCCAATTATGGTGCAGATGCCATTGTATTATTTTCACCACCCCCTCCCCGGGTTGTCGAGCCCGCTGCAATGTATAACGTACCGGAATGATAAATGAATTGCGTAGCATGCCTTCCCACATTTAAATTCGGTCTTGTCGTCCAGGCGTTGGTCACAGGGTTGTATGATTGGACGGTACTCAGGGCATTGGACTGGTAGTCGACTTCACCCCCTGCCACAACAAGTTCATTATTCACAACCGCTACAGCAGGCGCACCACTTGGCGTTGGGAGCTGCGTAGGTGTCGACCATGTTCGGCTGGCTATATCAAACACGTCGACATTGGCAATTGTATTCGCTGCAAAATTCGGTTGACTGGTACGTCTGCCGCCGGCACAATAAATTTTGCCATTGATCAACCCCACATGAAAATGGTCGCGCGCCTGAGGGGCATCAGGTAAAACAGTCCATATTCCGGTGGCGGGATCATACTCGTCCGTCCACGGAACCCATCCACTGCGGTGACCATCCTGAATGCCCGATACGATGTAAAATTTGTTGTTGAATAAAGCTAGACCCGCCGAACCCCTTCTTCTACCTACGGGAATTGTTGCCCCTTGAGTCCAGGTATTAAGGGCTGGATCATAGATGTAAATTCGATCCACAGGTGTTTCCGCCGGATATACACCTGTAAGTGCACAAATAGCATAGATTCTATTTTGATAAACAACGGGTTGAAAATGATGTAATTCTATCGGAGGGGCTGCACCGGCCGTCCAGATGCGGGTGACGGGATCAAAAATGTTTACACTTTTAATTCCCCTGCCCCCGATGAGGTAAAATTTTCCATTGACTTCCACAAACCCATTTTCATGTCGCGCCAAAGGTGAGGTCCCGTTCGCATATTGCACGGGTTGCCAGCTTTGCGCCCGGGCAGAAATGAGCATAGCAAAGAAAATAAGAACAGTAAGGGACTGCCTGATCATGGTCAATGTCGCATAGGGTATAGATTCGCAACATTAACTATAAAATAAAACTCCACCAATGATGAAAGTCACGGGCTATTCAAACTTCGATCACAATGGCATGAGATTTCATTAAATCCGATTGTTTCGGGCATGTTACAGAGGCCCATATTCTGTTCAAACAAATGTGCAACGTAGAAGCTTTGCAGCTAAACCAAAAGTAGCAAGTAAGATATATAATCTTATTACATATGCGCCTACGATTTAATCAATTACCCTATGTTATTATAATGTATCAACTTGCTTCTCAATCCTTTTGAACATGACCTCCCAAGCTTTATCCCGGCTGACATATGGTTCCTTGAATGCGTTTAAAAGTTCTACCGCTTTCATTTTGTCCCCGAGTTTTGCCGTCAAAAATATCAGTATGTATTTCGGGTGAGGGAAATGAATATTATATGCTCCTTTACCGCGGTTAATTTGCTCATTTACTATTTCCATGCATCCACTAATCGTACTCGCTTTCTTGTACCAGAGTATTATTTCTGATCGGTACTTGTTAAATATCTCGGTTAGTGTCCCTTAATGCATTCCTTTTCTCCCCAATGAGAAATTAGTTCTGTTGGTCTGCCACCTCCTTCAAAAGATTTCGAATATCCTCTTGGCCACTCCCATAAATGAAGGGTCGTACTTTTGTCAGTCTTGTGGTTCTTTAATTCCTTTGTCTGTGTGTATGTGGGTATGTCTGCGAAGCATACTCCCCAGGAAAACAATCCACTAGCGCCTTTCATCAAGTCGTACTTGAAAACAAGTCTTATTCTCTCTTCATTAAAGTCCGAATACCACAGAATATTCGCCATTATATTTTGTCAGTCCGATTTCTCTTAACCATGATGTAAGCTTCTCATCGAGAATAGTCATTTAAAACCGTCTTTGTTATTGGATCCTCTTTCTTTCGAAATCCTCCGGTAAACATGTTTAGATATCCAAAATGTCTCGTTATAATCTGATACTAATTCGCTGTCAGCTATGAACGGATATCAAAATCTTCTTCAAACTTCTAAGAAACCTACTTTCACTGGCGCTTGATCCATCGCCGGACGTTCCAATAAATTGTACTTCAATATAACCCTCAACACTTCTCCTACACCCCAGGCCTGAGCAATACATCCTCGCGGAGTATGCGGCGGATCGGCGTCAAAGATCTCTGAAACAGTACCGACACCGGCTTCATCAAGATGATCGAGAAATCGTTTTACCAGACGCAAAGCCTCGGTCTTCCCCTTTTCTCCTTTTACATAGAACAACGCATCCACATACGGACCTAACAAAAAGCTCCACACGGTTCCCTGGTGATAACATCCGTCGCGTTTCCAAATGTCGCCCCCATACGCGGGACGATATTCTTTGTGGAAACCGGCAAGACTGCGAAGACCACGCGATGTCAATAAATTATCGGTAATGGTTTGCAGAACTTTTTTTGCACGATCACCCGACAATAACGGGAACGATAAGCTTAGTGCATAAATCTGATTAGGTCGCAGATCTTCATTTTTAATATTGCCATCGATATAGTCGTAAAGGCACTTTTGCTTCTCATTCCAGAATTTTTCGTTAAAGCTCTTTAATACACGGGCCGCTTTTGTTTTGTATTGCGCTGCTTCTTCCGGTTGTCCGAGTGTTTCTGCAAAGACTTCCATACAACACAGCGCATTGTACCAAAGTGCATTGATCTCTACAGGTTTTCCCCTGCGGGGTGTTACCACCCAATTGCCAACCTTCGCATCCATCCACGTAAGCTGCACACCTTCGCTGCCACCTCCCAACAGTTCATCGTCTGGATCGACCTTGATATTATATCGGGTGCCTTTATAATGCCATGTTATGATCTCCTGCAATACGGAAAATATCGATTTCAAAAATGTTTTGTCTTCTGTGCTTTTATAGTATTCATGAATAGCATGAAAGAACCAAAGTGTAGCGTCGATGGTATTGTATTCAAGCGCTTCGCCATAGTCAGGGAAACGATTAGGCAGCATTCCTTCGCTGACGCTTTCAGCGAACTGTTTGAGTATTTGTTTTGCTTCTTTTACGCGACCAACTGTCAGGCATAAGCCAGGTAATGCGATCATGGTATCTCTTCCCCAGTCCGCAAACCAGTGATAACCGGCGATGATCGTATTCAGATCTCCACGTTTTACGATAAACTGATCCGCCGCCAATACAAGGCGCTTTACATTATTGTCCCATGAAAAGTCTTTGATGACTTTTTCTCTTCGTTTCTTTTCTGCGGCAAGAAGCTTCAGCGCATTTCGTCCTGAAGGATCTTCCGTCGATATGATAACTCCCAAACTCTGCCCCTTCTTCAGCGTTACTGAAAACTTGCCGTGCGTGTAGAGATCCTCGTGGAAATCAAGACCCCTGTACTGCTCTACCGAATATTCAAAATTTCGATACCATCCTTGCTGCTCAATAAATTCCGATCCAGGGACAGAAATGAAAAGCTCCGTTCCTTCCGGATAATTTACAGTCCTGAAGCAACCGTCATCAAAGAGGTAATGCGTTCCAATAACATCGTTGGCGTGACAAAGGCTGTGAAAATCCCGAGACGAGCTTAATGGCAGCAGCTCAAGTGTAAATGAACCAGGAGCCTCAACAACTTCGTATAGTATAATCGTAGTATTCTCGCCATGAATGCAGGCTATTGTCTTTTTCAATACTACTTCTCCTGCCTTGTAAATGAATGCGGGAAAAATATCGCGCTCAAAGGTGATAAGATGCGTATATCCCTTTGGATGGATGGCTCCTGGATACTGATTGCATCCCAGTTCATAACGATCCGCAGGATTATTTTCATTTTTAAGAACGATCGTTTCCTCCAGTTTGGATAAAAGGACAGTCCGTCCAACGGGAGGGTGAAGTGCAGCTACTAACAGACCGTGATACCTGCGGGAATGTGCTCCGGATACCGTGCCGCTGGCGTAACCTCCCAGTCCATTAGTTTCAATCCATTCGAAGGCTTCTTGCTTTGTCGAAATCCGAAAGGGTCTTTGAATCAAACTTCATTTGAATAGTTTTTGAGTCCCAATGGAATCCACCTATTTCTTTCTGATCGGCTGAATAAGTTTCGCCACCAATCCTGTCCAGCCTGTCTGGTGGGTAGCTCCCACACCCCGGCCGTTGTCACCGTGAAAATATTCACTGAAGAATATGTAATCGCGGAAGTGTTCGTCTTCCTGTAACTTTTCGTACTGACCGAAGACCGGTCGCCGGCCATCTTCATCTTTTTTAAAGATGTTGATCATCCGTCTTGAAAGGTCGTCAGCAATTTCCCGCAGCGTTAGCATGTTGCCCGAACCTGTCGGGTGTTCAACCTTGAATTCATCTCCATAATAATGATGAAAGCGTTGTAATGATTCAATGAGCAAATAATTGACAGGAAACCATATCGGTCCACGCCAATTTGAATTGCCTCCAAACAGTGTGGTATCGCTCTCCCCTGGCGTGTACTTTACCCGGAACGTGTTTCCATTAGCATTAAATGTGTAAGGATTGTCCAGGTGATAACGCGACAGTGCACGTACTCCATAAGGTGAAAGGAATTCAGATTCGTCCAGCATCCTGTTCAACAAACGTTTCATGCGATGGCCGCGTAGTAAAGACAACAAGTGACGCTCACCTTTTCCTTTTTCCTCCCATCGCGAAATAAGGTTGGCAAGATCCGGACGGTTCAACAAAAACCAACGGAGTCGCTGGGTAAACTCCGGCATGGAGTCAAACAGTTCTGGTTCTAAAACTTCAACAGCAAACAAAGGGATCAGCCCGACCATGGAACGG
The DNA here is from genome assembly GCA_963774615.1 of uncultured Cytophagales bacterium. Classification (GTDB taxonomy): domain Bacteria; phylum Bacteroidota; class Bacteroidia; order Cytophagales; family Cyclobacteriaceae; genus Chryseolinea. Next base: position 22,056 of record CAVZFT010000048.1, read on the forward strand.
ATACGCATGATCGTGCGGCGGTCGTCCGGCGTGTGCAACACATCGTAAAAGAATTCATCCTGTTCATCCCACAGGTCTATCCCTTCGTTGGCCATCGCTCCAGCTATGTAAAGGAAGTGTTCAAAAAATTTTGTTGCCAGGCTCTGATACGTGGGATTCTCCTTAGCCAGCTCCAAAGACATCCTCAACATATTGAGCGTGAACATCGCCATCCAACTGGTACCATCGGATTGTTCGATATAGCCACCGGTGGGAAGTTGCGCACTGCGATCAAACACACCGATATTATCCATCCCCAGAAAGCCACCCTGGAAAATATTGTTTCCGTTATTGTCCTTACGGTTCACCCACCAGGTAAAATTCAACAACAGCTTATGGAAGACTTCCTCGAGGAACTCACGATCTCCTTTACCACCCTGCAGCTTTTGATCTATCTTATACACACGCCATGTAGCCCATCCGTGAACAGGGGGATTCACATCACCAAATGCCCATTCGTATGCAGGAAACTGCCCGTTGGGATGCATGTACCATTCCTTCGTTAACAATCTAAGCTGATGTTTGGCAAATTCAGGATCTACCATGGCAATAGGGATCATATGAAACGCCAGGTCCCATGCCGCGTACCAGGGATACTCCCATTTGTCCGGCATAGAAATGATATCAGCGTTGTTAAGATGCGTCCATTCCCTGTTACGTCCGCGTTTTCGCTCTTCAGGTGGAGGTGGCTGCAATGGATCTCCCTTCAACCATTTTCCTACATCATAATAAAAGAATTGTTTGCTCCACAACATTCCGCCAATCGCCTGACGTTGAATGTCCCGCTCGTCGGCATCGGCGATATCTTTTTGCATGTCCTCAAAGAATTCATCGGCGTCGTTGAGGCGTTCTTTGAAGATGGCGTTGAACTCCTTGAATGGTTCGGAATGAAAATCCGGCGTCATTCGCAGACGTACCGACTTGGATTTACCCGCAGGAATATTCAATTGATAATGGAACGCCGCCTTCGTTCCTTTCGCAATCTTGTTTACGGCGTCGTGATTTCCTTGTACAATAAAGTCGTTGATTCCGTCCTTGCTGGTGCCGTGATGGGCGTGGTTGTAAAGTTTTAGCGAATTCGTTTCGTTCTCACAAAACAACGCGTGTGGTTTTTCGTCGGCAAAAAGGTTATAGCTTCCAAGGTCACGATGAGTAATGCGAATGCACCCTTCCTCGTCCTTAAACATTTCACCTTTATGGTCATCATAACCCCAAATCCAGGTGTTGCGGAACCAGACTTGAGGCAGTACATCAAGCATTGCTTTTTCCGCGCCACGGTTATGCACGGTAATTTTAATGAGAATGTCATCTGTATCGGCTTTTGCATACTCGATGAAGATGTCGAAGTATTTATTCTCATTGAAGATACCTGTATCGACCAATTCAAATTCCGGGTCAAGCTTTCCTCTGCGTCGGTTTTCATCAACGAGCCGCTTATACGGAAACTCCTGCTGGGGATACTTGTACAGCATCTTCATGTAGGAATGCGTAGGTGTGCTGTCAAGATAATAATAGTGTTCCTTGCAATCCTCGGCATGGTTTCCTTCGTTGCCGGTAAGACCGAAGAGACGTTCCTTAAGTATCGGATCTTTTTTATTCCAGAATGCAAGAGCAAAACACAACAACTGTTTATCGTCGCTTATCCCACCTATTCCTTCTTCACCCCAACGATAGGCTTTGCTACGGGCTGCATCATGGGAGACATATTCCCACGCATTGCCAGAAGTGCTGTAATCTTCACGAACGGTTCCCCACTGCCGCTCGGTGAGATATGGACCAAACTTTCGCCAGTTCTTCTTTTTGTCTCGGTCGTCAATAAGGCGGCGGCGTTCTGTTGTCATGTAAACGGTGATTAGTTGTAGCTATGTTTTAGCGAGTTAATTGCCAGTATAATTTAACTAATTAAACCAACCCCCTGGCCCCCTCTAGGGGGAATAATCATTTTTTCGAGTGTACGATCTTCTTTACGTTCACTTATGTAATATTACATCGTTCACTTTTAGCACTTGCATTTAAAGTCCCCTTAGGGGATTTAGGGGTTTCGAAGTGCAGCAACATTCAACACTCAACAATCAACACTCAACACTCAAGATTTTTCACCACGCATTTCAAGTCCCCTTAAGGGGATTTAGGGGTGGCTAGCCATTATCTTCAAACCCCGGATACAACAACATCCCACCATCGACGAATAAAGTTATCCCATTCACATAGTCAGCATCATCGGAAGCCAGCCACACCGCAGCGCCACCGATGTCTTCTGCTTCGCCAATTCTTTTTTGGGGAATTAACTTAAGAAGCTGCTCATATGCGTGTGGTGTTTGCCACGCCGCGTGATTTATCGGAGTACGGATCGCACCGGGACCAATGCTGTTTACCCTGATCTTCATAGGTGCGTATTCCTGCGCAATACTTTTCATTAGCATCATCACGCCACCTTTGGACGCAGCATAGTTTGCATGACCCGCCCAGGGAATAACTTCATGAACAGAACTGATGCAGATGATCTTTCCCGCTGCTTTTGACTTTTCCGGGACAACACCACGTCTCAAAAATTCCTTGATCGCTTCGCGCGCACACAGAAATTGTCCGGTGAGGTTGATAGCGATTACGTGGTTCCATTCTGCAAGCGACATATCGTGAAACTTCGCATCCTTCTGCAGGCCCGCGTTGTTAACAAGAATGTCGACGGTTCCGAACTGTTTGAATGTTTCATTGAACATCGCGACCACTTCTTCTTCATTGCTTACATCGGCCTTAAAAGTAATGGCAGTTCCGCCGCCAGACTGGATCTCGTTTTTTACCTTGTCCGCCTTTTCCGGACTTGACGAGTAATTAATGACAACGGCAGCTCCTTCGTTGGCTAATGCTTTGGCTATTCCAGCACCAATACCTGAGCTGGCGCCAGTGACAAGGGCGATTTGTCCTTCGAGTTTACGTTTCATGAGTGTTTCTTTTTGGATGACGGGGCGTTAAGGGCATGAATGCGGATAATGACTGTTAAAAGATAGTGTGGAGAGCAGGATTTCCCAACCTTTGGCGCCTAAAATGGGTCAATTGAATTCAGCACGGATATCCAGTTAGGGTCATTGGGCCAGCGGGTTCAAACCAGGTGTTGCAACGTTTGATACAATGTATTATTTTGAAAGACTTTTTACCCTATAATGCGACCTATTGCCATTACTTTGCTTGCTTTTGCAATGTCATGCACGAAGCAAGATGCAGCAGATCAGCTATTTCCGCATGAAGAGCACGCTATAGCCATTGCGTCGGCGAAGTGCCAGTGTTCCTCTGAGATGCCCTGGCTACGGGATATGATCAGGCAGGCTGACGCTGAGGATAAATACAAAGGTGTAATTTATGCGATCGAATACAGCAACGGTGTAGCGTTCATGCATCAGCCCTGGATCAGCAGCTGCTACGCGTGTCTTGTTTTCGATTGTGAAGGTAATGCAGCTTCCAACCAGCGGCAGTCTCATGGACGAAATAATCAGCGGCGCAACAGAAGAGAACATCATCTACACAACGACACACTAATTGTTTACTTCTTCAGATCCGCGTAGCTGATCAATTGTATTCCTAACTTTTTGATGGTCTCCTTAACCTTTGGATCGGTCCACGCCGTCGTAACGCCTTGTCTATCCGCAGACACGTTCTCATAACCGATATGGTGGATTGCCCTGAGCTCTGGTGAATCCAAGCCCGGATGATCAACAAAAATGTATGTCTCCCCTGGCTTTCAGGCTTTCAAGCATCTTAATAAAACTTTGGATCTTTTCTTCTGCTGTGACCTTCGGTCCTGAATAGCTGACACCCTTTACATTGAAGTCCTTTGGATCAATGTCGATCTTATATTCCTGTGCCAGTCGTTTTGCCAACGCTGTTGCTTCCGGACTCATGCTATAGCAGCCCATATGCGCAGAAATGTGACTGATTCGCGGGATCTTTTTCTTTGCCAATTCAATCTGTGCCCGAAGCTCTTTCTCGACGTCTTCGATGATCCACTTGTTTTCTGTCAATGACTTTCCGGGATAATTTTTGTTCGGCCATATCATCGGGAAAAAATAACCGTCTTCATCGGTAAGACTGGGACAATACGATACTGGCCTGTATTTGATATTATCCCATTCGCTGGTGATGGCAATATGAATACCTACGTCGAGCGAAGGATTTTCATTTAGCATTTTGACAGCTTCAGGAAACCACGGGGAAGGCACAATGATCTCCACCGAAGTTTCAATACCTTCTTTATACGCTTTTATGATCGCTTCATTTCCCGAATGCGAAAATCCCATGTCATCGCCACGCACGATTAGTCGCGGTGGTTTTTGGGCATGTGCAGTTGCTACAACTGCAGAAGAAAGAAGAGGATGGTTAGAGTTCTCATTGAGCTTTGGTTAATCGTTAATCCGTTAATCGTTAATCGTTAATCGTAGTCCATTCGAAATTCGGAGTTGGACATTGCGACATTCACACCCCCTCCCACACCCACCAATAACGGATTTCGTCTAATATTACAGTTTATCGGCCTAAAAATCTATCCTGTTCTTCCAGACGGCAGAGAGGTTGTGCGTGTCTAGGCGTGCCCGAAGTCTTAAGCGCAGAATGCGCAAAAGAATGCACGCAGAAAACGCAAAATGCAATCGAACTCAAATGAATGCAACATTCGTTGCACTGTCATACGAACATGATTCGTCAGAGAAACACAGTACATTTTCTTTCAACTCAATATATTGTCCCTACGGGACTAGTGGAATATTATTAAATTGAACCGCTCTAAGCTGTTTGGCAGCATCAACACCATGAACGTAAAAGTCTATCCGGATTATAAATCCATGTCGCGTGCGGCGGCGGATCTCATATCAGCATACATCAAAAAGAAACCTGATTCTCTGATATGCCTTGCGTCCGGTCATTCTCCGCTCGGTGTTTTTCAATGTATGGTTGAGGATGTTAAGTCCGGGAAGCTCAATCTTTCAAGCTGTACGTTTGTGAGCCTGGATGAATGGGTCGGTATCGCCGCCTCTCAAAAAGGATCGTGCCGTGAAATGATGGATAAAGACCTTTTTGTTCCGTTGGCCATCAAGGAACATCAAATCGTATTCTTTGACGGCATGGACACAGACCTTAAACGCCAGGTGGACAAAATTAACGACCTCATTGAGACAAATGGCGGACTCGATATCATGTTAGTGGGAGTTGGAATGAATGGTCACATCGCGATGAACGAACCAGGTACGTCATTTGATTCCGTTGCGCACATCAGCACGTTGGCTGAAGAAACAAAAACTGTTGGACAGAAATATTTTGACACAGCCACTCAGCTGAGCCAGGGTATAACGCTTGGGCTAAAGCATTTTCGTGACGCAAGATTACCAATCCTGGTTGCCAATGGTGAAAAGAAGGCGCACATCATCAGACAAATATTAACATCATCACCTTCGGAATCATTGCCGGCGAGTATTATCCAGCTTATCGATCACGGTATCGTAATGTTAGACGAGGCAGCGAATTCTGCTTCCTCCTGATCTCATAATCCTGTAGCTATTGACGTTTTTCCACGTCGCTTAATCAGATCTTCGCGGATCTTCTGCGAACGGAAAAAGTTGGTTGGATCGAGACTTCCCCCCGACCGCAGACGGCTTTCCGCCAGCAATGGACGTACATCCGCAAGAAACGCCGTCTGCAAGATCTGCTCACAACGCATGACGTCGTTATCCTGCTGCGCTTTTTCAAGGGCTGCAAAATCAACCAACAACGCCTTTGCATATGCTGAACGGATATTCTCAAGCGAATTCATAAGGTCTTCGATAGGATCCTTTAGATTATGGCTTGCATCGATCATGTATGCAACCGGAGGATTCTTTACCTGCGCATCATTTGCTCCCGTAACCAGTTCATGAAAGATGAGGAACAGCTGATAAGGTTTAATTGCACCTGTGGTAAGATCATCATCGCCATACTGCGAGCCGTTAAAGTGAAATCCGCCGAGTCGTCCAAAGTGCAGAAGCCGCGCGACGATCTGTTCGATATTTGTATTAGGAAGGTGATGGCCGAGGTCGACGAGCACCTGTGCGCGCTCACCGCAACCGTTGCTCAACTGCAGCGACGTTCCCCAGTCAGGTATGACCATTGAGTAGAAGCTGGGCTCGTACGGTTTGTATTCGATCAGCATTGTCCAGTCTGCCGGCATCGAGCGATAGATCTTTTGCAGCGAATCAAGCGTTCGCGAAAATGCTTTTCTAAAATGATGCTGTCCGGGGAAATTTGACCCGTCCGCAAGCCAGACAGTAAGAACCTTGCTGTCAAGCTTCACACCGTGCTCCACAACTTCAATGTTGTGATCTATCGCCTGCTTGCGAATCGCTTCATCGGTGTGGCAAAGAGACCCGAACTTATAGGAATGCTTTTGGTCCTTCTGATCCTGGAACGTATTAGAATTGACGGAGTCGATGATCAGTCCATTGTTCTTTAAGCAATTGTTGTATGGCCTTCGCGTCTTTGGGAATGTCCCATGGGATGTGCAATGAAATTGAATTTGTCGCCTGTGTAAGATGATGGATCAATCCCACGTCTTCGATCTTTTCTTCGAGGCTGCTGGGTTCACCCCCTGCCGGAAATCTTCCGAACCGGGTACCGCCCGTTCCCAACGCCCAGCTGGGTATAGCCACCTGGAGTGCCTGAATCTTTTTTATGAGCGTTTCAAACGCATTCTCATTTAACTCGAGGAGGTTCTTCGCGTGCTCTACTTGCTTCTGATGACGTGCCACGTCCCGATCGTTAATTACTTCAAGGATAGAGGTATTCATATTGCGCAATTGCTGGTTGACGTACTTGTGAGCGCCTAAGTTATTCAAATATCCGGAACACAGCTATCGGCGACAAGGCCAATACATGACATTACAGGACAGTGATATTCGATGACTTTGCTTTCTTAAAATGAATTTGGGTTAAAATTGAGCACTTCAGGCCACTCCTTATTTATAAGGGTGGCCGAAAGTGCTCAAAAATTTTCGGCCCTAGTCCACCCGCTATCCTCCGGAATTTTTTGATATTTCTGTAAACTCCGACCAACTTGAACGCACAGCCCGTAACACTGATCTTCGATATTGGAAAGACCACGAAGAAAGCCCTGATCTTCGATTCATCCTTTCATGCATTGGAGGAGAAGACGGAAACATTTAAGGAGATCGCCGATGAGGACGGGTTTCCCAGTGATGACCTTCCGACTGTATCCTCGTGGGTGAAGGACGTTTTCCGTCAGTATACAAACGACAAAAGATATTCAATCACACAGGCGAACATCTCCGGATACGGTGCCAGCCTCGTTCACCTGGATGATAGTGGAAAAATTATCGAACCGTTTTACAATTACCTGAAACCCTTTCCTTCCAGCTGTGAGAAAGCTTTTTTCTCCTCATACGACAAGAGCAAAAACATCTTAGCAGTGACAGCGTCACCATTCCTTGGATTGCTTAATTCGGGATTGCAGTTGTTCTGGTTAAAAAAGGAAAGGCCGGCGAAATTTCAAAAGGTTCAAACTTCATTACACCTTCCGCAATACTTCACTTACCTGCTTACGGCAATGAAGTTCACGGATATTACGAGCGTAGGGTGCCATACTATGCTTTGGGATTTTCATAAGAAGGATTATCATGATTGGGTTGAGACCGAAGGTTTGAGAAAACTGTTTCCCTCCAATCACAAAGGCTGATCATACTTTTACCATCAACGTCGATGGTAAGAAAATAAAAATGGGCGTAGGTGTGCATGATAGCTCTGCCGCTTTAATGCCATACCTTGTTACACAACATGAGCCTTTCCTGTTGCTTTCAACGGGGACCTGGAATATATCCTTTAATCCGTTTAACAGAGAAACTCTCACAGCGGAAGAGTTATCGTCGGATTGTCTCTGTTATATAACCTATGCCGGTAATCCCGTGAAGGCATCGCGGATATTTTTGGGACATGAGCATGAAGTACAGGCTGAGGCGATGAGCAAATACTTTAAGGTGTCGTCGGATTTTTACAAGTCCATTAGATTCAATGCAGCAGTTTATGAAAAGCTGACAAACGAAGATGAGACATTAAAACCTTTCTTTCCATTAGGTATGGAAGGGACGGGGCCGATACCCGCGAAGCAAAGTAAAACGACGGATTATTCTTTATATAATGACATTGAAGAAGCTTACCATCAGTTCGTCCGTTATCTTGTTAAATGGCAGTTACTTTCGATCGATTTGATCGACCCTGGAAAAAAAGTAAAGAGTATTATTGTCGTGGGTGGTTTCACAAAAAATCCGCTCTTTCTTGAGATTCTGAAACGGATGGAACGCGACCGGAAAATTTTGATCTCTGATCATCCCAGGGCAAGCGCGTTAGGTGCCGCATGGCTGGTTTCAGACCCAGACGCGTATACTGGAAAAGAAGGATTGCTTTCCGTTGCCGCCGTGTAACGCTACATAAAATGGCGGCGCCTTATCGTAGCTTGAAGATTTCTACATAAATTCCGTTTATACGGAACAAGTCACGATGATTCACACAGACGTATATGGTTTAGTACTCGCCGGGGGCCGAAGTGTCCGCATGGGTACTGACAAAGGTTTGTTGGATTACAAAGGAAAACCTCAGCGAGAGCATGCATTTGACTTACTATCGAGTATCTGTGAACGGGTATTCACATCATGCAGAACTGAACAAAATGTACCCGATTCCCTGCACCCAATAGCTGACAAGTTTGATTACAGTGGACCAATCAACGGTATCCTTAGTGGAATGCAGACGCACCCTGACAAAGCGTGGTTAATTATCGCCGTCGACATGCCATTTGTCGACCTTGCTGCACTGGAATTTCTTTTGAGTAACAGGGACAAAAGTAAGTTTGCCACTTGTTTCCTGCATGAAGCTGAAAATTTCCCCGAACCCTTGTTGACGTTATGGGAACCCTCCGCATATCCTCAACTCCTCGCGTATGCTGCTGCCGGAAACATAAGCCCACGGATTTTTTTGGAATCAAACCCAGTCAAAATTGTGAAGCCAGCAGATAAAAAAGTTCTTTTGAATATCAACTATCCCAAGGACATGGGACCGTTGCTTTGACCTATCCATACGTTTCGTTAACGTGGTGTGGTCTTGTGATCTTGCTTGCATTTCAAGGTCACTCACTAGCGAGATTAAATTCCCTCATTGCTTTTGGAAAGTTTTTGTTCTCATGACTTGCAGAACTGAGCTTGAGCAACGCAAATCGCTGTAACGTGTCGAGACCTTTCCATTGCGAAAGAGAGAGAGATAAGTTTAACTCTTTCACTTTTTCAATCAATATCGAAGGAATCTCGCTAAGCTGCGCCCACTGCGGATTGTGATCTACTTTCAGATCGGTTGGATTTTGATTAGTGATGGACATAATGAGCTGACGTAAATATTCGCCGTAAGCATCAATTTCGATTGGTGTCTCACACGGTAAGTCAGCGAGAAGCATCCGCTGATCCGTTGACATCTTACACCATTCTGTCAGCTTTAATTTTATTCCGCAAGCATCCAGCTTGAACCGCACGATCATAGGAATGCATCGCACATTGTCTTCAACAAAATCTTCTTCAAATTTGAAATACTTGTACTTTCATACTATACCCTAAATCCCCTTTAGGGACTTTAATGCACTTACTAATTCTCGTCGAACATATCTCCCGTTTCGAGGACTCTGCGTGAAATGAAGCACAACATTCAGTTGAGCTACACTCTATCGAATCCCCTAGAGTCCGCCTCGAAGCGCGGAGACTTCAATGCACTTACATCAATTTCATTTTTCATACATTCCTCACTACTTCCCCCTGGAGGGGGCCAGGGGTGGATCACCACCCCTAAATCCCCTTAAGGGGACTTAAATACACTTACTAATTAACTCATCGTACACTTTTAATAAATTGCATCTAAATCCTCTAACTTCCCCCTCGAGGGGGCCAGGGGGTGCTACGTCTTTCATCAACCACTTTCCCGATCACAATTATAGCAGGTGTTTTTATTTGATCTTCCTGAATTTGTTCATGCATCGAATAAACTGTCCCGCTTATGACACGCTGAGTTGGTAACGTAGCGTGTTCAATTATCGCAACCGGTTCGAAAGGTGATCGTGCTTTAACAAAAATCGAGAGGATCTTTTTCAGCTTGCTAATACCCATCAGCACTATAACGGTCGCGCTGGATTCAGCAGCCAATGCGATATCATTCGAAATTTCTCCTGACGAAAGTGTTCCGGTTACCACCCAAAAGCTTTCGTTTACGCCTCGTTTGGTCAAAGGAATACTGGCGGAAGCGGGAGCAGCAAGTGCACTTGATATTCCAGGAATCACTTCAACTGTTATTCCTCTTCGCGACGCGTATTCCAGTTCTTCATGGCCGCGACCGAAAACAAAAGGATCGCCACCTTTCAACCGGGCGACACAGGAAACCCGCGATGCATAAAAAACGGTCAGCTCATTGATCTCATCCTGCGACAGTTCTTTTTTTCCTTTCCGTTTCCCGACAAAGATCAGCTTACAATCGGACCTCGCATGGACCAACAACTGCTCCGACACCAGCGCGTCATAAAGGATGACGTCCGCTTTCTTCAGTGCTTTCACGGCCTTCAAGGTGATCAACTCGGGATCTCCTGGCCCTCCTCCTATTATATATAGAGTTGGATTCATCTAAATAATTTACGTAGTAAATATACGTAGATATTGCTTGATATTTTGAGATAATTACGTATAATTACTTAATTATTGGAGAATACTTACTTAAATCGTTTGCAATGACCAAAGTAATTGTCGTAGGGAATGGAATGGTTGGCTATAAGTTTTGCGAAAAACTACGTAGCCGGTCGGCCGACGTAAAAATAGTGGTGTATGGCGAGGAGCCCCGGCCAGCCTATGACCGGGTCCATCTCAGCAGCTACTTCGCGGGTTCGACAGCCGATGACCTTCTGATGGCGCCTCTTTCCTGGTATAACGATAATAATATAGAGCTTCATGTCGGTGAGCTTGTCACAGAGATCGACAGAGAAAAAAAGGAAATCAAAACACATACAGGTCGCCACGATAATTATGACCACCTGGTGCTGGCAACAGGGTCAAGCGCATTTGTTCCCAACGTTGATGGCGTTGAACGCAACGGCGTATTTGTTTATCGCACTATCGAAGATCTTAACCAAATCGCGAGCTATGCAAAGAAAGTAAAACGCGGTGCGGTCATGGGTGGTGGACTCCTGGGACTTGAAGCCGCGAAAGCATTGCTGGACCTTGGGCTGGAAACTCACATCGTTGAGTTCGCGCCACGTCTTATGCCAAGGCAAATCGACGACGTAGGATCTGAAATCCTTTCAGGCAAATTATCGCAGCTTGGAATTAAAGTTCACACAGGAAAGAATACAAAAAAAATCGCCGGGAATGGAAAACTTGAAGGCCTGACCTTTACAGACGACACTCGTCTGGATATTGAGATATTGGTTATCTCGGCAGGTATACGCCCTCGAGATGAGTTGGCAAAAGCAGCAAAGCTCGAAGTTCATCCACGCGGTGGAATTATTGTCAACAGCTTCTTGGAGACTAGTGACGCAGTCGATTTTCGCTATCGGCGAGGCTGCGTCTTACAATAATATGATATATGGCCTTGTGGCTCCCGGCTATGATATGGCCGATAGTGTAGCCCGCCAGATAACCGGGGACTTTTCAAAACAGTTTACGGGCTTCGATATGTCAACCAAACTGAAGCTGATAGGCGTAGATGTCGCGAGCTTTGGCGACCCTTTCGGTGAAAGCGCTCCAAGTATTCCCATAGCATTCAAAGATCATCGTAAAGGAACATATAAGAGAATCAATATTTCTGAAGATGGAAAATATCTGTTAGGAGGAATTCTCATCGGCGATGCGAGCTCAATACAACCTCCTTCACCAAATGGTGATGAACAAGATGCCGCTTCCCGAGAACCCGGAGACATTAATTGTTGGTGGATCTAAATCCGCCGAAGCTGGTGACGGTGTGAAAGGACTGCCCGACGCGGCGCAGTTGTGTTCTTGCGAAAATGTTTCCAAAGGAGAAATCGTAAGGCAGGTAAGAGAATGTGAAGCAAAGACGCTTAACGATATAAAGAAAGTCGACCAAAGCGTGTACCGGTTGCGGTGGTTGTACTCCACTGGTCAATGACGTTGTCAAGCTCACGCTTGAATCGATGGGACATAAAGTCAAGAAAACATTGTGTGAACACTTTGACTTTTCCCGCCAGGAACTCTTCGACATTATCAAAGTGAAAGGCTTAAAAACTTACGAAGAACTTCTCGACGGACACGGCAGAGGTGACGGATGCGAAATTTGTAAACCTGCGGTGGCTTCACTGATGGCAAGCATCTGGAACGAACCCATCCTCGATCAGGATACTATTCAGGATACCAATGACAGGTTCCTTGCCAACATCCAGCGAGGAGGAACGTATTCAGTCGTTCCGCGAATCGCGGGTGGTGAGATCACACCCTCGAAACTGATGGCCATCGGTCGCATTGCGCAGAAGTACAATCTCTACACAAAAATTACAGGTGGTCAGCGTATAGACATGTTCGGAGCCAGAGTAGAACAACTTCCCGAAATATGGGAAGAGTTGGTTGCAGAAGGATTTGAAAGCGGCCACGCATATGGCAAAGCACTTCGAACGATCAAAAGTTGTGTAGGGTCTACGTGGTGCCGCTATGGTGTACAAGATTCCGTTTCATTCGCAATTTTCATCGAAGAACGTTACAAAGGGCTGAGAGCACCACACAAGCTCAAAGGTGCAGTTTCCGGATGTATCCGCGAATGCGCAGAAGCTCAATCAAAAGATTTTGGAGTGATCGCGACGGAAAAAGGATGGAATCTTTATGTGTGTGGTAACGGTGGCGCCAGACCACAGCACGCAAAGTTGCTGATATCCGATATCGATACGGAAACCTGTATAAAATACATTGATCGGTTCCTGATGTTCTACATCAAAACCGCAGATCCTCTCACAAGAACCGCCACCTGGCTCAATAAGATGGAAGGTGGACTGGAGTACCTCTATGATGTTGTTGTCAATGATTCCCTGGGGATCGGTCAGGAGCTGGAAGAGGATATGAAAAAATTGATCGCCAACTACCACTGCGAATGGAAAAAAGTTGTAGAGGATCCTGCTCTCCGTTCAAAGTTCAAACACTTTGTTAATTCCGACGAGCCGGACCCTACACTTGTGTTTGTTGACATGCGTGGACAGCGGAGTCCTATCGATTGGAATAAAAAATAAAAACAAGAAGCAATGCAGCTGTTAAATGATATAAGAAACTATACACCCACCATTACCGAAGACGTAAAGGTTTGGTACAGAGCAGCGCGCGTGACTGACTTTCCTGAAAATGGCGGCGCATGCTTACGCTACAAAGAACATCAAATCGCCGTCTTCAACTTTGCACGAAGAAATGAATGGTTTGCGTGTCAGAATCTTTGCCCTCACAAAATGCAGATGGTCCTTTCGCGAGGCATGATCGGATCCATAGAAGGAGAACCTAAAGTGGCATGTCCCTTTCATAAGAAAACTTTTTCGCTAAAAACGGGGGAATGCCTAAATGCGGAAGAATGTTCTATTGCCGTATTCCCAGTCCGAATTGAAGACGGATACGTACACATCGGATTCGCGCAATGAGATCTTTTCATTACCGTCATCCTGAGCTGTGATTCTGCAGAATGAATACAGTCAAATCATGCTTATAGTCGAAAATGCAATGAACTTCAATATTGCAGGTCTGTCCGCAAGGGTCCGTTATGCAATTTGATGTGCTGCTGTTCCTGGTTGCGGACCTCACGGACAAAGATGCTTCGCTACGCGGTGACTCTATGGTGCGCATTCCTTTAATTATTGCTGACAGATTCATTATTAGCACTAACCACAGCTCAGCATGACGGATTCGAAGGGAGTAATTACTCAGTAATCCCTTACGGGTACAAAATATTTCTTAGGACTATCACACACGTGACACTTGTACGAGTCCGGAAGTTTCTCAAATGCAATACCTGGCGGAATATTGGAAACGGGATCTCCGTACTTCTTATCGTAGATCGTCAGACAGTTGCTGCATTGATAGCTCGTGCTTGAACCATTTACCTGGGCATCTTCAAGTTTTTCATTGCCTTTGTCCTTCTCACGGTTGAGCTGGCGGAAATACAACTTGCTCAATTCGATTAGCAGCGCGGGAATAATTTCTTGCTTTACATTCCGCGCATAAGTAAGGTATTCTGAATTGTTCGAATCGAAATTCTTAGCGTACAGTATATTATATCGCTCACCGGGATTAATCTCAGGTTCCTTTACTTTTTCAATAACAATCGACGTGAAATAGAACATCTCACGACTCGTCTTGATGGTGAATGTCAGTCCGTGAGTGCTGATATCCTGTTGATCTAGCTCCCGTACCAAAAACCGTTTAAGCTCAAGTGCTTCCTTATCCACGACCGGTAAATGCCAGTTCAATTCCAACGATGAATGACGTTCGTTGATGCCGAACTTGCCCATCAGCTTTTCCCAACGGATCTTGTCTGTAGCCTTAATGCCTTTGATGATGAATGCCTTCCAGGGTATGATATTGATTTTGCCGATGTTCGTCTCCTGGCACAAGTCTGCAGGCAGCACTCAGGAAGTCGATGTCATATTGATTGTTGCGCCAATAGAGTCCCAGCCAGAACTGATTGTTGCGCATCGCATTCAATCCTTCATAGTAGGGAAATACATTCTCCGGAAATTTCAACGGCTCGGTGATATTCTTATAAAAAATTCTGCGGGCGTTCTTGATGATCATGAAGAGCTCCGCTACCGTGAATGGCAGGAAGTTCAGGATAACATCTTCCAGCTCCTTGGATAATTTCGCAATGTCCTGGCTTGCTACCAGCATCGGCCAACATTCTACGGCATTGCCCTTGCGGGGATCGCGAAGGTATAAATACCAGTAGTTTTCTTCAGTAGATGCGATAAAGTTCAATTCACCCGTGAACAAGCGGAACGATGCTTTGAACGGGGTCAACAATGTTGATCTTTAGTTTCGGCCGGTAGTCAAAATTGTCAATTATAACGTGGTAGGTATCCTCTTTTACCCATGGCATTGTCTCGACGACATTTACAGCCAGATATGAGCTTCCGATGTTCTGATAGACTGACTGATCACTTCCAAGCTCATAATCGGTATTCAGAGGGCGGAACGCGCGTTCAATAGTTTGTTCATCGGCTCCGTTAGACGGAAACATGATATCCTGCCGCGAACCAAACAACACATATTTGTTGCCAAGGCTGCGTGACAGGTCCATGAGCTTTAATAAGTCTGCGGGTGAAAGAAAACCTCCTTTCACAAACGCTCTTATAAGTCCCCTTTTATCTTTTGTGTCCATCCTGGCTGCGCCGTTCAATACCTCAACGGCGGGTAAACTTGTCACTTCCTCCATGATTCCAGGTTATAAAGTTAAACTTATAAAACTTGTTTGCTACTTGCTGACACGGTCATCGGCACAAGACTGTCGTTCAGCAGTTTTTGTATTTCGGGTTTGCAGCTTCCGCATCCGAGACCCGCACCTGAGCTTTGGCAAAGATCATTGAGTGAACTGCATCCGCCCTCGATCATCTTCTTGAGATTGCCGACGCCCACTTGATTACACGAGCATACCAACTTACCGACAACAGGATCTGACTTTTTACCAGATCGCAGTAACTGCATGCGACGTTCGGAAAGTTCGATACTGTTCTCAATCAATCCTTTGAATTCAACAAATTCCGATTTGTCGCCGATCATTATCGCTCCTACCAACTTATCGTCCTTGATAATACATTTCTTATAGTATCGCATGGATTTGTCAATGAACAGGATCTCATCATAACCTGCTTCATTGGGTGGTATTTCCGAAATACCTATCGCACAAAGGTCAAGGTCGGAAAACTTGAGGATGTTCATCGGAACAGCACCTTCATAACGCTGTTGCACGTCTCCATTTATGAACCGCGCTGCGACATCAGCTTGCTTTTCGGCTGCGGCGGTTATCCCGAGGATCTTTCCATTGTGTTCAGCGATTTCACCAATGGCAAAAATGTCGGGATCGCTGGTTTGCAGATAGTCATTCACCGAAACTCCCCTGGCAGATTCGAGCCCGGCTTCCTGTGCAAATTCAATGTTTGGTTTAGTGCCTACTGCGTACACGATGGCGTCAACGTCAAGGACTTGTCCGCTTCGAAGTTGTGCGGTAAGACCTGTTCCTTTCTTGCTCTGGTGAATTGACTGCACCTGGTCGTTGAGATATACTTTGATCTCCTTCTCATCCACGAAGTCAAGCAACAGCTGACCTGACAGGTTATCGATCTGTCGTTCCATGAGACGGCTGCCAAGTTGTAGAATGGATACATTGATGTCGATCTCGCGAAGAGATGCGGCAAGCTCCAATCCTAATAATCCACCGCCAATGATGAGTACACTGCCGTCTGGTCGTAGTAAATTTTTCAGCGAATCCGCATCGTAGCGCGTTCGCATCGTAAAGACGCCGGGAAGATCTACAGGCGCATCCTTTGGAATGTTGGCTCTGCTACCGGTCGCAAGTATCAGCCTGTCGTAAGAATGTTTGCGTCCATGTCTGTCAACAACACATTTTTGATTTCTGTTTATGGCAATGATCTCGTTATCAAGGTTGAGTTCTACGTTCATCCTTTCAAACTCTCCCTTTCCAAACTTCTGCAATCTTTCCCACGACAAACTATCATTCACGTATTCCGGAAGTAACACCCTGTTGTAGAACGGATCTTTTTCCTTGGAAAAAACCACGATCTCGTCAGCCTGATTTACCGACCGGTACGTACAGATAAATCGATACGCTGCGGCACCTGCACCAGCGATAATGACTTTTTCAAATGGCTTCTCATACTTTTTTACCTGAACAGCCGCGAACTTAAAGTCAGGCTCTTTCGACATCGGGTCAATCCGCATGCTCGTGATATTGTTGGCTCGTCCCAAGTCATTGTTCAGGACTTTACCCCAGTGCATGGGAAGGAATACTACTCCTCGTCTTTATTTCATCCGTGATCTTTGCGCTCACGCGAACCTCACCGCGGTCGTTTTCCACTACAACTACATCACCTTCGCGGATATTTCTCAACACCGCATCGTCAGGGTGTATCTCGAGGAATGGTTTGTCAATATGTTGTTTTAGCTTGTTGACCTTTCCTGTTTTGGTCATTGTGTGCCACTGATCGCGTATACGTCCCGTTGTCAGGATGAGGGGCAGATCTGTCGTAAGGGGTTCCGAAAGGTTTTCGGGATGATCCAGCGGATGGAATCTCGCTTTCCCTGAGGCTGTATAAAACTTGTGATCTGTGAACAATCGTGATGTTCCCGCATGTGTCGGCGAAGTAACCGGCCATTGAAACGTACCTTCATTTTGAAGGCGTTCATACGATAGTCCGCTGATGTCGATGTTTGTACCTTTCGTCAGCGCCGTGTACTCGGAAAAGATATCTGCGGCTGATTTGAAGTTGAATCCCTCGAATCCCATCTCCCGGGCAAACATGGAAAGGATCTCTGTGTCCGGAAGTGCTTCACCTGGAGGATCGAGAACTTTACTGAGATGACCAATGCGACGCTCAGAGTTCGTCATGGTACCCTCTTTCTCAAAATGTCCTGCGGCGGGCAAAACAAGATCAGCGATATCAACAGTATCCGACAAGCGGGAAATATCCTGAACAACTACAAATCTTGCTTTCTTTAATGCAGCCTCCGCTCTTCTGGCATCCGGCAAACTGATCAAAGGATTTGTGCACACGATCCAAACGGCTTTTAAGTCTCCTCGCTCAAGTGCCTCGATCATTTGTGTTGCCGTGAGACCGGGTTTTTCGTTGATAGAAGGAACGCCCCAAAAATCCGCCACCTCCTTACGGTGAACAGGATTGTCCAACGTTCTGTGTGCCGCCAGCATTGTTGCCAGTCCGCCGACCTCGCGTCCACCCATAGCGTTGGGTTGCCCTGTCAGAGAGAATGGGCCAGAACCTGGTTTTCCGATATGGCCCGTGATCAGATTGAGGCTGATAAGTGAGATATTTTTGTTTACGCCAATCACACTTTGATTGAGGCCCATAGCCCACAGCGTCAGGAATCCCTTTGATTCGGCGATGTAGGATGCGGCAAGCTTGATATCAGAGGTTGAAACATCACATATCGATGCAGCTTCTTCCAGTGTGTAACGAAAAACAGAATTCTTATACGCTTCAAAGTTTTCGGTGTGTTGTGAAATGAACTCAAAATCCACATCTCCATTTTCGATCAACACGCGGGCAATGGCATTGTAAAGATAAATGTCAGTGCCAGGAAGGATCTGAAGGTGAAGATCGGCGCTGGCACAGCTTTGTGTTTTACGGGGGTCAACGACAATAAGCCTGACCGAAGGATTGTTTTGCTTGCGCTCTTCAATACGTCTGAACAAGATCGGATGACACCAGGCGGGATTTGCTCCGGCGACAAGAAAACAATCCGCCAATTCAATATCCTCATAGGAAACAGGAACTGCATCTTCGCCTAACATCTTCGTGTATCCCACGACAGAACTGCTCATGCAGAGGCGAGAGTTAGTGTCAATGTTGTTTGTGCCGATAAAACCTTTGACGAGCTTATTGGCGATGTAGTATTCTTCCGTTAGACACTGACCTGAAACATAAAACCCGACGGAATCCGGACCATGTGCATCAATAACAGACTTGAAAACAGCTGCCGCTCTTTTAACGGCTGTAGTCCAGCTCACACGTTGCCTGGGGTGATTGCGGCTCCATCGCATCTCAGGATATAACAAACGGTCCGATTTATCCTGCATTGCGTAATGGAGGTTCATGCCTTTCGAGCAAAGCATTCCCCTGTTAACAGGATGATCCTTATCTCCTTCTACGCGGATATTGTTTTTGCGGTCCTTCTTGACAACAATTCCACATCCCACTCCACAGTAGGAACAAGTCGACTTATATTCTTTTTCTTTCTTCATTCAGTTTCAATCCCCGTTCCACATCGCCGTCCACATGCATCAAGCTGCCGCCTCTTCCTTGTAGAAATCCTTCTCATCGATAGCCACCTTGTCAATAAGAAGGCTAAGCAATCTTTCTCTTACAGCGATATATTCCGGTTGGGTTACAGTTTCTTTCTTATTCCGAGGTCGTGGCAGATGAACTTCTTCGATCTCACGAATTGTAGCAGCCGGGCCGTTGTTCATCACTACGATACGATCGGAAAGAAAAATAGCTTCCTCAATGTCATGCGTTACCATAACAATGGTCTTGCTCCGTTGAGTAAGATTCCACAGCTTCAGCAGCTCAATATGTAAGGACGCTTTGGTTAGAGCATCGAGAGCTCCAAATGGTTCATCCAACAACAATACTTCCGGGTCGATCGCAAACGCTCTGGCAATTGCCACGCGTTGTTTCATTCCGCCAGAGATCTGTTTCGGATATTTCTCACGGTGATCCCACAGGTTAACCATTCTCAGATAACGTTCAACTGTTTCTTTCTTTTCAGCTTTTGTAAGATCCCGAAGCGCTGCATCAACGGCCTGATAAATATTTTCATACACCGTCAGCCAGGGAAGCAGCGAATAGTTTTGAAATACAATTCCGCGATCAGGCCCAGGACCTTTGATTTCGCTTCCATTCAATATTACTTTTCCTCTCGTGGGGAATGTCATGCCGGCAATGGCATTCATGATCGTCGACTTTCCGCACCCTGAATGGCCGATGATCGATACGATCTGACCTTTTTCAATATCGAGGTTGATATCGGTTACAGCCACAAACCTTCCTTTGATGGATTCAAAGGCGATCTCCATATTTTCGATTTTCAGATAGCTCATTGCAATTTTTTTCGTTCTAAAGTCATTAAACCGAGTACGTAACTTTCTTTTCAACAAAAGAGAATCCCCTGTCCAGCAAAAGGCCGACAAGTCCGATGATAAGAATTGCCGAGATCACTTTTTCAAGGCTAAGTGCATTCCAGCTGTCCCAGACAAAGAAGCCGATACCAATTCCACCTGAAAGCATTTCTCCGGCGACGATCACCAACCACGCCACCCCTATGCTAAGTCGGAGGCCGGTAATGATGTGCGGCAGACTGAATGGTATCAATACTTTTGTGAGATACTTCCATTTTGAAAACCCGAAAACCTTCGCGACATTTTTGTGATCATCGGGAATAGATGCTACGCCGAAGGCAGTGTTTATCAAGGTCGGCCACAGCGATGTGATGAAGATGATAAATATCGTCGCCATGCTGGCAGACTCAAAGGCAACAAGGCCTATTGGAAACCACGCGAGCGGCGAAACAGGTTTGAGGATCTGGACTATGGGATAAAAGACCTTTTTACAAAAAGCGTTCGCTCCCATTAGTACACCGACAGGGATGGCAAACAGTGACCCTAACAAAAATCCAGTTGCAACCCTGCCTAAAGAGCTTGCCAACTGCAGGCCTATACCTTTATCGTTTGGACCGTAGTCATAGAAAGGATCTTTTACCAATTCCCAGAATACCTGGAAAGTAGCTACTGGTGTTGGCAAACCTCCTTCTGTGATTTTACTCATCAAATACCATACGCCTGTGAGCATGATAAATCCCAAAAGCGTATAGCCTAAACCTTTCATGGCTTCGAGAAAGCGCGCTAAGGCTGGCGGCATGCCCACGACGGAACGCTCTCTCCCTGAAAGGTCCGTCGTCAATGAAGTTGTCAGTGTTATACTTTTTTTCATTGCTGCAGCATGTTATTGATTGATCGCCTTTGAGTTCTTTATCTTTGTGAGATAATCGGCCGGGTTATTGGGATCGAACGAAGTTTTGTCGATCTCCAGCGTGAATGGTTTCATGTCATCCGAAGGAACTTTCACTTTCATGCTGGCAGCAACTTCCTTGTACAAGTCCTGAAGAATGATCTTATCCGCGATCGCTTTATAATCAGGAGCTTCCTTCAGGTATTCGAAGCGCACGAATTGCGACAAAAACCAGATACCGTGTGATTTCCTTGGAAAGTTGGTATCGCCGCTGCGGTGAAACAACATGTAGTCATCCGTGTAGATTTCAGTTCCCTGGTCGCATCCTAAATTGTAATCTCCCATCAATCGGGCTTCGATAACATCAGCGGGTGCATTTACATAAGGAGTTTTTCCTATGATCTCCGCAGCCTTCTTTCTGTTGGCGCGATTGTCCAGCCACTTACACGCTTCAAGCACCGCCTTCATTACGTTCTTAAGATCTTCCTTGCGGGTTTCGCTGAATGTTGTATTGACCACCAATGCTTTTTCCGGATGGTTCTTCCAGATGTCTTGCGATGAAATTTCCGTAAAGCCAACATTCTGCTTCACAGCGACACCATTCCACGGTTCCCCTACACAATAGCCATCCATATTCCCCACCTTCATGTTAGCGACCATCTGGGGGGGAGGAATGGTTATGATCCTCGATGTCTTTTGGCTTACACCTGCTGCTGACAACCAGTTTCGTAACCAGATGTCATGAGTTCCGCCAGGAAAGGTCATGGCAAAAGTCACTTCCTTGTCGGCTTTTAGTTTTGCGGCTACTACGGGCGCAACCTTGTTAGTTTGTTTAAAACCAACTTTGCCACAAAAATCTTTTGAAAGTGTAATAGCCTGACCGTTGTTGTTTAAGACCATCGCGATCTTCATTTCCGATCCTTCCTTACCTCCTACTCCTGTGTACACCGAAAACGGCATGCTGAACAAGCAATGCGCGCCCTCCAACTCTCCGGTGAGGATCTTATCGCGTACGTTTGCCCATGATGCTTCTTTCGATACAATCACGTTCACACCATACTTTTCAAACAGTCCAAGCTCTTTCGCCATTATTATCGGTGCGCAATCTGTTAATGGAATAAAGCCGAGACGAATAGGCTCCTTGTCCGCCACATTTTGTTTTACAGGTGCGGCTGACAACAAACACAATATCAGAACAGGTGCGAGTATCAGGCCTACTTTCGATTTGATATATATTAATTTTTTCATTGGATTCTTTTTTGGGGTTGACTATTTGATAACAAGTTCGCCGGGTTTGATGGAGATCATCAGGTATGCCCAGGTAGAGACATCATCCGCGCGCTTCACGTTCTTCACTTTCGGGGATGCCATTGTCTCGGTGGAAAACATTGCTGAATATCCTCCCTCCAGCACTATCGCTTTGGTAAGAGAATAGTTAACGACGAAGTCCAGCTCTGTGCCAAGTGCCTTGTTCATTTCCAGGCCATCGTTATCGGTAACTCCTGTCGGAAGTAAGAAATAGTGTGCGTCTAAGGTAAGCGTTAGGTTATCCTTTGCTTTGTATTTAGACTTGAGATAATAGTTTATAAGTCCGTTGGGACCGAATCCATCGGCAACGTAGAAGTAATCCATATAACCCCAGAACTTGTGTGGTGTTCCATACAAAGGGTCAAAACGTTGGAATCGTTGTGCCGGATCGGAGCCATTGTTTCCAGAAGTGATATCAACGCCCGGACCTATGTTAAACTTTCTGCCAACAGCATAAGAAGCTGATGCGGATAAGAAGTATTCATCCAATTCCGTTCCCTCCCGATATTTTCCGCCCTGATAGAAGGCGCTGAGTGCAAAGCCCAGTTTTCGGAGCGCGGTGCCGAACAAGTTTGCTCCCACGGTATACCTGCTCCACACCCCACGATCCCATATAGGTGTTGTTTTGTTGATGTCGGTTTCAGCGAAGTGGAATTTGCTGAAATCGTCTTTGAAGAACAGGAACGACGCATTTCCAAAGTGAAGTTTCTTTCCAACGTATAAGAACTGCATGGACTTATACATGGTATTCAATCCATTGGTGCTGGCAGGATAGCCCGTTGGTACTCCATTATATATAGTGTTGGATTTGCGTTCGGCATTTTGATTGAAGCCGGCGCCAAGGTGAGCTATCCAGCTTTTATGCTCAAACTTTATTAATGCTGCATCATGAC
This sequence comes from uncultured Cytophagales bacterium, assembly GCA_963774615.1. Classification (GTDB taxonomy): domain Bacteria; phylum Bacteroidota; class Bacteroidia; order Cytophagales; family Cyclobacteriaceae; genus Chryseolinea. The sequence continues at coordinate 45,087 of CAVZFT010000048.1, forward strand.
GACGAGCTTGCTGTAGCCAGTCAAGATTTCCCAGCAATCTTACATCATCGTAGACCAGTTCCTGACGTCCGATCTTAATTGAAAAGTTTTTTATCACTTTTCCCGTATCCACAAGGCTGATCTCAGCCCATGCTTCATGAATCATTAGTCCATCATTGACATCTGTCGTCACTCTATTCACCGATGAGGCATCTTGTCCCCATACTCGTACATCCTGAATTGCTGTAAAAACTTTGAAACGGTGACCTGCGTATCCAAAATTAAGACGCGTGCGTTGCGAGGTAAAAAATGCTGCCGCTGTATCGGCTACCTGGGGAGTGCCCTGGCCGTTGCGGATCTCAGTGCGTGTTCTCAGTTGACCGGACACTGTGAACTGTGCCTGAGCCACTTGTGTAAAGCAGCAGCAAAAAAGAAAGATTATGGTTGGTATGTATACTTTCTTATCCATAGATTTGATTGTTTAGTGTAAACCGCTAAATGATTGTCCCCTTGATGAATTCGCCGTTCTTGATAGGGGACATTTTTTTTGAGAGTAATTACCTGGTAATCCTCCTCAATGCTTTTTAGAAGTGATCTTTGTTTTCTTCATGATCGTTAAACTTTTTCAGCATAAACAAGTGCTTCCTTCAACGCCGGCTCACGACCGGGTTCAGGTGTAAGCAATTCTCCTGTGGTCTTTTTAGAAAGGCTTAATAAGAGGGAGATCACGGAGACTACCGATACTACTATTCCTATGATAAATAAACTTTCGCGATAAGTGATTTCGCTCGACTTAAACAAGAACCCAGCGAGCACAGCGCCGACATTTCCACCCGCACCAACAATACCTGCGACAGAACCGACAGCTTTTTTGTTAATGAATGGTACAACGGAATAGGTAGCCCCATTCGACATTTTGAGAAATAATGCAAACAACAACATGGCCGCAATCGCCCATGTCAACGACGCCATTTGAGAAAACAACATGATGCCCAAACCTTCACAGAGCAAGAAGACACCAAGAATAAATATCCTTCCTTTAAGTCCGAATTTTTTTCCCGCCTTGTCGCCAAAGATGCCTCCAAGAGCGCGGGCGAAGATGTTCATCATTCCAAAGAGTCCGGCGATAAGTCCAGCCTCCTTTAATCCAAGTTGAAAATTATCGACGAAGTAGAGTGTTGCAATATTGTCGATAGTGATCTCGATACCGAAGCATGCTCCATAGGCAAGGAACAGTATCCAGACCCTGTAATCTTTGCAAGCGCTTAAGAAGCTTCCTTTTGCATCGCCTTTTTTCGCCTGGTATTCAGGATCGTTCTTACGAAGGTCAGACAGGTTACCTTCAGGCGTATCCTGCGTAAAGAAGAAATAAATAAAGCCCATGAAGAATAAGGCTACACCAGGAATGACCATTGCATAACGCCAGGCCTGCTCGTCCATATATCCGGCACCGACGAAGGCCGCGAATATCAGAGGCATCATGATAAGTGTAGCGCCACCTCCCATGTTTCCCCAACCTGCAACTGTTGCATTTGCAGTACCCACCACGTTGGGAGCAAACATAACCGATGTGTGGTATTGGGTGACCACGAACGAAGCGCCGATCACGCCGATAGCCAGGCGGAACAGCAAAAAGCTTTCATAGGACTGGCTCATACCGATGAACATGACCGGTATAGATCCGAGGATGAGGAGAAGGGAATAACAAATCCGCGGACCGATCTTGTCACAGAGCCAGCCGATGAGAAGCCGGGCGAATACCGTAATAGCGACGGATGCGATAATGATATTACCGATCTGCTCCTGGCTAAGGCCCAGGTCCTTTCGAACCACGGGCATTAGCGGAGCTATACCAAACCATCCGAAGAAGCAAAGGAAAAATGTAATCCACGTAATATGGAAAGCCCGCATTGGCGGGGTTTTGAAGTCCAACAGATTGATTTTTGAAGCTTTTGAAGAGAGGTCTTGTGACATGTCTTACTTAGTTATTTATACGTATAAAACTAAGTAAATTCATTACTATTTACGTAATAATACGTAAATAAATTACCGAAAAGGATTTAAATACGTAGAAAATCGTTTGCAGACAATTCTTTAGGGACAACAACATTTTGCGATGTCAATGTAATTAAGTAATATTGTACTATACATATAGTACAATGATCAAGTTTAATTTAGATCCCAAAACCGGCGTTCCATTTTATCGCCAGATCATTGACCAGATCAAATTTGGAATAGCCAAGGGTAACTTAAAAGTTGGTGAACAATTGCCAACGGTGCGTTCGCTGGCTGTTGAACTCAAAGTCAATCTTAATACTGTTGCTAAAGCTTATAAGGAGCTTGAGATCCTTAGCGTGTTGGAAACTCAACAGGGCACGGGCACTTTTGTTAACAACTCGGATGTACAGTTATCGGATAATGAAATGAAAAAGAAGTTGCAGGAGATATGTGACGAGTTTTCAACAATTGCCGCAAGCTACGGCTTCTCAATTGAGACAATCATAACGGAACTTCAAAAGCGCAACAAAAAATAAAAACCGATACAATGACAAAAAATTTCTTTAACCCAATTCTTACCCTGGTATTGATCATACTGGTAGGATCATCCATCGCTTTGTACAATTTCTATAATTTGGATACCATCAGTCTGATCGCCATGCTGACAGTGTCCATCATTATCTCCAGCTCCATCCATATCGCCGATCAGTGGGAACGAGCTATAGTGTTACGGTTGGGAAAGTACAAAGGTCTCAAGGGACCAGGCATTTTCTTTATCATTCCGATCTTTGATAAGGTGGCCGATTATATTGATCAGCGGATCAGAGTAACAGAATTCAAAGCTGAACAAACTCTTACCAAAGACACGGTGCCCGTTAACGTTGATGCCGTAGTATATTGGACGGTGTGGGATGTCGAAAAAGCAGCCCTCGAAGTACAAGACTATGTTACGGCAATTTCCTACATCGCCCAGACCGGCTTACGAGACATAATTGGAAAAAATGAGTTATCAGATTTGTTGCAGGAACGTGATAAAATTGCAGAAGGACTTCAAAAAGCGCTCGATGGTCACACCAACCCTTGGGGTATTACTGTTCAAAATGTTGGCATCAAAGACATTATTATCCCCCCTGGACTGGCCGATGCAATGAGTAAAGAAGCTCAGGCTGAACGAGAGCGAAGGGCCCGGGTAATTTTGGGAACAGCAGAAACTGAAATCGCGGAGAAGTTTGCGAAAGCAAGTGTGCTATACAGAGATAATCCCGTTGCGTTGCATTTGCGCGGCATGAACATGTTATTTGAAGGTCTCAAGGAAAAAGGATCAATGGTGATTGTCCCAAGTTCAGCGCTGGACTCGATGAACCTTGGCGCTATGGGTGGTTTGGTATCTCTGGCGAAGAGCAACGAGAAATTCAAAAGCGAATAGAGAGTTATGTAGTTATGAGTTATGAGTTATGAGTTGGGGCGAGCGTGTGGGTGTGTTCAGGGCAAAACCGCCAAGAGTGCGACGAACGGCAGAGATTTATTAAACAGGTGAAGAGAAAATCGGGAAGTTGAACTAATCGACATGTCTACGTAACAAACGTGCCAGTACGATGTGTTTTTTATTTCCAAACGACACTAACATAGATGCTCCACGACGGATGCACTTTCCGTTGACAGTAACCGCCTGACAGATTGCGCCCTTTAATTCTGGCGCCGTAAGACGATCACCGAGGTATTTGTACCTTCTCACCGGTGAGTTGATTTCCATTATATTTCTGATCAGCAATTAATGAACGTGCATTTGACCTTGATAATTCATTGACTTTGAAAGAGGTCATCCTAAAGACAGTTGGTGAACCCATTGGAAATTGAGAAATTTGAAATCAAACAATGAATTATTGAAAAGCAAAACGACGGAATTCTATCCCAAAATCTACCTCTACAAGCGGATAGTCCAGGCGAAGCTATTCATTGACAACCACTATGCCGAAAAAATAGATTTAGATAACATTTCCGACGAAGCCTACTTTTCAAAATTCCATTTCATCAGGCTTTTTAAAAAGATTTATGGCAAGGCTCCTCATCAATATCTCACCTATGTGAGAGTTGAGAAAGCCAAAGATCTTTTGAAAACGGAAACCTCTATTGCCGACGTCTGCTATTCTGTGGGCTTCGAAAGCATCAGCTCTTTTACAGGGCTATTCAAACGTTATGCACATAAGACACCTTCTCAATATCAACAACACGAATTGCAGCGCAAGGAGGAAATGCTCGCGTCACCACTCACGTTTGTGCCTAGCTGTTTTATAGAAGCAAAGAGCTCTTAGTAAAAAAGCAATTTTGGAGAAGTGCAAGTTTTATTCTCTGTGCACTTTTATTCCATCAATCAAAAACAAAAAAATTTATGCTTACCAAATTAAGCCATGCGACTATTTATGTCCTAAATCAGGATAGCGCCTACGATTTTTATGTTAACAAGCTTGGATTTAAAGTCCATACCGATGCGCCTATGGGCCCCGGTATGCGGTGGCTGACCGTCACTCCTCCCGATCAGCCAGACCTTGAGATCATACTGCAGGCTATTCATGAAGGGTCGATGTTCAAGGAAGAAGCGGCAAAACAAATGAAGGAGCTTGTCAAAAAAGGAACCTTTGGATTTGGTGTTTTTGAGTGCAACGATCTAATGGCGACTTATGAAGAGTTGAAGACCAAGGGTGTTGTCTTTAAGAAGCCCCCGACAAAAGAGTTTTATGGATATGAAGCATTGTTCATGGATGATTCCGGCAACTGGTTTTCGCTGGGCGAAAAGAAGGAAATAGGGAGATAAGGAAATAAGGGAATAGGGGTTTTGAGTCAGGTTTCGTGGCAATACGTTCTTCCTTATATCCCTATTGCCTTATTCCCCTACTCGGCTGGCATTAGACCGTGCAGTTCCAGAAGATGCTGATACTCAGAGATAAACTTTTCCTTCTGATGATGTTCGGGCTGGTTGCCGATGTATTCGTATACTTTCAGGACCTGTGATTCACTCACGCCAAAGGCTGCGTAGCCCGGCTGCCAGTAGAATTTCTGGGGGGAAAGCTGGTTCTCATTGATAAAAAAGGAGGACGTGCTTTTTATTTTTTTTACGATTTCAGCAATTGATCGTGCTGGATTTTGTAGAAATAGGACGTGTATATGTTCCGGCATTCCCTGAATTATCCTGGTTGGGCAACCTAGCTCAAGCAGTTTTTCGTGGATAAAGTTGTCAAGCCTGGATTGAAGGGCTGGTGTGATAAGCTGCCTGAAGTTTTTTGTCGTCAGAACAGCATGTACCCAAAGTTTGGTGTGCACAAGGTCCATGAGGTTGAAGAATTAATCTGATCACATATTAACAATCTCTGCGGTATTTTCCTGTTAAACCCCTCCGGGGTTTCCGGATTTATTGTTCCGCTTACTGCGGAATGCGCCCGATAAATATCGGGGTGATTATTAAATTTTATCCCGTTGACATTGGTGTGGATTCGAACTCAGGTGCGTGCATGAATGAGTGGCTCGAGCATCCTGTTGAACCCCTTCGGGGTTCCAGGTTTCTGTGGATCCTGTCTACCGCGGATTTCATCCGCGGCTATTAAGCTTGAATCCCTTTGGGATTCGGTGCGAGGGTCAAGTATTTCATTGTTGTTTGTTGGGTAACTCTTTCTGCCTGTTAAACCCCTCCGGGGTTTCCGGATTTTATCACTTTAATCCCGCGAGTCTGAGGTGTGAGTAGGCGTGAGAGTGCGTGTTAATCGCAGAGACCCAGATAACTATCGGGCTCCCAGCGAAACCCTGCGAACTTTGCGTCCCTGCCTGCCTGCCGTAGCACTGCGAAGGCAGGCGGTAAAAAAAGTTTTTTGCACACTCTTAGAACGGCGGCGATATTGCTTTTCAAGCTATTAATAAATGACCAACGAGGTAATTATTGCCTGTGTCTGTCGACCATTATATATTATATTTAATGTTGACTGTGTCTAACCGTTTTATATGTTCTATCTACGTCGCCGGTTCCCTTATCGCGGTTTTCGTAATCCTGTCCACGATCAATTCCTCGAAGAAGAAGAAAAAGAAAATTATCGAACAACTCAGAGCCAGCTGGGGTAACGTGAAATCGGGGCCATTCGCCTTTGAACAAATCGAACGATACGCTACCCTGTCAGGTGGCAATGGATATCACCGGCTTGGTCGCCAGACTATGAATGATATCGACTTTTTGGAACTGTTCTCGTTCGTGGACAGAACTAATAGTAAGATCGGTCAGCAATTCCTGTTCAACCAGCTCCTGCATCCGTCAAATGATCAAAAGGCGCTGGATATCCTCAACCAGCGCGCATTATTGTTTGCTAATGATCAACAATTACGTGAAGAAGTTCAGAAGGAACTGATCAGGCTCTCAGACAGTGATGCCTATTTCGTGACATCTCTTCTTGAGAAAAAATTATTAGAACGACCGTCATGGCTTAACTTAATCTACGTTAGTATTTTCTCCGTTGTCGCCTTACTCGCACTTTCTTTTGTAAATCCGGTATTTCTCATTCTACTCTTGCTGCCTCTTACGATCAACAGCTTCGTTCATTACTGGAACAAGACCAACACATTTCTGTTCTTAAGATCATTCCCTCAACTAAGCGTGTTGATTAATGTGTGCGATAATATCAGTCGGAAAAACCTGCATTACAATGTCGAACATGTGAGGGAAAGTGTTACGGCGTTAAAACCATTCATGTGGAAAATGGGATTTATCAGCATGAGCCCCGGCGGATCGGTAAGAGACGAACTTGGTCAGGTCGCAACGTATTTGGTCGAGCTGTTAAGAGGTTTTCTACTTATCGAAGTGGTAATGTTGTTTGAGCTCATAAAGGAGCTGGAAACGAAAAGAGATTCTATACAAGCCTTGTTTGACTATGTAGGTAACATCGATACTGCGATGTCAGTTGCGTCGCTAAGAGCGGGAGATCTAAAGACTTGTGAGCCTGAATTAACGCCTCCAATGAGGGAGTTGAGAGTAAAGAAGATCTATCATCCTCTTATCACAAATTGCGTAAAGAATGATCTACACGTCAAAGACAAGAGCATCCTTATCACAGGCTCCAACATGTCGGGTAAAACAACATTTTTAAGAACGATAGCAATCAATTCATTACTAGCTCAAACCATTTACACTTGTTTTGCCGACGAGTTTCAGTCACCAATGCTCCGTCCGTATTCCTCGATCCGTATCGATGACAATGTTCTTGAAGGAAAAAGTTATTACTATCAGGAGGTTAATACGATGGGATCGCTTATCAAAGAGGTACACTCACCGTATCAGAACTTATTCCTGCTCGACGAGGTATTCAAGGGTACAAATACCGTTGAACGGATTGCAGCCGCGAAAGCGACTCTCTCCTATTTGAATCAAGGCGCAAATCTGGTTGTCGTTTCCACGCACGATCTTGAGTTACCTTCAATGCTTCAGGATCAATTCGACTTATACCACTTCTCAGAGAGCATTAAAGACGGTCAGCTGCATTTTGATCATAAGATAAAACCGGGCCCGCTGCTGACAGGCAACGCCATTAAGATCCTTGAGATGTCTGACTATCCCGAAAAAATCATTTCAGAGGCGAAAGAATTGGGCCTTACTTTATCATCTCCATCTTTATCATCTCCATGAAACCGCCTCTCGCAATCTTGCTCTACGCAATTTCGCTGACGGTGTCCGGGCAGACATCGATTTACACTGGTGTGCAGACCGGTCCCGTGATGTTTGGAGTTCATGAAATCGAGAAGGCGCTCCAAAAGAAGGCGAAAGCCCAGAAGATCATTTTCCCAGCAGACGGACGAAACGCGGATATCATCTTAAAACTTGAAAAAGATCCAGTGTTGGTAAATGGCGGCTTCAAGATAAGCCGGCATGGAAAGTCAATTTGGGTTTCAGCTAACGATCAGGCTGGTGCCATGTACGGCATGCTTGAGATTGCAGAACAACTGACCACAGGAAAAAGCCTTCAGGACATCAAAGACAAAATAGTCAACCCACGATTGTCGATCAGGGCCGTCAAATTCAATCTGCCGTGGTCGCCCTATCGCACAGGAAAAGTAATGGAGCAACACTATGAGGTCTGTCGTGATCTCGGGTTCTGGCAATCGTTCCTTGATGAGATGGCGTTGAACAGATTTAATGTTCTTTCGTTGTGGAATGTGCATCCATTCTCTTACATGGTAAAGCCAACAAACTTTCCAAAAGCGAATTCATTCACGGACGAAGAAATGAAGGACTGGAAGGAATTCTGGACCTCGCTTTTCAGAATGGCCAAAGACCGGGGAATTGAAACATTTATCGTGAACTGGAACATTGCCGTGTCGCCGGAATTTGCAGCCGCCTATGGTGTAAACGAAAGAAATGATACTTCATGCTGTTGTGAAAAAGTATACCCGGGAGGTTGTGACGCAGGTGATCAATGAGTACCCGGATCTTTCAGGTATTGGTATCACGCTCGCTGACTGGATGAGCAACTTCCGGTCTGAAAATTCTCCGTTGCCTGAAATGACAGCAAAAGATCGTGAAGACTGGATAGAGGAAACGGTTGTTGCCGGGATAAAGGCAGCTAACCGCGAAGTAAAGTTCCTGCATCGGTCAGTGCTAAGTGCGGAACCCGCTGAAATGCGCAGGGTGATAGACAATGCTCACCTTAAAGACACGACATTGGTTGAGGTGAAATTCAACTGGTCGCACGCGCATTCAACTCCTAAGCTTGCTCTGACCCACGATGCACATTCCGGAAAAGTCGACAACGGTTACTGGAGTCCGATGCCAACCAATTATCGCATCCAGTGGATGATGCGGAATGAAGATTTTTTTATCCTGCGATGGGGCGAGCCTGACTTCATTCGAAAACACATCGCATTAAACACTCAGTCTTATGTTAATGGATATTTCGTGGGCTCCGAGGGATACATTCCTGCGAAAGATGTTTCGCATACAAATAATAATCACAAGACCTGGAAATATGCTTTCGAGAAGCAGTGGCTGTTTTATAAAGTATGGGGCAGGTTACTTTATGATCCAACAACATCAGATGAAGTGTTTGAAGCTGCGTTTGACAATCGATACGGCAACGGAACCGGGAAAGCATTGCTCAACGCTTACAAACACGCCAGCAAAATGCCATTACGTCTTGCTTCGTTCCACAAAGCCACCTGGGATTACACGCTTTATTCGGAGGGATTTCTTGCACCCTTTGCTCCACCGGCCGGTCTATACGACAAAGCTTCATCATTTATTTCTATTGACGAACTCATCGATCATCCAACGCTGGATCCGAGATATGTTTCCATACCGGAATACGTTAGGCTTGCTGTTTCAAAACAATCGCTATCGAAGGACGTGACGTCCCCTCTTCAATTGGCAGATTCCCTGGAACGTGACGGCGATGAAGTACTGAAGACCGCACTAAAAACTCCGGCCAAAAGCAAACGCGACATTACAATGCGAGCTGGACGACCTGGAAACATGGGCGAATCTGAGTAAATATTTTGCCACAAAATTGCGGGCCGGCGTTGCTTTGCAAACCTTCCGCGTGAATAAGGATAAATCTGAACAAGAAAAAGCTGTGAAGTTATTATCTGATTGCCTTAACTATTGGAAGAAAATCTCAGAAATAACAAAAGGACACTATCAGGATGTCCTTTACCTGGATGATCACTCGACGGCAAGTAATCCCCAAAACGACGGCAAGACATTTTCATGGTCTAAGTATCTACCGCAAGTTGAGCGGGATATTGCCATTGCCAAAGAAGCAAAGTCAAACTAACATTAAGAAACTACGAACATCTTAACTATGAAAACATTTACATTCCTTCTTTGTTGCATCACTATTTCGAGCAGCATTAGAGTGTATGCGCAGGATGACAAGAAAGAAGCGTTAGCAATAGCCCAACAATTCTTTGACGCACTCGAAAAAGGAGATACGACAACATTAAGAAGTCTTTTTCATTGACGATGCGCGCAACTATTTTGTTCAGGAAAGAGACACGAAGATCAGCGCAGGAAGTCGATCGCCAAAAAGTTTCAGAGCCGATAAGGATCGCGTCGTCCGCGAACGTTTCATTAAGGGTGGCGTGGAGGTGATGGTGCACAATCGCATAGCCATGGTGTGGGGCTCATACAATCTTTGGATCAATGACCAATTTTCGCACTGTGGCGTGGATGCATTTACTTTATTAAAGACAGACGCAGGCTGGAAGATCTCCTCATTGTCGTATAGTATGGAGACTGAAGGCTGCCAGGAAAAATAGCTTCGGATTTGGTTGAGATATGCGCACAAAGATCGGTGTGAGCTAGGGGTGTGGGCATGCACCAAGATAAACGGTTCTGCACGTTTCGCGGCGAAAGATCATTTCGTTTTAAAGATTATTTCGTTCGCCGCGCATTTATGAATGAATTCATTTTTCTACCAGTATGCCATCCCTACGGGATTTGTGTGGGTATGGGATCTAATTGATCATTGCTCATTGTTCATTGCTCATTGCTATATCGCTCAAGCCCCAGAATCTTTTTACCTAAATCGCTCAGTTGAGCCTGTCCGTACTTGACTTGCTCCCATTTTCTGGGATCTCCCGGAAAGGCATAACCATCGGGTGGAATTCTGTTCTTCCAGGAATTGATCCGCCATTGTCTTAGATCTTCGTTGTCTTCTTCAGCTGGCATCATGGAGATGTATTGTGCTATCCTCACTTTATCCTTTGAACGGTTGGGACGAATACCATGAGGCTGAAGGCTGTTGAAGATCAGCAGATCTCCGGCTCTGAGCTTTACTTTTACGAGCTTATCTTCCAATCCTTTGATGTCCGGCATGAAATGATTGCGGTCTGCCGGCTGAGTTAGTTTCCATGTATCATAATTGCGATAAAGGTCCGGGATACATTGAAATCCACCCATGTTCTCGTCTTCCTGATCAGCCAGTGCTACTACACCCTGCACATTTTGTGGTTTTGTATCCGGGTCATAATCCCAGTGAATGAATCCTTTATATTCAAATCCGGGTTTTATAGGAAAGTTGAGATTTGCCCGATCGATGGTGACCCAAAGTTTTTCTGTTCCCCAGATATCAACAAATGCATCATAGATACTTGGCATTTGGCGGTTATTCCATAACATCTGATGGTTGTACACTTCGACCATCCCAGTGTTCACCAACTCTTTCATTTCCATTTCAGCCCGGGGCGCTGTGTACCACGTAGACGGATCGTCCTTGTCCTTTTCTTCAAATTCCCAGAGGAAGTCCGCCGTCGCCTGTGCCTGCTCTTTTGAGATTACATTCTTGATTACGACATAGCCATTGTGTACCCAGAATTTCCAGTCTTCTTCCGTCATTACTCTTAACGGCTTTCCATTGGAACGGTCATTCAACCTGATCTTGCTTGTCGTTGCTGTTGAAGGATTTCCCGGAATGTCTTTGTGATATTGGTTCGGGCTCTGCACCGGAGCCATGGTTTTATTGGGTTCCATAGCGTTAGTTTTTTTTGATCCTACACCTAAGATAACCCTTTGACAGGTTTTTCCACGAAATGTTCCTTGCTTAAATAACCATTTTACATACATTTACGTAATTAATCAAAAACGAACGTCAAACATGAAAGGTACTAACCTGGGAGAGTTTGAAGAGCTTGTCCTTCTCACGATCGCAGCGCTTGTGAATGACGCGTACAGCGTGGGCATTTGTGATGAGCTGGAAAAACATACAGGCCGAACGGTAAAGCTAGGCGTCGTCCATTCCGTCCTTAACAGATTGGAGGAAAAAGGTTTGGTGAAAAGTAAGTTAGGCGAAGCGACTAATGTTCGCGGCGGGAAAAGGAAGCGATATTATTCCATCACCAGCGCAGGTAAAGCAGGATTGTTAAAAGCAAAGGAAGTACGCGACCAGTTGTGGAGCATCATTCCAGATTTAACCTTGAAGCGCATTTGATCATGAAAGTCGAATCATACTTGAAGCATGGAGAGGAACGAAAATAACAAGATTGAGCCTCCACTTTTGGCGCGACGATTCCTGTCATGGTATTGCCGGCCTGAACTACTGGAAGATCTGGAAGGCGACCTGAATGAATATTTTGAACGAAATGTCAGCACAAAAGGCGTCGCTAAAGCCAGATTGATCTACATCCTGGACGTATTTAAATTTTTGAGATCCTATATTGTTCGTAAACCCGATTTTCTGAACCTCTTCATCCAACGCAATATGATCGGCAGCTACGTTAAAATCAGCGGAAGAAGTATTCTTCGAAACAAGCTATTTTCTATAATAAACATCGCAGGACTTGCCGTGAGTATGTCGGTGGGGCTACTCTTAATAAGCCTTCTTTCCGACATGACATCTTATGATAAATTTCATAAAAACTATGAACGCATTTATCGTATCAAGACCCAATCCGAACAGGATAAATTTGCATCCACTTCCCTCCTGGCTGGAAAGCTTATCAAGGAATCAATTTCAGGTATTGAAGAAGTTGCTATTGTATATCGGGAATTTGGTGGTGACATGAGGGTTGGGGATAAGATCGTCCCGCTTTTTGGTATGTGGGCAAATGAATCATTTCTAAAAGTGTTCACCTTCCCTATGATCAGCGGCGATCCTGCAACGGCGTTGGCTAATCCTAATTCTATCGTATTGACCGAAAAGTCCGCAAAAAAATTGTTTGGCGACGGCGATGTGTTGGGGAAGACAATAACCTGGCCGGACAAGGACAACGAGCGGGAATTTGTCGTAACAGGAATCATAAAAGACATACCCACGTTTTCTCACGTAAAATTCGATTTGCTGGCCTCTCTCAGTACGCGTGAGGTGATGAAAAAAACCGACCAATATGAAATGGCATGGGACAACATCTGGAACGGTTACGTGTATCTGCTTCTACCAGAAGGAACAGACTTGGAAAATATCCAATACAACCTAAGTACTCTCAGTGCAAAAGAAAATAAAACGATCAAAGAAGCCACGATCAATCTGTCGCTGCAACCGTTATCTGATATTGCATTAGGAGAAGACCTGAATAATTCCATTGGGACTGTTATGGTTAGCAGCAATGTATGGATGATCGGCATACTCTCGATTATCGTCATCCTTTCTGCTTGTTTTAACTATACAAACTTATCCATCGCCAGATCACTGCGAAGGTCTCGTGAAGTTGGTATCCGTAAAGTTGTTGGCGCTCTTCGAAGCCATGTAATTGCCCAGTTCGTGGTAGAGGCCGTTATTATCGCATTGGCTGCGATGTGCTTTTCATTCGTGCTCTTTGTTCTCTTAAAACCCTTTTTTCTCGCACTTAACAATCAACACAAAGACATGTTGGTGCTTGACCTTTCGCCCAGAGTTATACTTTATTTCCTCTTGTTTGCTGTGTGCGTGGGAATCGCAGCGGGTATTGTTCCTGCTATGTATTTCGCAAGTGTTAATGCAATTAAGGTACTTAAGAACATTTCTGCGGTCCGCGGGTTCGGCAACATGACCGTGCGCAAGGTACTTATCATTATTCAATTTACGGTTTCGCTGACTTTCATCGCATCGACCATCATAGGATTATAAGCACTACAAGCAAATCCTCGCTTCCGACTTGGTTTCGATACGGAAAATGTACTGAACATCGCTCTTGCGGAAACAACTCCGCCCGTTTGAAAAAAGAACTGTTAGAAATGCCTGAAGTAATAGACGTTTCAACGTCCCAGATAGTAACAAGCGTCGGAAACTATTACGGTACAATGATGAATTACGCAGATCCAAAGGATTCTGAAAACACCCATTTCTAAATACCATTGATGAACATTACCTACCTCTTCACAGTCATAAAATTCTTGCAGGCCGGAATTTTATCGCACAGGCAGATAGCGCAGCTGAGAGCGAAGTGATTGTCAATGAAAAAGTACTGAAGCGATTTAATATCAGGGGCCAGGATCCTGCTGAAAGCCATTGGTGAGATTATTACGTTGATGGAAAAAAATTACAGATCATCGGTGTTATGAAAGACTATCATTATGGAAGATCCATCGATACGGAGATGAATGGGAGTTCATATTTCGATATTCTCCGTCCAGCACTGGCTACATCAATGCGAAGATCGTCTCAAAGGATCTGCCCACTACACTTTCAAAAATTGAAACAGCATGGAAAAAAATCGACCCCGTTCATACTTTTTCAGCAACGTTTTACGATGATGAAATCGAACATTCCTATAACGATTTTTCGTCAAGGATAAAAGTCATCGGATATCTCTCCTTCCTGGCAATATGCATTGCTTTCATAGGTTTGCTTGGAATGGTGATCTTTACCACTGAAACGAGAACAAAGGAAATCAGTATCCGAAAAGTATTAGGAGCGAGTATTGGAAATCTGATATACCTGCTAAGCAAGAATTTCATTTTTCTCCTCGGCATTTCGATGTTAATAGCTATCCCGCTCACCATATTCTTTTTTCGCAGAATATGCTCTTTCTTACTACGCAGAAAGCGCTCCGCCTGCACTTGCTGAGCTGACGTGCAGGACTACTTGCCATTATTGGATTGACACTCACAATGATCTGCGCTCAAACCATAAAGGTCGCTAAGCTCAAATCCGGCTGAGGTATTAAAAAATGAATAAATAAGGAACGTTGGAAAAAAATAAGAACATATCTCCACCGAAGCTTGCAACATGGATACTCCATTGGTATTGCAAGACTCAATTGCTGGAAGACCTTGAAGGCGACCTCAATGAATACTTTGAGCGGAATGTAAAATCAAAGGGCGCGACGCGGGCAAAAATCATCTATTTCCTCGATGTACTGAAATTTTGCCGTTCATACACGATCAAGCGGCCTAAACTCCACAACACAATGAATGACTTTATCCTGTATCAGAACTATTATAAAACATCTTTCCGGACGATCGGACGCAACAAGCTTTTTTCTTCCATTAATGTTTTCGGCCTGGCCATATCCATGTGTGTGGCGCTGTTGCTTATAGCATTTTTCATGGAAGTCCGTTCTTTCGACAACTTCCACCGTAACGGCGACCGGATATTCAGAGTGAACAATCGTATTAAAAGAAGGCGATGGAACGCCGTACAACTACGCTTCAACTTCGGTGCTGACCAGCCGAAAAGATCACGGAAAACATCAGTGGCATAGAGCAACTGACCAACATTCACAAAGGGTTTAACAAAGACATAAGCTATAACAACAAGACTATACCCCTCCGGGGATTTTGGGCAGATGAAAACTTCTTTAAGATCTTTTCTTTTGAATTGATCAGTGGAAATCCCGCGACGGCACTAAAGGATCCGAACTCCTTAGTTCTGACCGAGTCGTCATCTATGCGCATCTTCAATACCACGGATGCACTTGGGAAGATTGTAAGAGTTGATACTGTTGATTTCAGAGTCACTGCGATAATTAAAGACATCCCTCTGAATTCACATTTACGCTTCGACATGCTCGGGTCCTATATCTCCATTGACAACCATATGTCTGCCGTTCAGCGAATGGTTAAAATGGGACAACATGTGGGATCATTATGTTTACATCCTGATGTCTCAGAGCAAAAAAGATCTGGATATTCAAAATGAACTCGATAAGATAAGCGCTGCGGAAAACAAAAACATCCAAAACCGGCACATCAGCTTGTATCTTGAACCTCTGCGTGAGATTGTGCTTCCCAGAAATATGTCGAACTCCATCGGTCCTACGGTGGACCGGTCAACGTTCACGTTGCTGGGAATCCTTTGCCTTGTTGTGATACTATCTGCCTGCTTCAACTATACGAATCTCTCCATAGCCAGGGCGTTAAGAAGAGTTCGGGAGATCGGCGTAAGAAAGTCAGTTGGTGCCTCGCGAAAACAAGTATTTCATCAATTTATTTGTGAATCTATTATACTGTCAATGCTCGCGTTGGTACTCGCCTTTGTTTTCTTTCTATTTATCCGCAAGGAATTTATTTCGATGAATATAGGTACCAGGAAATGCTGACGCTTGAGCCGACCCTGGAAATGGTTGCTGTGCTTCATCGCCTTAGCATTGGCATCGGATTGATGGCAGGTCTTATCCCCGCGGCATTTTTCTCGAGGGTCAACACAGCTGTTGTGCTCAAAGACGCTGCCGGTATTACATTGTTCAAACATATCAACCTGAGGAAAGGTCTTATCGTTTTTCAGTACACACTTTCGTTGCTCTTCATTGTCATGGTGAGCATTGGTTTCCGGCAATACCGTTATTCGCTTTCATTTGATCTCGGCTTCAAGACAGATAACATTCTTACAATCGAGCTGCAGCGCAACAATTCCCAACAGATCATTAAAGGAGTTGTCGGAGTTACCAGAAGTAAGACAAATCGCACAGGCCGGTTTTGTATCCAGCGTTGGTAACCGGCAAACGGGTCCCATGAAGTACAAGGACCCGATAGATTCCGTTTGGTTGGATTATAATTTCATCGACGCGTCTTACATTCCCCTTCATGCAGCATAAGCTCATCGCCGGATCAAACTTCAGATCCGATATGTCGGACGAGACACTGAAATCACAGCTTATCGTAAACAGGCATACTCTGACCTGGATGAATATAGACGACCCACAAAGAGCGATTGGTGAAGAGGTGACGCTTGAAGGTCGTAAGTATACCATCATTGGAGTGCTGGAGGATTTTCATTACGAGCGGATCAACTATCCGATTCAGAATTTCGGATTTCGATATGATCCTTCACAGTTCGAAGTATTAAATGTAGGGCTCGAATCACGCGATATCGTCACCACAATGAACAAAGTTGAAGCCGTGTGGAAAAAAGTGGATGCTGTTCATCCCATAAAGGCAAAATTTTACAGCGAACACATAGAAAACGCGTACGAAAAGCTTTCATGGATAATTAAGATAGTGGCTTTTCTTGCCTTCCTCGCCATCACCATAGCATCCCTGGGACTGTTGGGAATGGTGGTATTTATTACAGAGACACGCATAAAAGAGATCAGCATTCGCAAAGGTGCTTGGTGCTTCTGTTGCCAATCTGATTACGTCTGATGAGCAAAGGATTCATTTGGTTGTTAATCATATCCACCGTCATTGCTATCCCCGCCGGATATTTTATCATGGACAAAGTGATCTTTGAACAGGCTCGCGTATCGGGCGCCAATCGGTGTTGTTGACCTTGGATTGGGTGCGTTTGTAGTGGTTGTTCTCGCACTGATTTTAATCGGATCGCAAACGTGGAATGTTGCCAAAACAAATCCGGCTGATGTTCTAAAAAACGAGTAGCGTAGGGATGGTGCTGACGTTTGATTTCAATTAAGGCGAGAGTTCCTCTTTATCATTCGACAATTTGACCCGAGAGAGTACGGCACGATTGCGCGCCATAAGATCATTTACACATCCATTAAACCGACGTCATGGCGCGCCGGATCACCATTGCGCGAATACCCCGGGCTGAAGCCCGGGGTTAAAGGAGTTTCGCCCTTGACAGTTGGTCATACCCTCATCGGCGAAATTTCGACAAGCATTTGTAACCCCAGCCTTTAGGCTGGGGTTAGCGACCAAAGTGAGTCGTCGCGCCTGCATCCTTTCAAATGTCTTCTCACTTCCATCCGCGACACCAGCACGCACTTTGTAGATGCAACGTACCTACCGCATCGATTCCCACCGCACATCTACTTCGGCTAAAGAAACACTTACCGCTAGCACCTGAAAATATCCGCTACTGTAGTCGCATCGCACCCGAAACTTTTATGCATCATATCCCTTGTTGCCCTCATTATTTGACTTTAATATTATTATCCTAACCCCTCCTTCTATGCGTGTATTAACTCCATTGACTGTAACTTCTAAGGTGACGCTGTTACTTCTATTTCTCCTAACCACGGTACCCGTATTTGCACAGCTTGAACCAATAGGCATTTTCGAACACCACCAGGATGTTGGCGATCCGACGTTGAAAGGCTCGGCGGTTTATGACAAAGAAAATCAGATCTATACACTTTCCGCTGGTGGAAAGAATATGTGGTATACAGCGGATCAACTTCATTTCGCGTGGAAAAAGATCAAAGGAGATTTTATTATTCGCGCGACGGTAAAGTTCATTGGCAAAGGAACTGACGACCACCGAAAGATCGGGATCATCGCCCGCGACAACCTCAATACTGATTCACGTTATGCCGATGCCTGCGTGCACGGAGATATTTTGACTTCGCTGCAGTACAGACCTAAAGATGGAGACTCAACATACCAGGTCGAGCTGTCAACCTATCATCCTACTGAAATTGAGCTCGAGCGTTCGGGAAATACATTTACTTTTTCTGCGGCCGTGTTTGGTGAACCGTACAAATCGGTGACCAAAGAATTGGCTCTTAATGAAGAAGTATACGCAGGGCTCTTCATCTGTTCACACCGCGACGATGTAATGGAAAAAGCCGAGTTCAGCAACGTGCAGATTATAATTCCTCCGGCTAAGAATTATGTTCCTTATCGTGACTACCTCGGCAGTCACCTGGAAGTAATGGATATCGCAACCGGCCATCGAAAGATCTTGTACAGCGCTCCTAATTCGCTGCAGGCTCCAAACTGGACACCGGATAACAAGTATCTTATTTTTAACTCACTGAGTCCGGGTAAAAACCTTCTTTATAAGTATGACCTTAAAACAGGTGAAATCACGAAGCTGAATACAGGATTTGCAGATCAGAATAACAACGATCACGTTTTGTCATTCGATGGAAAGATGCTGGCTATCAGCAATCACGTGGGCCCTAAGCGCACCTCCACGATCTTCACCCTGCCTGTTTCGGGATCTGATAATCCCACCAAGATAACATCGGAGGAAAATGGCCACTCCTACTTTCATAGCTGGTCACCGGATGGAAAAAAGCTTGTGTTCACCGGACAAAGAAACAAGGAATGGAATATCATCTCCATTGACATTGCGACAAAAAAGGAAACTAGCCTAACTGAAAACGCGACCCTCGACGACGGACCGGAATACAGCCCTGATGGAAAATATATTTACTTCAACTCCGTCAGAACGGGTACCATGAAACTTTGGAGGATGAAACCCGACGGAAGTGAAGAAGAACAAGTGACTTTCGACGAGTATAACGACTGGTTCCCACATTTTTCTCCTGATGGAAAATGGATCTTGTACGTCTCTTTTCCAAAAGATATCGATCCGACAAGCCATCCGTTTTATAAGAAGATCTATTTACGCCTCATGCCTACCGCCGGAGGAGTGGCACGCACCATCGGTTACGTTTTTGGCGGGCAAGGAACAATAAATGTTCCCAGTTGGTCGCCAGACGGTAAAAAGATCGCATTTGTCAGCAATTCAAAACTCGACCTCCCGAAATAGTGCAACGTCGCAAAAATAACCATTCATGTCGCTCTGGTGGAAAAGCTGGCTATAAGGGGTAATTGCCTGTCCTCTTCAGTTCATACTGTACAATTATTTTTGCTATGACGCACAAGTGCACATTAAACTGCTAATGTTCATTATTTTTGACGCAGGGTCATGTTATTTAACTCATTAGACTTTGCTGTTTTCTTACCAGTCGTATTTGTACTGTATTGGTTTGTCCTAAATGACAACATCAGACTACAGAATGCACTGATCGTCGTTGCGAGTTATTTCTTTTATGGATGGTGGGACTGGAGATTTCTTATTTTTATCTTCCTTAGCACTATTGTCGATTTTTTTATTGCGCAGGCAATTTCGACCCAGGCGCGAAGTCGCAGCCGTACGTTACTGCTGATTGTAAGTCTTATCCTCAATCTCGGCGTCCTTGCGATTCTTCAAGTATTACAACTTTTTCCTGGAAAACGTCGAGTCGGCGTTTTCAATTTTTGGCAGCAAGGTGGCATTTCACCCAATGAGTATCGTACTTCCAGTTGGCATAAGCTTTTATACTTTTCAACTTCTTAGCTATACTATCGACGTATATCGAAGGAAGATTGAGCCTACAAAAGATCTTATTGCCTTCGCCGCGTTTGTAAGCTTTTTCCCTCAGCTCGTAGCCGGCCCGATAGAAAGAGCAACACATCTGTTACCGCAATTCTTCACGCAAAAGAGAATTCAACTACCACAAAAGCGTTGATGGATTGCGTCAGATCCTTTGGGGTTTGTTCAAGAAAATTGTCATAGCTGACAATTGCGCGACTTATGTTGATTGGGTGTTCCATCCTTCCACAGAACCATCCGGAAGCACGATCGCCCTGGGCGCTTTGCTCTTTGCTTTTCAGATATACGGAGATTTCTCCGGTTACTCCGACATCGCGATCGGGACGGCCAAACTTTTTGGGATTGATCTTATGAGGAATTTCGCTTACCCGTATTTTTCGCGGAACATAGCCGAGTTCTGGAGGCGTTGGCATATCTCGCTGTCGACATGGTTCAGAGATTACGTTTATATTCCATTAGGCGGAAGTCAGGCAGGTTTAGGAGCCAGGATCAGGAATATACTTATCGTCTTTATCCTAAGCGGTCTCTGGCACGGCGCCAAGTGGACATTTGTTATATGGGGCCTCCTGCATGCTGTTTGTTATATACCGTTACTTTTCTCAGGTCAGAGGAAATTTACGTTTGCGCACTAATAGCGATGACACGCCTGCGCTAAAGTTTCGCGATCTCATTAAAATTCTAATGACTTTTACTTTCACAACATTTGCGTGGATCTTTTTCAGATCATCTTCGGTCAACGACGCATTTACGTATATCAGCACCGTGTTTTCAAACTCATTCTTTGAACTACCTGCCGCGATACCATACACGACTTTATTGATGATTATGTTTTTTGTCGCAATTGAATGGATAGGAAGGAAAGATCAATATGGAATTGCCCGGATCGGACTGAATTGGAAACGACCAGCCCGCCTGGCATTTTACTACGTTTTGATTTTGGTGATCTTTGTCTTTGCAGGGACACCTAAGGAATTCATTTACTTTCAATTCTGATGATTCGCTCATTCATCTTACGGCTTGCCTATTTCGTACTTCCTCTTTTGATAGTCGGTTTCTTCGGTGACATCATTCTTTCCAGCACATTGAAGAAGTCGAAGACATTTGCTTCCGGAGAGTACTCCACCTGGAATGACCTCTACCAAGGAAAGATCAACCATGATATTGTTATTTATGGTTCTTCAAGGGCCGTTGTCCAGATTGATCCACGTATAATCGAAGATAGCCTGCAACGGAGCTGTTACAACCTTGGAATTGATGGACATAACTTTTGGCTGCAACATTTCAGGCACAAAGAACTTCTCAGACACAATCACCAGCCGAAGGTGGTTATTCATTCTCTGGATGTCACGACATTAACAGAACGCGGCAATCTATTCAATTCGGATCAATTTCTTCCGTACATGCTCTTCGATCAATCAATTCAATCAAACACGAATGATTATAACTTTTTCTCGGCATGGGATTTCAAAGTACCCATGGTTCGTTTCCTGGGAAAGGGACGGGCAATGTTGCATGCCGCTAAGTTATTATTTGGGCGACAACCCGATTCCGTTGGAAGAATGAATGGTTACCAGGCGCAACGGCAGGCATGGAACACTGACCTCGAAACAGCAAGAAAGAAGTCGTCTTCATTTACTATCGAAGTAGATAACAATGCATTAAGCCTCTTCAGAAATTATTTAAAGGAATGTCACGATCAGGGCATCAGCATCATATTGGTCTATACGCCTCAGTACATCGAAGGACAGCACTTTATTCAAAACAAAGAATCAATACTTAACATCTACCGATCTCTCGCCAATGATTATGACGTTCCGTTTTTAGACTACTCCGATGATCCCATTTGTCAATCAAAGGTTTACTTTTATAATTCAGGCCATTTGAACAAAGTTGGATCGGCACTCTTTACGAGGAAGTTAAGCCATGACTTAAGAGAGTACCTGGACAACTAGTGTTTAAACAATGCAATTTTATAACACTGTATAGCAGTAGTAGATCAAGAGTACGGAACCAATGAATTTTTTAAATGCAGGGTCACGACGATCACAAAGGAGGCACTCCCGATAGCTATCGGGAGATCACTATGTGAAGCGCTAAAAATACGTCGTGCGCTTCGTGGTTCGTAGTGGACATTGTGACCTGCACGAATATCAGGATCAAGTGACCAAGGCCGAAAGCTTATTGCATATTAATTTGTTGATACACTAGCTTGTTTTTTCAGCGGCCGCATCCAGTCCTGGCTTTCTCTTTAATATAAGAGCACTGATGAGAGCGATAACTGTTGCAAGGGGAAGGACCTCGCTATAGCTAACAAGAATGACAAAGAGCTGATTCTTATACATCTCTTTGAATCGCGCCATCTCCTGTGCTTTTTGCTCGATCTCCCCTTCCGCCAGACCTTTCAATTTAGCCTCATAAAGTACGTGATGGATATATTGATCGACGAATCCAGGGACAAAAAGGTGATAGTGGATTAGCCAAACGCCTACGTACATGGTGGATGCAACGAGGGCCATAAAGAATCCCATCTTAAACGCCTGGCCAAAAGTAATGACACCGTCGTTTTGTTTGTCCCGGTAATTTTTGATACCGAAGAAGATGAACGAAAAGGATATGATCATCCCCGCATATCCCAGCGCATCATTACTTTCAAATTCAGGATTATTAGTGCACACTGTCGACCAGTACACCATGTTCGCGGTGATGATCAATCCTGCCAGCGATCCGAATATAAAAACATTCTTTCTCATGTTGTTTTGTGTTTATCTGACGTAAAATTGAAGGAATACGGACCTTTTGCCTTCAACCTTAAGTTGGATTTTTGAGGATTTAGTCTCTTTCAAACTTTAGTACGACCGCTCTCAGGGAATAATACCAAGCCGTTTTGCTTTGTCGATCGCCTGTGTCCTGCGTTCGACGTTCATTTTGTCAAAAAGATTATTTGAATGCGTCTTGATCGTACTCAACGACACAAACAATCGATCAGCGATCTCTTTATTACTGAGTCCCTCAGACATCAACTGCAGCACCTCAAGTTCCCTTTTGCTTAAATTCAGTGACTCCAGCTCCTTCTGATTTACCGAGAAGGGCGTATTCACATAGATTTCTTTTTGTACCACCTTCACCCTGGCTTTACGATCTTCATCGCCAGCCATATTCCAAGTCCCGTGAAGATCAGCGCTATTGCTCCGACATAAACTTCAAGTGCATGGTCGATGATCACGAAACGCAATTCAAGCCACTTTAGCAGGAACAGTAAAATGGCCATACAAATCCCGTAAAGGATCAACTGCCCATACTGACGCTTTAATCTGGTCATCATTCCCTTGAAGTTTTTAATAAAAATAAAACTTGGAGTCCATGATCGGAAATTGGAAAGTGAGGGGCGGAAGCCGACTTCTTTTGTTGCCAATTTTAGCGATATTGAAACTCTAATTAATCATTCCATGAAAAACACGCTGATTGGATTACTTGTTCTTTGTTGTGTCGGAGCATGTACGACTGCTGAAAATGACAAGGCGATTGGACCTGAGTGAAAATTCAATTGAACGTGCAAACACGTTCCCGGAGAAAGCAAAAGATATGACTATCTACGAGGTGAATATCAGGCAGCACACGCCGGAGGGAACTTTTAAAGCATTCGAATCGCACATTCAGAAGATAAAGGATCTTGGCGCCGACATACTTTGGATCATGCCCATGCAGCCGATCGGTGAGAAGAACAGGAAGGGAACTCTTGGAAGCTATTATTCAATAAAAGACTATAAAGCGGTAAACCCGGAATTTGGAACGATAGAAGATTTCAAGTCGCTTGTAAAAAAAGCGCATGAGTCTGGATTATATGTGATCCTGGATTGGGTTCCCAACCATACGGCCTGGGATCACAGCTGGGTTACCGAACATCCTGATTATTACATGACCGATAGCGCGGCTTCTGTAGTTGGAAAAGGACTTGGCGTAGATGCCAACTATTATAAAAAGAAAGGAATTGGCAACCTGGTGTACGAAGCTGATTGGGACGATATCGCGCTATTGAATCATTACAATCCCGGGACAAGATCCGCGATGATCGATGCCTTGAAGTTTTGGGTAAGTGAAACCGATGTCGATGGTTTCAGAATGGACCATGCAGGCCATGAGATCCCATTATTCTTTTGGGAAGAAGCGACCGCAGCGTTAAATCCTTTGAAGGATCTCTTCTGGCTTGCTGAATGGGACGAGCCGCGAATGCATATCACATTTGATGCGACCTACGACTGGGATCTGCTTCATTTGACGGCCGAAGTTGCTCAAGGCAAACGCACGGCCGAAGATCTGCATGATCACATTCAAAAGGATGTAACACGTTATGGTAGAAATCCTTTCCGGCTGAACATGATAGACAATCACGATGAAAACTCCTGGCACGGAACGATCCGTGAAAAATACGGTGATGGAGAAAAAGCTTTTGCTGTATTTTCCTATGCCGCATATGGAGTTCCCATGCTATATAGTGGCCAGGAGGCGGGCCTGAATAAACGGCTGAAATTTTTTGAGAAAGACACGATTTCGTGGGATGACCCCGATAAGTACTTTGAGTTTTACCAAAAGCTGAATAAACTGAAAGCAGATAATGTCGCTCTGTGGAACGGACAGTATGGGGGCATGCCACAAAAGATAGAGGACGGAAACAAGGATGTCTTTTCGTTTAAGCGTACAAAGGATGGAAACACTATAATTGGCGTTATAAACTTCTCGCCTAAAAACCAGTCTATTAAACTTAGTACTGCTGATGTTTCAGGTAGCTATACCGATGCATTGAATGGAGGAAACCTGTCTTCGAACGAAATGCAACTGAAGCCCTGGCAATATTTTATTTATACAAACCAATAGTATCCTTTCTTTAACATCCGAATGATTTCGATTTTACCCATACGGTCAGGCTATTACCTGGTCGCTGCCCTTTTAGTGATTTGCATTTGCGCGGACGCAACCGCTCAACAGAGCAAGTCGTCATTTAACGTGATCGCATTCTACACCGCAAAAAATGACAGGGCACATATCACTTACGTTCACGAAGCGAACAAATGGTTCTCGACGATAAGCGCGAAATACAATTTCCATTATGATTCTACGAACAATTGGAACAACCTGAATTCAGCGTTTCTTTCAAAATACCAGGTTGTGTTATTCCTCGATACGAGGCCCGAATTGCCTGAACAACGAGAAGCCTTCCAGAAGTACATGGAAAACGGCGGCGGCTGGATTGGATTTCACTTTGCAGCATTTGCACTCAACAACTCCGCTTATCCGCAGAACTGGGATTGGTATCACAATACGTTTTTAGGCAGCGGCGAATATGGAAGCAACACATGGAGACCCACATCAGCCATCCTTCGGGTGGAAGATGCAAAACATCCGGTGACGAAGAATTTATCATCTACAATTAAAACCTCTCCCAACGAATGGTATCGCTGGAAGAACGACTTACGAAAGAATCAGGATATAAAAATCCTGTTATCAATTGACTCGACGAGTTTTCCGCTTGGCACCGGTCCAAAACAACACGAGATTTGGCACAGCGGCTATTATCCAGTGGTATGGACGAATAAGAACTTCAACATGCTATACGTCAATATGGGCCACAACGACATCGACTACGAGAATAAAACCAATAAGCAGCTGTCATCATCATTTAGCAGCGATGGTCAGAACCAGATGATCATCGATGCTTTGCTTTGGTTGGGAGAAGGAAATAAAGGTATAAGGTGATAAGGTAATAAGGGATATTGCGTACCAGGGTAGCTAGGTACCTGGGTGGCTAGGTAGCTAGGCTAGCCAGGTACCTAGGTAGCCACTTACTGTAGCCAGGTACTAGGTACCTACTGGCTGGCTACACAAGATTTTCCTTCACTGCCTTATTCACCATATCGATTGCGTTATTAACACCAAGTTTTTTCATGATGTTAAATCGGTGCGTTTCGACAGTGCGAACACTCTTTCCCAATGAATCGGCAATTTCTTTATTGGGGGTGCCGTTAATGATCATTCGCAAGATTTCCCTCTCGCGTTTGGTGAGGTGGTATTGATCTTCCAACGTGGGGTTTTTTACATACGGTTTTGCATTCAACAATCTATTGGCCAAGACATTCGACACGGCACCGCTGAAATATTTGTTACCAGCGTGGATCTGTTTTAGCGCTTTAACGAATTCACTCTTGTCTGTATCCTTTAACAAATAACCATATGCACCGGCGTCCAGGGATTGAAGAACGTACTCTTCCGAGTCGTGCATAGAAAGGATCATTGCTTTCGTTGTGGGTGATACTTGCGATAGGCGCGATGCGGCTTCAATTCCAGTCATCTCGGGCATTCTTATATCAAGGACGAGAATATCGGGATGCAACGTTTTGGCAATTTCAAGGGCTTCCTTTCCATTTCCCGCCTCCCCGATCACGTTCAGGTCCTCTTCGGACTCGAGCATAGCTTTGATGCCTTTTCTGACGAGGATATGGTCGTCGGCAAGCACAATGTTTATTTTTTCCATTTATGACTGAAAATTAGATTCTCTAAACTTCTTCGACGGCCAATGGTGAGCGAACAGGTACGGTCAATGTAACTGTTGTTCCCTGTCCGGGCGCTGACCGGATATCAAGGCTGCCATTGATGTATTCTGTGCGTTCATACATATTGAAAAATCCCCTTCCCGAATCGATGTTGACGCTGCGCGCCTCCACCATCTTTTCGTCAAAACCATTTCCATCGTCCCTCACCGAGATGACCATGTCACTTTCTGTCTGACTCAATCTTACTTCAATTGCCTTTGTGTCGGAATATTTGATCGCGTTGTTGATTGCCTCCTGCACGATCCTGAAGATGTTGTTCTCGGTTTTTTGTGGAAGTCTGTGCGTTATTTCCCCGTCAACAATATACTTTAATTCGATGTTCGTAAGCTTACCTATTTCTCTAATAAAGACATTCAATCCGGCGTTCAACCCATAGTCTCCCAGCACGGTAGGCTTGAGGTTAAATGTCACTCTTCGCACTTCTTTTATAACCTCAACGATAAGCTGTTGAATTTCCTTAAGTTTCCGTGACGCCTCGACGTCATTCTTGAGGTCGATGGATTCGATTTGAAACTTCAATGAAGTAAGAAGCTGTCCTATTCCATCATGAATGTCCATGGCCAGGCGCTTTCTTTCTTCCTCCTGCCCCTCGAGGATAAGTACCGAACGGAATTTTTGCTGATTAATCTTCTTCTCGATCTCCGCCTTGTTTTTCAACAACATGCTTTGTTCAGCTTTTTTGTGACGGGTAATATCAGATCCCATCACCACTAATTCGTCAACTTCCCCGTGCTCGTCGTAAACGGGACTGATGATGATATCAGACCACAACTCTTTTCCGCGCACCGATTTGAAATGTACTTGTCCCTGCCAGTGATTCCCGTCTGATACAGTGTCGATTACATCGTCCATCCAATCATCGACGGCCATTGAACCCTCAAAGAGATCACAAATTCGCAATGATGGAGATATGTCCGATTTGCCCGTCATGTTGACAAACACCTGCCCTATAAAAGTGACAGTGCCGCCACGATCTGCTTTCGCGTAAAGTTTAGGGTTTTCAACGGGCTCGTTGATGTGCGATATCTGTTCATAGGATTTCTCCAACGAAGCGTACAATGCTCCAATCTCTTTTGAAAGCTTCTTCGCATTTTTTTCGGAATCAATGAGTTTGCTGATGGTCTTATTGACATGAACAGTTGTCGGTCGGAAAATGAAAAATATTTCCAATAAGATTACCACTATGGAAACGCCAAGAAGGAAATACTCCATGTGACTGAGTCGTGTGACTTCAGCTTCGGCCTCGGCGTCGTATTGATAAACTATTTTCTCCATGCCCTGTCAGAAAATCGCCTTCATGCAAAAGCACAATTTCAACGGATGCCCTAACAGAATCGTACGGCAAATCAATGTTGCGTGATATCAATGCCACCACGTTGGTTGCATGTTCAGCCATGACAGCGAAGTGAGGATTTAATTCATCGAACAGCGCTGAGATCTCCGTACTGTTATCTCCCGCCAGGTCCAGACTGTCGTTGCCATGAAGTAGTCCTTCCTGAGATTTCTTCCAAAGCTCGAGAGACGACCGGAGGTTATTGAGAATAGTCTTTCGGTCGGTAGTCGTCTTTGCCTGCGACAACTTCAGCAGGCTTTTGGATATCTTTTGGCTAAGCATCCGTTGCTTACCCGCGATGTTCACCACGTGGGCATCATTGCGTTGGTTAGTAAGGTGGTTTTGTATGAGGACCTGCCCGATGATCGCGACTGTGGCAATGGCGCTCAAGGCCAGAACGTACCATGTCCCCAGCCGGCTGAACCGGTTAATACCTTCCTGTACGTTGAAATTTAAGTTCATTTACGTAGCAATTTACGTAAATTTCCCGTTTTTCTACGTGTTTTTATTAAGAACCTAGGCGTTTGCAAGGGCCCGATCAAGGTGCACATAGCCCCCGTCGACGTGGATTAGCTGGCCGGTGGTATGGCTGGACCTTTCTGATAGCAGAAACGCAGTCGTATTGGCGATCTCTTCGGCAGTGGTCATTCTGTTCCCGAGTGGAATTTTTGATTCTATTTCTTTCCGTTTTTGATTTGGGTCAGGCAAGGTATTGATCCACTTTTCATACAAAGGAGTCCAGCATTCAGCAACGATAATAGCGTTCACGCGAATGTTGTACTTGAGCAGTTCGACGGCCCATTCTCTGGTCAGCGCGTTTCTTCCTCCATTCGCCGCGGCGTAAGCAGACGTACCTCCCTGCCCTGTTTCCGCCGTCTTCGAACCGATATTGACGATCGCTCCCTTCGTTTCCTTCAAGGCGGGCAAAGCATAGTGAGCCATGAGATAATAATGGACAACGTTCCTATGAAGAGACGCCATAAACTTTTCATAATCTCCCTTCTCCAGTCCGACACCATCATTAACGCCGGCGTTATTCACCAGCCCATGGATCTTTCCATATTTTTGAATTACAGCCTTAACTGCTTTCTCCGCGTTTTCAGGAACGGTCAACTCCGCCTCGACCTGAAAAGCTTTTCCACCAGTTGCTGCTACTTCCTCAATGACTTTTTTATTATCCTGTTCGCTTCGTCCCACTACGACTGGGATAGCTCCTTCATTGGCAAGGACTTTTACAATGCCCTCACCGATACCTTTTGCTCCACCTGTTACGATGATCACTTTATCTTTTAAGAGCAGGTCCATACTTAACTATGTTTAGAGTTTATAAAATCGTTCTGCATTTCCTCCGAAAAAAGCTTCCTGTTCATTGACGGTCAACGTTGAAAAATAATCCTTCGCTATATCAACGACCTCATTGTACGATGCTGCCACAAGGCAAACTGGCCAATCGCTTCCAAACATGAGGCGATTAGTGCCGAAAGTTTCAAGCACTACGTCGAGATAGGGTCTGAAGTCTTCTTTTTTCCATTTCTTCCAATCCGCTTCCGTGACCATGCCCGAAATTTTACACGACAGATTCTGGTATTTGCCCAATGCTTGCATGTCCTTTTTCCATTGGTCTATTTTATTGTCCTTAATATACGGCTTCGCGATATGATCGATGACAAATGGCTGGTAAGGGAATGCCTTAACAAACTCTTCCGTATAGGACAATTGATCGGGGTAGATCAGGATATCGTACGTGAATCCAAATGCATGCAGCTCACCTATACCTTTCTTAAAAGCAGGTCGCAGCATAAAGTCGCGTTGTTTTTCGCCCTGAAGAACGTGCCTGAATCCCTTCAGTTTTTTGAACTGACTGTAGTATCCCAATCGATCGTGCACATTGTCCGCCTGAAGATCTATCCAGCCCACAACGCCTTTGACAAAATCATTCTTGTCGGCATTCGCAAGCTGAAAAACATTTTCTGCTTCCGATTGATCCGACTGCACCACAACACTTCCTTCCAACGCATTGGCTGCCAGCAAAGACTTGAGATCGGCAGGATAAAAATCGCGCTGAATCGTTGCCATTCGCTCGTCGATCCAGCTATCTCTCACGGGGTCAAATTTCCAAAAATGCTGGTGTGAATCAATTCCCTTCATGCACTCCTATAGTTGAAATATCTTCTTCATAAGCACCCACTTCTCACCTGGTTTGGCAAAAGGCAAGAGGCTTTTGAAATTTCCACATAAACTCCTCCCATTTCTTAACGATAGGATTCGCCGAGTCCATGCTCTCTTTATTTTCGAATTCGAACTCATCCGTGGTCTCCATAATCATGAACATCCTGTCACCGACCCTGTATATGTCCATAACAGTAATTCCGGCGTCGGTAATAGTTTTTTTTATCTCGGGCCATATCTGCTTGTGTATGCCTTCATACTCAGCAATCAATGCCGGATCATCATTTAGGTCAAGAGCAAAACAAAAGCGTTTCATCGACTGGAAGAATTTATATGAACTTCACTCCTTCGTGCTCTAGCTTATTGTATTTGTTGCGGTCGAATACGTAGTAGAAAGCACCTTTGCGTGAAGTTTCTTTTTCCTTTTCATTCAGCTTATTAAGAATGCTAAGGGATAAGATCTTGCGGGTAAAGTTACGTTTGTCAATGGGACCTTCATATATAGCTTCATATAAATTCTGAAGCTGTGGAAGCGTAAATTTTTCAGGCAGTAACTCGAATCCTATCGGGTGATTGGCGACTTTTTGCTGAAGACGCTCTTTTGCCTTCATTACCATTTGTTTGTGATCGAAGATCAACGCGGGCATTTTGCTTAGCGCAAACCAACGCGCTTCGTGATCGTGCTGGAGCTGTTCGCTGTATTCGGCTATATTAATTAACGCGAAGTAGGCAACGGAAACGACACGTCCTGCGGCATCGCGGCTAACATCTCCGAAACAATAAAGCTGCTCCATATAGATGTTCGAAAGCCCCGTGAGTTGATTCAACACCCGTGACGCGGCCGCATCCACATTTTCATCCTTGTTTACAAATCCGCCCATAAGCGACCACTTGCCTTTTTCTGGCTCGAACCCCCGCTTTATAAACAAGGCCTGGAGCTGGCGGCCGTCAAATCCAAAAATGATACAATCGACGGCGACCAATATGCGGTCATGGCTCTTGTACTTGTTAATATCCATGTTGGCTCGTTATGGATGAGTTACGAGTTCTGCGTTGAGTTACGGGTGTCGGTGTAGTTCGGGTTGCCGTAGGTACCTAGCTACCTGTGGTACCCTACGTACTTCTCATTTCCATCATCCCGTAAAGCTTGTCATTACATAGATCACAATACCGATCACAAGTACCGACCATGCGATGTCCCACCATTATAGCTATTCTTATTGGCCTGCTTCTGCTCTTCCGATAGCGAACCAAACGTAAGACCCTTGATTTTCGCGTAGTCCGGTGCCGGTGTAAACCAAGCTCACAGCCAAGACAAAGATAACACAAATAAAAAGAACCATGCGGCAAAGCTCAGGAAGTTCACGGAGGCGAGTTTGTAAAGGATACCGTCGGGGTCGAGTGAATCCCAAAGCGAGCTCAAAACTTATCCGAAGAAACGCGACGATCAGAGCCCCACTATCAATGTAGTCATAGCGCCCTGGCTATTGATCCGTTTGTAAAATATTCCCAAGGAGGAACACGGCAGCAATCGGCGGCGCGATATAAGACTGAACAGATTGAAGGTATTCGTATAAGACGCCGGAAATGTTTTGCATGATAGGTATCCATAGAATTCCCAGGATAACAACGATCGCCAGTCGCAATTCGACCAATATCCTACCAGCTTTTTTTCAGGCGTATTCTGGAAAATTTTTTTGTAAATATCAACGGTAAACAATGTCGAGCACGAATTGAATACAGAGGCAAGTGAACTCATGAGTGCGGCAACAAACCAGCAACAACAAGTCCCCTGAAACCTACCGGCATCTTGTTCATCAGTAAGTGCAGCAAAAGCGCCATCCGGACTATCCCAATGCAACTCGCCGCGATTCTTTAACGCAAGGGCTACTACACCCGGGATGAGAAAAAGAAACACGGGAGTAAGCTTTAGCAATCCACCGAAGATGGTACCTCTTCGCCCTTCCTTTATATTTCTTGCGGCAAGGACTCTTTGAACAATGTATTGATCCGTACACCAATACCATAGCCCAACGATTGTACTTGTAATCACCAGGCTTGGCCATGGGAAATCAGGGTCACTCGCAGGACGCCACATATTCAGGTATCCAGGTTCGAGCGACGATTTTAGTCCATCCCATCCACCTACCGATTGTAGTCCAATGAATGTAAGAGTTGCTGCTCCCAGCACAAGGACTATTGTTTGCAATGCTTCGGTGTATACAACGGCACGCATACCACCCATAACGGTATAGATACCTGTAAGAACTACTGTCGCGAGTGCTCCTGTCCAGAAATCAATGTTAAGAATTGAAGAGATGACAATACCACCGGCATAGACGGTCACCGAAACTTTCGTAAGCACATACGCAATCAGTGAGAAGAGGCTAAGGAACCAGCGGGTTGAAGAATTGAATCTCCGTTCCAGGAATTCAGGCATCGTAAATACTCCGCTTCGCAGATAGAAGGGCAGGAAGACCCATCCTAGAGTGTTATAACAAGCCATGCATGCAGCTCGTAGATAAGCATCGGAATTTTTCCTCCGGCACCAGCGCCAGCCAAACCGACGATATGTTCAGATCCGATGTTCGACGCGAAGATCGACGCACCAACAATGAACCATCCGATGTTACGCCCGGCAAGAAAATAGTCCTCGGTATTTGTTTGCTTTCTGGTCATTACCCAGACAGCAACACCTGCAATAACCAGGAAGTATCCTATGATGACCACCCAGTCTAGTGTTTCAAATCCATTCATACAATGAGGTTAGGTATTCGGTTAGTGGGTTACAAAACATTTTGGTGCTAACGGTAATATACATCATTCCAGCGAAGCATATTCTTGAATTCATACAGGTCAGTCTTCGCATCGATCCGAACGTATTCGATACCCGCCATCTCTGCAAAATCTTCCAAGATGTTCCGACGTAAGATTTTGGCTATAGCACGTATGATGTGCGCCTCCGGCATAGATCCACGCAGCACATCCGGTATGCATATCCGGTAACGGCTTCCAGAGCACACGCGCGACAGGAAGTTTAGGAAGATCCTGAAGTGGGGCTAACTGCTTCCACCTCATTTACCAACAGCCTGAACCTGTTGCCCATGTCAACCATTGATGCGTTCAATGCATTGCCCGGCGCAGTATTAAATACTAATCGCACCGGATCTGCTTTGCCTCCAATTCCCAATGGATGAATTTCACATGACGGTTTCTTTTCAGCAATAGATTCACATATCTCCAACATATGCGCACCCAGTACCATCGGGTTAGCAGGATCGAAATGATAAGTATAATCTTCCATGAAAGAATTGCCTCCTTTGAGTCCCGTTGCCATTACCTTCATCGCGCGAACCAGTGCCGCAGTTTTCCAATCTCCTTCTCCTCCAAAGCCATATCCTTCCGCCATCAGCCTTTGAACAGGCAATCCCGGTAATTGTACCAGCCCATGAAGATCTTCGAATGTGTCGGTGAAACCTTTAAAGTTTCCTGCCTGGAGAAAATTTCGCATTCCAATTTCAATACGCGCCGCTTCTCGTAATGACTGGTGTTGGCGGCCACCTTTCTTAAGGTCAGGTGCAACAGCGTATTTTCCTTCATACTCCGACGCGAGAGATCCAATATCGTTATCACTAACTTCATTAATCACACTAACGAGATCACCGATGCCATAACCGTTAACGGAATAACCAAGTTTGATTTCCGCCTCCACCTTATCTCCTTCGGTTACGGCAACCTGGCGCATGTTATCCCCAAAACGGCAGAACTTTGCACCCTGCCAATCGTGCCACCCGGCGGCTGCACGCATCCATACGCCCAATTTCTGATGTACTTTTTCATCCTGCCAATGACCTACTACAACTTTGCGGCTCAGTCGCATCCTGGACATTATAAAACCAAACTCGCGATCTCCGTGAGCACTTTGATTCAGGTTCATAAAGTCCATGTCAATACTTTTCCATGGGATATCCCGATTGAACTGAGTGTGCAAATGAAGCAGAGGCTTCCTGCAATATCTTAAGGCCACCAATCCACATTTTAGCTGGCGAGAAAGTGTGCATCCATGCAATTACTCCAATACAGTTCTTGCTCGAATTGGCATCACGGATACATTCATAGATCTCATCAGGAGTTTTAAGGACGGGTTTAAAAATCAACGTTATGGGTATCTGCTCGGATTGGCCCAACTGATTTACGATTTCCTGCGAATGCGAGTCGACCGTTTTTAAAGTTTCCTCTCCATACAAAAACTGGCTTCCTGTAACAAACCAAACCTCCAGGCTCTTAAATTCATTCATTTCTATTATAGATTAAATCTGCACGTGTTTAAACTGTCAGTAACTGGGGACAATTTCCAATCCTTTCACTTTCGTTGGAAACCAAACGATCATTTCTCCTTTACCCCGATGCGCCCAGGCGTAATAAGGAATCGCGATGAATGGTTGTCTTCCCGGACGACACTTCGGTATCGCTATTAACATGAATTGCCGACACTTCTCCTTTTAGGATGGTGACTCCGTTGAGCATGTCTGGTTTATACTCGCTGGTAAGCTCCACGTTATCCGGCAACACGATATTGCTAACCATTCCCTTGTTGTCTGGCCACTCTGCGCAATACAATACAGGTCCCCGTTGAAGAGCGACTTTTCCTCTGTCATCCGCAACTTTATCATTAGCCACAACTCTTCTGATATCCATAGGCAGATCCATTTCAACTACGTCGCCCTTCTTCCATGTTTTCGTCAGGACTGCATAACCATTTTCCATAGCATAAGCGACTGGTTTACCATTGATCCTTATCTCAATCTTTCTGTCACTAGTGGCATTGAACTTATACAAGTCCGATGGTATTGCTTCATCTTGCGCCCAACCAGGAATTCGTATGCGCATGGTAAATGATGACGGTGATTTCGACACAACTTTAAATGCAAGCCTGCCATCCCATGGATAATTGTTCTGTTGTTCCAACTGGACATTCTTTTTATTGATGCTAAGCGATGCGGTGCCGGCTACAAAAAGGTTTATAAAGATGTTGTTTTCCTTTACGCCATAAACATAACCTGGTATTGAAGGGATCAGTCTTGTGACGTTCGTCGGGCAGCAGGAACAGGGAAACCATCCTGAACGTGAAGCCTCCATGTCTTTGTGGTGAAACGTATTTTTGATCTCCATCGCATTGGTGTAAAAGAATGATTTTCCATCCATTCCGACGCCGGAGATCAATCCGTTGTAAAGTGTTTTTTCCAGCACGTCTATGTACTTCGATTCTCCATGCAACAGGAACATGCGATGATTCCAATAAACATTTGCGATAGCAGCGCACGTTTCGTTGTAAGCGGTTGAGTTCGGCAACTCGTAGTTATCTCCGAAACGTTCCCCATTTCCAATCGCTCCAACGCCGCCGTGAACGTACAGTTTCCTGGACACTACATTGTTCCAGATCGTATCGATGGCCTGAAGGAATTTCTTGTCATCTGTTAGAGCTGCAATGTCGGCCATGGCTGAATAGAGATATCCTGCCCTCACGGCGTGACCTACGGCTTCATTCTGTTCCACTACTGGAACATGATCCTGCCAGTACGCACCGCTTTGCCAGGGATCTTTACTATTGGGATTGTAACCTTTAAAATGACCACGTTCTTCTATGAAATACTTCGCCGTTTCGAGATATTCTTTTTTTCCGGTGATTCGGTAAAGTTTTACCAGACCCATCTCCACAACCTGGTGACCAGGCGCAACATGCAGTTTATCGTGGCCAAACACAGAACAAACCAGGTCCGCATTCTTTAACGCTATATCCAGGAGATTTCTTTTTCCGGTAGCCTGGAAATGAGCCGCTGCAGCTTCATAGAGATGTCCCGAATTGTACAACTCGTGACTCAGCTCGCGTTCCTTTTCCCAACGCTGTTTACCGGCCCAGGCATGTGTCTCATTAGGATTGATGGTCCGTGCTGTGTAAAGATAACCGTCGGGCTCCTGTGCGTTCCTGATCTTAACGATCAACGAATCGATATAATCATCCAATGCCTTGTCCGGATAAAGGGCCATAGAAAATGAAGCACCTTCAATCGTCTTATAAATATCCGTGTCGTCAAATGGGTAGATGGTGCAAAACTTTCCGCTTTTCGCGGCGGCCATTTCGAAATTTTTTACCCGACCTGTACTTTCACATCGTTCGAAAGAAGCAGGAATAGTTACGGTGTGATTGATCTTTATTCGCGGGAGCCAAAAGTTGTCTGTGAACTTTACCTGCGTGAACGGCACTGATTGGATTGGATAATCCTTGTGCTGAGCCTTTGTTATTGCAAAAATCAGCAGCAACACGAACGTTGATAGAGGTCTCTTCATGTCCCGTAATCAAGTTGGTTATTGTCCATAATAAGCGTTCTGCCCATGCTTGCGTTCAAAATGTTTCCGGATGAGCGAATCTTTCAGTCGGGGCGCAGAAGGGTTGATCTGTTCGGTAAGCAACGCCATTTGTGCAATACTCTCCAACACAGCACTATTGTATACAGCTTTTTCAGCCGTCGTGCCCCAGGTGAATGGCGCATGGTTTCCCACAAGCATCATCTCAACATCTTCATAGGTAAGATCGCGTTCCTTCAGGCAGTTGATAATTTGGAATCCCGTTTCATATTCGTAGTCGCCTTCGATCATTTCGTCGCTCATGGGTTTTGCGCATGGAATATCCACCGTGAGATGATCAGCATGTGTTGTTCCAAAGATGGGAATATCGCGTTGAGCCTGTGCCCACGCCGTTGCGTAGGTCGAATGCGTATGTGAGATGCCGCCGATCTTTTCCCAATACTTGTAAAGTATTGCATGTGTTTTCGTATCAGAAGAAGGTCGCAACGTTCCATCTACTGTTTTTCCATCGAAGTCAACGATAACCATTTTTTCCGGTGAAAGCGTTTCATAAGGCACACCACTTGGTTTGATCGCAAACACTCCGAGGCTACGATCAACAGCACTGACATTCCCAAAAGTGAAAACCACCAGCCCCAGCTTTGGCAATTGCATATTCGCCTCATAGGCCGACTGTCTGATATGATCGTACTTTCCCATGTATTCGATTATCGGTTTGGTTTATATCGCTGAAACCGTTGCGTGAATTGATGGCTGACTGTTTCTCAAGGACACGCCCCAATGCTTTGTAACGCTCATATCGGCGTTTGTAGATGGGGACAGCGTTAGCTTGTGGCTTGTATTCCATGTCAAAGCCCTGACCCATCACCCGCATGGCGGTTTCTACATCAGGATGAAGGCCTGCGGCTGTAGCTGCAAACATTGCGGCGCCCAGAGCACAGGTTTGTTCAGATCTGTGAATACGGATAGGCATGCCCATGACATTCGACATCACCTGCATGATGTAGGGTGATTTGCGTGCAACTCCACCCAAACCAATCAATCCTTTCACGGGTACTCCTTCGTCGCCAAAGCGGTCAACAATGGCTTTTGCCCCAAAACAAGTAGCCTCCACCCATGCCTTGAATAGTCGTGGCGCTTCAGTTCCAAGACTAAGTCCGAACACGGCACCTTTAAGCAACTGATCTGCGTCAGGAGTCCGGCGCCCATTAAGCCAATCTATCGCAAGTTCATCATTTTCATCCAACGGCAAGGCTTCGGCTTCTGATGTGAGAGCCGGGATGATTTTTTCGTACATCTCTTTCCTCAGTTTTTCGCCTGATCTTCAGAGACGGCCGTTGTGTTTGTAAGAAGTTTGTCGATAGGCCACGTCAAGCACATTCTTAAACCATGCGTATGTATCTCCAAATGCGGACTGACCCGCTTCAAGACCAATCATGCCGGGGATGACAGAACCATCCACCTGGCCACAAATGCCGCGCACCAGTTTGCCATCAAGATCCGCCTTTGAGGCTACCATCATATCACACGTCGACGTGCCCATCACTTTACTGAGATAACCAGGTTCGATCTGGCCTCCAACGGCACCCATATGCGCATCAAACGCTCCAATTCCGATCGTCACGTTTTCGGAAAGCCCAAGCCTCGATGCCCACTCTTTCGAAAGTTTGCCTGCTGCTTTGTCCGCTGTATACGTTTCTTTGAACAATCTCGAAGTAAACCCTTTAAGTAAGGGATCCAGTGACGCAAAGAAGCTGTCTGGTGGAAGTCCACCGAATTCCGCTGCCCACAATGCTTTATGACCTGCAGAACATACACCTCGTTTCATTGAGTGCACATCAGTTCCGCCCGTTAACAGGAATGGAATCCAATCGCAATGTTCTACCCATGAATAGCATGCGTCTCTGACTTTTTCATCTTCGCGAAGTACATGCAGCAATTTTGCCCAAAACCATTCTGAAGAATATATCCCTCCTACATATTGGAGATAGTTGACATCGAACTTTAATGCATGTTCATTTATTTCCGCGGCCTCACCAGTGCCGGTGTGATCTTTCCAAAGAACAAACATGGCATTTGGATTCTTTGAAAACTCTTCCCTCAGCGCCAACGGGGTTCCGGTACGGTCAACCGCTACCGGCGTAGATCCCGTTGTATCAACAGAAATAGCGCGAACTGAAGATCTGACGGTGTCAGGGACTTTCGAAAGGCATTCCTTTATAGTGTGTTCAAGCCCCTCGACATAGTCCAGTGGATGTTGCCGGAATTGATTTCTTGCGGCATTGCAGTACAACCCTTCCTTCCAGCGGGGATAATAAAAAACGGAAGATGCAATCTCAGCCCCGTTCGACACATTGACAATGATCGAGCGCACCGAATCTGTTCCGTAATCTACTCCGATAACAAACGCATCAGCTGCCATAACTATCAATAAGAAAAGTTGGACAATATTTATGAAATAATGGCCACAATATACAGGGATTCTTTTATAAGTGTTACAAATACAATTATTTTTTGTCGTTCACGAATGCTGACGTTTTCTTTTCAGAATAACCCATATTTGTAATTTCACGCCCTGAAAAAATTACAGATGGTCGGTAAGGGAATGCTGTTACGGCTGTTACATGCGCTAAAAAAGATCTTCCTGTTCCTGTTTGCAGCACAGTTGATATACATCATAATCCTTAAATGGGTAGATCCTCCTATTACCGCAACACAAATTGCAAGTCTTATCAACGGCTACGGATTAAAAAGAGACTACGTCGACTTCAAAGACATTTCTTCGTATGCGGCATTGGCTGTGATCTCTTCCGAGGACCAGCTATTTCCGGATCACAATGGTTTTGATGTAAAGAGTATTAAAAAGGCGATTGATTCTAACAGTAAAAAAAGCAAGAGGGTGAGAGGTGCCTCAACCATCAGCCAGCAGGTAGCGAAGAATGTTTTTTTATGGCAGGATCGAACCTGGTTCAGAAAAGGGCTCGAGGTTTACTTTACTTTCATGATAGAAGCGGTCTGGGGTAAGAAAAGAATTCTTGAAGTTTATTTGAATGTAGCAGAGATGGGGAAAGGTATTTTTGGCATCGAGGCTGCAGCGCAGAAGTATTTTAAGAAGAGTGCAAAGAAATTGACGCGCACAGAATCAGCGAAGATAGCCGCTGCCTTGCCGAATCCTAAAGAAGTATATTGTCAATCCGCCATCCAGCTATATCAATAAAAGGTATCCCTGGGTCTTGCAGCAGATGAACAATCTCAATGATGATCCGGATATTCAGAGAGTGTTGACGCCGTGAGTGATCGTTATCCGTTATCCGTTAATCGTTAGATTGTAGGTATGAGGATAGTGTGTAGCTGTTGCAATGGCGTGCCTCGATTTTTTTAACCGCAGAGGACGCAGAAGAATCCACGCTGAGAACCGCAGAGGAAAGCCAACTCGCGAATTCAATCAAGGAAGCATGCATTAACACTGCGCAACCTCGCGTCCTTCGCGTCTCTGCGGTTAACACACCCACCACACTCACGAATAACGATAACGGATAACGATTAACGATTAACGGACAATCAAAGAGATCCCCTCTTCATTTCATCAACCGCGTAGTTCGCAGCACGCGCGGTTATAGCCATAAAGGTGAGTGATGGATTCTGACAACCCGTTGAAGTCATGCACGCTCCATCGGTGACAAAAACATTCTTACAATTGTGAAACTGATTCCACTTGTTCAGCAGCGAAGTCTTAGGATCTCTTCCCATACGGACGCCGCCGATTTCATGTATATCCAGTCCGGGGGCTTGTTTGCTGTCGTTGGGAACGATGTTCTTACAACCTCCTGCGTCAAGCATTTCCTGTGCCTGTGTCAGAAAATCCGCCAACATCTTTTCA
Organism: uncultured Cytophagales bacterium; assembly: GCA_963774615.1. GTDB lineage: Bacteria > Bacteroidota > Bacteroidia > Cytophagales > Cyclobacteriaceae > Chryseolinea. The sequence continues at coordinate 85,359 of CAVZFT010000048.1, forward strand.
TCATTATCAGTGTAGCCAACGGACGTAATCAGCAATGGAATACCCCAGGCGTCTTTTTTATCCGTACTTAATCTGACGTGATTGCTTTCGATAGGGATTGTTTCACCCTGCATCATCATGGACACATTCCAAAGTTTTCCAGGCTTAGCCATCGTCTCCTTTAGTTCTGTTCCAATAGCGCCAGAATATGAACTCATTCGGCTTGCGGAATAAAATGTCATATAGCCACGAACGAATTCTTCTTCCTGCTTTCGAACGTTTCGGAACGATGGTATTGCAACAGCGTTAGGACGACGTCCATAATAGTAGCTGTCCTCATAACCTTCAAAAGTTGCCGTGACATTTCCTCGATAATTGTGGAACGCCACGTATTTGCCCAGCAGTCCGTTATCGTTGCCCAGTCCGTTGGGAAAGCGGTTCGACGTCGAGTTCAAGAGAACCAGGTTGGAATTCAGACATGCTGCATTGACGAAAATGATACGAGCAAAATATTCCGTCATCTCATGCGTATTCGTGTCGACGACCCTCACTCCGGTAGCCTTCCCTTTTTTGTCATCATAAATAATAGAATGAACGACAGAAAAAGGACGCAGTGTCATGTTTCCTGTTTTCATTGCCCACGGCAGCGTTGAAGAGTTGGCGCTGAAATACCCTCCGTAGGGACAACCCCGTTCACACAACGAGCGCGCCTGACATTGTCCGCGGCCCTGTTGCTTATGGATCTCCTGAGGTTCAGTTACGTGTGCGCATCGGCTGACGATAACATCACGATCCTTGTACTTCTCTTTTATTTTTTCACGAATGTGTTTTTCAACACAATTCATTTCGAATGCCTTCATCACTTCGCTGTCCGGCATGGTCTCGATGCCATCGCGGTTGCCGCTTATACCTGCAAATTTTTCAACGTGTGAATACCACGGCGCCAGGTCGTCATAACGGATGGGCCAGTCGACAGCGAAACCGTCACGACCCGGGGCCTCGAATTCAAAGCGGCTCCAACGTTGAACCGTTCGTGCCCACAACAAAGATTTACCCCCGGTTTGGTAGCCTCGGATCCAGTCAAATGGTTTTTCCTGGATGTACGGATGTTCGTCATCCTTTACGAAAAAGTGTTGGGTTGTGTCATTGAATGCGTAACACCGAGCCGCAATTGGATTTGAAGCAATCACTTCGTGTGGCAGACTGCCCCGATATGGAAAATCCCAGGGATTTTTTGTAGCCGTGGGATAATCGATAAGGTGTTTTACCTCTCGCCCTCGTTCGAGCACCAATGTTTTAAGACCATGATCACATAACTCTTTGGCTGCCCATCCCCCGCTCATTCCCGATCCGATAACGATCGCGTCATACGTTGCCTGTTCTTTAGCCTGCCCCAGAATATTCATCCAACTTAGTTTTTGGAGTATAGAACAGGATTGAGCTTCCCGTCGGCAACGGACCCGACAGGCTTTGAATCCAACCAGGTATTCCAATCAGCAACTCGGAATTCATTGGTAGGTTCAATAACACGTATATCCTTATCCATATAGATCACTGTCATTACGCGTCTCGCTTTCTTCGACGAATTGGTACCAGCCCTGTGATAGGTCCAACCCGAGTGGTAGCTGACTTCTCCGAGATCGAACGGCGTTTCGTGGATGGGAAATTTTTTAAGGGTTTCGGCCAGTATTGCTTCGCTCTCATCACTTATTTCTTTGTCCCTTCCAATCTCAACACTCTGACTCGACTCTGCAAAAGCAAGCGGGCCCATTTCCATGGGGGTGCGTTGAAGCGGTACCCAAACGGTTATAGTATTGGAATTGGATAAAGGCCAGTAAAACTGGTCAGCATGCCAGGGGGTGATCCCTCCGCTGGGCTCCTTATATAAGGCTTGATCGTGATATAACCGGACGCCATCCACCTGCATTAGCTGAGCGGCAATCTTCGCGAGCCGCTTGCTGAACACAAATTCCTTTATCGACTCATTCTCGCGCCAGAGGTTCATAACCTGCAAAAATGCCTTTTCATAAGTCGTACGTTCCTCCATTGGTTTTGTGAGCTTATTGAGCTTAAAAACCCAATCCGTTATCACTTCCCCGTAATATTCCAACAATTCAGGACTCAGTACGTTCTTTAGTTTGACATATCCCTTCTCACGATAGGACTTGATGGATTCCGGGGATAAGTCGTAAGCTTCATCCAACTCGCGGCTGAAATCCACTTTTTGCGATGTTTCAGTTTTCATGGCTGTAGATAATATTAACCAAATATAAAAGACCTTTTTATTTCTCTCTATACCGCTCATTGAATGAATTAGAATTGGGTATGTGTGATAATTTTCCGTTTTTCGAACGAAAATTTAGTGTGACGATGAGACTACACCTTAGCGCCGTTATCCTGGCATTGACTCTTTTTGTTATATCATGTGGAGAGAAAAAGACGACCGAGTCCGAAGCTCCGGTTGACTCGATGGCTATCAGCTACACCATCCTTAAAACACTTCCTCATTATACGGATTCATACACTGAGGGACTTACCATACACAACAACAAGCTTTATGAAAGCACCGGACAAAATGGTAAATCCTGGGTGGCCGAAGTAGATCCCGGCTCGGGAAACCACGACAAAAAAATAATCCTGAACGATCAGTATTTCGGCGAAGGAATGACCGTACTCAACAACAAGTTGTATTATCTCACCTGGCGAACAAAGATTGGATTCATTTACGACGCAAAAACGTATAAGCAGATCGGCGAGTTTAAATACGATAACGAAGGATGGGGACTTACGCACAATGATAAGGAGCTTATCATGAGTGATGGAACGGAGAAGATCTATTTTCTCGACTCAGCCAACCAAAAGGTAACGCGGACCATCACCGTGACTGACAACGGCCAAAGACTGAAAGCAATCAATGAGCTTGAATATGTCGACGGATACATCTTTGCCAACGTTTATGAAACTTCAAGGATAGTTAAGATCGATCCTTCAACCGGTAAAGTTGTCGGACGCCTGGATCTTTCCATTATTGTAGAAGAAATAAAAAGAATGTACCAGAATACAGCAGAACTCAATGGCATTGCATACGACAGGAACTCCAAGGCTCTTCTTATAACCGGCAAACTGTGGCCGAAGTCGTATCTCATCAGAGTACAGCAACCGGGAGCCTAGAAAATAATTTCAAATCCACAAAACTTTATCAGGAGCTTAAAATCTCCCAACTCAACTAATCATCGGGCAAATAATCGCAGGTCTTAATAACCTTGCGGCGTAAACTAATCTTCTTTCTTGTGCTTAAATCCGATCTTGCGCATGGGTTCGTTTTTCGGATTTAACAACTCTCTGAGGTAATCAAAAACGACTTTAAAGTTCTTTTCGTGCTTACTCACCTTTCCTTCAAGCCTTTCTAATTTTAGTAAGATGTCTTTGTGATCCATTATTATTCCTTTCATCCTGCTGTATATTCGCATGATCTGGATGTTGACTTGGATGGCTCGTTCACTATTCAAAACACTTGACAACATCAGGACACCATGTTCGGTGAAAGCAAAGGGTGCGTACCTTCTACCGCCCCGGCCTTTCTTTTGATATCGCAAATTGCGATCTCAAAGATTCCCACTCTTCATTAGTTAACTGGAACATAAAATCATCAGGGAACCTGGTTGCATTCCGTTTTACCTTTTCGTTGAGCCTCCCGGTTTCTACTTGATAAAGTTCTGCCAAGTCAATATCCAGCATTACTTTATGGTTTCTGATCTGGTGGATTTTGCTAATTACCAGGTCATCGGGTATCGAGATTTTTTTTGTCATGGCTGATATTTTAAAGCATCGGAAACTCCCGCCACTGCAGAAAAAGGTACTCATTCACTCCGAAACGGAGAATTTAGAGAGAAAGGAAATCCTTATTTCTTTAGTTTTTCTTGAAAGAGAATTTCCCTCCACTTTTCATCAATAATTTTCTCCAAACGCCTAAACTTTATTGGGATCCAACTCATCTCAGTGTTGACACCCTGATATTATGCTTAAACTTCCATTAATGCTGATAGCGTTGATGACGGCAGATCATATCTATGCCCAAACGCCATCAGAGCAAAAGATCGGCCATGCAGACTGGGAATATATTTTTAGTCATTTGCCCGAGTTCAAGGCGATTGAAAACGAATTGAAATCGTACGAGGCACAACTTCAAAACCAGGCTAAAGCGAAGGTCCAGGAACTGAACGTGAAGTACAAAGCTTATCAGGAGCTTACCCGCCAATACTCCGGAAGCGATACGAAAAGATAAAGAATCAGAGCTGGCTTACCTTCAGGAAAACGCGCAACGTTTGCAGCAGGATGCTCAAACTTCTATACAAAAGAAGCAGAATGATTTGATTGCTCCGGTGTTTGCTAAAGTTGGAAAAGCTATTGAAGACGTAGCAAAGGAAAATGGCTTCTCATACATTCTTAATCCGAGGATGATTGAAGGTGGTGATGTGCTTTTGTTCACTGATGAAAAGTACAATATCTCTGAACTTGTCTTGAAGAAACTGGGGTCGACAATGCCAAAGACCTCCTAAACAGAATTGAGTTATTCGGATGCAAGCGGGTTAGCAAGATCTGTCAGATCAATAAAGTTCTGAAGCGTGATTAAAGTTGTGGGCTGTCAAGTTTGCAAAGGTTATCCATACCGAGGTGCATCAGTGCATCGCCAACATTTATCACCGGAATGTTGTTAAGGCCAATAACGTAAGCCTTTTCAGGCGCAATGATTTGTTCTTTAAACTCTCCGAATGGATCAGTAATGGTGCCGACCCATTCTCCCGGGTGGATTAGCTGTCCGCATTTAACATTTGACTGAAACAGGCCGGCATTCTTCGCCCTTATCCATGACGTACTCCAGACTACACGGTTTTCTTCCTTCGGCTGAGGAGCCCAGTCGATCATGCGGAGATGTGCCATCAACCGCAGGGTTCCCGATATTCCTTCTTCGATGGCATGCTGATCAAATCGCAGCGATTCACCACCTTCATAGACGATGATATGTTTTCCTTTTTTTGCCGCTTCCTTTCGCAAGGAATTTGGTCGAAAGGGAGCATCGATGGTGAACGGCGCGTTAAAAGCTGCCGCAAGCTCGGCATTTCTGCTCTCTTTCAGCACTGCGCGAACCTGCGGGTAGTTGGTACGCATAGCGCCACCGGTATGGAAATCAACGCCAACTTCGATGACCGGTATCACTTGTTTCATTAGGTTATAGGCGACACGACTGGCAAGGGATCCGCTCTTGCTTCCTGGAAAAGACCGGTTTATATCTTTGCCATCGGGAACATCTCTTGAATAGTTGAGGAATCCGTACACATTAACGATAGGCATGCAGATGGTGACTCCGCGTTTAGGCCGATGCAGGCCGCCATCCAATATTCGACGGACAATCTCCATTCCATTGATCTCATCGCCATGCATCCCGGCCGTTAGGGCAAGTACGGGTCCATCTTCCAGGCCGCGGGAAACATAGATAGGTGTATTGATAAGAGTATGGGACGGAAGGCGCGCGATGTTGACATCGATCACTTTAAATTCTCCTGGATGGATTTCCTGTCCGGCGATTACTATTTTACGCAATGCTCAATGAGGGTATAAGGTATAAGGTAATAGGGTATAGGGCACTCTATTTTCGTTAGCGGGATTGTTAAAGTCAGGCATTCACTTTATCCTTCTGAATTTTTTTCTTGCCTGCTTTAACTTCAAGATACTTAAAAATTTTACCTGCTATATCAACTTTTGTTGCTGCCTCGATGCCTTCCAGTCCTGGCGAGGAGTTCACTTCGAGAATAAGCGGACCACGGTTCGAAGGCAGCATATCCACACCTGCCACATCGAGACCCATTTTTTTCGCTGCCATGATCGCCGCGTGCTTTTCCGGACGTGAAAGCTTAACCACTGTTGCACTGCCACCCCGGTGCAAGTTCGAGCGGAACTCGCCTTCTTTAGCCTGCCTTCGCATAGCGCCCACCACTTCGCCGTCAACCACGAATGCGCGTATATCTGCACCCTTCGCTTCCTTTATGAACTCTTGTACTATGATTCGGGCGTGTAACCCATGGAAAGCCTCGATTACGGATTTTGCAGCCTTTTTGTTCTCCGCCAGAACGACACCAAGTCCCTGCGTGCCTTCAAGAAGCTTTATCACGACCGGCGCACCGCCGACGGCTTCAATTATTCCTTCGGTTTCCCGGGAGTAGTCCATAAAAATTGTCTTCGGCAATCCTAAACCTGCGCGGCTAAGGATCTGAAGACTCCTCAGTTTGTCGCGCGACCGTATGAGTGCCTGCGATTCGACCGTTGTAAATACTTTCATCATTTCAAACTGACGTACAACAGCTGCTCCATAAAAAGTCACCGAAGCACCAATACGAGGGATAATGGCATCAAAATAATCGAGCCTTCGGCCCTGATAAAGGACTACAGGATTTTTCTTCTCAATAAAGAGAACACATTTCAGATGATCGATGATCTCCACTTTATGGCCGCGGGCCTCTCCCGCTTGTTTCAGCCTGCGGGTAGAATACAGCTTGGTATTTCTCGACAGGATCGCGATGTTCATAGGAGTTGGGTCATTTGTTTTTACGCGCTTTTTTCTTCAACGCAAGTCGTCTTCTTTTCTCCTTATACGATAGATTTTTTTTGGTAACGTCAATAAGGAACCGGTTACGGACTATTTTCCGTCCGATCAATATCGGAAATTTAAGCGAACCGCGGTTGCCCAGGGAAAACTCTGTGGTTATGTCTTCATTAAAGATCTTAAGGGTGGTAGTGATGACAAATCTTCGTTCAACTTCGCCGAAAGAATTTTTTATATCCCTTTCTTCAAAGTCACTAAACGTAAACTTCAATCCGGTAAATTCCGGATGCTCTTCATCCAGCAGAATAAATTCAAGGACACCGTTCGTTACTGTTGCCCGATGACAGTGGAGGCTTGAGGTGTAGGCCCCGGTATCCACTTTTGCATGGATGTTATACAATCCTAATTCGGGAAGATCAACCCTATCGTAACGGCCCAGGATATTCATTTGATTCCGTTAATCGTTATCCGTTAATCGTTAATCGTGAGTGTGAGCATGTTAACCGCAACGGCAGGCGCTAAGGTTACGCAGAGGAGATTGCAAGTATTCGAGTCGTTAAACGTTTTCTCAGAGACAGTAATTCACCCAGCCCATATTCCTAACCACGATTAACGTTTAACAATTAACGATTAACGGTAACACAAGATGATGAAAATAAAAAAGCCCCGCTATAGCAGGGCTTTAAATAATATTGAGTTTTTGATCAGCCTTTCACTTTGAATGCAACCGCGGTATTCTCCCATTTTAACTGAATGTCATCCTTGCCGACAGTGATATTAAATGTTTCGACAGGTGCGGACGTTTTTGCCGGCTTAACAGGCACGCGCAAAACATCATCCTCCTGCTTGTATTTGAATGCACCCCATTGCTTAATATCCTTGTTAATAATAATGGTCCACTCATTTTCACCGGGTAAGGTAAAGAGCGCGTATTTGCCGGCGGCAAGGTCCTTACCTTCGATCTTCACGGGCTTATCAAATTCGATAGTCGTAGCCTCATTAGCACCTGTTCTCCATACTTCGCCGTAAGGAACAAGACCTCCCATAATCTTCCGTCCACGTGCCGAAGGTTGAGAATAAACAATCTTTACAGTGGCAGCGCCTATTTTGCCAGTAGCTGTCGCCTGAGGACTTGCTGGCTTCTGCTGGGCTATGGAAGCAGAAAATGCGGTTGCCAGGGCGAGCATCAGAAACGTAAATCTTTTCATAGTTTGTAAATAGTTTGGTTAGAATGGTTTTTTAATATACGTAAAAATGCCCCGAGTAGCCGGGGCATTTTTATTCCTATATATAACAACCTGTAAACTATTGTAAGAACGGCATAACAATCAATTTGGTTTATAGAACCTTACTAAAATTTTCAAAAGAATTTACCTGCTTATCATCACAGCAAATATTGAAATGTAAGTTATTGATGCGCAGCATTTTCGCATTTGTACCTTCACCCGTTACCATAGATGCTTGATTCTATCGCGGAATATTTCTCGTTCGTCTCATTTATCGTCGACGCATTTTTTTTCGGTCGATATTTATGACAAGCGGGGGAGAATTTTAATTGAAATCCCTCGCTACAAGGGAAAAAATTCGCACACGTGCGTTCGATACACCTCCTCACCATGAAATTCCTTCTTTATTTACTGCTGCTGAGTTTTTTTCTCGTCGCGTGCGAGGACAACGACGACCGCTACGGTTTCACCACGTCTTCAGGGGTAGCGAGCGAGGGGGACGGCATCAAAACAATCACTATCGATCTGGGACGGAAAGTGACCTCGGGAACGACGATAAGCTATCTCGTCGGTGGATCGGCATTTCTTAACGGCGATTATGAAATCCTCAACCCGGGCAGTGTCAATTCCTCCACATTAGTTGCACAAATCAAGAGTGGCGAATCCAAAGTAACCCTTTCGATTGAATTGATCGACGACAACCATGTCGAGCAGGAAACTGAATCAATCTATTTTTTTATAACAGGCAGTTCCGACGCCGACCTAAACGGATCCCTTAAGAACAATCAATATGTCCTGGAGATAGAGGACAATGACGTCGCGCCAACGGAAGGACTGCAAGTAGACCTATCGTGGAACACTGGCGACGGAGTGAGTATCAACACCGCAAACTTTGACCTTTATTTAGCACGAAACGTTGAACTAGGAGTTCCACTGGGCAGCTTTTAGATTTTGAAGTTATCGATAGTCCAAAGAGCGCTAATGCGACAGGGATTTGAAAGTTTTATCATGGACCAGAATATCACGGATGAGATATACTACGTAGTCATAAACTTTATTGAAGGAACGTCCGACGCTGAAGTATTTCTGCACATGAGCCATGGAAGCCAGTATGGAACGGCCTCAGGTCGTGTAACTACAAGCCATATAGGAAAGAGCGTCTATTATGGACCGATCTCAAAAAAAGGAAACACTTTTAATTTCAAACAGTAAGGTCTACGTCAAATGATCAACGTCCGCCGCCCAAAGGATTCAATGAAGAAAGCGCGCGTTTACCACCTCCCATTTTATTCATGGTCTTCATCAGCTTACGCATATCGCTGAACTGTTTCAGAAGCTGATTCACTTGCTGAACGGAAGTTCCGCTGCCGACGGCGATCCTGTTTTTCCTGCTGCCATTAATGACATCGGGATTTTCGCGTTCCTCAGTTCGTCATCGATCTTATGATGGCCTCAATTGGTTTGAAAGAATTATCATCAATATCGACGTCCTTCATTGCCTTTCCCATTCCAGGTATCATACCCAGGAGGTCTTTCATGTTACCCATCTTCTTAACCTGCTCCAGCTGTGAAAGGAAATCATTAAAATCAAATTGATTTTTTCTGATCTTCTTGCTGAGTCGCATTGCTTCCTCCTGATCAAAAACTTCCTGAGCTTTTTCAACCAGGGAGACAACGTCACCCATGCCCAGGATCCGGCTTGCCATACGATCAGGATAAAAACGATCGAGGGCATCCATCTTTTCACCAAGGCTCATGAACTTGATCGGTTTGTCCACTACCCTTCTGATGGAAATGGCCGCACCACCACGAGTATCACCATCCAGCTTAGTGAGTACCACACCATCAAAATTCAACCGGTCGTTGAATGCTTTTGCTGTATTTACCGCATCCTGACCCGTCATTGCATCGACGACAAAAAGTGTCTCTGACGGATTGAGCGCCGCCTTCAACCTGGAGATCTCATTCATCATCTCTTCATCTACGGCCAGGCGACCTGCTGTATCGACGATGACGACCTTGTGATTGTTTTTCCGTGCATGATCAATTGCTGCCTTTGCAATCTTGACGGCATCTTTATTTTCAGGTTCGGCATAAACTTCAACGCCAACTTGCTCGCCCAGAACTTTCAGCTGATCAATAGCTGCTGGCCTATAAATGTCACACGCCGTTAACAACACGGAACGTCCCTGCTTCTTGAGGTAATTGGCCAGCTTTCCAGAGAAGGTTGTTTTACCCGAACCCTGCAAGCCCGATATCAGGATCACCGCCGGGCTGCCCTCAACCTTTATATCCTCGCTTTGTCCGCCCATCAGAGCGGTAAGCTCATCGTTAGTGATCTTGACCAGTAATTGTCCGGGAGAAATTGCCGTGAGCACATCCTGGCCCATTGCTTTTTCCTTGATATCGTCTGTTACTTCTTTCGCAACCTTATAATTAACGTCGGCATCGATCAGCGCCTTGCGAATTTCCTTGACAGTGGTGGCAACGTTGATTTCCGTGATCCTTCCCTGACCTTTCAGCGTTTGAAAGGCTTTCTCCAGCTTAAGACTTAAATTATCGAACATGGATCGTCAATTTTAATATGATTCCTTCATTTGACAAGGCGGCAAAGTTAAGTCCCCTAACTCTAAAGAAAAAGAGGAATAATTTGTTCCCTGACCCTGCTTTTTAGTACCTGTGACGCACGCTGGATGGCCTCTTGTTCGCCTAATTCGTCGCTCACCAGCGTAATAACCTCGGTAACGCCAAGTTGCGCAAGGTGCTGCGGGTCAAGCTCATTCTTTCCGGCAATGACGATCAAGGGTTTCTTGTGTTTTTTCGCAAGATCGGCCACGCCTTTAACGACTTTGCCCGAGAGGGTCTGACTATCAACTTTTCCTTCGCCGGTAATTACATAGTCCGCGCTCCTTGATCTTTTCTTCCAGGCTTGTGAACTCGGCAATGAAGTCCATTCCACGTCGTATTTTGATCGAGGCAAATGCTTTAAGGGAGGCTGGCAAGCCGCCGCCCGCTCCGGCGCCAGGCAAAATTGACACTGATTGGACGGATTGCACTGATTACACTGTTTGTACTGTTCTCCAATATTTTTTGATAGTGTTTGAGTCCGTGGTCCAGTTCCATTACCATTTGTTCGTCCGCACCTTTTTGAGGCGAGAAAACATATGCGGCTCCATTCGGTCCGTGTAGTGGATTGTCCACGTCGCAAAAGATGGTGAAGTTCACCTGGGCAAGTCGCGGATGAACTCCCGATGAATCAAAAGAATGGATCCGCACGAGGTTCTGGCCGTTACTTGTAAGCTTGTTTCCTGATCGATCGTAAAAAATTACACCCAAAGATTCAGCCATACCCATTCCGCCGTCAGTGGTGGCGCTGCCTCCGACACCCATGATTATTTGGTCAACGCCCCGATCCAGGGCGTGGCGGATCAGATCACCCGTCCCTAATGTGGTAGTAAAAAGAGGATTGCGTTCGTCCTTCTTCAGTAGCTGCAATCCTGAGGCTGTTGCCATTTCAAGGAACGCAATACGGCCATTGCTGGAAGTACCATATCCTGATTGTATGGTCCGTGCCAACGGATCGCGTACTGGAATATTTAATCATGATGCCGCCGCTGAACGTTGTCAGAAGTTCACACGTGCCTTCTCCACCATCGGCCAACGGAAGGGCTACTATCTGGAATGAACCGTTTGACCTGAGTTCACCCGAAACAATCTCACACACTTCATGTGCGGACAGGGATCCTTTGAATTTATCCGGCGCGATTAGAATGGTCATGACAGTTATGAGTTATGAGTTATGAGTTATGAGTTATGAGTTGGGCGTGGGCATGGGTGTGACATTACCGGCCTGATGACGGGTACACTTAGCCCGCCAAGTCGGGTTGTCATACCCGCACCCACACACCAACTCATAACTCCTAACTCATAACTCATAACTTCGAAATGGGATGTACGAGAAAACTTCTCCTGCGGTAAACGATGATCGATCCTCAGGTAATTCCAGGAAGCCGCTGACGTTCTTCAGGTTTGCGAAGTCGCCGGAACCTCCACCCGGATCCGGATAGGCCATGAGTTTGCCGTCTTCAACTTTCACGTTCACCTGGAGAAAGTAAGTGAGGCCTTGCGGACCTTTAAAATCTTTTGCGAGCACGGCGGAACAGGATGCCGCATCTGCCTTCATGCTCTTAAGAATCCAGGGTCTGATGTATCGGTAGAAACACATGTAAGTCGATACAGGATTTCCCGGCAACGCAAATACAGTTACTCCCTTATCCGACGCGCCAAACCAGAACGGCTTACCTGGACGCTGATTCACGCGATGAAAAAGTTTACGAACACCGATCTCTTCCAGCACTGCCGGCACATAGTCAAACTTTCCCTTTGAAACTCCACCCGATAAGATGATTACTTTAGATGTCTCCGATATTTGTTTCATCGCCGTTACCATCTTTTCCTTGTTATCCGGCAAATGATGCAATGCAGCGTTCCAACCTAACGTTTTCATCGCGGCTTCTATCGCGTAGCTGTTTGAGCGCCTCACTTGTTGCATCCCTGGTTGAGCGTCGATCTCCACCAATTCGTCACCACTGGAAATCACAGCTGTCGACGGGAATGCAAAAACGTTGACGTTAATCTTACCAACCGCAGCCAGTACAGCTATTTCGGCCGGGCCCAGGATCATTCCCGCCTCGAGCAAGGATATTCCTTTTTTTGCATCCTGTCCCTGAGTGTGAATGTTCTGACCCTTCGAAACCTTTTCTTTGATTGTGGCGGCGCCACCTGATATTTCAAGATGCTCATAGGGCACTATTGAATCCGTTCCTTCCGGCATTATTGCGCCAGTCATCACTTCAAGGCAACTATTGGAGCTTTTAAGTCCATTTCTGACAGCACCGGCAGCCTGCACTCCCTCGATAGCAAACTCACGTCGTCCCTGTTCCCACGAACTAAATCGTATGGCGATACCGTCCATTGTCACGCGGTCACATGGAGGAAGATCGCGATCGGCCACTATTGTTTCCGCGAGGACCCTATTCACAGCCAAATCAAATCTTAGGGTCTCAACAGCAGGATTGCAGAGATGTTTGAAAACAATCGAACTGGCCTCCGCTACATTTACCATATTATTATCTTTAAATTTGTTGGATACCAAGGTACATGAGTAAAAAGAAATTTACACACATTGATCCGTCAGGAAATCCGACGATGGTTGATGTTTCCGAAAAGAAAATCACAAAACGAACTGCTAAAGCACAAGCCACGGTTAACGTAGGCGAAGAAATCATTGCGTTAATCCAGGGCAACGAGCTAATTACTAAAAAAGGACCGGTCTTTCATACAGCTATTATTGCGGGCGTGATGGGCGCAAAGAATACTTCGTCAATGATTCCATTTTGTCATCCATTGGGATTGGAGGACTGCCAGGTACAAATACACGTTAAGGGAAATTCAATTATCATAGATAGCACAGCCAGGATCACAGCAAAGACTGGAGTGGAAATGGAAGCTCTTGCTGCGGCGACCGTAGCGGCGCTCACTGTATACGATATGTGCAAAGCGATATCCCACAACATTATCATAGAAGAGATTAAGCTCATGGAAAAGACGGGGGGTAAAAAGGATTTCAAACGTTAAGTCAGTATGACATTTCGCCGGAGAGTATACCTCACACTTGATCCTACCGAAAAAGGTGGAATCGCAGAACGCATTTTTGAGATCCTCCTCATCGCAATCATTCTGCTGAATATATTGGCGATTATCCTTTCATCGGTGAAAGAGATCGATCAAAAGTATGATGCATACTTCAGAGACTTTGAGATTTTTTCTCTGGTATTTTTTACCGTCGAATACATCGGGCGCATTTACTCAATTGTTGAAAAACCTGAGTACAGTGATCCCATCAAAGGCAGACTGCGTTTTATGCGCTACTCCACTGGCGCTCGTTGATCTATTTTCATTTCTTCCCTTTTACCTCACATTCCTGCCTGTAGACCTAAGGTTCCTCCGAATATTCCGTCTCATGGCATTATTCCGGATGTTCAAGATCGCGCGCTACCTTCACGCACTTAACATCTTTAAGCGTGTACTTGTAGAACGCAAAGAACAGCTCGTGTTAAGTTTTCTTTTCATATTGTTTATTCTTGTCATCATCTCGTTTGTGATGTTCTACGTTGAAAATGCCGCACAACCCGATAAGTTCAGCAGTATTCCGGCTACGATGTGGTGGGGTATTGCAACCCTTACAACGGTAGGTTACGGCGACCTGGTACCGATCACCGATGTCGGTAAGTTTCTTGGGGGAATCTTCGCGATCGCGGGGGTTGGACTCTTAGCTTTGCCCGCCGGTATTTTGTCATCCGGATTTTTTGAGTTACTGCACGTTGACCGCGACAAGAAAGAAAAAGGAAAAAAATGTCCTCATTGCGGGAAGGATATCCATGAGTAGTTATGGAGTTATGAGTTATAAGTTATGAGTTAGGGAGTGAGGTGCGGGTGTGACGTACGAGAATAGTGCGTGGTGTGTAATTTGTCAGTTTTCGCGCGTTCTGGTATGCAGCAAGTTCGGGTCGGGACGGTGATTCTTCAACGCAGACGTTCAATGGGCAGGACTCATCGAGATTTATTGCGAGAAATGCTGAGCGCGTCCCAACCTGCAACGCATACTGCCGACAGCCCGGCAAACAGATAGATTACCACCTCGCACATTCCCACACATCAAACACGCACTCCTAACTCATAACTCATAACTCATAACTTATAACTCATAACCATTTACTGGTCATACAAAATCGTCAGCTCCACCCTCCGGTTCTTCGCCTGGTCTTCCTCCGTTTCATTCTTATTCAAAGGTTCCTTCATTCCTTTCCCTTCGGCCGCAATACGTTCAGTATCGACACCCTTCTCGACAAGGTAAGCTTTGAGCGTTTGAGCTCTATTGTTAGATAACCTTTGATTGAATTTTTCAGAACCAACATTGTCGGTATGTCCTACCAGTTTGATCTTCAACTCCGGATTATCGATCAACGCTTTTGCAAGTTCATCAAGATATTCAGTCGTTTCATCATCCAACGCCGTGCTGTTGAATTCAAAGTTGAAATGCAGCGTCGCTTTTTCAAGCACCAACGGTTCATGTTTCAGATTACCTGCATTAGCTGCAGCGATCACCGAGTCCTGTTTCTGTTTCAGCCTCGCGCTCATATCCTCGTTCTTTGGCGTTGCTTTTACTTTTGATGTATCTGCCTGTGGCTTCGGAGTTGGTGGTTTCTTCACTCCCACCGTTGCAGCTAATTTTTTCCCTTGAGGTTTTTGTCCCGTCTGACTCTGCTCTGATTTAGGATCTTTTTCGTTACGATTTTTCTTCTTTACGACCAGTTTTCTAACTGCCACGCCTACCTCAAACGCACCTCTGTTCGCCACGTTGTCTGCAGTCATTGGGAAGTCATAAGTGAAGCCCAGAGAAAACACCTCATTGTGATACTGAAAGCCTACGATACCGGATCTTCCAAAAACATACTTTGCTATAAGGTCCACATGCGGTGTATCCTTTGTTGCATTGTCCTCCAGGTCACAACGAAGAATCACTCCCGCATTGACCACGTCATTCGCTGCACTGCGGGTATACAATATCTCCGGATATATGCTCATGTTGCCCCTCTGGAAAATGCGAAAGCTGAATTCCCCTACCGATGTTATGTTCAACTGGCTGGCGGGTTCGAGGAACGAATCTTCGGGCTTGTTGACATCAAAAAATGAAAATCCCAATCGCGCAATAGTATTACCCAGCTTGTCCGTTTGTTGCCAGTATAGTCCGGCGGCAAACGTCATGAAATTGTTTGTGAGCTGACCAAGATTTTCACCTGAGGAAATGGATTCATCAAATCCACGATCGGGAACGTATTGTGAACCAGTATAAAGGCCGTCAAGATCGTACTTGCCGGTTTTATAAAGTACTCTTACCCCTAACGACAAGCTTTGAAATTTTGCTATATCAACATTGACGGCATACGACAAGCCAACCTCCTGTGTATTAAAAAGCCCTGCTTTTCCAGAGCGGTCATCCATAAACGAAAGTCCAACTCCCGACCAGCGCCTGCCATTTTTTTTCAACAATGGATAAGAAACGTTGAGGCTGTTGCTGCTTAAATGAAACCCACCATCGGTGCCCTGATTTCGATAGTCAAAGCTTAGGGAAGCATAGTCTGAGCTGGCAACTAAAGCGGGATTGATACGCTGTGGGGTAAAATTATATTGGCTGAACTGAAAATATTGCGCATAACTCTTACCAGCCAGGCATACAAACAGCCCTGCAATGACCATCTTTATTGACGGCTGGTTATCGGACCAGAACGATCGAACCTGTATCCTTACCATTCAATAAGATTCTATCACCTGAAGATACTTCTCCTTTGACTTTCCAGAAATAGACCCCGGGTGGTTGCTTTGTCCCACTCCTAGTGCCATCCCAACCCCGCGCCATCGCATCGGAAACATCGGTCGTTCGATACACCAGGCTACCTTCGCGGTTGTAAATACTAAATACAAAATCCTTTACTGCCGGCATTCCATATAACTTCAGCTCGTCATTCTTACCGTCATCATTAGGAGTGAATAAATTCGGTATAAAGCCAGCCCCTTCCACAATAATGTTAACGTCAGCCGTACCAGTACATCCCAATGAATCGTAGCCGGTCACAGTATATAACGTCGTTACCGCCGGGGACGCAATGGGATTGGGTATGTCTGACCGGCTGAGGCCCGTTGCAGGCGTCCATTCGTAGGTCGAAGCTCCTGAAACATTAAGCTGGACCTCGTCTCCCTTAAGTATCTTGTAGTTGTCATCCGTCAATTGCAGTTCCGGCTGACTTATTTTCACCGCGGTCTTACGTGTAAGCTGACAACCTTGGGGGTTTGACATTGTGACAAACACAGAGTCAGGTCCCATCACCTTATAAGAAATCGAACTGGAGGATCCAAGATTACCCTTTGTCTGACTGGACCATTGAATATTATTCCAACCCGGTTCTACAAAAATTGAATTTCAGCATCATTACAGCTATACCTTTCAAAAAAATCAGTTTTGGTAGTGTCGTCATTGATCTTTACTGTCCATGCTTTCAAAGCTGAACAGCCGGTTTTCGCCGGATCATAATAAAAGATAGTATCCTTACTCGCAGCTTGAAGATTGTATTCACTGTCGATGCCAAGGAAACCTTTTGAAAAAGAGAACCACAATGCATCCGGCGGAGAAGAGAGAGAAATCTGTTCCTTACTGCAACTTCTAAACTTTCCGTTTCCACAGTGGCGCAGGCGGCACTTCCTCCGATACACAAGCCACCGGCGTGAAGCGAATTATCAACCGCCTGTACAGAAAAGCTCAAGCTTGCCACGGGGACATCCTTCAGTAATCTGAAATTGGCTGTTCCATTGTTGCCGTGGCTAACGGTAAGCCTACGCTCGTTCAAGAAATCAAAAGCTCCGGCTTGATAAAATGGATTTCCTTCCAGGTGCAAATCATACGTCAATGACGCGACGGGAGTGTGATCATCTGTGGTTTTCTCCCAATAGACAAAGACACGATCATAAATCGATACGGCAATCCTTTCTTTGGGATTCCCGGCGCGAGGTTTTTTTGTGCGGGCCCGTTTTCATAGAACACCAGGGCGATCTGATCATCTTCAATGACCTGGAACAAATCTAGATCACCATCATACTCGAGATCTCCAAACTGTTGATCGACCAACTTCCTCGAAACCAGTGTATCATAATCCTGATTACCATATTGAACAATGTTCAGTGTGTCACCGCTTGTCTTTTTTCCCAGATAGTTAACATCGATTACGCCATCCGAATTCAGGTCAGCAGCAAATAGGCGGGCATCGCTCAGTGCAATGGGATAATTTTTCGTGGTGTAAGCGCCTGCTGCGCTTTCGTATAAAGTGGTTTGTAATGGAACCGTTATTGTCCTTGCTCGTTTGCAGTACATCAAAAATTCCATCCGAATTAAAATCACCTGATGTGGTGGCTCCAACGCGCTGTGAAGGGAGATAAGATTTGAAGTAAAGTCCACCCTGATTAACGAGAAATCCTGATGTTGGTGAATTCGGAGCGGTGATTCCGCTGAAAAATATGTCCTGTCGTCCGTCGACATTTGCATCGACGATTTCCAGTGCAGTTGCATTGATCAAGAGGGTATCATGTGCCACTTTCCAAGTAAGTTCGTTTTCCTGCTTTAAGTTCCTCAAATGAAAATTTCCACCCACTGTTCCACTTACTACCCATTCGGGACGTGCATCATCGTCGAGGTCGGCATGATTTGATCAATGAGAAGGGCGGTGCCGAAATTACTTTCTCTTCAAAATCGAATGAACCAAGATTAATATAAACCACCGTCGCTGGAACACCATTTTTTTCACCCGATACCACTACGTCCATTCTGTTGTCGTGATTGTAGTCCATCAACATGGAACAGCTAACAGAGATCACCGATTTCTTTTTAACATGCAAGAGCGGGTGTTGTAACGGTATCCCCTTTGACAAACTGAAAATAGCTTTTCCCCGATTGCGCTTTCGAAACTAAAAGTACATCGAGCAGGCCATCGTTGTCGAGATCGACCCATGTCGGTTTTGACGATTGGATCGAATCTGGCAATTGAATTTCAAATAGCTTGTGAAATTGCTGCGCAAATCCATTCAAACCTGCTAGCATAAAAAACGATATCGCGAATAACTTTTTCATTTCAACGGTTCACGTTTACTTTTTGGATCTGAAATGTTAGTGGAACTGACATCTGACTCGGTACAGCTTTGCCATTCAATGTTGCGGGATTCCATAACGGCATATTTTCAATGAGCCGACGGGCTTCCTTTTCAAACGGCTCGCCCAGAGATTGTTTTATTGTGATCTTTTCAGGTCTACCCTCGGTGTTGATAACAAATGAAACAGTTTCCACTCCTTGTATGGAGTCTTTAAGTGCTTCAGCAGGGTACACCAAATTCGAATTAAAATAAGCATATAGAGATGAATATCCCTTCATTGGTTCGGCCTGAACATAAATATCCTCCGCTGGTGTGTTTTCAGGTGATTGTTGTACCTCTTCTTGCGGCCCTGCAGGCGAAGATTTTGTCGCGGTTCTCTCAGTAGCCTTAGGTTCTTCTTTTACAGGTGATGCAGCGCTCGTCTCGCTGGAAGAAGTGCCGGGGTCAGCAGGGTTTACCGCAGCATTGGTTTCCCCCTGATCGGCGGTTACAGACGTGTGATTGTTTGGCATTCTCATTAGAATAATTAAAGATCAGCCATGTGGCCACACCGATAACTGCAATTGCCGGAACTATCCATTTCAGATAATGATACTTAGGTTTGTTGGCCACCAACTTTTTATCAGCCATAAGGCGATCGAAGTCCATGTAACTCCGTATTTCTTCATCAGATAGTTGTGGCCGCTTTTCCATTATTTTAATCTTTTGCTTCATCTTCGTTTCAAGAAAAGTTTTTTCATTTTTTCAAGTATTCGGTAAACCCTCACTTTGGCATACGTTTCTGAAATACCGAGGATATCGCCGACTTCTTTAAAGGGGCGTTGTTCAAAGAATCGAAGTTCGATAATCTGCAATTCGTCTACAGACAACTTTTGCAGTATTGAGGGAAGCTGTTGGCGCAAATCTTCTAATCGTGTTTCAGAAGTAATCTCTTCGTAGAGATGATCAATCATTCCTTCTTCCATTGAGACAAGACGATATCGCTTGTTCTTGCGAAAGAAGTCATTGCATTCATTGAGAGCGATCCTGAATAACCATGCAGAAAAAGGTAAGCCCGCGGAAAGAAAATTTATTGATGTTCAGCAAAGCTTTTAGGAAGACTTGCGACGCTATATCCGCAGTCAATGCCTTATCACCCACACGGTGATGCACAAACAGGAATATTCGCTTAAAATACTTTTCATACAAGGGTCTAAATGCTTCTGGATCAGCTTGTGAATTCCGAATTAATAATTCTTCATCCTTGAGCTCATCTATTGTGCTCTATATTTTCCTTTAACACGAACGATTCTTTTAACATGTTGAAATTCAACTCCTAAATGCAGAATTCCCAAAAAGATACAGCAGATTCAAAATTAAATCTTCTTTGCGACAGATTTAACTGATAACTTTTATAGCGATCTTAGCGTACTGGCTTTAAACAATGTTGGCTTATGAAAACTCTTACTAAAATTCAAATTAATCCCATACATCGCGACTTACTGATCGCGCTGATAGCTGGATTTACAATGGCTGTCGTAATTGTTTCGACAGTGGTCATTGTAATAGGATGACAAACAGAAAAAAGGCCCCCCGACAAATCGGGGGGCCTTTTTTTTTGACTGTCAATTTTACCTTATGCTTTCATTGCCATTTCGGGACGAGCGGATACCCACTCCTCGCCATCTTCAAATACTTCCTTCTTCCAGATAGGCACTTTTTCTTTTAGAGTGTCAATAATGAACTGGCACGCCTCAAACGAGTCCTTGCGATGCGGGGTGGATACCGCAATAGCAACAGCTGTTTCTCCAGGTCTCAGCGTTCCGATCCGGTGGCTTACTGCCCAACCCAACAAGGGCCATCGGTGCGATGCGTCGTCAATTATTTTCCTGATTTCAGCAACTGCCATTGTTTCATAAGCTTCGTATTCGAGCCATACCACATTTTTTCCGTGGGCATTGTTGCGAACCGTTCCGACAAAAACATTAACAGCTCCGGCGTTTAGGCTCGAAGCTGTATCAATAACTTTCTGAACATCGATGTGCTTCTCGGTTATCTTAATCATGACTTAGAGGGTTGGTTGAACAAAATATTGACGGTAATTGAAGGTAAATAATTAGCATTCAAATCACAAAGAAAATTATATCTAACCACCGCTTACAGGTGGAATCAGGGCAATTTCATCTGTTGGTTGGAGTACACGGTCATCATCAGCGTAATCGTTATTGACGGCGACAAATAGGGACTTGAGCCCAGACAGCTCCGGAAATCGCTCGCTCAGTTCCTCTTTTAATTCCCCCACAGTTGTCCCGCGGATCTCAATTACCGTATCCTTGCCACCCAAAAGGTCCTTCGTTATACCAAAAGCCCTGATTTTATACCGGTTCATTTTCTTCGTTTTTTACAATATTAACAACGCTGATTTCGCGTCATTCATCACAATTCAAGGCAAAATATCCCATAATTCCTTACGGGGACAAGCCGTTTCTGTGTTTATTACGTACAGAATACTGCTAACGGCTAACGGATAACCTCTAGCGGTGATTATATAAAGAGTAACCTTTTCTACCTTTGTTAAAGGAGACGATTTTAACGGTGAATACCCTTTTCGACAATCATGGACGTCCAATAAATTATCTGCGGCTCGCGGTGACGGACCGTTGTAACCTTCGATGTTTTTATTGCATGCCTGAGGAGGGTATCCGCTACATGCCAAAAAAAGATCTGTTAACGTTCGAGGAGATTACACGCCTCATTTCTGATAGTGGCGTCGTTGGGGATAACCAAAGTCCGGTTGACAGGAGGCGAACCTTTTGTGCGCAATGATCTCATGAAGCTTATCCGCAACATAGTCGAGATCCGCGGCGTACGCGACCTTCACCTCACGACGAACGGTGTGCTCACAGCGCCACATATTCCGGAATTAAAGAAACTTGGAATAGCATCCGTCAATCTCAGCCTCGATACATTAGACAAGCAGCGATTTTTCGCCATCACACGTCGCGACGTGTTTGAACCTGTGATGGAAACCCTTCGCCTTCTCGTTGAAAGTGAGATCCCTGTCAAGATCAACGCCGTTGTAATGGATGGAAAAAACATCGACGATATCATCCCGTTAGTTGAGTTGTCCAGGAAGAACAATGTGGACGTTAGGTTCATTGAAGAAATGCCGTTTAATGGTGAGGGTAATCACTACCCAACTCTTGTGTGGACCTACAAGAAAATAATTGATTATTTAAAAGAGCATTATCCGGATCTTCACAAGATACCTGACCCACAATTTTCTACGTCCTACAATTACCACGTTCCAGGATATAAAGGAAACATCGGAGTGATCGCAGCCTTCAGCAGAACATTTTGCGGCACCTGTAATCGCGTTCGGGTTACGGCACAGGGAACTCTGAAGACCTGTCTTTACGACGATGGTGCTCTCGACCTACGGCAATTGCTCAGAGCAAGCAAAGATGACAGCGTTATCGTTGAAAATCTCATTAAGGTTCTTAATTCACGCGCGAAAGATGGCTTCGAGGCGGAAGCAAAGCGGAAAAATCACACACCGGTTTCTGAGTCCATGTCGACTATTGGCGGATAGTACGGGTCAAAAGTTCTATGGCCCAGGGCTGTAATTTGTCAAACCTTCCTATTTTGCGGCCTCAATAGTTTCGCCGCATGAAAAAAATCGATTTTGTCAGAGATGTGCTTCCTCACTGCGTTGCAATAGCCGTATTCCTTATCGTTACCTTCTTTTTCTTCAACCCTGTTTTCCTGGAGAACAAAGCTCTGAATCAACAGGATATTCAACAGTGGGAAGGATCATCGAAATCCATGCGCGATTATCGTGAAAAAACCGGTGACGAACCGTTATGGTCTGAATCGATGTTCAGCGGAATGCCGGGTTATCTCGTTAACGTCGAGTGGGGAAATAAGGCTGTCGGTTATCTAAAAGGTGTACTCGCCTTCAAGCTTCCACATCCGATCTGCAATATTTATCTCGCGTTCGTATGCTATTATATCATGTTGTGCGCATTTGGCATCCGACCCTACCTCGCTATAGCCGGAGCTCTTGCTTTTGGGCTTTCATCCTATATGATCATCGGACTTAGCGTGGGTCATAGCTCGCGTATTGGCGCCATCGCATTCATGCCTTTGGTGATGGCGGGAATTCATCTTGCGTTCACCGACCGACGAATATTGGGCTTCGGTGTTACTGCAGCGGGCCTGGCATTACACTTTCGTGAGAACCACCTTCAAATGACATACTATCTCATGATGATCGTGGGTATCTATGGACTGATACAACTTATACTTTTTATAAGAGCTAAAAAAGCCGTTGAGTTCGGCAAATCGATTGCAGTGTTGCTTCCTGCGGTATTGATAGCAGTAGGGACATTCTGTGGTCCCATGTGGGCGATTACTGAATACACTACCTACTCACGCGGGAAATCTGAACTTACTTCTGCCCAAATTACCGAACAATCTGAGGGCGTTGGAAAAACTTACGCTTTTCAATACAATTACGAAATCCTGGAGCCGATGACATTGCTGATCCCAAACTTCTATGGGGGAAGCGTAAGGAATTTTCTAGTGCAGGACCAGGAAAGTAATGTCTATCAAGCACTCGCGCGCTCTACTGACGAGCAATTGGCGAATCAACTGGTTAACTATACATCAGCGTACTGGGGAACTCAGACACCTTATCCTTACTATGCTGGTGCCATTGTTGTGTTTTTGTTTGTATTGGGGATTGCTTTCGCCGAACAGAAATACGTGTGGTGGCTGGTTCCAATTTGTATTCTCGCCATCATGATGAGTTGGGGAAGTAATTTTGCCGGATTTCAACTATATTCTCTTCGATCACCTTCCAGGCTATAACAAGTTCAGGTCAGTGACCTTTACCGTTGTTATGATCATTTTTTCAATGCCGCTCTTAGGTCTACTTGGCTTGGAAAACATAATCACAAACGGATTGAACAAGGAGCGCAAAACCAAACTACTCATGGTATTTGGTGTAACAGGTGGCGTTTGTCTTTTGTTCGTTTTGGTTCCAGGCATGTTGAGCTTTATGAGAGAAGGCGATGAGCAACATCCAGCCTGGTTCATTAGCGCATTGGTAGAGGACCGCAAAGCGTCTATTGCGTAGTGACGCGTTTCGTTCTTTCGCTTTCATCGCAATAGCTTTCGGAGCAATCTATTTTGAGCTATGGAAAAAAGTTTCTCCACTGTATATTTTATTTCCTATTGATCATCATGGTCACGCTCGACATCGCGATTGTCGATAACCGTTATTTCACCAAAGACAACTATAAACGCAAGCGGGAGACTGCTGCATTCCCCGTCACTGAGGCTGATCAGGAGATCCTGAAAGACAAATCTTATTATCGCGTTTACAATATCAACCCACAGGAAGGCGCGTTCCTCGAAGCGCGTACATCATATTTTCATCATTCCGTCGGAGGATATCACGGTGTAAAATTGAGAAGCTATCAGGACCTTTACGATTCATGTTTGTACCGCCAGACCATTGAAATGTATAAAGGTCTCCAGGCTGGTAGTTCCGATTTCAGCAGGTTTGGCGCTATCAATATGCTGAACATAAAGTACATGGTCTACGGACCGCAGCGAGATAACATCCTCCTTAACCCCTGGGCTAACGGAAACGGCTGGTTTGTTCGTGACGTTGTTCCTGCAAACACACCAAACGAAGAGTTGGCCAAAGTATGCGAAATAAATACTCGCAATACTGCTGTTATTAACAGTAGTGAATTCAATGTTGGAAATTTTTCGTATGACAGCTCTGCTGTGATCACGCTAACAGAACATAGCCCGAATTTGATGAAGTATCAAAGCACCTCTCAGACCAATGGACTTGTCGTCTTTTCGGAGATCTACTATCCTGAAGGATGGGTTGCCACGATAGATGGTCAGGAAGTCCAATTACTCAGAGCGAACTACGTGTTGCGTGCTTTGCAGGTGCCGTCAGGCAGTCATACCATCGAATTCAGATTCCAACCAAAGCCGTACGTGATTGGAAACAAGATCACCATGGCATCTTCGTGGCTGCTGATCGTGGTGCTGCTTGCGAGTATAGGCTGGACGTTGAGGCGCGACGTCTAATCGTAGCTCCGTTAATCCGTGATGCGTTAATCGTATTTATCCAGCAAAAACATTTTACCAAGTGTATTTAAGTCCCCTTAGGGGATTTAGGGGTTTTCGAAGCGATTATTGAATTTCCAGCCAACTCAACTTTTTTCCCACTATCGCTGTTAGGTAGTGAATGATCGAAAGTGCGATGAGATACGTGAAGCCACACATTGTGAAAAGCACATTGTATCCACCTGTCAGGTTCCCCGCTTCCTTGTAGGTATCCAGCAACGTGCCAACAAGCATGGGAAAGAGGATGCCGCCAACAGCGCCTGCCATTCCGCCGATCCCCACGACGGAGCTCACAGCTTCCTTTGGAAACATATCCGAGGCCATTGTAAATACATTGGTAGCCCATGCCTGATGAACCGCCACCGCAAGGCTGATCAGCGCAACTGCAACCCATGCGCTGGACGCAAACTGTGCCAGGATGATAGAAACTTCAAATACTGCAAACAGTAGCAGTGAAGCCTTTCGCGCTTTCAATGTAGGCCAGCCGCGTTTGATTAACCATGACGAAAAATAACCGCCGCCTATACTTCCGACCGTGGTGGCGGCGTAAATGACCATAAGCTCGAAGCTTGGTTTCTTCAGATCGAGGCTGAAAGTCGAAGAGAAATATGAAGGAAGCCAGAATAAAAAGAACCAATAGATGGGATCGATCAGCCCTTTACCCGTAATGTATGCCCAGGTTTGAGGAAACGTAAATAACCTTTGCCACATGATCGGCTTGTCCGAAGTTGTAGCAGCGTCCGGTCTTGCCCTTCGATGATGTAATCATACTCCTGCTTTGAAAGTCTCTTTTGTTTTGATGGCACTTCATAAAAAATAAGCCAGAACAAGAGCCAGACAAAACCGAGGGCGCCCGTGATCCAGAACACTTCCTGCCATCCATAGCGAGCGAGTATCCACGGTACGATCATCAGCGCCATCACTACACCGACACTGGTTCCGGCGTTGAAGATACCGGTAGCTAGTCCACGTTCTTTCGTTGGAAACCATTCCGCCACAGTTTTGACTGCGGCAGGAAAATTTCCCGCCTCTCCTAACCCTAGTCCTATCCGTGCTATACTAAATCCGACCACGCTTCGGGCCAGTGCATGGAACATACCTGCGATACTCCATACTACAATCGCTACAGCATAACCAATCTTCGTTCCAACTCTGTCTATTAGGCCACCTGAGATCAGCAGGCCTATCGCATAAGCAGCTGTGAACGCCATCACGATCCTGGCAAAGTCAGTTTCACTCCAGTTAAATTCCTTTTCCAGCAGAGGTTTGAGTAGCCCAATTATCTGCCGGTCCAGGTAATTTATAGTCGTGGCAATAAAAAGTAATACAACAACCAGCCATCGGTAATTTTTCACTTTTGTCATAGATAGTTCTCAATAAAAATTACCATCCATGTATTGATCCATCTTTTGCATAAAGGATCGGATGAGGGAACTTTGTCTTTTCAACAACTTCCATAACAAACGTCGCCTTCTTTGGATCAAATTTTATCCCCAACCCCGGCGCAGGATTGAGAAACAATTTGCCATTCTTGTAAAGCATGTAATCATCGTTGAAGTAGGCCGGATGTTCGATCTGTCCTCCCGCCAGTTCCATCAGACATCGCGTCGGACTACTCGAGCCTAAAACATGCACCAGCGTGGCCGTTGACGCTGGTCCTGTAAAGTGAGGTATCATTCCAACGTAGTGTGTCTCACACATTGAAGCAATCTTTCTCAGTTCCGTTATGCCACCGCAATTAGGTAACGTGACACGCGAATAGTCGATCAGCCTGTTTTCAACCAGCTCGTTGATATCCCATCGATCGCCAAACTGTTCTCCCACGGCGATCGGTACTTTTGTCAGTTGTCTCAACGTCTTGTATACTCCGGGATTTTCGGAGCGGATAAGATCTTCAACAAAGTACGGCTCAAGATTCTGTATCACATCACAGATCTTAATTGCTTCAGGCGTATCGAACCGAGTGTGCAAATCTATGGCCCAATTGCCTCCGCCTCCAACAGCCTCGTCCATCCTCTTACAGTGTTCGATAGTCTTCTTGGTGTGTTCGTAAAAATCGAAACGTTCTTCGCCATTGCCGCCGGTTGGATTTGTTCTATAACTTCGAAGTCCGGCAGCAATACAATCTTTAGCCCGGTCGTATTCGTTTGTCGCTTTTGATGGTGCGAATCCCGTCGCATAACACTCCACGTGTTCGCGCGTAGCGCCACCGAGTAGTTCATATACCGGCACACCAAGCGCTTTACCCTTAATATCCCACAACGCCATTTCAAGAGCACCAAGCGCATGCAATTTTTCCCGCCCGGGTGGATAGAACATGCCGCGATAAAGATTCTGCCACAGGTATTCAATACGGAACGGATCTTCACCGATCAGCATCTGTGCACATTGTTCGATGGTATCTTTTGCTCCGCCTTCACCAATGCCTATGATACCTCCATCGGTTTCAACCTCAACTATACCCCTGGCCTGATTAAACAGCGGTTTGTTATATCCTGGGGCGCTGTAATACCGGATCTTTGTGATCTTCAATTTAGACGGAGGTGTCACCAGGGGCGCGGCAACTCCATTATTCAATGGCATGGCGGTTAGTAAGGCTGTGCCGCCCATCAATGCATTTTGGATAAAATTTCTTCGTTGCATAGATCTATATGTTTGGTTTTCGAAAGACATGTCAATCGAATATAGCTAATTGGCAGATGTCAATGTAACTTTTGATACTGTTTTGAATGCCTTTCAAACGTTTGAATACGTGTTAACCCTGATTGTTCTGCGTTTAGCTCCATCGTTCGGTCCGTGTCATATGAGAAAATAAACCGTTGAACGATAATTGATCGATGAAAAAGAGCATGATCAAGTATGCTCTTCGATCGCAATTTTTCAATTTCTTAAACTCCACAGTTTCAATCCCTTAGTGTCCATTATATCAATAAAGGTTTCCAGTAAATAACCGCGAATGCTTACACGGCAGCCTCTAAGTAACTGAGAGTCATTCATATATACGTGATATTTGGTAATTGTGTATAGCGATACCGTTGTAAAATGCATCTGAGATCTAGTGATTGAAGATATTGACCTCTCATCTGAAAATAGGGCCATCCATCGACTCATGCTTTCCATGCATAACATCAATTGTAGATTTGCGCGTCGTTTGTAGCTGGCGCTTTAATTCTGTTAGGTTAGGGATAGATCCTTGAATCTTTTTTGTGAAGACGGAATGGAGTGACTGATATTACATTCGAAATCCCTTCCGCAGATCAAGACCTCACCTATTATTTTATTCGCGGCCGCCATCAAATTTTGAAAGAACGGAATGGCGTCGCTAACCAGAGAATTTGTCCTGTCGGCAGGAAAACTGCTTCAGGAAGACTCATACTATGATACTATATAAATCTGAGTCATACGGACATAAAGGATGCTGTGCGGATAGTCCGGTAAATCACTACGAACATAGCAAGTAAACGGGCCGGTCATTACAAAATGCGCCGGGTGTGGAGAACTCTGGTTTCATAACGAAATAAAAAGATGAATAACGATTTGAACTAAACATTATTGACCTTGATGAAAAAAAAATATTTACTCTCGATATTGTCTTTCCTCGCGGCAATTCATTTTTCAAATGCTCAGACACCAGGTCCGTTGTACAGACAATTCTATTTTAATCCCTATGTATTTAATCCAGCTTATGTCGGCATAAACGACGCATTAGACGTAAACCTTGTCCATCGCCAGCAATGGACAAACTTTAAGGATGCGCCCGTAACAACAGGTGCAAGCTTGCAATTTCCAACCAGCGAGCGTGTAGCCATTGGTCTGAACATTCACTCCGACAAGCAGGTATTGCTTCGTAACTCTAACTTCATGGCGACATTTGGATATGTCGTTCCGATTGCATCCAATCAATCACTGAGATTTGCACTCTCGGGCGGAGTCGGTCTTAACAAGCTGGACCTCACAGCCGAAGAAATGAACACGAACGATCCAGCCATCCTGAAGGCAACGGGTAACAATTTTTATTTCGATGGAAATTTTGGAGTGGTTTACAACATCGCCGGACTGCGCCTCGGCTTTGCTCTGACAGACTTGTTCAAGTCAAATGCGTTCAACGGTGAAAGCTTCAATAAATTTGAATTCTCCAACTTAAGAAACCGGCTATTCTCAGCAAGCTATCGGTTTAATCTTGATCCTATGGGGAATGTAGCCCTTGAACCTTACGCGTTGTTCAGACAGTCAGAAGACGGCATTCAGGATTATTGGGAAGCGGCAACTCTTGTATATTTCAAGGAAAAAATATGGACGGGAGTTAGCTACAATCAAAACAACGGACTAGCCCTCATCCTTGGAGCAAACATCAAAGAAAAATTCAGTTTCGGTTACAGCTATGAATTTCCTCCGTTCGCCTCAGGATTTACTTCAAGCAGCTCGCATGAGCTTCATCTCGGTATCCGGTTTGGCAAGAAAACACAACGCACTGCTTCAAAACCAGCAACGAGAACATTGCCCACTCTTGCTAACACAAATGATGTAATCGATGAACCTTCCGATGAAGACATGAATGATTCCAGCAAAACCGAAACAGCGCCGGGTGAACAATCCACAAACGGAAACAAAAATCCTGGAAGGCAGATCGAGACAACGAACCCCGTTCAAAAGGACAATGAAATTTCAAATTCAGCCAGGGAAGAAAAAGTTACCGAGCCCGCGACGAAGTCGAAGGACAATGTCAAGTCTTCCACCTCCACGGCCACCGCTCCTAAGGAAGCATTTACAATGTCAAAAGGACATTACTATGTTGTCGTGGGCGTGTTCAATTCCATGAACCACTCCATGAAATTCACGAAGGACATGATGGCGAAGGGTGAGGTGGTAAACGTTGCTCTCAATCCAAAGAACAATCTTTATTATGTATACCTCAGGTCAACAAAGGATCAGGCTGAAGCCGTGAAGATCCGAAATGAATACAGGTGGAAAAATCTCTTTAAGGAGGCCTGGGTATTTAAGATGGAATGAGATTATTTGGTGATTTGGTGATTGTGGAGAGTAGGTTTGTTTTGTGTTCTATAAAGAACAGAGGTTGCTAATTTCGGCAACCTCTTTCTATTTGTTGATTGTTTGATTTGGATTTTTGCTCGAGGTTCCTGTTCAACCCCTTCGGGTTCCCGGGATATGTCGTATATCGCTAACCGCGGATTTCACGCCGCGGCTATTAAGCTTGAATCCCTTCGGGATTCGTCTAGGTTCAGGCGCTCTTCCTCTTTACATGAGCATTCATGGAATTATAACCGCTTCCTCATTCTTTCTTCATTCCTCATTCCTCATTTCTCACTCCTCATCTTCTCAATCATCTTCCATTCTCAACTCCTCAATCTTCCTCACACCGGATACTTCCATTCCCCCCGATATGCCCGACTAAGAAGTTTATTCGCGTCAGCGTCATTCTTAACCAAACCTTTTGCACCATCCCATTCAACAGCTCTGCCCAGCTTCCAGCTCAACATTCCCAGCAAACTCATGTTGGTTGAACGTTGTCCGATCTCAATATCACAAATCGGTAATGTGTTTGTTTTTATAGAGGTAAGGAAGTTTGACCAAAGCGCCGCGATGTTCTGCTGATCAGGCTCATCCAACTTTGGATCCTGATGGATTGGAGGTTTTTTATCGTCAGCAGGATAAAAAGTCCAGCCGTCAAGCCATCCCATGTGGAAACGTTCCTTCTGTGCCGTAGAAGTAGCATCCGAGGTTGGTCTTCTCCGCATTGTTAGCCGCATATTGACGATGTTCCCAGCTGGCAGTAAACGATTCGAACTCAAAGATCACGTTTTGTGTATCCGGTGCATCAGTGTTATCCTGCCTTATAAACCTGTTCGCTGTTGAAAATACTTTTTTTGGATATTTTTCTTCTGTCCACCAAAGTATCTGATCCATCCAATGTATTCCCCAGTCGCCGAGCTGACCATTTGCATAATCGAGATAACTCCTGAATCCGCGCGGATGCATTGTAGTATTGAAAGGCCGTAACGGAGCAGGGCCACACCACATATTCCAATCGAGTGTTGAAGGAGCTTCCGTATCCGGCGTCTTTTTTCCTGGGCCGCCTCCATAGTGAACAAACGCTCTTACGGAGCCGATCTTTCCCGCCTTTCCAGACTTAAGGAATTCCATTCCAGAGATATTGTGCGGTGACGCACGACGATGTGTTCCCACCTGCACGATACGTTGTGTATCGCGCGCAGCTTTGACCATAGCCTTGCCTTCATTTATCGTGTGACATATCGGTTTTTCAACGTACACGTGTGCGCCACTTTGCATAGCGGCAATAGCGCAGAGCGGATGCCAATGGTCGGGAGTGGCCACGATTACGATCTCTGGTTTTTCTTTTGATAGCAGCTCGCGATAGTCGCGATATAACTTTGGCGTTTCGCCGTTGAGCTTCTTGACTTCCGCAGCGGTTGCGTTTAGCTGATTAGCGTCAACATCGCATAATGCAACGATCTTGCTTTGTCCCGACTGAATAGCACAGCGCAAAATATTTCCACCCCACCATCCCGCACCGACCAAGGCTGTACGATATATCTTATCCTGTCCTACAACACGGATCAACGGCGCACTTGCAAGCGCCGCACTTGCCGCTGCAGTGGTTTTAATAAATTGTCTTCGTTGCATAATAAGAATTGTTTGGTGTGAAAAATTAAACAATTCAAAATTGATTTTCATGAATTTGTTACCGGCGGCGGGAAAGGAATAAGCCCGATCCTGGTGCGCTATTCAGGGCTAAAGCCCGGATTACGTTGATTCATAAACCACGCCCTGAAGGGCGTGGTTAATGTGATTGTCAGATGTTGACGCATATCGATTGAGCATGTTGAAGGTACAGGCACTTGAAGACAGCTGTTAGATCATGCAGTATCGAAGGAATCTAACTCAGAGTAGAGTCCGATTAAGGAGCACTAATCTTTCTAACCACGCCCTTTAGGGCGTGGTTAACATGACATATAGTTCCGGCTTTAGCCTTGAATTGCGCCCGAAGACAGGATCTACACTCCTTGCGACTTTATCGATGAGCTATCAGAAGATCACCTCCGCATACCCTTGAGACGGAATTGGCACATGTCCGTGCAGAACTCCTGGACGCCATGCCGGGCCATCTTTTATCAGTCGAATAGCTTCCTGATCGTAGGCATGAGAAAGTCCTTCGACAATGACAAAATCCCAAACACGATCCATCATTACCTACATTGAATACAACTTTCACCATACCGGATTTTGTTTCTGTTGCAGACGGTCGACGGATATTGCTTTCAAGGTACTTCTTGAATTCAGGCATACCCACTACCGGAACCGCATATTGACTCAGTTGGTCATATACATATCGTCTTCCGTTTTTAGCCTCCGAGACGCCATGAACCAACCTGTTGTTCCGGTAGAACTCCCGGAAGTAAGCGGTACCGTCATCGTGATATCCATACCAGTTTCCCGTTTTCTTGCCGCCTTCATAACTGCCTTCTTCCGAAATTTGTCCATTAGCATGCCATCGGATGCACTTGCCTTTGCCGTTGACGACCTGCTGCCGTCCTAATGAATCCCACACATTTCGTGTGAAGGTTTCGTCATTATAGTACACTTCGCTTTCCAGCGTTCCATTCCAATGATAGTTCTCCCACTTCCCTACCGCATCTTCCTTCGCATACCTTCCTGCAGATGAGTACGTCTGGCGATTTGTATAGTAAAGAAATATACCGTCCTTCATGCCATCGAGATACTTACCTTTCATTTGCACATCTCCACTTCTGTAGTAATCTCTCACCACACCCTGAAATCGTCCTAACGAGTCCACCGTACCAATCCTGTAATAGGCGGCAAGTGACGGATCATCTATCTCTTTCCATTCTTCATCGTAAAACACCCGTTTCGTTTCAAGTGTTGGCTTGTGCTCGGTTGACTCCTCTTCCATCACTGAAGCGGACTCGGGCATCGTAAAGTTGAGGTTATACTGAAATTTCGGAAGTGAATCCATCTTTATGCTTACAACTTCAATACTATCGAGATACACGTACGACTCCCGGTAAATCAAAGCAGTCCGATAGATGGCATCCTGTTTCTGAAGGTTTATGTATTCCGCTAATACTGCAGTATCGGCATGCAGTTCTTCTCTGATCGCTGGCATCCTACTGAGCACATAGCTTATAGAATCCCACTCCTTAGAAATAACGGTGAGACTATCCACCAGCTGCGCGTCGCTCAACGAATTTTGATAAAACCCATTGGTACGACGTTCTGCTGCCAATACCCGCTGAAACACGCGATAATAATTCAATAAGTCTTTTGGCAATGCAAAGGTGATAAGGAACAATATGACCATGGCGCTCGCGAGATGCCAATTGTCCACCAGCAGCTGAAATCGGTAATGCAACACGGCAATGAATATTCCCGCGACGAATCCACCCAGATGTCCGGCTATGTCTACACTAATGCTTGTCGCGACCAAAGCATTGATGATAACAAAGACAACAAAGCCAACAGCGATGGATACCAGCTTTTTGCGATCGTTGAAATCGCTGATCAACATCAGTGCCAAGTTTGTATCCAAACAGTCCAAATATTGCCCCTGATGCCCCCGCGCTTATCGTGTAGAAGTTGAACAGCAGACTCGCAATTCCGGCTGCGATCCCGCAAATAAAATAAACCAACAGATACCGGGAAGTTCCCAATGCAGGCTCAAGTGTACTGCCCAGAAAAAACAACGCATACATGTTAACCACGAGATGTATAACCCCAAAGTGCAAGAACATGGAGGAAATGATTCGCCACTGCTCGCCGTCCATTGTAAATGGATTAAGATTTCCTCCGGCAGTGAAGTATGGCCAACACATCAGATGCTCCGCGTCATCATCAGGCTCTCCTGTTTTATAGCAATTATGGCAAATACAATGATGTTAATGCCAATGAGAACCAATGTGGAAATATATTTACTCATCGTGTCGAGATCGGTGCCAGCGCTTCCAGACGCTTCAATAGTGGCGGATGGGAATAATGAAAAAATACATAAAGAGGATGGGGATACAGGGCACTAAGGCTATCCACGGAAAGTCTTTTCAAGGCGTTCGATAACGCAGTCCCGTCGAATGTTTCTTTCGCATAGGCATCAGCCTCAAACTCATTCTTACGGCTATACATGTTCATAAACAATCCGGTGATTCCAGAAATCGGAGAGAACAAGAATACCAAATGCCAGCAGGTTAAGATGAATAGCATGCTCTGTTCCACCCAAGGCGATGGAAATATTTTCCGCGAAGACTATTTTAGATAATACGAAGAGCGTAAATACGATCTGTAAGATCGAAAGTACATATCCCCATATGATGTGTTTCTTCTTGAAATGACCAACTTCGTGAGCAAGCACTGCGACCAATTCATCTGTAGTGTGATTTTCAATAAGTGTATCGTAAAGCACGATCTTTTTCTTCTTTCCAATGCCGGAAAAGAATGCGTTAGCCTTTCTCGATCGTTTTGATCCGTCAATGACAAATATGTTGTCGAGAGGAAAGTTTACTTTTTTTGCAAAATGTTCGATAGCAGTTTTCAATTCGCCGTCCGGCAGTGCGGTAAGCTTGTTGAACATGGGGAGGATCAGCGATGTATAGAACATGTTGACAAACAAGACAAAAAGAGCCGCAATGATCGAGAACCAGATCCAGAAATTTGGTCCTATGGTTTCTATGAGATATATAAGCGCCGATAACAATCCTCCGCCAATTATGGCTGCCAGAAGGTATCCCTTGAGCTTGTCGGTTATAAACGTTTTGATGGTCGTTTTATTGAATCCGTATTTTTCCTCAATCACGAACGTACTATACCATTGAAAAGGCAGTGTTAATATGTCTGACGCCAGCATCAATACAGCGAAGTAGCCAAGTGCCAGAACAATCTCACTTTGAAGGTGAGGTTTTAGCAAGCTGTCAAGCCAACCAAACCCTCCGGTAACCAACATGACGAATGAAAGTAAAAAGCTTATTGCCGAAGTGATGAATGAAAATCTTGTCAGCTCGCGATGGTAGGCAAGTGATTTAAGATATTTTTCCTTTTCATAAAACGCTTCGACTTCTTTTGGGATATCTGTTCGTTGCGCTTTGAGGTTAATATAGTCCAGTATTTGATCCGTAACATAACTGACTATCGTGATTGAAATTATAATAATAAGTATAACGCCTGGCTCCATAGACTGTCAAAACGGGATGAAAAAGTTTTTAATTCAGAATGACAAAAGTTTTTGTAATGATACCAAATAACTTTCTGGATTCAGCCAGTGAATTGTCCGAATTTTTCAGGAAGGTATCGACGAGTATCTCGAGGGACGCAGCGAGCAACCGGTTTGGCGGATATGCAATACCGAAGCAGGAGTTCAATAAAAATCTCTCACCCCTACCCTATCGCTTGAAAAGGTTGTTTCCAATGATCCGGTTTACTACCTGATCTTTGAGATTCCTGCTGATGGGAATTCTTGAGTCGCCAATAAGTATCTCATTTCCATCAATTGCTTTTATTCCCCCAATGGAAACAATGAACGATTTGTGGACCTTTAAAAACTGATCCTTCGGAAGCTGGTTCTCCACGCTGCTCAATGTCATGTAGGTGATAAGTTTTTTTGACGCAGTGTGAATTATCACATAATTCTGGAGGGATTCAACATACTTTACTTCCGCGTAGTTGACCTTTTCGTATTTGCTTTCACACTTTACAAAAAAATATTCGCTATTGGTTTTGTGTTCGAAAGCAAGCTTCTTCAACTGATGGACTTCGAACGCTTTTTGAGCCGCCTTGAGAAAGCGTTCAAAGGTGATGGGTTTCATAAGGTAATCCACTATATCCAGTGAATAACCTTCCACTGCATAGTCCGAATACGCCGTAGTGAAGATCACCAGCGGAGGATTCCGGAGGCCTTTTAAAAATTCGATACCCGAAACCTTTGGCATGTGGATATCCAGGAAGATCAGGTCTATGGTCTGCTCGTTCAAATACCGTGACGCTTTGAGGGGATTTTCGCATTGCGCGACAAGCTGCAGGAATTCGATCTCATTAACATATTCCTCCAACCCCTTGCGGGCTACCGGTTCATCGTCAATAATAAGACACGTAAGCTTCATTCCGGATAAGTTAATTTAATTGTAATGTGAGCTCCACCTGAAAGCTTTCGGGAAGATCCTGCACTTCCAATGTATGCCTGCCATTATAGATCAGTTCAAGCCGCCGTTGCACATTACGAAATCCGATACCACCTTCGTCCTTGAGAGGTTTCTGGCTATCCCTGGTATTAAAAACCTTGAAATAGAAACGCGTGTCATCCCGCGACAAATAAATCCCGATATCATTGCCCTTTGCATAATGAGACACGTGCTTGAACGCATTTTCAACAAACGGAATCAGCAACAACGGCGCGATACTGAACCCACGAACGTCATCCGAAGCTGAAAAGATGATAGAATAGTTTTCGTCTTTGCGCAACCGTTGCAGTCCTACATAGTTTTTCAAATAGTTCACTTCTTTTTCAACGGCCACCTCCTTGCCATTACATTCGTACAACTGATAGCGCAACATGTCTGAGAATGAAGAAAGTGTGTCGCGTGCTGTTTGATTATGCTTGTCAATCTGAAAATAAATTGTGTTGATAGAGTTGAATAAAAAATGTGGATTCATCTGTGCCTTCAGATATTCCAGTTCGGTGTTCAGTTTCTCAATCTCAATTTTACGAATGAGATCACGCTGCGCATACCACTCGCGGCTCAACTGAAGAGCTACACTGAACGCAACGTAAAAAAAAGCAATGGAGATGTTATAGAACGTATTGTAGAGAAAATTCCGATGCTCTGCCTGTTCAAGAATATAGCCGTGCAGGTAGACATCGTGAGCATTCTTAAGCAGCGCATAGCCAAAAAGCGAAATGCACAACAATAAAATATAAAGGGCTACCTTTTGTTGCCTTGCGAAAAATGGAATGAGTACCGTAAGGTTGAGGTAGACTACGCAGGCAAGGAGACCATTCCTGACAACAATCTCCAATAAAAATTGGTCAAACCCCGCCGTTGGAATTAACCCCAGACGGGTGAACATATGGAAGGCAACGGTGGCTATCCAAAAAATAACATGGTCGATCTTGTATTTCCAAAAGCGCTCCATACCGAAAATTACGGCTTTTATCTGCAGCTCCCTATCGGAATGTATGATCAAGGATCAAGAATAATAGGTCTCTTATCAGGTTTCTTTGCGTTATTCGGATATCGATCACAACTTAAACTACTAACCAGGATAAGTCGTTGCTCACGCATAGTCAAGTTTTGAGGAAATTTATCATCACCAATATGAAACGAATATTATTAGTCATTATTCCCGTCTTCGTTTGGATACACGGATGTTCTCAAGCAACAGCGAAGAAAAAAAAGTAGACGGTGGATGCGAAGACTGTGAAGCCGTATTTGAGTACGGCTCGAAAAAACTTTCGTGGATCGATACATTACCGGACTACAGCGACGATGGACCGAAGATGGAAGTAAGCGGTACCATCTATCAGCAAGACGGTAAAACGCCAGCTGCCGGTGTTATTCTTTACATCTACCATACGAATCAGGAAGGCATCTACCCCACAAAAGGCAATGAAACCGGCTGGGCTAAACGCCATGGTTACATCAGAGGATGGATAAAAACAGATCAAACTGGCAAGTATAAGTTTTACACATTAAGGCCCGGAGCTTATCCAGGAAGAAGGAATCCGGAGCACATTCACGCGACAATAAAGGAACCAAATGTGAGCGCCTATTGGATCGATGAATATTTGTTCGATGATGACCCAATCCTAACGAAAGAGGAACGGAACGCACAAAAGAAACGCGGAGGCAACGGCATTTTGAAATTGACGAAAGGATTCAAAAGGGAATCTTATCGCTCATCGAGACATTATCCTCGGCCTAAATATTCCTGGATACTAAAGGCGTCCTTACTTCGTGGCAAAGAATTTTTTAGCATTCTTATAGAAGATTTTCTCTTTTTGCGCCTTTGTAAGAAAATCGAGATTGTTTACCTGGTCTATCATCTTTGCAATATCTCCTCCATCAGATCCAAACATCAATCGATCTTCAAGACCTGCATCAATGAGAGCTTTCATATAAGGAGCGAATCCTTCCATGGGTACAATCTCAGGATTGGCAATAACCGAAATGTCTGCATACACTTGCGTGTAGGCCGACATTATCTTAAGTGTTCCTTCCTGATACGGCCCTCCTGCATGCATCAGCCAGACTCTGAGATTTGGAAATGCCTTTAAAGCGGGCTCGAGAAGTTTCGGATCACCCATCAGCGGGTCAAAGTTGGGACATCCATGATCTGGCCCGGCAAGACCAGTGTGGATAGCTATCGGCATGTTGAACTCTTGCGCAAGCGCATAGTACGGAAACATTATGGAATCGGACATCGAAATTCCATAGTATTGATTGAGCAACTCCCCCAGAAAGTCAATTTTGTCTATCGCGCATCTGCTGCCTGACAAAGTCAACATCGGGGAAGTCTTGTCCATTCTCAAAACATTTCGGGCCGCCATAAGGCACTATACCATTCGGGCAAGGGAGGATCATGCCATATAAAAATTTTGTCGACTTTAAGACACGATAAGGTTCCTGGGCATTCCATGAACAAGTGATTGCAGCTTCTACCACTTTGTTTCTTTTGAACTCATCGATGTCTGCACTTCGCCTGTCAGAATCCAGATGGCTATGTAAGTGAACATCGAAAATAGGGCCCTGATATTTCTTGCTACTATCCGTCTTCGGTTGACAAAACCCTGGCAGTACAGCAACGAAAACGCAGACCGAAGTTATGAATGCTCTCATAAAGATTTGTGTTTCCTGAGTCAATTGATAAAACCCACTCTTAAAAGATGTAGAAATCAGACAAGTTCATTTCTTGTTAATTATTTAGATCTCCATAAACACAACAATGTCCTGTTTCCATTCAGTTCTGTACTTATTTAAATAATTTTCGTGGCCGGCAAGGGGATTAGTCTGCTTAAATGGTGATGTCAAGCTAGTTGGATGTTGTTGTGTACCATCCATCTTCTTAGCGAACCGGCAAATCTTTTCAGGTGATCTTCATTCAGGAAAATATTTGACCATGTGTCGAAACGATCGCACTGAATGCCGAGATAGAAAAGAAAAACACACAAACCCGCAACGGGAATTA
This sequence comes from uncultured Cytophagales bacterium, assembly GCA_963774615.1. GTDB lineage: Bacteria > Bacteroidota > Bacteroidia > Cytophagales > Cyclobacteriaceae > Chryseolinea. Next base: position 124,278 of record CAVZFT010000048.1, read on the forward strand.
TACGCTTTTCCTCATCACTAATTTTTTGGATGGATTCGTAGCCGCTCAGGAAACTTTCAGCCTTCTGTTTAAACTCTGCTTCGTCAAGGTTGGTGTTATAGAGTTGAAAAATAAAATAAGCAATATCGAGACACAACCAACCGTTGCCACAAAAGTCGAAATCGAAGACGGTGATCTTATTATCTTCCCCGAAATGCATGTTGTCAAACCACATATCAAGGTGGACGACGCCTGTTCGCACTTCTTTCACATTTACTTTGCCATACTCCTTGACCAAATATTCCGTTAAGGCCAGCTACAAACTTCATCTCGTCGAGAGCAGGCGGAAAAAAGGATTGAGTGCGTTTTAAAGAATCCTCGAGCAATGATTTTGAATCGTATGCAATACGGCTGACCTGGAAGTTTTCCGTAAGCTTGTGGATCCTGGCCATCGTCACTCCGATATTATAACTTATTTGCGCGTTGAACTTTGGCACCTTTTTGCCTTCGGCAAACGATAACAAAACGCCATATCGAACTCCTTCGAGCGCACTTAACTCCTGGATATACTCTCCGTTGCGATCGGCAATCGGATAAGATACAGGGATATCGTGGTTTTGCAGGTATCGCAACAGTCTCAACTCTTCAGACACGTCGAGCTTGCTTCGCCAGTTAAACGTGTAAATACGGAGCACGTACTTTGCACCACCATCTGTTACGAGGTATAGGTGGTTCATCCCTGTGCGAAACAGTTTACACGATGTCTGGATGTCGAGATTATATCTTTCCTGGAGCAGCTTAGCCAAATGCACGGCTGACAGAGTAGTCTCTGTAGCGGGAAATGAGAAGGTCATGTAGAGCTATCGTTGATTAAGAAACAAAAATAATGAATTGAAGGGAAGATGAGAAGATGAGAAGGTGAGGAGGAATGAAGAATGAGGAATGAGGAATGAGGAATGAGGGGAGAATACAAATTAGATGAATGCTCATCTTAAGAGGTAAAGCCTGAGACTAGACGAATCCCGAAGGGGTTGAACAGTAATCTGAAGAATGATCGACTCTAGCAGTACGTTAAACGTCACTCTTTGAGTACTAAGAATATCTAGGGATTCTACAGCAGGTCTTGCAACGTCCTATCCATCTTCTCAAAACCAAAACTCTCCACAACGTTCATCATAAGTCTCTCGATATCTTTAAGATTCAAATTGCCTATACTTCCTTCGTGCGTGTGATTAACGCTGGTCTCAGGATTATATTTTCCACTTTCAATGTCCAATCCAACCTTCTTATAAGCATCGCGGAACGGTACACCTGAAAGAACAAGCTTATTCACTTCTTCAACACTGAAAAGGAACTTGTATTTTTCATCATCAAGGATATTCTTCTTCACCGTGACATTCGAAAGCATAAGGTGAGCCATTTTCAAACAATCTTTCAAATGTTGAATGGCAGGAAAGAGCATCTCCTTAAGCAATTGCATGTCGCGATGATAACCCGATGGAAGATTGGCCGTAGCCAGGGCGATATCATTCGGCAAAGCCTGAAGCTGGTTGCAACGCGCCCGGATCAGCTCGAATACATCCGGATTCTTTTTGTGAGGCATGATACTCGAACCGGTCGTCAGTTCGTCCGGGAAGCTGATAAATCCAAAGTTCTGATTCAGGAACAGGCAGGCATCCATCGATAGCTTGGCCAACGTAGCGGCTATGTTCGCCAATGCGCCGGCTACTATTCTTTCAGTCTTTCCCCTGCCCATTTGAGCGTAAACGACGTTATAGTTCAGATCTTCAAATCCCAATAACTCCGTTGTCATCGTACGGTTCAGGGGAAACGAAGATCCATAACCCGCCGCTGAGCCTAACGGGTTCTTATTCACGACCCTGAAAGCAGCTTGCAGCGTGATCATATCATCCACGAGACTTTCAGCATAGGCACCAAACCAAAGTCCGAACGATGAAGGCATTGCCAACTGAAAATGGGTGTAACCCGGCAGCAGATAGTCTTTATGCTTTTCGCTTTGCTCTATCAGGAGAGCGAACAGCGATCTTGTTTCGTTTACTATAGCTTTGATCTCTTCGCGTAAAAAAAGTTTTATATCCACCAAGCACCTGATCGTTCCGCGAACGACCGCTATGGATCTTTTTACCAACGTCGCCATACTTCTTCGTTAACTCAAGCTCTACCTGCGAATGAATATCCTCTACACCCTTCTCTATCTTGAAGGTACCGGCGATAATGTGCTGATGAATATCCTTTAACCCGGCAGTAAGCGTCGTTAGTTCCTGACTTGTTAAAAGACCGATTGATTGAAGCATGGTGATATGCGCAAGCGATCCCAACACATCCGCCTTGGCAAGAAAAAGATCCATTTCCTGGTCCCTGCCAACCGTAAATCGTTCAACCTCCTGAAGAGATGCCTTATCTTTTTGCCATAGCTTCATGATCGCTGCATTTAGTTTGAGCCGCCGACGCGCGAATAATCTCATCGGTGGTCTTTATCGAACGCGTACTCACCTGCCAAATTAGATAATGAAATCTGATGCACCAACCCCGAGTCATATATACTTCCGTTTACGCCCCAATGATCTGCGTTCGTCGATACCAAACCGCACATCGATAAGGGTCATGGCTGAGCGGATGACATACTCATTGAAGAATGATATTATCCAGGAGCTTAATGTAGGTTTCGATCCCCTTTTCAATTTCGTCGACGAAAATGTATTCGTCAGCCGAATGTGAGCGGGCGGAATCTCCAGGACCAATTTTCACAGACGGTACTGGGATCAACGCCTGATCAGAGGTTGTCGGTGAGCCATATAACTTCAACTTCAATTTCCTTGCGGACTGCACCAACGGATGGTCCATCGCTATTCCGGATGATCTCATGCGCAATGACCGGGGCGTAACCTCTGACGATACATTAGACTGTATCAAGGACAATGCCTCCTCAAGGGTATACGCATCAGTAACTCTTACGTCGACCGTGAACTTGCATTCCGCAGGAACAACATTGTGTTGCGTTCCGGAATTTATGATCGTTACAGACATCTTCATGTCGCCCAGCGTATCCGAAGTCTTCGGGAATCTGAACGTCCTGAACCATTCAATGTCCTTCATCGCCAGATAAATTGCGTTTATGCCTTCTTCCCTCGCGGCATGACCCGGCTTTCCTTTCGCAATGCAATCCAGGACCATTAGTCCCTTCTCCGCCGTAGCCATATCACACAATGTCGGTTCGCCAACGATAGCAAAGTCGATAGGCTGCAACGAGGGCCAGATGCTTTCGATTCCACCGGTGCCTGAAATTTCCTCCTCAGCAGACGCGGCCATGACAAGGTTGTAAACCAGGTCCTTGCGATCATAATAATGAAGAAAGGTGGCGATCAGCGCAACTAGTGGGCCACCCGCATCATTGCTTCCGAGGCCATAAAGTTTGCCTTCATTGATTTCCGCGTTAAACGGATCCCTGGTATATCCTGCGTTCGGTCTTGACCGTATCGTGGTGAGAATTAAGTAATATCGTAGGCTTGGCGGGATCAAAATGTTTATTCTTTGCCCAAACGTTGTTGCCAATGCGGTTGGTCTGCACCGAATGCTTTTTGAAAAAGTCCTCAATGATATTCGCGGTCTCGCTTTCCTCTTTGCTGAATGATGGAATGGCAATAAGGCTCTGAAGGAGAGTCAATCCATTTTGAAAGAGCTTCTTGTGCATGCCGTTAAGGTCGTTCGTTATAACGTAATGAGTGTTCCCTCCGTCTCCCGGCCTGTATTTTTTGCAAGGTCTGATGCCTCACCTATCAAAACTTCCTTGACGCCTGCATGAATAGCGGCGTAGGCGTTTTCCAACTTCGGAAGGATTCCGTCGGCAAAAACCTTTTTTGGAAGAAGCTCTTCGTACATGCTTTTCGGAAGATGGTGAATTACTGACTCATGGCGGTTAACATCCAGCAGAACTCCCTTTTTTTCAAAGCAGAAGATAAGTCTTACATCGAAATGTTTGCTGAGCGAAACAGCCAGCACGGATGCTATGGTGTCAGCATTTGTATTTAGCATTTTTCCGTCGGCATGTGTAAGCGGCGCGAACACAGGAATAGTGTTCTGCTTCAGTAAGAAATAAAGCAACGCATTATTGACTCCTTCCGGTCTTATATCACCCACAAAACCGATAGTCAATATCTTTCACCGGTCGTTTCGTAGCGCTGATCATATTACCGTCGGCACCAGTCACTCCCAAAGCATTACAACCCAGCTGCTGCAGTTTTGCGACGATCTGTTTGTTTACCAATCCACCGTAAACCATAGTTACAAGATCAAGAGTAGCTCCGTCGGTGATTCTGCGTCCATTAACATAGTTTGATTCAATACCCAGCTGGTTGCCAAGATTAGTGGCGATCTTTCCTCCACCATGAATAAGTATTTTCGGTTCTTTGATAGCTGCAAAGTCTTTTAGGAAAACCTCGAGCGAGGCCGCATTATCCAATACATTGCCACCGATTTTTATGATGAAGAGCTTGTTCATAATGCCATCTGTACTCTCAATTTACTTCTTATTTCCTAGAATTTCGCTCAACACTGCCTGCGCAGCCCACACACGGTTGGCGGCCTGTTGCGTTACAATGCTGTTCGGACTATCCAATATTTCGTCGCTCAGTTCCACATTCCTTCTCACGGGCAAACAATGCATCACGCGTGCGTTATTTGTCAGGCTTAGTTTCTTATTCGTCAACATCCAGTCCGGATCATTGCAATAGATCTTCCCGTAGTCGTTATAAGTGCTCCAATTCTTGACGTAAACAAAATCTGCGCCCTTCAGCGCTTCGGCCTGATTGTGCTTGATTGTAGCTCCGCTGGTGAATTTTTCGTCCAGTTCATAGTCTTCCGGATGTGTGATCACAAATTCGGCTTCACCCCAGGCATTGATCCATTCAGCAAAGCTGTTGGCTACACATTGTGGCAGGGCCTTGACGTGTGGGGCCCACGTGAGAACGATCTTTGGTTTTCTTTTCTCCTTGAACGTCTCGCGGATTGTGATGATATCCGTGAGACTCTGTAATGGGTGGAGTGTAGCACTCTCAAGACTTACAATTGGGATCCCGGTATATTTAAGGAACTGGTTTATATAAAGCTCGTTGTAGTCATCCACCTTGTTTTGCAACGATGGAAAAGTTCGTATTCCCAGAATGTCGAAGTATTTTCCAAGGATTGGTGCAGCGTCTTTTACATGCTCAACGGTGGTTCCGCTCATGATGGCTTCGTCCTCAAACTCCAGCGCCCATCCATCCTGCCCGACGTTAAAAACTATTGTTTCCATTCCAAGATTTTGCGCTGCGATCTGCGTACTCAACCGGGTCCTCATGCTTGGATTCAAAAACAACAAGCCCAGACGTTTTCCCGAGCCCAGCGCTTTATCCTTTAACGGATGTGATTTGTACTGCAGTGCTTTTTGCACCAGGCCATTGATGTCAGGGGCATCGCCCGCGGAAACAAACTTTTTCATTTCAACGATTCGTTCAATGCAGTCAGAAAAATATCAACCTCAGCTTTGCTCAACGCCAATGAAGGCAGCAACCTTATCGTATTTGGCTTTGCTTCACCCGTAAAAATACGATGACCGAATAAGAGATCGGCCCTGACCTTGCTTTTATCTTCTGGCAGATCAAATCCGATCATTAGTCCCCTGCCTCTCACCTGTTTGATCTTTTCAATTGACTTAAGCGCGGTAATCAGATAGTCGCCCATTCTTGCCGCGTTATCTATAAGGTTTTCCTTTTCCATCACCTCCAGCACAGCAAGGCATGCGACCATAGCGAGATAGTTGCCACCAAACGTGGTACCCAACATCCCGCTCCACGGTTTGATGTCAGGATGGATAAGAACACCACCCACAGGAAAACCGTTACCCATGCCCTTTGCCGTGGTAATAAGGTGCGGTCTTATATCCGCGTGCTGATGAGCAAAGAATTTTCCTGTCCGTCCATAACCGCACTGAATCTCATCCAATATGAGCATCACATTCTAACTCGCGACACTTGCGTTCAAGAAGTTGCAGGAATGAGTCGTCTGGTAATTGAATGCCACCCACTCCTTGGATCCCTTCAATGATGACAGCGGCAACATCGTTTGTCAGGGCGTTGCGCAAGAGCATTCTCATCATTCAATGGAAGGAATACAACTTCATGACCGGCATTAAAGGGAGAAACAATCTTGGGATTGTCGGTCGCGGCAACCGCTCCGGAAGTACGTCCATGGAATGCTTTCTTGAATGCAATGATTTTTTTCTTTCCGGTAACAAAAGACGCCAGCTTCAACGCATTTTCATTGGCTTCAGCACCTGAATTGCAAAGGAATAATTGATAGTCGGAGTAACCCGACATGACTCCAAGTTTCTCAGCGAGTTTTTGTTGAAGCGGATTCTCCACGCTGTTTGAGTAAAAGGAGATCTTTTTAAGCTGATCCTCCAATGACTTGACATAATGAGGATGTGAGTGCCCAATGGAAATAACGGCATGACCGCCGTACAGGTCCAGGAACTTATTGCCCTTATCATCCCAAAGCCAGGAACCCTGAGCTTTCACGGGCGTGATATTGAAAAGCGGATATACGTCGAATAGTTTCATCGTCATAAAATATGGATCGATTGCCAAAGTACCGATCTTTAGAATCTCCTGTAATGATTTGTTGATACATTTCTTAAAAGGCGATTGATTTAAGTTTCAGCCCCGATGTTTCGTCCAGCCCGAACATCAGGTTCATGTTTTGCACCGCCTGACCGGAAGCACCCTTGATCAAGTTGTCGACTGCCGAATGCACCACAAGCTTATTACCCTCCTTCTCCAATCCGATAACACACTTGTTGGTATTCACTACTCTTTTCAGATCGACTGTTTCCGTCGACACCGAAGTAAATGGATGGCCTTTGTAAAATGTCGAATAAAGTTCCATTACACTTCTCAAGCGACAGCTCATTATCGATAACAGAACTCACGAAAATTCCCCGGGTAAAATCTCCACGCCAGGGAACAAAATTGAACGCGGAAGAATATCCAGGCTGCAGTTGCTTTATCGAGCGGCTGATCTCTTTCAGGTGTTGATGGGTCAGCGTTTTATAGGCTGAAATGTTGTTAGCCCTCCACGTAAAATGCGTTGTGTCCTGAAGTTTTTGGCCAGCGCCTGTTGATCCCGTTATTCCGGTTGAATGGACTTCTGTCAACAGCCCCGCTTTCGCCAGTGGCAACACTCCCAGCTGTAATGCAGTGGCAAAACATCCGGGGTTCGCGACGTCACTCGCTTTTTTGATTTCTTCCCTGTTCAACTCGGGAAGTCCATACACAAATGATCTTCCGTTAATTGATTCGCCCAATCTGAAATCCTGACTGAGGTCAATTACTTTCGTTTTATTGGCAATATGATTTTCCTGGAGAAACTTTTTACTTTCTCCGTGGCCAAGACAAAGAAAAACCACATCGACATCGTGTTCTAAGCTGTCGGTAAACTTAACGTCCGTATCTCCGAGCAGGTCCGGGTGTACACTGGAGAGTGGATTGCCAGCATTACTGCGGCTGTGCACAAAAACAAGCTCGACGTTTGGATGATTAAGCAGCAGCCGTAGCGTTTCACCGCCGGTATATCCAGCGCCGCCAATGATGCCAGCTTTTATCTTACTTGCCATCGGCGTCTTCTTTTACCTGATGATAGATAGCAGTCTGATTGCCGAAGATCTTCGTAAACCCTTTCACGTCATCGCCTGTCCAGCCGAGATTCATTTCTCCATACTTGCCAAACTTTGACGACATAAGATCATACCTGGATTCAATCCCGATCACCTGGAATCTATAGGGGTGAAGTTGGACATGAACATCTCCCGTCACGTTTTGTTGTGAGCTCGTCAGGAACGCTTCAATGTCGCGCATGACCGGATCAAGGTATTGTCCTTCGTGTAACCAGTTGCCGTAGAACTGCGCAAGCTGATCTTTCCAGCTCAGCTGCCATTTCGTAAGGACATGCTTTTCGAGAGCGTGATGGGCTTTGATCACAAGCATGGGCGCGGCAGCTTCAAACCCAACACGTCCTTTGATCCCGATAATCGTATCTCCCACGTGTATCTCGCGGCCAATTCCATACGGACCGGCCAGCTGTTGCAGATACTGTATTGCACCCGTTGGGTGAGCGAATGACTTATCATTCACCTTTTTCAATTCTCCTTTTTCAAACGACAGTTGCACGGTTTCTGTTCCGTGCTTGGTGACTTGTGTTGGCCACGCCTCTTCAGGAAGCATGCCCAGCGATTTGAGTGTCTCCTTGCCTCCTACCGATGTTCCCCAGATACCTTTGTTCACAGAGTACATGGCCTTTTCGAAATTCATTTGCACTCCTTTCGACTTGAGGAAAGCTAATCTCTTCCTCACGCGATAAGTCTAAGCTCCCGTATAGGAGTAATTATCTCGATTCCAGGAACGAGTATGTTCAGGATCATATCGAAACGCACCTGATCATTGCCCGCACCAGTGCTTCCGTGAGCAACCGCGTCGGCTTTTATTTCTTTCGCATAAATTGCCACAGCAAGGGCCTGTGACATTCGCTCAGCGCTCACGCTAAGAGGATACGTATTGTTCTTCAGGACATTGCCATAGATAAGGTAGCGGATAACCTTGTCGTAATAGTTGGTTGTTTCATCTACGGTCTTATGTGACGCTACGCCAAGGGTCTTTGCCCTTGATTCAATCTCCTTTATCTCCTGGTCATCAAAGCCGCCGGTGTTTACCGTGATCGTGTGAATCTCATATCCCTTTTCGTCGCCCAGGTACTTAACACAATATGAAGTATCAAGTCCGCCGCTGAATGCTAGTACTACTTTCTTTTTCATGAATTAATTATTACGCCTTACCAAAGTTCGTTCGCGGTAGAATGTCTCTACCTGCCAAAACCGACCCGAAAATCTGAAGGTAAGGTCTGTTTACCAAAAAAATATGCTTAACAATGATCTCTTCTTGTCCGAAGGATCTGCGTTATCGTCCTTTTTCCGGAATGATTTGAGCAGGACAAATTGCTTGAAGCGAACCCATCGTTCGAAAAGCTTGAAGTTGCCTTTAAATTCACGGTGACGATGGTGCACAAATTCACCGTCTGGCGTGACGAGCACAGGTTCGGGTTCGGTGGGCTCGGTACTGGTTGTTCCTTGGCAGCCTTTGCTTCCGCGGCCGCTTTGATCTTGGCCTCGGCTTCAACAGGATCGAAAAGCATTGCTGTACACATGCAGTTCTTCCTTTCCTTGCTCATCAGGATATCATAGTTAACACAACTCTTGCATCCCTTCCAGAACTCTTCATCGTTGGTGAGTTCCGAATAGGTTACAGGTTCATATCCCAGATCGGAGTTGATCTTCATAACAGCAAGTCCGGTCGTAAGACCGAATATCTTGGAAGTAGGATATTTTTCTCTGGAAAGACTAAATATGCGGCGTTTGATCTCAGTAGCCACTCCTGTTTTTCTGAATGCCGGGGCGACGATAAGGCCGGAGTTAGCTACGTACTTGCCGTGTTCCCACGCCTCGATATAACAGAAGCCAACCCACGTGCCATCGGCAGTAACGGCAATAACAGCCTTGCCCTCATCTATTTTCTTGATGATGTATTCAGGAGAACGCTTGGCAATTCCGGTGCCACGCGCTTTTGCCGACTCTTCCATCTCGTTAGTGATGGTCTCGGCGTATGATTTATCGTCAGGAGTTGCAAGCCTGACAATTATACTATTGTTGTCCAATTTCTGATGATTTAATAAACTAACATGAAACTTGTGCCAAGCACAACAGCCGTAATGTCCTTGACACCACGTCTTTTCTAGAGGGTACTATGAAGGTATCAGATACGCACAAAGCGCGTAGGTCGGGGCCGCCTGGTCACCGTGCAGGCTAGCGTTAAGAACTGAACAGTTCTTCTGGAGTGGTAAGCAGCAATTGCCGCTGTAATGATGGTGATCAATGTTTTCAATTTCTTTCTTAGCGTTTAAGTTGAACGTCAGATAAAAGGCATTCAGTTTTAATTTTAGTTGGAACTTATAAATGCAAAATTAAACGATAAAGTTTTGTAAAAGGCAACCTTTTCGATAAAAGACTTCAAAAATTTCTTTTTTTCTTACTAACGGAAGTTAGCGAACTGAATTAAGTCGGGAGACCCTGTGCGGATGATCCTTGATTGATTACTTTTGTGAGAGCTTTAATCGATTGTCTGTAATGTTAACAAAAAAAGTCACCATCACGAGCATATTCATCATGCTGCTGGTCGTCCTGGCTCTGGTCTTCCGGCCAGTACCCAACCCTTCACCCGAGAACACAATCAAGGCAAACGGAACCATTGAAGAAGTTTCAATGGCCGGTAATGATGATCTTATCATTAAGCTAAGAGGCGATGATCGATTGTATTATATCGACGAAGGACTTAAACACGGCCGCTCGCTCAGCTCGATTCAGGACGAACTTTCAGGCAAGACAGTTGAAATCCATTACGTCAAGTACTGGACACCTCTTGATCCTTTGAGCAGGCTCAAACACATCTCGAAGGTAGACTTCAATCAAACTACCCTGTATCCAGTAATAAAGTAAGCAGAAGTTTACCGGACTAACACAAGCTTTCCCAAGCTTACGGGTCTGCTGACCATCGATCAAAAGTCTGATCTCGTAAACATAAACTCCTCCAGGCAGTGCATTGCCATTGCGATCAGATCCGTTCCAGATTATTTCATTTGTGCCGATGTGCATTGCTTCAAAATCTGATCCGGTGAACTCACTTTGGATCTGGCCATTAACGTTTACCAGCTGGATGTCTAGCTGCTCTGGCAGTGAATTGCCTGAGAGAACTATCCGGAAGTATACTTCCTGGTTGAACGGGTTTGGATACGGATCGGAGATAGTTACAGTAGTTTCATTTAATACATTAAACGTGACCTCATAAGGTTCTACACCACTGCGGTTACCACGTGAATCCGATCCTTCGATACGTAATCGATATTCACCGTCGGCAAGTTGGTTTGGAGTATACTCAACACGGAAGGCCGATGTATCGGTAGCAGCATACCAGTTTACATCATCGTCGGTCAGCAATATCTGAACCGGTGCACAGGGTGGAGTATCGCAAGGATAGGTCAGAAAGATCCTTACACCGGCAGTATCCTTCTTCAGAATGTATATGTTTTCATCCCAGATCCGCGCGGTTATGAAAGGGTCCGCTGAAACATAATCACCATTGGCAACATACCTCCCGTCAATGGTAACATCCAGCACAGGATTCAACTCTTCATTCTCAACGTTAAGATGACCCACCAGCTGAAGGATGTTGTTGTCATAATATTGTTCAGGCAATATCCTTGGATTAACATACACTTCTATGTCGTTGAGTCCTGCGCTGGTTTAAGGTTTCCACCGCGACATCAAACGAAGTTGTATCGCCCGGAACCGGTGCTTTGATTTTCACCTGGCTATGATGCGATGTTCGGGTCGTTTGATTGAACACCTCATACTTCACCGTGAGTGAATCAACAAAGGATTTATCGCCGATATTAACAAAGCCGTATTTTCCTTTCCAATCGCGGCCTTCTTCAATGGTCTCCTGTTCAGGCACGCCTTTGTAAACAAGTAATCCTTCCGGAGCAGGTGTAAACGTTACAAGCCACTTATTTAACTGCGCTGGTGTAAGGCTTACATCGTCGCCTGCGCTGAATTCAATTTTTAAGTACGGAAATTCAGCGGCGTTAATAGTGTTAAGGTCCCGATCTCCGATAACATCATCCATAATAATTTCCTCGTCGCCATCCATGTTCACTCCGATTACATCGAAGCTGATCAAATCTGAAGCCTCAATCTCGGAAGGACGGGTAAGCAGGGAATCCCATTGCACAGCCGGCCCGATCAATCCGGAGCTCATACTTCCAGCGGTATATCCGCCGGTGATCGTTCCGTTCATTGTAAGTTCCTGAGTATCCTTTGGAGCCGCTTGTGCTGTAAAGATTTTCGCGTCACCGGGAATAGCGCCTTTACGACCGAGAATTATTACTGGTTCACCATCCTGCAACCCATCGAGCTGTGATACCGAGATACCCGAGCTCCTGGAGTTTTGTTTTTGCCGCGGCCGGCCAAACACTGAACAAACCATTTCCAATAGTAAACAACAGTACAGAATCACCAGCCTGAACGTTATCGACATACTGGATCAGGTCATCATGATTACCGGTAACCATCTCGGAAGGAACAAAATTGTTTATGACGGAAGGTTTGCGTCCGCAAGTCCTGAGTCCACGGTTGTACCATTCAAATTGTACCCCGAGATACGGTACCGCTGACTTTCGGTCGAAGGCGATAAGGTTAAGTGAATTGTCACGGCAAATGAATATCGACGTGTACGTATTGTATTCAGCGCCGGCGATCTTCACGCTTACATCGGTGTTCAAGGCAGGGTGATTTCCTCCGAAGGTCTTGATATCAATTGTCGTTTTGGATTCCTCAAACCTCAGTCTTCTTAGATCGCTGTCGGCCACAAGCCCCAGAGCCTGATTGTCGAGATATTGTGGGAAGTGTACTTGTGCCCATCCTTCGGCTCCGCCGGAGATATATGTGAATGAACTGTTTGTCCATTCGTTGCTTTCCCCCGGTTTCGGGTTCGCGAGTTTTGTTCTCCAGTAGTAAGCTGTCGTGTCTGAAGTGAGAAGCGTCACAGCCTGCCTTGCCAACACCGTTCCTTTAACTACAAACTGCTTGCCTGACATCACTGTCGAACGTATTAACAGTATCAATCTCCAGAAGGAAATCCTGTTCTGCTGAGAGTAAATCGGTTGTCTGAAAGGACAATGTTGTTTGTTGAGAGTTGACGATGGCAAAATTACCGGGAAAAAGATTTTTAGTTCCGTTTGAAGGAATGAACAAAAGCTCATTAGCGACGTTGTTCTGTTCGTTCAACTCAGGCAATATTCCGTCAGGATCCAGCGTGATGCGGAACGAATTGTTACCAAATCCCGCTTCTCTTCCCTTCCTGATCACGAATGTCAGGGTGTCGCTGTATTTCGTGGACTGGAACAGCGAATCGTATGTGATCGTTGAATTGTCGTTAAGCGTTCGCAAAACCTCAACACGAATAGTATCGCGCCTTGCCTGTCCATAATTGCGGACGATGAGATTAATGGCGAACGAATCTGTCAAGGCGGTTACAGGATGGCCATCAAAGGACTCAATAGTAACATCATCATCCTTGATCTCCAGATCGGGTTTGGAAGCGCCAAACAACTTTACGGCTGGATCTCCCAGTAAGACCATTTGCTGTACCTGCGTAATGTTGTCGGCTGAAGCGAAGGTATCACTGCATATATCTTCTTGCCGTCTCCTTTTGTATGTCCCCAATTCCCTGCCTTATAAATGAAGAGTCTTGATATGCAACCTCATAGAAAATGTCGGTGTACTTCTTCAATAGATTATTGAACCCATAGGCACTATGCCCGATAAATCCGGTAGCTCCTTTGTCTTTCGCCAGCACCCAGTCCTCTCCAAATAGCGTGTATTGAATGAAGAACGATCCCACATTGCAACCGTTCATCAGCAGCATGGGATACTTGCCTTTGTTGTTGTATCCTAGTATGGGATCAGAAACATAACCAATATCGAAGTCGGTCGTAGTCGCGGAGGAATGACCAAAGAACGTTATAAGGTTCACCCCATTATTGACTTGTTCGGCAACGTTGATGTGTTGTATGTCTTTGGAATATTTTGCAAGCGCTGAAACTTTCCCACCCAGGTGATAGTCCTCTGCCTCGGACTGGAAATCCTCCATGTAACCCTTGAACAGTTCAGGTTCGCCTTCAGCAATTCCTCCGCTGAGATGCAGAATGTTTTTTCTCCACAGATCGTTGTATGGCAGCTGTTCCATTTCCTTGACCTTGTTGAGGTAAGCTGCGACGTCATCCGGCTTCAATGCCGGTATCCTCCCCGTTGGAACGGCCGGCTCAAATGTTGTTCCTGCAAGTCCCGCTGTAAATGCCATGTCAGATCCAGGGAAGCCGGCAGACGGTACCAGATCCTTGTAGGTCGTGAACGCGGATGGAGTCCTGTAGTATGTATGGTAAGGATCAAGCCCTCTGCCTATTAACAGCAAATACTTTGGCGCCTTCACGTTCGATAAAAATTTCATGAACTGATAAATAGCAAGTGGAGAAGATTCTCCATAGTTGAACTGATCGAACAGTTGCTGCACATTTACAACCAACGTATCGTACGAACCGCCTTCCACGGATGCGCGATAGTCTGCATAACTTTTTACAGGATCACTGTAACCAAGTGCCGGGGCGCGCAACAGAGGGTTGCTGATGATGATGTAATCGTGCTGATTAGGAATGATCTGTCGAAAGGTCACCGCCTTGATCGACGGTGTTAGTTTTGAATTCGTTGCAAATATTTTTTTTCCATCCGTTGTCGAAGGTACGACGGCATTCAAGGATGACGTGCTGCACGTTCCGATCCGCGTGATGTTATTAGGATCGGTGATGTCGTAAAGCAAAAGACCCGCGGACGGGTTGTTCAATCTCTATGTAAGACTTTCCTCCTGCATTAGGTTCAATCAAAATTGTTTTTTCCGTAACTCCATTCACATCAAAACTTTGCGGATATCTCAGCTTGATGTACGAGGCGCTGAATCTATCAGCGTGCCGCCAAACACCATTGACCTTTATTCTAACTTTAAGGGTGCCATCGGCAGCGATATCGGTCCACTCGATCGGTTGAATAAATTTGAATGACTCGTACCCGTTGAACTCAACGGTACCTAACAACCTGTTACTTTGGCCTACCAGAACTTCCGCCGAGTGTCCCATCGGTCCGCGACCCACGAGCAACACTTCGAGCTCCGGATTCCCGGCAGCTTGCACTGCGTTTGTGACATTGCCGATGGTATAGTCCCAAAACTTCCATTGAAAATCCAGATGCCACTCCATCCCTCGCCCATGCCGAACGATGTCTTCTGTATTTCGCCGTAGTCGAGACCTGTGGCATATTGTGAAGTGAGTACTAAGGTCTTTTCATCGATATGAAAAGTTTCTGCGATGAGCCCACCCGTGTTATCCTCATAAAACGTGGGCATTCTTTTGCCGGGTGCAGATCCGATCGTCAAAAAATAAGCAGTGGTGTCGCTGTATAGGTTGTATAAGGTATGGGGCTGGTCGGTCGGATTTTCGTAAAGGCCGACATCCAGGGTGCCATCGTTGCGCTGACCATAGAATTCGATAAAATCCGTTGGATCGAACAGGCCGTCGCCTTCCCCCTCTATATATATAGACTGTTCCTGCCCGCGGTGAAAAAGTTGGATTTTCTGGGGATCAACCGTGGCGGCCGGGAATCCGGCAGTCTGAAGAGCGGCGAAATTGAGCCTGTAAATACCTTCTTTGGCTACCGGGATCTTGTAGTATTGCTGGGTAAAAACGATCCATTCGTTCCCAACCTGAGCAAATGAGTGTCGACTAAAGCAGAAAAGGATAACGCAACAAACTAATAATACTCTCATTCTGGGTCTGGTCTGCACTCATCCGCGTGGATACAAAACAATTCCGCAAAGTAAGCAAAAAAGGCCCAGGA
Organism: uncultured Cytophagales bacterium; assembly: GCA_963774615.1. GTDB lineage: Bacteria > Bacteroidota > Bacteroidia > Cytophagales > Cyclobacteriaceae > Chryseolinea. Next base: position 139,858 of record CAVZFT010000048.1, read on the forward strand.
ACCCCGAAAAGCGACTGCGTAAAATATTTTCACCCAGTACTTGGCCATACATAGTACTTTTCCGTATATAGTGTCAGAACGATCTAAATATGGACGTATGAACCTTGAGAACACGCAAGTACAGATGAGGAAGGGAATATTGGAATTCTGCATACTCCACATAATCTCACGCGGCGAAGTTTACGCTTCGGACATGCTTGACGAGCTGACAGCCGCAAGGATTATAGTAGTCGAAGGCACGCTTTATCCCTTGCTTACCCGCTTGAAGAATGCCGGATTCCTGGAATATAAATGGGTAGAATCTAAATCAGGCCCTCCACGGAAATACTATAAGCTAACTGACAAAGGCAGTAAATTTCTGGGTAATCTCACGGAAACATGGGACTTGCTTGTCCATTCCACTCAAATGATCACGTCCAAATCAAACGCTTAATTCCGACTTTTAACTGTTATGAAAAAAAATATAAGCATAAACATCAGCGGTATCATCTTTCATATTGAAGAGGATGGCTATGAGCATTTGCGAAAATACCTCGATTCCATCAATAAATACTTTGCCTCTTTTGAAGACAGCAGCGAGATCTTAGCTGATATTGAAAGCAGGGTTGCCGAGATCTTTCTTTCGAAACTGAATGAAGGTAAACAGGTAATCACAGCAGAAGATGTTAATACGCTCATTGCTACAATGGGAAGCGTGAGCGATTTCAAGGCAGCGGAAGAACAGGAGTTTGCATCCGGTCAATCGAAGGAAAGCAGCTGCTCCAAATAACGAAGCAAAGGATAACTCGTCGTCAACATCAGGAAGCTAAAACGCAGCCGAAGCCCCAACAATTGCAGCGTGATGAAAAGCGCAAGATCATAGGTGGCGTATGCTCGGGTCTGGGCATCTACTTCAATGTTGATCCCTTATGGATCCGTTTACTCTTTGCTTTGCTGGCGTTTGCTTATGGTATTACACTCCTGGTCTATGTAATAATGTGGATAGTAGTGCCCGGGTCATACGAGCTTGAAGAACCCGAAGTCGGCAAAAAAATGTTTCGCGATGGTGAACGTAAAGTTATCGGTGGTGTATCAGGAGGAGTAGCTGCTTTTTTTGGTATCGATATCATCGCCGTTAGACTGCTCTTTATCATTTTTACGATATTTTTCGGCGTAGGCTTCATCGTTTATATTGTCTTATGGATCGCTTTGCCCGAAGCGAGAAGTCTTACGGACAGGATGGAAATGCAAGGAGAGCCGGTAACGCTTTCCAACATCGAATCCAACATTAAAAAAAACCTTAACGTAGACCAGGAGAAGGAAGAAAGCACGGCTACCAAGATCTTGCTCTTTCCCTTTCGGCTAATAGGTCTTCTTCTCAGTGTATTGGGAAAAATACTGGTGCCTTTACTTGAAATATTCCGTGTGGGTATCGGTATCGTTGTGATTCTGCTTGGAGTAAGTCTGATGTTTACGACCGTGATAACCGGTGGCGTATTGTTAGGATTATTCTCCGCAGCATCCTTACCTGGACCTGCTTTCCGATTCGACGAGATCAGTATGCCATTGGAAGTATTTACCAACAGCTTCTCCGGATGGATGGTATTTGCAGGGTTCATTGCAGCGATCATTCCCTCGGTATTCATCACCTTGCTCGGAGCTTCTATCATCGCTAAGAAATATGTATTTGGATCGACTGTAGGTTGGGCAATGTTTGTGCTGTTCTTCATAAGCGTGGCAATGTTAAGTGTAGCCATTCCAAAGATTGTCTATGCGTTCAAGGAAGAAGGAGAATTCAGGGAAGAAACCACCTACAACTTGCCAGGTAAGAAGGCTGTATTCCATATCAATGAAGTGGGAATGGATGATTACAATGCAGTATCACTTACGTTGAAAGGTCATGAAGGGAAGGATTTCCGGTTAGTACAGATTTTTAAGGCACAGGGTGCCACAAAACAAAAAGCGATCGAAAACGCCCAAATGATCGACTATATCGTTGACGTAAAAGATTCGGTGATGACGTTCGATTCGAACATTCAATTCAAGCCGGATGCGATCTTCCGCGCTCAACGATTGGATATGACGCTTTACATACCGTATAACTATCCATTTGTAATGGATGAATCAACAAGCCGGTTCATTTCACAATACATCGACTATGAAGATATGGATGGATACACCTGGGAAATGAATGAAAAAGGATTGAAGTGCCTGACCTGTCCCATCACTGAAGAAGAAAAGAACGACGTAGCGGATGACTTTGGACTGACAGATTTTGATGAGCTTGAGATCAGAGGTGTATTCGATGTGAGTATTGACCGGGGCGACGAATATGCTGTTGAATTGATCGGTTCTGATTCCGACAAAGAGAAGTACAAGATATACCGTCTTGGCAGAACGTTGGTCATTGATTACGAACGGATAAGTAAGGATTTCGACTGGGACATGCCTATGCTCGACGAAGATGAGATCCGTATCAACATCACTATGCCTGCGTTAGAAAAGATCGAAGCTGAAGGATATGGAAAGATCGAGTTTGAAAACTTCGAAACAGACAATATAGATATTGACCTGCAGAGGGCCGGTAAAACTCAGAGGAGATATTAATACCAGGGACCTTGTCATCAATCTTACAGGGAAATCGGAGGCGGATTTGTCCGGCCGTGCTACCAATCTTGATGCTGAATTGCAGTTTGCTTCAAAGCTGCGTGCTTATAATCTGGAAGTAGATGATGCCATCGTGGAAGCAAACGGAGCCTCATCAGCAAAAGTGAATGTAACGTAAGAGCCTCGAAATGGAAGAAGGGTTGGCAAGTGATATTGACTATCGGGGTAATCCGCATGTGATAAAAAGAGATTAATAAACCCTCGACATATGATCGTATTCTTACTCTTTCTTTTGATCTATTTGATCAACCTGATACTTTAAAATTTTCTGAACGGTAACTGAAGAAGTTGTATTTTTATACTATGAAAAAGCTTTTTCTGGTATTGGCTTTTTTCGGTATTGTTCAGTTTACTAAGGGCCCAAAAGAGGGAATTCAAGGACAGGTATTTTGGGTCAGCGGCAATCAAATGCCTGGCCCCGGGAAAGCGATCCCACCCGAGCAGGGAGTTACCCGTGAAATAGTCGTTTATAAAGCTGCTACTTTGCAAGATGTGGAGCAAAAGGATCTGTTTTTCACTAACGTGAAGACGGAGATGGTGACCAAAGCCTTGAGCAAACCGTGACGGATCTTTCAAGATCAAGCTGCCGCCGGGCAAGTATTCAGTCTTTACCCAGGAACCGAAGGGTCTTTTTGCCAACATAATCGATCAAAATGGATGCGTGAGCTGTGTGGAAGTGCGTCCCAAAAAGTACTCCTGGGTCGCAATTACCGTGGATTATGAGGCTGCTTATTAGCCCAAATTAAAATCATTCATCCGCGCAACCCCGCCCTCCAAATGGACATCTTATCTTCGAAACCTTTTTAATGCATTTAAAGATTTACCGGGCGAAAGAAGATGAATTGATCAAAGGATGCCTTCGGCGCGAACCCAGCGCCCAGAAGCTTCTTTACGATTCCTATTCCGTCAAAGATGTATGCTTTGTGCTACCGCTATGTGAGAAATCCCATGGAGGCAGAAGATATTCTCATTACCGCCTTTGTAAAGATTTTTGACAAGATCCAACAATTCAAAAGCGAAGGAAGCTTTGAAGGATGGATCAGGAGGATAGTTGTCAATGAAGCCCTCACCTTTCTCAGACGAAACAGGTCTATGTACCTGGAAACCGAACTTGAACAGGCAGACCGTGAGCCGGACTACAATGCCCTAAGCGATCACCTTGAGGCGGAGGACTTATTAAAGATGATACAGGAACTTCCCACAGGTTATCGCATAGTCTTCAACCTCTACGCTATCGATGGATACTCCCACAAGGAAATTGCAGAACAACTTGGCATCAGTGAGAACACATCGAAGTCACAACTCAGCAGAGCCCGGACGTTTCTGCAAAAATTATTGATAGAACACAATTGGATAGCAAACAAAAAAATCAGCAGCGATGAATCAACAACCTGATAAACTCTTTCGCGAAAAACTGGAAGGTTATCAAAAGCCTGCACCAGCTTCTGCGTGGGAAAAAATTGCCGCCGCGCAGTCTAAAAAAAACGATAAATGGCTCTGGCTGAAGATCGCTGCCTCAATTGCGTTTGTAGCTGTTATAGGTTATATGTCATGGCCTGAACCTAAGACAGAAAATCTCTCCCAGGAGTCATCAACAAAACCTGCTGAAGAAAAAACTTCAGAACAAGTTCCGCCGATCAGCGAAAAAATGGCTGATGTCAAAACCGAAACATCACAGCCGTCAGTGAATTCTGATAAACCGTCAACGCAGATTTCAAAACGAAAAAATATTGTTAAAAAAATGTCTCCACCAAAAGATGATGTTCAAAACTTGAATGTAGCGGAGACAACGAAGGAAGAAACATTGCCTTTACAAAACGAAACAAAAGAAGATATTGCGTTGGTTGAAACTGTGACTCAACCTCAAATCGAAGACTACATCCGTTGCCGCAGAACCCGAGCCGCAAAAAATTACGCTTGTGTACACTGCGAAGGATGTGGAAGAATATTTAGATAAAAAATCTCTGGCTGAAGCAACCTCCGATAGCAAGAAGTCATCTACGTTGAAAAAGCTGTTAAAGAAAGCCAATGATCTTACAAACAATCAGGATCCTTTCGGCGAACTAAGACAGAAGAAAAATGAAATTCTGGCGCTGAATTTCAAAAATGAAAAGCAACGTGGACAAAACAAGTAAATGTGTATGCTCAGAAGGATTCTACTAACGCTATTGCTAGGCGTCAACTTAACATTCGCAAGTGGTCAGCAAAAAGGTGATACGATAATTGTCGAACTCGCGAAATCAAGCAAAGTAATTTTTACGATACAAGACCGCACTGACCTGGAAATATTAAAGCATTATGATTTTCAGGCACTCTTTCAGGATATGCTGACCAAGCTGGAGACCAACGATACAAGCGCATTGGCCCCGACTGGTCGGGGTGATTCCGCAGCAATGGAAGAGGAAGTTGCCAGAAACAACAATGAAGAAGAAGACTGGAACCTTCATAAGAATGAAGACTACGATGATGATGATGATGACGAAGATTGGAGCAACTATAACGGTCTATGATGGCAACCACTGGGGCCGGACGTGGCAGTCTTTCAATTTTGACTTCGGTACCAACAACTACCTGGAGGACGGCAAATTTCCCAATAGCAACAACGAGCTATACGCCGTGAGGCCATGGGGATCGTGGTACGTCGGACTAGCATCAATTCAGCGAACACGTCTGGCAAAGAAATTTTTCCTTGAATGGGGTATCGGGGTGAATTGGTATAACTTCAAATTCGAGGAGGATAATGTCCTTATACAAAAGGATGATGATGGAATACACTTTGTCGAAGATAATCGCGACGTAAGCTATAAGAAAAGCAAACTTACCGCGTCCTTCCTCACAGCCTCTCTTATTCCCGTAGTTGACTTTGGAGATAATAGCCGCAAGGCAAGGATCTGGGACGGTTATCGTAATTCCTTCCGGGTAGGACTCGGGCCGTACATCGGATATCGCATTGAGAGTCATTCCAAGCTTGTGTACAAAGACGAGAACAAAGAAAAGGATAAGGAACACGACAGCTTTTATCTCAACAACATCCGTTGGGGGATGCGTCTTCAGCTTGGATATCGATCGACTGACTTGTTTTTTAACTATGATATCAGCGAGCTTTTCGTTGAGGGTAAGGGTCCCAGCCTGAATGCCTTCAGCTTCGGAGTAATTTTCTAGGCTATCTTTTTAGGCTAGCCTGTGCATTTTCCTGGTAAAAATTGCGGCAGTCCCTGATAGAGAGAGCAGTCAATACCTGAGTGTTGTCTTATCGAGTATTGAGTGTTGGGTGTTTTTTGAACCATGCAGCCTCCGATCAAAACACTCAACACTCAACAACACAACACTCAACACTCAAGTATTTTCCGTTACTGATGGGGAAATCTAGAATGGCGTATATGCCCTGAGTAGGTCACTACTCAGGGCTTTTCATTTCCTAACGGTTGTTTGCGATTTTGTTGTTGTACCAATAATTCCCTCGGAATAGCACTTTTTCGTATTGCCTCCACTCAAAATTTTCAGGCTCGCTAACGGATTAATTTTTAACTTTAAGTATCTAAATGAGTATGTCAGACGCTATAGGAAATTTATCTCGAAAGGAACAAGTAATTCGAAAGGCAGCAGAACTGTTCAAAGAGAAGGGTTATGCCGCGGCCTCGATGCGCGACCTCGCGCAATTGCTGGGCATTGAAGCTGCAAGCCTTTATTCTCATATCAAATCAAAAGAGGAAATTCTACGAAGCCTCTGCTTCGATATGGCGGCTGAGTTCAGAAAATCGCTCGACGAAGTCGAGAAACAGAACGTGTCTGCGAGTGAAAAGCTACGAAACGGAATAATCGGCCACATTCAGGTAATGGCGCGTGATCTGACCGCGTCAGCTGTTTTTATGAATGAGCACCGCCACCTGAGCGAACCTTATCTGAGGGATTTCTTGCTCCTCCGTATTAACTATATCAATCGGTTCAAATCCATTTTTGAAGACGGCGTTCGGACTGGTGAGTTCAAGGACACTATCGACAAGAAGCTTGCCGTGATGACCTTGTTTTCGTCGCTAAACTGGATGCCAATGTGGTACGATCCAGACTCAGCCATCGACCCTAAAGCGCTGGGATTTCAACTGGCCGATATGCTGGTAAATGGGCTTAAGAGAACGCCCCAAAACGGCTAACAATCGTTTGGTTTCAACGTTATAATATTGTAAATCGCTGATTACACGACGATTTGGGCATTTATTTGGCCTTTTAAATTCTAGTTTATGTACGGCGGTGGAAACACTTTCGAAGGGATCAAGACAGACAGTCTGGCGCAGGAAGATCCGGTCAAACTCTCCGCTTTTGAAGGCTCGTATCGCACGGGGAGAGAAAATTGAGCCGTCCGATTGGATGCCTCAGCTCTACCGCGTGCAGCTCATCAGGATGATTGAGCAGCATGCACACAGCGAGATCATTGGTGCGCTTCCCGAAGGAACCTGGATCACCCGGGCCCCTGGTTTTAAGCGCAAGCTTGCGCTAATGGCAAAAGTGCAGGATGAAGTAGGTCACGCGCAATTGCTTTACAGCGCGGCTGAAACGTTGGGCAAGAGCAGAGAACAAATGATCCATGACCTCATCAATGGAAAATCAAAGTATTCCAATGTCTTTAACTATCCGGCTTTCACCTGGGCTGATGCGTGTTTTATTTCCTGGCTCGTCGATGCAGGGGCGATTGTGAATCAATTGGCCAATGCGAAAGGTAGCTATGGTCCTTATTGCCGGGCTTTGGATAGAATTTGCGCGGAGGAATCTTTTCACCTTAAGTACGGACACCATTGTGTGATTTATCTGGCTGCAGGGCACGCAAACTCAAAGGCGTATGTTCCAGGAGGCGATAAACCGATGGTGGCCGCCAATGATGCATTTCTTCGGCCCATCCGATAAGATTTCTGCTCATACCAAAACATTAATGAATTGGAAGGTGAAAATGTCTACGAATGACGACATGCGGAACCAGTTCCTCGATATGTATGTGCCGAAGATCTGGGAGCTTGGGTTTACGATTCCCGATCCGAACCTTAAGAAGAATACTGAAACCGGCAGATGGGAATACACTGAACCTGACTGGGAAGAATTTAAGAGGGTTATTAACGGGGATGGGCCTTGCAACAAGGAGCGCCTTGAAGTGAGAAGGATTGCGGAGGCACGTGGACGGTGGGTGCGCGAAGCGTTGAAGTCACCAAAAGCAGTAGAGTGCGCCCCTCGCTGAATTAATTTAATCTGGAGAATGGACCAGCAAGCAGAAGTACTTCATTCCAGACTTTTGTTATTGCTTCGTACGGTGAGTTAAAACAACTTTTTAGATATATCAGCGCGCTGCTGTCTTCGGGAAGCTCATTATTGAACCATTTCAAAATGTCATCGGCCAATAACAACAGTTCATTTGAATGGTACTTAGGATAATACCGGTAAAGAAAATCCATAGCCCAAAGCAAATCGATGATACTTCATCAGTCAGAATAACGCAGTTTAATTACTGTTAGTTTTTAAAACAGTATAAGAAGATGGAAATTTTAGATAAGTAGTTCAATTTCAAAAACAGGATAATTTGTGAACTCTCTGGATCCCCGTGTAAAACGTCTCCCTCAAAATGTAGCTTCGACTAAAGAAGAGGCCGCGCTGGACAGTTCCCACTTTTGAAGTGTTTGTCCAGCCCAATCCGAAAAAACCATTTCAGCACGAAGGTGCCGTACACGCCCCTAACCTGGAGATGTCCTTTGTGATGGCAAAGGAAGCTTTTACCCGCCGGTTTACTTGTTCTTCGTTGTATGTTGTGGAGACTGCCAAAATATTTGTTTCTGCTTTAAGCGAAGGAGATCAGAACGCGTTTGACCTTATCCAGGAACCACAACAGGCTAAGGCGAATGCGAATTCGTTCGAGATCTATCTCCTCCAAAAGAGGGGAAAACAACCCGTGCACGCCGGACAAGTAGTTGCTGGCTCACCAGAGGAGGCAATGTGGAATGCGCGCCAACAATTAAACAAAGGAACTCAGGTTTTTCAGGTGTGGGCTATAAGGACCGATGATATCCGATTTACAACGGTTGACGAAGGCGACCTTTGGAAAACTCTTCCAGAGAAGAAGTTCAGAGATGCGTCTGACTATAAGGGAGGAGAAAAACTGAAAGAGTTCCTTGATAAGAGTAATAGCTTATGAAAGAAGACGCGACAAAAGAATTGCTTTATAAAATGGCTGACGACCAATTGATCCTTGGCCATAGAAATTCAGAATGGACAGGGTTTGGACCATTGCTTGAAGAAGATATCGCATTTCTCATCTATGGCTCAGGACAAGCTCGGTCAAAGTCTGGCATTGTACCAGGTGCTTCATCAAATGGGTGAGGCCCCACCCGACACCGTGGCTTTCATGCGTGACTCAGCCAACTTTCACAATTGTATTTTCACAGAATTGCCTAATGGTGAATATGATTTTAGCCTCGTTCGCCATTTCCTGTTCGATACTGCGGAAATACTTCGATTCGAAATGTTGCGTGAATCGACTTTTATTCCCCTGTCGGAATTAGCAGTTAAAATTACAGGTGAGCTCAGGTATCACGATCTTCACGCAAGAACGTGGATACGCCAGCTTGGCTCTGCAACAGAAGAAAGCATTCTACGTTTACAACAGTCTTTGACGTTCTCTCTTCCTTACGCGTTAGGGATATTTGAAGTTTCTCCTTACGAGGAAGAGTTAAGGTCTGGAGAAAATCTTCGTAGGTGAAAAGGTGTTAAGAGATCGCTGGATGGAGCGAGTAGAGGAAACCCTGAAGACTACTGAGCTTCGATTGCCGCCATGGGAAAGTATTGACCCGGTATATGGAGGTCGGTCGGGTAATCACAGCGAACACCTGCAGCCATTGCTGGATGAGATGAGCGAAGTATTTAAAATTGATCCAACCGCTGAATGGTAATATGAAAAAAGTAACTGAAGAGCTGCAACGTATCGTTGCCGATTACACAACTAAAATCTCGTCTCATCCCCGAAAAAGAATTTGCGGCAAAACCCTTACCCAATAAATGGAGTAAGAGAGAAGTCCTCGGCCACCTTATCGATTCTGCACAAAACAACCTGCGGAGGTTTATATGTGGTCAATATGAAACCTCACCACCTCATATTATCTATGAGCAGGATTTTTGGGTATCTGCAAATGCATATGGGCAAGCTAAGAGCGAAGATGTGATCCAGCTTTGGCAATTGATAAACAACCGAATTTGTGATGTTCTGAACACAATGCCGGTCGGCAACTACGACAAAGCCTGTAATACCGGTCACACATCCGAGCAGCTCCATTCCATTCAGTGGCTTGCCGAAGACTATGTGAAGCACATGAAGCATCACTTAAATCAAATAATTCCTAACTCTTTTGATATTGTTTACAAGTAGGGCATGTGTTGCATATGACAATTGAGGATGTTTACCGGTGGCTTGAAGAAGTAAAGGATCCCGAGATCCCTGTGTTGTCACTGGTAGATCTTGGCGTGATCACAAACGTAGTTGTAGATGGTGAAAGGATAGAATTGAAATGACTCCGACCTTTGTTGGATGTCCCGCTCTGGACGTTATGAAGGAAGATATCATCGCGTGTGCTGCGGGAACATGGTGCCAAAGATGTGAACGTGAAGGTCAGCTACCGCGATCCCTGGTCATCCAGACAAAATCTCTGAAAAAGGCCGGGCGGCCTTGAAGAAGTTTGGACTTGCTCCACCCCCATCGTCTCTGATCATCGGCGACATCGAGGTCCTGGAACACGCGGTCTGTCCCCAGTGCAACGGCACCAATACCGAAATAAAGAATTTGTTCGGCCCTACCCTCTGCCGTTCCATACACTACTGTTACGATTGCAGGGAAGCTTTCGAGCAGTTCAAACCTTTATAAAATCGGGAAAAATCATACATGCCTGACAAATCGGGTAAAACCCGGATAACATTTTGTCCCTTAACCACGTATTTCGCAGTGGAGCCCAAACTAAAATCATGAGAAAAATCGTTGCTGGTCTTGTAGTATCTATTGTAGTGTAGTCGTTGATGAGTTGTGGTGAGAAAAGGGCTGATTTTTCGGACGCTTCATTCACTAAAGCAGATTCCCTTACCGACAGGTATCTGGCATTTCAGGATAGCATGCTTGCAGTCATGGAACGTGATGATCAACGACGATAATCAGAAGATCAGAGTCGATGCATAACCTGCTTCACGAGCTTCTGGTCATAAGCACTGATGAACGCGATCAAATAACAAAATATGAAGAGCAACTCGAACAGCTGATAAGACTTCGCTATACCCAAAAGTCAATGGGCAATGCGGATGTAGTCGAGGAATATGATTTTGCATCAACAACGTTGGTGCGCGAACTCATCAGTCTTGCCGAAACAACACCGGAGTATCCAAAAAATTCAACGTTGCAGAAACTGGTGGATGATATACGCCTCGCCGATGAGCGCGTTATCAACTACCGTGAAGATTACGACTTGATCGTCATCGACTACAACGAATTCCTCGACGAGAATAAGTCGCTATTTAGAGGAAGCCAACCGGAACGACACACTGGAGAAGAAATACCTTTTTCAGATGGTCTCTGTCGAATAGATGACAGATTTCCTATCTTATCTGAACGAATTATTTTAATCACTCCAATCAATAACTGCGCCCGCCTTTCATAAATTCGGGTATGGTTTCGGTTGCCCGGCGAATTGGCTTCTACGCAGCATTCATTATCCCCGGTCTGGTGGTTGCAGGGTTCTACTTTGGTGGAATGTGGAACTACCTTGCGCTGTTATTTGCTTTCGTAATTCTTCCCGTGTTGGATCAGTTGATTGGCACGGACCCATCGAACGTGCCTGAGAACGAAGTAGAGCGCGTAGAGAGAGAGTATTACTATCGATTTGTCATCTACCTGTGGACGTATCTCCAACTCGCAATGATCGTGTGGGGCGCATACGCTGTTACCACAAACAGACTTAGCAATGTTTGGGAATGGATTGGATTCATTGTGAGCTTCTCACTGATCACGGGAGGAATTGGTATTACGGTGGCCCATGAACTTGGCCACAAAAAATCTCCGCTCGAAAGACTCTACGCAAGACTGCTTCTTATGACGGTCTGTTACATGCACTTCACAATTGAGCATAACAGAGGACATCATGTGTCAGTCGCGACTCCTGAAGATCCCGGCAACAGCGCGCCGCGATCAAAGCTTCTTTTCATTCTGGCTCAGGTCTGTTTTCCTGGGCTATATCCACGCCTGGAAACTAGAGAGGGAGAGATTGAACAAGAAGGGGCTTTCACTTTTCAGTACAAAAAACGAAATGCTCTGGTGCGCGGTACTTCCAATTTTACTTTGTGCCTTGCTGACGCTTGTGTTCAGCAGGAACGGGGAGTATTGGCAGGTGCCACTTTTCTTTTTCTCGCAAAGTGTTTTTGCATTTACGCTTCTTGAACTTGTCAACTACGTTGAACATTATGGCATTTTAAGAAGGGAGATCTCACCAGGAAAATATGAAAGGGTAAATCCACTTCATTCATGGAATTCCAGTCATCTCTTAAGTAATTTTTTTCTATTCCAGCTGCAGCGACATTCCGACCACCATGTTTATGCTCATAAACGGTATCAGGTATTGGACCATCATGATGAAAGTCCACAGCTACCCTTCGGCTACTCGACAATGATTATTTTGGCGCTGGTGCCTCCGCTGTGGTATACCGTAATGAATCGCAGACTGGAAGAATGGCTTAGTAAATCTGCGAACATCGAACGATAGAGTTCAATTGATAACAGAACGCATGATGAACTTGAATGTCGAACTACCGAATGTTCCAATGTCGAACCTACGGATAATGGACGTTAAGGCAATCATGATTCTCCCCCTTTAGGTGGCCGGGGGGTCAAGACGCTAACGATTAACGGATAACGGACGCTCTTATTTGTAATAAGTTACTTCCACTCTGAATCGCTGGTCTATCGCGCCTAGTCTCTCGTATGCGGACTTTGAAATTTTTATAACCAGTTTGTCAGTTAATGCTGTGTCAGGCAATTTTCCCATCACCCGTACGAATACTTCGCGGTTATTCATTTCATTCCTCACTTTTAAGATCGTGCCCACGGGGGCAGTCCGATGCAGGGCGAGATATTTTCTGTTTCCTTCAGTGCCTTCGATCAACTCAGCGAGTCCATTCTGGGAGATCTCGTCGGTGTTTTTTACAGACTCAGAGATCCTGATAGTCTGCTCTTTTACTTCGGGCCTAGGAGTTGTCGTTTGTGCCACAGCTTCTTTTTTCACTTCATTGGCAGCCACGACAACTGGTGCTACCGTTTTTACGGGTTCATTCTGAGGTGGAGCAACACGCAACTCCTGACCGATACTTATTTCGTTTCCTTCCAGCTTATTCCAATCTTTTATCTGTTGGATCGTAACACCGTATTGTTTAGCAATGGAGAACATGGTCTCTTTGGCAGCGACAATATGCAAACCTTTAGAAGAAGTCGTTGTCTGCGGCGTAGCACTTCCTGAACTGCCTTTTTTAATGACCAGCTCCTGGCCTATTGACAGGGAATTGTCTGTTAAATTATTCCATTGCTTTATGTCTTCTATCGATACATCGTAGGCTTGAGATATTGAAAACATCGTTTCCTTAGCCGCGACGATATGTGTTGTGCCACCATCAGGAGATTTTTGAGGACGCCTCGGCACGTAAGGCACTTTGAGTATTTGTCCGATTTCCAATCCTCCATCGGCCGTAGGATTGTACTGCAGGATAGAGTCTACGGTGGTACCGTATCGTCTTGAGATGCCGTACAATGTTTCCTTTTCCCCTACCAGGTGGATCACAAATACCTTCCCATTAATCACCTCTGTTCCTGTGGAATCCTGTAGGACGTGCGGATGAAAAAATGAGACACCCGCTAAAATCAATTCGTTAATCATACGATCTTGTAGCTTACCAACTCTCCCTTATTCTTCACGAAAATTACGCAACTTGAAAGGATGAAAAAAGTACCCAGGCCGATTCCTTTAAGCTGTTCGTCTAGTTTTTCTTTCATTAAGAGATCGCCTTCCGCCGAAATCATAAACAAATAGTTGGCCAATTCATTCTCCTGAACATAAAAGGAAATAAAAACGATGGAATCGTGCTCCAGATATTCCAACGCCATAACCGGCGATAAATTGAATTTTTGCTCTAAAAATGTTTTGACTGTGTCGAAATAAGCATGATCCGGAAGATATTGATGGGGCCGGATCGCATCGGCATTGATTCCCTGCTCGGGGCTAGCCAAGGTCGTCTCCTGTCCATTGAGAATATCAAGGACAACTTTTTTGAATCCATATTTCGACGAAACTCCTTCAACGGTTCTGTTTGAAACGGAAACAAGCGAAAAATCATTGTGCCACCACAACATCCTGTCATCACGGATGTGATAGGCAAACACGCCCTTCTTGTCAGGATTATTGGTCTCCAAATAAACCGTAAAAAGTACAACATCATCTGAAACGGCACCCAGGCTGATCCACCACGGCTCATCGAAACTTTTATCACGCCAGATGAATTTTCCTGTCTGGCATTCAAGGGCCGAAAAAGTTACCCGTTTTCGTTCACTGTCACGTACCTCCAATAACAGGACCCCACTGCCCGGCGACGTCAATGTATTCCAGATTACACCCTCAAAAACATGCGAAAAGTTAAATTGAACGCTGCGTGCCAACCAGTATAAAGCTTAATTTTATGCAAGTTAAAACAGGTTTTTGGATTCCGCCAAGGCGGGACAGGTCCTTTAAGTCCTTCGAAAACTCTCGACTGATTTAAGGATCTCTGAAATCGCAGTTAATTATATGCTCTATGTACATTCTTAAGAGATTGTTGGCCATTTTCCTTTTCAGCGGGTTATCGCTCAATGCCGTTGCGCAAAAGAAGAATATAATGGTGATGGAGATAAAGAGCGAGATCGACCCCCGCGTAACCACGATACGTCGACCTGGCTTTGAGTCATGCCGAAGAAACAAAGGCCGATATTGTCATCATTGAGATGGATACTTATGGTGGCGTGCTTACTGACGCGAAAGATATTGTTGACAAGGTCATGGATTTCAAAAAGCCGATCTGGGTATTCGTCAATTCTGATGCTGCGTCGGCCGGCGCGCTGATATCCATCGCTTGTGATAGTATCTACATGTCTCCGGGCGCAACGATTGGGGCCGCTACCGTGGTGGATGGCACAGGTCGAAAAAGCACCGGATAAATACCAATCATACATGCGGTCGATCATGCGCTCAACGGCCGAAGAAAATAAACGTGATCCAACCATCGCAGAAGGTATGGTCGATGAACAGGTACAAATCGACAGCATAAAAAAAGTAGGTCAGGTCATCACTTTCTCAACTTCTGAGGCTATACGGTATGGCTATTGTGAGGGCAAGGTTGAATCCATCGAGGAGATCCTTAAGAAAAATAACATCGCAGACTATGAGCTGGACCGATTCACTCTCGGTCGTGCAGATAGGATCATTGCTTTCTTCCTCAATCCATTCATAAGCGGGTTACTGATCCTGGCAATTATTGGCGGAATCTATTTCGAGATGCAGGCGCCGGGGCTTGGATTTGCCGGACTCGTTGCGTTGGTTGCTCTCGTCCTATATCTCGTTCCCTATTACCTCAATGGTCTTGCGGAAAACTGGGAAATACTCGCTTTCTTCATCGGCCTTGCACTTATTGGGCTGGAGGTATTCGTTATTCCTGGTTTTGGAGTCGCCGGTGTTGCGGGGATCGCCGTCACGGTAATATCCCTGGTGTTAATAATGCTCAACAACGATGCGTTTGATTTTGAATTCGTTGCTATGAACGACATCGTAATGGCATTTTCTGCAGCTGTCAGCGGATTATTGGGTGGCGTTGTGCTTCTTTTCGTAGGCGGAGCGCGACTCGCAAACACGCGATTCTACAAACGGGTTGCGTTAACCGACACCCAGGACAGATCGGCAGGATATACGTCGAGCTTTAACCAGATAGACATGAAAGGAAAAAGAGGCGTCGCAGAAACTGTATTGCGGCCCAGCGGGAAAATATTAATTGACGGACAACTATACGATGCATTTACAAGGGGTGAATATGTAGAAAGGGGTCAAGCCGTTGAAGTATTGAGCGAAACGGGATCCAGTTTACAGGTTAAAAAAATTGAAGGAAAATGAAAATCATTGGATTGATCCCCTCCCGTTATGCGTCTACCCGCTTTCATGCAAAACCTTTGGTCGATATAAAAGGAAAGTCAATGATCCAGCGCGTTTACGAGCAAGTGAGTAAGGCGCAATCGGTATCCAAAGTAGTCGTAGCAACCGATCACCGTGAGATCTTTGATCATGTACTAGCATTTGGCGGCGAGGTATGTATGACCCGGGAAAGTCATGTCAGCGGAACGGACCGCTGTTATGAAGCGCTGAAACAGCAAGCAGAAAAGTTTGATTATGTCATCAATATTCAGGGCGATGAACCGTTTATACAGCCTGCTCAAATCGATTTGCTCGCGTCAAAGCTGAATGGTGTAACTGAAATTGCAACGCTGGTAAAGGCGCTGACAACCAAAGAAGAACTTTTTAATCCAAATCTTGTAAAGGCGGTCGTTAGCAAAAATCATGAGGCGTTGTATTTTAGCCGCTCTGCGATTCCCCATATCAGAAACACTCCGGACGAAGCGTGGCTATCAAAACATACCTTTTATAAACACATTGGGATGTACGGCTACCGGTCGGATATTCTTGAGCAGCTTACAAAACTCCCTGTTTCGTCGCTGGAAAAAGCAGAATCATTGGAGCAGTTGCGTTGGGTTGAAAATGGTTTCAAGATATCTATTGCTGAAACCATGACCGAAACGTTCGGCATTGATACCCCTGATGATCTGGAAAAGGCGATTCAACATCTCGCAACTATTTAACGAAACGATCAGTTTACCTTCGGGAGCTTAAGTTTTTCCGTTGCAAACTTTTCAATCTCGGCATACACGGCATTCACGTCTTTTGATGCTAACCCAGAGCCTATCGGGTGCGCACCTGCCGTCGGCACACTTACCGCTACCTTCAGGTCGCCTGGCGTAGACAGCTGTTCGTTCATTTCGATCATAGCGCTCACCTTCACCTGTGGATCCTGTTCCTCTTCGTTCTTATAATAATAGACGGTAAGAGAAGGTTGTTTTATCCGCTGAAACAAGTCTTTTGTCATACTCGTCTCAAGTAATTGCTCCATTTGAGTAACCGCCTCCAGCCGGTATTTTTTAGTCCAATACCTTGATTCATCGTCGGTGGCATCTGAAATATTGTAATTTCCGCCCATTATCAAACGCGCGATCTGAAGTCCCCAGGGATTATTCGAAATAAATGCGGCCGGGTGACGCAAGGCAATATTTGGTGAGAGATTGATCAATGCGTCAACGTCGTCTGGATATTCTGCCGCAAGCTTCAGCGCAAGCGTGCCTCCGGTAGATGTACTCATTAGTATGATCTTTTCACCAAGCTGTTTGCCGATAGCTAATGCTTCTTTTGCACTCTCCCACACACGGTCCGGTGTATAGTACAATAGAGCCTCCGTTGTATCCACGCCGTGATCGGAAAGCCTTGCCAGGTAGAGATTACATCCGAATTCCTCGGCAAATCGGCGGTGTGTTGGATTTCCTTCCATCTGCGTGGCGGAAAAACCATGCAGATAGACGACGGCATATTCTGTCTTTTTTTTGGTCGTGTCGTTCCAGACAATTTGTGCCTCGCATTCAGGTTTGATTTTATGTTTCGATTCCTGCTGCGCCACATATTGCTCTAACTCGTCAGGCACCGTGGGCACAGCTGGCAGCTGAAGATTATATGTTGGTTTTTCGGGTACGGGGCCAAGAAAGTAGATACCGGCCAGAAGCAGAATAGGGAACGTGATCTTGATATAACGCCTCGATGCCATGAATGATTGGTTTTTTATTGTTGCAGAAAGATAGTCAAAGCCCGATTCTCAATAAATGCCATTATTCGTCGAGAACAGGTTTTTTCGGCCCTGCCTGAAAAACCCTCGCTAAACCACGCGGTTCCTTCACTAAGTGAAAAAGCCAGTCTACGAACTTGCCCTAGCTGTACAGATGTTTCACGCCGTAGAATTAAGTGAGGAAGGTATCAAGATCAAGG
This sequence comes from uncultured Cytophagales bacterium, assembly GCA_963774615.1. Taxonomy (GTDB): domain Bacteria; phylum Bacteroidota; class Bacteroidia; order Cytophagales; family Cyclobacteriaceae; genus Chryseolinea. The sequence continues at coordinate 157,662 of CAVZFT010000048.1, forward strand.
TACCCAGGTACCTAGGTAGCTAGCTCCGGTACCCAGCACCAGGTATCAGCCTCAAAAAATAATCGGCATCGGTTTATGGATATCGTCCTTTCATTTCATCATATGTGCAGTAAACAATAATACAACTATGAAATCGTGGAAATTTTCGCTTCTGACTTTAATTGCAGTAAGTGGCATTCTGTTGTTCGGATTTACATTTCGACATACGAAGACTCCGAAAAAGAAAGCTGCTCCATTTGTCCCTCCTAAGGGTTGCGTATTTCGGACTGTTATGGGTGAAGAATCCTCTGCATTCAATTCAGCCTATAAGACTCCGGAAAAAGTGCAGGTGTCACTCGATCGCGGCCTTTCGTGGATCGCGGCCGCCCAAAACAAGAATGGTGGCTGGGGCGCGGGAAGCCATTCACGTCAGGACGTTATTGATCCCCATGCCGTTGAAGCGGATCCAGCAACAACAGCAATGGTATCTATGGCATTGCTGCGAAGTGGCACAACATTATTGAAGGGAGACTATTCGCTCCAACTGAGACGTGCGCTTAATTACCTTTTGCAAAGCACTGAAAATTCTCCGACTGAGAGCTACAACATCACGCAGCAAACTGGTACACAGATCCAGACAAAACTTGGTGCAAACATCGACGTAATTCTCACTGCACAATTCTTATCCAATGTGCTTGACTACGTCAGTCATGATCCGGCTCTGAAACAGAGAGTCCAAAAAAATCTTAACACTTGCGTTGGAAAGATTCAACGCGCGCAGGATAGCAATGGAAACATCGTTGGCGCTGGTTGGGCTGGCGTGCTCCAGTCTTCTTTTGCAGCTAATGCCCTGGAGTCAGCACAGGCTAATGGTGCCGATGTTAATAAAGACGCACTCGATCGCTTTCGTGTAGCTCAAAAAAACAATTTCGATGCAAAGACCGGAGACGTCAAAACGGAAATGGGCGCTGGTGTTATGCTTTATTCGGTATCCGGATCAGCTCGTGCAAGCGCTAAAGAAGCACGGCGTGTGGAGGAAGAGCTTTCAAAAGCCAAACGTGACGGACGACTCGAGCAAAGCGCCCCTGCATCGACAGAAAATCTTCTAAAGATTGGTTTTGATAAAGACGATGCGATCAAGTATTCTACGGCCTACGAAGTTTATCAATCCGCCAAAGTGGCTGCGCAACGTGAAGACGTTATGGATGGCTTCGGAAGCAATGGTGGTGAAGAATTTCTCAGCTATCTGCAAACGGGTGAAAGTATGGTGATCGGAAAGGATACTGCGTGGAAAGAATGGTATGATAACATCAGTGGCCGTATGCTGAAGATCCAGAACAATGATGGCAGCTGGAATGGACATCATTGTATAACAAGTCCTGTTTTCTGCACGGCTACGAGTTTGCTTATTTTGTCGATCAACAACGATATCGAAAAATTGACCGACATCGGAAGCAAGTAGTCGATGGTTAGGATAGTCGATAGTCCATAGTCGATGGTCCATGGTAAGGGTAGTGATACTTGATAGTGCGCAGGTCGAGGGCCAACGCTTGGACTACCGACTCTGATTGCTTCGACTATGGACTATGGACTAACTATGCTAACTCATGAGCCTACCCAGTGCGACCAACATCGAAGAACACCAAATGCATCAAATGTAGACCAACACCACTCGTCGACAAAGAAGCGCAAGTCATCATTCAGCCGTCGATTAATTGCTGTAATAATGCCGGCCATCGAAAGGTTTATGTAGCTTACAATTGTTACGCCTTTCGATTAACACGATGGATTCAAACCGTGATGTAATTACTAACCTCAAGACCAGATCACAAACCTGGCGCGTATTTACTTAAATCGCATTATCATACAATCAGCACATTTATCGTTTCAAAACTAAAAGTGCGTGAAGCTATGAGGCTTGACGAACTTATTGACGACGTGAAGACTATTTATCTAAGCCCGCATGTCGATCTTATTTGGGTCTTTCTTCAGGTAAAGTCAGACCTGGCAGCAAAAAAAATAATTACTGTTAACGTGGTGGGACCGAACAGAATTCAAATTGTCGCGCTCAACCAGGTTAAAAAATCCTGGTGGGTACCACGTTTTTGTGAGACAGCCCTTCCCCACAACGACTTGCCTAACGAGTATCGATAAGCGCTTGCACTCCTGTTGTGCGCAATAATCATTTTTATTAGGACACAGTTCCCCAAAAACCACAGAAATATATGCGCATGTATCTTCGAAAGGTCGAGACGTTGTGAGTCCGATAGAAAAGTTGAAGATTCAGATCTAGACGTAACGCATAAAAGAAATATATCGGCAATACGCATATATTTGCAGAAATAACGGCAATACGTATACTGAATTGTTAGCGGCAAGCCTTTCAAATACACTTGTAACTAGTGACAAGACTTTTGATATTTGATAAAATCATTTATATGAACTCGGTCAGTCGCTTTTCTTCTATTGTCCTTATATGGTGCTGTGCTGTGAGTTCATGGTCACAAAACAGCGCATCCGAGACCAAGTTACCAATCGGTATTTTTGAAGGCAGCACTCCTTGCAATCCATCAGTGAATGCTGTACTTAAAATACCTCTTTCTGATACCTGTGTATTTATGAAATGGAGATTAGAAATGTTTGCTAAAAACGGTAACGACAACTCATTTAAACTGCTTATTTCTTATGGTGATTTTCAACCAAATACTATGAACTTTTTGGGTGGCGGCAAAAGCATGAGTGTGGTCGGGAAGTTATTGACAACTTCCATTATAAAAAACAGGACGAAGTATAAAATCTTGCATCTCGCTGGCGACAAGAATGCCCAAGAACTTGTATTCATTCAACTGGATAATAATATTCTTCATCTTATAGACAGTAATATGAAGTTCATAAAAGGAGACCCAAGCTTTGCTTTTGTTCTAAACAGGACTGATATTTCTAAATCAAACTGATTTACATTATGAAACAAATGTCTTTTTCATTTGTTCTGCTGTACAGTTGTTTCTCATTAACTTTTGTTTCAGCACAGTCAGCTAACAATCAGACTAATCTTATTGGGTATTTTGATGGCAGAACGCCATGTCAGGAGCTCGCAAAGCAGTTACATGAGCAAACGATACCTGAATGTATAAAGATAAAGTGGCGACTAACACTTTATAAAAATGGCCCCGATACAACTTCGGGCACTTACTCGTTGGAAGGGTTTAAATTTCACGCAGACAATATTCTTAAAGGTAGATGGCAGATAATTAAGGGTTCAAAAGTAGACCCGAACGCAATTGTTTATCAACTTACTCATTCATTAAAGGGATCTTTATTTTTTTTAAGAGCAGACGAGGATGTACTTTTCTTTCTGGACAAGGACAGAAGTATCATGGTCGGCAACCAACATTTTAGTTATGCTTTATATAGAACAATTGAAGAATAATTGGGCACGCCGCTAACAAAATGTATACGAAATGGCGCTGATAAGGAGGACATGTTTTTATTTTTGCTGAGCGCCACTTCTTATACATAAGCGTTCACGCCAACAACCCTCCGCAGAAAAAATATCTTTCCAGGTTGCATTCACCCCTCGCCAGTTGCCGAAACGCATGACGTATTCAACTTAAAAAAGCTTATCTTTTTTCAAATTTTGGGCTTGGATGAGGAAATGTGTCTTAATAGGTCTAGTGCTGCTGATCACCAATCTTGCCATGGAGCCAGCCAAAAATTGGATTGACGTTGAGTGGCGGAGGGGCCAAAGGTCTTGCGCACATCGGTATTCTCGAGGCAATCGATAGCGCGGGCCTGAGAGTAGACTGTATCACCGGGACGAGCATGGGTAGCATCATCGGTTCTTTATACGCCGCGGGTTACTCAGGAAAGGAGATCGAAAAAATCGCAAGAGATATCGATTGGAACTTTCTTTTCTCCGGAAAACCTTCCATTCGCAACGTCAGCATCGACGAAAAAGCTGAGTTCGATAATTATGCTCTTGAAGTTCCATTCGAGAACGGAAAGTTTAAGATAAAAACCGGGATCATTGAAGGACAGGAGATCTGGCTAAAGTTTCAGGAATTGTTCCTTCCTGTTTATGACATCAAAGACTTTTCAAAATTCAGCATACCCTTCAAATGCGTAGCAACGGATATCAGTACAGGCAAAGCTGTGGTGCTCGACCAGGGCGAACTCGTGACAGCTATCCGGGCAAGTATGGCCCTGCCGTCCATCTTCACACCGATTGATTACAAAGACACCAAACTTGTCGACGGTGGAGTCGTGCGAAATTTTCCCGTTAGCGATGTTAAGGCAATGGGCGCGGATTATATTATTGGCGTCAATCTTTCACAAGGTCTGCTGAAGGCCAAAGATCTCACCACCGCGATCGATATTCTCTATCAAATAGGCTTTTATAAAGATGCCGACGACTTCGAACAACAATTAAAGCTGTGCGACCTGTTGATACAACCGCACGTTGAAAAGTTCTCTGCCGCAGCCTTTAGCGGCGCGGATAGTATAATCGCTATCGGTAAACAAACCGGCGACAAGTTCTATCCGATCTTTAAGAAAATTGCGGATTCACTTCGCGCAATCTACCCGGACTACGCGCCAATAAAAAACCGGCTGCCGCAAACCAGAACTGTCACCGTGGATAGCATTCGTATTCATGGATTGAAAAGTACCACCCGAACATCATTCCGGAACCGGCTTGCGCTGGAGCTCGGAAAAACTTACGATGGCGTTAAAGTCGCTGAAGCTATTCGCCGCGTGTATGGATCAACTAATTACAGCAGGATCGCCTATGAATGGCACCCTAATAAAACACCAGGTCACGCGGTACTGGACTTCAACGTTGTTGAGCGCCCCTTGACACATTTTAAAGCGGGAATACATTATCATACGTTTAGCAATGTCGCGTTGATCCTTGGGCGGGGAAACAAAGAATTTTATCATCGACCGTTCGAAGTCGACAGTTAAATTAAATATCAGCGAAAACTTCAGGGTATTACTTGAACACAACACCGCGTTTGGTAAGAAGGACGAACTCAATCTTATTTTATCTCTCTATTACGAAAGTTTTAAATTTCCCATCTATCAAAATTTCGAGCAACTGTATTTGTACCGTTCCTATAATCCACTGGTAGATCTAAGGTTACAGCGAACGTTTGGATTCAGTTCAGCCCTGGGAATTGGTACCACGCTTGAGAACTTCAAGATCAAACCAAAGATTTCCGGTATAACATCTTTTGAGGGGACTAATACTTATTTCCACAGCTACCTCTATTACAAACACAACACCCTCAACAAAAGGAATTTTTCCACTCGCGGATGGCGTGTCGACGGCAAATTCGGAGTGATCTACAAACAAGACCCATCCGCGATCACCATACTCGATGGAACCGAAACTGTTAAAACCGACTCCCTCGATCTCGACCCCTACACCCAGTTCCACTTCAAGGTCGAAAATTTCACTCCGTTGTCCAGAAAATTTACCCTGTTAACCCAGTTCAACACTGCCATAAATTTTAAGGGAGAAGACAGTTATTTCAATTTTTTCAACGTCGGTGGAATCAATGATTTTGTAAGAAATCAGGTGCCGTTTGCCGGATTGCCTGAATACGCCCTTAACACAAACAACATAAGCGTGCTGATGTTAGGGCTTCAATATCAGATCACCCGCAGCTTTTACACAACGCTTCGGTTAAACGGAGCAGTCTACGATTATCTTCTTGATGATAATAATATTTCGTTTGATAATTACCTTTCCGGAGCGGCACTGTCTTTCGGCTATGATTCCGGTATCGGACCGCTATCAATTTCAGCGATGTATTGCGGACAATCGGATAAGGTATACGGTTATGTAAACATCGGATTTCCGTTCCGATAGTTAGAAGTTGAGGAGATGAGAAGAGAGTATCAACGCACAAGCTAGGGCACGAATCAAAGACGGTTACGGCGGTATCTTACTCTGAGACATTTATTGTAATTCGTGCTCCCTTATTACCTAAGCTCCACTTCCACAGAAATTTTCCCTAACTTCTAATCCACTCCTCATTCTCATCTCCTCATCTACTCACTTCTCCTCATTCTTCCCCGTCTTCAAGCTCTTTTAGTATTTGCTTCACGTCTTCTTCGGTCGTTGTGAGGCGGTTCTGACAAAGCTTAATAAGGAACGTCGCTCGTTTTACCTTCTCTGAAAGTTCATCCACAGAGATCTGGCCCTTCTCAATTTCCTCAACAATAGCCTGAAGTTCCTCAAATGCCTGAGTATACGTAATTTTTTCGCTCATGTGGTTTCGTTCCTTTTAGTGTTAACTACTGCACTGGTGATCGTTCCGTCAGCTGTTATTGTTGTTGTCGTGTCTCCCGGTTTGACATCAGCAAGGCTCGTTATAGCCTTACCATCTTTCAATGTAATTGTAAATCCCCTTTTTAAAATATTGATAGGATCCATAAGATTAATACTTTTCTCAACATTCGCTAATTCGATAGTCCTGCTCCTTTGTAATGAAATTGTGCTTTTCTTAAGGCGACTCAGGTAGTCTAATCCTAGTTGCTTTTTCTTTTGGAAGTAATAAACCAGGTGTTGAGATGCGGAACGCGCATAACTCTTCACCTCGTGCCGGTTGTGGATCAATAACTGGTTGGTCACGGACTTAAAATAACGTGCACTGCCCAGCAGCTCCGCTTTTTCATCGGCCAATATGCCTGTAGTTGTAGATACTAATGTTTCCCGCAATTGCTGAACCGGTACCGAGAAATTGTGGAATGCCTGTATCAGGAAGTCTGCAAGCTCCGTCGGTGTAATGGCATTCTTGAATGCCACCATCTCGGCAACAGTCTCGTTCGTGGAGTGCCCTATGCCTGTCAGCACCGGAATAGGAAATTGACAGATTTCCTTTGCTAATGAATAATGATTATAGGATGATAAACCAACATCTCCCCCACCGCCTCTTACGATCGCAACAATATCGAAGTGGTGTTTGACACGGCGTATCCTTTTTAACTGATAGAGTATCGAATCAACAGACCGGTCACCTTGCAACAAGGCCGGGAATAGAAAACAAAAGAACCGGTATCCCCAGGTGTTGTTTGAAATGATCTTTAGAAAATCCGCGTAACCTTTGCTGGTCTCTACCGATATCACCGCGACGCGCTGAGGCAGTAACGGCATTGAAAGATCTTTGTTTGAATGAAACACACCTTCCTTTCTCAGTTTGTCGATGGTTTCAAGCTTCTCTCTCTCCAACTCACCCAAAGAAAATACCGGATCAATGTCAATGATCCGCAGACCTAATCCGTGAACGGGATCAAAATTCACCGTTGCATTAAACAGGATGTTGATTCCATCCTTTAACGGTTCTTTCAGCGTAGTTGAGAAAATTTGAATTGATCCGCAGATAGTCGTCTTTCCACAAATTAGTTTTCATTTGAGCTACAACCTTGCCGTCAATCTTCTCTACAAGTTCGGGATAACAATGTCCGGAATAAGAATAGTGGTTGAGTTTGTTCATCTCAGCCTTTACCCAAAACGAACGTTGATATCTTTCCTGAATGGTTTTTTTTATGCTAAGAGTGACTTCAAGCAATGAAAAGACCTTCTTATCATTTATGACTTCTGACACAGCTCCAAGGTTAAATTGAAAGACTATTTGATGTGAACAATGTCGCTTATCCTGGATACACCGTTCTCGTTAAACGCTTCTATGGCAAAGTAATATTCAACACCTTTTGAAAGCGCCCGTATCTCAAAGACCGTGGGTTTATCGGCAAACAATTGATAGGTCTGATACAGCTTGTCCTTCGATACTCCCCACAGAATATTATAACCTATTGCTCCCGGAACTTTTTCCCAGCTCACAAATGCGTTCCGCGTATCAACATCTCGCTTGACAGAAAATTTTCCAGGCGTTTTCGGGGGCGTACCATATCCGTTTCCGAAAACCCTGATATCGCTAATGGCAAGCTTTGGTGACGCGACATATACGTGCTCATACTTGATATAGCGGGTGCGAACGGGCGTCTTCAATTCAATGTAAGCATTGGGACGGTCACGCTTCTTCTCCTTTGTGAGGTCAGTTAGAATCTCCCATTGTTTTCCGTCCAATGAATGGTAGATCTTGAACTGCGTATAGACGCGGGCGGGATCGTTGTCAAAAATGTCCGACTTGTAATCCGTGTAATTAACCTGAAGTGCCTTTACTTCATGCTCTTTCTGCAAGTCGATAGTCACCCACTCGCCTGGCTTGTGTTGTTGTGCTACCCAAAACGTACGTGGATCTTCATCAGTAACATTGCTCACTTTAAAGGTGTCAAGACTCGATGAAGCAGTCGCCGGCTTCATGTAGGAGAGCAATATCCATCCTGTAAAAAGCTGGTCTTTATTTTCCCATTTGCTCGTCGGCAAGCGATGAGGAAAGTCTCCAAACCGGGTGTTCGAAAACATCTGGCCATCTTTATCAAATCCCGCAGGAAACATAGCTATACGCCGCTCGAAATTCCAGTTTACTGCAATCCACGGTGTGCCTGTATTCCAATAGTTGCCATAGTTGTCCTTGAATGTATTTCCATGACCCGCGCCAGTCACAAATCCTCCCGGCTTATATGAAACTGGATTATAAGGCGCATACGTAAACGGGCCCAGCGGATGATCGGCAACATAGGTTCCATTCGCATACACGTTGAATTCGGTTCCAGGCGCGCCATACTGTAAATAATATTTGCCGTTGTGCTTCGTCATCCATGCGCCTTCCATGAATGGTTTTATGCTGCTGCGATGATCGCGTCCGAATCTCTCCCACCCATGTTCTTCGGGTTGAAGGTAGAGCATAGGTTTGTACTCGCCCTTGTATGACAATCTCTTATGCTTGTCCAACTCGCTACCGTAAAGTGGAAAGACGTTGGAAGATCCCCAGTACATGTACCACTTATTTAGCTCTTCGTCATAGAACAGTGCTGGGTCCCACGGTCCGACTTCATTTGGGAGCCGGGGGAGCCAACGGTTATAAAAAAGAAGGTTTCCTTTTTCAGGTTCAAGTGAATAGAAGATAGGCCTCTGTTCGAAGGTGGACTGAAACAAATACAACGTGTCCTTCACCGACATGGCAGCCGGAGCACACATGTCCTCCATCGGCCATTTATTCGGGACAATATATGTCCAGTTCACAAGATCCTTCGAATGCCAGTATCCTCCGGAGATTGTGACGAAGAGAAAGTATTCTCCCTTGTGATTTACGATAACGGGGTCCGCTCCGGAACGGTAAGAAATGCTGTCGTTCAATTGTTCATAATTGTACTTGTAATCGATGTCCATCGGATTGCAATACGTGGTCTGCGCAAAGGACTGCGTTACAAATGCCTGGATGGAAAAAAATAACAGGCAAAACCGTATGGATTTCAGGGTATCTCATGCTCTTCACTTATTTGTGAAGGTAAAAATTTTTAGAAACCGGGGCGGCCCGGATTCGAAGCTCAGATGATAAGTTTTTTTGACCTATTTTCCGGACACTAATGCTCAACTTTGAACACCCGTAGGTGTGTTGTCATCGGTTTCACGTCCCAAAAGCAACCTTTGGTGAAAAGCATGATCTTTGTGTAACGTTTGGCCAGCTGTTGAGTTAACTTTAAAAACCTGCCCCTTATGATCAAAAACTATCTGAAAATTGCTTTTCGTGCCGTTCTCCGCGACAAGCTCAGTTCATTCATAAATATTTTTGGATTGGCCCTCGCCATGTGCTGCTGCCTGCTGATCTATCTTTTTATTAAAGACGAGTTGTCTTATGACCGTTATCACGCTAATGCCGATCGCACATACCGCTTCACACGAAACTTTTTGTCACCTGACGGTTCGCTTAATTTACACCTGGGTCACTTAGCACCTCCGTTCGGCCCATTGTTAAAAAATGATTTCCCCGAGTTTGAGGAGGTTGCCCGTATATCTGAATACACGCCTGCTCATCGCATTACAGGAAGGAGCAGAAGAAAAGAAAGCGTTTAACGAAGAAGGTGCATACTATCGCAGAGCCTGAAATTTTCAAGATCTTCAGCATTCCCATGGTGGAAGGAAGTGCCGACAAAGGATTAACAGAGCCATTTCATCTTATGCTTTCGGAAGAGACAGCAAAGAGATACTTCGGTTCCGAAAGCGCGCTAGGCAAATCGTTAAAGAGTTGGAAACCAATACGACGTGGTGGTGAGCGGCGTTTTTAAGAATTTTCCAAAACAATCCCATTGGCATCCTGATATCCTTGTTTCGTTTTCAACGCTAAACGATACCACCATTTATGGCAGGCGTGGACTCGAGACCAATTTCGGCAACAATTCGTTTGGGACGTACGCTCTTGTCAAAGAACCTTTCGATGTAAAAAAGATGGAAAAACAGTTTCCCGCATTCATCGATAAGCATATGCGACGACAGGACTCTGGCAACGATGAGCCTATGCCTTCGACGTGGACAAATCTTTTCATGCAAAAGCTGACCGATATTCACCTGTATTCCCACCTTGACTCGGAGGAGGAAAGCAACGGAAACATCAACAATGTTTACATGATGGGGGTTATCGGGATATTCATCATCCTTATCGCATGTTTTAACTTTGTAAATCTTTCCACGGCACGCGCGTCAAAGAGAGCCAAAGAGGTTGGGCTGAGAAAAGTTGTAGGAGCTTTTAAGAATCAGCTGATCAACCAATATCTAAGCGAATCCGTGATGATCGCGTTCCTGGCGCTTGTGATAGCATTATTGCTAAGCTACCCTGCCCTGGGCTGGCTTAATGAGTTTACGGGAAAAGAGATTGTAGTTAGTCCTGTGCGCGACTGGATGTTGACAGCCGGACTTGTAATTTTTGCTCTCGTTGTAGGATTGTTGGCAGGCATTTACCCTGCATTCGTGTTATCAGGTTTCAAGCCCGCGATGATATTAAAAGGCAATCAAGGTTCATCACGGGGGAAAGGCACACTGAGGAAATTCCTTGTAGTTGCTCAATTTGCCATTTCCATTATTCTGATTGTCGCAACATTTATAACTCTTAAGCAATTGGAGTTCCTCAACAACAGAGAACTCGGTTATAACAAGGATCAGGTTGTTACGTTGCGATATTTTGGTGAGCTCGGGCCTAACTATGATGCGTTCTTCAATGAGCTGACTAAGCAATCAACAATAAAAAACGTATCGAGGTCAAGTCGGGTCCCAACGGGAAGACTATTGGATTCACAGGGATCCGCAAGGGTTCAGAAAGGTGACAGCCTCGCCGATACCAACGTTGTACTCAAGAACATCAGGATCGACCAGGAATTTTTTAAGACCTATGAAGTTACATTTGCGGCGGGCAGAGATTTCTCAAAAGATATTAAGACGGATGACTCATTGGCATTCATTCTCAATGAAGCTTCGGTTAAGATGATGGGATTGACGCCTGAAACTATCATCAATAAGGATTTTCAATATGGTGGTATAACAGGAAAGGTGATTGGTGTTGTAAAAGATTTCCACTTCGAATCCCTTCACGAACCCATTGTCCCCCTGGTGTTTGAACCCGGACGATTTTTCGGCCGTATATCCGTTAAGCTTGCCGGCGACCAGGTTCAGGCTGGCATAGAAACGCTCGAAAAAGTGTGGGAAGAATTTCTTCCTCATCGGCCGTTCGAGTATGAATTCCTCAGCATGCAGTACAAGAATCTTTATGAGGCAGAACAAAAGCAGGGACAGCTGTTCGTTATTTTTGCCAGCCTCGCGATTTTGATAGCATGCCTCGGTTTGTTCGGTCTTGCTACTTTCAATGCCATCCCAACGAGTCAAAGAGATCGGTATACGCAAGGTGCTTGGCGCATCCGTTCCAAGTATCCTCGGTTTGTTGTCAAAGGAGATCGTGATACTGATAGTTGATCGCGAACCTCATTGCATGGCCAGTGGCATGGTATTTCATGGACAAATGGCTAGGCACTTTTGCCTATCACATCAGCATGGATGTTTTTGCTTATCTGCTGGCAGGGGTACTTGCCGTTCTGATTGCATTGATCACGGTGAGCACGCAAACCATTAAAGCGGCGATGAGCAATCCTGCGAATACATTACGGTACGAATAGCAGTCGATAGTTTGATAGTCCATGGTTCATAGTCCATGGTTGATTGTTCATAGTCATTTAGTTCAATGGTCCACGATATAATGACGGTCGTTACCAATTAAGTATTGATTATCGCCTACTCGCCATCGACTGATCGACTATCGACCATGGACCGATTAACCATCGACTATTGACTTAGTTACTTGGAGTAGTGATCCCATACGGCCTTGGAAATAGCCGCTATCACTGCTTCCAGTTTTTTGGGATCGGACTTAGAGTTTAACATAAATACTGCAATGGCGAAGTGTTTTCCGTTTGGAAGCGTAACAATTCCCACATCGTTGATCGCTGCGGTTACGCCTTCCTCATTCTGCCCGGAAGTTCCCGTTTTGTGAGCAACCACTGCATCTTTAGGAAGCAAACCTTTTATCCTATTGGGGCCGGTCGTTGTCTCCTTCATTAGCTTTAGAAGAAAGTCGTTGCTGGACGGCGATAACACTTCGTCTTCATGTACGAGCTGCAACAGCTGCACCATCGCGAGTGGCTCGCTCCAGTTAGTGAATTGAACATTCCAATCAGCCGTGCATCTGTTCCTCAGTGGTTGCTATCGCCATTCCACGAACTCCCAGGCTATGGATAAACTTTTCAACGTTTGAAGGGCCTCCCAATAGCCGGAATAAAATATCACATCCGCTGTTGTCGCTTTGAGAAACGGTATACATTAAAATTTCAGAAAGAGGAACATCGACATTGCCTTCAGGATATTTCTTTTGCAAAGGACTCCATGTATTTGCAGCAAATCCTTTTTTGCAATATGTATCTTCTGATCCAGCGATAATTTACCGAGATCAACTTGCTTGAGCACCGCCATACCCAAAGGCAGTTTATAGACGCTCTGCATAGGGCAATGGGTGCGGCCGTTAACAGAAACAGTGTCCTTGTTTTCCAATCCCATGATAGCAACTCCGACTTTTTCGTCGGACGCGCTAATGATGTCCTGAATACTTTTCCTTAAGTCATGTTGCTGCGCGGGAGCAACGAAGGAAAAATCATCAAAAGGATAATAACACAGATAAGAAATAAGTCCATAGTTAGTCGGTCGATAGTCCATAGTTGGTTGGTCGATAGCTTTTATAATCAAATTGAAATTAATGGACGGATGTTACAATGATTTAATTTCTTCCCAAACGGATTTTAGGACGGGGATGCCATTGGTGGTGTTTTCTTTTCTGACACTCATCACCTTTTCGCCAGGATACAGAATCTTCGATCCTTTCTCAGGAATTGAATCGTGGTAATCATCAAGGATCTGTGTAATGGCAGATGATATCGTTGCAAAGTTCTTAAGCTTTGAAACAGCGATGGCAATAAATACCTGCGAGGCACTAATTTCCGCCGGCTGTTTCGTAATACCAGCGACAGAAAGTCCGCCGGAAAGGATTGTTGCCAGGATATCCAATAACAAGGACAATCCAGCACCTTTCCAATATCCAACCGGCAAGATTCGCTGGGATTTAAGTATTGAACCCGGGTCCGTAGTTAATGTTCCTTCGGTTGTGAATCCGCCCTGAACCGGCAGTTGTTGATTTTTCAGTTGATAGAACTCCAGCATTCCGTAAGAGAATTGCGACATAGCCATATCGAGGACGATAGCGTCATCCTGATTAGGAACGGCGATGACGAGCGGATTATTTCCAAGTTTGCTGTTTACGGCTCCCCATGTTGGCATGTTTGCCGTTGTATTGGTCCAGCCGATAAAGACGAAACCTTTACGCGCTGCTCTCCATCCATACGTGCCACCGCGCATCCAATGATTCGTGTTCGCAATAGCTACACAACCCATACCCTGTACGCTGGCAATTTCCATTGCCCTGTCTGTACAATGCAGGGCATTGAGTGGACCGGGTCCGAGACGTCCATCCCACTGCTCAATACAACCTATGGCACTTTCGCGTACTGGTTCAGCATCCGGACGGACATATCCATCCAGAACGTACTTGACAAATCGGGGAAATCTGTTCACCCCATGTGTGTAAACACCGTCGAGACTATTGTCAGCGAAGATGGAAGCGCATGCCTGTGCCTTTTCTCCAGCAAAACCATGACGAAGCAAGATCTCATGGAAGGTAGATTGCATTATCTGGTATTGTATCTTCAAAAACTCGGGAGGTTGACTGGAAGACATGATGTTTCTGTTTGATGGAATGTGAAATATATTTATTCAAACAAACGTTGTAGTGAACCAAAAATCAAGATAGTGTTCAAATATTCTTTGACTCCTCTCCAAATGCTCTATAGCGTTTGTATATAAAACCAAAGTAATTTATTTTGGACAGAATTACTTTCACTTCCTTAAACCTATTGACCGATTTGAGATGAAAATTACACCACGAGCACTTTTGATCTTGCTTGGTATGATCGCCATACCAACAGTTTTGCCTGCAGCTGATGCCCCGGTTATAGATTCCGGCGCCACTGCCTGGATGCTTACCTCCGCAGCATTAGTCTTGTTAATGATCCCTGGGCTGGCCATGTTTTATGGAGGACTGGTCCGGACAAAGAACGTGCTGGGCACTATGATGCACAGTTTTGCCGCCATGGGCATTATGACTGTCCTATGGGTTGTCTGCGGATACAGCATGGCCTTCGGACCTAATGTTCTCGGCGGATGGTTCGGCTGGAGTTGGGATTATTTTCTCCTCTCCGGAATTGACGACACCATAATGAGTTACGGAATCCCTGAATACGTCTTTTCAATGTTCCAGGCAAAATTTGCCATTATCACCCCAGCCTTGATAGCTGGTGCATTTGCGGAAAGAGTTTCATTTAAAGGATATTGTTTCTTCATCGCATTGTGGGGGATACTTGTTTACAACCCCCTTTGCCATTGGGTTTGGGCTGGCGACGGCTTTTTATTCAATCTTGGAGCAAAAGGAGCTATTGACTTTGCTGGTGGAACAGTCGTCCATATCTCAGCGGGTGTCAGCGGATTAGTAGCTGCATTGTATCTCGGTGGCCGGAAATCATTTCCGCACTTGCCGATGCGTCCCAATAACCTGGTTATGACGATGATCGGCGCAGGTTTGTTGTGGGTAGGATGGTTCGGCTTTAATGCTGGTAGCAGTGTTTCAAGCGGTTTAAGCACAGCGCAGGCATTGACAGCAACTCAGATTGCCGCGGCGGCCGGGGCTATGGCGTGGATTATCATTGAAGGTACTCACCAGGGTAAAGCAACTGCATTGGGATTTGTCAGCGGTGTCCTTGCCGGGCTTGTCGCGATAACTCCAGCTGCAGGTGTTGTAAAACCTGTAGGCGCTCTTGCCCTTGGCGTACTTGCCAGTGGTATTTGTTACATGGCTATCATTCTTAAGAACAAATTGGGATACGATGATACGCTGGATGCCTTCGGTATACACGGTGTCGGCGGAATAGTGGGCGCAATCTTCCTTACGTTCTTTATCCGCGAGTCATGGATGGCGGAAGCGGCAACGGCTGCGGGTAGCTGGTCGGTGATGCAACAACTCGGCGTTCAGGCGCTTGCAGTAATTATCGCGATTGCTTATGCCGGGATCGGAACATTGGCAATCCTTTTTGTCCTCAACAAGATTGTTCCTATCCGTTCAAATGCGGAAGGCGAAATGAGAGGCCTCGATAATTATTATCATGGCGAACGTGGTTACGGAATGACTAACCCTAATTAATCTTACGACAGATGAAACTAATCATAGCAATCATACGCGAGAATCAGCTTGACCAGGTACGAGAGGCACTTATTGATGCCGCTGTCACGCGGATCACTGTCAGCATGTTTCTGGCCACGGCAGAAGC
>CAVZFT010000049.1:0-248578 GCA_963774615.1 uncultured Cytophagales bacterium
GCGCCGCCACCGCGCTTCCGGGATCATGTCCAGGACGGCGAGGAGATCGAGCGCAGGGTCGACTGGCTTGACCAGGTGCAGGTCAATCCCCGCCTCCTGGGATCGGTTCACGTCCTCCTGGCGCACATACCGGTCAGGGCGAGGAGCACGGCCCGCGACTCGCCCTGTTCGGGCGCGGACCGGCGGGCCGCCTGGGCGCCGCTCATCCCCGGCAGCCCGACGTCGAGGATCACGACGTCGGGGGCGTCGGCCCGGGCCGCCTCCAGCACTCGAAGCCGTCGCGGGCCACCCGGACTCGGTGCCCGCTCATTCTCAGCACGACGGAGAGCAGCTTGGCGGTGTCGGGGTCGTCCTCAACGACGAGGGGCCGCACGGCCCGCCGGGCGCGGGTTCGCCGTTCATCCAGGTCCTCCGCCGAAGAGGCGACGTCTTGTCCGCCCAAGGCCGCGGCGCGGCCCCGCGTATCAGGGGGGAACTGGGAAGGAAGGACGGCGCCCGCCACGAAAAGCGCCTACGGGGCGGTTCGGCGACGTAGTCGATCCGAAACGGCTTGTTCGTGATGAACACGACGACGACGTCGCCGTCGGCGCTGGCGCCGTGCTCCATCACTTCGCCTTCGGGGAACCAGACGAAGCAGCCGGGGCCGAACGTGCCCTTGTGCGTGACGAGCGTGCCCTTCGAGGACGTACATGCCGTGGCCGCAGGGGTGCGTGTGCGCGCGGGTTGATGACGCCGGCGGGGTAGCGGACGAGGCGCACCATCATGCCGGTGTCCGGGTCGCTGAAGAACTCCTTGCGGTAGATCGCCTTGCCGATGGCGGTAGCCGACGTGCTGCTCCGGAGAGCGCCCGGCGTCGACGCAGGACGGTCACGGCAACCTCCTCGCCCGGGTCGTAGGGCTGGGGAGAGGGTGTTGTATCCGGGCAGGGCGGAAAGGGAACGGGCCGGGGTCAGTTCGCCCCGGCCCGCGACCGCCCTCCTCACCCCCGCGGCAGGTCGGCCTCCGGCTCGGCCCCGTCCAGGTGGGCCGAGCCGAGCAGCCGCCGCGCGAGCCCGGCCCCCGCGAGGTCGGTCGGCAGGTGGTCGGAGACCGCCCCCGCGGAACCAGGCGGCCGGCGACGCCCCGGGGCTCACTCGGTCGTGGAACCGCGCCGCCTGGGGACTCCTGCCGCAGCGGCGGGGCGAACCGCGACCCGTCGCCCGCCGCGGCCGCCGTCGCGCCGGCCGCGCCCAGGCCGAGGGTCAGCGTCCAGCGGTCGAGCCGGCCGCCGTCCCGCTAGTCGTAGTCCCGGATCTCCAGCGTCCAGGTGCCGTTGGGGTTCTTGCCGGCCAGGGCGGCGAGCGACTGGTACGGGCGGTAGGTGCCGGTGAACGGCGCGGCGCCGGAGGAGATCGCCGTGCCGGCGGCGTCGTCGAACGTCGTGTTGAGGAGGTTGTCGCCGCTGCCGCCGTGGCGGTTGAACAGGACGACTCTCGTCCCGTCGGGGGCGATGAGGGTGATCCGCAGGTCGCTGACGTAGGTGTGGTAGAGGTTCAGGTTCACCGTCGACGTCCTGGATCGTCCCGGACAGCCCCGACACGTTGATCGACGAGGTGACCGTGGAGGTCCGCGTCGAGCTGATCGTGACGTCGGTGTCGTTGGTGAACGACTGCTGGCTGCTGCCGGGGTTGACCGTGACGCTGCCGGTGGCCGAGGCCGTGCCGCCCCGGCCGTCGCTGATGTCGTAGGTGAACGAGCCGACGCCGGTGAACCCGGCGGCCGGCGTGAAGATCACCGAGTTCCGCCGAGATGACCGCGGTGCCGTTCGCCACGTCGCGCACGCCGGTGACGGTCAGGGCGTCGCCGTCCGGGTCGCTGTCGTTGGCCAGCACGTTCACGGTGACCGGCGACGCCGGCGACGGTGGTCGCGCTGTCCGCGTTGGCCACCGGGGGCTGGTTACCGGCCCGCCCCGGTGTAGGCCTGCACCGTGCCGGTGATGCGGTAGTTGCCCAGGCTGCCGTAGTTGGAGAAGCCGTTCGTCAGCGGGTCGCCCTTGCCGGTGCCGGTGACCTGGAGGAAGTACTGCCCGGCGGCGGGCAGGGTGTAGTTGACCGGCGCGTTGAGCGCGCCGGCCGGGTTCACGCGTCGTCAGCAGGCTCCCGGCCGCGTCGTACAGCTGGGCCTGGACGGCGAGGTTCGGCCCGAGCGGCAGCGGGTTGACGGTGAGCGAGATCGGCGCCGGCGTTGGCGTAGAACGAGAAGTAGTCCGCGTCGGTGTTGCGCTCGACCACCCCGTAGACGGGGCCGACCCGCGACGCCCCCTGCGGCAACAGCGGCGACGGCGGCGGCCTGGCTGTTGCCGACGTCGTCGGAGCGGTAGGTGAAGCCGTTCTGCGTGGTGATGATGGCGAGGTCGTCCTCGGGTTGTTGGCGCCGGCGTACTCGCCCTTGCTCCACTGGGTCACGTTGGGCGAGTAGCGACGCCCCCATGATCGGGCCCCAGGAGGTGGCGCCGCTGCCGTGGCCGCCGTAGTACCCCAGCGACGCGGTGCCGTCGTGGCCGAGGCCGAGGGAGTGGCCGACCTCGTGGCGTGGCGGCCTCGGCGACGCTCTTCTCGCTGGTGTTGAAGACGTAGACCGGGGTGGCGTTGCTGAAGTTGAACGAGCCGATGTAGGCGACGCCGCCCGAGCCGGGTGCGGGCGTGTCGTCCGGGGTGATGACGACGCGGATGCCCCAGCGGTCGTCGCCGGTGCCGCTCTTGCCGCAGGGCCTCCACGCCGGGGTCCTGCGTCGTCACGTCGACGTTGAACGGGGCGAAGTCCTCGGCGACGCGGGCCCAGATCTTCTGGATGACCTGCTGCTCGGTGGTCGGTGAAGCTCGCCGCCGTTGCCGGAAGGTCCCAGGCGGGGCTGGTGAGGTTGTCCCAGGTGGTGCCGGTGCACGTTGCCGGTGGTGTGGCCGTCGAAGTCGAGGTAGACGGTGTGGTTGGCCGGCGGGTTGCTGTGCAGCTGGAACGTCTGGGCCAGGTCGTAGGTCCCGCCGCCGATGGCCCACATGGTGGAGGCGGAGAGGACTTCGCGACGCTCGAGCCGCTCCAGCGCGCAGGCGCCGGCGTTGCTTCGAGACCGGCCTGTGGGAGTGTGAATGCGCGGCGCGGTCCCGACCCGACGGGCCGATGCCGGAAGAGAAAAACATGCGCTAGGTCTCCGGATGCGAGAACAAGGTACGGACACGGGAGTGACGGGATGCGAACGAGACAGCCTTCGTCCGCGAAGGGTGTCAGGGGCTAACGGGGCGTTCGGGCAGGGTTGACAGGGGCCGATGGGGGGTCGGCGCCGCGAGCGGGGGCTGCACTCTCGGGCCAAACCATGAGCCACGTCATCGGCGTGAGAACGCCCAGCGACGCGCACTGCACGGGAAGGGGGGACAATCACCGGAAAGGTCAAACGGGTATCGCTCCTGCAGAAGCTCGCCGTTCGAGGGAAGGGGCCGAGTTCTCGAACCGGCGTAGGACTCGTCGAGAGCGGGTGACAAGATCTCGAACCCGTGACGTCCAACTTGGGAAGCCCAACGTCGGACCAAGCCACCACCCGCGAGGATCTTACGCTGCTATAGTTTACGTCACGAGGCACGGGTAGGCAAGACCCTAAATGAATTGACGGAAACTCAATGCAATCAGGTGATTCGGTGTACGAATCGGTGTGCCGCCTGTCTGTCATTTCAGACGTCATTCGTGGGTTGTAGGTGGACCGCCGGCGGCGGATGACGGGGGGCGGGCCGCCCACGCGCCGCCGGCCAGGCCGCTCAGGGCCCGCGGCCCGGCGGCCTCCCTCGACTCCAGCCACGCCAGCAGCTGCTCGCGGTCCCATCTCACGAGGGCGACGATCACGACCCGCCCGCCGGCGCGGCGTTCGTCTGGGTCGTCGCTTGCCCTTTCCGTTCCTGCCGCTCAGCCCCAGGCTCAGTGGGCCGACCGCCGACCGGCACCAGGGGGTTCACGCCGGAGCGGAGGCCCTTGAGCGCCACCGACTCGCTGCCGATCCCCATCTCGTTGAGCATCCCGGTCGTCAGGGAGTCGACCGCCAGGTGGTGGCGGATGCAGTTGACCGCCCGCTCGTACGCCTTGGCCAGGTCCGGCCCGGGTCCGCGGGGCTCGGCCGCGGCGTCGGCCGGCGGCCGCCCGTCGGCCGGGTCGCTGATCGCCAGCAGGGTCTCGTTGAAGTGGTCCACCGCCGCCTTGACCTTCGACGGCAGGACGATCAGCGACGCGGTTGACGGTCCCGGTGAACCGCTCGTGCTCCTCCCGCGACGGCCGCGCGGAACTGCGCGCGGGCGTCCTCCCCCTTGAGCCAGGGGCTGCCGAGCGGCGAGGGCGTTCTGGGCGGCGGTGTACAGGTCGGCCATCGACTCGGTGATGTCGAAGTAGGCGTCCATCTGCCGGCCGTAGACGACCTGCCGGAACTGGTTGTGCCGGCCCTTGTAGGTGAAGTAGACGGACAGCCCGGCCACCAGGGCGCCCATCAGGCCGACGCGCGGAGGACATGATCTGGGCGACGGCGGCAGAGTCGGACATCGGGCTACCTCGACTTCCGGGGGGTCGGCATCAATTATGGGCTACGATCGCCCGCCGGCACGTGCGTTTCCTCCCTCAAAAGGGGGATCATCGCCGGGAGGAGGAACGCGACTCGCGTCGAGAGCGGGTGACGGGACTCGAACCCGTGACGTCCAGCTTGGGAAGCGGTTTTCAGAATCACGCCGAGGCTGCCAAGGGCGTTGCCGCGCAGGCGTCTTACGCCGAACGCCCCCGCGACGCAAGGGCGTGCGAGAGCCGCCGTAACCCCTTATCCGGGTGCGAGAGTCCCCGGTAATGCCGGTAAACCCGGTAGTAACTTTTGCGATACATATAGTCGCAGTAATCATGCACCCCCCTCCACTACCTTCGCCGGCGCAGGGCGGCTTCGGCGGCTTGCTCCAGCCGGGCGAGGGCGGCGTCCACGTCGGCGGTGGCGACGGTGGCAATCGCGTCCGCGGCGGCGTGGACGGCACAGCTGAGTGGCTGCTCGGAACGTTCGGGTTCGGTGCGGGCCCTCGTTCACGGGACACCCTTCGGGTTAGAAGGGAGGGCTGGCTGGTGGCGGTGGCGGTGGCGGCCACGTCGCCGACGGCGACGGCGAAGAGCAGCCGGCGGATCTTACGCAGCTCGCCGGCCGCGGCGGCGATGTGCGGGACCTCCCGCGCCGCCTGGCGGAGCGTGCCGGCCGGCCTCTCCAGCTCGGCGTCGGCTCGGAGTAAATCGAACGACAGCCAGGCGAACTTCCGCGTCGTCCATTCGTGCATCGTTCTTCTCCTTCGGGGTCGGGTTTAGAGGACGCCTTCGCGGCGAGGCTTGAGGAGCGCGGCCGTTGTTGCACGCCGGACTCGACGGCGTGCCGCGCTTGGCGAGGTAGTCCCAGCAGTCGCAGACGGGGTAGCCGGTGGAGGTGTCGACGTCGTAGCACTCGCCTGTGGGCAGCTTCGTCAGGCGGTAGCCGTCGGTCGGCTCCTTGCCGTGGCACCGCAGCAGGTAGCGGTCGCCGTTGATCTCTATGAGCCCGTCGCAGCCGACGGGCAAAAGCTCGCAGGGGTAGGCGGGCTTCATGATCGCGGTGGAGGAAGCGAAGCGCGGCGGCGTTGCGCAGGGCGGCATTGCGCGGCACACACTACAGCGCGCGGGTAGTCATGGCGGTGACTCCTTCGGGGGGTGGACACGGGATGGCTCGGGGTGTTGCGTTCTCGACCCGACGTGGGTATACTACGTCAGGTGCTGTAAGGTTTCAACGTCAAATGCTGTAATTTTTCTTGGTGGGAATGCATGACCGATCCCGCGTGGTTTGCGGCTGGACTGCGGGAGCCTCGACTCGCGGCTGGGCTGAGCAGGAAGGACCTGCTGAGCGTGCGGGAATGAGCGAGGGGGGCGTTCGGGATCTTGAGCAAGATCACCGGCGACCGTCGTGGGAAACCGCCATCTCGCTAGCCAAAAACACACTCGGAGTCACCGTCGAATCCTTCGCAGAGCCGCCGGCGGGAGAGCCCGAGAAACCGGGGCACAGGCGCCAGCAAGTCACTGCCCGCGGAGGCTCAGCCCGAGCCGCCGGCGGAGTCGAAGAAGCCGAAGAAGGGGGGGTAAGGCGGTTACCACCCCGGCTCCACGCAGCAGCCCTCTGACGCCTCCGCCGCCTACCGCGAGGCGTCGCCCGTGACGCCTGCCTTCCGCCGCCACTCCGAGTACCTCTCCCTCTACTCCGACGTCCTCGCCGCCCCCGGCGACGACGCCCCGAGGCTCCTCGTCGCCGACTGGCTGGAGGACCACGGCGGCGGGCTGTTCGCCGACTTCGTCCGGCCAGTCAGGTGGAGGCGGAAGGCGGCGATTCCGCTTACGTCGATGTCGAAGGTCTCGCTCGCCGCCTCAGCCGCCAGAGGCTGTGGGAGGGCATGTGGGAGATGCCGCAGTCTCTTGCCGGTCTCCCCGTCACCCACCAGCCCGGCTTCGCTGGCGGAGCTTCCTCGTGCGACGCGGCTTCGTGGACAAGGCTGACGACGCGGCGATTCTCAAACGCCGCCAAGGCGATCGCCCGGCACTGCCGCTCTGGGAGGTGCGGCTCGCCGATAAGCACCCCGCGGGCGACGAAGGGGCGTAGATCTGGGCGGAGGCGACGTCGGCGGCGGGACCGCCGTGTACAAGACGACTGCGCGGGTGCCGCCAACCCTATACCGCCACCTCAGGGGTGGCGAGCGGAATGTCGGGTGGCAGCCCGTGCAGGAGTATGATTCAGAGTCCGCCGCGCTCGACGACCTGTCGCGGGCGTGCGTCGCTTACGCGCGCTCGTGAGCCGCGGAACCCTTGTGCAAGCCCCAGCTGCTCGACCTACCGCGGGAGGTGGATCTTCGTCGTGTACGCCCGCGCGGGGTCGCGTGCCCGGTCGCTGTGCGGGGCGAACCCCGCCTTCACGTTCGCGATCTCCTCCGGGGCGTCGTGGACAAGCTCGATCGTGAACGCCTTGCCGGCCGCAATGTCCCGGTCCGGCTTGAAGTACCAGCACTCCCCCTTCGTGGCATTGCATTTTTAAAGATTGATCGTGCATCTCCATCTTGTAATTCCTCAATACATACCTGCACCGACTGTTCATTCAACTGACGGGGTACAGACGATGTATTATCGCGGTCGCGAACCACGCCTGGCGGAATAACATAAGGAGACTTTTTATCATCTCCCGCCGCGTTCTCTTCAAGGTTCACAACGTTAACCGTGAAGTTATCCGCTCCGGGTTCGGGGTCAGTAATAAGACCGCCGTCGCGAAGATTATCGGAATACCTTCTCCACCGGCTGCCAACCATCCGGAAATTTGCGAAACGAAGTACAACAGGTTCCGAATATCCGGTAAGTATCATACGCGCATACTTGATCGATTTGAAACCATCGATATTTCCAAACTTGCTTTCAAATTGTCTTACGGGAATCCGAAAAAGATACCACGTTACTTGCTCAGGCGAATTAAGGCCCTTCGTCTGTGATCTGGTCAACGATATATTCTTTGCCGATACCCAATTCACCTGGTTCGAGATCAATGTCATACTCATAATATTCCTCCAGCTCACTTAAGGTGTTGTCAGCATTCAGATCTTCATTGTCGGGAATGTTACTTCCGGATGGTGTAACAGATTCGTCACCTGTAATTATGGGGGAGTTGCTTTCTTGTCCATTTATTTGTTTATAGCGCTCAAGGATCTTTGCGTTATCAGCGTCGAAATCAGCGCCGAGAAAATACTTGAAGTTGTCGGCCGATGGATCGTTCTGTGCCTGAGCCCGCGCACCTGGATTAAGAGCGTTGAGATAGTCCTGAAAAAAGTTCAATTCTTTTTCGGTAGGCAATCCATCCAAACCTACATCCTGGTTGGCTCTTGATTCCGGAGAGTTATCGAACGCGTTGGTCAGGTACTGTCGCGAGGTAACATAACCCCAATTGTTCCGTTCAGCATCCGTTCCATCAAGATTACCATCAGGCGGGAGTCCGTTCTCAAAAGCGTGCTTGGTATCACGCATCACATCCTCCGAAATACTTCCAAGTTGGAATATAAGTTTACCACCCGTAGTATTCGGTTTACGGGGATGTATACCATCATCGATATAACCATATGAAGTATTGATAAATGGATCAAGTAGCCAGAATTCAACGTACTCAATGTTTGCTTTGTCGAAGTCAACCTCCGTGCGTATCGCATTCGTAATACCCGCCCAGTTCGTTTGAGGGTTTGAAAGGAAACCATTGTTATCGAGGCTGGGATTGTAATTGTATGGCCCTCGTTCTGTCGGGTAAAACGCAACATCAAAGATCTGCTCGTAAAAAATCCCTTGCGTCAGCTGTCGCTTTGGAAATATTTCCTGTGGGTCGACAGCTCTCACGTAGTGATTCTGCAAGTCTTCTTCTGTGATGTTATCAGGCTTAAACCTTCCCACATCGCGGTACATCTGGTTATCACCTGGTACCACGCAAGTTTCGCCCGGTTATAACCCGCGCGAACATCATCCGTGGCTTTATTGCTGGGGTCAAAACGGTTGTCTGTCGTTTTTGGCACAGAGGCGAGTTTCCATCCTGCGGGACTCATCAATGAATAGGGAGTCGCAGTGTTTTCAAAGTCGTCGATGTAAGCTGTGCCTTCTCCGTTTACAACGTTTGAGGTACCCGGCAGGATCTGCGCAAACTCACCGGTAAAGTTTATCGCGGATTGCTCTTTAGTCTGGAGGAAGGGTAATGCGTCTACGAGCTTTGTGAGGAGCCGGCTTTTTTTATTGATGTTAAAGTCAAGACCGTACTGCATGTTTCGCGCTGGTTCAGTACCGATCTGATTGCGGCTGATCAGCGGTCGCTCATTGTAATACATAAATGTAGACCCCAGGTTGACTTCTTCGCTCAGGTGATAATCGAATCGTGTTCCGATCAGACTCCTGGTCTGGAAAGCAAATGGATCGGACTGCTCATACTTAACTTCAATATTTTTTCCTGAATTAAGGATCTGATCGTTCATGATGGTCACTTTACCGAAAGTATAGTCTACCACGTAATCGGTTCCCTCGTTAAGAGGAATCCCTCCGGCGTAAAGTTTGACTGATCCTTGAGAGACACCAAAGCCCGGTATCAAAATTTCTTTTGATGAGCCTGCGCTGTAAAGCCCTTTGATGAAAAATTTGTTTTTCGTAGCGAATAGCTCAGCATCAGCTTTCGTGGTATTGTACAACGTATCGTATGAATATTTTTGAATAAGGAAACTTTCATTTGATTCACCCTTGAAGGCCTCTCTTAAACCTTCACTAAACGGATTCAGATAAGGAAAGATGATCAGTCCCGTCGTGGAATTTATTGTAATCCCTTCAATGAAATCAAAGTTACCGTCGCGCTGCGGATCGTTTACCGGATTTAACCGGTCAAGGCCCAATATTTCAACCAGCTGCCGGGTTCTGACATTCGTCCCTTCTTGCAATTGTGGGTTGTCGATACCGGTCCTGTCATCACGGTAGATGATTCGCAATTGAAAACCATCACGCGTAAGCTGGTTTACATTGAGGTTATAGATATTCTTCATCATCAGGTCCCACGTAGGGATGATCTTCTTACTGGGCATCGCGGACAGCCACTTTCCGTGGTCGCAGCAATTTCAGGAAGATCACTTCATTGTCTTTGAGATTAGCATAGGACTCTGAAAGTTCGCCGACAACATGACGTTGCCCGTTGTACGTATATTCATAGGCAACTGCGAGTGCTTCATCGTTCTGAAGCTTACGCGTTAACGTGACGTAGCCCAGCTGCGGATGGAAAGTAAATTCGGTGGGAGCAAGTTTTCTCGCTCCGTTTATTTTTTCATAATCGGTTCCTCCAACGAGTCCTTTGGCTCCGAAATACAGGTCAACGGAATCGCCGCGGCTCGGAATAGCGGTCGCATAACCGAACAGGTCATTGGCAGGGTTTGTATTTGGTGAAGTAGGGACTCGAGCACTGTGAACATTGGAATTATAAACCCTCGACGGTTCACCAAGGTCCATTAATCCAACAACGTTCCTTAGGGTTTGTGTATCGTTGTTACGGTTGAGAATATATACTTCAACACGTGTGATGTTTATTCCTGAGATGATCTGCGGAGGATTGATTATCCACTGCCTGTAATGATCTCTGAAAAAATGACCAAGAAAAAAGTGACGATTCTCGTCGTAGTTTGAAGCAATGATCTCGAATGGCCGTCCCTGGCCTCCGTTGTTTTGTCCTCCGAGATTTATAGAAGCTGTCTTGCCTCGTTGTGTGGTGGCGATGGCGGTAACATCCAGTTTTCCGAACTGGAGTTTTGCTTTTACTCCGAAAAGGTTCTGCGCTCCCTGGATCAATGTATTATTGAGTGGAAGGCTTACGTTACCGATCTCAAGCTTTTGAAGAATGTCTTCCTTGAATCCCGTGTATTCAACTTTCATGTTGTTCTGAAAGTCGAATGAGTTGTTGTTGTCGAAGTTTGCCGTTACCGCCAGCTTCTCACCAATCTTTCCTACAACGCTCATGTTGATCTGCTGATCAAACTCGAACCCGCCATTGCGTTGCTGCCTTATGGGAATAGCAGGGTTATTAATCTTTTGAAATGCTCCTCCGAAATCGAGCGTTACAAAACCGCGCGGGATCAGCTCGACATAACTTCCTCCAAAGATCCGGTCAAGTATCGGACTGATGAAGATCTTTGGAATCAGACTGCGGCCGCTAACTGCGCTTTCACCGTCTTGTGCCCGTGCTCTGCCTTGCCAGTAATCCTTTAAGATCTGTCGATCCTGGTGTTGTTTGAACTCCTCAAAGGTCATACTTGACGTAGGCCTGTAATTCAGCTCTCCAATTTTTTCGTAGATGGTGTAATTGCCTGCCGTATCAATCTCTACGTCAAGCTTCATTTGATTGGGGTCCTTAAGATATAGGGGTGATTGAGACGTTGTGTTTGAAAAAGGATCGCCGTACCTGTCACTTAGGCGGTATGTCGGTCTGCGGCTTGGTGTGTAGGATTGATTGCCTGTTGTGTCGGACGCATTTGGACGCGACTGGTCCTGACCATACACCTCATCGGGCATGAATAGAAAACTCAGCCACACAACAAACATTCGGCTAAGCGTAAAAGCAACCTGATTCTTGTGTGTAAAGAAAGTCAAACGTGCTATGCGTTTTTAAGGGCCTGCTTAACTAAATCTTCTAATGTAATGGTATTTCCTGATTTTTTCAGGACGCTATCCACACTTTTCTCGGCTGCCGCTTTGGGTAAACCCAACATGAGTAAAGCAGATAACGCTTCCTTCCTCACCGTATTGTGGGCACCAATAGAAATAGCTGGCTGCGTATCATCCCAACTCTCCTTCTTAAGCTTATCTTTCAGATCAATAATCACTCGAAGAGCCGTCTTTCCACCGATACCTTTGATCAATTGGAGCGCACCAGCGTCTTCACGTATTATGGCGGATTTCAGCTCATTGCTGTTCATGTACGACAACATAACGATGGCGGTGCTGGGTCCCACACCGTTGACTGATATCAGTTGTTGGAACAGTTTTTTTTCCGCTTCATTGCTGAAGCCGTATAACAGATGAGCATCTTCTCGTATCGCCAGATGCGTGTGCAGCATGATATTTTCCTGCTCCTTGATCTCTGAGAAAGTCTGCAGTGAAATTTGTAGCTGGTAGCCCACACCGTTTACTTCAACAACAACTTGCGTTGGTTCCAGATGTACGAGTTTTCCTTTCAGGAATGCAATCATAAACAACCTTATCGTTTTGCAATCACGTTCTTATTACCAGGTGTCTGCCGGCGCGTAACCAGTTAAAAAGAAGGCAAAAAATTCGCTGCCATCACCCTGTGCTTTCAGCGTTAACGCCATCAAAAATTGAAACGACCGTCCTGGCTTATAGCAAGGCGCTAATTAGCAATAAAAATCTAAAAAAATAGTCCGGATTCACAAATACATGACCATGGGTAAATCACAGGCCTAAAGATGATCATCCTGGTCGTGTAGTTGCGCATCAACAACGGCAATTGCCGCCATGTTTACAATTTCACGGATCGAACTGCCGAGCTGAAGGACATGAACCGGTTTTTTCATCCCCAACAAGATAGGGCCAATAGTTTCCGCCCCGCCGATTTCCATTAGGAGCTTATAGGCAATATTACCAGAAGCCAGGTTTGGAAATATCAGCGTGTTGGCTCCCTCTTTGGAAAGGGCACTAAATGGAAATGTCTCCTGCTGGAGTTGTGTATTCAGTGCGACATTGGCCTGGATATCACCCTCCACTACCAGGTCCGGGTTTTTCTGCTTTGCCAGCCTGACAGCTTCCCTGGTCTTATCAGGTATGTCGCCTTTTGAGGATCCGAAATTTGAATACGACAACATGGCAATGCGCGGATTGATATCAAAAAATTTCACTCCTCTCGCGGTAAGCTCAATTATTTCGGCAAGTTGTTTCGCATCGGGATCTACATTAACAGTGGTATCTGCAAAAAAGAAAGTACCTCGTTTGTTTAGAATGATATACATACCAGCTACGCGATTTACTCCATCTGCAGTTCCTATCGTTTGAAGAGATGGTAAGATAGTTTTTGGATAGTCCTTCGTTAACCCGCTTACCAATGCATCCGCATCGCCATGTTCTACCATCATAGCGGCGTAATAATTTCGTTCGCGCATAAGGCGAAGACAATCCTGATAAGTATGGCCTTTACGCTGACGTTTTTTGTAAAGTGCTTCTGCATAACGATACACGGTTTCATCTTCTTCGCGAGGGTAAATAATTGGACAATCATGCAGGTCGAGTTTGTGCTCTTCTATGAGGTTCAGGATTTCTTTCTTATTTCCCAAAAGGATAGGATGCGCAATTCCTTCATCTTTGAGTATCTGCGCAGCCTTAAGTATTTTATGATGGGTAGCTTCCGTAAAGACCACGCGTTTCGGTTGTTTCTTCGCACGATCGATTATGCGTGACATTAGCTTTTGATCAATACCAATTCGTTTTTGCAGTTCGCCGTGATACGCATCCCAATCTGTGATAGGATTTTTTGCAACGCCGGAAGCAATGGCAGCTTTGGCAACCGCTGGCGAGATCGTTGTGATCAATCGTGTATCAAGTGGTTTGGGGATGAGATAATCGCGACCGAATCTGATTTTATCTGTGCCATATGCCTTCACCACCATGTCGGGGACAGGTTCTTTAGCCAATGCCGCCAGCGCATGAACCGCAGCAAGCTTCATAGGTTCATTGATTTCTGTTGCGCGTACATCGAGCGCGCCACGGAAGATATATGGAAAGCCAAGTACGTTGTTGACTTGGTTAGGATGGTCTGAACGACCCGTTGCCATAATAATGTCAGACCGTGTCTTCATCGCAAGATCGTATTTGATTTCGGGATCTGGATTAGCCAGTGCGAAAACGATCGGATCTTTTGACATGTTTTTCAGATCTTCAGGTGTGATGGCGTCGGCCACGGAAAGGCCGATGAATACATCTGCGCCCTTCAAAGCTTCCTGTAAGCTTGCACACTTGCGTTTCGTTACAAACTGTTTTTTGATATCATCGAGATTGGTCCGGGTTTCATCAAGAACACCTTTGCTGTCGCACATTATTATGTTCTCTTTCTTAGCGCCGAGAGCAATGTAAAGTTTTGTGCAGCTTATCGCGGCAGCACCCGCGCCGTTAACGACGATCTGAATGTCGCTCATGCTTTTATCCACAATTTCCAGCGCGTTCAGCAACGCAGCCGCCGAAATAATTGCGGTTCCATGCTGATCATCGTGCATGATAGGAATGTGCATTTTCTCCCGGAGTTCAGTTTCAATTTTGAAACACTCAGGAGCTTTGATGTCCTCCAGGTTTACACCGCCAAACGTGGGTTCAAGCGATTTAACAATCTTGATGAATTCATCAGGATCCTCTTCGTTAATTTCAATATCGAATACGTCGATGCCTGCGAACTTTTTGAAAAGCACGCCTTTGCCCTCCATCACAGGCTTAGATGCTTCCGGCCCGATATTACCTAAACCGAGGACTGCAGTACCATTCGAAATAACGGCGACAAGATTTCCTTTTGCTGTGTACTTATATACGTCTTCTATATTGGCCGCAATTTCCAAACAGGGCTCGGCAACACCGGGTGAATAAGCAAGGGCAAGATCTAATTGGGAACTTAGTACTTTTGTGGGTACAACTTCAATCTTTCCAGGTTGACCTTGCATATGATAATTCAAGGCGTCCTGCTTTCTGATCTTAATGGACATGAACTCGATTATTTTAAGTGAGTAAAGATAACAAGGTAAGCGAAAAGAAATATTATATTCTAATTTTGCATTGACTGGTTATTTATGAAAAAATCGGCAACGGGCCATAAGCGACAATACTGATGGTATCAAGGTTAAAAGGGTATTTGTTGTATATCGTTGTTTCCCTGGTGGGACTACTCATGCTTGGAAACATCTATCTTATCTATCTCAATAATCACGTTATATCCTCGAATAAAGAACAGCAAGAAGTCGCTGAGCGAATAAAACTCAACACCCTTGATGTTATTCGAAGTCTTCACCTTCTCGATCTTGCTATAAGGAGTTACACATTCGTAAAAGGCGACCACTTTCTGAATGCTGCAAATAAAGCCATCAGGGATAATACCCTGGCCATATCGAGGCTTGAAGCATCCTTTGAAATCTCAGAATTTTCCTATGGAGGAATTTTATCAACTGAAGGACTCGGTGAACGCATATATCAACGTAGCGCGTCACATGCTGGATTTGATATCGAAAGGCGAGCACAAACAATTTGTTGATATACTGTCGAAGGATCCTGGATACAGTGTGTGGCAACAGCATCAAGCCTTCTCAGCACTTGTGAATGAATTCGAAGACGGCATTTCAGGTGATGCAAGGACACGTTATGAAGCCGCATTGAAGAACAGCTATTTGTTGCAGATATTGTTGTTCTTGATCACAATACCAACACTGGGATACACAGCCTACTATACGAGACGCAATCTTTTTGTATCGGAGCAATTGAGGAAATCGGAGGAGGAGAAAACGAAAATCCTTGAAGATCAAAACCGCTTGCTGGAAAAGACCGTGTATGAACGAACGCGTGAGATTCTAACACAAAATGCAGAGATCAGCGCTCAGAATGAAGAAATGACTGCCTACAATGAGCAGTTGCTCCTGCAGCAAAGAGAAATAGAACTTCATCGCAACAGTCTATCCAATCAAAACGAAAGTTTAATTGAGGCGAAGCGTGTCATTGAAGAACAAAATCTTCTCATTCAACAAAAGAACAACGAGCTTGGAATAGAGGTGGCCCGACAAACGAGAGACCTGAAGCAGACTAACCACGAGCTTATCGAACAAAATACCCGGCTTGAACAATTCGCGTTTATAATATCACACAATCTCCGGGCACCAATGGCCAGGCTGGTGGGTTTGTCTGCAATACTCGATCTTACGACCGACGCCCGCGAAACGGCGGAAATCGTACGATTGATGGTGAAATCAACGCAAGATCTTGATCAGGTAATAAAAGATCTGACGCTGATATTGGGAGTGCAAAAAATGAATACAAAAGCTCTCAGCGACATTGCCCTTGAACCATTGCTTCAGAAAGTGGTGGCAACGCTTGAACCTGAAATAAAAGAAACGAAAACCAGGGTGACATCCGACTTCACTAACCTGAACGATGTTACCTCTTTACATCCCTACATGGAGAGTATCTTTTATAATTTGTTAAGCAATGCAATAAAATACCGGCACCCTGAGCGTTCTCCAGTGATACATGTAAAGTCGAATGTTGTTGATGGATATAGTCTAATAACGTTTGAGGACAATGGATTGGGTATCGATGTAGAAAAGCACAAGGAAAACCTGTTCAATCTCTACAAGAGATTTCATTTTCACACGGAGGGAAAGGGGATGGGACTCTATCTTGTCAAAACACAACTTACTGCCCTTGGTGGCAGAATAGAAGTTAACAGTACGGTAAATGAAGGCACTCGATTCTGCATTTATCTAAAGCACGATCATTAGACTAATTCGTAGGCGTAGTGAGGTCCGCGCTGGTTTTGAATGTCGAGAGTATCGTGTCCAGCTCGCGCATAATTTCGCGCTTATCTTTCCCTGGAGCGAATGCAAATCCTTCAATGTAGTAAAGCCGTCCTTTCGGTTGATCAACAAGAGCATACCCAATGTAGGGACCGCCCATAGTAGTCGTGTTGGTTCGCCACAGTGCGCGGATTTGCATGGCGAAATGCTTATTGAGGGTTACCTGTTTTACACTGATTGGAAAGTGCTCTTTCTCGGTGACCAGATAACTTATGGGATTCTCAGGATCTTCATATAAATACTTTTTGGCAACCGCGTCACGCCATTCGACTATACTATCCGGCAGCAATTGATATTCACTCGTATAGGGTTTCCACGTAATAAAAACGTCCTTATCCCTGTTGGATTCGATTTGACGAAGCCAAATGAAATCATCCTGCTTGTCTGCAAGAACATATCCAACTGGAACCATCAATTCTATGCCTTGTTCTTTTCTCAGGAAAGCAGCTACCCCCTTCGTTGACCTTGTTCCGAACATATTTGCTTGCAGCCGGGACCTTTCGAGCTCATTAAAATGGTCGATGATGTTTTGGCCATCTTTTCGAAGATGAAGCATTAGGTTCTCCTCAGTGTCACCGAACAGATACAATACTTCCTGGCCTTTTGAATATTCGTCTTTTCTGGAAAAACGGTAGAAACTGGTATCTGTTTTTATTTTTTCGAGAGTCTCAGGCGTGAAATCCCTGCGAAGTGCTTTAGATCCCGCAGTGGTCTGATCCAGTGTAAATACATAAACGAGGTTTCTTATTTGAGTCAACAACTTCAGCCTTGCAGGGTGTACCCAAATGAGATTGAACATGGGCTCGTCCTGTGGTAAACCTGGAACCACCGCTCTGAAGATCTTCCGTACTTCGGCGCCTAGTTCTCCCTTCCATTGTACCGAGTCCATAACCAGAATGACATCCCCTGGTTTTCCGGTGGCTTTGGGGAGATATTGAGCCTTATCTTCTTTATTGTCGCTGCAGGAAAAAGCTAATAAAACAAAAACTCCTATGAGTAAACGATTCATGCAATTCACATTTTGGTAAGGCCATAATGCTAACAATGGACTACAGTCACAAAAATGGCATCGATTAATCTTAAGGTCGTCTCCTCCTGCTGCGACAACCTAAGCCGGTAGTTAACTCAAATCCCGACGATTAACTTCTGGCCTGGCTGCAATTTGCTGTTATTTAGATTGTTGAGACTTTTTATTTTTTCGATGGTCAGACCCTCGAATTTTTTTGAAATGTCCCACAAGGTATCGCCAGGCTGTACGGTATACGTTTTTGAATCAGGTATCGCAACAGCAGGTAAGTGGTGACTTAGGTTTTGAAGATGCCAACACAGTACTCGCATTCGAACTTGTACGCGACCAGATGTTCAGGCGCTGACCGACATGTATAGTATTACCGCGGAGATTGTTCCATTTTTTGAGGTCGTTGACCCGCACACCGTGCCTGATGGCAATCGATCCTAAAACATCTCCATTGCGAACTTTATAAACTATTCTGTCGCGGCCGTATGTACTCCCTTCGGAGTTTTTGGCTAGTACTTCCAGTTCCTTCCTTCCAACGCGGGAGGATGAATCAAGAATAGCAACACGGTTGATCTCAAGATTCATTTTTGCCTCCAACGGTAGGTATAGAGTATGGATCCTGCTCGTTTCCGGAATGGCATTTCGCTGTACTGAAGGATTAAGTTTTTGAAGATCATCCACGCAAGTTCCTGTCAGTGCCGCGAGAGTTTCAAAGTGAAGAAATTTTTTGATCTGGATGGTGTCATACCTTGGAAGCATCTCTTCTCCTTCATCAAAAAAGTTATGCTCATCAAGATAATTCATCGCGTAAGTGATAGCGACAAACTGAGGGACGTATGAACGGGTCTCACGTGGAAGGTTGGGATAGATTTCCCAGAATGTCCGTTTGTATCCCGATCTCCGGATTGCCCTCTTCACATTGCCAGGACCTGTATTGTAAGCTGCAAGTGCGAGCTCCCAGTCGTGGAACATTCCGTAAAGGTCGCGAAGGTATCTGCATGCCGCGTCTGTCGACTTTTCGGGATCCATACGATCGTCAATGTACCAGTCATTGTGAAGCCCGTAATATCGACCTGTCGCTGACATGAACTGCCAAAGGCCAACCGCCCGCACTCTTGACATGGCGCGAGGATTCAATCCCGACTCAATTATGGCAAGGTATTTTAGGTCCTCGGGTAAACCGTACTTCGCCAGATACTTCTCAAATAAGGGGAAGTATAAATTTTTTCTCCGCATCATCATGCGTGTGTATTCACGATCCTTTACCGTGAAGTAGTTAATAAAAGCATGTACGCGCTCATTGTAGATCAGCGGCATGTTCCCCTCAATGCAAGCGAGACGGTCAGCCATAAGGGACGGGGCATCGTCACCTGGAATATACTCTAATTCTGTAGGTAACACGAAATAGACAAAGTCCGCAGTGTCACCTTTGTACATATGGTCTTCTTCTGCTACTAAAACCTCAAGTGAATCCACCACGACTGAATCAGGCTGAAGCTCCTGAGCAAAAGTGGAGACTGTGATAAGGAAGAGGAGAGGAAGAACCACTCCCTTCAACATGTTTGCTATTGTCCGCTGTGTCCGCATTGCGATTAAAAAAAATATGTGGATCAAAAAATATCTTCAACGGGGAATTCAATTCCCCACAAAATCAATTCAA
Organism: uncultured Cytophagales bacterium; assembly: GCA_963774615.1. Classification (GTDB taxonomy): domain Bacteria; phylum Bacteroidota; class Bacteroidia; order Cytophagales; family Cyclobacteriaceae; genus Chryseolinea. The sequence continues at coordinate 18,831 of CAVZFT010000049.1, forward strand.
CAATGAATTCGAAAAATGTAGCAGCTTAGACTCTTCAAAGTCGTCTGCAATTACTTGTAAACCTATCGGCAATCCTTGTTTGTCTTTTCCACAGGGGATTGCAATGGCCGGAACTCCCGCCACGTTAGCCTGAACGGAAAAAAGATCCGCCAAGTACATCTCCAGAGGATTATCTGTATGCTCGCCCAATTTAAATGCCGTCGTTGGCGTAATAGGCATAACGATAAAATCATATTGCTTCAGGATTTCTTTTGTTTTTTCCCGAATAATGCGCCTTACTTTTTGAGCCTTTGTATAGTAGGCGTCGTAATAACTTGCGCTCAATACGAATGTCCCCAACAATATCCTACGTTGCACTTCTTTGCCGAAACCTTCTGACCGGCTTTTCTTGTAAAGGGAATTGAGATCTGTAACGCCTTCACTCCTGTATCCATAACGCACTCCGTCGTAGCGTGACAAATTTGAACTTGCTTCAGCAGTCGCCAGTATGTAGTATGTAGGAAGCACATATTCCATCAACGGAAAGTCGATCACATCCACAGAGTGCCCGGCCGACTTAATTTCATTTATCTTTGAAAGGATACTTTCCCTGATCTCAGGTTGAAGTCCCTCTGAACTTTCTATCTCTCGCACATAAGCCACCTTGTAGGCCTTGCCATTTGCGCGTTGCAATTCTTTTGAATATTCCGGTACCGGTTTTCTGGAGACTGTGCTGTCAACTTCGTCTGCACCAGCGATCACTTCAAGCACGAGCGCTACGTCCTCCACAGATTTTCCGAAAATGCCGATGCAGTCAAATGAAGAACCGTAGGCAACGAGTCCATATCGCGATATCCTCGAATAGGTCGGCTTAAGTCCAACAAGTCCGCAAAATGCAGCTGGCTGACGAACAGAGCCTCCTGTGTCTGAGCCCAACGAAACCCGGCACATGTCTGCCTGAACGGCCACTGCTGAACCCCCGGAAGACCCACCAGGAACCCTGGTATTATCAGCATCATTCAGAACAGGCCCGAATGCCGAATTCTCGTTTGAGGATCCCATGGCAAACTCGTCGCAGTTCTGGCGGCCGATGATGATTGCATCTTCGTCTATTAGACGCTGAACAGCTGTTCCGTTGAATTGTGAAATGAAACCGTCGAGGACTTTGCTGCTGGCTTGCAAAGGGTGATCCTTGTAGGCCAATACATCCTTCAGGCCCACAACAAGACCTGCTAGCTTCCCGGCCTTTCCCTCCTTGATCTTTGTGTCTATTGCAGACGCGCGTTTGAGCGCTTCATCTTCGTATACGCTCAAAAACGCATTGAGGTATGATTTTCCTTTGATGTTGGTAAGATGATGACGGACTAAGTCCTGACAAGAGAGTCTACCGTGCTGCAGATCGTTCTGTATTTCGCGAAATGTAGCGTACGTTTTCAAGACTATTTCCCGTCGTCAATTTTGGCGGCGCTGCTGGCGTCCTCAACTTCCTTCTTCACGTCCTTTACAGAATCCTTGAATTCGCGTACACCTTTACCCAATCCTTTCATGAATTCAGGTATTTTCTTGGCACCGAAAAATACAAGGACAAAAAGGCCAATGAGAAGAATTTCCTGGAAACCAACCCCACTAAGAAACAAAAATGTAGCTGTCATGTGTATTAATTTTATTGTTGAAAGGGTCCAGGCAAGTGCTTTTTACGGTTCCTTCATCGTAGGACCCAATAAAAAGCCATTTCAAGCACCAATTTTTAAAGTCGTAGGAACAAAAATAGGGTAAAAAACCGTACGATCAAATGAACGGAAAAGGGATGTTGGAAGTTCGGTATCGACGGCTCGAAACTATTATTCCCGGCTAAAACATGGGACCGGAAAAGTTCAAAAAGTGCCCTGGTCCTTACATGCTTTTCAGCCAGCCTGCAGGGTCAAGAGCGGTCATATTCTTGAAAATTTGAAATCTAAGTTCTGAAACCCCTTCGTTGTTGGAAAATACCTTGCCGATTTCCTGGTTAGTGGTAACTTTTTGACCGCTCCTGACAAATACTTCCTTTAAGTCCCGCGTAAACGGTCAGGTACTCGCCGTGCTTTATGATCACTGTACTACCCAAGCCCTGTATAAAAGCCACGCGTCTTACTTCGCCATCGAAAATAGTCTTTACTTTTTCGTTTTCCTGTGTCTGAATATTTACGCCATTGTTGTTGACGATCACTCCTTTCAGTGCCGGATGATTCTGTCTTCCGAATTTCTGAGATACAAATCCTGATGAAACCGGCCACATGAACTTCGCTTTGTTTTCTTCAAATGAATTCGATAACAAAGCTATGTCACCCTTATTGGCCCGGGCGGCGCGAGCCATCTCTTCCTTAATCAGATCTTCAATCAGTTTATCGAGACGAGCAACAGCTTTTTTCGTTTCCTCCAAATCCTTCCTGAGCTTTTTCTCCTGCTTTTCAAGATTACGGACAAGTGAATTCTGCTTTTGCTTCAGCTTTGTCAGACTCGTGGTAGCAGCAACTTCATCGTTCAGCAGTTTGCTCTTTTCTTCCCTTCTGACTTTTATCTCTTGTACTTGACCAGATAGTTCTTCCTGTACTTTAGTTATCTGTTCCGCCTGTAGCTTCCGTGTCTCTCCATATTGCTTCATGTACCGGAGTCGCATGATAAGTTGATCAAATGATTTTGAAGAGAAGAGAAATGTCAGGCGGGTTGTACTGTTATTTGCTTTCTGCGCAGCAAATAACATGGAAGCGTATTCCTTCTTTAGTTTCTTAAGGTCCACTTCAAGCGCGCCAATGATGTCGTTGTTTTCGCCTATCTCGGAATCGAGGATGTTAACTTCTCCTTTGATGGATTTGACGAGCTTTTCCTGCGCACGAATGCGTTCATTGAGAGCATTCAGCTCGCCAATGGTATTAGTCTTTTTGGTAGTAGTTTCGTCAATTATCTTTTCTACCTCTTTAATCTTCTCAAGATTCTGTTGCTTTTCCCTTTGGAGTTGAGACTTTGTTTTCTGGGCAGCAACAGAAAATGAAAAAATACAGAAGACTAAAAGGCACAGTAGGTGTTTACCTCCGCACATATTTTTTTGGAATATTAAACGGGAACTTCAGCTCTTTATCGCCTACTTCGGCTTTATTATATTCAAAAATAATAGTTGTATTCAACAACCCGGCAATCGTTTTGTAAAACAGGTTAATCGTTCCGTTATAAGGGAATAACTTAGCGCCCATCGGTTGAAAATTCGAATAGTTGATAATCAGGGAATTTGCACTGTTGCTTTCCTTCAATTCTACTTTTTCAAGTTTTTTGCTTGCCAGGCTAATATAGTTATCAACGCTAATAGTGTTTGCTTGTTGTTTTAGGATGAAAAATGCCGTCTCCTGCATTACCTGGTCACTTTCAGTCCTGGGTATAAGAAGATTGCCAAGCATTGCGGACTGAATAACATTATAGTTGATCTCAAAGTTATAACGCTTTGAAAGCTCCGCATAGTCAAACTGGAAATACTCATTGTCAACGTTATTGACGATTGTGATCGAATCCTTATTGATGAGGGCCTTTCCACCCTGAACGCCAATAACTGAGAAGGTCATCCAGATGACACTGTCCTTCCGGATCCGGATGTTTGCTTTTACTTCGCGCTCCTTGTTGGCATCGCGCAGCACCATGCGCGCCTTTCCATGCATGTATTCGAAATCAATTTCTTCTACGTTCAGGGTTGGCTTGGGTGGACTTAATTCAATAGCCGGAGTGACTACTTTCTTACTGCAAGACATGACAACGAAAGAAAACCCGATGAGTACTAACAGGAGGCGATTATTCATAGATTTTACGGTTCGCTATTTTTTTGTTAAGCGTTTCGCTATTGGCATTTAATCCCCGGGCTTTTTCCCATTGCTGTACCGCACCCGTTACATCACCTAACTGAAAGAGAATATCGCCATAATGCTCAAAATGCGTGGCGTTAGCATTCCCAGTGGAGATTGCCCGCTCAATAACTTTTCTTGCTTCCTTATACTTCTGGCGTGAATAAAGAACCCATGCATAAGTATCAAGATAAGTTGGATTATCAGGATTATTTTTGATCAGGAGAGACGACATCTTTTCTGCCTTCTCAAGATTTGTTTTTCGAAGCGCGAGGTAATAGCTATAGTTGTTGAGGACAGCCTCGTTGGCTGGATCTGCCGCAAGGGCATCGTCATAAGCTTTGTCAGATTTATCAAAAGCCTTTGTCGCATTGTATGCATCGCCCAGCAGGCTGTTTAGTTCTGCCACCATCTTTGGATTTGATGAAGAAAGTCTCTTGGCCTGTTCCAGTGCGACAATCGCCTCCTGGTAATGCCTCGTTTGCAAATTGGCGAGCCCATTGAAATAATAGATCTTGTTCTGGTTAGGGAACATTTCCAAAGCCAAATCAGAATGTTTGATCACGTTGTCGTACTGTTCCAACTGAATTTCGATATAGAGGAGGTTTTCCCATACCTCATAGTTGACTTCTCCCGTTTCAATGGCCTTGCTGTATTCGCTTTGAGCTTCCCGGTTTTTACCGGTCGACAGATAAAGATCTCCGCCCAGCACGTGTACAGAGACATCGGATGGGTTTGACTTCTGCAGTTTTTCAAGCAAAGACAACGCAAAGGCTTCCTTATCCGGATCCGGGATATTCTTTACTTTGTTCTGATTTAGCTCAGCGCTGTAGGTACCCAGCACAATGAGTTTGCTCCCCAATTCTACCGACGAATCATCAAATAGAGTTATGAGCAGCGGCCGGGCTTTTTGCTCCTGGCCGTTGTCGCGATAAAGGCCCGCAAGCAACATCTTCGCGCTTCCTGCGTCAGGATGGGAGGCAACAAATTTTTCTAAGTAACGGATAGCATCTGGCCTCATCCCTTTTTGCGAGATGATCTCGGCGAACCCCATCACAAGTCTCTCTTCATCGGGAAATGCATTGAGAAGCTTTTCGCCTTCAGCCATGCCTTCCTTTGTTTTACCCATCTCAAAGTACAAGCGCATCTTCTGAAGCGAAGAAGTTTCATTTATGCCGAGCTCGTTCTCTGCACGGTTGTATACCTTGATGGCCTCATCAAATTTATTAGCGTATTGATATACAGCGGCGAGTTCATAGAGGTATTCTTCCGTCCCTTTGACTTCGCGGATCATCGTCTCATAGATCGCGGCGGACTTGTCGAACGCTGTCATGCTATTGTAGATATTAGCCGCCAGCAGATAGAAGTACTTGTTTTTTCTTTCCAGCTTTAATGCATTCTCAATGCTGATGGATGCTTTTAGGAGGTCCTCTTGCTTATTACTTTGGGAGAGCACCTGAGCAATCTTATAATGCACTGTTGCATTTTCAGGTGATATTTCGAGCGTGCGCTGGTAATATAGAAGAGCTTTGGCGTAGTCCTCAAGGATAAAATACTTTTCGCCTTCCGTAAAATAGAATTCAGCTTCCCGCAATTTGATACCTGAAGCCTGGGTCTCATCAGGGGTTTTCTTTTTTCGCTGCGCAAGTAAATTGATTGACAGCAACAAAATCAGCGCTGTCAATAAACTTACCGCTCGATATGATACCCACACTTTCACGCCTGCGTTATTGCATTGTAGTCTCCTAAGCTCAAATCGTTTGTTGAACCTTCAAAAGTAACGAAATTCCCTAACATGCTGTTCTCAAGCATGGCATTCCGGATAGTGGTGTCCTTTTGAATAATGGAGTTTTTTATCCGACTATCCGAAATGCGGGTATTTTCCCCCACAGAAACATACGGGCCAACCACAGAATTCTCGATTACAGCTCCATCACCGACAAAACACGGTGGAATGATCACAGCAGTTAACAAGCTTCGCCTTTTCGGAGACGAGTTTTTGGTCTTTGATGAACTCGAGATAACGTTGATTGGTTTGAACGGTAACATTTTTGTTCCCACAGTCCAGCCATTCCGTCACTTGTCCCGGTACAAGTTTCGCTCCTTTCTTAGAGAGGTTCTGGAGCGCGGAAGTAAATTGAAATTCGCCTTTATCTTTAATGTTGTTGTCGATGAGGTATTGCATTTCACGGGCAAGTGCTTCGCCGTCTCTGAAGAAATAGATTCCAATAATGGCAAGGTCAGATACGAACTGTGTCGGTTTTTCCACAAGTTCTGTTATTATCGATTGCTCGTTCACGCGTACGACCCCAAATTGAGAAGGATCGTCGACGCGTTGCACCCAAATGATACCATCCTGATTTGTATCGAGTTTGAACTCTGCCTTAAATAAAGTATCAGCAAAGGCTACTATGACTTTTCCCGTGAATAATTCCTTAGCAAACAACAATGCGTGCGAGATTCCGAAAGCTTGCTCCTGATAATAGATCTTCCCCGTTGCCCCAACGTCCTTTGCTATCTTCTTTAAGCTTTCCTCGACTTCCTTTCCAAAACCCGGATGAATAATAAACCCGATATAATCTATCTTTTCGGGGCAAACTTTTGCAATGTCTTCCACAAGGCGGTGTACGATGGGCTTACCAGCGATCGGCAACAAGGGTTTTGGTACAGTCAATGTGTGGGGACGGAGCCTCTTTCCCAAACCCGCCATAGGGATAATGATGTTCATACAATTAGAGAGTTATTCAAGTAAAACTAAGAAAAATCAATTCGACGTTTGTCTGAAATGTTTTCTTTCCAGTAAATAAATTACCAAAAGATAGGCCACAAATACAACGGCATGGAACGCAGTGGCAAGAGATTGACTATTGATAGAAATGAGGTTAACGGCGTACACAATTGCGGCTGTAATTGCAATGTAAGTAATGCTCTTACCGACATTATAAGGTATCGGATAATACTTCTGCCCAATCAAATAACATGCGACAGCCATGGAACAAAAACACAACAATGTTGCCCAGCTGCTTCCCCAATAGCCCGCTATCGGAATGAGCACATAATTTGCCGCGATCGTAATAACGGCACCACCAACTGAGATGATAGTTCCATAATATGTTTTGTCGGTGAGCTTGAACCACACCGAAAGATTATAATATACGCCGAGGAACAAATAGCCTAATAACAAGATCGGCACTATCGAAAGACCCTGCCAATACTCTTCTTTTCCCAGGAAGTACTTCAGAATATCCAGGTTAATACACACGCCGAGCAAAAGAATACAACAAACGATAACAAAATAGTGGTTGACCGTAGCAAATAGCGTCGGCGATTCTTTGTCAGCGGCATTAGAAAAGAAGAACGGTTCGGCGGCATAACGGAATGCCTGTACGGCTAGATTCATCAGCATACCAAACTTATAACATGCGCCAAAGATACCAAGCGCGTACTCCGACGTCTGTCCCGGGTAAAAGTTGTCAGGAAGCCACCAGTCAAGCGTCTGCCTCGAGAAGGTTTCATTGGTCATACCTGCAAGACCGGTAAGCATAACGGGATAGGCATACGTCAGAATCGTAGGTGATATTTCCTTGTCTAACGTGGGACGCCAGGTGAAAAGACTTTTTGTAAAGAAGAAAAGATAGGAAGCGTTGGCCACTAAGTTTGCAATAACAACATAGTCAATACCCACTGTCGGATCGAAGGCGACCTTCAGGAAGTAGATGTTGAGGATGATGAGTACACCGATGTTGACGAGCCTGCCAGCTGCAAATTGTAGGGCTTTTTTCTGAAGCCTCAGCCGTGCAAACGGAATTGCTACCAATGCATCCAGGAACATGATTGCTACCAGCCAGATCACAAGATCTGATTTGCCAGGTATTTCAAGAGCATTGGCGATGGGTTGAGCGAGGGTTATAAAGACAATCGAAAAAGAAAGACTGATAAATAAAACGACCGTTTGAGCAATATTAAATATCCTTCTTTCATCGGCACCCGGTTTTGTGGCAAATCGGAAGTATGCGGTTTCCATACCAAAGGTGAAGATGATGTTGATCACGGCGACGTAGGCAAATAATTTGGTGATGACACCGTATTCGTCGGGTAGAAATACCGCCGTGTGAAGTCGAACGAGAAGGAAGTTTAAGAATTTTGGAACAATGCTCCCCAGCCCATACAGCACTGTTTCTCCAGCGAGTCTTTTTATTTTGCTCATTCGGATGATATCATGGGGTAGGCTGCATCAAGCTAACTACATAAACGCGGCACTCGTTATTTGCCGGTAAACTTGGGCTTCTTTTTTTGAATAAATGCATTTGTTCCCTCCTTGAAGTCTTCAGTTTCGATACAAGCGGCAAAATTTTTTGCTTCTGTCGTATAACCCGCGTTCTCGAATTCATACCCTGCGTTGACGCTTTCAATGATCTTCGCTATAGCAATTGGCGCATTTGCAATTATTTTTTTCATAATGGACTCAGCAAGGTCCATGAGTTCATCCTTGTTGGAAACAACATGGTTAACCAATCCCAATGCTTTCGCTTCCTGAGCAGACATCATGTCCGCGGTTAGCATCAGCTCAAGTGCCTTGCCGCGCCCGATTAATTGCGTGAGTCGTTGTGTTCCGCCGTATCCGGGGATGAGTCCCAACGTTACTTCTGGCTGTCCGAATTTTGCATTCTCGGTAGCAATCCTGATGTGACATGCCATCGCAAGTTCACAACCTCCGCCGAGCGCGAAGCCATTCACGGCTGCAATCACCGGCTTTGGACAATTCTCTATCGACTTAAAAAGTTCCTGTCCCCGTTTCGAAAGTTCATGGGCCTGATCTGCGGTGAGTGAAGCAATCTCTTTGATATCTGCTCCGGCGACAAATGCCTTATCACCATCTCCTGTCAGAATAAGACCTTTTGTATCATTGTTCTGATAAAGCTCCTGAATGATCTCGCGTAGCCCGTCGAGAAGTTCCAGGTTCAACGCGTTTAATGCCTTCGGCCTCGAAAGAGTTACCGTAAGAATATGGTCACTGTATTTGGTCTGAAAGTCTCGCATAGCACTTTGCCCCCATGCAACTTATTGAGGTTTCTGCTTTAGCACAACTTTTTGTGCTTAGAATTCCTCCTTAAAGACCTGTAGGGTGCCAACATTTACTCAGCTAAAGGAAACAATTGAGGTCAAATTATAGCAGGACCAGCACTTTTGGGCCAGGCGCTGAAATTGAACCTCCTTGAGGCAATTACGCCGGGATATTGTTGTGTATGAAATAATTAGCCCGGGTGTATCGGTGTGTCTAAACGCCCAAATTCCGATGAACCGTCAGTAGAAAAGACTTTTTTTTGAGTCTCGGACCCCATTTTTGAAAAAAATTCCTTTCCCGGCAGGGCAGAGAGATTTACCTTTACTACTTGAACCGAATTTATTGGTCAAGAAAAACTATTTTTTCGTTAGTCTTAATCGCTATTACCATGTTTAAAGGGTTGACCGGCATTCGTGCCTTTGTTTTGTTGCTTGGCTGCCTCCTGTTTGTGCTTGTAGAGGCAAGTTGTGCAACGTACTACACCGCGGCTTCTGGTGAAATTAGCGGCAATATTTGGTCAACCACTACCAACGGAACCCCAGGCGCGCTTCCAGCCCTTGCGAACGGCGATATAATTTACATTGATGACAACATAAGTATTACGGCAGGTAACTTTACCGATTGGCAAAATGTGGATCTGACAATTTATCTCAATGCGACAGTGAGTATCGAAGATCAGTGGGCGCTGAGCCAAACAACATCTATTATTTTTCAAACATCTTCTGCAAAAGTAATAGGAATAGGACCAGGGAACAGCGAGAAGATAAAATTCGGCAATGGCGCCGACAGTGGTTGGTCTGGTAACGACGGCAACCTAACCGGACCAGGTACGCTGGATCAAAACTATAACCCTGACTAACTCTCCGCTTCCAATTCAACTGCTGTTTTTCAAGGTAAAGCAAACTAACAGTGGTCACTTGCTGGAATGGGCAACCGTTTCGGAAATTAATTTTAACTATTTCTCCGTGGAGCGATCGGCCGATGGGATAAACTTCAGGGAACTGGAACAGGTCAAAGGTCATGGCAACACGAACGAAAGAAAAGATTATAACTTCGAAAACAGAAACCCTCTACTTGGTAAGAATTATTACCGTCTTAAATCCGTTGACTTTGATGGCTCTAGCCAATACTTTAATGTGGTGTCGATGGATTTTGTAGGAGAGAAAACTTTTGTTGTTATACCAAACCCCGCATCCGGCAATACCGTTAATTTTTCCACGAATTTTGTTCCAGGTGAAAATGCTGCCATTACCGTCTTTGATAATTCCGGTACGGTAGTAGGAGTCTATAGGCCGACCGATTCATTTCAGTCCGTAACATTCGATAATAAGTTGAGAAGCGGACTTTATTTCGCCCGGTTGGTGACCAAGGACTATGTAAAGGTTGAAAGGTTCGTCGTGCATTAATGCTTGCCACGCGCTGCAGGAATAACCATTATATTGTATTCAATACGGGAGTTAGATTCTTGATGATCTCCGTTGTCATTTCTTCAAGTCCAAAATCTGGTTCCCATCCCCAATCAATCCGAGCTGCTGAATCATTGATGGATCTTGGCCACGAGTCTGCAATGGCCTGACGGAAATCAGGATTGTACGCAATCTCGAATTCGGGAATATGTTTTTTTATTTCTATCGCGATTTCTGACGGACAAAAGCTCATAGCCGTCACGTTATAACTTGAACGGATCCTTATTTTTTCAGCCGGCGCCTCCATCACATCCACCGTTGCTTTCACGGCATCATCCATGTACATCATTGGGAGATATGTATCAGGCTTCAGAAAACATTCATACTTTTTATCAGTCAAAGCCTTAAAGAAGATATCAACAGCATAATCGGTTGTACCACCACCTGGTTTCGTCTTGTAGCCAATCAATCCCGGATACCGCAGACTGCGAACGTCGAGTCCTTTGTTCCGGAAGAACCACTCGCACCACCGCTCGCCTGCCTGCTTGCTTATGCCATAGATCGTCGTCGGATCCATCACAGTATCCTGTGGAGTCTTGATCTTGGGAGTCGTAGGGCCAAATGCCGCAATTGAACTTGGCCAATACACTTTTGAAACCTTATACTCAACGGACGCATCCAGAACATTGATCAATCCATCCATATTGAGATGCCATGCAAGGTTCGGATTTTTTTCTCCCGTGGCGGACAGCACAGCGGCCAGGTGATAGATCTGTGTGAACTTATTCTTTTGAATGAGAGCGGAAAGTTTCTCGCGGTTTAATACATCCAGTATCTCAAAATCTCCGTCGCCCAAGATTCCTTCTGGTCCTCTGATGTCTGTAGCTATTACATTTCCTTTACCAAACAACTTCCACAAACCTTGAGTCAATTCAGAACCCAACTGCCCGCCGGCTCCAATAACTAGAATCTTCTGCTTTGTCATTAATTAATATTGAGTTTGACCTTCCCGAAATGCACTTACATTATTGTCTATCGCGAATCCCAAATCCGGGGCGAAATTACCAAAATTTACCATTTGGCTACCATGTGTTAGGTTAGCATTTTAATTAACTTTGCGCCCGTGGATTTTGAGGCTTATTTGATATCTAAGAAGATTGACTCGGCGGAGTTTCTCAAGGCTGAACCAGTCCTGTGGTCGAGCTGGAAGATTGAATTCGAGCAAATGCATCCGGCCAGTTTTACAGCTCAGAAACTGTATCTTATCAACCCTATTCGGCGCAAATATTTGCTGAAGCAGGAGCCCGCGAAAGTGGTTACACCACCACGTTGAAAAAACGACGGAACAACCCAACGTCTCAGAAGCAACGACTGAACAACCTGTCGTGAAAACTCCATCAAGTCCGAAGCCCGTTGTCCCCAGGCCCGTATTCAAACCCAAACCCAAAACAAGCTGACGATATGTACAAAAAGCTGCAGCCAGGATTGCAAAAAGAGATAGAAAACATTCAACAAGCAGGCTTATATAAGAAGGAGAGAATCATCACAACACCTCAGGGAGCAACAATAAAGACTAGTGATGGCGCGGAAGTAATAAACTTTTGTGCGAACAATTACCTGGGACTTTCATCACATCCAAGAGTTGTAGAGGCGGCGAAGCGTGCGATTGATACGCATGGATTTGGGATGTCTTCGGTCCGGTTTATCTGTGGAACCCAGGACATTCATAAAGAACTGGAAGAAAAGATCTCCAAGTTTCCTGGGAACTGAGGACACAATTCTTTACGCGGCAGCATTTGATGCGAATGGTGGTGTCTTCGAACCGTTGTTCGGTGCAGAAGATGCTATCATCTCCGACGAGTTGAACCATGCTTCCATTATCGATGGGGTGAGGTTATGCAAGGCCATGAGATATCGTTTCAAGCACAACGACATGTCGGACCTGGAAAAACAACTGGAAGATGCAAAGGCGGCAGGAGCGAAGCAAATGATAGTAGTGACCGACGGGGCATTTTCAATGGATGGCACCATCGCACAGCTTGATAAGATCTGCGCTTTGGCCGACCGTTATGAAGCTTTGGTAATGACGGATGAATGTCATTCAACAGGTTTTATTGGAAAAACCGGACGGGGCGTTCCGGAATACCGCGGAGTCATAGGCAAAGTCGACATCATTACCGGTACACTCGGAAAAGCTCTCGGTGGCGCTTCAGGCGGATTTACATCAGGAAGAAAGGAAATAATTGAATTGCTTCGACAGCGATCGAGACCTTATCTCTTTTCGAATACACTTGCTCCTTCGATCACTGGAGCATCTATTGAAGTGTTTAACATGCTGGAGGAGACAACCATATTGCGCGATACGCTGGAGAAAAACACCAAATACTTCCGCAAGGCGATGACTGAAGCGGGCTTTGACATCAAACCCGGAGAACATCCTATAGTACCGATCATGTTATATGAAGCACCCCTTGCGCAGCAGTTTGCTGACCTATTGCTTAAGAAAGGCATCTATGTGATCGGCTTCTTCTTTCCGGTTGTAGCCAAAGGCCAGGCAAGAATTCGCGTCCAGCTTTCGGCAGCGCATAGTCAGCAACAGCTTGATAAAGCTATCCAGGCGTTTACGGAAGTTGGTCGGGAGCTTGGAGTGATCGGCAAGAATTAATCAGCGTCTGATCGTTTCTTTATTTTAAGCCGAGCTCTTTCTTTCTCTTCTCTACAATGTCACCCATCTTGGACGTGTCCTTTGAAAGCAGCCCGAATGCAGGATCGATATTCTGCGAAGGGAAAAAGTAAATGTAGCCCTTCTTGCCTTTCAACTTCAGCTTATAGAGGTTGAAAAAAGGAACGATCTTAAGAGACTTGACCTCAGGCCATGCAAAGCGGATGTTTCGATCACCTTCAAAAACAATGATCTTATTTTTTCCGACTGCAACTCGCCTCACCTTGTCAGTGATGACGAGGAAGAATACAAAACTGAACAGTCCAATAGTGATAAAGACCAAAGCGATAAAGAAAGTCTTCGCGTTGAACGGGTGTCTGAAGAACACAGTGCTGGCAACAAGCCATTGGAGCAAACTGAAGCCAAGAAAAAAATACTTGGCGAAGTAATATTTGACAGGGTTAGCTTCTACCATTTCGATATAGCATAACAAAAAGTTTAACTAAAGTACGATAAAAAGCCGATTATAGTTCGTTTCTATTAAACTTTCGCAATTCTGCTTTATTGTGTTCACTCTTTAATTATGATCGGGAAAGTCCTGACCTCGGGAAAAAGTGTAAGGATATTGTGGATTACCTTTCACCTTTCGTGTCATCTCCGGAACCTGATCATCTATATATGACTTCAACTCGTAAATAGTAACTTTTCCATCTTTCGGTGCACCATCAGCTTCACCTCTCAACGCATTGATCAAAACATAGGTGAACAATCCATGACCAAGCTCGGCGAACTCAGTGGCAAATTGCTCACTTCCGGCCGAGGCCATCACATGAATACCTGCACTTCTTGAAAGCTGAGCGATTGCTTTTTCCTCATTTGCTCCGCGTGCCGCCAACAATTCGACGGAACCACCAGATTGACACGCATCCATGATAATAAGTTGTTTTAGCGCCTTGATTTTTTTGAATTTTTCCTGGAGAACGACTTGCCTCTATTGCTTCCCTGTTGAGCGCTCCTTCATCGTATAACCTCAAACTTTCCGTCGGAATAAAGTAAAAGTGATTGTCGACCATGCTTCCGTGACCGGCGTAATAAAAAATAAAGACATCTTCCTGATGGATCTTCCCCGCGAGGTCATCCAGAATAGAAAGTATTTTCTCTCTTGTAGCTTGATCATCATAAAGGGTACGTGAGTTCGATTTGTTTGAAGAGATGCGAGCTGTTCTTGTCCATCAATTTGCCAAAGGACTCAGCGTCGGGACGGGCATAGTTAAGATTGAGCTTGCTGTTCTTGTATTGATTGATGCCCACAGAAAAAATGTAACACGTACTGCTCTTAGTGGCATGATCAGAAAATAACTCAACCGTCTGGGGATCGGACTCTATATTATCCCTGTTTGTAGCCGTAGCGGAAAACACATTCGTCCCCCCGATAAGATCGATAACATGGTTGTAAGTGGTCGCCTGCCCACGTGACGCGGGCGATTTCAAGGCCTGCTGATTCAATGCGATATTCTTTCCATTGTGAAAGAGCTTCAGATTTTCAGCGCCATTTCCATTGTCGATCATTCGTACGTACACTTCTGCCTTCCCTGGCGAGTTTGGCAGCACGGCAATCTTAACAGAAGGAGGGGGCGAATTCTTCAGCTTTCCTTGAATGCTCTTCGATTCTTCCTTGCCTCCTCGGTTCTGGAAGATCCTGGGTAGAAGTTCCGGCCGATAAAACTCATTGAAAAACTGATCAACAGAGTACGTCTTCAGTCCATTAACGAAATGAACATACTTTCGTGCATTGTCAGTGCCATTGAAGTATCCTTCGGGATTCTTTACCATCCAGTCTTTTTCGCCGAGGTGAATGTGTTCAAAGAATTCCTTGCCGCTATTGATGTCCCAGAACTTAGTAACTCCATCCACGCTGTGGCTGATAAGCATTTTGTTGTCAGGGCTAAATAATAACGAAGTAATTTCCGCTTTGTGACCCTCAAAGGTTCTGGTGATTGAAGACGTGTTTGGATCCCAAACTCTTATGACTCTGTCAGCACCAGCAGAATAGATCCATCTACCATCTGAGCTAAACATCGCCACGTGAACAGCGCCTCTATGGCCCTTAAATTTTTTCGTCATCAATGCGGTGGCAACGTCCCAGAGGCGAATGCTTCCGTCCCAGCTCGAGCTCAACAAAGTCTTCTGATCAGGGCTTAGCTGAATCGACGAGATGATATCTGTATGTCCGATAAAATTCCGGACTTCTTTCTTGGTATCGATTTCCCACAGCTGAAGAGAATTGTCTAATCGCGCTGAAAAAAAGTAGAGGTCGTTGGGATGAAAGAGTATACTATAGGCGGATCCGTTTACAAATTCGAGATAGGTGAGCATCTTGCCTGTTTCCAGGTCATGAATTTTCATCGAGCCATCCCAGCTGGAAGAGATGATCTTGGTTTCATCATTGCTGAAATGAATGTCGAAGATAGGCTCACGATAGGACTTGATGACCAACAAAGAGTCGCCTGAATCAAAGTCCCATAACATTATCTTGCCATCACCGCCGCCGGTAAGCAATCGTCGTCCATTCCGCGAAAGATCGTAGCTCAAAACCGCCCTTTTATGACCGACGAACTCCATCACGGACTTGCCGGTAACTATATCCCAACGTTTTACCTTGGTACCGAATTTTCCCTTGATAAGTGTCTTTCCGTCGTTCGAGATCAGCAACTCATTTTTGAAACGAACATATTTCGCGATGGCCGATTGCCAGTAAAAGTTTGGATCATAGTCCAGCCCACCCCGGTCCCTTTGGTTCAAAAATCCGGTAAGTGTACTTTCTTTTTTGTTCGAATGAACATTCCAAAAGAAAGCTGTATTGTCATCCGATGAGATGATCAGGTTCTTGTTGTCGATGGCAAAAGCCACTTCATGGAACTGTGCCTGGTCACTCGCTTTAATGGTAATCAAAGAGTCGCCGCTGTTTTCATCCCAGACGGTAACTTCTTTTTCCGTCGATCTCGCTATTAGCTTTCCATCACTGCTGACGGCAAAACCTGTTAGGTCATCCGTTAGCCGGCTATAGACTTTCGCAATGGAGAAATTGGAAAGATCATATTTTCTGAGAAATCCGTGATTAGCAACGAGGTACAGGCTTTTGCTATCTGGACTAAATGCAAGGCGCGTTCCACAGCCCCCGCAGAATCCTTCTTCAACAAATGCAAAGGTTTTCACTTTCTTCCAATCGGAAGCATCATACAGGTTAACAACTCGGTTGTCTTCTCCAAACCCTACCCACCTGCCATTCGGACTTATGGCAACGTCAACTCCGCTACCGAGGCCCTTGTCTGCCGAGGTTGGAATTTTTATTATCATTTTTCTGGTGCGCAAGTCATAGACCGTTGCGGAATCTCCGTAGCCAGAATTGCCGTACCCGGCCACGACAAAAAATTTCATCTTTGGGTCGATAGCTACGTCGGTGACGATGTCATCCGTGACTATTTGGTGTATCTCGTTGCCTGTGACTACTTCCCATATCCTAACTGCCTTGTCATTTCCACCACTGATCAGGTATTTTCCATCTGCCGTAAATTCTATACTTGTTACTGTCGCCTCGTGCCCGAGAAGACTTCGAATTTCACGTCCCGTGCTCCGTTCCCATATCTTGACGGATTTATCCTTGCTACCCGTAGCTACATAGTTGCTATCGGAACTGGTAGCCACGCAAACCACAGCCAGTTCATGGCCTTTTTGAATAATGGTTTCGAGCGATTGGGAAAAAACAAGGAGAGGACAAATGGTGAATGCAAAAAGTAACGTAATTCCAACAAATCGTGGAATGAGTTCTAAAAAAGGGAGGTTAGGCCTTCGAGGGGGAAGGTTCAGCGGCTTCCGCTTCTTCTTCCTTGATGTCTTCCCAACGGACTGGTTCATTGTCGTGCAGATATTCCAGGATTTTTTGTTCTACTTGTTTCAACTTAAGGGATCTGAGATACTTACCATTGCGCGCAAGCAAAAGTCTGCCGGTCTCTTCTGAAATAGCCATCACCAGCGTATCGGTATTTTCTGACATTCCGATCGCCGCTCTGTGTCTCAGTCCGTAGTTTGGTGGGATGTTGTCGTTCTCACTAACCGGTAACACACAACGGGCAGCTTTGATCCTTCCTTTATGAATAATGATCGCCCCATCGTGTAAGGGACTGTGCTTGTTAAAGATGGAAAGCAGCAACCTCTTGTTGACCTCGGCGTCCAGAGCATCACCAGTCTGCGCATAAAATTTCAACTCCGTATCCCGGGAGAAGACAACCAGTGCACCTGTTTTTGTAGCTTTCAGCGACTTTGCAGCTTCAAGGACTTCGCCAATATCAAAGTCATCGTGATATTCATGACGCCAGTTGGCGATGGTCTTAAAAATGTTTTCCCGGAATTCAGTACCTCGTCCGATTACCAGCAAAAACTTCCTGATCTCCGGCTGAAAGAGAATGATCATCGCAAGAACTCCAACACCCATGAACTGCCCTAGTATTGTACTCAGCAATTCCATTTGAGCCGCACGAACAATGAGATACACGAGATAGAGGGCCAGAATCCCCAGGAATATATTGACGGCAATACTTCCTCTTATGAGCTTGTAAACCTGATAGAGCAGAACGCTAACGAGAGCAATATCAACGAAATCAACCCAACTTACATCCAGGAATCCTATTTTGATAAGAAATATCATTCTTTACAAAGTTATAGCACCGGGCACGAATAATGAAGGAACAACGCATTTTAATGCTCCATTACTTTGCTACTAAGTCTTAATGCCGATACCAATTTTATAGCCTCTACTGCTTCCTTAACATCGTGCACTCTCAGAATGTTCGCTCCTTTCATCAACGCAATTGTATTGAGCGACGTCGTTCCATTTAACGCGCTGTCCGCCTTTATCGACAGCGTTTTCCAAATCATGGATTTGCGCGACAGGCCGACAGCCATCGGTTTACCCAACCATCTAAAATAATCTAAGTGACTGAGAACGTAGTAATTTTGTTCAATGCTTTTTGCAAACCCAAATCCTGGATCGATAATCACATCTTTAATACCAAGTTGGCTCATACGGTAGATTTTCTTTTGGAAATAAGAGACCATCTCCGTAAGCAAGTTTTCATATTCCGTAAGCTTGTTCATCGTGGATGGATTTCCCCGCATATGCATCGCGATATATGGAACGCCAAGGCCGGCAACTGTGTCGAACATTTTAGGGTCCTGTTCACCACCGGAGATATCGTTGACAATCGCAGCGCCTTCTTTAACGGCGGCGTAAGCAACCTCGCTTCTGAAAGTGTCGATCGACAACAAAGCATGGGGAAAATTTCTAAGTGATAGTTTTGAGTGCAAACAGCGCCCTTTTTGATTCTTCTTCAACCGAAATATCGCTCGCTCCGGGCCGGGAGCTGTACGCCCCGACATCGATGAATGTGGCACCCTCGTCCAGCAACTTCTCAACTTGATTTAATATTGCGCTCTCCGTTTGGTACCTCCCTCCATCATAAAAGCTGTCTGGAGTTACATTTAACACCGCCATAACAAGCGGCGTAGTAAGGTCAAAGAGCCGCCCCTGAATATTCAATGTTTGGTTTGTGGAAAAAAAACTATTTTCAGGCGCGGATTTCATGATACGTTCTAGCGGAAAGACCACTCAAATTAAGAAGTTTGACAACTAAAGTTTACAGCCTTGATTGAAAAAACAGCTCAGGAATACAGGGATGTGATTGCCCTTTGCAAGTCGTTATTTGAAAACAAAACCCGTGACTACGGCACCGCATGGCGGATATTGAGACTGCCCTCGATCACAGACCAAATCTACATAAAGGCACAACGGATACGAAGCATTCAGGAGAAGGGAACGCAGAAAGTGGAAGATCCGATTAAAGACGAATTTGTCGGGATCATTAATTACTGTGTTATGGCCCTGATGCAAGCCGAGTTAAAAGATGCTTCCGATGTAGAAATGACCTTCGATGAGCTGGAACCGTTGTATGATCGCATCGTTAATGACACTTTTGACTTGCTCCAAAATAAGAACCATGACTACGGAGAAGCCTGGCGGGGTATGCGCGTGACGTCCATAACGGATATTATCCTGATGAAACTACTGCGGGTAAAACAAATTGAAGACAATAAAGGGAGAACTTTGGTGAGCGAAGGCGTTAAAGCAAACTACCAGGATATGATCAACTATTCGGTATTTGCCATGATCTTATTGAATGACTAAACTATGATACAAAAAATCCTGGACGCATTTTCCCGTTACTTTGTAGGCGGACTTTTCATTTTCAGTGGTCTCATCAAGCTGAACGATCCGATTGGAACGCAAATAAAGTTAGAGGAGTATTTCGAGGTTTTTGCCGATGACTTTGGTAGCTTCTTTTTATACTTTAAGCCAATTGCACTTGAACTTGGAATGTTCCTCATCGTTCTTGAATTGGTAATCGGTGTCGCGGTTTTGATTTCGTACCGGATGAATCTTACAACGAAAGTGCTCCTGGCACTTATGGTCTTCTTTACCTTCCTCACCTTTTACTCAGCATACTTTGACAAGGTCACAGATTGCGGCTGCTTTGGCGATGCGATCAAGCTGACACCGTGGGAATCATTCACTAAGGATGTAATCCTTATGGTATTCGTGCTTCACTTGTTCTGGCACAGAAAACGATATCAAGCCGCTCTTTACACAAGGGAAGGACACATTGTTATAATAGCGGTGACAGTAGTAAGTACGGCGCTTGGGATTTACGCGGTCAGGCATTTGCCTTTCATCGATTTCAGGGCATACAAAATTGGCAACAACATACCTCAACAAATGCTGCCGCAGGAGCAGGCCATCTTCGAGTACACGTTTGAAACAAAATCTGGTGAGTTGATCAAGTCAGACAAGTACCTGACGGACACGCTTCAATATAAGTACAAAGGTGTGGAGCAACTAAATGAGGATAAGACCAATGCCAAGATCACCGATTATGCAGTAAGCAGCGTTGAAGGGCGAAGATGTGACGCAAAGCACGTTTCAGGGACCCAAGCTACTCTTTATTATATATGACGCGACGAAAGCTTCCACCAATAATATGGACAACATCCGGACGCTGGTAAAAAACCTCGACGGAAAGGTTGAAATGATGGTACTGACCGCGTCTGGGCCCGATACTTTTGAAGCTTTCAGACACGAGCATCAACTGGCGGTGCCTTATTATTTTGCAGACGCGACCGTGCTCAAGACGATCGTGCGCTCTAATCCCGGAATTACTCTTTGGGTTGATGGAACGGTTCGCGGAATGTGGCACCACAACGATACGCCTGAAGCTTCTGAAGTCATGGAACTCATAAAATGATCAACCGGGTATGAAGATTTTTCTCATCGGTATGCCTGGATCCGGAAAAACAACCTTAGGGAAGCGGCTTGCGAAGGAAATGCTGATGGCGTTTGTGGATCTGGACAAGGAGATCGAAAAACGTGAGGGTAAATCCGTTCAACAGGTCTTTGCAGAAAGTGGCGAAGATTATTTTCGTCAGGTTGAATCCAAAGAGCTGACCGAATGGGCGGCCTCCTCTAAAAGTTTTGTCATGGCCACAGGAGGGGGAACTCCCTGCTTTTATGAAGGGATCAAAGTGATCAATCAAAGCGGACTCAGTATTTTTCTCGATGTTCCGTTGAGCACATTATTATCGAGGCTGGAGAGAAAAACCGACCGACCATTACTGAATGCCGGAGACGTAGAAGAAAAAAAGGAAAGGCTTTCATCGTTGCTGGCTAAGAGAACACAATACTATCAGCAAGCGAGTATAACGGTGAAGAATGCCGATCTATCCAAGTTAATGACAGCAATTCACCTCAGAAAGTAAATCCGAATGTCAGCATACCAGTTGTTGTCTTGTTGTCCAGGGTAACAATCGGACCGGGGCCATCAGAAAAATAATAGGGTTGATAATAATCTTTCGCGTTGCTATTAACCAAGGCGAAATCAGCATAAAACTTTTTTAAGCGTACGCCAATACCGCCGCTAACGGTTTGGATGCTGTTGTCAAGATCAAAATAATCCTTCAGCGCGCTTGCCTGAAGGCCATAACCTGCTCTTACTCTGAGTATCTTATATCGAAATTCTCCGCCGATCCTGTAGTTCACAACAGACTGGTAGGCTGCCTTTATATTTTCGTTGTCCTGATCGAAGGAAACACCAGATATGTTAGACGAATACTTTGCTTTTGCAGGATTAGTGAACTCAACATCACCGGTGATGATGCCGTACTTCGAAAGAAATGCAACGCCGGCGCTAAACTTCAACGGCGTTGTCAGGCTATAATCCGACGTAACGATATCGGTAGATGCTGACTCGTCCTTGAGGATTATGGAGCCATCACCGTAGTAATCAAAATCATCCCAGCTTGTGCTCATCTCGGCGTTATACGTTTCTGTGAATTCGAAATAGGTTGGCGTCGTGAATGATACCCCGACCTGCAAAAAATCCACTGGCCTGACGATAGCTCCTAAAGTTGCATTGATCCCATTTCCTTTTATATCTAAAAACTCATCAAGATCAAGATAGTTCAAATAAGGATCGTCGAAATCTTCCAGGTAGTATTTGGTCGATTTGAACTTGAGTGTCGAGACTCCTATGCCAGCTCCAAGAAATAACTTGTCCTTAAAATTCGCGCCATAGGAAAAGCTCCATTGATTGCTAGCTCCTTCGGTATCGATCTGCTCTTGCTGATAGGGAACAGTTAATACGTCAGTAAAATACTGGTCATCCGGTTCATCGGGGCCAAGCAGGCTTTTAGGTCCTATGAGATAGTTGTAGTAAGCAAGACCAGTTGGCGAATTGTACAATTCGTTTTCAAACTGTTCCGTCGGTGCGCCGTTAGCAATGTCTATGAACGAATCTATGATTGAAGTTTCGTCGTTGTCGCCATAATAGTTAATAGATCGGTTGAAGTCATTTGTTCGGCTGAGACTAATAGCAAAAGATCCACCGACAAATCCATTCTTTTCCATCGGCATGTGAAGCACCAGGCTCAATCCTGGGATGATGAACTTTGATGTCGAAGACTTGTTGAAGTTCCCCAGGTATTCGGCCTCCGTGTCGTATGCTGAGTATGCTGGAGTAAGGGTCACTTCGGATCTGTTGTACATTCCAAGGCCGGCAGGATTTGATAATCCCACACTATAGTCACCGCCTAATGCAATTTGACTTCCACCCATGCCTTGAATCCTCGCGCTTCCCCCTGGCCGGGTCCTGCTGAATAACAGCGCTGACTCCACATAACTTTGTGCGAAAGTCATGGACGCGATAAGGCACAACAGTCCACTGAGGCAAATGAATTTCCTCGAATTGATCATACTACCGAAAAAAGAGTTAATTAATCCCTACCCCTCGATCTACCGTTTGAGCCTGAACTTGCCGGCGCACTCTGACGGGTGCTTCCGCCACCATCGTACGAACCGCTACTTCTCGACGGGCTATAGGACGAGTTTGAATCATGTCGATTGAACGAATCTGAACCGGACCTATTTGAAGTATTATTCCAGGAGTCAAATGATGAACTCCTCGATGGGGATGAACTCGATTGTTGTGCATTCCTCCACGACCTGTTATAGTAATCTTCCTGTCTTTGTGTTCTACCAGATGTAGGTGTTGTTGACACTCTGCCTCCGTGCATCCACTGGTGTTAGTGAGTTAGCGTAATTGGTTCGTGTCCGTGTATAAGCAGCATCGCGAGGCACCGTCACCATTCCGCCATGCGACGCACGTTTTCCATAAACCAC
Source organism: uncultured Cytophagales bacterium (assembly GCA_963774615.1). GTDB lineage: Bacteria > Bacteroidota > Bacteroidia > Cytophagales > Cyclobacteriaceae > Chryseolinea. Next base: position 41,590 of record CAVZFT010000049.1, read on the forward strand.
ATTTCTGCCGTTGTCGCCACCATTGTTGACAATCAACTACCGTCGTGGGATAGCCACCGTATCCATAACCCCCGTAACCACCGTATCCATATCCACTACCATAACCATAACCACCACCATATCCATAACCTGGATATCCCCACGAATTCATGTAAGGGTTGCCATAAGCATAAGACATTCCAATACCGGTGCCCCATCCGTAGTTCCACGAACTACCCATATAATAACTGAATGAACTTGAGTAGCTGGAACGGTAGTATGGATTACACCATGGATTGCCATAGGGGTCATAACTACTGCCATAGTAAGGGCTGCCCCATTCATTAATGGAAGGGCTATAGTAATTAGCGGCATACCAGGGACTGCCGGCCCAGTTGTTATAGTTGTTATTCCATTTGTTCAAATTGGAAGACGTATTGTACTGGTAGTTGTTCACGAAATAATCTTGGTTGTCAGCTGCTGCTGTCTGGGAATTGGAGCGAGCTGCAAATTCCGGATTCACGTTACGAGCGGAATAGCTGTCGGTGGGATTAATAACCTCATCGGCCGCTTGCTCAACTTTTTTAGGTTTCTTGGCAGAAGCTGTGTAGGCAGGCGCTTCGCTCGCCGTTTGAGCTTTGAGTTTCGCCCGGTCTTTCGAGTTGAAGTACATATCATCGTTCTCCTGGCCAAAAACCGTGGCGGTAACGAGCATAGCCGCCAAACTGAACATCACCTGTTTTTTCATAATCTTCGGTTTAACCCCATTTAACCTAATAACTAAACGTTTTTACAACCTAAAAGTGTCTCTAAAGCTACAAAATTTAAGTGTATTTGTCCGTCGTAAAATTATATTTGCCCCTCGATCTTTAACAACAATAATTGCAACAATAATTATACCAGCATGGGGAAAGAAATACCAAGCCGAAGCGAAGACTACTCGTTGTGGTACAATGAATTAGTGAAGAGGGCAGACCTTGCTGAACACTCGGACGTCAGGGGTTGTATGGTCATCAAACCCTACGGATATAGCATCTGGGAAAAGATGCAGCAGGCTCTTGATAAGATGTTCAAGGACACAGACCACGTCAATGCGTATTTTCCGCTCTTTGTGCCCAAAAGCATGTTCGAGGCGGAGGAAAAAAATGCTGAAGGGTTTGCTAAAGAATGTGCCATCGTGACACATTATCGTCTAAAGACAGATCCCAAAAATCCGGGGAAGCTCATGGTGGATCCCGACGCCAAACTCGAGGAGGAGCTGGTAGTCCGTCCTACAAGCGAGGCGATAATTTGGAATACTTACAAAAAATGGATTCAATCGTATCGTGACCTTCCACTCCTGATAAACCAATGGGCGAATGTTGTGCGCTGGGAAATGCGAACGAGGTTGTTTCTCAGAACTGCAGAGTTTCTCTGGCAGGAAGGTCATACTGCCCATGCTACATCAGAGGAGGCGGTAAAAGAAACGCTCCTGATACTCGACGTCTACGCTGACTTCGCTGAACAATTTATGGCTATGCCTGTGATCAAAGGACGAAAGTCGGAAGGGGAGCGCTTCCCAGGTGCAGTTGATACTTATTGCATTGAGGCGATGATGCAAGACGGAAAGGCCTTACAAGCGGGAACTTCCCACTTCCTGGGTCAGAATTTTGCAAAAGCGTTTGACGTGAAGTTTGCCAGCAAAGAAGGTAAGCTTGATCACGTATGGGGAACGTCGTGGGGTGTAAGCACGCGGTTGATGGGTGCATTGATAATGGCGCACTCGGATGACGAGGGACTTGTATTACCTCCAAAGCTTGCACCTATTCATGTGGTCATAGTACCGATTTTCAGAAATGACGAAGAACTCAAAAAGATAACGGTCGAAGTAGATAAGATCACGAAAGCTTTGCGCAATGCCGGTCTTGCTGTCAAGTTCGACAACCGCGACACGCAGAAACCGGGATTTAAGTTTGCAGAATGGGAACTGAAAGGAGTGCCGGTAAGACTTGCCATTGGTCCAAGAGATCTTGAGAACGGAACCGTTGAGGTTGCCCGCAGAGACACTAAGGAAAAGCAGGTGTTGAAACTCACCGAAATAGAGTCCGCTATTCCTTCGCTTCTAAACGACATCCAGGAGAATATTTACAATCGCGCCCTGAAATTCAGATCGGAAATGATCACCCCCGCGGATTCATACGATGAGTTTAAGAAGATTCTTGATGAAAAAACAGGCTTTGTCCTGGCGCACTGGGACGGAACGGCTGAGACTGAGGCGGCAATAAAGGACGAAACAAAAGCCACTATCCGGTGCATACCATTGGATTCGCCCGAAGAGGCAGGCAAATGTATCTATTCTGGTAAGCCATCGGCCCGACGCGTCCTGTTTGCGCGCGCGTATTGAGTGGATTAGGGTGTAGTAGTTGTTTTCGCGTCTTAAATTGTACGGCCCTGAAGTAACTAATTATTTGTACTTTTGGATTTCCCCTGATCTATGTTGATGTGGATAATCATACTATCGCTCCTTCTGATAGGACTTGCTCTTATCATTGTTGAGCTGGTATTCATTCCAGGTACAACCGTCGTTGGACTGCTGGGACTAGCGTTCGCCATCGCAGGAATTGTTATCAGTTATAGTCATTTCGGTAGCGACGTTGGTTTTTATATTCTGCTCGGCTCGCTTTTTACGACGTTGGGAGCCATGTTCGTCGCCTTTCGTTCTGGGGCCTGGAACCGGTTTGCACACAAATCGTCTATCGATAGCAAAGTGAATGAAGGTATGATGTCAGGCGTTCACATCGGCGATGAAGGCGTAACGTTATCCACGTTAAAACCAATGGGGAAAGCTGAGTTTCATAACCAAACATTCGAGGTAAAAACTGCGGGTAATTACGTGGATAGAGGAGAAAAAGTTAAGATCATCCACATCGAGTCACATCAAATAGTTGTCGAACCAATAAACTAATTATATCATGCCCATGGAAGCTGCCTATTTACTGTTCTTGGTCTTTGGCGGGATCATTCTCTTTTTTGTATTTCTCTATTTTGTTCCGGTCAACCTTTGGATAACCGCGTTATTCAGCGGTGTAAAGGTTGGATTGTTTGAACTGGTCTTTATGCGAATCCGGAAAGTTCCACCACGTATCGTTGTTGATTCATTGATCACGGCAACAAAGGCTGGATTAAAACTTACTTCCAACGAATTAGAAACCCACTATCTGGCGGGTGGAAACGTGCCGAATGTTATACGTGCACTCATATCTGCAGACAAAGCAAACATCACCTTAAGCTTCAAACAAGCGACAGCTATCGATCTTGCAGGTCGCGATGTGTTTCAAGCAGTACAGATCTCTGTTAATCCAAAAGTTATAACAACACCAAAGGTGGCCGCCGTGGCATCCGATGGTATTCAGTTAATAGCAATTGCAAGAGTAACGGTTCGCGCGAACATCGCTCAACTTGTCGGTGGTGCCGGTGAGGACACAATCCTCGCGCGTGTAGGTGAAGGTATTGTCTCTTCTATCGGTAGCGCGAAATCACATAAGGAGGTTCTCGAAAGCCCTGATAAAATTTCCAAATTAGTCCTATCACGCGGCCTTGATGCGGGCACAGCCTTTGAAATTCTTTCTATCGATATCGCTGATGTTGACGTAGGAGCAAACATAGGCGCCAAACTTCAGATCGATCAGGCATCCGCCGACCTGAAGGTTGCAGAAGCAAGAGCTGAAGAGAGAAGGGCTATGGCCGTTGCTCTCGATCAGGAAATGAAAGCCAAGGCTCAGGAAGCTCGCGCCAAGGTTATAGAAGCTGAAGCGGAAATACCAAAGGCAATTGCCGCAGCGTTTACAAGCGGAAACCTCGGTATCATGGATTATTATAAGATGCAGAACGTCCAGGCTGATACTGAAATGCGACAGGCAATTTCCGGCTCAGGAAAGTCAACTACGGGCGCCGAGAAAAAGCCATAAGTAGTCGTCAGCTACCTGGGTGCCTAGCTATCTAGTACCAGGTACCCAGGTAGCTATAGTTTCAGCTCGCTCCATTGAGACTTTTTCAAAGCGATGAATGCATTGTTAAATGCGTCATAGGAGATGTGATCGTAAATTAGTGGTATGGTGCTTATCCCTTGAGCAGTGACCACGCCGTATTTACCGTCTCGCTCGGCAATCACATAGTTGTTATTCAGATCTTCGAGCCTGTGATATTTTGGATTTATAAGAATCTTTCCTTCAGCATTGGCGAGTCCGAACATTTTCTCTTGCTCGATTAACAGATTGCCATGCGCAAGTACAGATACAAATTCATAACGAGGTGGCAATATCTGCGTTCCTTTCGTATTGATAAGGCCATATTGACCTTTTAGCTTCACCAATGAAAAGCCCTTTTTAAACGGTGATACTTCTTCATATGCTGGCTGGATCGCAATCTTGTCCTCATGATTTATAAATCCCCACTTGTTCCGGATCTTAACTGCGGCAAGTTCTTCCTGGAAAGGCTGAATGTCGTCGTAGCGGTTTGCGATACGCAACCTCCCTTGAGAATCAACAAAGCCGTACTGCCCGTTTTTCTTTATTCCTCTTAATCCTTCTGTTTCGGTAAAGATCTTTTCTATAAAACCCTCGGGTTGCACCTGTCGGTCTATGATTACTCCGTTAAGATCCAGTTTCCATAACCCACCGGTCGCCAGGTGCTCTACTATATATTCAGGATAGATATCAAGTTTATTCTCTGAGAAATAGATACTGCTTCCATCAATAGCCCTCAGATATGTCATCCTGGGCGATCTTTCTACATAGCGCGAGTCATTAATTAACGTCAGCTTATAGTTTCTTGGGGTGATGATCCATTCTTCCTTATCGTTTATGATGCCATACTGGCCTTTGAATTTGACGACGATCATGTTGTCACGATGCTGAAGGATAGAATCGTATGCACAGGCTATGACTTCTTTCCCGCTCGCATTTATAGCGCCCCAGAAATTTCTCGTCATAACAGGAAAAACACTTCCATTATAGGGATATATTTGGTCGTATGGCTTTGTACTCAGTTCCCTGCCTGCCGAATCCAGCAATGTCCAGCTTTCCTTTCCCACGGCTTTCCTGATACCCACAAAAAAATCGTGATCGCAATACAGCTCATCGTATTTAGCGTCGACCACTATCGTTCCATTTTGCCGGACAACTCCAAATTTTTTATTCAGGGAAAAAATGGCCTTGCCTTTTCTAAAATCTCCCAGCGTTGAAAATGACTGGGGAAATAACGGCTTAAAAGCATAATCCTCAACTCTTGTTAGCCCTGCCGTTGTGACCTTAAGTATTTTACGATCTATCGCTTTGACGGAGTCAGCCTCTGTTCTCTGCAGAAGAAGGTTTTGTCCGTCCAGGAAAAGCCATTCATCTAGTCCCCTCGTATGAAGCGAACCGTCATCGTCGATTCTGATTTCCCTAAATGTGGGTTCGGCTTTGACTTGTCCCTCACGGTCAATCAGCCCTTGACGAGCATTTTGATAGATGATCGCATAATTCTTTTTAAAGGATGAAATACTGTCGATTGAAAAACCTGTCACTTGTTTCCCTGTCTCTGTAAACAGCGCCATTTTGTTTTCGAAATTCTCCACTGCGTAGCGAAGACTTCCTATCGAATAAATGCTTTTGTATTGTTGTGGTATTAGTGTCTTATTATCAAGATCAATGAGGCCGTACTTGTATTGATTACCGACCTTCGTAAATACGATGGCGTGCATGAACGAAATGTGCATTCCATCATATTGGAAAGGAATTACTTCCTTGCCAGATGTGCTAAGGCACCCTGTCACCGTCCTTAATGACAGGTTGGATTTCTTTCGGGCGATGATAAGGGAACCATCACTAGCGGAAATATCCTCGTAGATGGCTTTTGTTATGAGCTGGTTTTCAAGGTTGATAAGACCCCAGACCCCTGCATCCTTATAGCCCGTAACATTGTTAATGATGGAGAATTTACCATTACTCCATCCCAATGCGTCGTATTTGGCAGGAATTAAGATCTTACCCTGTTCGTTCTTGAGCCCGACTTTTCCGTTCTCTTCGAAGACATTATAACTAAAACTACTGGCAGCCGAAAAAAAAGTAATCAGCAGAAGCCAAAAAATGCAATAAGCGCGCTTCATGTGGCTGCAAAGTTAGGAAGCTGAATGGATTAAGGGGAATTTTTGTGAAATTTGTGCCGAAAGGCTGAAAAATGCGATGAATTATCGCGAAAGCGACAAGCCTTACGCCATAGGACCGAAAAAAGGAGATATGTACATAGAGCAACTTTATACAAACTGCCTGGCTGAGGCAGCTTACTACATCGAATCAGATCACGAAGCCGCTATTATAGATCCACTCAGGGAAACTGAACCTTACGTCGAGCTCGCCGAAAAACGGGGAAGTAAGATCAAATACGTGTTCGAAACACATTTCCATGCCGATTTCGTGTCGGGCCATATCGACCTGGCAAAAAAGGTAAATGCTCCGATTATTTACGGTCCTGAGCGCAGAGACTGAATACACGATCTACAATGCAAAAGATGGAGAGGAGTTCTCCCTTGGAAAAGTAAAGATCAAAGTTTTGCACACACCTGGCCATACCCCTGAGTCAGCTTGTTATCTTTTAATAGACGAGAATGGTAAACAACACGCAATATTTACGGGCGATACATTATTTGTTGGCGATGTTGGCAGGCCGGATCTGCTAGATGGTTTATGAGCCCTGAAACGTTAGCAGGAATGATGTACGATTCTCTAACGGAAAAAATCAAGACGCTGCCGGATGATGTGATCGTTTACCCTGCCCACGGCCCTGGTTCAGCGTGCGGTAAGAATATTGGTAAAGAAACGTTTTCGACTATTGGTGAACAGAAGAAATTCAATTACGCGCTCAAGGACATGAGTCGTGATGAGTTTATAGAGAAGATCACCGACGGGATATTACCACCGCCTCAATATTTTTTTGAGGATGCGCGCATAAACAAAACAGGCTACGAACCAATTGAGGACGTCATCCGTGAGAACACAAGGCCATTATCCGCGGCCGCAGGTTAAAAAGTTTGTGAACGAAGGAGCGGTAATTCTTGACACCCGATCAGCAGACGACTTTGAAAAGGGTTTTATTCCTGGTTCAGTGAACATTGGACTCAATGGTCAGTTTGCAGTATGGGTCGGTACGCTGATCGACATCAGCAAGAAGATGGTGCTTAATAACGGATCCGGGCAAAGAACAGGAGACTGTGCTGCGGCTGGCACGCGTCGGATACGAAAATATTGTCGGATACCTGGATGATCCCATTGGTTCCTATGGACATTTGGATACAGTTCATTCGATTGAAGCAAACGAGGTGAGCGCTGAAATCGAGAAAGGAGCTGAAGTGCTTGACGTCAGGAAACATGGTGAATGGAATATAAGTCATTTGAAGGCCGCGATGTTTGTTCCGCTGACAGAGTTTCCAGGAAATCTTCTCCAGCTGGATAAGCATAAAACCTACATCGTTCACTGCGGTGGCGGATACCGTTCAATGGTTGCGATATCGATCATGAAAAATCTCGGATTTAAGGACCTGATCAATGTGCAGGGTGGTTTTGGAGGCATGCAGAAAGCGGGCCTTGAAATAGTCACTGAGGAGGTTCTCCTTTAATTGTTTCCAGGTAATTCAAGTCAGTTCATCTAAATCATCGCACGCTTTTTCAATCGTTTGAAATGATGTGTTAGATACCTATTCATTTTAATCGCGGTGAGGGGCATGATCTCTTTTCAAAATGAAGTATTATTAAGTATAAATCGCTTCATTTTGTAATGGCAATCAAAGTCGCTATCCGGCATCAGACTTCTTATGAGTATGACAGGCCGGTAAATCTGTCTCCGCATACATTCAGGCTTCGTCCCGCAGCGCATTGCCGTACTCCCATATTATCGTACTCGTTAAACATCAAGCCGGAAAAACATTTTATAAACTGGCAGCAAGATCCTTTCGGAAACTTCCTCGCACGGGTTGTATTTCCGGATAAGGCCACATCCCTTAGTTTCGAAGTAGAAGTTATCGCTAGAAATAATTGTCATCAATCCGTTCGATTTTTTTATCGAACAGTATGCCGAAAAATTTCCATTTACCTATACAACTCAGTTAAAAAAGGAACTTGCTCCTTATTTCGAATTGAGCGAGTCTGGAACAGTGCTCACATCATGGGTTAAAGAAAACACACCGGCTTCTGGTATACGCATGATTGATGCGTTAGTCAAACTGAACCAGGCAGTGCAGCAACATACCCAGTACACGATACGTCTTGAGCCAGGCGTACAAACGTGCGAACAAACTTTGTCACTGCGGGAGCGGTTCATGCAGAGATTCCGCGTGGCTGCTCGTACAATTGTTTCGACATCTTGGGTTGGCAGCGCGTTTTGTTTCTGGATACCTTATTCAATTGAAAGCTGATACAAAAGCCCTTGATGGTCCTTCAGGAACGGAGCACGATTTTACAGACCTTCATGCGTGGGCCGAAGTTTATATTCCAGGCGCGGGCTGGATCGGACTCGATGCCACGTCAGGGCTGTTTGCGGGTGAGGGTCATATTCCCCTGTGTTGTACGCCCGATCCGGTAAGTGCTGCGCCCGTTACGGGAATGACGGATGTGTGTGAGGTCACCTTTGACTATAAGAACGAAGTTGTCCGGATACATGAAGATCCGCGAGTGACAAAGCCGTATTCTGATGAACAATGGGCAACTATTACCGCACTCGGTAACAAAATCGAAAATGATCTTCAGGCCGGTGATGTCCGGCTGACTATGGGTGGTGAGCCTACTTTTGTTTCCGTCGATGATATGGAAGCGAAGGAATGGAATACCGCTGCAGACGGACCTCAAAAAAAGGCAGCTGGCTCACAGTTGATAAAGAGATTGAAGAATTCGTTCGGTCCGGGTGGACTTATTCACAAGGGACAAGGCAAATGGTATCCAGGCGAACCTTTACCACGGTGGCAGTATACGGCGATTTGGAGAAACGATAATTATCCAATCTGGCGAAACGAAGAACTATTGGATCTCGACGATAAGAAAGGATCATACTCTGTTGAGGATAGTTATAACCTGACATTGCTTATCTCAAAGTTCTTAAACGTACCTGCCGGTCATATTCATCCCGCGATGGAGGATGCATTTTATTTTATGTGGGAGGAAAGTAAAGTGCCAACGAACATCGACCCCTACACTGCCAACCTTAGTGATTCACTTGAAAGAAAAAAACTTGCAGAGGTCCTGGCAAAAGGTCTTGACAAGCCAGTTGGATACGTGATTCCCCTTGAATGGAATTACTGGAATAATCGCTGGCTCTCCTGCCGATGGGAATTCAGGAATGACCGTCTGGTGTTGATCCCGGGAAATTCAGCAATGGGTTTGCGTTTGCCGCTAAAGTCTTTGCCTCATACAGCAAAATCCAAGGTTCAAAGGCAGGTTGAGCGTAGTCCATTTGAAGAACTACCTCAATTGACTAAGCTGCACGAGATTGTTCAGCAAAGGTACCAGGCTCCGGTTGCTGCTTCTGAAGTTCCAAATGAATTCTATAGTGTTTACGTCGAAGAAGATGAGGACGAAGATGCGAATGCAAAAAAGAAAAAATCCGAAGAAGACATACAGGAACCACAGCCACTTTTCGATACCTATACTGTCAAGACAGCTCTTTGCATCGAAGTGCGCGAAGGAAAGATATATTTGTTTATGCCTCCCTTGCAGCATCTCGAGCAATACCTCGATATGCTTGCATCCATAGAGGCTGCGGCCGAGAAGCTGAAGTATAAAGTAGTAATAGAAGGTTACGAACCACCTCGCGACAACAGAATCACTAAGCTTGGCGTTTCACCGGACCCAGGTGTCCTGGAGGTTAATATTCATCCCGCTAAAAACTGGAAGGAGCTTGTTAATAATTACGACGTGTTATTTGAGCAGGCTCGGCTTAGCCGTCTAAGTAGTGAAAAGTTTATGGTCGACGGTAAGCATACCGGAACCGGCGGCGGCAACCACATTACAATTGGAGGAGTTACGCCTGCTGATAGTCCTCTGCTTCGACGCCCGGACCTGCTGAGAAGTCTTATCACTTATTGGCAACATCATCCAGGATTATCATATTTATTTTCATCGCAGTTTGTCGGGCCAACAAGTCAGGCGCCTCGTGTTGATGAAGGTCGGCCGGAAATGCTTTATGAGTTGGAAATAGCATTTGATCAGATCCCGAAAAATGGAGACGTTCCATTTTGGCTGGTGGACAGAATATTCCGAAACCTTTTGATCGACATCACCGGCAATACACACCGGGCTGAATTTTGTATTGACAAGTTGTATTCGCCTGACAGTTCAACGGGCAGGCTAGGCATACTGGAGTTTCGGGCATTTGATATGCCGCCGAACAAGCAGATGTGTATCGTCCAATTGCTTCTGCTTCGGGCGCTTGTTGCGTGGTTCTGGAAAGAGCCTTGCAATCGGAAACTCGTGCGTTGGGGCACGACATTATACGATAAGTTTATGCTTCCGCATTACGTTCAACAGGATCTTGCCGAAGTTGCGGCAGACCTTCAAATGGCTGGATACCCGTTTCAACTATCATGGCTTGAACCTTTTTTCGAATTCAGGTTTCCGCTTTATGGAAAGATCGATGTTCAGGATATGGAACTTCAGTTGAGGATGGCGATTGAACCATGGCACGTTTTGGGAGAGGAGACTAGAAGCGGAGGTACGGCTCGATTTGTTGATTCTTCCGTAGAAAGGCTGGAAGTCAAGGTCACTAATTTTAACGCCGACCGTTTTATTGTCACTTGTCACGGGGTGCCTGTACCACTTCGCGAAACGATGGTCAAAGGCGAATACGTTGCTGGTGTTCGATATCGCGCCTGGAGTCCTCCATCCGCTCTTCATCCAACACTTGGAACAGACGTTCCACTTAGTTTTCGATGTAGTTGATACCTGGAACAATCGCTCGATCGGCGGTTGTACATATCATGTGGCACATCCCGGCGGAAGGAGTTATGATACATTCCCTGTAAATGCTTATGAAGCTGAGGGAAGAAGGATAAGCCGCTTCTGGAGTGAGGGACATACACAAGGACCCATAACGCCTTCAGTTGTATATTCAGGAATTGAACGTTATTTGGAAAAGAACCAGATTCCAAAGAAATTTGATTCACCCATTGTGAAATTAAGTCCGGAATATCCCAATACCCTTGACCTGCGTCAATTCTGACGGATGCGCTGAATGGATAGCATGAAAACAAACACGCTGCTGGAAACTTTAACAAAAGGTTATTTTACCAACCGGACCTTGCTTGACGAGTGTTTTGACTTTGAAGGTGATGTTAAGGAACACTGGAAAAAATTGTTGACCAATATCGAGCTGCTTGACACTGAAGAGTTGAAGGGAAGGCAACAGGAACTTCTCACGTTGTTAAAGGAAAATGGCGTTACGTACAATGTCTATGGTGACACAGACGGCTTGAACCGCCCATGGTTGCTCGACGCGTTGCCGCTTTTGATCTCGGCCGCAGAGTGGAGGATCACAGTGCGCGGAATGAAACAACGCGCATACGTCCTTAACAAAATTCTCGAAGACATTTATGGCGAGCGACGGTTGTTAAAGGAAAAGATAATTCCTCCTGAGCTGATTTACGCGCACTCAGGGTTTCTTCGTCCATGCGACAAAATTAAACTGCCGGGCGAAAACCAACTGATCCTCTATGCGTCCGATCTCTCTCGCGGCCCGGACGGCAAAGTATGGGTGCTCAAAGACCGCACTCAAGCGCCTTCTGGAATGGGTTACGCGCTTGAAAACCGCAGCGCATTGAGCCGTGTATTGCCCGAACTATTCAAAGGCCACAAAACGACAAAACTCGGTGGCTTCTTTAATAGTATGATGGAAGCATTCCTGGAGATTGCTCCGCAGGGAAAGGAGCAGCCAAGAATTGTATTGTTGACACCGGGCCCCAGGAACGAAACATATTTTGAACACGCATTTCTTGCTTCACATATGGGTTTCACGCTGGCTCAAGGCGATGATCTTGTAGCGCGCGATGGATTCGTGTGGATCAAAACAGTCGAAGGACTGGAGAAAGTCGATGTAATACTCAGACGTGTAGACGACAGCTATTGTGATCCTCTTGAACTTCGCGAGGATTCTCACCTTGGCATCCCAGGCCTACTCGAAGTCGTTCGAAGAGGTAATGTTTCAATTGCCAACCCGTTGGGTAGTAGTATCCTTGAGAATACGGGGCTCATGGCATTCATGCATAATATCTTCAAGTACTTCCTTAATGAAGATCCCATTTTCAAAATGGTAGCCACGTGGTGGTGCGGCCAAAAAAAGGAAATGGATTATGTTATCCAGCACATTGACGAGCTTGTGATTAAAAAGATTGACAGGACGTCTGGTTCGGGTACAGTAATCGGAAGCAGATTATCGAAGGCCGAAAAGCAAACGCTTATTGAAAAGATCAAGGTCCAACCGTATCTGTACGTCGGTCAGGAAGAAGTCGGATTCTCAACATCGCCAGTTTTCACAAAAGATAAACTGGAGCCTCGGTATACGGTCTTGCGTACATTCCTTGTGGCTTCAAAGGGCGATTACGAAGTAATGCCAGGCGGTCTCTCACGATGCTCGCCGGAAAAGGGAAGTTTTCTTGTTTCCAACCAGGATGGAGGTATCGCCAAGGATACCTGGGTGGAAACACAAGCAAAAAGTACTACCACATTAATCCATCATGCCGACCTTCGAAGGAAGGCAGTCCTGCCGAGTCGAGCAGCAGAGAATCTTTATTGGGTTGGAAGATATTCACAACGTGTCCTCCGTACGTCCCGCTTCATTAGGATCGTACTTCGGAATCTCACTCAAAGTGGATATTCCAGTTCTGGGCAGGAGTCCGAAGCACAAAAGGCACTTCTTCAAACCGTTACGCACCTTACGTCATCTTATCCCGGATTTATTGAGGAGGATGAAAACTTCACTACCGATGATAAACTGAGGGAGATCCACAAACTGATTTGCAATCCTTCGCAGGAAGGAGGTATTCTGTTCACGGTTAATAATCTGATCAAAGCTATGTACGCCGTGCGCGATAAATGGGCCGTTGACAACTGGCGTATCATCGACGACATCGAGGATTCGAAAAGAAAATTGGAAGTGCTGGAAATAGATGGCATTCGTCATGTCTTTTCGTCACTGGATAAATTGAATGGAAGTCTCCTTTCATTTCTGGAAATGAATCGTCAAAGTATGTATCGCGGCGAAGGGTGGCTTATGTATCGCATAGGTCAGCTCATTGAAGAAATTTCACTTGAACTCACTCAATACCGTGCACTGCTTACTTTTCAGTATGAAGAGAGCGTCGAGTTCCAAATCCTTGAAGCGCTATTGGTGAGCAATCAGAATCTTTCAAATTACCGATCAGTATACCGGACCTATTTCGACATTGCCCCCGCCCTCGATTTGTTGTTCCTAAACAAACAAAACCCTATTTCAATACTTTCACAGCTTGAGATGCTAATGAAATTTATCGACCAGCTCCCACAAAGAGCGAAAGGCGCATACGACAGTGACATATCAAACCTTGTATTTGAATGTTACAGTCAGGCACGGTTGATTACTATAGATGACTTAATGAAAGTGGATCCCGAATTGAATGTAAGGGCAAACCTTGACGGTGTTTGTGAACAGCTCAGTTCAAAAATCTCAAAACTATCCGTTGCACTTACCGCAACATATTTCAGCCACTCCACATACCAATCGCAAGGGAACAAGGACGGTTTCAAGTTTGAAGTTTAAGAGAATGAGATACAAAATCAAGCATATCACAGAATACACATATCAGGATGCCGTTGGCCTTTGCCATAATCGCTTGTGCCTTACGCCGTCGACCAACCCACATCAGAAGTGTATTTCTTCCGATATAAGAATTTCCCCGATGCCGGATTCCTTTCTGTATCGACAGGATTATTTTGGTAATACTGTAGCTTTCTTTTCATCCTACAGGGATCACGACCATTTGGAGATCGCTTCGATTAGCGAAGTAGAGCTCGCTGGTCGTCGTGAAGCAGACCTCGCCGTTGCATCGCCGGTATTATGGCAGGAAGTACGGCAACGCGTTGCCGTGGAGGATAAGGATGATTATGAAATCGTTCAATACACGCTTCCTTCCCAATACGTAACCATTAGTTCTGAGATCAAAAAATTTTGTGAAGATTGTTTTGTCGAAGATGCCACGCTTTGGTCTGTTTGCAATACACTAATGCAAAAGATCCATAAGACAATTGAATTCAAACCAGGATTTACAACTGTAAATACGCCGGTTGAAGAGGTCTTAACAAATAAGAAAGGAGTCTGCCAGGATTTTGCCCATCTGATGATTAGTTGCTTGCGGAACATGGGGCTGGCGGCGCGATATGTAAGCGGGTACATTGAAACGATTCCTCCGCCAGGCAAGGAAAAACTTCAGGGTACAGATGCTTCCCACGCATGGGTCTCTGTTTTCTTTCCTTCAATCGGTTGGATTGAATTTGATCCAACAAACAGCCTGATGCCATCCGATAATCATATCACCGTCGCTTTTGGACGCGACTATCATGATGTGGCTCCGATCAAAGGAATTGTCTTTAGCTCGGGAAAACAAAGTCTAACGGTCAAGGTAGACGTAACTCGTATTGATTGATGCAGTTTAATCTATTCAAGCCGTTTGTGGAAATAGAGCTCATATCCTTCGAGAAGGTCAGGGTGAGCGATTTTCACGAGATCTTTCAGAATCAAATCCGGCCGCAGGTATCCAAGCTCCAGGAATTCGCTTCCTCCTTTAGCGCCCTTCCTTGCGTCGTATGTGTAAACCGATCGGGTACGGAACGGCTTGAATTGAGCATAGCGATGGTCACCACGTTCAAGTTCTTTTAATGTTGTATAGTTTCCTACGCCGATCCACAAATCCGCATCGTGTGCCTTATCATAAACAGACTCGAAACTTAGTTCAAGATATCCGTTCGAAGTATTTTCTTCCCATAGATAAGCGCAACCAGCGTCATGAAGAATCCGCGACGCGTAGTTTTGGCCACCAGGAAGAAACCACGCATCGCCGTAAACTATTCCGCTCAACACCTTCGGCTTATCCGTAACGGCATTTACCAGATCCTTAACGTCCAGGTAACTCTTCTCGATAACCCGAAAAACAGAGTCCGCCTGTTTTTCTTTATCAAAGAATAGAGCCATAAACTTGATCCACTCAGCGCGTCCAAGTGGATGCTTTTCCAGGTACTCCGCATTGATGACCACAGGAATATTCAACTCTTCCATTTTTTTAAATTGCCCGTAGTCGCTGTTCATGGTATATCCCATTACCATATCCGGCTTCAATGATGCAAGTCGCTCAAGATTCATTCCCCTGTCCACGCCAAGTTCCTGAACCTGTCCGTTGTCGATACGTTCCCTGATTTTCTTGGAGCTTATATAATCGGTTGAAGGAAATCCTGTGAGTTTTGCTCCTTCGTCCAGGTAATCAAGTAATGGAATATGCGTGGTAGAAGTACATACAATTGAATTTAATGGAATTGTTATTACCCGGACATCGGGTGCATGAGCCGGTACTGCTTCACCACGCGGAACAAGCAAATATTTGAATCCTGATGTGGCTCCCTGAAAAGGATATTTTATTTCAACCAATTTGTTTCGGCCCTGATATTCAATTGTGAAACCTTCAGCATAAGACAAGCTCGTTGACCGAATTTCGGAAGGCGCTTCTGAACCATTTGTCTTTTTGTTTTCACATGCCGCGATCGCACAACATAATAATAGAGTAATAACTTTTTTCATGAACAATGATCTGGAATATTGAATAAACAGAACAAACTTGAACTACAAACTTACTCATCTTCTTTTTGCAATTACCGAATTGAACACTAAGTTTGTAACGGATTCGAGGTTCTTCTGCTGTTTACGACATCAGAAGATTAAAAGGGAATACCGGTGAGATTCGATTCAAATCCGGAGCTGTCCCCGCAACTGTAATCCCTATTCTCTATTATATATAGAGCTTTCGCTCCACAAGCCATTGTCCCGACGTCCCGATAACTATCGGGATCGGGGTGAGAAGGTAAAGCGAAAGTCGGGAAAGCCAGGAGACCTGCCGAGCATCTGTAATAACTCAAAGCTTTCGGGAGAAAGGCTGACGTTGTAGTCCAATACATGTATCGGCCTACACATCACTTTTTTTAGCGCAGGTTTTGAATTGATCGTTTCGATTTGATTCAAAGAATGACACGTATTGCCTTTTTTATCATTTTAATAGTTTCGACGAATTCATCGCTTTCGCGCAGATAGGTGATACGACCTATCTCAAGGAAGTTCGTGTTTATGGGATACCTGTAACGTCATATGCAACTGGGTCAAAGATCGAACAATATATTAAATGGAAGTGAAGTGATGACGGCATCGGATAAGCTGATCAACGAAACTTCATTTTATTTTAAAACTTATGGAAACAATCAATTGTCAACCATCGCTCTACGGGGAACTTCCGCATCGCAGACGGCCGTATTGTGGAATGGGATCAATATCAATGCACCAACATTAGGTCAAACGGATTTCTCGCTGATACCTCTTTTCCTTTTTGATGAAGTATCCATTCGTTATGGCAGTGCCAGTCCGTTATATGGATCGGATGCGATCGGAGGAAGTATCCTGATAGGACAACGTGAGCCATTATTCAAAAAGAATTTTGACGCCACATTGTATCAGCAATTCGGAAGTTTCGGAAAGTTTGCGACCGGAATAAAAGCTACTTATGGCAATGAACGATGGGAATTCCGCACGAAATTCTTCCGTTCAGTGATCGATAATGATTTCCCATTCAACTCGCCCGCAGTCGGTTTTTCAAAAACACAAAATCATGCGGCTGTTGAAAATTATGGCGTTGATCAACAGATTTATTTCAAAATATCAGAAAGCCAGCGCATCTCAGCAGAGGGAATGTATACTTATAACTTTCGTGAAATTCAGCCGGCCGTAACTAACGATTACGCCAATGAAACTCTTCTTGACCGGAACATCAGACTAAGCTTAAACTATCAGAATGATTCGCGTATTGGGATACTTTCAGTGACAACCGGCTACGTCGTAGGTGATCAGGATTATAAGGACGACGTTGTGAGCAATGTAGAGTCGAAGCAACTCACGGCGCTCGTCAGTGTCGATAAAAGCCTGAACCCAAAGAACAATCTGCGGTATGGTCTTAATTATTCACACTATTCGGCTTCTTCGGAGAACTTTACTTCCGAGGTTTCGGAAAACAGGTATGACGCTTTTATCTCATTCCGCCATGCGCTTAGCCAATTTTGGTTGCTTAATGCAAACTTGCGTCAGTCTTTTTACGCAGGTCGATATGCCCCGTTTGCACCTTCACTTGGAAGCGAATTTCAGGCGCTTCACAAGGATAATAACAAGATTGCCGTTCGTGCGCAGGTAGCCAGGGGGTATCGCGTCCCCACTTTAAACGATCGTTACTGGGTGCCTGGTGGAAACCCGGATGTTTTACCGGAAGATGCACTACATGTAGAGACAGGGATAAATTGGTCGCGCAAAGTTGATACATGGAGCTATTCGATTGATGGAACGATCTATAAAACCTGGATAAGTGACATGATAGTTTGGGTTCCGTCTGGAAACTTATGGTCGCCGACAAATTTCCAGAAGGTTCAATTGTATGGGGCGGAATTGAACGCAAAATCCATTTTTACTTCTGGAAATTATAAGTTGAGAACGGAGCTTATTTACGGTTTCACCAGATCACTTAACAAAACTGAAGAGGACCCTCTCTTCAACAACAAACAGCTTGCCTACGTGCCGTTGCACAATGGGCGGCTGTTTGTATCGTTGGCCGTCGATAATTGGTCTTTTGATACCAGGCTGAATCTGACCGGGGTTCGTTTTACAACACTCGATAACGAAAAAAGTCAGTCACTGGATCCATATGCGCTGATGGACACATCAATCAGCAAGCGGTTATCGCTAGGGAAAACAAATTTTGATCTGCGCGCAGAAGCGTTTAATCTGTTTGATGTGTATTACGAAAATCTTAAGAACCATGCTATGCCGGGCAGGCACTATGCCATCAGTATTTTGATCAATTTTAACAATCAACCAATCTTATGAAAACTCTTAGAGGACTTGTGATGCTGTTAGCGGTATGTTGTTTTTCACTTTCATCATGTGACGATGAAGACAATCAACCAGCAGGGGAATTTGAAAATGGAATTTTTGTAGTCAACGAAGGTAACTTTCAGGATGCGGATGGAACGATAAGCTTCATCAATCCAGATGATGGTTCGGTAAAGCAGGATTTTTTGGCTCCGTTAACAACGGCCTCGCCCTCGGAGACGTAGTGCAGTCGATGACCATTGACGGCGACTTGGTCTTATGTCGTGGTTAACAACAGCAATAAGATTGAAGTGGTGAATGCCAATACATTTGCGAGCGAGCACACAATACAGGGACTATCTCTGCCACGATATTTTGTAACGCTTAATGGTAAGGGTTATGTCACGGAATGGGTGAACTACACAGATCCAGGCAGGGTAACGATAATTGACCTTGAGCAGCACACAGCTGGAGAGTCGATAACGACAGATTATGGCGCTGAAAATATGCTTGCCCACAATGGATTGTTGTATGTATCGAATAACTTCTCAAACACTGTGTCTGTTATTGACCCCGTGGCAAAAATGGTGATCAAAACCATCGAAGTGGGAAGTGGCCCTGGAACCTTGTTGCTAGATAGCGACGAAATGGTCTGGGTAATTTGCAGCGGCGGATACGATATTGAATTCAATCCTTTGAATGACGGCAAACTAGTCCGTTTAGATCCCGAAAAAAGCGAAGATGAATCTGCTCTTAGTGTTGTAAGGGAAATTGAACTGGGTACTAACCTAACTGCAAAGGCGGTCGATCAACAGAGCAATGGATAGCTTATTTTACTTCACCGGAAATTCCGTATACGCGATGAACACTTCGGCTAATGAAGCGCCGGCGTCGCCATTGTTCACTGAAGCGAATTCAACTGGTTTTTATGGGATTGGCATAGATCCTAAAGATGGCTTACTTTATTTGGCCGATACCAAGAATTTCGCCGGCAATGGAGTTGTTTACCGTTATACAAGTTCTGGCGTTCCGGTAGATAACAAAGTAACCGGCCGCGGGCCAAATGGATTTGTTTTTAAGTGAGTCCTGTTTAACATAGATCATGCCCACACCCACACCCCAACTCATAACTCATAACTCCTAACTCATAACTTTAGAGTAAGATGAGTGACCAGGACAAACCGGATAAACCACTTTATTACATCGAGAATGGTCTCATTGTATTCACAGAGGCATATCTTATCAAACGCGGATATTGCTGCAAGTTTGGTTGCCGTCATTGTCCCTATGATCGCAAATCGAGTGTAACGCGACCAAAACCAGATAGACAAGACGTTGGGGACGGAGATATATCAGAGTAAGGGCGCTCTTCAGGTTTTTTTACTTCGCAATGCTTCATGATAGGCATCGAGCAATTGTTTTGCAGCTGACTGAGATGAGATCGCGGAACCTGAGACTTCTCCTTCCAACTTTTTCTGAAAATTTCTCAGCTCTTCGAACTGCTGCAAGTCATTATTAAGGAGTTGGGTAAAACGGTCCTGAAACCATGCAATGTTTTGCCTGCTTCTGTTTCTTAAAAGATATCCCGTCGACTTCGCGTGTTCATTGTGTTTTGTGATCATGTTCCAAACCTCTTCGATCCCGTTACCAGTAATTGCAGATGATAACAGAACCGTTGCCTGCCATCCGGATTCGGGAACAGGGAACAAATGCAAAGCCTGTTGATACACACCTTGCGCCTCAACAGCATTTTTTAAATTACTTCCATCCGCCTTGGTAATAACAAGTGCATCAGCAATCTCTATGATTCCTTTTTTCATACCCTGCAACTCGTCGCCGGCTCCGGCCAGCATAAGTAACAGGAAGAAATCAACCATGTTGCTGACTGCGATTTCAGACTGTCCAACACCTAAGGTTTCGATGATAATGACATCGTAACCTGCCGCTTCGCACAGAAACATAACTTCGCGCGTTTTGTAGCGCGACTCCACCGGTCGCGGTGGCTGAGGAACTCGGACGGACAAATGCTGAGGGGTGCTTGGATAGCTCTTCCATCCTTGTTTTGTCACCAAGGATGCTTCCTTTCGTTAAGGGACTCGAGGGATCAATAGTGAGCACGGCGAGTTTCTTCCCTTTATTCACGAGATATTTTCCGAAGCTCTCGATAAATGTACTCTTGCCAACGCCTGGTACACCCGTAACTCCGATCCTCAATGAGTTTCCGGTTTTTGGAAGGACTTTCTCTAACAGTGAGGCGGCCGGTTGTTGATCAGACTCAAGGTTACTTTCAATTAGTGTAATTGCTTGACCAAGGATAACACGGTCACCGGAAAAGATGCCGTCCGCCAGGGAATTTATGTCTAGTCTTGTTCTGGTGTGCTTCAAAGGTACGTAGGAATGACAAGTTAAATTTCTAAATTTACTTGATACTAGATCTATCATTATGAGAAAATTTTGGATCGATTGTGCTATCGCGACTGCGTTTGTATTTCTGGCGATGTGGGGGATCTTTGGACTTACGCAGCTTAGAATTTTTAATGCATTCGATTCAATCGGAACGGCCCTGAGTGATGTTGAGTTAACGGATTACGTTTTTAGTAGCCTAAGGGAAACGCCTAACGTCGAGGAGAATGTTATCGTTGTAAATATTGGCAATCTTAACCGAAGGCAGATGGCCGAAGAACTTCGGATCATTAGTAAGTATAAACCGAAGGCAATAGGAATTGATATTTTTTTTGATTGCTGGACCGGCCTAAGGGATACAGTAAATTGTCCGGCTCTTCGCTGACACGCTGGGGAACCTGATGCTGGCAAATGCAATTGAGGAAGCGGGTAATGTGATCCTGGTGAGCAGTGTCCAACAAAGGGACACAACACTTGACGCAAACACCTTCGATTCGTTACGTCGATCTGATGAACTGTACCTTTCAGGCGCTTACCGTGATGGATATGCAAACCTCGAGACAGAAGCTGCCTATCAAGACGATGCTAAGACGTGTCGCAATTTTAATCCACGGATAAAAGTCAAAGATAAATTCCATTACGCTTTTTCGGTTGAATTGGCTCGTGCTCTTGATTCTGTTAAGACTGAGCAATTCTTGCAGCGAAATGTTTACTCTGAGGTGATCAATTACAGAGGAAACGTTTTCGATTTCCACGGTATCACCAACTATCCTCAAATGTTTTACGCCCTCGATATTGACCAGGTAATGAATGAGGATTTTGCCTCCGAGCTACTCAAGGACAAGATTGTTATCATGGGTTTCCTCGGAGAGAGAATGGATATAATGTCCTGGGAAGATAAGTTCTATACTCCACTCAATAAAAAGCTTGCAGGAAAATCAAATCCAGATATGTTTGGAGTTGTCATTCATGCCAACATCATTTCTATGATATTAAAGGAAGACTATGTCGAGCAGATGGCAGACTGGCAGGAAGTTGTTATGGCCATAATACTTTGCCTGCTGAACGTGGCATTGTTTTCGCTAATAAACGCCAACATGCCTTTATGGTATGACGGTATCACCAAACTCCTTCAGTTAATTCAATTACTATTGTACAGTGTTTTAATGGTGTTAATTTTCCATTGGTTTAAGTTTAAACTAAGCATTACGCTATCCTTGGCGGCGGTTGCGCTTGTTGGTGACATTTACGAGGTTTACATGAGCGTGATCAAGAACACTTTTTTTAAAGTTGTGCGTTGGTTTTCGATTACCAGGAAGGATGACGACGTATTAATCGCTGAAACGCCCGAAAAACCCTAATTTTTGACCATATTTAAGAAATGAGAACGACAAAAATTGCCATTCTTTTTGTTTTGATTTCCTCCCTTGCCAGTGCGCAGGATTACGCATTTAAGGTGTTAGCAAGTAAGGGAAGCAACACCGTGAAATCAGGTGCCGATTGGGCTCCATTGAAAACGGGAGCAACCTTGAAGAATGAAGATGAACTTAAGATTGTTGAGAACGCATACATAGGATTGGTGTACAATTCCGGTAAACCGCTGGAGTTGAAGCAACCAGGAAACTACAAAGTTTCTGACCTTGCCGCTAAAATGAAAGGAAGCACTTCCGTTCTTAACAAGTACACAGACTTTATCCTGAGTAGTAACGCGGAAGGCAAAAAAAATAAACTCAACGCAACAGGAGCGGTAAATCGCGACGTCAAAGAACATTCCATTCACGTCGTGTTGCCGGACAATCAACATGCAGGCATCTACAATAACGTAGCGGTAGTTAAGTTCGAGACTAAAGCTAGTGGACCGTATATCGTTACAGTAAGAAATATGTTTGACGATGAATTAAATAAGTTTGAAATCCCAGGGACCACTTTTCAGATCGACCTTGTTGACGCGAAATATGTGAACGAAACGGCCGTCTTGATCGAGGTGAAATCTAAGGCTGATCCAAACATTGGTTCAAAACCTCGTCTTATTAAAAAACTATCGCCAACTGAGCACGCTGCAATAAAAAAGTCACTGGGTGAAATCAGTGGTGATGTGGCGGAACAAACGGCATTGAATAAAGTGATCCTGGCCCGATTCTACGAAGTAAATAACCTTATTATCGACGCGATCACTTCGTACGAGGAAGCAATCAAAATGGCGCCGGACGTACCCACGTTCGAGGAAGAGTACCAATACTTTCTTACCCAGGCACGGATTAAAATAGAAATTAAGAGTACATATTACCAATCTATTACTTTCGACATTGGAAATTGGACATTGGGCGTACATTTGTCTAGCTACACGTGTCCTAAAAGCTGCATTGTGTCCGAACGGGGATTTCTGTTTTCTGAATGAAGACCTCATTTCGACTTGAATGTCCAATGTCATGTCGAACTCCGAATGTCGATGAAGAAGCCATTTTAATAAGGATAATTTCACTTTCTAGGGATAGGGTATTCGCCGTATTAAGTTTTATTTTTGGATTAACCCCTACTTGTACCAAACCGAAAGAACGGTGGCCCGGGTGCGTATCAGGGGTGTTAAACTTAAACTTTCCTCACAGTCATGAAATCAAATGGTTTGGCATTGGTCGTCGCTCTGTTTGTCGTTGTCGGGCAGCTCAGCGCACAAGATTACACATTTAGGGTGCTTGTCAATAAAGGTAAGAATGAACTCAAGTCTGGCGAGACGTGGCAACAAGTCAAAGTGGGTTCTTCCCTTCAGTCGCACGATGAATTGAGAGTAGCGGAAAACTCTTATGTCGGACTCGTCCATAAGACTGGAAAACCACTGGAGCTTAAACAATCCGGCAAGTACAAGGTGATGGACCTCGCGGCCAAAGTAACCGGCGGTCAAAACGTGCTCAATAAGTATACTGATTTTATTCTAAGTAAAAATACGGGGCCGAAAACTAACCTTACGGCTACTGGCGCGGTGACCCGCGGTGATGCATTCATTCAGGTACATCTGCCAAAATCCGAAGTGGTTTATGGAAATAACGTTACAATTAGTTGGGACGAGGAGAAGAAAAATCCATTAAACCGTATGTAGTAATCTTCAAAAGCATGTTCGGTGATGAACTAAATAAGCTTGAAACGAATGACCATTCCGTGATAGTAAACCTGGACGACCAGAACTTTGTCAATGAGGATAACATCATTGTAACAGTTTATTCAAAGACCGATCAGTCCAAAGTCTCCGAAGACTACACCCTGAAGCGATTATCCAAGGCCGATAAGGCGAGGATTAAAACATTATTGGATGAAATTCCAAAAGATTTGTGGGAGCCGACTGCATTAAACAAGTTTTACATTGGGGGAGTTTTTGAGCAAAACGGATTGCTTATCGATGCGACGGCGTATTATCTCGAGGCAACGAGACTTGCTCCTGATGTCACGGACTACAAGGACGACTACGAAGCATTCCTCATCAGGCACAATATCAAACTTCCTCCTAAAAAATAGATCGTTAGTAAGAAAAGGATTTATAGCCACCCCGGATAACATAACTCCGGGGTTCTTTTTTAATCGCATTACAGACGGAGCGGCACCCCGTTGTCTTGCTTCATACACATTCGCATTCTTCATTCCTCTTTGCTCATGCTCATTGATTTGGCCAATAGGTATATTCTCCTAATTTTGTGCATCTCAAAAGCAAACAAACAATTCCATGAGTGTATTGGTTAATAAGAATTCCCGTGTGATCGTTCAGGGCTTTACAGGGTCTGAAGGTTCGTTTCATGCGGGCCAGATGATTGAATACGGCACTAATTTAGTAGGAGGTGTAACACCTGGCAAAGGTGGCTCTGAGCACTTGGGAAGACCTGTGTTCAATACTGTTAAAGAGGCGGTAGAAAAGACCGGCGCTGATGTGTCGATAATTTTTGTACCTCCCGCGTTTGCCGCAGATGCGATCATGGAAGCTGTTGATGCTGGAATTAAGGTGGTCATTACCATTACCGAAGGGATTCCTGTAAAGGATATGATGACCGCCAAGAAGTATCTTCAGAATAAAGGAGTTGTATTGATAGGACCTAACTGCCCCGGTGTAATCACACCAGGTGAGGCAAAAGTTGGTATCATGCCGGGATTCGTTTTCAAGAAAGGAAGAATCGGTATCGTTTCAAAATCAGGAACACTTACCTATGAAGCTGCCGATCAGATCGTGAAAGCGGGACTCGGAATATCAACTGCAATTGGGATCGGAGGAGATCCGATTATCGGAACACCCACCAAGGATGCCGTTGAATTATTAATGAATGATCCGGAGACGGATGCTATTGTAATGATCGGCGAAATAGGCGGCAACTATGAACCTGTTGCAGCTCGTTGGATCAAAGAAAAAGGAAACAAGAAACCGGTTGTAGGATTTATTGCTGGTCAAACAGCACCTCCTGGCAGGAGAATGGGACACGCCGGTGCTATAATAGGCGGCGCAGATGATACTGCTGCAGCAAAGATGAAGATCATGAAGGAATGCGGAATCTTTGTTGTCGAGTCACCTGCCGAGATTGGTGAAACCATGGTCAAAGCCTTGTCAAAAAAATAAAACCAGCTTAAAAGCTGGCTTTAAATTCATTTTCAAGATAGTCATTGAGATTTTTCAAACCCCTCATCATGTTTACCTGTTCGGGGGCTTCTTCCGTATTATCGTTTTTGTAAAGCACCTCAACAAACAGGTCACGTAACATGTAAATGTAAATCTTGCGGCCGTTTTTAGCGCGAGTCCCTAATGCAACACCTTTTTTTCTTAGGTACTGTACCTTTTTCTCGGTAGAGAGTCGCCTGAAGAAGAACTGGAGTATCATATACTTTTTTTTGGTTAGTTATATGATCTATTGCCAATTCCGGGCCATACTATAAAAGAGCGAATTTCAGGTTTTTTGAGGGGTGTCTGTACTCCGAAAGGTCTTATTTTGGGATTACGATTTTATTCCGGAGTCGTCATTTGCAGGATTCCGGCCTTTTGGGATCAGGTTCCTCGCCAAACCAGACCAGTCCGTATTCTTTGTAAATCCCTATTCCGATCGCCTGCCATTTAACTTTCTCCCATGTGCCGGAATTAATGAGAAGGGGGTTGTGGCCAGGACTTATTTTCCACCCATCTATTCCTTCCTGGGCATTGGCGCCAATCGAACTGTAATATGCTATTTCAAACCCGTTTCCCTCGTAGCCTGCTATCTCTTTCGGTTTTTGCCACATGCAGCTTGCTGTTTTATGGTCATTCGTATAGCAACATGAAGTCCATTTGCCTTTAGTCGACCAGCTATGTGGGTTACATCGATTGTTTGTATCGAATTTGTAGTTTTCCGAAAGATCACGGGCATGGGTCTGGGCCACTAACGTCAGGCTCTCGGAGAGGGGGATTGGTTCAAGTTTTTTTGAGCGACGGTACTCCATAATAAGATCATACAACTTCTTTTCCTCTTTCGTCAGGCAGGCCACGCTAACAACTTCGGGTCTGTGATGGAACCCCGTCAGGACTATCAAAACGATAATTGAAAATAACGTTTTCATGGCCTTGTATTTTATCCAATAAACGACTTATGAAATAAAATATCCTTCATTTCTGACCTTATTTTTATAATTTTCCGCGCTCAAAAAAGGGCAGTATTCGAATTCACATTAAAAGATATAACGATGAGCGATCAAAAAATTAGCATTAGTAACGGTAAGCTTAATGTGCCGGACAATCCAACGATTCCATTTATTGAAGGCGATGGTACGGGTATAGATATTTGGCCCGCATCACGACTGGTTTTCGATAAGGCTGTTGAAAAAGCCTACAATGGAAAACGAAAGATTAACTGGAAGGAAGTCCTTGCCGGCGAAAAAGCTTTCAATAAAACCGGAAGCTGGATGCCTGAAGAAACGCTCACCATATTTAAAGAATATCTCGTAGGAATTAAGGGCCCGTTGACTACACCGGTAGGTGGTGGTATTCGTTCGTTGAACGTGGCATTACGCCAGGAGTTGGATCTCTACGCTTGTGTGCGGCCAGTGCGTTGGTTTAAAGGTGTACCATCCCCTGTGAAGGAACCTCACAAAACAGACATGGTCATCTTTCGTGAGAACACAGAAGATATATATGCCGGTATTGAATTTCAGGAAGGCAGTGAAGAGAACAAGAAGTTCATGACGCTTCTGAAAGACAACTTTCCAAAGAGTTATAAAAAGATACGTTTCCCTGAAACATCAGGAATTGGGATCAAACCCGTTTCAATAGAAGGAACAGAACGCCTTGTGCGCTCCGCTTTGAAATACGCTCTTGAACACAAGAAGCCGAGCTTAACCCTTGTTCACAAAGGGAACATTATGAAATTTACTGAAGGTGGATTTCGTGATTGGGGATATGAACTTGCAAAGAAGGAATTTGGTGCAGTTGACCTTGACGGAGGACCTTGGCAGGTGATCAACAACAATGGGCACAAGCTTATAGTGAAAGACGCGATCGCTGATGCTTTCCTGCAACAGATCTTGTTACGTCCCGATGATTACTCAGTTGTAGCAACGTTGAACCTCAACGGTGATTATATTTCAGACGCACTCGCTGCGATCGTGGGAGGAATTGGTATCGCACCCGGTGGTAACGTGAACTATATTTCGGGTCATGCAATTTTTGAGGCAACTCACGGAACTGCTCCGAAATACGCTGGACAGGACAAAGTAAACCCAGGCTCGTTAATACTTTCTGGTGTAATGATGTTCGAGTATATGGGATGGTTAGAAGCTGCTGATCTTGTTTACAAGGGTCTTGAAGCATCTATTTCCAAGAAGAAAGTAACATATGACTTCCATCGACTAATGGAAGGCGCTACTCTGTTAAAGTGTTCGGAGTTTGCCAAAGAAGTCGTAGACAATATGTGAACCTAACGGTTAGATTGAGAAAAGCCGCTCCAATTCCGGAGCGGCTTTTTTATTTCGGATTCGCCTCGTTCCTGGAGAGTGTTACGCACGGTTGAAGGATTTTACATATCTCATCATCGTTACGACATCGCCTTTATCTTTTTCACTGGCGATATTGACTCAACAATTCGGGATCCTCCGCCAATAGTTGTTCGAGAGATTTGATCTTGATGGGTTTGATAAGGCCACTCTTTAGATCCAGCCCAATAATATCAAGATCAGAAGTTGCAGCAGCAATCCCAATACCGCCGAATGCACCTCCGGCAAATCCGGCTTCGGTCGCTGATACATAATGATCATACCACGCAAGTATTCGACCTTCTTCGATGACCTTTGCGAATTGCCCTTTCCCAGCTACCGCATTGTAGAAATACGTGTTTACATATATCGAGATGCCATCACAAACACCAAATGGCTCAACCAATTTCGATTCGTTATCGTGGGCCATAAAAAGTATTCCTCGCGGTTTCAAGTAGACATCTTTGTCTTTCCGGGCTATTTGATCTGAGCTGTGAAAACTTTGCATATACGCCTGGAATTCTCTCAGAACATTCCAGGATATTTCTTTCCTTATCGGAAGAATCCCATTCTACTTCGGTATTATTAATAACGACGACCGGGCGCGTGAGTATCGGTCTTGCTGAATTTCTCAATACAATTTTTCAACGCAAGAGATAGACGCGATTGATGCGCAGCAGTGACATCCATTCCACCGGACTCTTGCTGATCATCGAAAGTTTGAAGCGAATACAATTTGCCCGAGTCGATCCGGCAAAATGTTATGGATACGTCGGCTATACCGCGTTCTTTTAGTCTATACGTCTTCTCAGAGATCCGCAGCTCATTGACCAACGCTACGATACGCACCTGTCCTTCGCGACGAGGAAGAGCTGTTTTGAAATAGTCTGATAATGCCGCTTCAAAGGGCTTATCGAAATTGGCTTCTACCTGCCGGTTGTTCATCCCGACTTGCGCCATACCAATATTGACAGTAACTGCGACGTGCATCAACAACGCTGTCTATAAAGAAAGTCCGGTTAGGAATTGTTAATACTTCTGGTTTAAGTCTCACGACAAAATCCTGTTGCGCGTAGCCAATAAGAGTTTTAAGAGCAAGGGTTATTATTAGGATAAGTCTGAATAGTCTCATAGCAACGTCATCAGCAAGAATCGGCGAGACGTGTATCCTTAGATATTTTGATCTGTAACCTGTAAAAAATTGGATTCTTAATTTTTGAAAAGAGCGTATTAGAATTCCAACATTTTGATTGCAGTAAGTGCAGCTTCCTCGCCCTTGTTCCCATACTTTCCGCCCGCGCGATCAAGAGCTTGTTGCTTATTCAGTGTTGTAAGGACTCCGAATATTACAGGCTTTCGTGTCTTCAATCCGGCCTCCGTTATTCCATAAGCTACCGCCTGACATATGTAATCAAAATGTGGTGTCTCTCCCTGTATTACGCAGCCCAGGCAAATAACCGCATCGATATCTTTCTTTTCTCCCATCCACAATGCACCAAGAGAAAGCTCAAACGTTCCGGGAACACTTTTCTTAAGGATATTTTCAGCCTTTACCCCATGACTCTTGAGAGTAGTTACTGCACTTTCGTATAGGGCATCAGTGACCTCCTCATTCCATTCGGCAACAACAATTGCAAATCTTTTTTTTGCCAGATTGATCTTCGATTGAATTTTTCCTGATTTGAGTGGTCCTGCCATTTCTTAAGATTTTGTGAACCTTGACAATATCCAATAAAAAAGGGATAGATGTTATCTATCCCCTCTGATGTATTTTGCTAGAACTATGAGTTAGTTTCTAACCTTGCTTTAAATTTCTTCGCTTCCTGATATTCGTCCGAATCCCAATACTGCGTGATAATTTTTTCGTAGGCTTCTTTAGCCTTATCATTTTGATTCAGCTTCTCGTATGCCAGCGCTTCCTTCATCAGATATGCCGGAGAAAAATATTTATTGGGTTCGTAATTAGCTGCCTTCTTATAGAAAGCCGCAGCGTCCTCATATTTTTGTTCTTCCATATACGTATCGCCGACAAGGCTGTACGCCCGGGCCTGAACAAGCAGATCATTTGAACTGAAATCTTCCAGATAAAGTCTTGCAAGCTCAAACTTCCCCTGCTTCAAGTAACAAACGCCCGCGTAATAATTGGCAAGGTTAGCAGCATCAGTGATTCCATAGTCATCAATGATATTCAGGAATCCCAGGTTGTTACCATCACCATTCAACGCTTTGTCAAGACTGTCAGCTTCAAAATAGAAAACAGCCTGAAACATTTCATTTTGCGCCAGTTCATCCTGCGAGTCCTTGTAGAATTGAAAACCGAAATATCCACCGACCACCAATAAAATTGCCAATGCAACACCGATAACAATTTTCGGGTTGGTTTCCAGCCAGGTTTCGGCACCAGCCAACTTCTCTTTAAGCGCCTCAGGATTCTCTAAAAGCTCGTGTTTGTGTTCTTCCTTCTTTGCCATCGTTTAACTATTGTTTCTCGACAGCGTTTAAGCTGTCCAACTCAATTCCCCTCCTAATATAAATCGCCCCGTGTGTGGACGGGGCGCAAAACTACAAATTAGATGATTCTAAACAAAAACCTGTCAATCCATGATAAATGGGTAGTCAGACTGAACATAAACGTCAGTCAACGCCTCGGATACATCAGGGAATTTGGACTCTTCCGCGAATTTCACGCTTTCCTCCACTCGTGCGATTATTTTTTCATCAATCGCATCCAGTTCTTTTTCGGTCGCCATCTTCTTATCCAGGATGGACTTTCTGACAACTTCGATGGGATCGCGTTGTTTGTATCCCTCGACTTCGTCTTTCGTCCGGTATTTCTGAGGGTCGGACATCGAATGTCCTTTATATCGGTAGGTTCTGAATTCCAATAAAGTGGGGCCTTCGCCGGCGCGCGCTCGTTCGGCCGCACGGGCAACCGCTTTATGCACGTCCTCTGGCTTCATTGCATCTACGGGCTCCGAAGGCATGTCATACGCATCCGCCAAAGTATAAAGTTCAGTAACGTTGGAGGATCTCTTCACGGAGGTTCCCATCGCATAGCCGTTGTTTTCGATCACATAAATGACGGGCAGTTTCCAAAGCATTGAAAGATTGAGCGCCTCATGAAATGCGCCTTGCCGGACAGCTCCATCACCCATATAGCATATACACAGGTTGCCAGTCTTATTGTATTTCTCGGCAAATGCTAATCCAGCGCCGAGTGGAATCTGTGCTCCGACAATTCCATGACCTCCCACGAACCCAACCGCCTTATCAAAAATGTGCATTGAGCCACCCTTGCCCTTAGTCGTGCCAGTTTCCTTTCCGTAAAGTTCAGCCATTATCGCCTTTGGATCAGTTCCAAGAGCGAGTGGATGTCCGTGATCGCGATAAGCGGTGATCCACTTATCACCTTTCCTCAGTGCAGAGGCCGCACCGGAGGCACAGGCTTCCTGTCCGATGTACAAATGGCAAAACCCTTTGATCTTCTGCATTCCATACAACTGACCGGCTTTCTCTTCGAACTTCCGCATCAACTGCATGCTTTCATACCAATAGAGGTATGTCTCCTTCGAGAATTCGGTAGAATCGCTCCCCTTCGTTATGGTTGGCTCACTCTTCGCTTTGGTGGTAGTAGGCATATCCCTATTTTTGATCCGAGTTGCGAAATTAATTCCCAAACGAACATTCGCCAAACTTTCCTGCTAATTCCTCATGCGACTGGAAAAGCTTCAGCTCCTCAATTTTAAGAATTATGAGGAGGTCAACCTCAATTTTCCGTACCGGATCAATGTTTTGGTGGGAAAAAACGGCAGTGGCAAGACAAATTTACTCGACGCAATTTTCTACCTCTCCTTCACCAAGAGCGCTTTTTCCACCCTGGACCAGCAGTGTATTCTCCTCGGAAGAAATTTTTTTGTCGTGAAGGGTGAATTCAGCCATGGCGACCGGAGAAACGAAATTTCGAGCTCCGTCCAGACGGGATCAAAAAAAGTCTTTCGTGAAGGCTTGCACGATTACCAAAAGCTCGCTGAGCACATCGGCAAATACCCCGTTATCCTTATCGCACCCGACGATGTCGATCTTATAAAGGAGGGTGGGGAGGCGAGGCGGAGATTTTTTGACAGCATTATTTCACAGCTCGATGGAAAATATCTGGAAAACCTTCTTGGTTATAATCACATTCTAAAGCAGAGAAATGGATATTTGAAGATGGCTTCCGAAAGTGGCGTAGTGGATTGGGTCGCAATAGAATCTTATGACCATGCAATAGTGAAGTATGGAATGCAGATCTTTGAGAGAAGAAATGAATTCATTCGCGAATTCATCCCTTTCTTTAAAAAGTTTTATCAGTTCATCGTAGATGAGAAAGAGGAGGCAGACCTCGAGTACACTTCCGAACTGAAGGAAACGGATTTTTATGAGGGATTATTAAGCGCGCGACAAAAAGACTTGGGGATGCAGCGGACGACGTTTGGTATTCATCGCGATGACTTTCAGTTTGTACTTAAAGGGAGGAGAGTTGAAACGATTTGGGTCGCAGGGTCAGCAAAAGTCATTCGTTATTGCATTGAAGTTGGCGCAGTTTGAAATAGTTGAGAAATCCAAGGGCACGAAACCCATTCTGCTTTTGGATGATATTTTTGATAAATTGGATGACCATCGGATTGCCAAATTGCTGGCATTGATCAAGACGGATCTAGGGCAATTGTTCATCACAGATGCCAGGCCGGACCGGACGAAAGGTTTGTTGGATCAGATTCACGTTGAGGCGTTTATTTTTACCATCGAGAACGGGAAAATAAAAGAGTATGGGGAGCTTTAAGAAAAATGAATTTCAATCTGTGGGCCAGGCAATCCGCGACCTGTTGAATACCTATAGGCTTACTAACAAGTACGACGAAGCGACCATTATCGACTCATGGGAAAGGCTTGTTGGAAAGCCAATTGCGAAACGTACTAAAAAAATATACATCAAAAATAAAGTACTGTTTGTGGAATTTGACTCCCCAACGATGCGAAATGATTTTTCGCTCCATAAACAAGAAGTTCTGAACCTGTTCAAGAAGGAATTTGGGGATGGCATAGTTTCAGATATCGTCGCGATGTGACGCTTTTCGTTTTATTCCCGCCTGTTGTCATTCCCCCTCTCTCTTATCCGCGAAAATCTGATGATATGTTTTGAAAAAGTGGAAAAGCGTCTAATTTTGCACTCTCTTTTTAAAAAAAGCCTCCTGATGACGGTCTGGAGGCTTTTCATTCGTTCTTAGAAAGATTGCAAAGTTGGGGGAATACCAAAGCGGCCAACTGGGACAGACTGTAAATCTGTTGTCTTATGACTTCATAGGTTCGAATCCTATTTCCCCCACGATTTATTGGGTGATTTGGTGATTTAGCGATTTGACGATTGAAATCAACAGATCAGAAAATCTCAAAATCAATAAATAATTCTGCGGGAGTAGCTCAGTTGGTAGAGCGATAGCCTTCCAAGCTATAGGTCGCGGGTTCGAGCCTCGTCTCCCGCTCAAGAAATTGAGTGAAGTAGTGATATAGTGATTGGGTGATTAGAATCATCAAATCGCTAAATCATCAAATCGGCAAATGCTGTTGTAGCTCAGTGGTAGAGCACTTCCTTGGTAAGGAAGAGGTCGTGAGTTCAATCCTCATCAACAGCTCAAGACTGAGTTGATTGAGTTCGATGTAGGATCAACGTCGTGAGTTCAATCCTCACTAGTAGAGCTCGAATTCGGCGAATTGGATCAACAGCTCGTCTATCTGACAATGACCGGGACCTAGCAAATCCTGGTAGTCGGCGAAGACGTAAAACATAAGCAACCCTTATTCGAGAGGCTTAAAATGTTTAGGGTGTAGTTCTTCTGAAGAGAAGGATTTAATGATGAACATTAATTAAAACTATACTTTAAACTTTTAACTGGGATTTTCAAATATGGCTAAAGAAAAATTTGATCGTTCAAAACCACACGTAAACATGGGAACTATTGGTCACGTTGACCACGGTAAGACGACTCTTACAGCTGCAATCACTAAAGTTCTTGCATCTAAGGGTCTTGCTTCAATGCGTGATTTCTCTTCTATCGACAACGCTCCGGAAGAAAAAGAAAGAGGTATTACTATCAACACCTCACACGTTGAATACGCAACTGAAAAAAGACACTACGCTCACGTTGACTGCCCTGGTCACGCTGACTATGTGAAAAACATGGTAACTGGTGCTGCGCAGATGGACGGAGCTATCCTTGTCGTTGCTGCTACTGATGGTCCGATGCCACAAACCCGTGAGCACATCCTTCTTGCACGTCAGGTTGGTGTTCCAGCACTGGTTGTGTTCATGAACAAAGTTGACCTTGTTGACGATGGGGAATTGCTTGACCTCGTGGAAATGGAAGTTCGTGAGTTGATGACTTACTATAGTTTCCCTGGCGATACAATGCCGGTTATCAGAGGATCTGCATTAGGTGCACTTAATGGTGAGCCAAAGTGGGTTGAAAAAGTTGAAGAACTGATGAAGGCTGTGGATGACCACATACCTCTTCCTATTCGTTTGATCGACAAGGATTTCTTGATGCCTGTTGAAGACGTATTCTCAATCACTGGTCGTGGTACTGTTGCAACAGGTAGAATTGAAAGAGGTGTGGTAAACACAGGTGATGCAGTTGAGATCCTTGGTATGGGTGCTGAAAACCTTAAGTCTACTATCACTGGTGTTGAAATGTTCCGTAAGATCCTTGACAGAGGTGAAGCTGGCGATAACGTTGGTCTTCTGCTTCGTGGTATTGAAAAAGAGCAGATCCGTCGTGGTATGGTAATTTGCAAGCCTGGATCGGTGAAGCCACACGCTAAGTTCAAAGCAGAGGTTTACGTATTGTCAAAGGAGGAAGGTGGACGTCACACTCCATTCTTTAACAAGTACCGTCCTCAGTTTTATTTCCGTACGACTGACGTAACTGGTGAAGTGATGCTTCCTGCGGGAATTGAGATGGTAATGCCTGGCGATAACATTTCGATCGATGTTGAGTTGATCAACAAAATCGCGATGGAGAAAGGACTCCGTTTTGCGATCCGCGAAGGTGGACGTACTGTGGGATCTGGTCAGGTAACTGAGATTCTCGACTAAATAGCTGATATTCAATGAGCAAAGCGTTTCCGAAAATTTTCGGGAACGCTTTTGTTTTCTTGTCCATTGTTTTACCTTTGCAGTCCTTTTGGGCTGAGGTACATGGGTGCGGCTCAGGGGATTGAGTTGTTCCCGCTAAACCAGGGTCAAAAGGCCGGAAATCAGGTATTTACAAACGGGTGTAGCTCAATTGGTAGAGTAGCGGTCTCCAAAACCGTTGGCTGGGAGTTCGAGTCTCTCCACCCGTGCAAAAGAATAGATCGAGTGCCAGGGTCAGTTTTCCCCGGCAGTAGTTATATATAAAGAATATTGACGGCTCTGTTCAGGAGCCTTGTCGTGCAAACGCTAAATCAATGGAGAAGTTAAGGACCTATATCACAGAATCATGGGACGAGATCAAGAACAAGGTGACTTGGTCCAAGTACACTGAGCTGCAGGGTAGTGCGATACTTGTGCTCGTTGCCTCCACCATTTTTGCATTGATTATTGGTGCGATCGATTGGGTTTTTAAGACCGGCCTTGAATGGTTTTATAAAGAATTTTAATGCAGAGGGTTATGGGCGAGCTGAAATGGTATGTTCTCAGGGTCGTCAGCGGCCAGGAAAAGAAGGTTAAGTCCTATTTGGAAACTGAGATAGAACGCTCAAAACTGACGGATTTTATCCCTCAGGTTTTGATCCCTTCTGAAAAAGTATATGAAATGAGAAATGGCAAGAAGCGGGTTAGAGAAAGAAATTTCTTCCCGGGCTATGTTCTTATTTCAGCAGATCTCTCGAACGGAGAAGCACATCACGCAGTAAATAGTATTCCGGGCGTGATAGGGTTTCTCGGTAACAACGGCACCGGGGCTTCCAAGGATCCCGTTCCTCTTCGTCAATCAGAGGTAAACAGGATTCTCGGTAAAGTTGATGAGATTGACGAATTCGAGGAAAAACTCGATACACCATTTATTAAAGGTGAATCTGTGAAAGTAATGGATGGTCCATTCAGCGGATTTACCGGAACAGTTGAGGAGATTTTTGAAGACAAGAAGAAGCTCAACGTGATGGTGAAAATTTTTGGCCGGAATACGCCAGTCGAATTAAGTTACATGCAGGTTGAAAAGCTAGACTAAGATAACATGGCAAAGCAAATCATAGGTTATCTGAAATTACAGGTGAAAGGTGGTCAGGCGAATCCTGCACCCCCCATAGGTCCTGCGTTGGGTAGTAAAGGTCTTAACATCATGGACTTTTGCAAACAATTCAATGCCAGAACTCAGGACAAGCAAGGGCAGGTTCTCCCGGTTTTGTTAAGTATTTACAACGACAAGTCATTTGACTTCGTAATCAAAACCCCGCCAGCCGCAGTGTTAATTTTGGATGCCGCTAAAAAGCAAAAAGGTTCCGCGGAACCCAATCGTGTAAAGGTTGGAGCAATCACGTGGGATCAGGTAAAAACTATTGCAGAAACAAAAATGCCCGACCTTAATGCATTTAAGGTTGAGTCAGCCATGAAAATGGTCGCAGGAACTGCTAGAAGTTTAGGTATTACAGTATCAGGTACACCCCCTTGGGATAAATAATTTAAAAGCGATGGCGAAAATTTCTAAAAACAGAAAAGCAGTCTTAGCGAAATACAATCCTGAAAAGGAGTATTCTCTCGAAGATGCGTCGAAGCTTGTAAAGGAAATAAGCTTTACGAAGTTTGATTCCTCCGTTGATGTTGACATTCGTTTAGGAGTTGATCCTAAGAAGTCAGATCAAATGGTTCGGGGTGTTGTTGCCTTACCACATGGTATCGGCAAGGTTGTTCGCGTACTCGTTCTTTGCACTCCTGACAAAGTTCAGGAAGCAAAAGATGCTGGCGCTGAAAACGTCGGACTGGACGAATTCCTTCAGAAGATCGAAGGTGGATGGACAGACGTCGACGTTATTATCTGTACCCCAACCGTTATGGCAAAGGTGGGTAAACTGGGTAAAATTCTTGGCCCTCGCGGGCTGATGCCAAATCCAAAATCAGGAACTGTTACACTCGAAGTCGGTAGAGCCGTGAAAGAAGTAAAAGCCGGTAAAATCGACTTCAAAATTGATAAGCAAGGTATCATCCATGTGAGCGTTGGAAAAGCTTCCTTCCCGGCTGAAAAGATCCGGGACAACGTCGCAGAAATGATCAATGTTGTTGCCAAACTGAAACCGGCTTCGGCAAAGGGTACTTACTTCCAAAGTATCACGTTGTCGACCACAATGAGCCCTGGTATCAGTATTGACACAAATTCAGTTGCTGGCGTTTAAGAAATTAAGAACATGACCAGAGAAGAAAAAGCAAAAATCATAGACGAGCTTACAGCAAAGTTTGCTGAAAACATGCACTTCTATATTACCGACGCCACAGGATTTACCGTGGACCAGGTTAATAACTTTAGAAAGCTGTGTTTCAAGAGCGGCGTTGAGTACAAAGTGTTTAAGAACACTCTTATTCAAAAAGCACTTGAAAAAAATACCGAGGTCGATTATGCGCCTTTATTCAAGTCATTGCACGGATTTTCCGGAGTAATCTTCTCCAAGGAAGCAGGTAATGCTCCCGCGAAGGTGATTAGGGAATTCCGCAAAAAACTCGAAGGCAAGCCTGTTTTAAAAGCTGCATCTATCGATACATCTCTATTTATTGGAGATGAAAATCTTAACATGCTCAGTGAGCTTAAATCCAAGAACGAGCTTATCGGCGAGGTTATCTCCTTGCTGCAATCTCCTGCCAAGAATGTACTCTCTGCGCTGCTTAGCGGAAAGAATACAGTCGCTGGCCTGGTTAAGGCACTCGAGGAACGTGGAACTAAATAATTTATTGAACTGAACAGAATTAATTTAAAACTTTAACTAAAATGGCCGACATCAAAGCACTCGGAGATCAACTTGTTGAACTCACTGTTAAAGAAGTTAACGAATTAGCTTCTTACCTTAAAGAAACATATGGCATCGAACCTGCAGCTGCTGCTGTTGTAGCAGGTCCTGCTGCTGGTGGTGGAAGTGGTGCTGCCGCTGCTGAAGAAAAAACCAATTTTGACGTGGTATTGAAAGCTGCTGGTGCTAACAAACTTCAAATCGTGAAGTTGGTTAAAGAACTTACTGGTCTTGGCTTGAAAGAAGCTAAGGATATGGTTGATGGAGCTCCAAAGACTATCAAAGAAGGCTTACCTAAAGACGAGGCAGAAAATCTTAAGAAGCAACTTCTCGAGGCAGGTGCCGACGTTGAGTTGAAGTAAAACTTCTTGAAGGCGAAGGATACCGTCTAACAACTTTCGGTTAGACCCCGTTCACGGATCACAGATCGCGACGGGGTCTATTCCTATTTGTGCCCTGAACATCTTTTACTCATTCATTGTTCTCGTCCAGGATCTCAGAACTTAAACGTTAATCACCTTGACAAAGAAGACTTTAAACGGTAGAATCGATTTCTCTTCAAGCGAGAGAGTCCTCGATTACCCAGATTTTCTGGATCTTCAACTCCAGTCTTTCAAAGATTTTTTACAAATCGAAACTCCAGCCGAAAAAAGACAGAATGAAGGTCTTTATAAGGTTTTTGCTGAGAACTTCCCCATAAGTGACTCTCGCGAAAACTTTGTCCTGGAGTTCGTCGACTATACCATCGATCCTCCAAAGTACAATGTCGATGAATGCATCGACCGTGGACTTACCTTCTCGGTTCCCCTGAAGGCAAAGCTGCGCCTTACTTGTAACGACGAGGATAACGAAGACTTTGAAACTATTGAACAGGAAGTGTTCCTGGGCAACATACCGTACATGACGGAAAAAGGATCCTTTGTGATCAATGGTGCTGAACGCGTGATCGTGTCGCAGCTCCATCGCTCGCCAGGTGTATTCTTTGCAATGAGCAAACATACCAATGGTACAAAGCTCTATTCCGCTCGTATTATTCCTTTCAAAGGTTCGTGGATCGAATTTGCAACCGACGTCAACGCAGTGATGTATGCGTACATCGACCGGAAGAAAAAATTCCCGGTAACAACACTTTTGCGCGCGATCGGCTATGGCTCTGATAAAGATATCCTCGACCTCTTCGGTCTTTCTGAAGAAGTAGAGGCTACAAAGAATACATTAAAGAAAGTTGTCGACAGGAAACTGGCCGCACGGGTTCTCAAAACCTGGACGGAAGACTTCGTGGATGAAGATACCGGTGAAGTTGTTTCTATCGACCGTAATGAAGTATTGCTGGAGCGCGATCATACGCTCTCAGCTGAAGATGTCGACATAATCATCGAGTCAGGTGTAAAATCAATTATCCTGCACCGCGATGATATCAACATCGCTGACTACCACATCATATTCAATACCCTGGCGAAAGACACATCGAACTCTGAAAAAGAGGCGGTTGAATACATCTATCGTCAGCTAAGAAATACTGAAGCGCCTGATGAACAAACTGCGCGTGACATCATCCAAAGCTTGTTCTTCAGCGAAAAACGTTATGACCTCGGTGAAGTTGGTCGCTACCGTATCAACAAGAAGCTAGGACTCGATCTTAGTTTTGATCACCGCGTACTTACAAAAGACGATATCATTCTGATCGTTAAATATCTTATCGGTCTTATTAACTCCAAGGCCGTTGTCGATGATATCGATCACTTGAGCAACCGTCGTGTGAGAACCGTGGGTGAACAATTGTACTCACAATTCGGTGTTGGTCTCGCGAGAATGGCAAGAACGATCAAGGAAAGAATGAACGTTCGCGACAATGAGGAATTCAAACCAGTTGACCTTATCAACGCGCGTACATTATCGTCCGTAATCAACTCGTTCTTTGGAACGAATCAGCTTTCGCAGTTCATGGATCAAACCAATCCATTGGCTGAGATCACACACAAGCGGAGAATGTCGGCACTCGGTCCAGGCGGACTTTCACGTGAGCGCGCTGGCTTCGAAGTCCGTGACGTTCACTATACTCACTACGGCCGTCTCTGTACCATTGAAACTCCGGAAGGACCAAACATCGGTTTGATCTCCTCGCTTTGCGTTCACGCTAAAGTGAACAAGATGGGATTCATCGAAACTCCTTATCGGAAGGTTGAGAACGGAAAAGTAAAAGTTAAGGATCCTGTTATCTTCCTTACTGCGGAAGAAGAGGATACACATTATATAGCACAGGCTAAGGTTGCGCTCAAGCCCAACGGAGAGTTTCTGGATGAAAAGGTCAAAGCTCGTTTTGAAGGGGACTTCCCGGTAGTCGAGCCGAAGGATCTCCGTTATATGGACATCGCGCCGAACCAGATCGTTTCGGTGGCGGCTTCTATGATTCCGTTCCTGGAGCACGATGATGCAAACCGTGCGCTTATGGGATCAAACATGCAGCGCCAGGCAGTACCTCTAATCAGACCTGAGGCTCCGATCGTCGGAACAGGTCTTGAAGGAAGGGTAGCGCTTGATTCTCGTGCGCTCATCCTCGCAGAAGGCAACGGTGCGGTCGAGTTTGTCGACGCGAAGAAGATCACTATCAAATATGAAATATCTGAGGAGCAACGGTTAGTAAGTTTTGACAATGAATTCAAAACATACAGCCTTATCAAATTCAGAAGAACAAACCAGGATACCTGTATCAACCTTACGCCACTCGTGATGAAAGGTGATAAGGTGGTTAAAGGTCAACCATTGTGTCAGGGTTATGCAACACAAGACGGAGAACTCGCGCTCGGTCGCAATCTCCTCGTGGCATACATGCCTTGGCAAGGATATAACTTTGAGGATGCGATCGTAATCTCTGAGCGTGTAGTACGCGAGGATGTTTATACTTCCATCCACATCGAAGAATTTGAGCTTGAAGTAAGAGACACGAAACGAGGTGAAGAAGAGCTCACTTCCGAAATACCTAACGTAAGCGAAGAAGCTGTTAAGCACCTCGATGAAAACGGTATTATCCGGATCGGTGCTGAAGTTCGCGAGGGCGATATTCTAATCGGTAAGATCACTCCGAAAGGAGAAACTGATCCTACTCCGGAAGAGAAACTGTTGCGTGCGATCTTCGGTGACAAAGCTGGTGATGTGAAAGATGCATCTCTTAAGGCACCTCCATCACTGAAAGGTGTTGTGATCGACACCAAACTCTTCTCACGTCCTAAGCGTGATAAAGATGTACGTACGAAGTCGAAGAAAGAACTTGATGCCCTGAAGAACAAGTACAGCAAGCAGCTAAGCGATCTCCGCGATGAGATGACCAAGAAGCTTGCAACACTATTGAATGGCAAGACAAGCAATGGAGTAAAGCATAAGTTTGGCGACGAACTTATCAGCAAAGGAGTTAAGATATCGCAGAAGGTTATCGAGAGTAATCTTTTCCCTGATAAGAACATTTACCGCGACGAAAGCAATTACAATGTTCCAGAGGAAGTAAACCTTATTGCTGATGTAAGTCTTGAGAACTGGACATCTGATGAACATACTAATGACCTCGTTGGTCAGACGGTTAAGAATTATCTGTTAAAGCGCAATTCATTCGCTGGTGAATTCAAGCGTGAGCGCTTTACACTCGAAGTCGGTGACGAGCTTCCAACAGGAATAGTCCAGTTGGCGAAAGTATATGTTGCCAAGAAGCGTAAGCTTAAAGTGGGTGATAAGATGGCCGGCCGTCACGGAAACAAAGGCGTTGTGGCGAGGATCGTTCGTGAAGAAGATATGCCATTCCTCCTGGACGGAACACCAGTCGACATTTGCTTGAACCCGCTGGGTGTACCTTCGCGTATGAACCTGGGTCAGATCTATGAAACAGTATTGGCATGGGCTGGACACAAGCTCGGTAAGAAGTATGCTACGCCGATTTTCGATGGAGCAACTCTGGAGCAGGTGCAGCGTGAGCTTAAAGAAGCAGGCCTGCCTGAATACGGACGTACTTACTTATACGACGGTCTCACAGGAGAGAAGTTCGATCAACCGGTAACGGTAGGTATGGCGTACATGCTGAAACTCGGCCACTTGGTTGATGATAAGATGCACGCACGTTCAATCGGACCTTACTCGCTTATCACCCAGCAGCCGCTCGGTGGTAAGGCACAGTTCGGTGGTCAGCGTTTTGGTGAAATGGAAGTGTGGGCAATTGAAGCGTTTGGTGCTTCACACATTCTCCAGGAAATCCTTACCATCAAGTCTGACGATGTCATCGGCCGTGCTAAAGCGTATGAGGCGATCGTCAAGGGTGAGAATATGCGCAAGCCGAACATCCCTGAATCGTTCAACGTGTTAGTTCACGAGCTAAGAGGCTTGGCTCTTGAGATTACAATGGATTAAAAATTTTCTGTACGGCCCCGATAACTTCGGGGCCTTAACCCATATCCTATGTCATTCAGAAAAAATAAAAAAATCAACAGCGACTTTTCCAGGATCACTATCAGCCTGGCTTCTCCGGAATCAATTCTGGAGAGCTCACACGGTGAAGTGACACAACCGGAAACAATCAATTACAGAACCTACAAGCCTGAAATGGGCGGCTTGTTCTGCGAGCGGATTTTCGGACCTGTGAAGGATTGGGAATGTCATTGTGGAAAGTATAAGAGAATTCGTTACAAAGGAATTATCTGCGATCGATGCGGCGTGGAAGTCACTGAGAAGAAAGTGAGACGCGAGCGCATGGGCCACATCGAACTTGTTGTTCCGGTTGCCCACATCTGGTATTTCCGTTCTTTGCCAAATAAGATCGGATACCTGCTTGGACTCGCTACTAAGAAGCTCGATCAGATCATCTACTACGAGCGGTACGTGGTCATTCAGCCTGGTATCAAGGAAGAGGATGGCGTCAAGAGACTCGACTTCCTAACGGAAGAAGAATACCTCGATATTATTGACAAGCTTCCACGCGAGAACCAGCTTCTGGATGACAACGATCCGAAGAAGTTCATCGCGAAGATGGGTGCTGATGCATTGGAAATGCTTTTGAGCCGCATCATGCTCGATCAGCTTTCGTACGATCTCAGACACCAGGCAGCAACCGATACATCTCAGCAACGTAAGGCTGAAGCATTAAAACGACTGAAGGTTGTTGAAGCATTCCGCGACGCAAGAAGCAGAATTGAAAACAAACCGGAGTGGATGGTAATTAAAATGGTTCCTGTGATTCCGCCTGAATTGCGTCCACTTGTACCGTTGGATGGCGGACGTTTTGCAACTTCAGATCTCAATGATCTGTACCGTCGGGTAATTATCCGTAACAACCGTCTG
Organism: uncultured Cytophagales bacterium; assembly: GCA_963774615.1. GTDB lineage: Bacteria > Bacteroidota > Bacteroidia > Cytophagales > Cyclobacteriaceae > Chryseolinea. Next base: position 84,412 of record CAVZFT010000049.1, read on the forward strand.
AAAAGACTTATCGAAATCAAAGCTCCGGAAGTGATTCTCCGAAATGAGAAACGTATGCTTCAGGAAGCTGTTGACTCACTGTTCGACAACTCAAGAAAAGTTAACGCAGTTCGTTCTGATGGTAACCGTGCATTGAAGTCCCTCAGCGATATGCTGAAAGGAAAGCAAGGTCGCTTCCGCCAGAACCTCTTAGGTAAGCGTGTTGACTACTCTGGCCGTTCCGTTATTGTGGTAGGTCCTGAGTTGAAACTTCATGAATGCGGACTTCCAAAAGACATGGCTGCGGAATTATTCAAGCCATTCATCATTCGCAAGCTGATCGAAAGAGGTATTGTGAAGACAGTGAAGTCTGCGAAGAAAATTGTTGACCGAAAGGATCCTGTTATTTGGGATATTCTGGAAAACGTGTTGAAAGGACATCCGGTTCTTCTGAACCGTGCTCCAACGCTTCACCGCTTGGGTATCCAGGCTTTCCAGCCGAAACTGATTGAAGGAAAAGCTATTCAGCTGCACCCGCTCGTATGTACGGCATTCAACGCCGACTTCGACGGTGACCAGATGGCCGTTCACGTGCCGCTTGGTCAGGAAGCGATACTGGAAGCTTCAATGCTGATGCTTTCTTCACATAACATTCTTAACCCTGCTAACGGTGCACCTATCACTGTTCCTTCGCAGGACATGGTGTTGGGCTTGTACTACCTCACAAAAGGAAGAAAGGGTACTGCGGAGCAAGCTATCATCGGAGAAGGAAAACGTTATTACTCTGCTGATGAAGTGATCATCGCTTTCAACGAAGGCAGACTCTCGAAGCATGCTATCGTGAAAGTACGTGCTAAGGTCAAAGACAAGAAGAACGGCGAGCTTGAGTCGAAAGTAATTGAGACAGTTGCGGGTCGTGTAATATTCAACCAGTACGTTCCGGAGGAAGTAGGTTTCGTTGACGAACTGTTGACGAAGAAGAAACTTCAAACGATCATCGCTGATGTGTACAAGACTGCAGGTCAGTCCAAAGGCAGCGAAGTTCCTCGACGATATCAAGGAATTGGGATTCCAGATGGCCTACAAAGGCGGCTTGTCAATGGGTCTTAACGACGTGAAAGTTCCTGATGAAAAAGCAAAGCTGGTGGCAAATGCTCAGGAAGAAGTTGATGGCGTGTGGAGTAACTACATGATGGGTCTTATCACAGATAACGAACGTTACAACCAGGTTATCGATATCTGGACTCGTACGAACACGTTGCTCACGAACACGCTGATGAAGCAACTCGAGGAGGATCAGCAAGGATTCAACTCAATCTACATGATGATGCACTCAGGTGCGCGGGGTTCTCGCGAACAGATCCGTCAGTTGGGTGGTATGCGTGGTTTGATGGCTAAGCCTCAGAAGAACCTCGCAGGTTCTGTGGGATCAATCATCGAAAACCCGATCCTTTCGAACTTCAAAGAAGGATTGGATGTGTTGGAGTACTTCATTTCTACGCACGGTGCGCGTAAAGGTCTTGCCGATACCGCATTGAAGACTGCAGATGCAGGTTACCTGACACGTCGTTTGGTTGACGTTGCTCAGGACCTTGTGGTTACTGAAGAGGATTGCGGCACATTGCGCGGACTTAAGGTAACAGCACTGAAGGACAATGAAGATATTGTTGAACCTCTTTCAGAGCGTATTGTCGGTCGTGTAACGGTGCATGATATCTACGATCCTCTTACTGATGAGCTGATCTGTGAGGCTAACGAAGAGATCACAGACGAATTGGCAAAACAAATTGAAGATACAAATATTGAAGAGGTTGAGATCAGGTCGTTGCTGACATGCGAGTCCCGTATCGGAGGCTGCGCAAAATGTTACGGACGTAACCTGGCAAATGGCAGAATGGTTCAGGTTGGCGAAGCGGTTGGTGTTATTGCAGCTCAATCCATCGGTGAACCTGGAACGCAGCTTACCCTTCGTACATTCCACGTAGGGGGTACTGCGTCAAACATCGCTGTCGAAGCAAACATCAAAGCGAAATTCAGCGGAGTACTCGAATTCGAAGGTATCCGTGTGATTGAAACAACTGATCGCGACGGTAAGCCAGCACAAGTAGTGATGGGACGTACTGGTGAGATCAGGATTCTGGATAAGGAAAAGAGCCGTGTGCTTATCACTAATCACGTGCCTTATGGTGCATTCATTAAAGTGAAAGACGGCCAGAAGGTTGAAAAGGGAGATGAGCTCTGCTACTGGGATCCTTACAATGCCGTTATCCTTTCGGAATTTGACGGAACGATCGAATACGAAGCGATCATCGAAGGGATAACATTTAAGGAAGAATCTGACGAGCAGACTGGTCACCGTGAAAAGGTTATCACCGAAACTCGTGATAAGACGAAGAACCCTGCCATCATTGTTAAAGGAAAGACTGACACGAAAGGATATAACATTCCTGTTGGTGCTCACCTTGCAGTTGATGCTGGCGAGAAGATCAAGGCCGGCCAGGTGCTTGCCAAGATCCCTCGTACAATGGGCAAGTCTCGCGACATTACCGGTGGTCTGCCTCGGGTAACCGAATTGTTTGAAGCACGTAATCCTTCGAACCCTGCGGTAGTAAGCGAAATTGACGGTGTGGTTACCTATGGTGGTATCAAGCGCGGTAATCGTGAAATATTTATCGAATCACGCGATGGTGTTCAGAAGCGTTACCTCGTACCGCTGTCGAAGCACATCCTGGTTCAGGACAATGACTTTGTGCGAGCAGGCCAACCGTTGTCTGACGGATCAATTACGCCTTCCGACATCCTTTCGATCAAAGGTCCGACTGCGGTTCAGGAGTATCTCGTGAACGAAATCCAGGAAGTGTACCGTTTGCAGGGTGTGAAGATCAACGACAAGCACATTGAAGCGATCGTGAGCCAGATGATGCAAAAGGTTGAGATCATCGATCCGGGAGATACAAGCTTCCTTACTAACGAGTATGTCGACAAACTTCAATTCAGGGAGGACAACGACACGATACTCGACAAGAAAGTGGTTATCGAAGCCGGTGATTCACCTAATCTGAAACCTGGACAGATCATAACAGGCCGCGAGTTCCGCGATGAGAATTCGGTTCTTCGCAGGAAGGATCAGAAACTCGTTGAAGTTCGCGATGCGATGCCTGCGGTTTCAAGACCTACGTTGCAGGGAATTACTCAGGCTTCGTTGAAGACGGAAAGCTGGCTGTCGGCCGCATCATTCCAGGAAACAACGAAGGTGTTGAGCGAAGCTGCTATCCGTGGAAAAACCGACTGGTTGATGGGATTGAAGGAGAACGTTATCGTCGGTCACCTTATCCCGGCAGGTACTGGTCAGCGGAAGTACAACGATATGATCGTCACTCATAAAGATGAGTACGATGAGAGCGCCGCTTCAGCGGAAAGGACCCGCGACCGGGAGAAAGAGCTTCAGGATTAATCTAGCTATGAAACATAAAGGGTTGATTCCGGGAGGAGTCAACCCTTTTTTATAAAAGTATATTATGGCAGAAGACATAAAGAACAAACCTCAGGCCCAGAACCAGATCAATATTGAGCTTTCGGAGGAAATTGCAGAGGGCATCTATTCAAACCTGGCAATGATCGCTCATTCAAACAGCGAGTTTGTGATCGACTTTATCCGGCTGATGCCCGGTGTTCCGAAGGCTAAAGTGAAATCGCGCATAGTGATCACCCCTGAGCACGCCAAAGCGCTTCTTGTTGGCCCTGAAGGACAACATTGAAAAGTACGAAAGCAGCTTCGGGCCCATTAAAAGAACTGAAGACCTCCCCAAATTCCCCATGAATTTTGGGGGTACAGTGGGAGAGGCATAAGGCCCTCCATTCATAACTCCAATAGTCCAAGCGCACATTTTCACACAAAAATGCGGTTTTCGGGCTTTAGGCCCTTTTCTGGGCGGTTTAGGGCGAACATAAAGCACGTCCGTTAACCAAAATCTTTGAAAACGCTTTGCAAGCTGTGCGCCTTTAAATACCTTTGCAGTCCTAATTTTTGAAAGGTTTATAAAGTAAAATATAAATGCCTACCATTCAACAACTTGTAAGAAAAGGAAGGAAGAAATTGACGTTTAAGTCAAAGTCTCCAGCCTTGGATTCCTGCCCTCAGCGCAGGGGAGTATGTACCCGTGTTTACACGACAACTCCAAAAAAGCCAAATTCAGCTATGCGGAAAGTGGCAAGGGTGCGTCTGACTAACAGTAAGGAAGTGAACGCCTATATCCCTGGAGAAGGCCACAACCTGCAAGAGCACTCAATCGTGTTGATCCGTGGAGGTAGGGTAAAGGATCTTCCCGGTGTACGTTACCACATTATTCGTGGTGCACTGGATACAGCCGGCGTCAATGGACGTAAGCAAAGCAGATCTAAATACGGAGCAAAAAGACCTAAAGCGGGCGCTGCTGCAGCTGCACCGGCTAAGAAAAAATAATTCTTACCAGAGATGAGAAAGTCAAAACCTAAGAAAAGATACTTGCTTCCTGATCCTAAGTTTCAGGATACGCTAGTGACCAAATTTGTGAACTATCTGATGGAGCAGGGCAAGAAGAGCGTTGCCTACAACATCTTTTATGATGCCGTTGAACAAGTCGAGAAGAAGACAAGTGAAAGTGGTCTTGAAGTTTGGAAACGTGCCATGGCAAACTTGACTCCATCCGTTGAGGTTAAGAGCAGGCGAGTAGGCGGTGCGACGTTCCAGGTTCCTGTTGAAATCAGGCCTGAGCGTAAGGTCAACCTTTGCATCAAATGGCTGATCGACTACGCAAGACAGCGCGGCGAAAAAACAATGATGGATAAGCTTGCGGCTGAAATAATCGCTGCATCAAAAGGTGAAGGTGCCGCTATCAAAAAGAAGGACGATACCCACCGTATGGCTGAAGCAAACAAGGCTTTTTCTCATTTCAGATTTTAATAGTATTCATACAGATACATGGCAAGAGATTTAAGATTCACCAGGAACATAGGTATTGCGGCGCACATTGATGCTGGTAAGACCACCACTACGGAGCGTATTCTGTACTATGCCGGGGTGAACCATAAAATCGGAGAGGTGCATGATGGCGCTGCGACAATGGACTGGATGGCGCAAGAGCAGGAGAGGGGTATTACGATCACGTCTGCTGCCACTACGGTATATTGGAAGTACAGGGATAATGACTATCATGTTAACATCATTGATACTCCAGGTCACGTGGATTTTACGGTTGAAGTAAACCGTTCACTTCGCGTACTGGATGGACTTGTATTCCTATTTAGCGCTGTAGACGGAGTTGAGCCACAATCAGAAACCAACTGGCGCCTTGCGGATAACTACAAGGTTGCACGTATTGGTTTTGTAAACAAGATGGACCGTGCCGGATCTGACTTCCTCGGCGTTTGCAAGCAGGTGAAGGAAAAACTTGGAAGCAAGGCGGTAGCGCTTCAGTTGCCCATTGGAGAAGAAGAAAACTTTAAGGGTGTCGTTGACCTTGTAAACAATAGAGGTATCATTTGGAACGAAGACGACAAGGGAATGACCTACAAGGTTGTGCCGATTCCGGATGATATGATTGAGGAAGCAAGAGAGTACAGAGAAAAACTTCTTGAATCAGTCGCCGAATACGACGAGACATTATTGGAGAAATTTTTTGACGATCCTAATTCAATTTCTGAAAAGGAAATATTAACTGCCCTCAGGCAGGCAACAATCAACATGGCGATCGTGCCAATGGTTTGTGGATCATCCTTTAAGAACAAAGGGGTTCAAACCATGCTCGATTATGTGATGGAGCTTTTGCCATCACCCATGGATAAGGATACGATCGTCGGTACAAATCCCGACACCAATGCTGAAGTTCCAATTAAGCCTGATGAAAAGGGTCCTTTCGTAGGATTGGCATTTAAGATCGCTACTGACCCGTTCGTAGGACGTCTTTGTTTCGTGAGAGCATATTCCGGTGTTTTGGAATCAGGCTCTTATATTTATAATACTCGCTCCGAGCAAAAAGAACGGATTTCACGAGTGTTCCAGATGCACGCAAACAAGCAGAACCAGATCGAAAGACTTTCGGCAGGTGATATTGGTGCGGTAGTTGGATTTAAGGATATAAAGACTGGTGATACACTCTGTGATGAAAAGCACAAAGTTGTATTAGAGTCTATGGTCTTCCCTGAACCTGTTATTGGTTACGCGATTGAACCCAAGAAACAAGTCGATGTTGATAAACTCGGTATGGCGATTTCGAAGTTGGTTGAAGAAGATCCGACACTTCGCGTGCATACTGACCAGGAGACTGGCCAGACCATCCTTCGTGGTATGGGTGAGTTGCACCTTGAAATTATTATCGATCGTCTGAAGCGTGAATTTAAAGTTGAGATCAACCAGGGTGCCCCTCAGGTTGCATATAAAGAAGCTCTTACGAAGACAGTTGACCATAAGGAAGTATACAAGAAACAGACTGGTGGTCGCGGTAAATTTGCTGACATTGTATTTGAGATTGGTCCTCGCACCGATACCAGCGATGGTAAAGACGGTCTGGAGTTTGAGAACGACATCGTCGGTGGTGTTATCCCACGCGAATTTATTCCTGCAATTCAAAAAGGATTCGAGCAATCAATGGTAAACGGTCCATTGGCTGGATACCAGATTGATTCGATGAAAGTCAGACTGTACCATGGCTCTTACCACGACGTCGATTCGGACTCATTGTCTTTCGAGCTAGCAGCCCGGGTCGGATTCAGGGAGGCAGCCAAGAAATGTGGTCCTCAGCTTCTCGAACCAATCATGAGCGTGGAAGTACTTTCACCTGATGAATTCACGGGTTCGGTAACTGGTGACCTTAACCGTAGACGTGGCGTTATGAAAGGTATGGACACTCGTTCAGGTGCACAGGTTATAAAGGCTGATGTTCCTTTGTCTGAGTTATTCGGTTATGTAACCGACCTTAGAACCATCACCTCAGGCCGCGCATCTGCTTCGCTTACTTTCTCACATTATTCACCGGTTCCTAAGAACCTCGCAGAGAAAGTGATTGAAGAAGTTAAAGGCGCAGCATTAGCTAAGTAATTTATATAAAAAGGATTTAGACGATTTCCTTAACACAGATAGTATGAACCAAAAAATTAGAATAAAACTAAAGTCTTACGACCACAACCTGGTTGATAAGTCTTCTGAAAAGATTGTAAGAGCCGTGAAGGCTACGGGTGCTGTAGTAAGCGGGCCGATTCCGTTGCCTACTGAAAAGGAGAAATTTACAGTGCTTCGTTCACCTCACGTGAACAAGAAGGCACGTGAGCAATTCCAACTTTGCACATACAAGCGCCTCGTAGATATTTATTCTAATAGCGCTAAAACCGTTGACGCCCTGATGAAGTTAGAACTTCCTAGCGGCGTTGATGTTGAGATCAAAGTGTAGCAGAAAAGAATTTAACGCAATTGTGAAAGTCATTCCTTCAGGGGATGACTTTTTATTATTTGGCGACATACGATGTTGAATCAGAATTCGCGCATAATCATGACTGGGAATATTAAGACTGAATACGATATCGGCTGAAAAGCTTCGCCCAAGGAATCTTTTGAAAAACGATTGTTTTTGGTGGATCGAACAAACCAGATCCACGCCATTTGCGCGAACAAAATCATTTACGGTATTTGCTGAAGGTGCATTTCTTAATTTGTTGATAGTTCAAGGAAACCAAAACATCATCCGCCCCTGCGTGAGGCACAGCTACTTTTTCAAATCTGTGTTTTTTTGAATTTTATAAAGCTTAAGAATGGTTAGTTCCTGAGTGGTGCTCTGAATTATCTTGCATGAGGATGATTTAGTGACTTTTCTGCAGAATATATTGTGTTCGTTGGTCAGAAGAATGGAAGACGGTAGTTGGTGTGGGGAAGACCCGGGTATGGAAATTAGCGGGACAAGTTGACTGACTGATGAGATTGTTGATGGTGCTAGCTTGTAAAACAATCCCTCCCAATAACAATCATTCCAGGTCTTATATATTCGATCTGCCGTATCAATCAGCGATCCGATATTTCCAATTTTGGATTCTGCAGTTAATACTTTAACGCCTTTTTCCTCAATCATTTCCTTCAACGACTCAACGCAGGCCTCAGCCTTACGATAAGTCCTCTCAAGAATCCCGTGCGCCACAATCGTCGATTCGGAAAATTCATCGACGTTCACATCGATGACGTAAAAAAGATGAATAGAGTTATTTAAAATTTTTGCCAGTTTTAGAGCGTACTCAAGGGAATTGAATGCGTTGGCTGACGAGTTCACGGGAACGAGGATACCGGAACGCATTTCATCCGGCTTTAACTTCGTGAATTTGGTTAAAATGGTATCCTTGATCTGTACATTAGCGAGTCTCATATCTTATACATTAATGAGGTCATTCTTCAAAGAGCGAGGATTGCTGCTACTGGCTTTTACGTCAGGATCGAGTACAATATTAACGTGGATATTTTTTGTTTTCGCGGTTTTTTTGAAATCACTGATTACCTCCCGAACATCGTGATCAATGCTTACGCTTCGGCTTGCATCGATGGTAACAGTACTTCCATCCGGGAGTTTGCTCAGTTCATTTGCAATTGATCCCTTGTTCAGGAAATAGACTTCCTGCGCCAGTATTATCTTAACATGTTTATCACCGTTCTTGCTTTCGTGAACATCCAGCACATGCGAGTTTTTGAAACTCTTACGAAGCAGGATGACCACGGCGACCGCCACGCCAATCCCAATGCCCTTAAGAAGGTCCGTAAAGACCACACCGACGATAGTAGCGATAAATGGCAGAAATTGACTCCAGCCCAACTTGTACATTTCAACAAATGTGGCAGGCTTGGCCAGTTTGTATCCGACCATGAAGAGTATCGCAGCCAATACAGCCAATGGCACCAAATTCAGGACAAATGGGATTGTTGCGACGAAAATGAGCAAAAGAATACCGTGTAATATCGTTGACAGTTTGGTTTTTCCTCCCGACTGGATATTTGCTGAACTTCGAAGTATAACCTGGGTAATCGGTAATCCGCCGATCAATCCTGAGATCATATTTCCCGTCCCCTGTGCGATAAGTTCACGGTTGTTGTTAGTGGATCTACCGTGAGGATCTAGTTTGTCTGTCGCCTCAACCGACAGCAATGTCTCGACACTGGCAACTATAGCAATTGTCAATGCGGTAACCCACGTAACCGACTTGCTTAAATAGCTAAAATCCGGAAGAGTAAATTGACCAAAAAAGTCTGCGATGTCCTTGGCGACCGGAACGTTCACCAGGTGACTTTCGCCAATTGAAAGCCCAGGAAAATACGCCGACGTCGTCAGCTGATAAATTATTCCGACGATGACCGCAACAAGGGGACCTTGCAAGAGTTTCAGAGTTCGATTCTTTTTTATTCCATCAATTTCCCACACGAACATAATTGCCATTGCCAACAAACAGATAACAATTGCCCCGGGAGTAACCGAGTCAATCATCTTAATAAGCTCCGAAAAAGTATTCTCGCCGTCAGCTTGCAGAAAGGAAAGATCACCTTCGTAGTCTGCATCGTACCCAATGGCATGAGGTATTTGTTTTATAATAATTATAATTCCGATTGCAGAAAGCATACCTTTTATAACGGCGGAGGGAAAGTAATGTCCAATAACCCCAGCCCGCAGTAAACCCAAAAGGATCTGAAACGCGCCTGCCAGAACAACGGCAACCAGAAAGCCTTCGAATGATCCAATGGTAGCGATGGAACTCAGTACGATAACTGTAAGTCCCGCCGCGGGCCCGCTAACCCCGAGCGCCGAATTACTGATGGAACCTACTACAATCCCACCAACTATTCCGGCGATGATCCCTGCAAAAAGAGGCGCGCCGCTTGCCAATGCTATTCCAAGACATAAAGGCACGGCAACAAAGAACACAACGAGACTCGCAGGCAAGTCCTGTTTTATGTTGGCAAATAGTGCTTTTTTGCGGTCCAGACCCATCCTATTCTCCTTTTGGTATAAACAAGAATAGCACAGAGTCCTTAGACTGAGATTAGAGTTAGATTAAAATCAGATTAGAACTTCTTCGGGGGCTATCGGTAGACTCACCCTGGCGACGGTACCTGCACGTAGCCTCGAAGTTACCTGAAGCCTTCCTCCATGTAACTCAATGATTTTAAGCGTTAACGGTATTCCTATCCCTGTGCCCATAATCTGACGTGCGTTCGAGGCGCGATGAAACGGCTGTGTTATGTTTTTCAGATCGTTTTCAGGGATTCCTATCCCGTCATCATGAATACTAATTTCAATATAACCCTCCGACTTCACCTCCAGCAATACCTTTACTGGTTTGAATGATGAGTACTTTGTAGCATTGTCCATGAGATTGTAGAACGCTGTTGTCAGCAAATGCCTGTTACCTTCTATGTAGAGTTCGCTTGCTAGTTCCTTCTCCAGAGATTCAAAGCCTACCTTATTATTCGGATATTGAGCATCAAGTTTATCTTTAGCGCCGCTTAACAAGCTATAAACGGAAATTAACTCCTTATGGAATGTAACATCCTTGTGAGTAATACCTGCGAGTTGAAGCAGGTCATTAACAAGTGCATTCAGTCGATCTGCTTCATGTGACACCGACTTCAAGGAGTCGATGTACTCATTCTGTTGACCGTACCCTTTCTAAGGCATACTCGGCCTGACCCATGATCGCCGTGAGCGGATTACGTATTTCATGAGATGCGTTGTCGATAAAGAGTTTTTGGGTATAGAAGGCATGCTCCACACGGTCAAGCAGACTGTTGAAAGCAATCCCGAGTTCACCCATTTCATCAATTGGATTAACAACGTTCAGTCGTTCATGGAGGTTATTTGCGCTGATAGCGTTTGCCTGACGTATCTTCGACAGTATTGGGTTAATCAATGTTCCTGAAATGTAGTGTCCAAGTAAAATAATCGCAATAATGCAGGTAGCCATTACGATAACAATAACTGTAATAAGGTGATCGATCATTCTGATCCCCACGTAATCGACGGCAGTAAGTAACACGAGAAAATCGTGACCATTCACATGAAAAATCTTTCCGCCCCCCTGCTTTTCGCCATCCTCAAAGAATGCTTCTCTTTTGACAATCAGATCAGAAATGAATTCTTCCGGGTATTGGACCTTCAGTGAATCTCTGAATTCGGGTAAGAGTTGCACTACTTCTTCTGTTTCTTCCGGCAACTTATTGAGAAATTGCTCCCGGATTTTGATAAAATCATCAGGTGAGTTCGCTTTCTCAAGAAATATTTTCTCTGTTATTTCGATACGTTGCTTAAGTCTGTTATTGAATTCGCTTTTTCGGTATTTGGATGTAAAGAAATAAACGGTGCACGAGAACACCAGAAAAATGCCTATTACTAAGAGGCTAAAAGATAACGTAAGTCTATTTCTGATCTTCATGGTTATCTTTAATCGTATAACCCATTCCTACAATCGTTTTGATCAGCGGATTTTCAAATGCATGATCAATTTTTTTTCGGAGATAGTTGATATATACCTCAACCACGTTAGTCCCCAGATCGTGATTAACATCCCAAACGTTCTCAAGGATGTCTATTCTCGAAACAACCTTATTCTTGTTTCGGAGAAGATATTCTAAGAGCCGGAATTCTCGTGCTGTTAGAGCGATCATATTTTCCTGTCGTTTCACTTCCTTTGTGTCCGTGTTTAGTTCAATGTCGTTGGCTCTAAGTATTCGAGGTGCTTGTGCCTTTCTCCTGGCCAGCGCCTGAACTCGCGCTAGCAGCTCCCTGAATTTAAAAGGTTTAATGAGATAGTCATCTGCACCAATGTTCAGGCCTTCTACAATGTCTTGCGTAGTACCAGCGGCAGTTAACATCATGATCGAGATCTCGCTTCCATATTCCTCCCGGAGTCTGGTGCATACTTCAAATCCATTCATTTCAGGCATTATGATATCAAGAATAACTACGTCGAACTTATTTCGCAGTGCCGTTTTTAAACCGGTTATTCCATCAAATGCTTGAGTAACCTGAATGCCATTTTCTTCAAAACCTTTCCTGATAAATGAAGATACACCTGGTTCGTCCTCTACAATCAGTACTCGCATCTTGTTGTGTGTTGATGAAATATCTGAAATTACAAAATAATCCCCGTTAATTCCTTACTGCAAATAATCGGGAAGTATTACAATGTGCAGGATTGTTCTTAAAGGCGGGACAGAAATTCCACTAATGGTTGTTGCTTTGATTGTTTGGATGAACTAAAGGAAAAAAATCTTGCAATGAGACAAATCTGGTTAATTACTGCCTATTGCCCACTGAGATATTTTTGATAGTCTTCGCCAGTATCGAGGTCAATGAGCCGTCAGGAAACTCGAACATGTAACTTGTTCCGGAAATTGTTCAATAATCTTCTTAGCACCCTGCTCATCCTTCAACATAAGGATGTTCGAAAAGAATGCTCTTGAAAACAATGCGGGTACACCAGCTGTGCTTGAGTATGCAGATGCAACGATTGGGCTACGTGATGTTTTATAAGCGGACATCAAGCCACGCAAATGGGCCGCATTGATAGCTGGTTGATCACAAACCATAATGATCACAGCTTCGGTATCAGAATATTTCCTAACGATATGATTAAGGCCTGCCTTGATCGAACTTCCCATTCCACTTTTCCAGTAATGATTTGAGATCACACTTACAGGCTGATTGCGGATGATTTCCCGATGGGCAAGTTCATTAGCTCCAAGTATCACATTGACGCTCTTCGCACCACTTTCAAGAGCTGCTCGGACAGAATGTAGAAGGAGCGGAGTGCCATTAACTTCCAACAACTGCTTTGACTGGCCCATTCGCGATGAGGAGCCCGCGGCCAGAAGAATAATCGAGATTCTGGACTCGTCGTCGCCGACTGGAAAGTCTAAATCTGATTCTTCTTCGGGTAACGCCATTTATTCAAGATACTAAAATCGGAAACGATTTATAGGCCGGATATTTAAAAAGTTGCTGAAAATGAGGCCATCCCAGGTACCTAGCTACCCAGGTGCTAGGTAGCATTATTGGTACCGGAACCTATTTCTCCTTGAGGGATTTGATATTGTCTGTAGTAAGGTAGACGTGTTTGAAGATCTGATCACTTATTGTATCCCGCTGATGTATTGGTCCATTGCGATCTTTCAAAAAGCCTCCAGCCCGGTTCGAAAATTTGCTTTGGATTTCGGCGATTATTGAAACAGCTATTTCATCCGGTGCTTCCGCTCCGATATCAAGACCAATTGGCGAATGTATGCGGTTATGATCTTCGGAGGATAATTCGATGCCCTCAAGACTAAACTCTGCAAGCATTTTGTCGAAACGTTTTCGGGGCCCCAGTATCCCGATAAAAGGAGTTGCAGTCTTGATCAATTTTCGCAGGACATCACGGTCGTATTCATAATTATGTGACATCAAAATGCAGGCAGTGTATGGAGTAATGTCAAAGTCACGATCGATGAAGCTTCGCTGGCAGAGTGAAAGTTTGTCGGCTGTAGGAAAAAATAGCGGAGCGATATGCGCCACGCATTCGTCTGTAACGGTTACTTCCCATCCCAGGGAATTTGCCAGATGACTGACAGGGCGGGCGTCAAATCCGCCTCCAAAAATGATAACCGATATTGACGGCTGCAGCAGTTCAATAAAAACTTCAGTTTCGTTTCCCTCGGAGGTATATTTTTTCGCAACAGACTGTTTTGATTCGAATAGAAGTTGGAGGTCGTTTATGACCTGGTCCTTTAATTCGGAATCCGGCAACTCATTCCATTTCACTTCCTGCTGTGACAGCAATATTTTCTTGCCAGTCAATCCATTGTGACCGGCAAAAACTGTTGCTAATGCCAAAGGTGAATTTGTGGATATTATTCGTTCAAAAAATGCAGCAGCGTTGTTTTCGTCGTGCGCATCGAGTGGCTCAATAAGGACGTCAATAACTCCATTACAGCCGAGTCCAATACCGAGGTTCTGATTACTTTCTTCGCGTGTGTCGTAAGTAACTGTGAATGGAAGCTTATCTGTCATTACTTGTCTGGCTTTGCGCAAGGCATCACCCTCAAGGCAGCCTCCGCTGATCGAACCGACCCATTTACCATCGTCGGTGATCAGCATTCGCGCACCGGGACTCCGGTATGACGAACCGCGTACCTTGACGACAGTGGCCAGCGCGGCTCTGCGTTCATTAAAGTTTATTTTTTTATACGCTGTTACTATCGACTTAAACTCCTTCATCTAGCGTGAGAGTTACGTTTATTTTCGTGAAGCCTTCACTTCCTCCGGTGTTACAGCGGCACCTTTGTTCCCGAACGAATTGCGGATATAATTTAATACATCGCTAATGTCCTCATCACTTAGTGCTTCAAACGGGTTCATGACACCATCATATGTTACTCCCTTTACTTTAATCGGTCCTGTGAGACCTTGGAGAAGCTGATCTATTGAACGTTTCTTATCAGCCATGAGATAGTCGGACTTTGCCACGGGTGGGTATACGCTTTCAATACCCTCACCCTGTTCCAGGTGGCAGGACATGCATTGGGCAGTATATACATCTTTACCACGCGCGATACTTGCCTTGAGATCGAACTTTTGGGCAAAAGCTGACATTGAACCAATTAACAACGCACACATTAAAACTAAAACAACCTTCTTCATCAAATTCAACAATTAAATTAAAGTTTATTAAAAATGAACGAAGCAACCGTCAAGTCGATTGCTTCGTACGTCAAGCTTTTATACTTCTTCAAGTTTGAATGGTAACTTCCTGATACGTTTTCCCGTCAAATCAAAGATCGCATTGGTTAGTGCTGGCGTAAAAGGAGGTAAGCCAGGTTCCCCTACTCCGCCCGCTTTTTCATCGTTTTCCATAATGTGAACCTCAATCTCGGGAGTATCGTTAATGCGAGGCATTCTGTAAGTATTGAAGTTTTGCTCGACCGCTTTACCGTCGCTGAAATGAGTTTCATGCGTTACAGCTGCTCCGAGCGCCATGACTATACTTCCTTCTACCTGTGCGCGTACGATATCAGGGTTAACGAACCATCCGCAGTCCATCACTGCCCATACTTTATCTATCTTAACCTTACCATCAGAACCTTTCGAAACCTTAACTACCTGCCCGACAATGCTCGAAAAACATTCAGTGATTGCAACACCAAATCCGGCATTTTTTCCCCGTGACTTCCAACCGCTGACTACTTCTAACTTGTTGGCAAGTTCATGGTACCTGATCTTGTCAGGGCTCCACGTCGGATCCATAAAGTGATTTCTTCTGAACTCCAAAGGATCCTTGCCAGCAGCAATTGCCAGTTCATCCAGGAAGCTTTCAAAAGCAAAAGCATTTGTGGAGGAATACACCGATCTCCACCACATTACCGGCACTGGTGTAATCAATGGAATATCAGAAAACCTGTAGTGCGGAAGTGTATTAAAGTATGGCTCGGGGAAACCCTCTACAACGTTACCGTTATACGAATCCTTGTCTGCACCCGGGCCTTGTTGATCCATGTTTTGTCCAGCCATCCGTGTTTCAAATGCCTGAATATTTCCCTGTTCGGAAACAGAGCCCTTGCACTGATAAACCATACCGGGGCGGAAGGGACCTTGCGTCATATCATCTTCCCGTGTCCATACAACCTGAACCGGTGAATTGATAGCCTTTGAGATAACAGCTGCCTCGTGTGGATAATCGAGGAAAGCTTTTCTTCCAAATCCTCCACCGAGGAAAGTCATATTGACCGTTACATCCTCAAACTTCAATTCCATCAAGCTTGCAAGATCTGTACGGACCCAGTCCGGAGCTTGTATCGGTCCCCAGATCTCACACTTGCCGCCTTTAAAATCGGCAATGCAATTCAGGGGTTCCATACTACTATGTGACTGATAGGGTGTCTCATAGGTCGCTTCAACTTTTTTTGTTGCTTTTTGATATACTGTATCGAAATCTCCTTTGCTTCGGAATTCGTTTGCTTTCTTGGACTTGACATCTTCACGCATTGCTGCATAGAGCTGATCCGTGCTGTGATGATCAAAGCCCGAGTCATCCCAAACTATCTTTAATGCTTTTCTTCCCTGCATTGCCGCCCAGGTGGAATCTGCAACAACAGCAACACCCTCGCGGTACTGAGAAAATACTTTCATTTTAACAGCAAGTACATGCTTTACTCCTGGAACTGCTTTAGCAGCGCTATCGTCAAAACTTTTCACCTTTCCCCAAAAGCGAGGATTGCGTTCAACCGACGCATAAAGCATGCCTGGCAACTTTTTATCGAGACCAAATATCGCCTTGCCATTTGTCTTCAACGGCACATCCTGACGTTGTAATGGTTTACGAATGATCTTGTATTCTTCCGGTAACTTGAGCCTTACGGTCTTTGGCACTTCGAGCTTCGACGCATCCTCTACCAACTCTCCATAGTGAAATTTCTTGCCTGTCGATTTCTGGATGACGTGTCCATCCTCTGCGTAACAATCGGCCTTGGATACATTCCATTTCTTAGCAGCTGATTCGATCAACATTTCGCGGGCCGATGCGCTGAGCTTAAGCAGTTTTGAGTATGATCCGCGCACGGTAGAGCTCCCGCCCGTGATCTGGCTTCCGTATTTCGCATTGTTACCCTGAGCAAAAACTATATTGACTTTATTGAGATCGACCTCAAGTTCTTCTGCAATAATTTGCGGAACAGCCTGCCACGAACCTTGTCCCATCTCCGATCGGTGGTTGATGATCGTTACTTTGCCTGATGTGTCAATTGAGATCCATGCATTCAGGTCAATGCCTGATTTTTCAGCGATATCAACATTAAGGATCTCTGCTTCTTTTGCATTCGCTGGCAGATATATTCCAAGGCTCAGCGCTGCTCCAGTCATCCCAGAAATCCTTATGAAGTTTCTTCTTGATATATTGTTAGTCATCTTGATTCTTGTTTGAATTTCTTATTGACCTAACGAAAGCATTATTTAACTGATGCTTTCTGACTCATCAAAGCAGATGCCGTTTTGATAGCCTTCCGTATTCTCGGATACGTTCCGCAGCGACAAATATGACCCTGCATCGCAGTATCAATATCTTTGTCAGTCGGACTTGCATTTTTCTTTAGCAATGCTGTTGCAGCCATGATCTGTCCAGATTGACAATAACCGCATTGAGGAACTTGTTCCTGAATCCACGCTTGTTGAACAGGATGTGAATTATCGGATGAAATGCCTTCGATAGTTGTAATATCCTTATTTCCAACAGCCGAAACAGGAACTGAGCAAGATCGAATCGGTGCGCCGGCGAGGTGCACTGTGCATGCTCCGCATTGGGCTATGCCACAGCCGTATTTTGTGCCGGTGAGCCCGACAAGGTCGCGGATCGCCCAAAGCAGGGGCATTTTTGGGTCAGCCTCAACCGTGTAGGATTTGTTGTTTACTTTTAATGTGATCGTAGCCATGATTAGTATGGGTTGTGATAAGGTAAGTTACAAAATAACGTGTTAACTGCTATTTTGAGATGATTCTAATGTATACATGAATTATACCAAAGGCCGGATGATTCCTTGTGTACGATAAACGACGCTTTTGTCATGATAAAAAATCAGTGTTTCTGGCAAATTGGTTTGAGTGGCACAATTTTGGCCCCTAGGATTTCCCGTCCGGGACGTAAATCTGACAATCGAAGGCCGCCAAAAGGCAATTCGGAAACCTTATTTTGGGATGTTGGTTGAAGGAATAGATTTTTAGGAAAAGTTTGCCATGAGATATACTTATTGCTTCGCGATGTTGCTGGCGATTGTCCTCAATTTTTGAGACGTTTGCCCAATCATCCCTTGAGATCCACGTGGATAATATAAAGTCCAAAAAGGGTTCAATTCGATTTGGTTTGTTCACCTCGGAAGACAATTACTTAAAAAACCCCGTCGAAAAAAGGGTTATTAAATCTACAGGTAAGGATGTCACGGTAGTTTTCGAAAACCTGCAACCCGGGGATTACGCGCTCAGCGTGATCCATGACGAAAATGAAAATGGCGAGCTGGACTCTAACGCTCTCTGGAATACCGAAGGAGGGATTCGGTTTCGGTAATAACGCTCTCGGATCGTTTGGTCCGCCGTCTTTTGAAAAAGCAAAGATCAAGATAGCCGACCAGGATGTTAAGCAGGACATCAAGCTCAAATATTTTTAAGGTAGGGAATCACATTTTGCAAGCACGGATGAGACGTCGGCGACTTCGATGAGTCCTTCATCGTGTCCCCATGAGTTATAGATGTACGTTGCAATTTCTGCGATCTCGAGATCTGAAAGCAAAGGCATGGGAGGCATTTCTTTATTGAAGCTTTTTCCATTTACTATGAGTTCTCCGGACTTTCCGTTGCGTATAAGACAAATCACTTCGTTCCTGTTTTGCAAAAGATAGTCAGAGCCTTTAAGTGGCGGATATATTAACCCAAGGCCAGTGCCGTTTTTTTGATGGCAATTGCTGCAGTTCTTTAAATAGCGTTGTTCACCCTGAACAAAATATTGGTCGAATTTCGCAGATGGTTCGGATCGGTTGGATTCGTTTTTTGAAACACAACCAGCTTCAATAAGTATCAGAAGAAGAATATACTTTGCAAGGCGCATGCCCTTGAAACCAATGCAGGAAATTCTGTGCTTGACACTAATTCTGTTCACCTTCCGTTTTGAGACGTTGAATATCTGCAAGTAAACGGTTAACATCTTCCTCTTTCGTGCCGTCGTATTTTCCTCTGATCCGACGTTCCTTGTCAATAAGGAGGAAAGCGCCGCTGTGGATGAAACCGTCCGGTTCCGAATTATCTTCCAACGCGGTGGAAAAATAACTGGTTTGTGCGAGCTTATAGATTTCGTCTTTGTTGCCCGTAACAAAATGCCACTTCTTGCTTTCGACACCCAGACGTTTGGCATAATCGTGCAATAGCCCTACAGTGTCATACTCAGGATCGATCGTGTGTGATAACAGCATTACTTCCTGATCGTTTTGTATCGAGTCGTAAACACGCAACATTTGTGTTTTCATAATAGGACAGATCGTCCGGCAGGAGGTAAAAAAGAAATCGGCCACGTAGATCTTTCCCTTATAGGTATCGTTGGTGACTTCGTTGCTATCCTGGTCAATGAACTTGAAATCAGCTATTGCGTGGTAAACGGTATCATTCCCACTCACTTCACGTTCTCCGAAAACTGGTAACGGTGATTCCTTTTTTGCAATACATCCTTCAATTATTGCAGCTGAAATAATGACAAAGAATATCTTGATGCCCAATCCCTCCCGAAAAAAAGATCTCATACTCATTTTCTAAATTTTTTATAGATCCTGATCCCGGCAGTTATCAGGATTGAAATTGTTATCAGTCCAATTAACCCCCACACCATGCTGAGGGCGCTCTTTAGGACAATAATGAAAACAATACTAATCAAAAAAAGAGTCGCTACCTCATTCCAAAAACGCAGCTGCTGGGAAGAATATTTGACAACATCGCTCTTAAGTTGCCTGAAGATGACGTGAAGTGAAAAGTGATACAAATACAAAAGGAACACAAGCGTTAGCTTAATATGCATAAACCCCTGTTGTAGCCATTCCGGCTGATTAATGATCAGCGATGTCCCGATACCAAGAGTTATAATTGCGGACGGCCAAGTGATGGCGAACCAAAGGCGTGAAGCCATCATTTTCAGCTGCTTCAATAATATAGACTTTTCAGGTTCAGGTTTACCGTGCGCTTCCACGATGTAAATAAAAATTCGGGGCATGTAGAATAGTCCGGCAAACCAGGTGACAATAAAAATGATATGGACAGCCTTGAGATAGAGGAACGTCATGGAGTAAAAATGGTTAGGAGTCGGTCCTTAGTCAATAGGCGCAGCGAAGTTTAAGAAGTTTTTAGAGTTATGCGATCGCCAACGTTTATCTCGGTGTGATCGATTGCCAGCAAGTTTTGGCCAAAGTAGACCTTATTGTCGATTTTTCGATAGGTGGACAAAGTACGCAACGGCTCTACACCTTTTTCTCCAGTTTCCGGGTCGACTGTGGGCAACGGGCACCTTGAACAGCGCTTAACGCCTATGAACTGCGTTGAGCCTATTGTGAAATTCTGCCAGTAATCCTCTTCGTAAGGCTCGCCACCTGTGAAGACGAAGTTTGGCCTAAACCGTTTTATAGAAAGCGGCTGAGGTAATCTCTTGTTTAGATCATCCATCGAAGATTGTCCAATGATCAAAAAGGGGTACGCATCTGCGAGACTGACGTGCTCTTCCGTTGGAGCGTAACCCGGGTCCACACGCCTTTCATTTTTTTCCGGGAATCGAACCAGTTGGCAATTTATTCCCAGGTGTTCCGAGAACCATTCATTAAGATCCTTGTTTACCTCGGTAACAGAAACTGTGTCGTCCCAAATCTGAGCTTTGAATGCTCCATCTAATGTTTGATCGAGTCGAGAATGCAATTGAATGTTCTTTATAATTTATTGAGAGTTGCCCGTCAGCTAAAGACGGTTTGAACAGGGCCATTTTTGAATGAATACGCTGAGTGAGAAACTGACCGTTTGAATCAACCAACATCCATCGCCTGTCAAATTCAAGTCCCTTGGGCATTACCTTCGCAGTCTGCAGACTTATTCCTCCAAGTGATTTAATCGGATAGATCCATATCTGCGATAACGTAAGGTCAGCCATGAATTAATTTTTGCGCTAACTTATGAAAACTTCCCTACCCTTATTGACTTCTGTTGGAGATTTATAATTACTAAATTTGGCATCAAGTGTAAAGGAATGAATACAGCAGCCCTCTGGTATTTTGAAAGCGTTAACCTGTTTAATATTCTTTGTCCTCATAAGGTGAAGAAAATGGGCAGCACTCATAAATTCACTCTCTATAAGAGAGACGAGTTTATTTATATGCCAGATGAATTGGCATCGCATATCTATATGGTGGTGAACGGTCGTGTAAAAATCGGCCATTATCTTGAGAACGGAGAAGAAGTTGTTACGTCAATATTGACTAAGGGTGAGATCTTCGGAGAGCTTGCAGTTGCTGGTGAAGACAAGCGGAGAGATTTTGCCCAGGCAGCTGAGGACGTAACAATTTGCCCCCTGACAACTGCCGAACTCAAGGAACTGATGTATGAGAACAAAGAACTCAGCTTTAAAATCTTAAAACTGATTGGACTCCGGCTGATGAAACTCGAGCGTAAGCTGGAATTACTTGTATTTAAGGATGCAAGGACGCGAATAATCGAGTTCCTTAGGGATGCCGCTTCCTGGAAAGGGGTTAAAGTTGGGACTGAAACAATGATACAAACACGTTTGACTCACCAGGACATTGGATCGCTGACGGGAACATCTCGTCAAACAGTGACTACCATTTTAAATGAGCTGAAAGAAAAAAATCTCATCAACTTCAATCGGAAACAAATCCTTATAAGAGACCTCGACAAATTGGTCTAGGTCGTACCGCTTAGCCGTTACTGTAAATCGCATTCTCTTTCTAATGAGTATCGGCTAAATTAATTGACATAATTTCTATGTCATGGGTAACAATAAAAATATAGTTCCATTTCTGCTTCTTTCTATTCTTCTATTTGATTGTTCGTCTGATAAACCAAATGAGGCTGTTGATGATCAGCCAACTGTTACGGCTTTCAAGATCAAACGCGGAACCAATATTGCGCACTGGTTATCTCAGAGCAGCCGTCGCGGTGAAGAACGTGGTTCCTTTTTCACCAAGAAGGATATTGCCTTTATTGATTCTGTTGGGTTTGATCACATTCGTTTGCCGATCGACGAAGAACAGATGTGGGATGAAACCGGAAAGCGGCATGAAGATGCTTTTAAGCTCTTGGACGATTGTATAACGTGGTGTCATGATGCGGGCCTTCGCGTGGTGTTAGATCTGCACATATTAAGATCGCATCATTTTAATGCCGATGAAAAACCCTTGTGGACAAAACCTGAAGAACAGGATAAGTTTATCGTGTTGTGGAAAGATCTTTCAGCGGCGGTTAACAAATGGCCCAATGAGATGCTCGCCTTCGAGTTCATGAATGAGCCGGTCGCTGATGATCCCGAGCAGTGGAACCAACTATTGGCGCGCGTGGCGGATTCGATCCGCGGTTGGGAGCCTGAACGCGTGCTGGTGATTGGCTCGAACAGATGGCAATCAGCCACCACATTTGACCAGCTTAAAATTCCGGAAAACGATAGGAATATTATCTTAAGTTTTCACTTCTATGAGCCATTTCACCTTACACACTACCAGGCGTCGTGGACGCAACTCAAAGATTTCAAAGGTGTGGTAAAGTATCCGGGACAAGTTGTTGTCGACGGCAAGACTGACGATGAGAAGAGGGTTTACAATCTTGATACACTCGAACACATGATGCGGAAACCGCTGGAGCTTGCGGCAAGGCTCCAACTGCCGTTGTATTGTGGCGAGTTCGGAGTTATTGACAAATCTCCCGTTCCCGAAAAGCTGGCATGGTACAGGGATATGGTTGCAATTTTTGAAAAACACGGAGTCGCCTATGCAAACTGGAACTTCAAAGCTGGGTCATTTGGGATTGTTGATAATGAATTGAAGCCGGATGTGCCGATGATTGACATTCTTACAGCGAAGGCTCAATAGATCTGAACAGCTAGAGGTATAAAACTTTTGTTGAAACATGTTCATGAGTAGGTCGACCAATGAGTTTGATATAGTTACAATAGAGGCTTCGTTGGCCGACACTTTGAATAATAAGTTCAAAACTCCTACCTTAAGAAAGTAAATTGATTGACCGTTACTAAGTTGGAGCCCACACAACCTAAGCCGCCGGCCAAAAGAATATTGGCCATAGATACCCTACGGGGTTTTGACATGCTGATGATCACCGGAGCAGGTACATTTATTTATCTGCTGCACGGTAAAACAAATCTCGCCTGGGTCGATGCCCTGGCGTTGCAGTTTGAACATCCCGCCTGGAATGGATTTGCTTTTTATGACTTCATCTTTCCATTATTCCTTTTTATAGCCGGCGTATCAATGCCTTTCTCCCTAAGCAAGGGATTGGATCAGGGATTGTCTAAGAGAGAATTGTACAAGAAGGCCTTTATAAGAATGTTGATTCTCATCGGGCTGGGTATAATTGATAAGAACGCGCCGGTTCCATTTTTTCATTGGTCGGAGATAAGGTTCGTGGGAGTGCTTCAACGAATTGGATTTGCCGGATTTATCGCTACAATTCTCTACCTGAATTTTAATAGCCAGAAAAGGATATTATGGATAGCCGGCATTTTAGTTTTTTATTATGCTGCAATGTTTTTGATACCGGTACCTGGTTTTGGTGCCGGAGATCTTTCAATTGAAGGAAATCTTCACGGCTGGATTGACAGGCATTTTTTGCCTGGCAGGTTATTGCAAAAGATCTATGATGAGAATGGGCTGTTTACGCAGCTCCCGGCGCTGTGCCTCACCGTTATGGGTACGCTCGCAGGTGATGTTTTCAGAAATGAAACGATATCCGATCAGGTAAAACTCAGAACTTTGTTGTTGGCGGGAGCGGGCTGCGTTCTCGTCGGACTTCTCTGGGGCCTTCATTTTCCGATCAACAAACATTTGTGGAGCAGCTCTTTTATTATGCTCACGGGTGGCATGGCATTTTTATCGCTGGGAATTTTTTATTGGGTCATTGATATTCTGAAATATCGCAAATGGACGTTTTTCTTTATCGTGATTGGAATGAACAGCCTTACAATTTATATGGTGTACAGGCTGATTGACTTCGGACATACCTCGCAATTGTTGTTTGCAGGTTTGTACAGCTGGACAGAAGAGAAGTGGCATCCGGTTTTTGAGAGTCTGGGTGCACTTGGGATTGTGTGGGTGTTCTTGTACATTCTGTACAGGCTGAAGATTTTCTGGAAAGTGTAGAAAAAAGTAGGCAACACCTCGAAAAAGCAGCTTAACCATATTTTGCATTGCGTTCATCACGCGGTGATTTCAGAATGATGGGGGGCTTTTTATTATTTCATTGCTTCCCTCAACATCTCAATACTTTTCGGAACCGCAGTCGCCGCATCTTCTTTCCCTTCAAATTCAAGCGAGATGTATCCCTGATAATTTACCTTCCTCAGAATGGAAATTATTCTTTTATAATCCAGATCAAGCGAATACCACTCACCTCCACCATAATAAGTCTTTGCCTGCACAAAATTGGTGTAGGGTGCGAGCATCTCCAGTTTATCATACGGATTCTCCAAGAAGTTTCCCGTATCCATCATAATACCTAACCAAGGTGAGTCGATCGCTTTTTTGATGCGCAGCTGTCCTTCCGGGGTAGAACACAGTCCCCAATGATTTTCAAGGGCAAGTAATACGCCGTGTTGCTCGGCCGTTGGAAGGCATTGCTGAATGCTGTCGATGCACCACTTGAAGCCGTCATCCTCCGTGTAGCCTGGCAGTATGGGTTCTACTCCACGTGCTTTCATAAGCTCATCAAATGATTTAATGGTTCCCCATCGACCGGAATTCAGGCGAAGGCAGGGAATACCCATTCTCGCTGCCAGCTCAATACATTTTTTGGTGTGTTCAATTTCTTTCGCAAGGAATTCTTTGTCGGGAGAAACAAAACTCTGGTGGATAGACAGACATGTAAAAGCTATGCCATTTACGAATGCATGCTTTTTTAACTTCTGAATGTAGGCGTTGTCTTCACTTTCCATCTGGCGGTGAAGGATGTCAATACCTTCTACGCCAACCTTTGCAGCCTCATCGATTACTTTTTCAATGGGATACTTTTCTTTTTTGAAGTGCCAGTATGAATAGGAAGAAACACTGAGCTTTATTCTTGGTTTGAGCAACTCGGGTTTAGCTTCCGTTAACGCAGGAATTGAGACAGCGGCCAAGGAAGCACCAGCCATACGGAGAAAGTTGTTCCGGGAAACTTTCATAGCGAGAGTAAAAAGGTAAGAGTTACAAGGTTCAATTAATCCTGAATAGGCTCATTAATTATTCTGAAGTCCCTTTATCACAACGTTTCCGGTACCGTCTTTATCACATGGATACAAAAACTCTTTCTGCGCCTTTTTGGGATCGTTGATCGTTGCATAAAAGTCATCGAGAAACTTCAGCGTGGATTTTATGTACTTCTCGTCCAGCAATGGGTTCCCGGAATAAACGCCATAAATGCTTTCTTTAAGCTCGTTGTAAAATGCAAACACTTCCTTAAAGGCTGTCATATCCGCCATACAAAATCCACGGTACCTCCGCGTCGACGTAGAAGCAAGCATTAGCTCCGGTGCAGGCTTCGCATACGGCGCGTTTACTATTCCAGCGTGGTCGAAATCATAGGCAACAGTCGAACGTATCGATATTGAATCCTTTGCTATCAGCTTAATATTCTGTAAGTACTGTACAGACCAATCTGTGTTGCCAATTAAATATTCGAAGACGGCCATTTTGAGAAAATCGCTTCTTTGAGTTGTCTCGGGCCTTACATTTTTCATTTCGGTAACGATCAGCTCCGTTTCGACTTGCCATCTCGTCGTCGTCTTCCAGCAGGATCCCGTACAGCGGTTGCGTTGTCTTTCCCTTTCACGGTGTCATCGTAGACAACCTTTGCCAGCCTTGCCCTCAGGCTCTTTGGTGTTACAAGGTTGTACAGCTTGTAAACCAGATATTCCTGGACTACATATTTGTCGCCCCTACACGGAGTAACCAATTTGATTTTATCCTGGTTGGTAAAGGGAACGGGCAAGTCCGCCTTTTTTGAGAAATTCAACATCAGCGGAGGATAGGTACAATTTGCACGGTCAAGCCTGAAGTGCCCACGCGTCTTGACTTTCACAGGCACTTTATAACTATTTCCATTATCCTGATAGCTCAGTGTTAAAGGATGATACTTGGAATCTGGCTGTCCGGTCGTCCATCAACGACCGGATGTCACCGGAGAGGCGGATTTCCAATATATCGTCCGTGGCAAATAAGGGACTTTGGGGAATGTCTGTTTGTGAAAATACTGGTCCCCACGAAGCAAAAAAACAAAAAACCGCACCTGCGACGCGTATCATTAGCGAAAGCCCCGGGAAGGACCGCGGCTTAAACTGTGGCGCCTGATCATGGACGGCGTTCTTATCCATATTGCTTATGCGATCACCTAATATAGAGAGAATGTCTTAATTTATCTTGGCGAATTTCACGTCGCGACGGGCCCCTTTCCGGGGAAAAGAAGGATCGACCAGAGCTCAAATACTGAGCAGATTCATGGATGGAGGCGGCTCCCAAAACAAAAGCTGGCGATGACTTGCGTATGCAAATCAAAAACAATACTATATTTAGTAATGCAAAATGTTCAGCTCTTCACGGAGTTTTTCCTCATTCGACTTCTTATCAATACCGTTACCATGATCGTCCTCATCCGGTTTGTCTACTATAAGATCTACATGAAGCGGGATTTTTACTTCACTTTCTTTCTCCTTAACTTCATCATATTCCTGTTGGCCTACATGCTTGAGAGAACAAAAGCATTCAATTCCATGGGGAGCGCTTTCGGTTTGCTGGCTGCATTTTCGCTGTTGAGGTTCCGAACCGAAACCCTGACGACCAAAGACATGACGTATCTTTTTATAATCATGACAATAGGTTTGATCAATTCGGTCATGAAAGGGACGTACATCGAGATCGTTGGTCTCAATAGTCTGATTATTGGAACGGTTTTTATCATCGACGGCGGCACGATTATGCGGAATGAAAAAACTAAAACCATCGAATACAATAGCCTTGAAAACATTCAGCCTGATCGTCAGAACTTTCTGATAGAAGAATTGCGAAAGCTCACAGGTTTACAAATAAAGAAAGTTGATATTGAACATATAGACTATGTAAAGAACAGAGTTGTAATCAAGGTTTACTATTCCTAAAAGCTATGAATTCTACGCGCGCATCGATGGCATTCCTACTGGTTTGCCTATTGACTCTTAACGGGTTTGGGCAATCGTCTGACCTTACCCCATTGTTCCAGGAGGAAAAACCTCTGACTATCCGGTTAAAGGTATCGATTAAAGCCCTCAAAAAGGAAACTGTCGATACAATCTATCTAGCTACCACGCTTTATTATAAAAACGGAGAAAAAACTTCGTGGGATTCGATCCCCATGAAGGTCCGTGCGCGGGGGCAATTCCGCAGGGAGAACTGTTACTTTGTTCCGATGAGGATCAAGTTAAAAAAGGGTGACACAAAGGGAACGGTGTTTGAGGGTAATAAAGCCCTAAAGCTTGTTCTACCCTGCAACATCAACAAGAACGCCGACGCTCTAATAATGAAAGAGTATATGTGTTACCAGCTATACGAGCCGGCTACTCCTTATTTTTTTAACACCAGGTTGTTGAACATTACACTGGAAGATGTCGATAAGAAAAAGACTCATGAAATGAAAGCATTCTTTATTGAAGACGACGACCTTGTTGCAGATCGCTTTCACGCAAAAGCGGTTGACAGCGTTAAGGTGCATCCTTTGACGCTTCAAGATACGAGCTCAGTGCGGCATGACCTCTTTGAGTACTGGATCTCCAACACCGACTGGTCTTCCGTTTTTTATCATAACATGAAGCTCATACGCAATGAACAGGGGAAGTACATTCCCATTCCGTATGATTTCGATATGGCGGGTTTTGTGAATGCCCCCTACGCGCAAGGTAGTGCCGAGCTTGGTACGACTGAGTCGCGAACCCGTGTTTACAGAGGTTTTTGCAGGCCTGAACCATTGGTTCAACACGTGAGAAAGGAGTATATCGCCCTGGAACCAAAAATGAATGAGATCATCGGCCTATATGAAAGTTATTTTGATCCTAAGGAGTTTACTTCCATTAAAAAATATTCGGATGAATTTTTTGTCACTCTAAAAGATGATAAAAAGTTCAAGGAAAATATCCTGCAGAAGTGTAGAACGAAATGAATCATCATTACGCAAGGTGATGTAATGCCCGTGGCAGATCTGAAGCCTTGTCTATATCCGATAGCTCCGGTAGTTCACAAAATTTGATCGCCGCCGCTTTGAAGTCGCCGACCGTATCTTTAAAAACGGAATTGGTACTCCAGGATTTGTTCCTGAAGAATTGCTCGTGCATTGAATTCATGCCCAGCAAGTAGTATCCACCATCTTTAGCGGGTCCAATAACCGCATCCGAAAAAGTTAAGGCTTCAAAGGCACTTGAAATAATGGAGGGCGTAAGGTCAAAACAATCTGTGCCAATGATACAGATGGAGTTGTACCTCTTGTCAAATCCAAATTGAAAAGCATTGTACATTCTGTCACCAAGGTCCGATCCATCCTGAAGCTGCTTCATATAAATGGTATTGGTCCAGCTGTCTTCGGTGTCGATATGGTCTGAATAAAACACAACCTTGTCCGCGCTAAGAGTTTCGGTGATTGTGCGCGTATGTGACGCTAAGTAGAGGTAGATAGCGAGAGCTTTAGCATCACCAAGTTCAGCGGCCAACCTGGTTTTTACTTTACCAAGGTGGGGATTTCGGTAAAATATGATCAGCAATTGTTTAGAAGGCGATTCAAACCGATGTTTCATGGTCAGTAAATCTTGACGCCT
This sequence comes from uncultured Cytophagales bacterium, assembly GCA_963774615.1. Lineage (GTDB taxonomy): Bacteria > Bacteroidota > Bacteroidia > Cytophagales > Cyclobacteriaceae > Chryseolinea. Next base: position 112,987 of record CAVZFT010000049.1, read on the forward strand.
TTCTCAACCCACTTCGACCATTCTTTATTATAGGTATGAACGGAATCTGTACTGATTCCTGATCTATTCACGACCGGATTGCCATCGTTTATCCAATCAAAGATCCCTCCGTAAAGATTGCTTACATCTGAGAAACCAAGCTTTAGTAATCGTTCACCTATGCGCTCGCTTCGATAGCCCACACTACAGTATACGATGATCTTTGAGTTCTTATCGATGTTTTTGATGTTGTCTGGCTTGAAAGAATCGTAATCCAAAAAAAGAGCACCGGATATATGGCTGACCTGGAATTCTTCGGCCGATCGTGTATCAAGGATAACAACATTCTGTTTTGAGATCTTCGTAACCAGCGACTCACTCCGAATGAGTGGAACCGTGTTCTTATAGAGAGACTGAAGTTTCCTGTCAAAATCGCTTTGACCGAATGATGTAGAATAAACAAAACCGATCAGCGCTGCCGCAAGCGAAAGTATTTTCTTTCCCATAGTATTTCATAGGCAAGGTAGCCAAGAACAATAGTGTATTCTATTGCGGTTAGCCATAAATTTTCGCGAAAGGTATGTTGCATATATCCGGCATACGTGAGGTAAATCATTGCGGTCCAAAGGACAACAAATCTGAACTCCGTCAGTACTGCAAACATAAGCAGCATCGAAACATACCAGGGATGAACAGTTGTTGTAAAGAGTAAATAGGTTAGGTGAACGAATAGTAATCCAGTAAAAAAATCCTGATCCAGGGTTGCTGCGGATGCCGACGACGCTTGTTTGGTATGAAAGGCGATCCGAATTATTACAAGGAAAGCAATACCGCCCAGGATAATTCCTGCGTATTGAATGATGTTGAAGCCAAAGATCAACCATCCTAACCACCGAACGACATAATAAATACTTGCATTGAACTCGAATCTATTGAAATAGTAGCCAATGCTTTCGTAGAAACCGGATATGATTTGTCGGTCAAAAAGTGGCAAGAATATTACCAAAGAAGTAATGAGAGTGATCGCGCAGAATTTCCAGGCTTTACGCCATCCCAAACGCTGAATGATCACAGGAAAAAAAATCACCGGTACGATCTTTATACAAATCGCCGCTGAAAACGCGACGGCCGAAAATGCTTCTCTTCTGCTATTGAGGAATACAATTGCGAGCAGGACGAAAAAAATCATCAATGCATCAAGGTGGGTATTTCCAACCAGTTCGATTATGACGAGTGGATTGAGCGCATAAAGCAATACACGTGAAGGCGGCAGGTTAAAGTCCCTGATCAGATTCCGTAAAAGAAACAGGGATCCTATTTCGGCGGTGAAAATTACCATTTTGATTACGAGCACGCTTCCGTACACACTGTGCGGTGCAAGAGATGCCGCAAGCCAAAAAACGTATTGTGAGAGCGCGGGATAAATAGTAAAGTATTCAGGGGAATTCAAACTCTTGAAAAGTTCTTCGTCAATGCCTTGAATTGAAATGTTGTTGTCGATGTAATAGACCGGGAGTTGCGCGAATGGATGATTGCCGGACGCCAGCAGTCGGCCGTCCCAGATAAATCGGTAGAAGTCGTCAGAAAGATTTGGAATTGAGAAAAGAAATAACGCCCGAAGAACGATCGATCCGTAAAACCAGAAATCGACATTTGTATTGTGTGGACTTACAACCGTCAAATACAAGTAGATGACAAAAGCTGCGAAGTAAGCTGAAAGTAACATTCCGGTTTCGTGCCGGCTCACTTGATAACCGATATAAACGTAGAGAATGAGAAACGCAATAAATAAAAGGTATTCGATAGCCTTCGGCTTATGCATGCGTAAGGGATTTCAGCGAAAAATAAAACACTGCCCCAAATCCAACTGCCAACATTGTGTGGAATACAATTAGGATAAAGTCATTAAGGTAAATCCCAGCGCCCATTCCAAATAGAAAATACATGCTTAACAAACCTTCGAGGATAGTGACAACATTAATTGACGGTTTCAAATAGACTTTTCCTTTCCAGGTGTCATGTTGTTTCCGAATATCAAACTTTGGAGTGCGTACGAACGGAGTTTTTATTCCAAGCAGACCTTCTATGACCGCTATACCATTGTGAAGGGACAGGCCCATGGAAACGATGAGGAAACCAGGGAAAAGCTTAATAAAGACCCTCAACGGATTTTTATTGAATTGTTTAGTTGCGATCCAATAGAATAACGAGATGGAAAGAAACCCTATAAAAAAAATGACGCTTAAATTAATTATCCAACCCGCGTCGGGGTGGCGGTCCTTAATGTAAAGTACCGGCACACTCAACAATGCAGCAATAAACACGCAAACAAATACAGAGCTATTGAAGAGATGAAAGAAAGCCAGGATTTTTTTCCGGGGTGATACGTTGGACTGCATGACCTCTCCAAAAAGTTTCCGGGCTGTTTCAGCAGCACCTTTACTCCATCGAAACTGTTGCGATTTTATTGCTTGCATAACAACAGGTAACTCAGCCGGCGTGGTGATGTCTTGAAGGTATTTGAACTTCCAACCTTTCAATTGAGCGCGATAACTCAAGTCGAGATCTTCAGTCAGTGTGTCGAATGCCCAGCCACCTGAGCTTTCAATACACTTCCTTCTCCACATTCCTCCCGTTCCATTGAAGTTCATAAAACCCCCCACAGAATTCCTTGCACTTTGTTCAATTGAAAAATGAGCATCAAGAGCGAAGGCTTGAAGCTTTGTGAGCAATGAATATTCACTGTTGAGATGCGTCCATCGTGTTTGTACCACGCCAACCTCCGGATCTGAAAAATGTTTGATGGTGTTTTTCAGAAAGTCGGGTTCCGGAAGAAAGTCAGCGTCGAAAATTGCAATGAATTCGCCGTCTGCAAGTTTGAGGCCATGCCCCAATGCTCCTGCTTTGTAGCCACGACGATCTTCGCGATGAATAAACTTTATGTTCAATCCAAGGGGACGAATGGATTCAATCTTCTTAAGGATAATTTGTGACGTCTCATCCGTCGAGTCGTCGAGGATCTGAATTTCAAGTTTGGTCTTTGGATAGTCCAGTTTGCTGACAGCATCTATCAATCTTTCAACAACGTATTTTTCGTTATATATAGGTAGCTGTACCGTTATCTGCGGATAAAAATCCGACTTTGTTTGTTCCTGAATTTCCGGGTTTCGTTTCTGGCGAACGTACACCCACGTCAGGTAAAGCTGGCTTATGCTGAACAAAAAGATGTAGAGCATACAAATCAGGTACATTATCGTAACCAGCATCTCCATCAATTTGAACCTCTTTACAAGTATCTAAATATCGTAGCTATAATCTTATAACCCGCCATTAAAGTTCCCTTTAAAGTTCCGGATATCTTTGAGAAGCCGATGCGTTTTCTATAACCAACAGGAACTTCGACACATCTGAATTTTTTACGGGCGGCTTTTAATTGCATTTCGACAGTCCATCCATAAGTCTTATCCCGCATGTCCAGTTCCAACAACGACGAAAACTTAATAGCCCGGAATGGCCCGAGGTCAGTAAACCTGGCGTTATATAACATAGTGAGTAGCCGTGTTGCCAACCAATTGCCGAACAATTGTTGAACGGTCATGGACCCTTTTTCCCTGCGACCTAGCGCACGAGATCCAATTACCAGATCGGCGTCTCCATCGACGATCGGTTTTACGAGCATGCGCATTTGTTCAGGATAGTCAGAATGGTCGGCGTCGAGGAATACTACTATATCCGGGCGAGCCGTAGACCGCTTCAAGTAATCAATTCCTTTCAGACACGCTCTACCATAACCCGGAACGGGCTCGCGAAGGACGGTCGCGCCCAGCTCAAGGGCAATCCGTTCGGTAGCATCTGTGCTCGCGTTGTTCACTACAATGATTTCGTCAACGAGATCTGACGGGATTTCACGGATCACTTGACCAACGCCATTTTCCTCGTTGAACGCGGGGATAATAACTTTTATGATTTTTCGCACGATTATTCAGAACTGGTTTTGGTCGGGCAGGGAGATTTGATTATTGCCGATCAGAACCGGCTTGCCAAACCTTCCTTTTTCATCTTTTACTTCCAGGTTAAGAACACCGCGCGGGCACACAGAAGAACAAACGCCACATCCAACGCACGAAGAACGAACGATGTTCTGCCCACGTTGAGCATACCAACGAACATCTATACCCATTTCGCAATAGGTTGAACAGTTGCCGCAAGAAATGCATTGTCCTCCATTTGTTGTTATTCTGAAACGCGACTTAAAACGTTGTATTAGTCCAAGGTAAGCTGCAAGAGGGCATCCGAAACGACACCAAACCCGATTGCCCATAAAAGGATAAAATCCTGTGCCAACAACACCGGCAAAGATGGATCCGATTGCGACACCATATATTTCCCTGAGGACATAGCTGTCGAAAAAAAGGAACCATGATGCTCCCGTGAAAAAAGTATAAAGCACGCCCGCAGTCATTAGGATTGAGAATGCGAGCACACCATGAACCATCCATCGCTCAATTTTCCACGCTTTTAACGATTTGTTGGAAAGGTGGCGAAATGGATCACCCAGTGTTTCGGCAAGGCCGCCACATCCACATACCCACGAGCAATACCATCTCTTTCCAAAGAAATATACCAACACCGGGACGCCCACAATGATTAACGCGATGCCCCAACCCAACATAAAAAGCCCCAGGCTTCCGCTGCTGATCAATTGATTTAGTCTGTAGTCAAAGAATAAAGTATAATCCAGCGGCCAGATATTTTTGAAATCGAAGTATGGTTTATTGAGACGTATTAATATCTCCGGGATGAGAAACGCAAAACACAACTGAAAGAACATAACAGAAACAGTCCGCACGATGTGATACTTTGAATGACGATAATGAATCATCATTCTTACGCCCATCACAATAACACACAATGTATAGATGAATCCATAGAGGAAAAACCTGCCCGCTTCATGGCCATTGATTGCCTGGCTTATAGGGTCTACCAACGTTATCCAGTTTGTAATGTATTCAGGATAAAAATAAAGAAGGATATAAAACAGGATAAGCCATGTGCCGGTGACAATTCCCAACCATCCGGTGTTTTTCAGCACACTGAAGAAAATCCCATTGTTTTTTATGCCAGCATGTTCCTTGAGTTTTGGCAGGATATATAACATGGCGCCGGCAACACAAAAACCAATAGTGATAAAAAGGAATAAGATTGGATTCTTTTCAATTGGGCTAAGCGCAGATGCTTTTGTAAGTGAATAACTTAATTCATTTACTTGATAGCGATCAAACCCAACCTGATTAATGGTATTATATTTTTCGATGGTTTCTGCGAATCCCTGCAAGCTCAGCGCGCAATTGCTGGGAGTCAAGGGACTGACCTTCAAGTGAACCGGCATATTGCTTCAGCATTTTGTTTTTGAAAATGGAAATATCATTTCCGCCTTTAAAAACCGAGTCGATAGTCACAAGGTGAAAATGCGCCTTGGTTCAAAGAAACCAACGTATCGATTTCATCTTGACGAATGCGGTAAAGCTGAAGCTGGTGTTCGTTTATAGTTCGAAAGATTGAATTCAGTTCCGAAACAAATGCAAACTGCGAGTTGTACGTTGTTGCGATGAGTTCGTGAGAGCCATCAATAAAAAGTTCTCTTTTTCGTGAGTCCGTAATTTTTTCATTCACAATTTCCGGACGAAGCTGATATGTCCCTATGAATATAAGTGCATTAAAAAGAAGGAATCCAAATAGGAATAATACCAGGCCGGAAGTTTTCAAGATCTTCATATTCGATTCAAGCGTGAGCCAGGTTCATTAGTTTCGGATATTTTGAAGAGAATTCCCGGGAGATTTCTGCTTCATGTCGCTCAAAAAATTCAGGGTCGAAATTTGCGAGCCTCAGATTTTCAATGACAAACCGGATATCTTTCTTTTCCCGAAGCCATTTATCAAAGCAATCATGCCGCAGCCTGATTCCGAAGGTGTTAATGCCAACGAGCTCACGAGTATTTTTGCTCCACACCAGGTGCATGGCCTTCAATCCGGAAGGATGTTCCCAATAAAAATCTTCTTCACCGGTTTGCAATAGAGGACTTACGTTGCCATACGTCTGATATTCGATATCGAAAAACTTTGCTGAGTTGAACCACGGCCCCGGTTCATATTTTGTCGGTCTGCCACATATCGTCTGGGCAACCACTTCGCCCATCATTCTGCCGGTGTACCACACCTGCTCAATTTTTTTTCTGCCTCGCAGATCGTATTGCCGTTCAACACAATCACCAATAGCATACACGTCCGGGATGTTTGTTTGAAGATATTCATTCACAAGTACTCCGCTCTTTGTCGCAATGCCGGTACCGGAAATGGCTCCGATGTTTGGAGTAACGCCGACGGTGATGCCAACAAATTCGCACTCTATCTTTTCTTCATTGCTCGTGGTAATTGATGTTACTCTTCCAGCAGCATCTCCTTCAATTGATTTGAGTTGAGTTTCCAATTTCAATTCCACTCCGTGTGAACGGATATGGCGACTGATCATGGATGCTTCTTCTAACGGTAATGCTATACTCCAGAACTCTTTTTCCCGGACCAGAAACGTAACTTCGATATTCCGTGACTTTAGCATTTCGACCATTTCGATTCCAATCAAACCTCCACCAACGACCACGGCGCGACGAATTCCTTTAGTGTTTTTCTCCATCAGTTGAAGATCCTGGTAGCTGTACAGCGATTGAACACCGCCAAGGCTCAGGCCCGGGATGTTAAGCGCATTTGATGTCGAACCGGTGGCAATGACGAGTATGTCATATGTGATCACAGCTTCCGGAGTTTAGGGTGATCTTTTTTGATTGGACATCGATCGCTCTGCGCGTGATCAAAAACAAGGTCGATCTTGTTCTTCTTCCAGAAGAAATTCTCGTAAGGTTTGGTGTGCTCAAATTTGAGATGTCCCATATACACGTACATGAGAGCTGTTCGCGAATAAAAATGCTGAGTCTCGGATGAGATTACTGAAATCCGATGGTCACATTGTTTCCGGATGTGGCGTGCAGCGGTTATACCGGAAATTCCATTACCAATAATGACGATGTGTTTCATTATTCTCAGCACTTGATTGCAACCAAGTTACCAAGAATAATAGAATGTCTTTAACGCACGAAGTTGAATGAAGATTAGTGTCAGGCTATTCAGCGCAGGCTTAGTTCACGGGTTGACTACGGATAAAGTTCTTCGTAGTACTCATTAGCCATGCGACCGGAGTCGAACTCTGTAGCGACATCGTTCATACCTGCCTTTACAATGCTTAACCACTTATCCGGCTTAGTGTAGTACGTTGGGAGGATCTCCGTCTCCAATAGAGTCAGAAGGTTCTTCGCTTCAATTTTATCGCGGGCTTCGGGACTCAATGAGTCGTCGGCGGTATCAATAATGAAACTGTTTTTTCCGTGTTTCGCGAATTCAGGAACCCATCCGTCCGGGATAGAAAGATTCACCGAAGCATTCATCGCCGCCGTCATTCCTGATGTTCCGGAAGCTTCATGATAAAGTCTTGGATTGTTCAGCCAGATGTCTGAACCTTTTTTCAAGTGGCCGGATAACCAAAGCTCATATCCGGTAACGACCGTGCAGTTTGGCAAATCCTTGACCTTCCAATAGATCTCATTGAAAATATTGATGGCATTGTAGTCCTCAGGATAGGGTTTCCCTGCCCAAATAATCTGTATGGGACGTTCCTTCGACACAGCGAGTTTGAGGAACCGGTTGAAATCGGATAATAAAAGATTGGCGCGTTTGTATGCTGCAAATCTCCTTGCCCACACAATGGTAAGCACGTTTTCGTCAAACAGTTTTCCCGTTTGATTTGCGACCACACGGAAAAGCTTCTGCTTCAATTCTTTCTTGCGCGCAACCAACGCCTTGTCGTCATTCTTCTTTAACGCCTTGTCCAATTCGGGATCACTCCAGTAAGTCTTATTTTGTGCATTGGTGATCGAAGTGATCTCACATATCCCTTTATAGTCACCCCACATCTTTCGAGCGACTTCGCCGTGTAACTTCGAAACTCCATTTGCTTTTTTGGAAAGGCGAAGCGCTGTAAGAGTATAATTCAACATCCCGTTCTCAGGAGTAACGTATTCTTCGACTTGTTTCGGGGTTAGCCCGTTGAAGAAGCTCATGCCGTGAAGAAGCGGAATGCTATGTTCTTCGTTGCCGGCTTTCTCCGGCGTGTGCGTGGTGAATACGACGCGCTTCTGGACTTCTTTAATATCCTTATACTTATCGAGCAGATAAAAACACATAGGCAGAGCATGCCCTTCGTTCATGTGATAGATCTCTGGCTTATGACCTAACATGTCCAATAGTTTCGCTCCACCTATTCCTAATAAAATGGATTGTGCGATACGTGTGGTTTCATTCGGATCGTACAAACGATGACTGATCGTCTGTGCGAGATAATCGTTTTCCGGAATGTCTGTACTCAGCAGGAATAAAGGAGCAGAATTGAATACTTCTGGTTTTAATAAATATGCTTTTACAAAAACTTTTGATCCGTGTATTGTAATAGGATAAATAATGTTAGTGTCCGTTAAGAAAAAATAGTCCTTATCACGGAAGCTAACTTTCAATGTTTGATCCTGATTTCTTTCTTGATCATAATATCCTTTCTTCCACATGATCCCTATACCAATAAGATTCTGTTTCAGTTCGTAGGCGCTACGCAGGTGAGAACCGGCGAGAAAACCCAAGGCCTCCACTATAGATCTTTAGAGGCTGATCGACGGCGAACTCCATCGAGAAGTAAGCAACTGGTTTCGAATATTTCTTGTCGAACTTATAGGGAAAGACTTCGGAAAAATTGAACATAGCTTAATAAGTGTTATCTGATACAGGTCTCAAACGTAAGAAAAGTGTTGCAATAGAAATGCACATCACATGTATCTAATCTTACATGTTAAATTGCAATCGATTGAACTTCAATTTGCGTCGTTTAAGTAAACTTACTTAATGTGAACTGTGTGCGCAAAATGCTCGAGCACGTCTTTTATAGAAGAGAAGGTAACGGAATCATCTACAACCCATTGCGTGCTTCCTGATGAGACCTTAATGATTACGCGATGGGAGATTTGTTCATCGCGAACAGCAAATCCATTTCTTTCCAATGCGTTTCTTGTCCACAAGAGCTCATGACCTTGACCGATCACCTGTATGTTAATAGGGTGTTTTATTTCATGCTGGACCTTTCCTGTTCTCAAATCAAATCCCTTGAACCGAAAAATGTCATCAAAAGCGCCATTCAAGTACAAGGTCTTCAGGAATTCCTGTGAGGATACTCTTATTATTTCCTGCTAACCAGATCTCGTCGGCCGTTTGAAGGGCCAGATCAAGTTCATGCGTAGCAACCAGGATTGCTTTATTCATCGTCCGTGTGAGCTGAAGCAATATTTTCATGATCTCGAGCCGATTGTTAAGATCAAGATGCGCGGTTGGTTCGTCCATTAAGTATAACCGGCGTGTCCTGGACAAGCGCCCGTGCTATCATCGCCATTTGCAGCTGCCCGTCGCTCAACTCATTAATATCTTTATTGAGCAGTGAGGATAAGTGCACCAAATCTACAGCGTCGGCAACGGCTGCCTTATCTGCATCATTTAATTGTGCGGTCCAGTTCAAATAGGGGTATCGTCCCATTGAAATGAGTTCGCCAACCGTAATGTTTGACCCTACGACACGGTCGGTCAATACCACAGCGAGCTGTCGATGTGTTTCTCCTTCTGACAATAGAGTCACTTCGCCCGAAGAAGATTTCTGCAGTCCGGCAAGGGTTCGGATCAAACTCGATTTACCTACGCCATTAGGTCCCATAAAACAAACCAGCTTACCCTTTTCCAGTTTCAAGTCAAGGTCCTGAAACAGGATATGCTGGCCATATCCAACACTTAACTTATGGGCAATAAGAACGCTCGTATCCATTACACACTAATCCTTTTAGCCTTAATAATAATAGAGATCACAACCGGCGCGCCGATTAGCGCTGTGATTGCATTAATAGGTAAAATGTAGGCGCTACCTGGAAATTGCGCGATGATATCGCAAAAGAGCATGAGTGCCGCGCCAGCTACCGTAACAGCCGGGATCAGAACCCGATGGTTGTTTGTTTTAATAAGAAGTTTCGTAAGGTGTGGAACGGCAAGACCGACAAAGGCTATTGGACCACAGAAGGCAGTGACAGCGCCAGTAAGCAGGCTTGCTGCAAGGATGATAAAAACTCTGGCCCGCCTGGTATTCACGCCCAGACTCCGTGAGTAATTCTCCCCAAGAAACCAGACATTGAGCGACTTTGTAAGGGATATCGCCAGAGTTGCTGCTATAACCAGAGCGAGCGCCAGTACTTGCAGTTCTTTCCAGTTCAGTCCGCCAAGACTTCCAAACGTCCACATCAGAAACGATTGTTGATCCTCCGCTTTGCTCAGGTACTCAAGTACGCTTACCAGTGATGACGCCGTGGCGCCAATCATTAGCCCAATGATTAACAGCGAAGTGTTGTCATTCAGGCGATGTGAAATAGTTAGTACAATAAGAAAGACAAGGCCACATCCTATACTTGCGGCGATTACAATTGCCCAGGGTGAAGGGGAGGAGATAATTTGTATGCCGCTTGCCTGACTCATAAATATTAAGGAAACGGCCAGACTTGCTCCCGAGCTAAGTCCCAGCACATCCGGCCCTGCAAGTGCATTTCGAAAAAGCGTTTGCATCAGAAGACCTCCAATCGCCAGCGCAGCGCCAGCCAATACGCAGGTCAGGGCTTTAGTCATTCGGAAATCCCACACGATATCGAACCACACCGGGTTATTACCCTCGTTCCCTGCAAGAATTGAGAGAATATCTCCAAACGGGATAAGGACACTTCCCAGCGAAATGTTAAGAGTGAACAAAACAACAAGAAGTATTGGCAGAACAATCAAACGCTTGCGGGCTATGAATTCCATGATATGCTGGCAGAAGGAACAATGATACGGGATTTTGATATATCGCATGAAAAGGGCCACGAAGGGCCATATCCGCTAAAATTTTTGAACCCGCATTTGGTAACTATTCTTTAGTTCCTATCTTTGCAGTCCTTTTTGAAGAAAGAAGGGGAAAGGTCCTGAAAAACAGCATAAAAAGGTCAATAACATGCCTGGAATAATAGGAAAGAAAATAGGAATGACCAGCATCTTCGGAGCAGAAGGCGTTAACATCGCCTGCACAGTTATCGAAGCTGGTCCTTGTGTAGTAACACAAGTAAAAAATGAGGAAACTGACGGCTATCGTGCTGTTCAGCTTTCATTTGGCGAAAAGAAAGAGAAGAATACGCCTAAGGCGGCTATTGGTCATTTCAAGAAAGCAAACACAACTCCCAAAAGAAATATTGTAGAGTTCCGCGACTTCCGGAAGGAATACGACGGAATGGTAGAGCTTGGCAAAGAGATCCGTGTGCAGGATGTTTTTGTTGAAGGCGACTTCGTCGATGCGGTAGGAACTTCCAAGGGTAAAGGTTTCCAGGGTGTTGTTAAGCGTCACGGTTTTGCCGGTGTTGGTGGTCAGACTCACGGTCAGCACAACAGGCTCCGTGCTCCTGGTTCTATGGGTAATGCTTCATTTGCATCCCGTGTTCCGAAAGGAAAGCGTCTTGCGGGACGTATGGGTGGTGATCGCGTAAAGGTTACGAACCTTCGCGTGGTTAAGATCATGCCTGAACAAAATCTAATTATCCTGAGCGGTTCTTTGCCAGGTGCAAAAAATTCAACTGTAATCCTTCAGAAGTAATGGAAGTAGCAGTACTAAAATCGAGTGGTGAAAAGACATCGAAGAAAGTAAGCCTTTCTGATGAGATATTTGGCATAGAGCCAAATGACCACGCAATTTATCTTGATGTAAAGAGCTTCCTGGCTAATCAGCGTCAGGGTACGCATAAGTCAAAGCAGCGTAACGAGATCTCGGGCTCATCAAAGAAATTAAAGAAACAGAAAGGTACTGGTGGTGCTCGTGCGGGTAACATCAAGAACCCTCAGTTCAAAGGTGGTGGACGGGTATTTGGTCCGGTTCCCCGCGACTACTCCATTCAAGTTGAATAAGAAAGTAAAGGACCTGGCTCGTAAGTCAGCTCTTACATACAAGGCAAAAGATAATTCAATAGCAGTGTTGGAAGACTTCAACTTCGACAAGCCGAAGACGAAGCATTACCTGGCACTTCTGAAGGCTCTTTCATTGGGCGACAAGAAGACGCTGCTTCATTCTTCCTGAAGCCAACAAGAATGTTGTGCTGTCAGGAAGAAACGTACAAAATTCAAAAGTTACCACGGCGGATCAGATCAATACTTACGATTTGATGAATGCTGATAACTTGATTTTTGTAGAGAGCTCAATTAGCAAAGTTGAAAACTTATTAAATAAACGATAATGAGTATCCTCAAGAAGCCATTGGTTACGGAGAAAGTTTCTGCTTTGAACGAAAAGGGAAAGTACGGTTTTATTGTTGATGCCGACGCGAACAAAGTTGAAATCAAGAAGGCCGTTGAAAAGCAATACGGTGTAAACGTAGAACGCGTAAACACGATGTTGGTAATGGGCAAGAAGAAGACCCGTTATACTAAAGCTGGAGTTTTAGCTGGACGTAAGCCTAGCTACAAGAAAGCAATCGTGACGTTGGCTACAGGTGAAGTAATTGATTTTTATAGCAACGTTTAATTATTGACCGATGGCGCTAAAGAAATTAAAACCGATAACAGCAGGAACGAGACACAGACTGGCTACGTCGTTTGATGATATCACGTCAGTCGACGCCTGAGAAGTCACTTCTTAACTACCCTTAAGAAGTCGGGTGGCCGAAATAACAACGGCCGCATGACTATGCGCTACATCGGTGGCGGTCATAAGCAGAAATTTAGAGAGATCGATTTCAAACGCAACAAAGTTGGCGTTCCTGCTACAGTAAAGTCAATTGAATACGATCCAACACGTTCAGCACGCATAGCTCTTCTGTTTTATGCGGACGGAACAAAGACATATATCATTGCTCCCGAAGGATTGAAAGTTGGTCAGCAGGTTATTTCCGGTGCAGAAGTTGCTCCCGAAGTAGGAAATGCTCTTCCGCTTGGCGAAGATTCCTCTGGGTACAATCATTCACAACGTTGAAATGAAACCTGGTAAAGGTGGAGCGATTGCCCGAAGCGCAGGATGTTTTGTTCAATTGCTTGCACGTGAAAACGGAATGGCAACATTGAAGATGCCTTCTGGCGAAATGCGCAATGTTCAGGAAGTGTGTATGGCGACCGTTGGCGCTACTTCCAATGCTGACCACATGAATGAAAGTGTTGGTAAAGCAGGCCGTAGCCGTTGGAGAGGTGTTCGTCCACGTACACGTGCTGTGGCAATGAACCCTGTTGATCACCCGATGGGTGGTGGTGAAGGTCGTGCTTCCGGTGGACACCCGAGATCACGCAAAGGTCTTTATTCAAAAGGAAAGAAGACTCGTCATCCGAAGAAATATTCTGATCGCCTAATCATATCTAGGAGGAAAAAATAATGGGACGCTCGATTAAAAAAGGACCATACTGCGACCACCGCGTAGTGAAGAAAGTGGAAGCAACAGAGAAATCTGGCAAGAAATCAGTGATCAAGACATGGTCAAGAAGATCAACGATAACACCTGAAATGATCGGTCATACTTTCGCCGTTCACAATGGAAATAAGTTCATTCCGGTTTATGTAACCGAAAACATGGTAGGACACAAGTTGGGTGAGTTTGCTCCGACCCGTACGTTCCGCGGACATTCAGGTAACAAGAAAGATAACGCTTAAGTAACAATGGAAACTGTAGCGAAAAAGACAAAAAGATCAGTGCTGAAGCGTGAGAAACGCGATGCCAGAAAAGAAGCGGCAAAGAAAGGCCCTTCTGTTGCCAAGTTGAAGAACGTTCCTACTTCTCCTCGCAAGATGAGATTGGTGGCGGATCTGATCCGTGGTGAAAGGGTAAGCAAGGCATTGAACATTTTAAAGTATGAACCTAAGGTTGGTTCACCTAAGCTCGAAAAGCTTTTGTTGTCGGCTATTTCGGGCTGGGAAGCAAAGCACCAGGATGTGAAGCTTGAAGAAGCAGACCTTTATGTAAAGGAGATCTTTGTTGACGGTGGTCGTATCCTTAAGAGATTGAGACCTGCTCCTCAAGGCAGAGCACATCGGGTGAGAAAGCGTTCGAATCACGTTACGTTGATCGTCGACAGCCTGAAGAAACCGAACACTGAAGTAACAACGACTGAAAAAGAAACTAAGGCATAATGGGACAGAAGATTAATCCTGTAGGTTTTAGATTAGGCATCGTACGCGGTTGGGATTCCAACTGGTACGGTGGAAAAACCTTCTCTGATAAACTGGTTGAAGATCAGAAGATCAGAAAATATGTTGAGGCGCGTATTCCTAAAGGAGGGATCGCAAAAGTGGTTATCGAAAGAACACTTAAGCGTATTACCCTCACCATTCACACTGCCCGTCCCGGTGTTGTGATTGGCAAAGGCGGAAACGAAGTCGATAAGATTAAGGAAGAATTAAAGAAACTTACAAACAAGGATGTTCAGATCAACATCTTTGAAATAAAGCGTCCCGAACTGGATGCTAAGCTGGTAGGCGAGTCTATCGCTCAGCAGATCGAGGCTCGTATCTCCTACAAGCGTGCAATGAAGCAGGCTATCGCTTCGGCTATGCGGGTTGGTGCTGAAGGAATCAAGATCAAGTGTTCCGGCCGTTTGGCTGGTGCAGATATGGCGAGAACGGAGCAATACAAGGAAGGAAGAATTCCTCTGCATACTCTTCGCGCTGATATTGATTATGCTATATCAGAATCTCAAACCGTTTATGGTAAGATCGGTATCAAAGTGTGGATCTTCAAAGGTGAGATTTACGGCAAACGCGACCTGTCGCCTAACGTTGGTGTTGTAAGCAATGCACAACAGGGTGGTGGACCTCAGCACAAGGGTGGCAACGAGCGCGGAGGAGATCGCGGTGGACGTAGAAGAGAAGGCGGCGGCAGACCAGGTGGTGATCGTCGCGGTAATGAAGGTGGAGGAGGACGCGGAGGAGATCGCGGAGGAAAAAGAAACTAGAATAATTTCGAAGTATAAAAAGATAGGTAGACAATGTTACAGCCTAAACGAACGAAATTCAGAAAAATGCAAAAAGGCCGCGTAAAAGGCATGGCTACAAGAGGTCATACTATCGCGTTTGGTCAATTTGGTTTAAAGGCGCTTGAAGGTGGATGGATTACAGCCCGCCAGTTGGAAGCAGCTCGTATTGCAGTGACTCGCGCAATGAAGCGTGAAGGTCAGGTGTGGATTCGCATTTTCCCTGACAAGCCAATTACCAGAAAGCCTGCGGAAGTTCGTATGGGTAAAGGTAAAGGTGCTCCTGAATACTGGGTTGCAGTTATCAAGCCTGGAACAATATTGTTCGAAGCAGGTGGAGTTAACATTGCTACAGCTAAAGAAGCGATGAAACTTGCTGAAGGCAAGTTGCCGATGAGGACGAGGTTCACGATCAAGAGAGACTACGTAGAACAACAACAGACAAAATGAAAAACTCAGAAATAAAAGCATTGAGCGCAGCGGAGTTGCAGGAGAAGATCGGCAGCGAGCAGGAAGCACTTCGTAAAATGCAGTTCGCACATCAGGTTACGGCTATCGAGAATCCGATGAAACTGAGACAGAGCCGCAAGCTGATAGCTCGGCTCCACACTGAATTGAGAGCAAAAGAACTTCAAAAGTAATTCCTATGGAAAGGAACGATAGAAAAGAACGTGTTGGCAAAGTAGTTAGCAACAAGATGCAAAAAACCATCACAGTTGCTGTTGACCGTAAGGTTAAGCATCCGATCTACGGAAAGTTTGTGAACAGAACTACAAAGTTCAAGGCTCACGATGAGACACAATACTGCCGGTATCGGCGATACCGTGCGTATCATGGAAACTCGTCCTTTGAGCAAGGACAAGCGTTGGAGATTAGTTGAAATAGTTGAAAAAGCGAAGTAATCATGATAAGGACAGAAAGTAGACTTACCGTAGCTGACAATAGCGGAGCAAAAGAAGTGCTTTGTATGCACGTTCTCGGTGGAACTAAGAGGCGTTATGCTTCTGTTGGTGACAAGATAGTTGTGACCGTTAAGTCCGCTATGCCTAGCAGCCAGGTTAAGAAAGGAACTGTTTCCAAGGCTGTGGTAGTAAGGACCAAAAAAGAAGTTAGGAGAAAGGACGGATCATATATCCGTTTTGAAGATAATGCTGCAGTTCTGTTGAACGCTCAGGACGAGCCTCGCGGTACCCGGATTTTCGGGCCCGTAGCTCGCGAGCTCAGAGAAAAGCAGTTCATGAAAATTGTTTCACTGGCACCTGAAGTAATCTAAAGCCATGGAAAGAAGAAGAAAAGCGAAGCTGCACATTAAAAAGGGAGATACCGTCAAGGTCCTCGCTGGAGATGATAGAGGAAAAGACTGGAAAGGTCCTCGAAGTGTTGATCGACGATAACAGAGCGATCGTTGAAGGTATTAACATCGTGACTAAACACACGAAACCTTCTGCTGGCAAGCCTGAAGGAGGTATCAAGAAGACCGAAGCCTCTCTTCACATCAGCAACCTTATGTTGATCGACCCTGCTAGCGGTAAAGCAACTAGAATAGGCCGTAAGCTTAATAGCAAGAATAAGCTTCAGAGATACGCAAAGAAAACCGGAGAATTAATTAAGTAATGGCAACTCCAAGATTAAAGGACAAATACCTGGCTGAAATTGTCCCTGCTTTAAAGCAGAAGTTTTCATATCAGTCAATTATGCAGGTACCCAAGATCGAAAAGATCTGTATCAATAAGGGTATGGGCGTTGCTGTATCCGACAAGAAATTGATCGATGTAGCATTGGAAGAAATCACGACCATCAGTGGCCAAAAGGCAGTTTCGACAAAATCGAAAAAAGCAATCTCTAACTTCAAGTTGAGAGAGGACATGCCTATCGGTGTAAGAGTTACTCTGCGCGGTCATAAGATGTATGAGTTCCTGGATCGGTTGATGAACATCGCGCTTCCACGCGTTCGCGATTTCCGTGGTGTTTCCGCAAAGGGATTCGACGGCCGTGGCAACTACACATTGGGTGTAAAAGAGCAGATCATTTTCCCTGAGATCTCTATCGATAAGGTCAACAAGATCAGTGGTATGGATATCACTTTTGTGACCACAGCGAAAACAGATGAAGAAAGCTATGAGCTTCTCAAGGCTTTTGGGATGCCTTTTTCAAATAAAAATCAATAATACAGCATGGCTAAATTATCAGTAATAGCACGGCAGACGAAGAGAGAAAAGCTCGTTGCGACACATGCAGCGAAGCGCAAGGCTTTGAAAGAGGCCGGAGACTATCTTGCTCTGGACAAACTTCCCCGCAACGCATCGCCTGTCAGACTGAAGAACAGGTGCAAGCTCACAGGTCGTCCGAAAGGATATATGGGAAAATTTGGTGTTTGCCGTAACGTATTTCGTGAAATGGCATCAAACGGAAAGATTCCAGGGGTCACAAAGGCCAGCTGGTAACCCGTCAGACATAACATATTGGTTGCTGAGTATCAAGGTCTCCCGACAGGCGGGATGAAACCAGGTGACAGTTTGGATTATTGAAATTGTTCGATATCTTTGCAGCCCGGTTTTTAAAAAAAACGCGGGCTTGCTTTTTAATAGAAAAGGATAAAAGAGATGACAGATCCTATAGCAGATTATTTAACCCGGTTGCGGAACGCCATTAAGGCAAACCATCGTGTGGTGGAAATACCCGCATCCAATCTCAAGAAAGAGATTACCAAGGTACTATTTGACAAAGGGTACATCCTGAACTACAAATTTGAGGACGATAAGGACTATCAAGGTGTTATAAAGATTGCCTTGAAGTACAATCCTGAAACGAAGGAGTCAGCGATAACTGCGTTGGAAAGAATAAGTACGCCTGGATTGCGTAAATATGCGGGCACCGATAAGATGCCTCGCGTGATGAACGGTCTTGGCGTGGCGATTCTATCCACTTCAAGAGGTGTAATTACCGACAAGGAAGCACGCAATCTTAATGTTGGTGGTGAAGTATTGTGTTACGTGTATTAATTGAGAAGCCATGTCACGAATAGGTAAACAACCAATATCAATTCCCAAAGGTGTAACCTTTACTTTCTCAAAGGAGAACAACAAGGTTTCAATTAAAGGACCAAAAGGAGAATTGCATCAAAATATTGATCCTGATTTTACCATAAAGCAGGAAGAGGGGAATGTTCTCGTAGAACGCCCTACAGACCAGAAGCGTCACAAGTCGATGCACGGTCTTTACCGCGCGCTTATAGCGAACATGGTAGAAGGAGTATCTAAAGGATATAAGCATCAGCTTGAATTGGTTGGTGTAGGTTACAAAGCCACCGCACAATCCAATGTGCTTGAGCTTAGCCTTAGGATATTCTCACAACGTTTTCCTGGCAGTACCTACTGAGGTAACAGTTAAGGCGTTCCAGGAGAAAGGACAAAATCCTACGATCGTGCTTGAGGGGATTGACAAGCAGTTAATCGGGCAGATAGCCGCCAAGTTGAAGTCATTGCGTAAGACAGAACCATACAAAGGAAAAGGTATTAAGTTCTCTGGTGAGTACGTGCGCAGAAAAGCTGGTAAGGCTGCTGCTAAATAACATCGGTAAATGAATTATACATCATAGAAAAATATAAGATCTATGGCAGGTAAGAATAATGAAAGAAGAGAACGGATAAAATTAGGTGTCCGTAATAAGATCAGCGGTACAAAAGACAGACCACGCTTGTCCGTTTTCAGAAGCAACAAGGGGTTGTTTGTACAGGTGATCAACGACGAAAATGGAACTACGATTGCGTCTGCCTCAACAATAGAGTTAGGCGAAAAGGCGAAGCTTAATCAAGAGAATTCCAAGAATGTCGGAAAGAAGATTGCTGAGAAAGCATTGGCGTCAGGAGTACAGTCAATTGTTTTTGATCGCAATGGATACCTGTACCATGGAAATATCAAAGCGCTGGCTGAAGGTGCCAGAGAAGGTGGTTTAAAATTCTAAGAAAAACTGGAATATGTCAGTAAGCAATATTAGCACAGTAAAAGCCAGCGAAATCGATCTTAAGGAGCGCGTAGTTGCCATCGAACGAGTAGCAAAGGTGGTGAAGGGTGGTCGTAGGTTTAGTTTTGCAGCCATCGTTGTTGTTGGTGACGGTAACGGTGTGGTTGGATACGGCCTGGGAAAAGCCAATGAAGTAACCGATGCTATAACTAAGGGTATTGATGATGCGAAAAAGCACCTCGTAAAAGTTCCTATTATTAAAGGAACAGTACCACATGAGTCTATTGGTAAGTTCGGAGGCGGGTTTGTGTTGTTGAAGCCAGCATCTCCTGGTACAGGTGTAATAGCTGGTGGTGCAATGCGTGCTGTGTTGGAAAGTGCGGGTGTTCACAATGTATTGGCAAAATCAAAAGGATCGTCAAACCCTCACAACGTGGTGAAGGCGACTTTCAAGGCTCTTACCAGTATGCGCGACGCTTTCACTGTAGCAAAGAACAGAGGAGTATCATTGTCAAAAGTATTTAACGGCTAAGAGACATGGCGAAAGTTCAGATCACCCAGAAAAGAAGTACAATTAAGAGGCCCGATAAGCAGGTTCGTACGATCCAGGCATTGGGTCTTGGAAAAATAAATAGGACGGTTGAAGTGGAGTTAACTCCGCAGATTGCCGGAATGATTTCGAAAGTGAATCACTTAATCACTGTAAAAGAACTTTAAGATGAAGTTGCATACACTAAAACCTGCTGAAGGTTCGACAAAAACTAACAAGAGACTTGGCCGTGGCCAGGGATCAGGTGGTAGCACGGCCGGCCGTGGACACAAGGGTGCTCAATCCAGGTCTGGTTACTCAGCAAAGCCTGGTTTTGAAGGCGGTCAGATGCCTTTGCAGCGTCGTGTTCCGAAATTTGGATTTAAGAACAATAAGAAAGTATACTATAAAGCTGTAAACCTTGACACGCTCGAAAGTCTGGTTGAGAAAACTAAATCAGATGCATTGAGCATTCAGGTTCTTATTGATCATGGTATCATCGGCAAGAACGATAAGGTTAAGGTTTTGGGAAGAGGCGAATTAAAGGCAAAAGTAAATGTGGAAGCACATGGATTCTCCGCCTCTGCGATACAAGCCATTGAAAAAACAGGTGGAACAGCGACAACCGTGAAGTAATGAAGCGTTTCTTTCAGACCATAAAGAACATTTTTTCAATTGAAGACCTGAGGATCAGGATCCTGAATACTATTGGATTCCTGATCATTTTCAGACTAGGGTCTTTTATTGTTATCCCTGGAATTGACCCGAACCTACTGGATCCGGACAGAAACGCGGGAGGTATCCTTGGCTATCTTGAACAACTTCCTTGGAGGTGCATTCAACAACGCATCTATTTTTGCGTTGGGTATCATGCCCTACATTTCTGCCTCCATCATTGTTCAGTTGCTCTCTTTTGCAGTTCCTTATTTTCAGAAACTTCAAAAGGAAGGTGATTCTGGAAGAAAACGTCTGAACCAATACACTCGTGTATTGACAATCTTTATAACAGTGTTCCAGGGATACAGCTACCTCAAAGGTGCCATCGATCCTGCTGTTATTACTAACCCCGGACCGTTCTTCTATGTCACTTCGGTGATAATACTTATTGCGGGAACGATGTTCTGTATGTGGTTGGGTGAGAGAATTACTGACAAGGGTATCGGTAACGGTATCTCTATGCTCATCATGATCGGTATCGTTTCGAGGTTGCCGCTTTCATTGGTGTCGGAAATTACAGATAAGTTCCCTGGTAAGGCTATCTTCTTTATCATTGAGCTCTTTGTTCTCTTTGGAATTGTGGTTGCAGTTATCGCCCTTACACAAGCTACACGTAGAATACCTATTCAATACGCGAAGCAGGTAATTGGCAATAAGCTTTACGGAGGTAAGAGAGATTTTATTCCGTTGAAATTGAATTCTGCCGGAGTAATGCCGATCATTTTTGCACAGGCGCTAATGTTCTTCCCTGCGCTTATAGCCGGGATGTGGAGAGATAGCGATGTCGGTGCGTATATCGGATCTACTTTTTCAGATCCTTATTCATGGCAGTACAGTTTATTGTTTGCTTCAATGATCCTGATCTTTACGTTCTTCTACACGGCGATCACGATCAACTCAAATGATATTGCTGATAATTTGAAGAGAAATGGTGGGTTTGTTCCTGGTGTGAAGCCGGGCAAACAAACTGCGGAATTTATAGATACAGTTTTATCAAGAATTACTTTACCGGGCGCTCTATTCCTGGCTGGTATTGCAGTGCTTCCAGCATTTGCAGTTAAGGCGGGAGTTGGTCAAAACTTCGCTCAGTTCTTCGGAGGTACGTCTCTTTTGATTCTTGTCGGTGTTGTGCTAGACACACTCCAGCAAATCGAAAGCTACTTATTAATGAGGCACTATGAAGGTATGATGAAGTCCGGCAGGGTGAAAGGACGTTCTCAATTTGCTGCGGCTTAAAGGCTGAATGGTTCACTTAAAAACGGCAGAAGAGGTTCAAATCATGAAGGAGGGTGCCCTGATACTAGGGAAGACCCACGGAGAAATTGCCAGGAGAATTAAACCTGGAGTGAAGACGAAGGATTTGAACGTTTTAGCTGAAGAGTACATCAGGGATCATGGAGGATTACCATCGTTCAAAAACTACAATGGTTTTCCGTCTGCGCTCTGTATCTCTGTCAATGAGGTTGTTGTTCACGGATTTCCCGGTGAATACGAACTCAAAGAGAGTGACATCATATCGATAGACTGCGGTGTCTACTACAAAGGATACCACAGCGACTCGGCCTATACCTATCCTTTGGAAGGTGTTAGTGCTGAAAATCTTCTGCTGCTGAACAGGACCTACGATTCCCTTTTTATGGGCATCGAGCAGGCGAAGGCAGGCAACAGAATTGGTGATATAAGCCATGCTATTCAGAGCTACGTGGAGAGTTTTGGCTATGGAGTGGTTCGTGAGCTTGTAGGTCACGGAGTAGGAAAGAAACTTCACGAGGATCCGGAAGTTCCGAACTATGGAAAGAGGGGAAAGGGAGTGAAGATCGTGGCAGGTATGGTGTTCGCTATTGAGCCAATGATTAACAGGGGTACCAAAAGTGTGGTGCAAGAGCGCGATGGTTGGACGATAAGAACATCTGACCGGAAGCCTTCAGCACATTTTGAGCATACGGTAGCGGTACACGAGCATGAGACGGAAATATTGACTACGCATAAATATATAGAAGATAATTATTCATATAAGTGGCGAAACAAAAGTCAATAGAACAGGACGGTACGATTTCAGAAGCATTATCCAATGCCATGTTTAGGGTTCAGTTGGAAAATGGTCACGAAGTGCTGGCACATATTTCAGGGAAGATGAGAATGCATTACATACGCATTTTGCCTGGTGACAGAGTGAGACTTGAGATGTCGCCGTATGATTTGACAAAAGGAAGGATTGTATTCAGATACAAATAGATAGATAAAGAAAATGAAAGTTAAAGCATCCATAAAGAAACGCAGCGCTGATTGTAAGATCATTCGGCGTAAAGGCAAATTGTATGTGATTAACAAAAAGAATCCTAGGTATAAACAAAGACAAGGTTAAAATACTATGGCACGTATAGCTGGTGTAGATATTCCTGATAATAAGCGAGGTGAAATAGGTCTCACTTATATTTTTGGTATTGGCCGTAGGTCAGCACAAAAAATTCTATCAGAGGCTGGTGTAAGCATCGATAAGAAAGTCAAAGAATGGAATGACGAAGAGTCCAATTTGATTCGTTCGATCATAGCTGAGAAATTCAGAATAGAGGGTGCATTGAAGTCAGAAATTCAGCTGAGCATCAAGCGCCTTATGGATATCGGATGCTATAGAGGACTACGTCATCGTAAAGGCTTACCTGTTCGCGGACAAACCACCAAGAACAATGCCCGTACCCGGAAAGGTAAGCGCAAGACGGTAGCTAATAAGAAAAAGGCAACTAAAGGATAATAGATAAACTTTTCAATATGGCGACCACTGAAAAGAGGAAAGACAAAGCAAAGAAGCGCGTAGTGAACGTTGAGGCTGTTGGCCAGGCGCACATCCGTGCTACTTTCAATAACATAATTATTTCCATGACGAATACTACAGGTCAGGTTATTTCCTGGGCATCGGCTGGAAAGATGGGATTCAAAGGTTCGAAGAAGAACACTCCGTACGCTGCTCAGGTAGCGGCACAAGAATGTGCTTCCAAAGCCTTCGAACAGGGACTTCGCAAAGTTGAGGTATTCGTTAAGGGACCTGGTGCTGGTCGCGAATCTGCAATTCGTACCATACAAGGATCCGGTATTGAAATTACCGCAATCCGCGACGTTACACCGCTACCGCACAATGGTTGCCGTCCTCCGAAGAAAAGAAGAGTTTAATTAAAGAAATATTTCAGGTATTATCATGGCAAGATATACAGGCCCAAAAGTCAGAATCTCAAGGCGTTTCAACGAACCTATTCTGGGTGACAACAAATCACTTCAGAAGAAGAACTACGCTCCTGGTCAGCATGGCCGCGGCAAGAAGCGCAAGCAGTCGGAATACGCAACGCAGCTCGCAGAGAAGCAGAAGGCAAAATACATTTATGGTTTGCTGGAACGTCAATTTGCAAAACTGTTTGACACTGCGTCTCGCAAGAAAGGCGTAACCGGCGAGGTGTTGCTGCAGTTGTTGGAGTCCAGACTCGATAATACCGTTTATCGTCTGGGGATTGCCCCGACGAGACGTGCTGCACGTCAGTTGGTCCTTCACAAGCATATCCTGGTTAATGGCGACGTGGTGAACATCGGTTCATTCTCATTGAAGCCAGGCGATCAGGTTGAAGTACGTGAGAGGTCAAAATCTCTTGAAGTAATTACAAACAGCCTTTCTATCCAAGGCGCTAAGAAATACAACTGGTTGGAGTGGGATAACAGCGAGATGACCGGCAAATTAATTAACCTGCCTCCCCGTGCAGACATACCGGAAAATATCAACGAGCAGCTGATCGTTGAATTGTACTCAAAGTAATTTTAACTGTTAACAATAACACTATGTCAATATTAGCATTTCAAATGCCAGAAAAGGTTGCGATGGAAAAGTCCGATGATTTTCACGGTCTGTTTACATTCAAACCACTGGAAAAAGGATATGGAGTTACGATTGGCAATGCGCTGAGAAGGATTCTTTTGTCCTCCCTCGAAGGATATGCAATAACAGGTATCAAGATCCCAGGTGTTCTTCATGAATTCTCGACTATCGAAGGAGTCGTGGAGGATGTTGCCGAAATAATCCTTAACCTTAAAATGGTTCGGTTCAGAAGAGTAGCTGATAATTTCGACAACAAGATCACCGTAAACATTCGCAAGCAAAAGCAATTCAAGGCTGGTGACATTACCAAGTTCACATCAGCTTTTGAAATCCTCAACCCTGAGCACGTAATCTGCAACCTCGACGAATCTTCACAGTTTGAAATCGAGCTTACAATAGAAAAAGGAAGAGGATATCTCCCGGCAGAAGAAAACAAACCTACAGAACAGGTTTTTGGATTTATTCCCATCGATGCCATCTTCACTCCAATTAAGAACGTGAAGTACAGCGTTGAAAACACCCGCGTTGAGCAGAAGACTGACTATGAAAAGTTGGTTGTTGATATTGAGACTGACGGATCCATCCACCCTGAGAAGGCTTTGGAAGGAGCTGCTCATATTCTCATCAAGCACTTTGCATTGTTCTCGGACAAGTCAATGGAGCTGGAAACAGGCAAGGATGCAGAAGTAGAACAGGTAGACGAAGAAATGCTGCATATGCGCAAGCTGCTGAAAACTCAGCTTCACGACCTCGATCTTTCTGTTCGTGCTTACAACTGCCTCAAGGCGGCAGATGTAAAATCACTTGGTGACCTTGTGCAGCTTGAAATTTCTGACATGATGAAGTTTAGGAACTTCGGTAAGAAATCACTGGCAGAACTCGAACAATTGGTAGCAGAGAAGAACCTCACTTTTGGAATGGATCTCTCTAAGTATAAACTTGAAGAAGACTAAGAAATCATGAGACACGGTAAGAAGATCAATCACTTGGGTAGAAAATCAGCGCACAGGCATGCGTTGCTTTCTAACATGGCTTCTTCGCTAATTCTTAACAAAAGAATTACTACCACAGTAGCGAAGGCCAAAGCATTGAGAAAATATGTCGAGCCACTGTTGACCAAGGCAAAGGATGATACCACCCACTCCAGAAGAACGGTATTTTCTTACCTCCAGAACAAGGAATCGGTGAAAACCCTTTTTGGCGAAGTTGCTTCTAAGATAGCTGATCGTCCAGGTGGCTATACGCGCATCATCAAGATGGGCGATGTCAGAGTCGGTGACAATGCGGAGATGTGTCTCATCGAACTGGTGGACTTCAACACTCTTTACACTAAAGATGGCGCGGTTAAGAAGGCTAAGACCAGAAGAAGCCGTAAAGGAAAGAAGGCGGAAGGAGCAGAGGATGCAGCAGAGGCGCCTGCAGCAGCAGAAGCACCAAAAGCAGCAGCAAAGGAGACTGAAAAGAAAACCAAAAAAGCACCTGCTAAGCCTAAAAAAGCAAAAGAATAGTGTTTGTAACAGGTATATTCGAAAAAGGATCGGACAAATGTTCGATCCTTTTTTTATGCCCATACTCCATGAAAAAACAGATGATTGAATAGTTATTGACAAGTCTGATCACGTATTTTTGTGAACTTTATGCAGAAAAAAGCTTACCTCCTTCTTGAAGATGGCTACCTCGTCGAAGGTAAGGCCATCGGCAAAATTGGCACCTCTGGTGGAGAAATATGCTTCAATACAGGAATGACTGGATATCAGGAAATCTATACTGATCCGTCATACTACGGCCAGATCATCGTAAACACAACGGCTCATATCGGAAATTATGGAGCGTTCGACGCAGAGCAGGAGTCTGCAAAACCCCAGATCGCCGGTATAGTTGTTAATGAGTTTGCGAACGAATTCAGCCGCAAGTCAGCAAATGAAAGTCTTCAGCTCTACCTCGAGAAAAATGGAGTGGTCGGAATATCGGATGTGGATACACGCCTTCTGGTCCGTCACATTCGAAGTAAGGGCGCAATGAACGCAATCATATCGTCTGAGCTCACCCCTGAACAACTGAAGGAAGAGATCAAGAAGGTGCCTTCAATGGATGGCCTGGAACTTTCTTCCCTTGTGACTACCAAGGAAGCATACACGGTCGGTGATAGCAATTCACCCATAAGAGTAGCTGTACTGGATCTTGGGATCAAAAAAAGTATTATCACAAATCTTGCCCTGAGAGGTTGCTACTGTAAAGTTTTCCCGGCAAAGACTCCGTTCGAAGAAATAGCGGCGTGGAATCCTCACGGTTACTTCATCTCAAATGGCCCCGGTGACCCATCAGTTATGGGATACGCCATTGAAACGGTAAGACAAACACTGACAACAGACAAACCGGTATTTGGTATTTGTCTCGGGCATCAGCTGCTCGCACTGGCTTGTGGTATTTCGACTTATAAGATGCACCATGGTCATCGCGGACTCAATCATCCTGTAAAAAATCTTATCACAGGTAAAGGCGAAATGACGTCACAGAACCATGGCTTTGCTGTGAGCGAAAAGGATATTGAAAAAAATACAGACGTCGAAGTGACTCACGTCCATCTCAATGATTCGACGATCATGGGTATTCGATTGAAGAACAAGAAGGCGTTTTCCGTGCAATACCACCCGGAAGCGTCACCTGGTCCTCACGACTCACGATATCTCTTTGACGAATTTCTTTCGATGATCCGGTCTGATGTTACAGAGCCGGCGGTAGTATAGCCCTATTTCTAATTGTCAATCCATAAAAATAAAACCCAATATGAGCTTAATTGAAAGCATTCACGCCCGGCAAATCCTTGACAGCCGAGGCAACCCGACTATTGAAGTTGATGTAGTTACTGAATCAGGAGCATTTGGCCGAGCTGCGGTTCCTTCAGGTGCATCTACCGGAACCCATGAAGCCGTAGAGCTTCGCGATGGCGACAAAAAGAAATATTTAGGCAAAGGCGTGCTGAAGGCGGTGGAGAACGTGAACACCAAAATAGCTGCAGAGATTGTTGGTTTTGATGTGTTCGAGCAAAGCCTGTTGGATAAGATTATGATTGAGTTGGATGGCACACCTACTAAAGGAAAGCTTGGTGCTAATGCAATTCTGGGAACATCATTGGCTGTTGCAAAAGCGGCCGCTATGGAAGCTGGAATGCCATTGTATCGTTACATCGGTGGAGTTAATGCAAACACGCTACCTGTTCCCATGATGAACATTTTGAACGGCGGAAGCCACGCCGATAATTCAATCGACTTCCAGGAGTTCATGGTAATGCCGGTGAAGGCCGACACGTTCTCTGAATCACTGCGTATGGGCACTGAGATATTTCATACGTTGAAAAAAGTGTTGCACGATAAAGGTTTGTCAACCAACGTAGGTGATGAAGGCGGATTCGCGCCGAACATCGCTTCGAACGAAGAAGCAATTGAGATTGTAATAAAGGCCATCGAAAAAGCGGGCTTCAAGCCTGGCGACGATGTCTTTATTGCTATGGATGCTGCCAGCTCGGAGTTCTATGATGCGAAGACAAAGACTTATACATTCAAAAAATCAGACGGAAAGAAATTGAAGTCTGATGAGATGGTCGAATATTGGGCAAAGTGGGCGAAGAAATATCCAATCATTTCCATTGAAGACGGCATGGGCGAAGAAGATTGGGATGGTTGGAAGAAGTTAACCGACAAGATCGGTGACAAGGTCCAATTGGTCGGTGATGACCTATTCGTAACTAATGTTCAATTCCTCCAAAAAGGAATCGACCTCGGTGTTGCCAACTCGATCCTTATTAAGGTGAATCAAATCGGTTCGTTGACGGAGACGATCAATGCTGTCAACCTTGCAAAAAGAAACAGCTATAAGAGCATTATGTCACACCGTTCGGGTGAGACGGAAGATAGTACAATCGCTGACCTGGCTGTGGCGCTGAACACAGGGCAAATCAAAACGGGATCGGCTTCACGTTCCGACAGGATGGCGAAATACAACCAGCTTATAAGGATCGAAGAAGAACTGGGCGAAGTCGCCTATTTCCCCGGCAAGAACTTTTAACAACATTGATAATTCGTCAAAGGAAAAGCCAGCACAACAAATGCTGGCTTTTTTCGTTTTTGAAGGCAAGAGCAGAGCCCGCCCGAACGACCACCGAAAGTTAGTTCGGAGAACCCTAACAACATTGGTAAGTAAAATCTTTATCAAGTTCGGTCGGGCGGGCCGTTTTTAAGCAATTAAATAATTATCTATCTTCGTATACTTTTTAAGCTCGTATATGTTGAAGAAACTGCCAAAAGCATTCCGCAATTTTTATTTTTTGACCGCATTCTTTTTCGTACTGTGGATGATCGCATTGGATTCGAACAATCTGTTCACGCGGTATCAGCTAAGCTCAAAGCTGAGGTCATTGGAAAATGAAAGAGTCTACTATGAAGAAAAGATCAAAGAGGTGGAAAAAGATCGTAATGAACTTTTTGGTGACAACGAGTCTCTTGAAAAGTTTGCGCGGGAGAAATATTTAATGAAGAAGGAAACAGAAGATATTTTCATCGTAGAAGAAAAAGACTAATCATATGAAAAAGGTTGCCCTTGTCATCATGTTGTCCCTATGTTGTTCGGCAGTATTCGCTCAGTGGGGTGAGGAGGAACTCAGCGATAAACCAACTTGGCGGGATCGCGTTTTTGTGGGAGGTGGTTTAGGCGGATTAAGTTTCAGCAGCTATTATGATTATTTCGCCATCAATCTATTGGGAGGGTATAAGATTACTCCGAAGTTGGCCGGTGGTGTTCAGCTCCAATATCGATATACCAAATACAAAGAATTCAACCCTGAATTTACAGCAAACGATTATGGCGTAAGTCCGTTCTTAAGATTCAATTTCTACGGCCCATTGTTTTTGCATGCTGAGTATGAGTATTTGAGTTATGAATATCCAATCTCTCAGCAAGGAGATAAAATTCGTAAAGGATACAACAGTTTTATGGCCGGTGGTGGGTTCTTTCAACCGATAGGCAGCAAAGCAGGATTTTATTTGATGGCCCTTTATAATTTCAGTTATCAGGAAGCCGGGTCAAGGTGATGTTAGTCCGTATAACAGCCCCTTTATACTTCGGGCCGGCGTTACAGCAGGGTTTTAAAAATCAACGCTAAAGCGGGCTCCCAGTGCTTTCAAATCTTCAACCACCTTCGGATTTAAAGGAATCCCCTCGCTGCATCCTCGCTCGTTTAATTCGCGTTCCGGGTCACCTGGAATAATCACGCGCTCTTCTCCCTCTACCGTCTTTGCAGACCGGAATCGTGTTATCCAATTGTCCATATGACGCTTGAATTCATCGGCGGGCCTGAACGCATCTATCCGCATCGCTCCAAAGAAGTGGCCTATACCGTCTCCCACAGGGTCAGAGGGCGGATCAAGAAAGGCGACAAATGGAGGAACCCATGGACCATAATTCGCGCCTGATAATACCGCTGAAAATATATCAACCCAGGAGCCAAGACAAAACCCTTTATGACTTCCGTGCTCGCGATCACTGCCCAATGGAATCAACGCTCCCCCGCTTTTGCCTTCGTTAGGGTCCGTAGAGGGAAGACCATCCTTAGTTTGTATCCATCCAAGTGGAGCCCTTTGATTTTTGCGCTGGAGTATCTCAAGCTTTCCATTTGCCGCCGTTGTTGTAGCGAAATCAGCGACAAAGGGCGGTTGTGTCTGGGCCGGGATGGCAACTGCGATTGGATTTGTTCCAAGCAGCCGTTCGATTGAAAACGTGGGGGCTACTAACGGGCTGGCGTTAGTCATTGCAATGCCGATCATATCATGTGATAACGCCATCATAGCATGGTATCCTGCAATGCCAAAGTGATTTGAATTCTTTACTGCTACCCAACCTGTACCAGCCTGTCGCGCTTTACTGATCGCTATCTCCATAGCCTTGGGAGCAACGACGAGTCCAAGTCCGCTATCTCCATCGACAACGGCAGTACTTGGTGACTCATGTACGATTTTTATTGAAGGTGAGCTGTTCACCCGTTTCTTCTCCCAAAGCCTCACGTAACCCGAAAGACGTGCAATCCCATGGGAATCAATCCCCCGCAAGTCGGCTTTTAACAACACTTCAGTTGCAAGCTTCGCTTGATTCTCAGGACATCCGATCTTCCCGAAGATTGCGAGTGAAAAGTCCTGCAAATGGCTGTAGGTGAAAATGGCATCTGTCATGGGCCAAAGATAGTAATGATCGGCTCTTGTTCTCCGATCAATCGAAATGGGATTGGACGGATATATCAACCAACAGGTACGGGGTGGGTTGCTTTTTATCGAATAACAAAGCAATTTTTTTGAATGGCCTTTTATTCATTAAAAATTAAATCCTATTTTAGATAACTTTTTAAAGGGTTTGACACTTTTTGACCTGGACATATTTATTTTTTGATATAAGACCAGCCGCCAGGCTGATAGTTTTGTTAAGCCACCATCACAGAACCAATTTGATAGCAGCATGCTAAAGATTTTCCGTATTGCCATTACTCTAAGTTTACTTTCCACAAGCTCATCTTTCTGCCAGGACCTCGATTCGCTACTAAACCTGAATGCCTTCACACAGGAAAGCGAGTTGCAAAAGATTCTTAACAAGAATGTAGCTGTGTCTTCAAAAAATGGTCTTACCACACGTGAGACACCGGGAATTATCACATTGATAACTTCAGAAGAAATTCAAAACAGCGGAGCACGTGACCTGACCGATGTGTTGCGTCTAGTACCTGGGTTTGACGTGCTTCAGGACCTTCAGTTTGTTATGGGGATTGGTCTTCGGGGAAGTTGGGCTAACGAAGGAAAAGTGCTGGTAATGATGGATGGGCAACCGTTTAATGAGTTGTTATATCAGACGGTAGCGATAGGCAACCGGTTTCCTGTTGATGCTATCGAAAGAATTGAGATCATCCGTGGTCCGGGTTCCGCGATTTATGGCGGCTCCGCCGAATACGGAGTAATAAACATTATTACCAAGGCTGCAGAAAGCCTGGACGGCGTTGCAGTTTACGGATTGGGTGGATTTCATGCTAATGCTGTCGGAAGAACCAATGGAGGTGTAATGGCTGCTCAACGAAGCGAAGATCTTTCGTGGAATTTCTCTGCATTCAAAGGCAATGGAATTGTCAGTGATCAACAGTACCAGGATCTTTTTCAAAGCAACCCGGAACAGGATCTTTCAAAGGTCACCAGAGCTGATCCGATGAATATCAGTGCCGGCATAAAATATCGGAACCTCTCATTCCGAACCATGTATGACGAGTTCGAAACGTCTGATCCGGTCACGTATGTTTCCAATAAGAATTTTTATGCAGACCTTCAATACACATGGAAGGTGAACGACAAACTTCAGCTTGTTCCACAATTGAAATACTATAATCAGATTCCATGGACGTTTGGCACACGGGAATCCGGCGAAAAGGATTTTAATGCCAGAGCCACCAGGTTGCTTACACAACTAGATGCGACCTATGACTTTTCCAGGAAGGTTCATGTTACGTTTGGTGGTGTCTATTTTCAGGATGAGGGTATCGACCTCTTAGCGGGTGATCTTTTTGGCGGAAATGAAACTCTCAAGCTGAACAATTATGCATTTTTCGCAGAGGGGCTTTTTAAGCATCGATTAGCAAATGCGACCGTCGGCTTTCGTTACGAAAAAAACAACCGTTATGGTGCTGCCTTTGTTCCGCGCATTGCTTTAACTAAAAAGATTCAGAACTTTCATTTCAAACTTTTATATAGCCAGGCTTTCAGAGCGCCTTCCCTTCAAAATATAAACATTGCTTTGGATGGCGTTATAAAACCTGAGAAGTCAAATGTATTTGAAATCGAATTGGGCTATCAATTCACACCTGAAATGTTGCTTTCTGTAAACGCATTCAGCATCAATACACATGACGTGTTGGTATATAGTTCAGAAGGTGAAGGTGATGACTTTTCGGAGTGGTACGAAAACTCGTCGAAGAGCGGCAGCAATGGCGTTGAAGTAGTGTACAGCATCCGGAAGAAAGCCTGGTATGCCAATCTCACCTACTCATATAGCCAATCAATAAAGGACAACACCGTTGTCACTTATGAGGTACCTGACCAGCGACAATACGTCGGATTTCCCAAGAACAAGATAACCCTCAATACTAATTTCAATCTGACAGACAAATTGAGCTTCAATCCTACTTTTATATATGCAAGTGAACGTTATGCATATACGTCAATCGATGTTGACGAAAATCCCATTCTCGGAAAGCTTGATCCATACGTCCTGGCAAATGCATTTATTAATTATCGGGGTCTTTTTGTTCAAGGCCTTAACTTCGGCATAGGAGTGTACGATATAGCCAACGTCCGGCCTGGTGTTCCCCAGGCGTATAACGGCGGTTACGCCCCTATTCCAGGACGAAGCCGTGAATATGTTGTTAAAGTTAACTATCAAATCAATTTTAATAAGTAGGCGATGAAACGTTTTAAAATGCTATTCTTTACGCTCGCCCTATGTTGTTCGGTGACCGCTTATTCTCAAACAACCAACTATCAGGTTTATGCGTTGTTTGTCGTTAACATTGCGAAGTACTCTTCGTTTCCCAACGTTTCAAGTGACCTTGAGATCACGGTATATGGCAAGTCAAAGGTCTACGACGAACTGACAAAACAAAACGGAAAAGTTGTTAACGGACATGCCCTAAAGATTAATCAGGCGGAAAACATCACAGATCTGGGTCACGCACAAATTATCTTTCTTGCGGACGGAAAGAGCGCAGCATTGGATGATATTTTAAAGGCTACCGAGGGTAAGCCGGTAATGATCATCTGCGAACGTGAGGGACTTCATAAAAAAGGCGCCGGGTTCAGTTTTATTGTCACCGAGAACAGCACACTTCGATTTGATATCAATAATACAGAGCTGGAAAAAAGGCAGATTAAAATTTCAAAAAACCTGTCGACGCTAGCTAACTCGACAATTTAAACAGCGATCCGGTCGTTCTTGCTCAGCTCGTTAATCAGTGTGGCGAGTACGCCTTCTTTGAGTGCGTAAGTTGATACGCGTATCCGGTTAAAGGCATGTCGTGAGAGAATATACCGGACCATACAACACGCAACGACGATCATATCTACCCTCATCTCGATCATACCCGGGATGAGCATACGTTGGTCGCGGTCCTTTTTTACGAGGTCGTTGTATATTTCATAAAAACCCTCCAACGTGAGCGGTGTTTCAATTTCTTCCGGGCTCTTGTGGATATCATGCTGAAGACAAAAGATGTCGCTTAACGTGTCAAACGTGCCGGACGATCCAATGAGAATTGTGGGTTTGTAACGTTGAAGCATTTCCATTAATGGCAGCAAAGCGGTCTCAAAATGACGGTCAAGCGCAAGGATTTCATCCGAAGTTATCGGGTCATTCTTTTGAAATTGTTCGAGCAGGCGTTGAGCTCCGATCTCGATACTTTGCATCCACGAAACTTTGTTATTGTCACCGACAATGAATTCAACACTTCCGCCTCCGATATCCATGATAAGTGAGACCTCGTCAATCTCCATGGCCGCTTTTACGCCCATGTAGATATATTCAGCTTCCTTGTCTCCGGAGATGATATTTGTATCAATGCCCGTTATTGCTTTTATCCTGTTCACAACTTCTTGTGAATTTCTTGCATTACGGAGGGCACTGGTGCCAAAAGCGTAAATTCTTTTCACACCCTGTTGATCGAGAGTGTTCTTGAAACTTTGCATAGCAAGGAGAGCACGATGAATTCCTTCCTCAGTTATCAGTCCCTGGTTAATTCCGTCCTTGCCAATCTTTACAGCTAGCCGGTCGCGTTGGGTTATATGATAGCCTTTCTTGTCTGCTTCAGCAATGAGCAGATGAAAGGTATTTGTTCCCATATCGATGATGGCGATCTTGGTATCCATAGGTCTGAAGGCGCGTGAAGATACGAATTTTAAAAACTCGATCAAGAACGGGTAGGGAACGCGTAAATGGTCTGAGCATCGTTATAAAACCTTATTTCCGATTATATTTATCCATCAAATTAGAGCCCCATGAGCAAACGGAATATTAAGGATCAGCAGCTTCAAAAGAAGTTCGATGAGTTAGAACGCAAGAATGCGGAATCGCTCTTGGGTGGAGGAGAAAAAAGGATCGGACAGCAGCACGCCAAGGGAAAATTAACGGCACGTGAAAGAGTGATGCTTCTTATGGACGAGGGGTCCTTCGAAGAAATGGGAAAGTTTGTAATGCACAGGAGCAAGGACTTCGGTCTTGAAAAAGAGTATTATCTCGGAGACGGCGTGATCACCGGCTTCGGTACTGTTAACGGAAGGTTGGTATATATTTTCTCGCAGGACTTCACCGTTTTTGGCGGATCACTTTCAGAAACACATGCGGAAAAGATCGTTAAGGTCATGGACCTGGCCATGCAAAATGGAGCGCCACTTATCGGCTTAAATGATTCGGGTGGGGCCCGCATTCAGGAAGGTGTGGTATCCCTTGGCGGGTACGCAGACATTTTCTATCGGAATACACTCGCGTCAGGCGTTGTGCCACAGATTTCAGCTATCATGGGGCCGTGCGCCGGCGGGGCTGTATATTCTCCCGCCATAACCGACTTCATCTTTATGGTTGAAAACACGTCGTTCATGTTTGTGACGGGCCCTAATGTTGTGAAGACGGTTACACATGAAAATGTTACAGCCGAGGAGTTGGGCGGCGCTTTAACCCACAGTACAAAAAGCGGCGTAACACATTTCGCCTGTGCAAATGAGGTTGAATGTATTAATCAGATAAAGACACTGTTGGGATACATTCCTCAGAATTGTGAGGACGATGCGCCGAGAGCCGACTACCCTGGTGGTGATGAAAAGAGACCATCTCTTAATTCCATTATTCCGGCCAATCCGAATCAGCCTTATGACATGCGGGAGGTGATCAACGGAGTGGTTGATGAAAGTAGTTTTTTTGAAGTCCATAAGAACTTTGCAGAAAACATTGTCGTCGGTTTTGCACGACTTGCAGGCAGGAGCATTGGCATCGTTGGAAATCAGCCCGCCTCTTTGGCTGGGGTTCTTGATATTAATTCCAGTGTTAAAGGGGCCAGGTTCGTTCGATTTTGTGATTGCTTTAATATTCCATTGCTCGTGTTTGAAGATGTGCCTGGATTTCTTCCGGGAACAGATCAGGAGTGGAACGCGATAATAACCAATGGGGCGAAGCTGTTATTTGCTTTTTCTGAGGCGACGGTGCCGCGGGTAACCGTCATAACCCGGAAGGCTTATGGGGGAGCATACGATGTGATGAATTCAAAGCACATTGGGGCTGACCTCAATTACGCGTGGCCCACTGCGGAAATAGCAGTGATGGGTGCGAAGGGTGCTGCTGAAATCATCTTTAAAAAGGAAATATCAGAAGCATCGGATCCTGAGGCAAAACTGAATGAGAAAGTAGAGGAGTACACACAGAAGTTTGCCAATCCCTACCGGGCGGCGCATCGGGGGTATATCGATGAAGTGATTTTCCCGGATCAAACTCGCGAGAAACTTATACGTGCGTTTGGCATGCTGGAAAATAAAGTCGCTAAATTGCCGCGCAAAAAACACGGTAACATTCCCTTGTAACGAATAATG
Source organism: uncultured Cytophagales bacterium (assembly GCA_963774615.1). GTDB lineage: Bacteria > Bacteroidota > Bacteroidia > Cytophagales > Cyclobacteriaceae > Chryseolinea. The sequence continues at coordinate 148,836 of CAVZFT010000049.1, forward strand.
AAAAAGTCTATGGATAAAAAAAGCAAAGAGTTTCTCTACGCCTATCTTAACAACGCATCGCCAACGGGCTTTGAGTCACCGGGACAACAAATCTGGTTGGACTACATCAAACCTTACATCAATAGCCATATCGTTGACGTCTATGGTTCTGTCGTTGGAGTAGTCAATCCGAAGGCTGCGTACAAAGTCGTGATCGAAGCACATGCCGACGAGATATCATGGTTCGTAAATTACATTACCGATGATGGCTACATTTACGTGCGACGCAACGGTGGGTCTGATCATCAGATTGCTCCTTCGATGCGGGTTAATATTCAAACAGATAAAGGAATAGTCAAAGGTGTATTCGGATGGCCTGCGATTCACGTCCGTGATGCAGCTAAGGAAGAGGCACCGTCGCTCAAGAACATTTTTATCGACGTTGGAGCAGAATCAAAGAAAGAGGTTGAGGCGATGGGTGTTCATGTGGGCTGCGTAATAACCTTTGCGGACGAATTGACGGAGTTGAACAAACAGTGGATTGTTGGACGTGCTCTGGATAATCGCATGGGTGGCTATATGGTCGCTGAAGTCGCAAGGATGCTGTTTGAAAACAAAAAGAAACTTCCATTTGGTCTTTACATCGTCAATGCAGTTCAGGAGGAGATCGGCTTACGCGGAGCCGAAATGATTTCGCGTAGGATAAAGCCTGATGTTGCTATTTGCACCGACGTCACACATGATACGCAGTCGCCGATGTACAACAAGAAAGAGAGTGGGAATCTGAAGGCAGGAGCCGGCCCGGTTCTTTGCTATGGTCCAGCCGTCCAGAATAACGTTCTCAAAATGGTACTGGAGACGGCCCAAAAAAGGAAAATTCCGTTCCAGCGTCAGGCGGTGTCGCGGTCTACCGGGACAGACACCGACTCCTTTGCCTACTCGGCGGAGGGGGTGGCGTCGGCTTTAATATCACTGCCGCTAAAATATATGCACACCACCGTTGAGATGGTCCATAAAGAAGATGTCGAAAACGTCATAAATCTTATCTACGAATTCCTGCTCCAACTCAAGGCAGGCCACGATTTCAGGTATATTCGGTGATTCCTCGGTCAAAATCTTACATCAATAAGATTAGGGTTTGAATAGGCTCTTCCGCGTTAGTGGGGGGGCCTATTTTTGTACCAGACAAACAAACCAAATAGTTATCCGATTTATGAAAACGTTTAAAGCACTCACACTTGCAGCGCTTCTGGTGAGTGGCAGCAGTTTTGCTCAAGAAAGATCAGTGCAGGAAGTTTACTCCATGATGGTCTACAATTTTACGAAATACGTTCAATGGCCCGACCACGCTGGAGGCGGTGAGTTCATCATTGGTGTAGTAGGGAGCAACGACATATTTAATACACTTAATGGATGGTACGGTGGCAAACCTCGCGGATCAAAGACTTATGTTATCAAGAAGTTTAATTCTGCAGCTGAGGTAACGGATTGTCACGTGTTGTACATCGACAAGTCAAAAAGCAGTGAATTTGAAATTGGCAAATAATAAAGTAAAAGGCAAGGGAACGCTTGTTATAACAGACAAGAGTGGTTTAGGAGAGAAGGGTAGCGCAATCAACTTTAAAATGGTCGATAACAAACTCAAGTTTGAGTTGAACCAGAAGGCTATTGAAGCTTCGAACCTAAAGGTTTCTGGAGCACTTTCCTCTATGGCGATATTGATCTAATGGGTTGTTTGGAAGCCTTGCCCCGCTTCGGTGGGGTGGGGTTTTTTTCCTGAGTAGTAGATTAGTTTTTAAGCCCTAATTTTTAATCTATGAAAAAACTATTTTTATCAATCCTTCTGGGAATAATGGTAGCAACGGCTACAGCCCAGGAAAGGCCAACACATGAGATTCATGCGGCGATGTTGTACAACTTTATCAAGTATGTACAATGGCCAAATGAATCCGAACCAGGCGACTTCGTCGTGGGTGTGATCGGAGACGAGAACGTCTTCAATACGCTCAAGACCTGGTACGATGGCAAGGCCAAGGGAACTAAAAAGTATGTTATCAAAAAACTGAGCACTGCCAGTGAAGCAGAGAGTTGCCAGGTTGTTTACGTTGGGAGATCGAAGAATAGGGATTTTGATATCATAAAAACCAGCGTCACTGGAAAGTCAGTTCTTACCGTTACGGATGGTAATGGAATGGGGCAAAAAGGAAGCTGTATCAATTTTAAAGTAATTGACGGCAAGCTGAAGTTTGAATTAAACCAGGCTACAGTAACAGGATCGAACCTCAAGGTTTCGACCCAATTGAGTAGCATGGCAATTTTGATATAAGAGGAGAAGGATTTTTCTACTAACTCAAAGACTGAAAGGGATCAGTGCGGGAAGAGCGGAGTATGGAGAGTGAAATGTTCCAGGAATTAATAGAAAACTCGAACGACATAGTCATAGTGACAGACCGGGAATATCGGGTTCGCTATATCTCTTCGTCGGTTATCGATGTTTTCGGAATTGAGCCTGTCGCTGTTATCGGAAGAAATATTTTCGATTACGTAAAACGCGATAAGGTACAACCCTGGAAAGATTGTCTACAAGAAGCGTCGTATCCTTTCGTTGATGAGATTTCTGTAAACAAGGGCGAACACGACAAGGTCTACTTTGACGTGCACGTATCGAACTTACTGAATCATTATAAGGTGCAGGGATTAGTCCTGAAACTTCATGATATAACAGAGAAGAAGAAGAAAGAAAAGGAACTGGTGCGTTCTAATCAGCACCTGGACCAGGTAATTTATAAAACCACCCACGACCTGAAAGCACCGTTGATGTCGGCGCTGGGTCTGGTAAAAATTGCGGAAGACGCACCTTTGGAAGCAAAGGACCAATACATCGGGTTGATAAAAAAGACCTTGCTGAAATTGGACGCGTACATTGACGAAATGAATAATTTCTTCCGGAATGAAAAGTTGGCTCTACAGCGCGGCAAGATCGATCTGGAAGGGCTGCTGAGGGAAGAACAGGAAAATTTGAAGAATCTTGCTCATAGGGACAAGGTAAACGTTCTCTTCGAAGTGGACAATTCGATAGAATGGTACTCGGATCCTATCAGGGTAAAGACGATAGTAACAAATATTTTTTCGAACGCGATTAAGTATCAGGACTTGCAAAAGCAAAATCCATTTATCAAAATTGCATCGCACATCAACGAGGAGTTCTGTGAGATAAGCATTGAAGATAACGGAATCGGAATCGAACCGGAGTTGCAGGATAAAATTTTTGATCTGTTTTTTAGGGCAACAGATCAATCGCAAGGAACGGGACTTGGTTTATTTATTGTTAAAGATACAATTGAGCGATTGAAGGGATCGATCAAGGTGAAGTCAGGGTACGGAAAAGGAACTACCTTCTTCATTCGAATTCCTAATCAGCTCCATCAACCTATCGAGGTTGACTAAGATATACGCACGGGGTCGTAGAGTTTTTACAGAGAGGGTCTTTTCTTTATGTGCTCTGTGCGTTTTTTAATGACACCACTGTACTTTAAATAAGTACATTGAAGATATACGTGCAGGGTCGTAGAGTTTTTACAGAGAGGGTCTTTTCTTTATGTGCTCTGTGCGTTTTTTTTGACACCACTGTACTTTAAATAAGTACATTGAAGATATACGTGCAGGGCCGCAGAGTTTTTACAGAGAGGGTCTTTTCTTTGTGTGCTCTGTACGTTTTTTTTCCTTTAAATTTCCTCTTCTCCCGTATTTTTGAAGAATGACGATCCAGTCATTTTTCGATCAGCTAGGCAACGAAGTTTCATATCAGTATCCTCCGAAAAGAATTATTTCATTAGTTCCTTCGCAAACTGAGCTGCTGGCCGACCTTGGACTTGAACAACAGGTCGTTGGAATAACTAAATTTTGCGTGCACCCTTCGCGCTGGCGCCGAACCAAAACAATTATTGGTGGCACCAAGAATTTTCAATTTGATATCATAGATGCACTCAAACCAGACCTTATCATTGGGAATAAGGAAGAGAATTACATCGATGGGATAGCACGATTAAAGCAACGATATCCCGTGTGGCTAAGCGATATCGTTACGTTACATGACGCGTATTCCATGATCACATCGCTTGGCGCAATGACCGATACAGAAACACAAGCCAACCTCATTGCTTATGATATAGAGGAGCGTATGCGGGCTGTTAAAAAGAAATCAGATCAATCCGTACTCTATCTGATCTGGAGGAAACCTTGGATGGCGGCCGGGAGCGGAACATTCATCGATTCAATGCTTACCATGCTAAATCTGAAAAATGCAATGGCAAATTTTCCGAGGTACCCGGAATTATCAACGGAGCAAATTGCCTCGCTAAAGCCAGACTTAATCTTTCTTTCATCAGAGCCTTATCCGTTTCGCGAAAAGCATATCGAGGAACTGAGAGCAGATAAATGAATCAGCCAGGGTGATTCTGGTTGACGGTGAGATGTTCTCGTGGTATGGGAGCAGACTTCTTAAGGCTGCGGAATATTTCAATCGCCTGAATCTTTAATGAACAGGAAAGCCGAACGATTCCATATCATTCCAGAAATTAGGATACGATTTTCTTACTACATCGCGATTCTCGATCTGTACGTCCATTAACGTTGCCAACGGTGCAAATGCCATAGCCATTCTATGATCTTTGTAGGTTTGGAATGATGCGGCTGCTGGAAGATTGGAAGATGGAGTTACCGTCCACCGCGTGTTATCATGTTCAATCAGATCGGCACCAATTTTCTGAAGCTCATTCTGGAGTGCGGCAATACGATCCGTTTCTTTGATACGAAGACTTTCCAGTCCTGTAAACTTTGCGTTGATGCCCTTCGCGGCGCAAATCACGGCCACCGTTTGGGCAAGGTCCGGACAATGCGTGAAGTCCCAGCTAAACTCTTTTTTTGCTTCGCATTTTGTGAGCTTTAATAGCCCATTTTCCAGCTTGGCATTGACACCAAGCGACGGCCCGATCTCAACGATCTTGCTGTCCCCCTGGACCGAATTGAGCGATAGCCTGGGAAGTAAAATGGACGCGTCCGTTGCCAGCGCGGCGAAGGCAAACCAGTAGCTCGCGGCAGACCAATCTGACTCAACTGTAAACGAAGATGGTCGATAGTCCTGATGAGGAATGATAACCCGGTTGTCCAACAGGGTAGACTCAACGTTAAAATGTTTCATTAACGTAGCTGTCATTTCTATATAAGGACGGCTTCCTACTTTGCCCTCAAATATTATGGTCAGTCCGTTGGGAAGGACGGGTGCAATCATCATCAAAGCAGAAATATACTGGCTGCTAACATCACCGCGAACGCGGAGTTCGTTTGCTTTTTGCCCCGTAAAGTTCCTGATCTCATGAGGTGGATACTCGTCTCGTTCGAGGTAATCTATTTCTGCACCAAGGGTTCGTAGGGCATTGACCAGTATTCCTATTGGGCGTTCCTTCATGCGTTCGGTTCCAGTCATTACTTTATGCTGGCCGGTAACGGAGAAATAAGCGGTGAGAAATCGCATGGTGGTACCGGCATCCTCAACGTCAATTATACGATCCTTTGAATTGACGAGTCGCAACATCAGTTGCGTGTCGTTCGCATCCGAGAGATTTTCAAGTTTAGAGCTATTGCCTGCCAAGGCGTTGATAATGAGGGCACGGTTACTTATACTTTTGGAGGCAGGGAGCAGTGACGCATTCCCTTTCAGAACAGTCGTTCGTTTGATATGTATCGAAGAACTCAATGAATTTCAAATTTTGCCGGGCCAAATTACAGTTTGTAAGAGATTTTTCGTTAATATGTTGAAACATTTGATTCGGGTTTTGAGTTATTGTCATTATGAGTACAAGTGGAAAAATTGCTATTAGTGTGGGCATTGCTTCAAGCGCCTTGTTAGCAGCATGGTTATTAACCGGGAACAGAAAGGAGAAGACGAAAGAGTTTGTTGTCAAGACGGCATCAAGCTTTAAGGGCGCTCTGAAGACTGATAAGGTTGCCGCTGCCGAGGAGGAAGCTTACTACATCTAGAGCGAAAGGTAGAATGACAGAGAGTTTTTTACCTCATCAAGACTAATCTCGCAATCCCAGCGAGACTTTCCGATCCCATCCAGGAGAACGCATAGTATCCTATTTTCCTTATTTTTCTTGTCCTGAAGCGTCAATTGCGCTATTGCGTTAAGTTCATTTTCCTTAAAGCCTACTTTTCCATACACCTGCACAAGGTAGTTGCAGATCTTGACCAGATCTTCCTCTGAAATCATATCCCTGGTTTGCGCGATATACGCTTCGGCAATAAGTCCGACGGCGATTGCTTCTCCGTGCAGAATGCGCCGCCCTTCGTTTAACAAGTAGGTCTCTAAAGCATGGCCCACGGTATGTCCCGCATTTAGGATCTTACGCAGGCCTTTTTCCGTGGGGTCTTCCGTGGTCACCCTTGCTTTAAATTCCACCGAGTGCCTGATCAGGACATCCCATGGCTGGTCCCCAAGGGATCGCGATGATACTGCCTCCCACATCGGTCTGTCCGCGATGAGGGTATGCTTGACAACCTCGGCAAAACCAGACCTAAGTTCGGGGAGCGGAAGGGTCTTCAGAAACCCGCTATAGAGCAGGGTAAGGTTTGGCTTTTGGAATACGCCGATATGATTTTTGAAATGGTTGAAGTCAACCCCCAGCTTTCCGCCTATACTCGCATCGGCCTGGGCAAGCAACGTGGTGGGTACAAGGATGAAATCAATACCACGTTTATAGGTGGCAGCGCAGAAGCCTCCCATATCACCCAAAACACCCCCACCCAGGATGATCATGCAAGCATGCCGGTCAAGCGTATGGTCTGTCATGGCTTGCCAGATCGCGGCGCAGGACGCCAGGCTTTTGTTCTCCTCACCACTGTTTATTTCGATTACAAAATGATCTGGAAGGAGGTCCATGACCTCGGGATAGCAGTGAGTGCGGGTATTTTCGTCGGTTAGAACAGCCAACTTGCTGTATTTTTTTGCAAGCACAAATTCCCTCAAATCTTTGGCTGGATCTGCCGAAAACAAAACGTTATCAGGGAGCATCAGAGTTTTATAGAATCTTTGATTCGAAAGTTATCAAAAACTCAACAAACGCCTCCTGTTCCGCCTCCTGGAATCGATTGAGCCAAAGAAATTCCAACTTATATTAGCGCCACCTTTTAGCTTATGGATACCAAGCCTACCGTTTCATTCGAAGACACTGAAGTTGCATTTCAATATAAATCCGATGCGGCAATGCAGAAGGCTAACTTCATCTTCAGCCTGGTTAATCATCCCTGGATATCGGCAATTGCAACAGGTGCTGTTAAGCTGGCGATCAAACTAAGACTTCCCGTTGAAACGATAATCAGGAAAACCGTTTTCGACCATTTCTGTGGCGGCGAAAGTATTGAGAAGACAGAGTACGTTGACGAATTCACTGGGAAGGTTCGGAGTAAAAAGTATTTTGGATTATTCAGTTGAAGGAGAAAAGACCGAAGCCGGGTTTGATATGGTGATGGAAGAGACCATACGTACTATTGAAAAGGCCAGGACGTCAACAAATATTCCATTTTCAGTTTTCAAGACTACAGGTCTTGCGTCAACGGAGCTGCTGGAGAAAGTTCAAACAAAGAGTACTCTTAACAGCGATGAATTGAGTGCTTTCGAAAAGATCAGGAATAGAGTGGATCGCATCTGCCGAAAAGCTTATGAACATAAAGTACCCATTCTGATCGATGCTGAAGAGTCGTGGATCCAGGACACTATCGATGGTTTAGCGTACGAAATGATGGCTAAATACAATAAGGAAAAAGCCGTTGTATTTAACACCTATCAGCTATACCGGACAGCATCGCTCAAGAACTTGAGAGACTCATTCCACGACGCCGCTATGAATAACTACTTTCTGGGAGCCAAGCTCGTGAGGGGAGCGTATATGGAAAAGGAAAGGGAACGCGCCGAAGAACTTGGCTATGAAAGCCCCATCTACCCTGACAAAGAAGCTACCGATGACAGCCTTTAATCAGGCGTTAACTTTTTGTATTGATAACAAGCAGCGGATCTCGGTAATGTGCGGATCTCACAACGAGTACAGCAACTATTTCCTAACTGTACTAATGGAAAAACACTCGATGAAGACTGGAGACGACAGAGTATGGTTTGCTCAACTTTATGGCATGAGCGACAATATTTCTTTTAGCCTCGCGAAGGCCGGGTATCAGGTGGCCAAGTATCTTCCTTATGGACCCGTTCTTTCTGTGATGCCCTACTTGTTACGAAGGGCGGAGGAAAACACCTCTGTTGCCGGCCAGAGCAGCCGAGAGCTTATGCTAATTCAACGCGAGATCAAACGCCGCAAGAATCAGAATTCCCGATAAGCAAGTTGAACCTTTCATCAATCACTAGCCTTATCGCAGAACGGATACGAGTTTCACTTTATTCCCGAATACGTGATTGCATGCAAACGTAATCAAGATAGTTGCGTATAGCAGGAAGCTATCTCCTTCATCGTTCGAATCGTAATTTGGTCTTTTGTGATTTTTCCCTCTCCCTAATTCCAGTATTTTTGCCAAAATTTGAACTATGCAGTTGAGCGAACAGGAAATCATCCGCAGGAAGAGTCTTGAGGAATTCGAAAAGCTTGGGATTAATCCATATCCCGCAGAGCTTTTTGATGTTAACGCATCGGCGAAAGAGATCCTCGAGAATTACGAACGCCACAAAAGCGATTATCGTCAGATATCCATTGCCGGACGCATCATGAGCCGCCGGGTCATGGGTAATGCATCGTTTGTTGAGCTTCAGGATGAGACTGGACGAATTCAGATTTATGTACGTCGCGACGACATTTGTCCCACGGAAGACAAAACGCTTTATAACGTTGTCTTCAAGAAGCTCCTGGATATAGGTGATATTATAGGTGTAAAGGGTTTTGGATTTACGACACAAACCGGAGAGATATCCATTCATGTGGTCGGTCTCTCGGTTCTCTCCAAATCATTACGCCCAATACCGGTAGTGAAGGATACGACGGACGAGCAGGGCAACGTAACACGCCACGATGCCTTTACAGATCCGGAGCAGCGGTACCGGATGCGTTATGTCGACCTGATCGTTAACCCGCAGGTTCGCGATACATTTGTCAAGCGTACGCAATTGGTCAATTCCATGAGGCAGTACCTCAATCAAAAAGACTACCTGGAAGTAGAAACCCCCATCCTTCAACCATTGTATGGCGGTGCAGCCGCGCGTCCCTTTAAGACGTTTCACAATACGCTCGATATGACCCTCTATCTCCGGATAGCAAATGAGCTTTATTTGAAGCGTTTGATTGTTGGAGGATTTATTGGAGTATATGAGTTTTCGAAGGATTTCAGGAACGAAGGTATGTCCCGGTTCCATAACCCGGAGTTCACCCAGATCGAGCTTTATGTGGCCTACAAGGACTACAACTGGATGATGGATCTTGTCGAAGAGATGATTGAAAAGGTAGCCATTGACCTTCACGGTACGACGGAAGTGAAAGTCGGGGATAACACCATCGACTTCAGGCGTCCGTGGAAGCGTTTTACAATGTTTGAGGCGATCAAACATTTTACTGGCGTTGATATATCCACAATGACCGAGCAGGAGCTTCGCGATACTTGCCGCAAGCTTCATGTGCCAATGGATGATACGATGGGAAAAGGAAAACTGATCGACCAGATATTCGGTGAGAAATGCGAGCCTAACCTGATCCAGCCTACGTTCATTACAGACTATCCAATTGAAATGTCTCCGTTAGCAAAGAAACACCGGACCATACCAGGGCTGGTGGAACGCTTTGAAGCAATCTGTAACAGTAAAGAGATAGCTAACGCGTTTAGTGAACTGAATGATCCCGTTGATCAGCGCAAACGCTTTGAAGAGCAGCTTGAGCTTGGAAAACGAGGCGACGAAGAAGCCATGACACTTGACGAAGATTTTCTTCGTGCTTTGGAATACGGGATGCCACCAACGGCCGGGCTGGGCATCGGCATCGACCGGCTTTCCATGATCATGACCAATTCCCCTTCGATTCAGGATGTCCTTTTCTTCCCGCAGATGAAGCCGGAAAATCCCGTTGCTCAATTGACTGAAAAGGACTTTGAAGCGATAGGGGTGCGAAAAGAACTGGTTCCTATTCTTCAAAAGATGGGCATAACTTCTATTGTTCAATTGAAGGAGATGAAAGCATCAAAACTCTTCAACGATGTTTGTGGATTGCGTAAGAAGATGAAGCTTGAAGTGGCGAATCCGACGATGGAAGAAGTTGAGGGGTGGCTGAAGTAATAGCCTCAAGCTGCAAGCCGCAAGCTTCAAGCACGCTCGGAGGGTTTGATGAAGCAATAGCTTGAAGCCGCAAGCATCAAGCACATTCAATCCGATAGTAAGAATCCATTACTTGTTGCCGATGCGCATCGCTTCTATAGTTCCCTGACTTCCGAATTTTAACACCCAAATGTGCGTCGGTCCTGGTTGGTAGGTTATCTGATTGGGCGTACCTCGACTTTTTAATCGCCGAGAACCACAGAGGAAATGCACGCAGAGGACCGCAGAAAAATACAACTGTTGCCTTTTCTAACATTGGGCTTCCTCTGCGGCTCTCGGCGTGGGCTCACTCTGTGGTCCTCGGCGATTAAACGACTTGCTTGCGAACTATCCAATGAAATACAAACCGCGGAGCACTTGTAGCTTGAAGCTCCCTCACAAATTATCAAAGAAAGGTTTTCTCCTTTCCAACTTCAGGTCCTGAAGAAGAGAAGATTTTACGTTGATAGTAAAATTGTATTGCTGGAATCTCCCGAACGGAGTCCAGTTCAGGCGCATAGTCCAGCAGTGGAGATCGCGGGCAATTCCAAGATTAGTCTGTGTGAATTCGCCCTCTTCAAAGTGATAACCTGTGCTAAAAGTAACTTTCCATGCAGCAGATATCGAAACATCGCCCGACATGTTGATGGTGGATGTGACGCTTTCCTTAGCATTAACAGGGTGTGAATAACCAAAGGTATAGTTAATGTTCATACTCCATGGGATCTCAAAATCAACATAGGCGTCCGGGTTTTGAAGGAGGAACTCTTTTTCCTGTTCGGGAAGATCGGATTTGGCGATCTTTTCTCTGCTGGAGGTTTCCTTGCTACGTGCTTTGGGGTTAAGGTTAGTGCTCATGGCCAGTGAAGCATTCGTAATCCTTCCGATGCTGCCACCTTTCCAAGCCAACTCGTCAATACGTTCTTCATGACGATTGCCAGAGGCTTCATCAGTTGTAACCAGGATTGTATAAGGGTCGAGAGTTGCTGCGAGATTGATGTTCAGCAGGTTGTCCAACACATTGGTGTTTGCGGAAATGCCGAATGGCGCCAGCTTGAATTCTTCGGCAATTAAATTGTAACTACTACTTATGGAGAGGTTATTGAGCAGCATAACCTTGCGAGCGACGGAATCTTGCGGCTTTTGTACCTTCATTTCGAGGTTATTTCCGAGTCCGAATCCAATGGAACCGCTTTTCCCCGGATTCGATCCTCCGTATACGGAACCCTGGAAACGATCCTGGTAGAATATTTTTTCCTGATCATCATTTGGATCGTCCATCGCCTGGAAATATTCTGTGTTTTTCGTGAAGTCAGGTGTGAGGCCAAATGATATTGATGGATTGATAATGTGGCGTATTGCCTTCACGTTCTTCGCTTTATTCTTCATATTATACATTCCGTAAAAGCGAGTGGTAAGTCCAACAGAAAACGAATAGTTGGCAATACGATGAAAACCTTTAACCGTATCAGTTCTTACAAGCAGCGAATCTTTGTTATAGCCCCAGGTAAGTTGTTCGCCGTACCATTTTTCTTCATAGTTCATCGACGGTGACAAGGTCAGAAACCTCAAAAACTTCAGAGAGAACGAAGCTGGGATGTTATGGCGCATCCCTTTCTTACCATTCGCGAAAAAGGTGCCGAAATTGCCGCCCGAGAAGTCTGCAATGCTATCCTTGGTTGCTGTTGGTGTCAATCTGCCGAGGTTGTTGGTTACGCGGTTCATTGCATTCATCGTATAAGCAACAGAAAAATTATCGAGAGGTCCGGTCTTACCCTTTTTGCTTTGGAATGGATAAATATTAGCCATGTTGAAGCTGAGGTTTGGCAGCAACAAATCAACCACCTTAGTTGAAAGGTCCTGATTATGGCTAAGGTTCAAACCAAGCGAAAACGGCGATCCTGTGAAACGTTTGCTATAAGAAACGTTGGAGCTTAGCTTGGCCGTTGTATTGTTAAGATTTGAGTTGTTGTAGATATCCCCCGAAGTACCATATGACAAGTTGTTGTTTTGATTGAAAGTGGCAGTTGCAGCATTCACTGAAGCAGAGAACCGACCGCTTCCCTTCGATTGTGGCGAATGCGACCAGGTGATCCGGTAGTCCTTTTGGAAATTCTTAGTCTCTATTTTATCGTCCCCGTCGGGGTTCTTTGAGTAAGCGAAGTTGACAGAACCGTTGTATTTATAACGTTTCATGTAATTCGAGTTAACGTACAACGCATGACCGCCTTTCGAATAGATATCTCCCGTGAGTGCAAGCTTCATGTATTCACTTATGTCAAAGAAATAGCCTCCGTTGCGCAGGTTAAAACCTCTTCTTTTTTCTTCGCCGTAGGATGGTACAATGATACCGGAAGCGCTTTTCTGTGGAGAAGGGAACATTCCGAACAAGAACCCGATGGGCAATGGAATGTCGTTGAATTGCATATAGAAAGGCCCTGCAACGATCTTGTCCTTCGGAATGGCTTTGGTTTTCGTGGCCTTAATCTCGTAGTGCGGATGTTCCAGATTGCAGGTAGTGTAGCTGTTATGAAGACTCAGGAGTTCTCCTTTTTCATTTTTATAAACCACGTCACCATGGAGATATGCGTCGCCCATGGTCGTAACTACTTCGCTTATTCGCGCTCTCTTTGTTTTGAAATTGTAGACAATATCTTTGGTTTCATATAGTTCTTGTGCATTCTTAAAAATTGGATAGCCCACCCGCTGACCCGTGGAATCCCTGGTACCGTGTGCCGTAAGGGTGCTGTTGCCATAATCGATTACAATTTCGTCTGCCTCTAGCTCGATCTCTCCATACACGATCTTCGCTGCGCCGTACAGCCAGATCAATTTGCCGTCAACACTGGCCCTGATTGAATCTCTGGCCGAATAGTTGATAGTTGTTTCTATGTCGCCTTTTGGCTGTTGGACAATAGTGGAATCAGAGGGCCGTTTTAAAGTATCTGCGGTAACGGCAAGGGTATCTTTATTAATGCCAGACGTATCGGCTTTAACGGGGAGGACGTCAGGCGGCGTCTTAACCCGCTGTTCGACCTGCGCCACGGCGAAATAGCTAAAATTAAAGGCAAAAATGAAGGCAATAATGGATCGCACACCGACAGAGTTGAAGGACAGTTCTTTACCTTTCAGTGAAAAATTCACAATTTTGCATAAAGTTATTGCAAATACTCTGAACATCGTACGGCCAGTGAGGAATATCGGATTAACAGCGCTTCTAATAGCAATAACCTTGCTAAATTCGTCCAGTACCTATCCACCAAAGGAATTTAAGGTGGATGTAGTCGTTATCGATGCGGGCCATGGAGGTCACGACGAAGGTACACATGGCAAGCTTTTAAAGGAGAAGGATGTGGCTCTTAAGATAGCATTGAAAGTCGGGGCTTATATCGAAAAGAATTTTCCGGATGTAAAGGTTATTTATACCCGCAAGGACGATACGTACATTGCCCTGGATGAGCGCGCCGAAATTGCAAACAGGAACCATGCTGACCTCTTTATTTGTATCCATGCAAATGCTAATCCCAACACAAAGGCATTCGGTACAGAAACGTTTGTCATGGGACTTCATAAAGATGAAAACAACCTTGCCATTGCCCAGCGGGAGAACTCAGTGATCCTAATGGACGAGAATTATACGGAACGTTACGAAGGTTTCGATAACTCGCCCGAGTCTTATATTCTATTTACTTTAACACAAAGTGCATTCCAGGAGAGCAGCCTGAAGTTTGCATCGAAGGTTGAATCACAGTTTAAATCAAGGGTAGGCAGAACAAGCAGGGGTGTGAAGCAGGCTGGATTTGTTGTGTTATGGCGGACGACGATGCCCAGCGTATTGATAGAAACTGGTTTTTTGACCAACTCTACGGAGGAAAAGTTTTTAGCGGGCGAAGACGGTCAGGATCTTATCGCATCTGGGATATACCGCGCCTTCAAGGATTATAAAAGTGATGTAGAATCCATAAATTGAGGACTTAAACTGTTGTAGTTTCTGCATCCATTTATAGAAATTTGAATCAATGAAGCTATCCAAAGAACTTAAAGTCGGCCTGTTCATGGCCATATCCATCACCCTGCTGTATTTTGGTTTTAATTTTTTGAAGGGAATTGATTTCTTCTCCACGTCAAATAAGTACTTCGTTATTTATGAGAATGTGGATAAGCTTACAGAGTCCAATCAGGTCTTTTTAAATGGTTATGCCGTAGGACGCGTAAGCGATATCCAAATACAACAGCAGAAGAACCGCGTGCTTGTTGAGGTTGATATCGACTCTGATATCGTGTTAACCGATTCTACTACTGCCCTTTTAACTGGAGAACTGCTTGGCGGCCGCTTTATACAGCTCAACGTCAAACCGGGCGGAAGATTAGACCCGAAGGACACAATTCGATCTGATGTTGCTAAAGGCGTGATGGATTTTGCGGAGCCGGTCGCTGCCAATCTGCAGACAACACTAAAGAACCTGAACACTATCCTTGATGCACTTGCCAGAAACACCAAACGGCTCGACACAATCTTCATCCGGTTCCAGACGACGCCGGCATTGTTAAACAAAACTCTTACCACGGCAAACAGCAACATTGGTGAGCTTGGTGCTACCTTCAAGGACGTTGCAAGCAACATCAATGGAACCTTGACAGAGCTAAAACCAACGTTGAGCAATTTTAAAACTTTATCGGATTCGTTAGCGGTGATTGAGCTCAATGGAACGATCAACAAAGCTCAACAAAGTCTGACAAGATTGAATGAAACCTTGTCAAAGCTGAGTAACGGTGATAACACCGCCAGCAAATTGCTTACTGAAGATTCCTTATACGTCAACCTTAACAAACTTTTGCAGTTACGGTTGATTCGCTGGCCGATGCACTTTAACTAGAATCCAAAACATTTCCTGGCACCATTTAGGCAAAAGTCAAAAGAAGATCGAACGGGACCTTAAGAAGAAAAACGGCGAGCCGAAGCAAAACGGAGCCGAGGCGAAGAAAAATTAACCCATCTGGTTTTACGGGTCAGCGTGACTTCGTTAGCCATCTTGTTTGCAGTTGGCCCGCAATCTTCCAATCTTTATTTTAATTTTTCAGAAATGCGCCCCGATCTAGAGTTCAATAAAAATGAAGATCAATTCAAACAACTTGTTCAGGAACTACACCGCAAGTCGAAGAAATTGAAACTTGGTGGCGGTGATAAAAAGATTGACGAACAACATCAGAAAGGAAAACTTACAGCTCGCGAACGGATCGACTATCTCACCGATAAAGGTTCCAGTTTTCTGGAGATTGGGGTATTTGCAGGTGAAGGCATGTACAAAGAACAAGGAGGGTGCCCGTCTGGAGGAGTTGTTACAGGTATAGGCTACGTTGCGGGGCGGCAATGCGTTATCGTTGCTAATGATGCTACAGTAAAAGCCGGAGCATGGTTTCCGATAACTGCCAAAAAGAATCTCCGTGCCCAGGAAGTTGCAATGGAGAACCGGCTCCCAATAATTTATCTGGTAGATAGTGCAGGAGTATTTCTGCCGATGCAGGATGAGATTTTTCCTGACAAGGAACATTTCGGAAGGCAATTCAGAAACAATGCAAAAATGTCCGCTATGGGCATCATACAAATTGCTGCGATAATGGGTAGTTGCGTAGCGGGCGGAGCATATCTTCCCATTATGTCGGATGAAGCAATGATCGTTGATAAGACCGGATCGATTTTTCTCGCAGGTTCTTACTTAGTTAAAGCGGCGATTGGTGAAAGCATCGACAACGAAACATTAGGTGGTGCGACTACACATTGTGAAATCTCAGGAGTAACTGATAATAAATTTCCCAACGACCAGGCATGCCTCGATTACATCCGGGGACTTTTTGAAAAGTTTGGCAATCATACAGCCGCGGGATTTGATCGTAGTGTACCTAAGCTCCCACAAGAAAAGGAAGACGAAATATATGGCATTATACCTGCTGATCGGGTAAAGCCATATGATACGTTGGAGATCATCAAACGAATTGTTGATGGATCAGAATTTCAGGAGTATAAAGCCAGCTATGGCAAGACGTTGCTTTGTGGCACATGCCGGATCGATGGATGGGCTGTGGGTATTGTGGCAAATCAGCGAAAGGTGGTCAAGACCAAAAAAGGCGAAATGCAGATGGGCGGTGTCATTTATTCAGATTCTGCCGATAAAGCAGCACGCTTTATTATGAACTGCAACCAGCGCAAGATTCCGATGCTTTTCCTGCAAGACGTAAGTGGTTTTATGGTTGGAAGTAAAGCTGAGCACGGTGGCATCATAAAGGACGGAGCTAAAATGGTCAACGCAATGGCGAATTCTACTGTCCCAAAGTTTACTGTTATTATTGGAAATTCTTACGGCGCCGGCAATTATGCAATGTGCGGCAAAGCGTATGATCCCAGACTGATCTATGCATGGCCGACAGCACAAATAGCTGTAATGAGTGGAGCCGCTGCGGCAAAGACATTATTGCAGATAAAAGTAAATGGCCTGAAAGCGCAAGGCAAAGAAATTTCGAAAGAAGAAGAGGAAAATCTTTTAAAAGAAATTATCGACCGTTACAATGATCAGTTGAGTCCTTATTATGCTGCATCCCGTCTTTGGATCGATGGAGTAATAGATCCGCTGGAAACGAGAAGAGTGATTTCCATGGGGATAGAAGCGGCAAATCACGGAATCGTCGAAAAATTTAATGTTGGCGTCATTCAGACCTGATACAAGTAAAATTTAACTGATGCTTGTTGCAAGCGATTGAAGTTTTTCTCAAGTTGCAAGAACATGCCAATGAAGGAAACAGAACTCAAAGCTTTGGTATCGCTTCTCGATGATGACGACGGACAAATCGTTTCTCATGTAGAAGAAAAAATACTTTCCTTGGGGACAACGATAATTCCTTTCTTAGAGGAAGAATGGGAAAGTAATTTTAATCCTACTGTTCAGCGACGGATTGAAGAAATCATCCATACTTTACAATACGCTTTGTTGAAAGAGCGGATCGCCGAATGGTATGAATCGGAAGAAAAAGATCTTCTTACAGGAATGTGGTTGGTCGCAACCTATCAATATCCGGATATTGAACTTATCAAATTAAAACAGGATCTTGAACAGATCTATTATGAAACATGGCTTGAGTTCAAACAAGACCTCTATCCTTTCGATCAGATAAAAGTCATCAACGGGGTTCTTTTCAACAAGCTAAAGTTTGGCGCCAATACAAAGAATTTCCATTCACCCGGCAATTCGATGATCAATGTGGTCCTGGAAACAAAACGTGGTAATCCGATTACGTTATGCATCATTTATATGCTTGTAGCCCAAAAGTTGAAGCTTCCCGTGCATGGTGTTAATCTTCCCAATCTTTTTGTGCTGACCTATAAAGACAATGTTCACACTCAATTTTATATTAATGTGTTTAACAAGGGGTTGATCTTTTCGAGGCAGGATATTGAGAACTATATAAACGAGCTTCACCTGTCCCACCAGCCGTCCTTTTTCGAACCATGTCCTAATCTTGAAATCATTCGGCGGGTGTTCCGCAATCTTATCATGTCGTTCGACAAAATGGGAGAGCATGCAAAGGCCGAAGAGGTGAAAGAACTCTTATTGATAATTGCGGATGGCGCAGACCTGGGAGTGTAGTTTGCGACAGCATATTACACGTTTATTACATGGTTATTGTAACGCTTAGCCACTCAACCCATTTCCCTGCAACTCAAGGCGTTAAGATGCACCTGGTCCTCTAAATTCACGAATATCCTTAACTTTAATGGCCTAAAACGTCGCTTATGAGAATATCAGTGTTGCTCTGTTTATTAGCCATCATTCATTTTTCAAGTACCGCTCAGCAATCCTTCCAACGTTATGAGCTGGTTAAAATGGACAAGACGATAAATACCTTCCGTCAGGAGGGAGCACCCGTAATCTCACTGGATGGGAATACGCTCTATTTCTTCGTCATGAATCATCCCGAGAACACCATGGGAAAGGATGATACTCAGGACATCTGGGTTTCAAAGAAGGATGCCAATGGCGCCTGGGGTACCGCGCAGCACCTGGGATCACCATTTAATATTCACCGTTCGAACCAGGTCCTGACAATTTTTTCGGATGGCAGCCTGCTCGTTAAGGGAGGTAAAACAAAAGGCACTAAGGGATTTTCTATTGTGAATGGAAACTCATTGCGCGAGGTTGAGGTAAAGGATTTTAAGGCAATGAACAAGGGCCGGTTCTATGGAGGATCAATGTCGGCAGACCGCAGACATCTTATCATGTATTTCACCGAAAAGGAAAACAGCCCCTACAGTGATCTATATTCAAGCCATCAGCAGAACGATGGATCTTTTTCCGCACCGGTCAAACTTCCACTTAGCACGAGTACAGACGAAGTCGGACCATTTGTTAGTCCCGATCAGCAGAGTTTGTATTTCGCCAGCGGCCGGTCCGCACCTGGCAAACAAGGCCTCGTGGATATTTATAAATCTGAGAGGCTTGACGACACATGGACAAATTGGGGTACTCCAGTGAATATGAGTAAACCCATTAACACCGGCGGTGATGACTTTTATTTCACGATCGACCAGGCCGGCAATGTATTTACCAGCCGCGCAAATAAGGCCTTGGATGGTGCTCAATTGGATATCTACACGCTTGTACCAAAGACAATTAAGATCACGCTGACAGGAACAGTTTATAACGAGAAATCAATGCAACCTATTCAGGCGACATGTCGAAGTGCTACTTGGAAAGGATACCGTCAAGCTTCGATCGTCAACGGCAGGACTGTTTGAAACGAAGATGCCTGAGGTGACGTCCTTCAACATTGCGACATCCGCAAGCGGGTTTCTTCCGAAGAACGATGCCTTTAAAATTCCCGTCATGACCCATGATACTACCATTAACGTCGAGATCCTTTTAAAGCCAGTGGCGAAGAAACTGATGCTTGCCGGCAATGTTTATGATAAAAAAACAGAACAGCCATTGACGGCTAAGCTCGATATCAATCTGAAAACCGACCGTAAAACAAGTGTGTCGATGATGGCAGATGGAGGAAAATATGAAAAGGAAATTCCTAAGTTGGGATGGTACATGATCACAGCTTCAGCCGAAGGATATTTGAATTCCACTGATAGTATTGAAGCCACTGATGATAGTTTGTCGCCGTTCACGCGCGACATTTACCTTCGACGCATTGAGATCGGAGTAACGGTGGTATTGAGGAACATTTACTTTGATTTTGATAAGACAACGCTAAAGCAGCAGTCTTTCCCCGAGCTGAATAAGGTGGTTGATTTTCTAAAACAAAACCAAACCGTAGAAGTTGAAATTGCAGGTCATACGGACAGCAAAGGTTCAGACGATTACAATGTGAATCTTTCTCAAGGTCGTTCGCAGTCCGTCGTGGATTATTTGATCAGCCAGGGAATTGATAGTTACCGGCTGAGGGCCAAAGGGTATGGTGAAACCTGGGCAATTGATTCAAATGAAACCGACCTAGGACGCGCAAATAACAGGCGTGTCGAGTTTACGGTCTTGAAGAAATAACGTCCCAAAAATATCGCTCATCAAAAAAATGGCCCGGTTTTCCAGGCCATTTTTTTATTAGGTTATCGACTGTTAATTCGCAGGAACTAATCGTACCAGCTTTCCAGGATTTTCCATCGCCACATAAATGTATCCGTCAGGACTCTCCACCACGGCGCGTACCCTTCCAATCTTTTCCATCAATCTTTCTTCTTTGACGAACTTCTTGTCGGCTACTTCAACTCTTGCCACAAGCTGATGCGACAGCGCTCCCACAAGAAGGTTTCCTTTCCAATTGGGATATTTGTCACTGGTAACCATTGTCAATCCGCATGGAGCGATCGATGGTACCCAATAGCGCACAGGTTGCTCCATACCTTCTTTTTCTTTTAACTCAGTAATGGTAGTCCCGTCATAGTTGATACCATAAGTGATCACCGGCCATCCATAATTCTTTCCCTTCTCAACAACATTCAATTCGTCACCGCCTCTTGGACCATGTTCGTGCTCCCACAGCGTACCAGTTGTTTTGTCGTAATAAAGCCCCTGAAGATTTCTGTGTCCATATGACCAGATCTCAGACCGTGCGCCGATCACGTCAACGAACGGATTATCGCTGGGGACCTTGCCGTCATCGTGCAGCCGTAGCACTTTGCCAAGGTGATTTGTAAGATCCTGAGCATTTTCCTTCTTGCCCCGTTCGCCGATTGTAAAGAACATATATCCATTTCCATCGAATGCTATTCGTGAACCAAAATGAACCTCTGAAGAGCCAAACGGAGCGGACTGGAAAAGTTCTTCAAGGTTTGTAAGTGAGTTGCCCTCCAGCTTTGCGCGGGCTATAACAGTTCCTCCACTATCAGCAAGAGGTTTGGAATAGCTTAGATAGATAAAAGCGTTTTCCTTAAAATCAGGGTGCAATTGGATGTCGAGCAGTCCGCCTTGTCCTTTTGCATAAACCGGGGGAACGCCTTGGATCTTTTCGTCAAGTAGTTTACCGTCTTTTACAATTCGAATTTCGCCTTCACGTTCTGTGATAAGAATTCTACCGTCTGGTAAGAATGCAAGGCCCCAGGGATTCTTCAGCTGATTTGTGATCGTATCGACTTGAAATTTTTGTTTTTCGGATTCTACTATTGCCCCATTAAGAGTTTCTTCATTTTTTGAACATGAAACAATAGTGAGGATACACGCTAGCCAACAAACATAGGATAATCTAATGAACATATATTTTTTTATGATTAATGAAGCGGCAAATCTAGGATTTAACAGACGAAAGAAAAAACAAACTTGACCAGCGGCGACATTGGACGCTCTCACAGAATTTTCGGAAAACCGAACATCAGGGGATTTTCAATTGTCGTTCGCTGCAAATAGCGTCGATCAGAGTTTTATCAGGAATCTAGCGCTAGTTTACAAAAAAGTCTTAGAAACGACGAATCCAACGGGATTCACGCTTAATTCACGTATTGAACGGATAACCAGAACCAAGAAGGGGCCGTCACACAAATAGCAAACCCCGAACGGGGTCGAGCATTATGTATAGATTGCGCCGATAAAGGATGTTCGGAACCCCGAAGGGGTGATATTATTTCACAAGTATTCCGGCATATATTCTATTTCCGAAGGGGGTAGATCTGGCTTGTTAATCTGATGATCTTGTTTATTTAATGACGATACGAATTGACTGGAATCTTCGAGCGTAATAATGCCACCCCTTCGGGGTTAGTGTTTCACGGTTCGCGATGTTTCTATAATAATGTCACCCCTGCGGGAATTTGTGTTTGCCGGTTCGTGATGTTCTATAATAATGTGACTTCTTCGGGATCCGGCATTTCATGCCGGGCTATTAAGCTTCAATCCCTTCGGGATTGTGTTGCTTTCAATATATGTCTTTCGGATTTTTTGTGAAAATGCTTTTCCATTAAATGCCAGGGTTTTTGAAGTTGAGGCAGAATGTATGGGATTGTTTTCTGAGTTCGGCGGAAGCACCTTCCAGTTGCCCTCAGAATTAAGGTCATTAATTATCTCGACCACCGACCTGTCATTGATCATCACATCCGTAAGTACAGCTTGACCTTTGCCAATGGTCACGACCCCATAGGCTACTCGTACGGTGTCGAGTTGTGCCTGCCAGTAAAGCTGTTCAGCCTGGGAAGCTTTTGACTCTTCCAGATAGAACTTATCGAATGGAATGTTGAAGAAAACTTCGAACTTTTCATAGGTGTTGAAATAGCTCACAGTCGTTTTTAGGTAAGCCTCCGTATCTGGCTCCTCTCTGTAAATTCCTGATGGTTTTGCGAATCCCGCTGAATCCGTGGTGAACGTTACGAAGATATCTTCGCCACTTTCCCAGTAGGTGCTATCGGGTATGATGATGCTGTTTGCGTCAAAGTTCAATGTTATGTATTTCCCACGAAACGGATCGGAGGGATCGATCGGCTGTGTTTTGAATTTATACGTTACACCTTCTACGATAACTGTCTCGCTATCGTAAATCATCTTTCCGGGCACAAACCACTGAGCAATGCACATGACAACAAATAATGGTAGAGCCAATGTTTTCATACCTCTTTCTTTCTTTTCTTGATCATATAGTAGTTCACTGCAAAAAATCCAACGCCAACAGAAATGAATAACAACCCACGAACCACAAAACTGAAATCTGTATCAAAGAACCGGCAAAGAATCAGTGCCGTAATTATCAATAGTCCGTAATTTAAAATCCCGAGGTGATTACGTTGCGCGCCATTGCGGATCGTATGAATGGCAAGCAAGAGGATAACCAGGTTAGTGAGCAGCTGTGCAATCGTAGGTGTTCTTAACCCTATAAAGAAGAGCACAATAAATACAATAAACGCAAACGATTTTGAATTGATCTCAGAGATAGACTTACTGCGAAGACCAAACACCAGGAGAGCTCCGGCTATGAGCGTGGTTACCGCGCCAACAACAAACTCAATACCTTCAGTGAAATGTTCTGATGATGAATCGTCCAACTCGTCCCAGTAAAAATCAAAACTTAGGATGAGCAAAGAAACAATGACACCCAGGCTGCCGATTACGAGGAATGCGTTGCTGATCACACGTCCGGTATCAAATGCCGGCATTTCACTCAAGATTACAAATGCGCTAAAGAGACACATGTAGGCGATCAGGATTAACTCACCATGTTTGTCAACAAAAACACCTAGACAAATTGTAAGAGATAAAGCGAGCAGCCAGGAATTGAAATAGAAAAAATTGTTCTTGATGCCGTTCTTTATGAATTCAAAATAATAGAAGGGTAGGATCAATATAAACAAAAGCCAATACCACCATGCATGTCCATGAGGATAGTTGAAATAGGACACTTCACATGCGTACCAAGTAATGCCGGAAATAAAAAGTAAGGAAGCCATCGACGAACGCAAGACATAAATTATCGGAAGTGTCAGCGACATCCACACTAACAGAAAATTACCGAAGTTGCCCTGGATGTTATAAACCTGACTTACAATCGATATACTTATAGCTACTGCGACAAAAAGAAATGCACCTGTTCCCTCCTTCCAGGTCTTGTCTTCCGATTTTTTTAGAACAAGTGCTCCGGCGGTCAATTGACCCGCCAATAATGGTAAAAGGCCGATGGCAAGTTTTACGGCCTTTGGCAAGATGTCCCAGTTGTGCGCGATGATCAATACGATACCCATGCTCACGAGCAGGGCGCCGAGGATCCCGAAAACTATAAAGAGCCTGTTGGTGGAATGAGGGTGCTGGCCGGAATAGTACGACTTTATTTTTTCTGCTGTCTCTTCTGTGATGACCTCGGCTTTTATAAGGTCTGGCAGGTCCTTCAGTATCTGTTTGCTCATGCTGGAACGTGTGGGCCCGACTAAGGTAATAATCTTTGCCTAAAAAAAAGACTGCCCGGAAACATAGTTCCAGGCAGCCTGTTTAAGATTTGTTTTGCTTGTCTATTACTTCGAAAGGGTATACGCAGTTACTCCATTTGCGAAAAAAGTCGGAACATAAAGTGTTTTTGTTTTGGCATCATACTCAATGTCGGCTGCATTGATTTTTTCCCCTTTTGTGTCGATCAATTTCTTCGACTCACCTTTTCCATCTACAAGGTAAACTTCGCCGTGCCAGCTTGAAACCAGGTATTCATTGTTGCCTATCGGCACAATACCGTCAGCTCCTTCAGCTGTTTTACACACTACAGACAATTTCTTGTCTGCCGTGAGCTTGTAAAAAGTACCCGTTGCAAAATCAACGATGTAAAACTCGTTTCCAACGCACAGAACACCGTTCACACCTTTGAACTCAGGACTCTCGAAGAACACTTCCACTTTTCCATCTTTAAGCACGTGAATTTTTCCGGTTTGTGTATCCGATGCGTAAACATTTCCCTTGCTATCGACGGCGATGTCGTTCAGAAACTTCGATCCTGGCACTTCAACGCTACTGGCAATTTTACCCGTTGCAATGTTTATGGTAACAATCTTCGTCACGTCTGCGACATAAAGATTATCCTTAAATATTCCCAGTCCTTTAGGGGCATCAAGACCGCTGACCCATTGGGCTGCGATAACTTTACCGTCAGGAGAGACTTTACCGATGTATCCTTTCCCATCCTTTTCTTCGGGTTTACCGTCGATGCAGGAAACATAGAGCACATTATTCTTTGAATCAAATGCTACTGATTCAGATACGGGGAGCGTGGCGTCACTTTTCCACTTCAGCGTCAATGTCTGACAAAATGCTGAGCTAAGAGACAAAGCCAATGCCAGTGAGAGTATGTATTTCATTTTTTTAGGTTGTTAAATATTTAGTTAAAAACAAGATTGCACAATAAAGTTAACGTCTTCCATTCAAACGCTTTCTACATATTTACAAGAGGCCTAAAATGGTGATGATTACGTTAATGCCAGGGCAATAAAGATCATGTTAGCCACGGCGTAAACAGAAACCACCACCCTCGCTCCGATTCTGTTAACCTTGAGCGCCATTTGCTCCTTGCCGTTATCGTAGAGTTTTAAGGCAATAGCACTTACCACCAGCGTCATCAAGATTGATACGAATGTCATCGAATGAAGAGTATCAACCAATGTAAAATCGGATGATTCCGGTAGCAATGAATCTATGATATACTTGTTACCGACTGCTGCAAACAGACCACCCACAGGTAGACCCAAACCGTGGCTCTAACTCAGAAGGGTGTGGCGTAAAGCTTATTATCGATATCAGGAACGCGATATACATTCCGATAAAGATCTTCATGAATAATCCCCAGGCATCACGGTCGATATCCATTTCTATCTTGAATGCCGAAAACACCTGGCTGTCCGTTGATTCATCGCCGAATCCTGTTTCGTAATCATTGTCACTATTAATCACAGTGAAGTTCTTTATTTCCCATCCGTCGATCGCTTCTTCTTTGTCAAACTGGCTGCCTTTGATATCAGGTGTGAATACAAGCAGGGTATTATCGAACAGGGTATTTTCGATCTGTACCTTCAAATGCTGGCGGTCGAACGGAAAGTCTTTAACATCCCAGCTCTCTTTCATGATACATTTCATTTTCATGATCGCCCACGCTTTTCCATCGATGCTGTCCATAATGATCTCCGGCGGCTCGATTGCTTTCGCGTTGGGAATATCCAATTGTTTTGAAAAGTCAAAGTCCGGGTTGTCATAAACAAACCACAACCAGAAACGCATCGTGTATTCCTTATCGTGGAAATTGATGTCGTGCACGCTGATCACATAAGCGCCAACCTTAACCGTATCGGGCGCAGTCACAGCATCGTCATTCTGGGCATTGGATGCCAGAGCAAGGACACAGAACAGAGAGATCAGAAATGCCTTTTTCATGCCGGAAAACGCCTAAATTATAGTTTTTTGTACGATTCCAAACGAGAAGACGACAAAAGATTGGAGGGTATCCGATAGTGATGTTTTTATGGCTATTTTGGGGCGCCAAAAATTATACGAATCATGTACACCGGTCTATTACATACCCATTCTCTTCTGCGCTATTTTATACTCATAGCCCTCGTCGTTGTTATCCTTAAGGCATTACTTGGTTTGATCAACAAGCAACCTTATGGAAAGTGGGATAATAAATTGGGCCTTTACCTGTTCATTTTTACCCATATGCAACTCCTCGCAGGGTTGATTCTTTACTTCGTAAGTCCGTTCGTAAAGTTTGGATCTGAGACGATGAGCGACAAGACCACCCGCTACTGGACTGTTGAGCACATCTTTGCGATGCTGATCGCTGTGGTGTTGATAACGCTTGCAAGGTCTACATCAAAACGAATGAAGGACGACACGTCAAAGCATAAGCGCATGCTCATATTTAACACCATCGCTTTGGTCGTCATCATAGCCACGATAATGATGAGTGGCAGGAAGCTTGTCGGAATGTGAGATAATTATCGGTTGGTGTGCGATAGGGATATCACGTCTTTTTCTTGATCGTACATCCCACGGGTCGCACCTCGGGTGTCGCTATCTTTTGATTTGTCAGCATGATGTCAATCGCATCTTTCAGGTAGGCGTGCCTCACATCGGCTTCAACCTGTGCATTGTCGTCGATCGCGCCTTTATATACAATCTGAAATTTTCCACCATCATTCTTCAACAGAAAAACCTGTGGACTCTTCGTTGCTCCTAATTTCAGCATTAATGACTGATCTTTATCGGAAAGATAGGGGATGCTAAGGCCCAACTGTTGCGCCTTTTTTGTCATGTTCTCGGTCGACTCAACGGGGTCGGTACTGGAATTTACCAGTAGCACCGGCACTTTGTCCGCGTACTCATTTGAAAGCTTCGCGATCCTCCCACGATAATATTCGTCATAGGGACAGGCATTTGTAGTGAAAATGATGGCGACTCCTGAGCAGGAAGGATAGGTATTGAGGGAAATCGTTTTGCCGTTGACCACGTTGGTCAAAGAGAAGTCTGCGACCTGTTGCGCCATGGAATTGGATACGCAGACGATTAGCGCAGAAATAATCAGTAATCTTCGAAATGTCATAGGTTAGGTCGTAGGTTGAAAACTACTACAAAGTTTGGAAAAAGGATATATCGTAAAGGTATGATCCTTTCTGTATGTGAGACAATTATCCTGCCACGAATATCGCCCTCGGTGGCCAGCTCAAAACCGTCAATTATGAGGTTTTCCGCAAATACAAGGTTTTTCTGGCCATGCAGCTTTACGAGGGTTTCCTTTGCACACCAATAAACCGTGTGCTTAATGACATCGTCGCCGGCATTGATCAATTCGCCTTCGTGTAAGATCCTGTGCGCTATGCGCAGGAGCTTGTCCTTTGGTTGTTCAAGATCGATGCCTACCGGTCCGCCTTTGTCCACCAACGCAGCAACATATGGAAACGAGTGGCTGAGTGAAAGGTGATAGTCATTTCCCCTGGGAAAAGGTTTGCCGTATTGATCCTTAGTGATACCCTCAAAATTCAAAGACATCGACTTAAATATCTCTTTCACCAGCACTCTGCCAGCCAACCATTCCAATCGCTTGTTCTCGTTCGATATCGTCTCCGATACCATTTCCCAGGGTGCTACTTTTTCAGCCAATGACGCTTCATCTTCAGCTATACGCCATAATCCCCAGGTGCGATCTTGCTCTGAAACTATTTTTGCTAGTGGCATGATGATTAACTTTCCGAAAGTAAGAACTTTCGTAAAACTAATTGATGGATATTGAAAGTACAGGTTCAAAAGGTTCATACGCTCAAGGGACATCGCGATAGTGTTTACACGCTTCAGGGTTCTTCCGATAACCGCTTCTTCTTTTCGGCATCTGGCGACGGCATGGTCGTAATATGGGATATAGCTGAACCGGAGGACGGACAACTTATCGCCAAGCTTCCCAACTCCGTCTATGCCTTGCATCATCACGCTGAAAGCGACCTCTTGATTGCCGGCCACAACTATGACGGGATACATGTTCTTGACTGGAAGAATAAAAAGGAACTAGGTTCGTTACAACTTACGGCAGCCGCCATATTCGACATTCAGTCCTATGGACGCGATCTATTTGTAGCAACAGGCGATGGCATGCTTATAAAAATTGATGCAATGAACCTGACGATATCCGGACAATCGCAGAAATCTGCCAAGAGTGCCAGGGCGATTACTATTAATGCATCTATGGGAGAGATCGCTGTTGGTTATAGCGACAATTTCATTCGTGTTTTTGATTTGGATACACTGAAATTAAAATATGAATGGAATGCTCACAATAACTCTGTTTTCACTGTCCGATACACACCAGATCAAAAGCTCCTGCTTAGTGGGTCGCGTGACGCCCGACTCAAAGCCTGGGACAGTGGGAACAATTATACACAGGCAGGCGAGGTCGTAGCCCACCTTTATGCCATAAATCACCTGGATTTTAGCCCGGATGGCAAACATTTTGTAACTTGTAGCATGGATAAATCCATTAAAGTGTGGGATAGGGAGAGGATGAGACTGCTAAAGGTTATCGATAGGGCCCGGCATGCAGGGCACGGAACTTCTGTCAATAAAGTTTTGTGGACCAGTTATAATGATCAGGTGGTGAGCGCCAGCGATGATCGGACGATATCGGTATGGAAAATTGATTTTGAATGACATTTTTTTATCTGAAATAATATTTTTTTATGAGAGTTACACCCTTAGACATTCGTCAGAAGACCTTTGAAAAGAATTTCAGAGGTTACGAAAAAGATGAGGTGAATGCTTTCCTGCTTACGCTGTCACAGGAGTGGGAACGGATCCTCGATGAAAACAAAGAGTTGCGTATCAAACTGGAATCAACAGAGCGCGAAGTGACAAAATTGCGTGAGGTTGAAAGTTCATTGTATAAAACTTTAAAAACCGCAGAGGATACCGGCGCAAATGTGATCGAACAAGCGCGGATGGCGGCGGACCTGCATCTGCGGGAATCTCAACTGCAGGCGGAAGGTATCTTGAACGAAGCGAAAACCAAAGCCAGAAATGTCATCGAAGAATCGGACTCACGTGCAAAAGAAATATTGGGTGAGATGGAAGACCGCCTCAAGTTTTTGGTAGAGAACTACAAGACAATGGAGGTATCGCGCGATGAATTATTGACAAACATCAAGCACCTCGCCACGGATGCCCTGGATCGCGTTGAAAGGGCTCGTGCCTCTATAAAAGAATTTGATCCCGATAAGCATCTTGCATCCGCAAAGCGTGAAGCCAAACGCGTTGCATTTCCAAACTCTGTCGACTTCGAGAAAAAAGTGAAACCGGAACCTGTCCAGGTTCGCGAAAAGGAAAAAGAAATTATTTTCGAACAGCGATCTATAGTCGTTGAGCATCAGCCAAAGAAGGTTCATAAATCCTTTTTTGACGAGATTGGATGATCGGGAAGGTTGCACTGGAAGGTCTTGAGTTCCATGCATTCCACGGAGTATATCCTCATGAACGCGAATCGGGAAATTGGTTTGAAGTTGATATCGTTGTGGAGAGTGATTTCTCAATGGCGTCAGCAAACGATGAATTACAAGGAACGGTAAACTATGAAACGCTCTTCAAAATAGTAAAAGAAGAGATGCATCAGCCGTCCAAACTCCTCGAAACAGTTGCTGAGAAGATCGCACGGGATGTACTTCAGAAAATACCCGAAGCTTTGTCCGTAGAATTAAGGATCTCCAAATTGAATCCTCCCATTGGAGGCAAGTGTAAGAAAGCGACGATCAGTCTTTTTCGAAAAAGACAGTAACGTTTCAAACAGATTGTTGATCCTTCACGGAGGCGTTGGGATCAACAAACATGAATCCCCTTCCTGCCTCTCCATCATAAAAGTCAACCTCTTTACCAATGATGTACATCGTATGCTTTTTGTCTACGTACACCGGTATGCCGTTAATTTCATACGTCAGGTCTGACTCTTTCTTCCTATCAAATCCGATCAGCAACGAGACGCCACATCCACCTCCTTTTACACCCAGCCTTAGACCGTAATCGGACGGAATATTTTTCGTTTCCATGATCTTCCGGATTTCTTCCGCGGCGCGAAGGGAAATGGTCACAGGGTGAAGGCTTTCAAACATTGAAACGGACAAATGAATTGCGTTCAAAATTATTTAAATTTCAAACACAATTATGGGTAAATTAATTCTATGGATGCATTAATCGAGTTTATAAAGATTCTGGTACCGGCGTCAGTTGTGCTTTATGCCGCCTACCTGCTGGTCAGAACCTTTATTCAGAAGGAAATTGAGTTAAAAAAGCTAGAAGTACGCAGCAGAAGCATCGAAACGGTGTTACCTAATCGCCTCCAGGCTTATGAAAGAATGGTGTTGTTCCTTGAAAGGATGTCACCGCAGAATCTACTGGTAAGGCTCAGCACCACGGGCATGCCGTCGCGGGAGTTTCACCAGTTGTTGCTGAGTGAGATTCGGAATGAGTACAATCACAACGTATCGCAGCAGGTTTACATAAGCGAGGAGGTATGGGTGCTGATCAAAAATGCTAAAGAGGATTTGATCGTTTCGATAAACGATGCGGCAAGCGAAATGACGCTCGAGTCAACAAGCCTCGATTTGTCGAAGAAGATCTTTGAAAAATCCATTAATAAACAATTAGACCCCCTGGGCCATGCATTGGTGGAATTAAAGAAAGAAATTCAGCGTACCTTCTGAAATTATTGGCTGGCTCCAAACGTTTCGTACATGGACTGACTTTTGATGAGATACATATATGAACAACAGATTTTTTGACATCGCACTAAACCAGGCCGCAAGACTTGCGGGAAAAAAGACCAGGATACTGGTTCTTCTGACGAGGCTTGGCTCAAAAATGAATAAGGTCAACTGGTCGCCCGTAGAACGCCAGCTTCTGAAGGACAAATTTTTCACTATTGGCAGGCTTGCAAAAGCATACGCTACGGGGAAATATCGCGCCGTATCGTGGAGGGCCATGCTGATCTTATTGGCTGCTGTTATTTATTTTGTTAACCCTCTGGATCTTATTCCCGACCTTATCCCTGTTGCCGGTTTTACGGATGACTTTGCTATTTTAGTGTGGGTGTATAATTCTATTCAAGAAGAGGTCGATAAGTTCCTGGAATGGGAGGCATCCCAGGCACGTCCGGTATGAAGACAGCTCTGATCGCCGGTAGCACTGGATTGATCGGACAACAGCTCCTAAGATTGTTGATTGAAAGCCCGTTGTATGAAAAAGTAATTGCTATTACCCGTCAGGATCTGGCAGCACATCCCAAGCTTATTCAGATCAAAATGGAGTTTGGTAACATCACTGAGAAGTCAGGAATGTTAAAGGCGGATGATGTGTTTTGCTGTCTTGGAACAACAATGGCTAAGGCTGGATCGAAGGAAAAATTCAGACAGGTCGATTTTTATTACCCTTATCTCTTGGCCAAAACAACGCATGCGGCAGGCGCCAGCCAATATTTGCTTGTATCCTCCCTCGGTGCCAACAAATCATCAACGATTTTTTACAACGAGGTAAAAGGTGAAGTGGAAGAAGCGGTCTCTTCGGTGGGCTTTGACGCTGTACATATTTTCAGGCCATCATTGTTACTTGGTCCAAGAACAGAAAAACGTTCGGGTGAAGATGCTGCCAAATTGTTTTACAGGATCTTTGGATTTTTTATTCCCGGGAAATATAAAGCTGTCTCATCGCTGAAAGTTGCAAAGGCAATGCTGGACTTTGCTACACAGGATAAAAAAGGTACCTTCATTCACGAATCAGATGAATTGCAACGCTTCTGATTTGGTTAACCTCGACAATCTTTTCATTTGAAAATCGTTTTATTACATGATTGCTGTTGTCCAGCGCGTTTCTGCAGCGTCCGTCACAATTGAAAATAAAATTAAGTCATCCATTGCCAGTGGCCTTATGGTTCTACTGGGAATTGAAGACGCCGATAACCAGGAAGATATTGAATGGCTGGCGTCAAAGATTGTGAATCTTCGTATTTTTAATGACGAACAGGGAGTTATGAATGTGAGTGTAATTGATTCGAACGGCGATATCCTGGTTGTAAGCCAGTTCACGTTGCATGCCAGCACAAAAAAAGGAAATCGTCCGTCGTACATCAAAGCGGCGAAACCTGAAATAGCCATTCCACTATATGAATCCTTTGTTAAAGCCGTGCGAATAATTCTGGGTAAAGAAGTACAAACCGGAGAGTTTGGCGCCGATATGAAGGTAAGCCTTGTGAATGATGGTCCTGTGACAATTATTATTGACACAAAGAACAAAGTATGAAGAAGGTCGAACACCTGATGGGCGATATCACGTTGCTTGAGGTTGATGCCATCGTCAATGCTGCCAACAATAGTTTAATGGGGGGAGGCGGTGTGGATGGTGCGATTCATCGGGCTGGCGGGTCACAGATCCTCGAGCAATGTATGGCGATCCGTAAACGACAGGGAGGTTGTCCAACGGGAGAGGCTGTGATAACAACAGGCGGAAATCTGAAGGCAAAGTTTGTGATTCATACCGTGGGCCCTGTTTGGTCAGGCAATAATGAAAATGAAGAGTTGTTATTGGCCAGCGCCTATAGAAATAGTCTTTTGCTTGCTGTAGCTAACCTGGTAAAGTCAATTGCATTTCCAAACATCAGCACGGGGGTGTATCGCTTTCCCAAGAAACGTGCGGCAGAAATAGCCATTCAGGAAGTAAATTCATTTCTGAGCAAGGATGATATTTTACAACACGTCATCTTTTGTTGTTTTGATGAGGAAAATTTTAACATCTATGACCAATTACTTAAGGAATAAGTGCTGATGCGAACCGTCTTGTTATTGTTTTGTATTATAGCCTGTGCCGATGTTCTTGCACAGTCAAAATACGGCCTGAAGGCAACTACCTATAATGAATACCTTCAAAACGTTAAAGCTAACCCCGACAAGGAATTGATCAACCTGGAAACATTTGTTCCCGGACTGGTCCTTGATATCCGTTATGCGACAACAAATAATTTTACCGGGGAAAAAATTTACAATCTTGCCAGGGCATATTCACTCAAGCCAGTAGCCATTGCGTTAAAGAAGATACAGGCTGACCTGAAATCACAAGGGTTAGGAATAAAGATATTTGACGGGTATCGTCCGTATAAAGCCACTGTGAAGTTTTATGAAGTTTATCACGATACCACCTATGTTGCGTCCCCTTATCGGGGATCTCGCCACAATCGTGGCTGTGCGCTGGATCTGACCGTAATAAATTTGAAAACGGGGGAGGAACTGAGGATGCCGACAGGATTCGATTCCTTTAAGAAGGAGGCCTGGCCGTCGACGCCAGTGAGTGATCCGGAGGTGAAGAAAAACCGTGCCCTGCTCATCAATGCAATGGAGAAGCATGGCTTCAAGGTAAATAGTTCAGAGTGGTGGCACTTTGATTTTATTGGATGGCAGAAATTCGAGGTGCTGGATATTGATTTTGAAGAACTGGAAAAGTAGTAGAGTAGTAAGTAGTAAGTAGTTAGTAGTTAGTAGTTAGTAGTTAGTAGTTAGTAGTTAGTAGTTAGTAGTAAGTAGTTATTAGTGCATGTGTGTGATGAACCCGCCATTGGCGGATTAGGTAGTGCGTCATCATCGGGTATGCCACACCCGCACCCACACACCAACTCCCGCCTACGCGAAACGCTACGGACGGGCATAACTCATAACTCATAACTTATCGGGTATGCAACTTAACGGACGGTTCTCAAAAACCGTATGCTTTTTAATACTTGCTCTTCGGCCTTCGACGACTCATCTTCAATAAAAAGATATTGTATTCCCAACTTTCTGGCCTCACGAACCACTTCTACAATTCCAACGTCGCCGGTTCCCAGCACAACATTACTTTCAACATCAGCCTTACCGTTGTCGGTATTCTTAGTTCCTTTCTTTCGGTCCTTTACGTGCATAAGAACGAATCGATTGGGGTATTTCTTCAATAATGCGAGCGGATCCTGGCCTGCCTGCTTCACCCAGAATACATCCATTTCAAATTGAACAAAACGCGAATCGAATTTCTGAACCATGTAATCGAACAGCGTTCCATCTTTATATGGTTTGAACTCATATCCGTGAGGGTGATAACACAAGCATCAGACCGTTCCGCGCAATAATTTTCCCTGCCGCGTTAAATACGGCCGCTGCTTTATCGACGTCCTCTGCGGTGAAACTGTCACCTTCAAATGGGATTGAAAAAATCACTACGTATTTGGCTCCATATGATCGGGCTTCATCCGCTAACGTTTGTGGAAAATTTTTGAGTTTATCAAATTGCGCTCCATAGCTCACCACGGAAATCTCATTTTGGGCCAGGATCTTTATGAAATCGGGAAACTCAAGACCATAAGTCCCATATAATTCAACTTCCTTGATCCCCATCTTCCGGACCTTCGCCATAGTCCCTGGAACGTCCTTGGCAAAAAGATCACGAAAACTATGGAGCTGCAATCCTATTTCCTGGGCATTTGACATGTTGTTGACAAGAAACGTGAGTAAAAGAGCGCTTATTACAATCCTACTAAAACGGTGTATAAAACCCATAGGGCCAATGTGTTTAAGGGGTTGAAGGTAAAAAATATGAATGAACCTGAACAAATTTTTTAAAAGAGAAATGGTCGTCCCGATGGTGTACAAAAAGTAAACCAGTCAGGAACGCCTTGACGATCTCCGTGAAAAATGGAATTATTAATCAATCGTGCCGATCTATGGACTCACCCGGCACCAGCAGACGACTATTTTTGGACAGAATAGGTGTATTGGCAACAATTGTAACGAGATCCTCATCGCATACATTTTTCTTTTCATCAGCGACAGTCAGGAAGCTCTCATATAATTGATCCAACTCTGATTTATTGGGCGTATAACCCAACAATTCAAGTCTATGTTTCAACGCCGCGCGTCCACTGCGAGCAGTAAGAATTATTGAAGACGATGGAACACCCACATCAGCTGGATTGATGATCTCGTAGTTTTCAGAATTTTTCAAAAAACCATCCTGGTGGATACCAGACGAGTGTGCAAAAGCATTCGCACCTACGATAGCTTTATTCGGCTGCACTGGCATACGCATCATTTCCGATACCAGCGTACTCATTTCATAAAGCATTTTTGAGTTAATATCCGTATGCAGGTTGAGGTCCTTGTGCGTTTGCAGGATCATTGCAACTTCCTCCAGAGAAGTATTACCTGCGCGTTCACCGATACCATTGATAGTTACTTCCGCTTGACGAGCACCCGCCATCAGTCCTGCAATGGTATTTGCAGTAGCCATGCCCAGATCATTGTGA
This sequence comes from uncultured Cytophagales bacterium, assembly GCA_963774615.1. Taxonomy (GTDB): domain Bacteria; phylum Bacteroidota; class Bacteroidia; order Cytophagales; family Cyclobacteriaceae; genus Chryseolinea. The sequence goes on from CAVZFT010000049.1 coordinate 183,950, forward strand.
CAATGCACGGATATAACTGCCTTATGAATGTTCTTGACATTTTCGAAAAGGTATTGGATACGTTTGCCGTATAAATGAGGCAGGCAATACCCTGTAGTATCAGGTATGTTCACTACGTCTGCACCGGCGGCAATCACTGCTTCCACCAGCTGCGCCAGAAAAGCCAGGTCAGCGCGGCCCGCATCTTCAGCAAAGAACTCAACTTCATAACCCTTGCTTTTTGCGTACTTCACAGCCCAGGTTCCTTGTTCAAGTACCTTTTCTCTTGTGCTGTTGAATTTAGTTTTAATATGAACATCCGATGATCCTATTCCAGTATGGATCCTTCCGCGCTTTGCATGATGTAATGCTTCGCCTGCGACATCGATATCTTCCTTTTTCGAACGTGTAAGAGCACATACGCCAGTCTTGACTGCCTTCGAAATTTCAACTACTGATAGAAAATCTCCAGGACTGGAAATCGGGAATCCGGCCTCAATAACATCCACCCCAAGTTCTTCAAGTTTTCGTGCTACGACAACTTTTTCCTCTGTTGACAATTGACAGCCTGGTACCTGTTCCCCATCGCGAAGAGTGGTATCAAAGATTTGAATTTTACTGCTCATACGTTTTTTTAGTTTTAAAGTGTGAAGTGTGCGGTGTGTTAATTGTTTATGAACCTGTATCCACTGTTACCAGTATCCTTACATTATTGCAAACAATATTCCCCATTATTTCTGTTCCCAGAACTTTTTCCAGAGGAGTTGATGCATCAGCGATATCCCGTGTGCGGTAGCCATCCCTAAGTGTTTGTTCAACCGCTTTGATTATAGTATCAGCTTCCTCTTTTAAGCCAAAAGAAATGTCCAGAAGCAATGCCGCAGACAAAATAGAAGCTAAGGGATTTGCAATGCCTTTTCCGGTAATATCATGTGCGCTACCGTGAATGGGCTCATACAATCCGACCGTGTCACCTACAGAAGCCGATGCCAGCATTCCCATTGAGCCTGCAATCTGCGATGCTTCGTCAGTGAGAATATCTCCGAAAAGATTTCCAGTTACCACCACATCAAAGCTCTTCGGGCTTTGGATAAGCTTCATAGCTGCAGAATCGACGAACATGTGCTCGACCGTTACATCCGGATATTGTTTAGCAACTTCTTGAATTACTTCTCTCCAAAGGCGTGAGCTTTCAAGCACATTAGCTTTGTCGACGGAAGTAAGTTTCTTTTTTCTAGTAAGGGCAGCCTTAAATGCCTTATGCGCAATACGCTCCACTTCATACTTTGAATAGATCATCGTATCAAATGCCGTTTTGCTGTCGTCCCTTCTGCCACGCTCTCCGAAATAAACGTCGCCTGTCAGTTCGCGGAAGAACAGTATATCAGCGCCTTGTAATACTTCGGGCTTTATACTGGAGGCCGCCAGTAGCTCATCAAAAAGTTTAATAGGTCTTAGATTTGCGTAAAGTCCTAATTCCTTTCGCATCCTGAGCAACCCCTGCTCCGGACGCACTTTGGCGGAAGGGTCATTGTCATACTTCGGATGACCAACAGCTCCGAAAAGTATAGCATCACAATTTTTTAATTTTGTAAGCGTCTCATCGGGTAATGGGTTACCGGTTGCTTCAATGGCCTCGTGGCCGATCATCGCATAATCAAAAATAAATTCATGACCGAAGCATTCGGCTATTTGTTCCAGTACCTTTTTGCCACTGGCAGTAACTTCTTTGCCAATGCCGTCACCGGGAACTATCGTTATTTTCTTTTTCATTTAGTGTGTGAGTTCAAAGTGTTTAATCTCGTCCCGGAGACTCAGTAAGTAGTCGATATCATCATAACCATTCGTCAGGCAATTTTCTTATAGGCGTTGATTTCAAATGATTCAGTTGAGCCGTCTTCCAACACTACCTTTTGGTTGGTAAGATCTACTGTGATTTGCGTCGAAGGATTTTTTTGAATAAGAGCAAATATTTTTTTCAGGAAGTCATCGGATACCTGGACAGGAAGCAGTGCATTGTTCAATGCATTGTTCTTAAAGATATCAGCAAAAAAACTTGAGATAACAACCCTGAACCCGTAGTCATAGATCGACCATGCGGCATGTTCGCGGCTGCTACCACATCCGAAGTTTTTTCCTGCCACAAGAATTTTTCCACTATAGGTGGCATTGTTGAGAATGAAATCTTTCGGTGTATCATCTGCATTGTAACGCCAATCTCTGAAAAGGTTTTGCCCAAACCCTTCGCGCGTAGTTGCTTTCAGGAATCGCGCCGGTATGATCTGGTCAGTGTCAATATTTTCAATCGCCAGCGGAACCGCAGTGCTTTTTAACGTTGTGAATTTTTCTTTACTCATTGGGGATCGTTATCCGTTATCCGTTAATCGTGTCTTATTTGATCGTTAGAAACTATCGGTTAGTTCGCTTACATCTGTTACTTTGCCAGTGATAGCAGCTGCTGCGGCACTTAGTGGACTTGCAAGGAATGTTCTTGACTTCGGCCCCTGTCTTCCTTCAAAATTACGGTTGGACGTACTGATACAATATTTGCCCGCCGGGATCTTGTCTTCGTTCATGCCCAGACATGCCGAACATCCCGGTTGCCTCAACTGGAAGCCAGCTGCTTCAAAGATCTTGTCGAGACCTTCTTCCCTTGCCTGGTTCTCGACCTGTTTTGAACCAGGTACTACCCACACTTCAACATTTGATGCTTTCTTCTTGCCTTTAACAATGGATGCAACCATTCTTAAATCTTCTATGCGGGCATTTGTACAACTTCCGATAAAGACATAATCAACGGCTTTGCCAAGGATAGATGATCCTTGCTCGAGTCCCATATAGTCAAGCGACTTGGTGAAGGATGTTTGTTCGCTTATATCCTTCAACTCGTTAACCGTGGGAATTCGATCCGTTACTTTGATACCCATACCAGGATTTGTTCCGTAAGTGATCATGGGTGCTATGTCTGTACCGTCAAACTTTTCCACCCGATCATATTGAGCTCCTTCATCTGTCTTCAGCTGACGCCATTGTTCAACAAGGCGATCGAACGTTTCACCCTGAGGTGCAAATCTTCTTCCTTTGATATAGTCGAACGTAGTTTGATCTGGGGCAATGAGTCCACCGCGTGCACCCATTTCTATGCTCATATTGCATATCGTCATGCGTGCTTCCATGGAGAGATTTCTTATCGCTTCACCTGCATACTCCACGAAGTATCCTGTCGCCCCGCTTGCAGAAAGTTTAGAAATGATGTAGAGGATAATATCCTTTGCAACGACGCCTTTGCTAAGCTTGCCGTTGATTTCGATGAGCATGGTTTTGGGCTTGTATTGTAAAACACACTGTGTTCCCAGCACCTGTTCGACTTCACTCGTACCGATGCCGAAGGAAATATTACCAAATGCGCCATGCGTTGACGTGTGACTATCGCCACAAACGATCGTCATGCCCGGAAGCGTAATGCCTAACTCCGGACCAATGATATGAACAATACCCTGGTATGGATGGCCAAGGTCATAAAGATCAATGCCAAACTCGGTACAGTTCTTTCTTAGTGTTTCGACCTGATGTCGCGAAAGAGCTTCCTTTATAGGAAGATGTTGATCCTTAGTGGGTACGTTGTGATCGGCAGTTGCCGTGGTCCGCGCAGAATTAAAAACTTTCACGTTCCGCTTGCGAAGTCCGTCAAATGCCTGAGGGCTGGTAACTTCATGAATAAAATGACGGTCGATGTACAGCGCATCGGGATAACCTTCACTGGCCTTAACAATATGGGCGTCCCATATTTTATCAAAGAGTGTTTTTCGATGTTGGATCATGTAGTTGTTGTCGACTATTGTTCGAGCTTGTAACAAGTGTTAGTTTGCTCTATACTGTTAGAAATGAAACCGCCCCGTCCTGGTTGGGGACGGGGCGGAGTGCAAAGTTCCGATATTATTAATTCATCTCATCAGAGATGTACTTAATTCTAAAAATATAAACTTTTAAGAGGGCACTTTTGATCCACGAAGATCAAAAAAGTTAGCGCCAGCATCAAAATATTATCAATAAATTTTTGCTTCGCTAACGAGTGATTGGTAGCGGAAACGTAGTAACTATCAACTGTTTACACATCCATCGAATCATACACGATCACCTTTTCCCACAAATGGGAGCAATCGGCGATAAACTTCTGATGTATGGGATGATCCTGATATGTCTTCTGTCCGGCAAGATCATCGAAGAACATAAGTTCCGACGCATGATAGGTCGTCTCCACCACATCTCTTTTTTCAGTAGATGCAGGTACGCCGATATTTATCTTGCGAATAGTTTCAATCTTCCTCAGGGTTTGAAGTCCTGCGAGGAGTTTTGCAAGATCTTCCTTCGAATCAGGGTTCTTCAACCAGAAGAACACATGATGTACAAGTTGTTTTTTATCTTTTGATTCCATAGTCGGCATCCCGGTAGCAACCGCACTCGTTCCCAACGCAACGGCGCTCGCTACAAATTTTCTACGTGATTGTTTTTTCATATCCTCGGTTTGTTACAGTCTTAACTGACAGGTAGCGAAGGTAAAAAATCAAATTGTTATTTCTATACGGTTTCCATCAGGATCGAGCACTACGCTTTCGTAATATCCATCACCGGTCATTCGTGGTTCTCCGACAATTTCGTATCCGTCCGTTCTCAGCTTTTCAGTCAATGCATCGACGGCAGCTTTGTCACCTACAGACACAGCGAAATGGATAAGTCCAGTGTGCTGTTTTCCCCGACGATCCAGCGGAATAACTCCAGGCATCTGCATGATCTCCAATCGACATCCGTCATTGAAGGACAAGAAGTACGATTCAAAATCTTTTTTTGGATTGAAATATTTATCACCGGCTTTCGCGTCGAAATATTTTTCATAGAAGAGCCTGCTCCTCTCGAGATCAAAAGTCCATAAGGCCAAATGATCGATCTTCATTTTACAACGGATCGCAGGTAGTGGATCAGATCGGTGCTGGGGAGTAATTTCAAACCGGCATCACGAAGCATCGTAATAATCTGTCCCCGGTGGTAGGTGCTGTGATTGACGACATGAAACAACGTATCCTCATAAGTATTTTCAAAAGGCTCACCTTTCATGTTCTTGTAAGCATACAACGTCGACAAAAATGATTTTGGTTTTGCACGAAGAAAAGCAGACAATTCGGATGACGATTCAATCAACCCATTCAACGAATCATCTTTACTTCCTTTAAAGCTGGCGGATGGCCACTTGCTCTGACTACTTCCCTGCATTCTCGCCACCCAGATATGTTGCGCATCCCAGATATGTAACACCGTTTTGGCAATTGATGGGAAACTGCTTTTGTTATCCTGAAAGAAGATCTGGTCCTCTACTTCACGCAGCACATCAGCGATCTTAGTGTTCGCCCATTCGTTATAGGCCAGGTGTTTTTTTAATGAGTAAGCCATTACTTTAGATAATCGGGCAACAGAATTCCTTGCTTCAGTTTGGCATCAGGGACCGGCTGTTTTCGCTCCTGCTTTAAAGGTACAACACCCGCCCAGATGTCTAAAGAATAATCTTCATCATCGTCAAGCGGTGGTCCGGTTCTTACTTTAGCGGAAGCCTCCTCTATGTTGAACGAAAGTACCATGGTCGCTTTCCATTCGCCTGATGAAGGTTTACGAACATCACTCCACCTTCCTGGCTGCATCTTGTTGGTAAATACCTCAAGCACCTGTGTACAACTCATCATTGTCCGTGACTTTTTGAGGTGTGCTGAAAATTACCACGGATCGATAGTTAACGGAATGATGGAATGCCGACCGGGCAAGCACCAGGCCGTCCATCAATGTCACGCTTATGCAAACGGGTTGATTCTTATCCGCTAGTTCCCGCATGTAAAAACTGCCCACTGACCCATGCACGTATAACTTATCATCAATTCTGCAAAAACCTGTTGGGATCTGGAACGCTTGCGAGCCTGTCGTGCTTTGTCTTACATAAGCCAAAGTGCAAAACAATGCTTCGTCGAGTATGGCGTTTATTTGATCCTTATCATATACGCCACGTTTCGGCAGACGTGTGATTTCAGTCTTTTCGGTGATGTCGAAGGTAGCCATGTTTAATTAACTTTTTTCCGAATGATAAAGCAATCTGTGAACCGTTCCATGCCAATCTTCGGGTAGTATTGTGCCGCGGCAGGAGCGGCTAATAAGATTAGCATCGTGTGAAGTCCGGCTGCTTTGTGCGTCTCATCAATAAGAGTTTTGCCGATGCCCTGTTTTTGAAATTTTTCGTCGACGGCTAAGTCGGACAGGTAACAGCAAAATGAAAAATCGCTTAATGCCCGTGACACGCCCACTAATTTATTCTCTATACCAGGCAGTGATAATGACGTTACCATGGTCGAGCATTTTCTGAATTCGATCCTTATCGTTGACCGGTCTCCTTTCGGCGAGCGTAGAACGTTGCAGCAGATCGATGAATTCATCGGCTGAGATTTTTACATTGCTTCGATATATGACACCTTCCGTATTCATTTGCCCTTGGATATCTGTAATACAATCTTGCCGAACTGATCACCTTGTTCCATTCGCTGCATTGCTTCGGCTATTTGTTCAAGGGGAAAGATCTTATCGATGATAGGTTTAATGTTGCGGCTTTCGAGAAAGTCTAACATGGAAAGGAACTCGTCCCGCGTACCCATCGTAGTTCCATGGATCGAGAGTTGTTTCCAGTAGAGCAACCGTGTGGAGATATCAGTGATATTTCCTGCTGTCCGCCCAAAGTTGACAATTCGGCCTCCGGGCAAAGCGAGATCGATGAGTTTGGAAAATTCTTTACCACCCGCGCTGTCAATGATGATGTCGAAACCGCCGCCAGATTCCTTCAACGCTTTCTGTGCCCACTCGGGATCTTTGTAGTTGAATCCACCAAGTACACCAAGCTCTTTCGCTTTCGCGAGTTTTTCGTCGGATCCTGAAGTGACATATACGCGGGCCTGGTAGGCAACTGCAAATTGAAGAACCCACAATGCGGCGCCGCCACCTACACCGGTGATCAACACTTTTTCCTTCGCACGTAACCTCGCTTTGGAAAATAGGGCGCGGTAGGCGGTTAGAGCCGATAGTGGCACTGCGGCGGATTCTGCAAACGTCAGGTGTTCTGGTTTTTCGAATACGTATTTTTTTGAAATGACCATGTAATCACTGAACGTTCCATTGTCGGGATAACCCAGGATCTTAAATGAATTGCCTTGAACAATTGGATTGTTACCCCATTCAAGGCTTGGGTTAATAATTACTTCCATTCCGATCAATAATGGATCGGCATCTTCGCCCACGCCTTCGATAACGCCGCTGCCATCTGAACCGAGAATTATGCCATCAGCCGTTACGTTGGTTTGTTCACGCCACGTCCAAATGTCCCTATGGTTGATGGCTGCATTGTGAAGCCTGATCAGGACTTGATCCTTAACGGGTTTGAATTTTTTAATCTCTTGAACTACCAGTGGTTGGTCTTTGCCTTTAAAGAAAACTGCTCTCATATAAGAACCGTGGAATAAAGATGTGGAGAAAGAAGCAGAGCGTTTGATTCTTAATTTTCAAACGCTCTGCTAAATAGTAATGGAGGTATCGACGTTAGTGAGTTGAGATAATGTAGTTCCATCCGTGAACATCTGGTTCAAATCCCAGGCGGATGTTGTTTAATTTTTCTTTTGCTCGCAGCTGAAAGCTCTCAGGGCCCGCAGTCGGAATGTTGTAATCTTGTCCGTGGATATTAATAGCCGCGATAGGGGATACAACGGCTGCTGTACCTGTTCCAAAAGCCTCTGTAAGCGTTCCCTTCTTCAAAGCTTCTTCTACTTCGGCGACGCTGACTTTCCGCTGTTCGACGGTAACTCCTAAAGAAGGAGCGAGTGCAAGAATAGTGTCGCGCGTTACACCATCCAGCAGCGCAGACGATAATTTTGGGGTTATTACTTTGCCGTCGATCACGAACATAACGTTCATCACACCGGCCTCATCAATGTATTTATGCTCCTTGGCATCCGTCCATAATACCTGATCAAAACCTTCCTGACGCGCAACCTGGGTTGGGTAAAATGCTCCTCCATAGTTTCCAGCGCACTTTGCAAAGCCTGTTCCACCTTCGGCAGCGCGAACAAATGTTTCTTCAACTTTCAATCTCGCCGGTTTGCTGAAATAGGCACCTGCAGGGCTCGTAAGAATAAAGAACTTAAAGTGATCCGCGATCTTCACACCTAACCTTGGTTCATACGCGAACACTACTGGCCTTATGTAAAGCGATGTGCCATCAGTCGTGGGTATCCAGTTTTGATCAGTTTCCACAATTGCATGTAAACATTGAATGAAAAGATCTTCAGGGATCTCAGGCATACACATCCTGGCCAAAGACTTATTCAATCGTTCACTATGCTTATGCGGACGGAAGATGCAAATGTCACCGTTCTTGTTCTTGAATGCTTTCATACCTTCGAACACCGACTGTCCGTAATGAAGCGAAAGCATCGCCGGCGACATTGGGATATCGCCAAATGGAATGATCGAAGGTTCCTGCCACTTTCCGTTTAGGAAATCGACCATGAGCATGTGATCAGATAGATACTTCCCAAACTCCAGGTTATTAAAGTCAACTTCACTGATTCTTGATTTCGGAGTGCGTTTCGTCGCGAAAGTGGCCGTTATAGTAGTCATAGTCAATATACTTTAAGGAGTGAATTTCATAATTATCTTTTAATATTCCCTGCGCATTCCCAGATTTTGTGTTTAATCCCTGTCATTTTCAGCTGGTTAGGATAAAACGGTAGCGTTAGGTTTACGGTTATACAAAGCCTGGTGAACATCGTTCAGTGCACAATAGGCCGTTTCAATGTCATCGTCATCAGTCAACCAGTTGGAAATGGCGGCACGAATCGCATGCGTTCCTTTATATAACGTGGGGGTGAAGAATGCGCGACCGTCATCCCGCACTGCATTGAGAAATGTACTGATCTCTTCAGCGGAAACGTTGGCATTAGACAATGAGAAACAGACGACGTTCATACGAACCGGCGCTAGTAGCCGGAAATTCTCGGAACTCGTGATAAGCTCGCCGAGCCGATGAGCTAGCCCTGCAGTTGCGCTCGACAATTTCGCGATAGCCGTCACGTCCGTAAGCCATAAGGGTAAACCAGGATGGAAGTGCCCTGAAACGCCTCGAGTTCTCCGGCGTGTAGTGGAAATAATCCGGACTCTTTGCGGGATCGCCAAGGTAGGCAGCACTGTTTTGAAAGACCTTTAACTGAAGATCTTTGTGTCGCGTGAATTGCATCGCGGCGTCGTATGGAACATTAAGCCATTTGTGCGCATCAATGGTAATACTGTCTGCGTGATTAATTCCATTCAGGTAATGCTCAAACTTTTCAGAACAAGCTGCAAAGCCACCGAATGCAGCATCGACATGCAACCAGAAGTTATACTTCGACTTAAGTTTTCCGATCGCTTCGAGATCATCGAAGTCCACCGTATTAACTGTGCCTGCATTGGCAACTACGATAAGTGGTTCACGATGTTCATGCAAATAATTTTCAAGTGCCTGGATATCGATGGCTTCCCTGTCGGGCAATGTTTCAATTCTTATCATGGACTTACGTCCGACGCCCAGCATTGAAAGTGATTTTATGATGCTTGAGTGAGGTGTACCGCTAATGATCTTTATAGGTTTTGACGAACAAAGACCTTCTGTGCTGAAATCGATATCATATTGTTCCCCGACCCATTGTCTGGCCAATGCCAGGCCTGTGAAATTGGAAATTGTAGCACCGGTGACGAAGCTTCCAAAGTATGCGGGATCCAGGCCAAACAGTTCTTTAAAGAAATGTATCGTTTGTCGTTCAATCTGAGGGGCAATTGAATCATTGCTTCCAACTGCGTTTTGATCATAGGCGCTTACGAGCCAGTCGCCAGCTAGTGCGGCGGGCGTAGATCCACCTGTAACGAATCCAAAATATCTTGGCCCCGCGCTGTTGGCTATCTTGTCCGCAAAGTTTGATTCAAAATATGTTAACGCTGCTTTGGCTCCTATGCCTTGCTGTGGTAAACTTTCCAGCTCGATATCAGGGATAAATCTTCCCGGAGGAAGATCGTTTTGCTTATCGAGATATTTTTCTGCTAGCGCCCTGGCAGCATTAAGGATTTCGCTTACGTTTGATTTGTCGTTTGATAGTTGTGTATTCATGATGTTTATTTTTCGATCTTTTTCATTTCGGCGGCTATTGATTTTGAATCATGATCGCCACGCTTTTCCAATTCATTGATGACGTTTGCAAAATTCTTCTGGTCCCGGTTTTGCGACAATTTGTAGGACGCTTCAATGGAAGTAATGTTTATCTCGAATCCGACCAGACCTTTAATCGATTGACGAACATACTCCGGTGACATTTTTTCAACAGAGATCGGATATTCGGAAGTCTTTTCGTATTTGTTCACAAGTTGTTTAAGACAGGAGTATAATTGCTCACCTTCGATGATCTTAATCTTGCCATAGACATGAACCGCGATATAATTCCACGTGGGAACATTTTCATGATCGTACCATGAAGAAGATACATAAGCATGCGGCCCGGGGAATATGATCATCACCTCGCTATTGTTGTCGAAGTTCTTCCATTGAGGATTTGCTCTGGCGATGTGTCCAGTCAATTTTGTTTCGTCTTCAGAGAGCTCCAAAGGTATATGCGTCGCGACCATCCGGCTATCTGACTGGCTCACGAGAATGCCAAAACCGTGATGCCTTATAAAGTCGTTGATGGTCGAAGCGTCGTTGTTTCGGAATTGTTTGGGTACGTACATAACTCTTTTAGTCGATGGTTAATTGGTCCATAGTCCATGGTTGATTAGTCGATGGTTGTTAATTTCTTTTCAGCACTAGGGAAATAATTTCACTTATCCTCACCAAATGATGGTCGTCATGCTCCGCGTCAAACCACGCAAGATCAACCGGAGTCATATTTACTTTCAGCCTTGGATGTAATGATGATCTTTCCAGTTCGCCGACAGACAATTCACTATACCTCTTCACATTGGCATGTCGTGCCTTTCGAAAATAGCCGATCACTTCTTCTACGGGTTGTTGGTTGTAATCGCCTCGCGGTTCGAATACTGCTGGCGACATCGGAGAAATTCCCTGGATCATTTCGCCTATTCGCTTTGTTGAGATCTCATCTACTTCGGCAAGGTGGCCGATGTTTTGTTTAACTGACCATTTGTTGTCCAGCTTTTGAGAAAGGATTTCATCGCTGACTCCTTTTACTTTTGATTCTATGCGTGCGATGGTTCCCTGTAATCTTTCGAGATAAAATGGCAGCATTCCGGCGGGTAGACCGAAGGTGAATTTACGCTCAAACCATTCCAATCTTTTCATAGCTGTGATTGTTAATTCTGAAAGCCATGAAAAGGAGCAGCTCACACCAGCTCCTTTTTCATAAGAATATCCGTTTGCAGGTCCGTCCCCAACAGAAATGGATGTGTTCCGAACGGCACAAATCCCCATTTCGTATAAAATGATATAGCCCGTGCATTATGTTCCCAGACTCCAAGCCACACTACTTTGTGACTCTCCTCCTTCGCGATTTTTAAACAGGCGTCCATCAAAGTTTTTCCGACTGCCTTTCCTATATATTCTTTGCACGAGTAGATTCGTTCGATCTCAATTTGATTTGATTCGTTCAGTCCCTCCGGTTCATGATGTCTCCTCATCTTTGCATATCCTACTGCTTTCCCGTTCTCTTCTACGACAATGAACGTTGTCCCTTCTTCTTTCAATTCGCGTTCAAGTTGGCCATCGGAGAAATTGTTAGCGAGGTACAATTTCATGTCTTCTTCCGTGTTGGAAGACTCGAACGTCTCCTGAAAAGTCTTTGCACCAAGTTCCGCGAGGAGTGTAGCATCCGCCAGTGATGCAGTTCTTATCGTCAAATTCTCCATCATGCGTTTATCCAGGATTAGTTGCATTTTGACGTCACTTCTCTTGTACGGTCCATCGACGGGAATTTCAACAAAGCCAAGCTTTTTATAAAGACTCATCGCCGGGATAAGTTTTGTGCTGGAATACAAGATGATCTTTTTAGCGCCAAGAGTTCTTGCTTTGTCAATGGCTGCTTCCGACAGGGCTAATCCAACTTTTTGCCCCCGGAATTTTTCGTCTACAGCCATTTTCGTGAATTCATAAACTCCCGGTTCGACGTACTTCAATGCAACAGTCCCCGCTATTTCGTTGTCTACACTTGCCATAAGAATTGCTCCGCCTTTGTCGATTATATGGCTTTCAGGATCCTGGAGAACTGCAATGTCTATCGGCTCCATCCAAAAGTATTGTTCGATCCAGTCTCGGTTGAGCTTTTCAAACCATGGCTGGTAGGACGAGGTATATTCGAGCATTGTGATCACAGAGCGTCTATTTTTTTTGTTATGATTCAAACTGAAACGGAATCTCAGTCCGTCACCTTGTAAATCGTGTCTTTCCACAATTTACTAAGATAATATCCGCGGTTGACGATGTAGATACCCGCAACTGTAACTCCAATCGCGGCAACTATCAGAGCGTTAAGCTTTTCATCCAGGATCAACCAGCCGAGGATGACAGCTACCACAGGATTAACATAGGCATACAGCGACAAGATCGTCATTGGAAGCTTTCGCAATGCATAAGAGTAACAGGCATACGCGATGACCGACCCAAATACGATCAGGTAAGCGAGCGAGTACATTGCTTCAGCGGACCAGCTGATGATAGTAAAATCGTCAAAAAGCAGGGAGAGTGGTATCGTCCATACGCCACCGAAAAACATCTGGAGCGAAGCGTTAAGAAAAAGATTCCCTTCAGATTTCTTTTTCAGCCACACGCTACAACCTGCCCAACATACAATGGCGAGGAAGATCAGTACGATCCCTACCTGGTATTGGAGGTTTGAGAATTCTTCGACGTGCTGACCAAAGATCATGATGATCCCTACAAGGCCCTACCATTACTCCCAGGACAATTGGAATGGTTGGTTTTTCTTCACGATTAACGGTGAGATTGATGAGGATTACCATCATGGGCATAAGAGAACAAATGATGGCGGCCACGCCGCTTGGTATGAGTATTTCCGCATAAGCGACCAGCCCGTTCCCCATTGTTATCATGAAGAAACCTGCAATCGCCTGACGAATAATATTGTCACGGCTTGGCCACGAGACCTTGCCGATCGTAAGCATAATGACGGCCAGTACCGATCCCGAAATCAATTGACGAAGCACTACGAATAGAAATGCAGGAAAATGAAGAACACCAATGCGCAACGCCAGGTATGTTGTTCCCCAGATGATACAAATTGCACCGAGTGCGATGTAGGCGATAAGTAGATCTCTTTTCAAACGTTACGTTATCCGTTAATCGTTAATCGTTATCCGTTAATCGTTACCTATTCGACATTGGGAGTTGGACATTCCACACCCAACTCTCCCGCACCCATCGATAGACGTTTTCACTTATCCGAAATCGTTAGCCGTTATCTGTTAATAGTTAGTGAACGCCTAAAAGTGCTCGAAACACGTTCAAAACTGCCTATTTAAACGGCTAAAAAACAGTTTCAGTTTTATGAATTTTAACCATATCAGTTGGTTAATGGTAAAGGCAACATCACGATAGATTTAAACCCACCTAAATGGAAGATAACTTGGGCAAAAAAAAAGCGGGCCTAGGCCCGCTTTTCTTGAACGATTGTATTTAATAATGAACCTCTTCTGCGTTTTTCGAAGTCCATTGGTTTCTAAAATACTCGGCATCCTCCTCATTTCGTGGCCGAACTCCCATTACTACTTTTCCTTTTTTTATTCCTGATTCATACAACCTGGCTCGTTCCTCCGGGATACCTGATCCCACTAGTGCGCCAATAATTCCTCCCGTCAGTCCGCCTGCACCAGCACCTGCAAGACCTGCTGCGAGGGGACCTGCGACCACAAGTCCAAGACCTGGAATCAAAACGCTGGTTCCGATTGCTGCAATGATGCCGACCGCTGCACCAACAGCTCCGCCAATTGCCGATCCTGTGCCCGCGCCCTCCAGTGCCTTGTTGCCTATTTCAGTTTTGCCCTTGGAGAAATGTTTTTTTCTCGTTTCATCTGACATCAATAAATTAATGTCATCTGTTGTGTAGCCCCTTTCATCCAAAGTCTCTGTAAGCACTTTCCGTACTCTCACGATCCGGAAACATTCCCGTCAACATTCTGTCCCGGTCATCGGTAACAGAGTCATCCCTTCGATTATCGGTGTCTGATCTCATTACTTTATAGTTTTAGTTTAAAAATTAAGAATGTACTCGATCACTTAAACGCGCGTTTGATCACTACTCCGCATTTGAAAAATTGTGCCAGAAAAAACAGGCTCTGATCCCAATTATCCCGCGGCGTGTGTAGAATAATTGACTACCCATTTTCGGTAGTGGGTAATTTATTCTCTTAAGAAAGAAGATTGTTACGCCTAATGAATCTTGCGACGAAAGAATCATCGCATTCAACTACGGGTAACTTTTGACCGGATCAGGTTATCGTGAAGAGCGGATTAATGGCTATTTTGTGATCATTAAACCCACGATCATGAAAAGCTTCATTGTCAGAAGATCAATACAGTTGACATTGGTATTCTTAGCACTCAGTTTCCAAAGCTACTCGCAATCTGCTTCATCTATCAAGCTTTTCAGGTTTGGAGATGTTTCGAATGAAAAACCAGGTGTGGTGATAGCCGGCGGGAAACATTTAGACGTATCATCGTTCGGCGAAGATTACAATGAGAAATTCTTTGCTTCCGATGGAATTACACGTCTGAAGAAATGGCTTGAGAAGAATCAATCGCGTTGTCCGGAGGTATCATCGTCAGTTCGGATTGCGTCGTGCATTTCCAGACCTTCCAAAATAGTGGCTATCGGTCTCAACTATCTTTTACACGTTCAGGAGTCAAATATACCAGTCCCCAAAGAGCCCGTAATTTTTATGAAGGCGACAACAGCGATGTGTGGACCCTTCGACAAGGTCATCATACCAAAGAATTCGACAAAAACAGATTACGAGGTAGAGTTGGCAATTATTATTGGAAAGAAAGCTTCAAATGTTTCTGTTGAGGATGCGTTGAGCTACGTTGCAGGTTACAGTATTATTAATGATTACAGTGAAAGAGAATGGCAGCTCGAACGACCCGCGACGCAATGGGATAAAGGTAAGAGCGCAGATACATTCGCTCCCCTTGGACCATATTTGGTTACACCCGCCGAAGTTGGAGATCCTCATAATTTATCCATATGGCTCACGTTGAACGGTAAAAAAGTTCAGGATGCAAATACCAGCGATATGATCTTCAAGGTAGGCCAATTGATCAGCGATGTAAGCAAGTATATGACATTGCTTCCCGGTGATGTTATTGCAACGGGTACACCTTCAGGTGTTGGTCATGGAAAGAAACCACCGTTATATTTAAAACCCGGAGACGTCGTTGAGCTCGGTATTGAAAAGCTTGGTACTCAAAAACAGACGCTGGTATCTGCACAATAATTGAATTAGACCAGCCACCACGTTGCATCCATCCAGCTACCTGGCTACCTAGGTACCTAGCCACCCAGGTACCCAGCTAGCCTGTTCATGCAGTCATGTTGTTTGAGAACCAAAAGTGTTATTTGAATTGTCATTGGTAATACCAACCATGGCGCAAAGCGCAAGAAGTTTGTTTATATCTACAACCACATGAGCATACCGCCTGTCACCTTCGGGTGGATTATCAACTGATTCCCCGATCAAATAATAGTAATTACAGTTACTAAGTGTCGAAATAACATAGTTCGATGCTTCAAAATATTCATTTCCAAAAATTTCGATAACGCTTGTACCTGCACGAGAAAATAACGTGTTGTGCAAAGCAGATCCATGAACGCTTATGATAACATCTGCATTGAAAAAAATGTCTGCTTCCTCCTGCATGGATCTTCCATCCATGGACAGAAAATCGAACCCCAATGGAGACAAGGCGTCGGTAATGGCTGAAAGGTTATGCTCCCGCCTCACCTGGACATTCCCTCGCGTGACAAATATTCTTTTAGAACGTACTCCCCCGTCAGCGTTCGAAGGCTTGAATAGGAATTTCTTTAGGAATTTGTGAGTATAAGGATCCATTTTAAATCCAGTTTGGACCCCGTCAGTATAAAGCTCCCTGTATTTTATGGAGATCAATGATCGATCCGCGCGGCAGGGAAAATTTACAATTTGGTCCTTACGGATACCCATGTAAATCAAGGACTCCTCAACAAAGTCTCTCGTGATACCGTCCCCAATATAATAGTAGTCGATATTTTCTTTTCCAAAAGTGTCCCAGTAGGAGGCTAGCAAAGGTAGTTGCGTATTAAACAAGTGACCATATTGGCAGAACAGTGTATTGGAAAGATATGCAACCGTTCCACTCAAGTTTGTACACGGCTGCAAAAATTTATTTCTGATGGGAAGATGTTCAAATCTTAATTTTGGTTCATAAATCACGCGTTTTTCATCATCAAGTAAATGATCTGACTGAAACGTAAATTCCGGATTTCTAATATCAAGCAGAGTGGCCTCGTAGATTGTGTTCTCTTTTGGAAATAGAAATCGCGAGGGAGCCCCTTCTTCACCAGGTAATGCTTTTGGAGGTGCTAACGGTAGCGCCATATCCCGCGTGTAAACATGGATTTTTGTATCGGGTCTCGCGCCATAAATTTCATTTGCAGTTTTGGCTGACAAAGCCACCATACCCCTAGCCCTGGATTTTGTGAGCAGAAAAAAGGCGAATGTAAGCCTGTTAATTATTTTGGAGAACAACGGGAGAGGCATAGAAGTTTTAAGCTACAAAAAATTTCCAAAAATGTTTTAAAAAAGTGTTCACCCGACATTTATAATTTTTCTCAGGTGACTTTATCCGTAAACCTTGGCGTGTAAAACAATTGACAACCCATTCTCGGTAGTGGGCAATTTATTCTCTTTAGGAAGGCAGATCGCTCACGGCCCTATCAGTCTTGTGGTGTAAGAATAGTCCAATTCAACTTTGGGGCTAGATCAGACTATCGGGAAGAGCGGATTAATGGCTATTTTGTGATTATTAAACGCATCGCTATTGGTATCTGCGCAATTAATTGAAGTTACGGCCCAGCCGCCAGGTTGCAAAGCCCTAGCTACCTGGTTACCTAGGTACCTAGCCACCCAGGTACCCAGCTAGCGGCAGTAATTAAAGCACACTTTACAAACCACGATTGCATGGCAAAAAAACTAGAATTGATTCGGGAAGAAAAACTGTTTCGTTTGCTTCCTGGAAGGAAAAAGAGCAGTCGTCTGGAGGCAAGCGGTGTAGCGCTTTCGGATGAATCGACGGCTCTTGTAGTATTTGATAATCTTAATTGGGTGGCGCGAATCGATCTTTCGTTGGAAGAGAGCCATCGTAATACATTGCTCCCTGCTCCAAGTCTTGGATCTGGTTTCGAAGACATAGCGATCGATAAGGACCAACTTAAAGTGTTTTGCCTGGTGGAATCAGTAGAAGACTTTGATGGATATCTACGCGGATTCGTGTCAGAGTATGACATTGAAGGTAAGTTTCTCCAATCGACACGGTTACAAACCCGATTTGAAAAAGCGAACAAAGGATTTGAGGGACTTGCGCATCTGAGAAGTGGAAATGAGGAATGGTTATATGCGTTATGCGAAGGGAACCTGGGTACATCCGCCAAGCGCGGAGGGGGACGGATCGATGTGTTTACACGAAGTGCAGACGGCAATTGGGAAGGATCACATCAAATCAAGCTTCCGAAGCAGGCGGAGTTTGAAGATTATTCCGCTCTGGCTTATCACAACGGACAAATTGCAGTAGCGTCCCAGTCATCGGCGAGGCTATGGGTGGCCCAAATCGATGATGTAAAGAAAATGATCGTTCCAGGATCGGGCAAGCGTTATCGATTTCCCTCAAAAAGTTATGGAAATATTGAAGGAATAGCATGGCTGTCAGCGGATACCATAGTGGCAGTTTCCGACCGTGCGAAAAGCAATCAGCCAGACCGTTGCACGAAAAAGGACCAGTCCATTCATATTTTTCGTATTCCGGATCATAAACTCTAGAAGTTGCTGGAGCCATGTACCCAAGCTTGCTCTTAGTAATTTTTGTCGTGTAGCCAATCACCGCCCACCGTTGTTTATTCCGGTGGACTGTTAACGAACATCGTTGTTTATGGACATTCATGTTTTGTATTTATCTTTGGAAGCAGGTGGTTTTGTAGCGAAAAAGACTCTCAAACGATAACTGACATGCATAAACTTAAACTATCCTTTTTTTGGATACTCGCATTGGGAATATCTCCTGTATTTGGTCAGGTGTATTCCGACAAGGTTGTGGGAAAAAAGAATACTGAACTGGCCGACAGCATTAAGGCCTCCGAATATCCATACATACTTCCGATCCTCGGCGATGCGGCAACGAAACGGGGATTTAATCTTCCATATTCCGCGGGTTTGGGATTAAATTACATATGGCAAGAGTCAGATCTGGTAATCGAGAATCTTCAGGTAGGATTCAACCACCGGCCCATGCAGGATCTCAGCGAAGTCATAAGGTTCAATAGTGCGGTGTCAAAGGCAGGCGGAATTAACTTTCGCCCGGATGTGTGGTTGTTCCCCTTTTTAAATATTTATGGCATTGTGGCGAAGGTGCAGCCGTCAACGACTGTTGATTTCGGTGTATATGTTCCCGACGGTGACGGAAACTGGAATAACGTAATTAACATGACCTCTAAAGCTGAATTCGACGCAACAAGTTTTGGGTTCGGTGTAACACCAACCCTTGGCATAGGCGGCGGCTGGATGGCTCTGGATATGAATTTCACCTGGAACGATATAGCGGAACTCGAAAAGCCCGCATTTGCCTTTATTTTCGGGCCGCGATTTGGCAAGAGTTTTAAGCTTAAAAAACCTGAACAAAACATTGCATTATGGGTGGGAGGATTCCGGCTGAAACTAAATACAGGTACCAGTGGATCTCTTAATCTTACGGACGTGATCGAAACTGATGGCCTCCAGGCAAGAGTTGATGCAGGGCTACAAAAGGTAAGTGATTCTTATGTCAGCGTTGAAAACTGGTGGAACGGACTGTCGTCGGTTGAACAAAAAAATCCTGTGAACGTGGCGAAGCATGAAGGCGCTAATCGTGCGCTCGAAACAGCCAGCGGATTCTTAAATAACCTTGATGAAGCATTAAATGACGAGCAACAGGCCTCTGTGCAATATTCGCTTGACAAGCGGCCGAAAGACATGTGGAACTTTGTTATCGGAACGCAGTATCAGCATAATAAGCACTGGATGCTCCGAGCTGAATTTGGCTTCCTTGGATCTCGCACGCAAGTGATAACGGGATTACAGTATCGGTTCGGACTGTAATCTGTTTGTTTGGTCAGGCGACCTTCATCTTCTTCTTTCTTTTCTTTTTAGAAAAGCGCTGGCTTCTTGCATTTTCGAAGTAAGTCATGCAGACGGACCCTACGATGGCCAGAATTAAGAGCGTGGAGTAGAATGTGAGATTCATTTGAGTTTGTTTTCCTTTTTGTTCGTCACAGCTCAAGGATCATACCCCGCTAAAGGCCCCTTCTCCATTCAACTAGCGACGTTCAAGTTGATCGCTTGTCGCCTTCTCACCTCAGCTGTGATGACAAAACTATACAGTCCAACAATCCAATACAGTTTCTTTTCGCTATGAAACTTACTTTTGAAAGTTATGGGGGAAGATTTAAACGATTTGGAGATACTTAATACGCTAAACTAGAAGTTTAATAGTGCCACTGTGCAGCTAGCGTCAGCTGCAAGGCGTCCTCTGGATGGGTTGAATCCTCTTCAGTCGTATGAAAAGTTGCTAAGGCCGGTGATGCCGGTGCTTAAGAGCAAATGTTTCGCGACTTTTATCCTGCTATACGCGATGTTGATTCCACCTGTCAGGTAATTGGACTCATCAAAGACCTGATTATTGTGCCAGAGTGAAGTGATAACATCGAGGTGTTTACCGGAATAGACAAGCCTGAATCGATTCACCCAGTCCATATGCGTTGGTTCAAATACGAGATTTCCAAACATTCCCATATGCTCTGCGGTGAACCCCGGCAACAACTTCACTGAGGTAATTAGAATGCATGCCGCATCGGAACCCGTGTCTGCAAAATGTTCGCTCTGTTCCAGGATCGTTCCTACATAAGGCGTAAATGTTATGCGGTCTGATAGTTTGAAATTCCTGAATAGGGCAATCAATGAAAAGTTGTAGTCGGTGGTGTGGTCTATCAAATCAACACCTTTATATATCAGGAACCCCCATTGTTTGTATTCAAATGTAAGATTGATATCGAACGAAGGATTGTCCGTTCCAACTTGTCCGCCGTAGGTGAATAAACCCTTTGTGTGAATTCGAGGTGTGATCCTAAAGTGAAGTTGTGATATTTTCTTTTCAGCTTGAACGCTGTCTTTTTCCTCCGGAGGCTCTGCGCAAGACGGAAACGGAACCAATAAGGATGAAGGCTAAAATCGAAATAGGATATGTAGCGCTCATCGATCGGTCGTTAAGATTTTTCAAAACCGATGCTCTTCTTCAATTCGCGTTGTCACACTTTCTGCATCGTCGCTGACGTATGAAACGGAGGGGAAACAGTTTCAGTTTTGTAAAGTTTGACCAGATCAGTTTCGATGATCTATCCATGAAAAGAAGCGCTTGATCACGCGATTCTCTGCTACGAGATTGAATTGAATGACTTGAAAGGTTAGAGGACTGTAAACTGAATACGGCTTTCAAAAAACTGAGATCTACCTTTCAGTCCAAATCGGTCGAGACCTACATAGCCATAAATGAATTCCATCCGGATAGCTTTCGAAAGATACCAATTGATCATTGGTGTGATACGCCACATCTTCCCACCGTGTATTGATCCATTGTTTAAATTTAATGTTGTGGCGGTCAGGACTGCTTCCCATTCGCCCCATCCACCTTTGAAGACGGATTTTCTTACAGGAACAAATCCGTAAATACTTCCAATGGTGTTATAGGGTCGGACAGTTCCCGTGAGAAAATAACTCAATACAATATTTCCACCGAAGAAATTATGATCCTCCAAATCATCGGAATAGAAGTTGTGAAAGATGAACTCAGATCCTACCATAAAATTCTCCTTAGCGTAATAAATCTCACCGCCGATATGACTGGAATGATCCGCTTGGAATTTACCGTATTGATAAGTTGTGGTGTTGGATTGGATTCGGGCCTGCTCTTCAACGTCATGTACCCATCGAGAGGTTTAGCGTAACGGAGGTTAGCAGCGATATGGAGAAGTTTGCTGTTCTCTTTATCGTAGAAAGGCATCCATCCTACGCGGGCAACATACTGCCATTCAAAAGTGGAAAAGCCCTGACCCTTGGAGAGGAAATCATTGTAGTATCCGACATTCCAGAATATTCTCGACGTAGGTAAAAAGCCAAACCATTTGATGCCATCTGCGAGGATCGGAATCACATCGAGCGCCATTTGTCGTTCATAACCCCAGGGTGAGTGGCCATTCATTACTTTAACCATAGAGAAACCTTCCTTGGTACGACCAATGAAGATATGTCCGGAGAGCTCCGGAACTCCAATCGTAAAACCTGTTTCCCTTATCAGCCAGTCCTCGGTGTCGCCATTCCACATAAATCCGAATTTGAATGCAAGGTCCCTTTTGGTTCTTAGTCTGAAAACTTCCAAGGACACGAAAATCGCGGGGCTGCGATATTGGTTTCAAATCTAATCCCAATGAGTCCATCTGCTGCTTAAAGACGTCATTCTGATTGTAGGCTGTGAAGTCATGGATGTAACCGAATCCGATCTTAAAAGTTGACTTGCGTTTAACAACTTCGTTTGGATCTTTTATTGGCTCACCTGTCAATGAATCTTCTTTAAAATAGATCCCATCGGTTCCATCGGGAATCTTTTTCTCCTGTCCATATACACAAACTGATGGGACCTGGACTAACGATTAAGACCAGTCCGATAATACAAACGATACTTCTTTTTATCATGCTAATTTTACGAAAGGGCTTGTGGAGGAGGATTGTCTTTCATTTTGAGTTTGTCTTCAGGCAACGGTACGAATTCGCGGTTATCGTTTGGAGGAAGAATAATACGACCCTCCTGCCAGTCTGCTTTTGCTTGTTCAATTCTTTCTTTTCTGGAGGATACAAAATTCCACCAGATAAACCTTTCGCCAAGAGGTTCACCACCCAATAGCAGAAGCGTTGCGCCATCTTTTGATTGGATTCTCGGATCAACACCTTTGCTGAATACAAGCATTTGGCCCGTCGTATAGTTACGGTTATCAACTTCAACGCTCCCCTTCACCACATAAACAGCACGTTCAGAATGTTCATGAGGTAAGCCAAAGGTTGCACCACTATTAACGACCGCATGCATATAGAATAGTGGCGAGTGGGTCTTTACATTGTTCTTTAATCCATAAGCATTACCCGCAACCAGCCTCATCCATACACCTTTGTCGGTATAAATTGGGAGCTGTTCAGGTTTGTAATTATCAAATGCAGGGCTTGCTTCTTCATCTTTTTCGGGAAGTGCGACCCAGGTCTGAATCATCTCCAGTCCGCCAGCCAATGCGGAAGGGTCTTCAAAACGTTCCGAATGTGATATTCCTTTGCCAGCTGTCATCCAGTTTACTTCGCCGGGACGGATCACTTGTTGAACACCGAGACTATCGCGGTGAGTAACCTGTCCGTCGAACAAATAGCTTACTGTTGACAAGCCAATGTGTGGATGCGGCAATACATCCATGGTGGCGGCAGTTTGAGGTTGAATCTTTACGGGTCCGGCATGATCCATAAAGATAAACGGACCGACCATACGCCTCAATCTGAATGGAAGTATTCTTCTTACTTCCATACCGGGCGCGAGAGATGCTTTACGCGACTCAATAACTATGTCGAGCATGCAGAGAGGGTCTTAAGATTGAGAGACCCTAAGTTATGACTTAAAATCAAATGAGTTAAACAACGGCGTGATTTTAGACAACATAGCAACTATCGCGACGTCCGTTGATTGCCGCGATAATAAATAATATTAACAAACGGTGCAATTTCTATTCTTTCCGCTGATTTATCGGTTTGCCGTCCTTATCAAAGAAATGCAAACTGGAAACTTCACCGACGGTGACTTCAACTGCATATTCATCTTTGTTTCGATGTTTGAAGTACGTCTTTATGCCTTTGAAATCATTTCCCTGAACAGCTTTCAATACCTCCTCCGGGACCTGACGCTGAGGGATCCTCACCATGTCCTGAAGCATGCTTTGCTCGAGTCTCTGGTGACTGATCGCACTGCGGGTCACCTTCAATTACAGGCACATTGGTAGTGTCCTGTGCGAAAGCCAAACTGCTCGCGGCCATAGCGGCGACGATTAAGATGATCTTGGCATTCATTTTTTGTGGGTTTTTCTCTACAACAACGAATAAAATTATGCCAAAGGATTAAAATTTAGCGTTTTATAGTGGTCTCGGAGATTGAAATTTCATCCGTTGAAGAATTTTCTCCACAGATTGATGCGCTTATATCTAGCCTCCGATCCTTTCAAGCTGAGACTTGAAGGTCACACATTGATTCTGATACATTATTTTCGCTTTTGAAGATGCCTTTCTTGTCATCAGTTGAATCAACGGTATGCATCGTACGTTTGTAGCGAGATTTCATGGCATCAAGACATTGAAAGTTTTTGCTAACCATGCATTGGTTACAACGGCAGGATGACCATTGCAAGATGCCGAGAAAAAAGGTTACTCGCGGCCAGAATGGACTGGCAATGATGAGTTGTTACCGACGTATGAAAAGTTTAACCGATATCCGGTACTGCTAAATGAACTGTCTTCGTGACACAGTCGTGAGCACGTTGGATGTTGCTAAACTGGCGGTAAGAAATCTTGACGCGACAGCGGTTGGGTGCAGGTGATAAAATGAAATACGAACAGCACAACGATCGGTTCTATCATTGCAAATCAATAGAACTAACAAAATGTGATAGAAACGCCGAAAAAAAACGCGTTTCTTTCGTATTTCAACAAAAAATATCTGCACCAGGGGTCTATCACGACCCTCGGCGAGAATTATTTTCTGTTTGAATCGATCAGCATGGTTCCTTTTGACCAATCGATTGTCACACCGAGTCGGGTGGCAACACTGGCGTCATTTCGGAAATAGTTTGCGCTGTCGATATTGGAAACCATTTTCTCCGCTAACTTTTTAATAGGACTGTTGCGGTCTGACACTTCCTTTACAAAATCCTGGGTCTTCATAACGTTTTTGATTTATTATGTTATCAAAGCACGTTTAAATCGATTGCAACCTCAATGATGAGCGTTGGATAATCAAATGATCCTTGTCATCGTACTACAAAAACGCAGAAAATCAGTAGAAATTCACACATTGCGAATCTTATTCGAGGGTCGTCAGCTCCCTGAATTCAGTAAAAATTTCTTAAAAAAATTTGCACTTCTCCTACTTCTGATTATTGCCCTTATCAAAGTCAGTTCATTTTCAAAAAAAATCTGACTTTTCACTGGTTACCATTTATAACCAGCCACGTGGATAAGGCTTTTTTCATCAGCGTTATACTCCCTTCCTGGCGTGATGCACTACACACGGCATGGATCCGGATAATAGGTATAGAAATTTTCGACTGCTATTCGAGAATAATTTCTTCGATCGTGAAATGCTTGTAAGTCAAGTTGACCAGCAGGTAAGGAGTTTTGGCAATGATCAATTTCATGTTGAGATATGGAAATTCGAAAATGTGGATCGTCATTTCAAATTGCATCGAGTGGTATGCGTTGATCGCATTCAAAATCTATAGTATCGTAGCTTGTGAATTGCGTAATGGGAAAGCTATAACGCATTTGTTGATTGGTTTGCGTTTGCGAGTATTGAACTTACTTCATCATATCTTGTGATCATAACATGTTTGGTTTAGTGATGACAATAACATCCGTTAGTGTTGATGTTTACATTTCAATGCAGCATAACAAGGTTAATGATCGGTCAAAAGTGGGACAACGTATTCGTTTGTTTGTCGATCAAACCAGCATGAATGTTTGTATTCCTCATTAACTACATTATATTTGTAAATCGATTTCGTGAAGTTTTTCTTTATGAGATTGATAATTTTAAAAATGTATTCACTTTAAACTTTGAACGCTATGGCAAAAACAGCGAAGAAGTCTGCAAAGAAAGCAGCTAAGAAGCCTGCTAAGAAAGCAGCTAAGAAAAAGAAGTAATCCGCTGAGGATTTCGTCAAGAAGGCTGTCACTAAGTGATAGCCTTTTTTGCTTTTATAGCATTTGCAGAATTGAAGTCAGGCGACAAAAGCTTTCATGCACTCTTTGGGATAACTGTGTTATTCCATAATTTCCGCATTCGTACCGTTGAGCTGCAAAATGATCGCTCATGAGGAATTTCAGGATTTTTACCAAATTGTTTCTTACGCATAGCGCTGTCGGGCTGTTCGCTCTCCTGACGTTATCTATTATCTTTTATACACAACTGAGGGACGCATTGATCGAACGGACCCTGGACCAACTTTCATCCATCAATATTTTAAAGAAGGAATTGGTGGAGAATCATCTCTTCAGGTCACAACAAAACCTGGAGGCCCTTATGGTGGAAAAGAAATTCCTCACGATCTATCATGACCTTCTCGAACATCGTGCTACCGCGCAAACGAATCAGGATATTGTAGACATCAGAAACCTGCGTGAGCTCTATAACTTTAAGAACCTGCACGTGTTCGACACCCATCACCACCAGCTCTTCAGCACTGACGAACAGATGTACCCTGAAGGCTTGCTAAGCAGAATCGATTCAGCAATTTCCAAAGACACGGGGCATATTCGAATAATAGACGCTTCCACCCATTCCCTGGGAGATGAAACATTGCTCTTCTATTACGTTCCAATAATCGACGAGTCCAGGCTGCTGGGCATTGTGCTTGTTCAGGAAAACTTTCAAAAGATTCAAAGCATACTTTTGGAAACGACAGGAATGGGCAGTACCGGAGAATCGTACATTGTTGGTAGTAATTTCAGAATGAGATCAACCTCGCGTTTCTTCCCTGATAAACTTCCAGGACTTATCGAGGTTAAGACCCAGGCTGTCATCAATTCTTTTCGCGGTCAGCCGGGCACAGGACTCATGAAAGATTATAGAGGGGTTCAAGTGTTAAGCGCATACCGTTCAATCGAGAACGCTGACCTTAACTGGGCGATAGTTTCAGAGATTGATGAAAAGGAGGCGATGGAACCTGTCGTATCGCTTAGAAATTACCTGGTCATCACAAATGTTGCCCTTATTCTTTTCACATTGATTGTCACTTATGTTCTCTCTAATGCCATTGCTAATCCAATTCTAAGGCTTAAAGAAGTTATCCTTACGCTTTCCAAAGGAATGTTGCCGAAGAAACCGTCCATGAAAACGTCAACTGATGAAATTGGTGAAATGGCTTTGGCCACTCAACAACTAACCGATGGATTAGAACGGACGGCCCGGTTTGCAAATGAGATCGGAGGAGGAAACTTTAATGCGTCGTTTACAAAACTGAGCAATAACGACAAGCTCGGGCAATCCTTAATTGAGATGCGCGATGAACTTCGCGGATTTCACGACCGTGAATTGAAATCAACACGTGCCCAGGCTTCAGCGCTCCTGGAAGGTCAGGAACGTGAGCGCAAGCGAATCATCAATGAGTTGCACGACGGTGTTGGGCAAATGTTGACGATCATAAGAATGCAGGTGGACATTCTCGACGTCGAAGTAAATTAAAGGATGAAATCAAAAAGCAAATAAATGATGCCATCGCCGAAGTAAAAAGGATCTCGTATCACGTAATGCCACAGGCAATCGTTGATTTTGGGCTTGAAGCCGCACTGAAGGGATTGTGCGATACCGTCAGCAGATATTCAGGAATTGTAATTGACTTCAGGTACATCCAGGAATGTGAAGAAAAACCAGACTTCGAAATCAGCATTTCATTGTTCCGGATCGTTCAGGAAGGCCTGAACAACATGGCGAAACACGCTCAGGCAAGTCATGTCGCGTTGCACCTGTTAGATAAGGAAGACGAAGTCTATTGCATCCTGGAAGACAATGGTAAGGGATTCAATGAAGCAGATTTAGTAACTTATGCAGGATCTGGTTTGCGAAACATCAGGGAGCGGGCGACATTGCTAAACGGAACCGCAGAAATAACATTCGCTACCAGGGTCAGGCACAACAATTGAAATTCATATTCCTAAACAATTGAGATAAGACCTTCATGAAAATACGTATTCTTCTTGCTGATGACCATCCAATGATCCGTGCTGGATTTAAGTCCATGCTTGACAAGAACGAACGTTTTGAGATTGTAGGAGAAGCGGGGAACGGCAAAGAGCTTATTGCGCTTGCTGGTCAGCTCAACCCCGATATAATTCTGGTTGATATCAGCATGCCCGTGATGAGTGGACTTGACTCACTCGAGGAACTGTCGAGTCAAACTCCAGGAGCCCGGATAATAATCCTCACCATGCATGAAGAACGAGAGTACATTCTTCAGGCGTTGAAGAGCGGCGCAGCAGGATACTTAATAAAGAATATCGAACGGTTCGAGCTTGAGCGGGCAATCATTACAGTATATGAAGGAGGGAAATACTTCAGCCCAATCATAACCAACATTCTTGCGGAAGCTGTTTCAAAACCAGAAGCAAGCGAGACTGCCGATGTTACCCCTCGCGAAAAGGAAGTATTGGAGTTGGTAGCTCAGGGAAATAGCACAAAACAGATTGCTGATCTGCTCGGCATCAGCATAAGGACTGTTGAATCCCACCGAATCAACATGCTGAAAAAATTGAAAGTCAACAATACCGCGGGTCTAATCAAGAAAGCGATAGAATTGAAGATTTTGACCTGATTTCACCCTTTTTCGCGTGCTCTTCGTGTAAATACGGATCCATTTCGGGTGAATATCCTGATCGACACGCCCCCACCTTTGCCGTTTATTTGTACAGAGCCAAACGATACGGCGCTCAACCGTAACAATGATTGGGGAGTTTAGTAAAGGGTTTCATAGGGTGAAGGGAAGCAAACCCGCTGAGAGATAACGAGGGGTCGTTAAGAAGGGTTTGCAAAGGGGCTGTCCTAAATGGACGGCCCTTATTTTTATGCGGAGTCCAATCCAAAATTCAACAACAGAACAGTTCTATTTTTATTAAATTTGACCAGATCAGTTGGCACATGTCACGATCCGGTCATTTATGGCAGAAGTCATTCTTAAATCCGATCACAAGTACATCGAAGTTTCGGAGCGAATTGAAACGCTCATTGAAAGGGGGATCTTCAAAGTTGGAGACAAACTTTTGTCGGTTCGCGCGCTAAGTAAAGAGCAGGGCATCAGTTTGAGCACCGCATTTCAAGCTTACTATTCATTGGAGAGCAAAGGCCTCATTGAAGCAAGACCTCAGTCGGGTTATTATGTCAAGTACTCGCCGAGTCATGTGCTGGATATGCCAAAAGTATGTGAGCCTTTGGATGATGCGCTGCCCGTGACTATCGATGATATGATCAACAGCGTGTACGTTGATCTCAACTCGAAATCGCTCCTCAATTTTTCGATGGCAACTCCATCTATCGACTTGTTGCCAACTGCTAAGTTGAACAAAGCAGTGTTGCATTCGTTACGATCGTCGAAGACCAGCTGTCTTCACTACGAGCACATTCAGGGAAATGTCGCCTTGCGCCGACAGATCGCGCGGCAAGCGTTTAATTGGGGTGGAACACCAAGCGAAGACGATATCGTGGTTACTGCCGGTTGTGTGGAGGCTCTTTCGCTTTGCATAAAAGCAACTACCAAACCAGGCGATGCCGTTGCCATCGAAAGCCCAACATATTTTGCAATTTTTCAATTGATGGAAAGTCATGGACTCAAAGTCGTTGAGATCCCTACAGATCCGGTGTTGGGAATGGACATTGAATATTTAACGCAAGCGATACCGCGATTCAATATTAAAGCATGCCTGGTTGTAAGCAACTTTAACAATCCACTCGGTAGTTGCATGCCAGATGAGCGAAAGAAACAATTGGTGGAGATGTTAGCCAAAAAAGAGATCCCACTGATCGAGGATGACATTTACGGTGAATTGTACTTCGGAAAAACAAGACCGAAGACGTGCAAAACATTTGACAAAAAAGGTTTGATCCTGCATTGTGCGTCATTTTCCAAATCGCTCGCGCCGGGATACCGGATCGGCTGGACGATTCCCGGACGGTTCAAGGATGCCATCATTCGCTTGAAGCGCATGCACACCGTTTCGACCAATACACTTGCTCAATCGGCGGTTGCTGACTTCCTAAGCAACGGTCGGTTCGAGCTGCACCTTCGTCACCTACGGAAAGCGTTGCATACACAGTCCCTTCGTTATATGCAGGCCGTATGCGAATATTTCCCTGAAGACACCTGCATCACACGTCCTCACGGAGGATTTACGTTGTGGATTGAAATGAACAAGAAGATCAATGGTTTCAAGCTTCATAAACGCGCACTTAAACACAACATCGGCATTGCGCCCGGCCAGATCTTTTCCTCACAAGGAAGATTCGAAAATTGTTTCCGGTTGAGTTACGGCGAACCCTGGAACCCAAAGATCGAAGAGGGGATCAAAACACTCGGCAAGCTGATGAAAGAATGGCGATAAGCGAGGTTGTTATAATTTTTTGATAAATCGTTTCGAATTTATTTCATAACCATTCTTCGCGTAGAATTCGTGCGTTAAAGTTCGTTTCAGGCTGGAGGTGACTTCAACCTTTACACAGCCCTTCGCTTTCAAAAATTCCTCAGAAGCCATCAACAGCTTGTGACCAATTCCTTTTGATCTTAGGTCCTCCTGAATGCACATAGCCGTTATTCGGCCCATCTTTCCCCGCGCGTGAAACATATCAAACCAATGAAGAGATGCAAAACCCACAATCGTATTATCGACTTCGCCTACAAGTAAGTAATATCCGTCTCGGTGATAACTTTCTATCGCTTCAACAACTTTACCGTTTTCCTGAGGATAGCCCAGTTGTGCAAGCAGCTTATGGATGGATGGCGAATCCGAAAGTATTCCCTGACGAATAATCATAAAATGAATTTAAAGGAAAAACAGTTCGGCGTCACCCTCTGAATTGTTAAATTGAATAACAATATCCGTTGAAATGAGTCGCTGCCTGATAATTGGATGCCTAGTGGTTTTGATCTCTCAGCTGCAGGCGCAGCCATCCGAAAGTGTCGATAACAAAGTCCGATTGCTGAAGAGCCCCGGACGATGCTGACTCCTCTTATATAATGAGATATACCCGTGAAGATGATATTCGTCTGATCTATGGGGCCAGGGATCGAATCTTTCTTATGGCAGCATGAACGACGGCGATGCTCTTTTCAGTGACGCTCTCTATAATAATGTAAACGATCTGGCTGGGTTCGGACTCACTTATAAGTTCATCGATTTTGACCTTACATTCTCGTTGCGAAACGTCAACCCCTGGACGACGAGCGTCAGAATTTATCACAGTTCAAGTTGGCGTACAGTTACACAATGCGCAAGCTCGCTATAAGAGGATACATTTCTGATGCAAAAGGTGTGATCGTAGAACAAACTAAAGGAGGCACGGAATCTGATCCTGATGTTCATCTCGTTAAAGTTGGCGCTCAGGTAACTTATTACCTCAACAATAGAAAGTATTCTTACCGCGCTGCAAACTTCCAGAATGAGTTACAACGAAAGACTGCAGGTTCTTTGCTTGTCAGAGCTGAGCCATTTTATCGCTCATTAGGGATGCATGATGCCTTGATCCCTGAGGACAAAGCATTATATGGACAACAGGCTGGATTAGAATATGTCAGGACCGGAGGTCTGATGGTAATGCCTGGATATGGATTCAACCTGGCCATTGGTGGGGGCAAGTTCTTCGTGTCCCCAATTGTTTTTTTAGGACCGGGAGTTACGGTCAATGTCTTATAAAGCTACTGACGCCAAACACACCTTCATGAATACTGAGTGGGCAGGTTCGTTTGCGCTGAATGCCGGATACAATGGTCCCAAGTTTTATGCGACATTTAGGACCATTTACGATGTCGGATATTTCAACCTCGATCCTTCATATTTTACAACCAGCGACTTAAAGATCACCCTTACAGTCGGCTGGAGGTTTAATCATTTCGAGACGCTTTATCCCAGCCTCGCTATTCTAGCGAATTAGTGGGCCACCACCCATAACGTTGTAACGCATTTCGAAGAACATTTTTCCGCAAACGTTGTAGGTGTTCATGAGATCACATAATAGTACATCATTCGACTTTTCATCCAGCCATTTCGTTAATTTTGTTGCGTCATGTTGCTAAACGTTTGACAACATGGAATTTTTAAACTGATATGAATACAATACAACTTGTTGGACTGGCTGCGGGAATGTTAACAACGATCGCTTTTCTTCCTCAGGTGATGAAAACCTGGAAGAGTCGTTCTGCCAAGGATTTATCCCTTGGAATGTTCTCGCTTTTTTGCCTCGGTGTAGCGTTGTGGTTGGCGTATGGGTTTTTGGTCCGTGACATTCCGGTGATCGCGGCGAATTTGCTTACCCTTATGCTTGCTTCTACGCTTCTATTTTTCAAACTGCGTTTCAAGGACTGATCCTATTTGAAGCAACCGAGCTTGCTGTAGATAGAGTCCAGCAGACCTTAATTACATTATTCCGCGTTCTCTGCGTGGATTCCTCTGTGTTCTCTGCGATTAAATGCATTTGAAGTTTTGTGGGACACGGTGTGCGTTAGCCAAGTGTGTATTTACCGCAGAGGAATTGTTGCGTAGGTCTTAACGTGGTTCATTAGAGATGACGTGGGTGCGGCCAGATTATGACAAAACGCAGAGGAACCCTAAGCATTTATCCTATACGGCAAATCCGTTGGATTGATCCGGCCTCTTAAGTTTCTCGCCAATTCCGACGGCGGTCTTCGCGCCTGTGTAATTGTGGCATTTGTATCATTGTATCGCTTAAATTGCAGCATTAGCCAACGATACGATGAAAATCAAATCTACCATTGCCGGAACCACCGTAATTTGTTTGTTCACAACCGTTGTCCTGTTAGTAGCATGTACTTCCTCCGATAAGCACGATCAAGTCGAAAATAACATTGCCGTTACCATCACGTCCGGCGATAAGAAATTTCTGTTGTCGAAAGCTGATCCACTAAAATTCCGACTGGATTCGGCAAATGGCCCGTTTATTCAAGTCGATACAAACCAGCGGTTTCAATCAATAGATGGCTTCGGCTATGCACTTACCGGAGGCAGCGCTTATTTGTTAAAGCAGAAACTTCCAGACCAACAGCGCAGTGCGTTGTTAAAAGAACTATTCTCAGTCGATCAGAATGGAATTGGGATCAGCTATTTAAGGATCAGTGTCGGCGCGTCTGACCTTGATGATGAAGTGTTTTCGTACGATGATCTTGAAAAAGGGAAAACCGATCCTACCCTAGCCAACTTCAGTCTTGCGGCCGATGACGAAAATCTTGTCCCTGTACTTAAGGAAATACTTGCTATCGCTCCGGACATTAAAATTATGGCAAGTCCCTGGTCGGCACCGCCGTGGATGAAAACGAACAATAGCACAAAGGGCGGTAGCCTGAAACCTGAATTCTATGATGCGTATTCGCGATATCTCATAAAGTATGTTCAGGAAATGACAAAACGAGGGATCACCATCGATGCGATCACGTTACAGAATGAACCCGAGAATCCAAACAACAATCCCAGCATGGTAATGACCGCGGAAGAACAAACAAAATTTGTTGGGAGCTTTTTAGGTCCCGCGTTCACTGCGTTCGGGATCAACACCAAGATTGTGGTCTTTGATCATAACTGCGATCATCCGGAGTACCCAATTTCCATTCTGGATAACGCGCGTGCGAAACGATATATCAATGGCACGGCTTTTCACTTGTACCTTGGAGATATAACTGCACTTTCGAAAGTGCACGATGCGCATCCCGATCGCAATATTTATTTCACTGAACAATGGACTTCAGGAAAAGGGATTTTGGAGGCGACCTTAAGTGGCATGTTAAAAATGTTATCGTGGGGGCTACCCGAAACTGGAGCCGTACCGTCCTGGAATGGAACCTCGCGAATGACCCGCAGTTCAATCCTCACACCGATGACGGCGGATGCACGGAATGCCTGGGCGCTATTACCATTGGCGACTCAGTTAGTGCGGAATGTTGCGTACTACATCGTCGCGCACGCTTCAAAGTTTGTCATGCCAGGATCTATCCGAATTGCATCCACTGAAACCAGTGAGTTGCCGAATGTCGCGTTCATGGATCCGTGCAGGTCAAAAGAGTACTAATCGTCTTAAATGAAGCTGAGGAATCCAAAACATTCGGCATCCGATTTGGGAATCAAACGGCGACAGCTACATTGCCCGGCGGGTCAGTCGGAACTTTCGAATGGGAGTAAGGCTATTAAGCCGGTTTTCTATACTAATTCCTTCCACCATTGCGTTAGATCAACGACGTCTACCATCGACTCGTTTAACAATTTATTAACATGTCCGATTTGCAGAATAACTGTTCAAATCTGATCATCGGCGAACGAGCCCAACATAAGTTACCATGATTAGCTGTGACCATTTTTATGATCCGGCATTGTTATTGAAGATTCAGATACTTAACCCTAACCACATATGAGATCTTTATATCACCTCTTGATTCTGATTTCGTCGGGGTTGTTATTGACCAATATCCAGCCACTATCAGCCCAGGTAGTTCAAGACGACAGAAAAATAAAAAGTTTTGAAAATATTGTCATTGCAGCATCAGAGAACACTTACGTTCACATCAGCTATGACAGGTCACACAAGATCACCGTAAAAGCGGATGGACGAATTGTTCACAAAGTGAGGACGACCGTGTCGGGCGATACATTGAACGTTCATATCAATCCCGAGGAATTTGGAAATGCAAAGATCGAGATCTATATCAGGGTTCCTAAAGTGAAGAGGGTCGTCATTGCCGGCGAAGGGATTGTGGATATCGTTGATGGTGTGGGTCCCGGTGATCTCCAGGCAACATGGCGACGACAGCAGCTTTTTATGTTCGTAAGCAAAACTATTTTCATATTGTAACCATCCAAGCGGGGTGGAGTATGCATTAACAACCTAATCCCTTATCATGTTTTTCACTCATTTAAAATTCGCCATAAGAGTTTTTCTGAAAGATAAATTCTTTTCGATCCTTAACATTCTGGGACTTGCTCTGGGTATTGCAGTGAGTATAATTCTGTTGCTTATTCTGCAAAACGACCTCACTTACGATAAGTATCACGTAAACCACGAACGCATCTACAGGCTTGGCGGACACCTTCAGGCTACCGGACTCGAATTCAGAGGAGCACGATCAGCCAGGGAGTTGGGAAACATACTCAAAGAAGAATTTCCCGAAGTGCAGATGGTGGTGCGTGCAAATAACTGGGATCATACGTTGGTTAAATACGAAGGAAAAGATGGTGCAGAAAAAGCATTCTACGAAGAAGATATCGTCCGTACTGATTCCACGTACTTTCAAATGTTCACCCATGAGTTTATTTCAGGTAACCCCGAAAAGTGTCTTGCCGAACTAAACACCATGGTCATCACCGAATCTACCGCCAAAAGATATTTCGGAGACGAAGACCCGCTGAATAAATCACTTATAATAGATAATGCACAATGGAAGGTGACAGGTGTCATCAAAGACTTACCAGAGAACACACATTTAAAGTTCGACATAATTCTTTCCCGTCTCATCGACAGGGAATGGGTCATGGAAAATGGCCAGCTTAAGTCGGAAGCCTTCTGGAATCCGGACGTGTATACCTATCTGATGTTCCCCGCTAATTATGATACAAAGGAGTTCTACGCCAAATTCCCAGACATCTTTAATAAGTATTTTAAATCCTTTGGAGATAAGGTCGGTGGAAAGTATGACCCGATACTTGAGCCATTGACTTCAATCCACCTTTATTCCGACCTGCAAGGTGATGAACCGCGGGGTAATCTCTCTTATCTATACGCATTTACCGGTATCGGTGTATTTATCATCATGCTGGCTTGCATTAACTATATGAATCTTTCGACAGCTAAGGCGGTCAACCGCGCATCCGAGATCGCCATGAAAAAAACGCTTGGCTCCGGAAAGCGATCGCTGATGTTGTCATTTTTGGCCGAGTCTGTTTTGCTGTCTTTTGTCTCGCTCGCGTTCGCCATTGGTATTGTTTTTACGGTGCTCGAAGCGACTTCTTTTAATCAGCTCATTGACAAAAATCTGACACCTGATTTTTTAAACAACCCGGTGTTGTTGGTTGGGTCGATAACAATTGCATTGGGTATTGGAATCATATCGGGATTATATCCTGCGTTGTATCTCCCTGCAATCCCGACTATAAAGGCTCTTAAAGGTTCTTTTAAAAATAATAGGTCGAGTCATATGCTGCGTCGGATACTTATAACAACACAGTTTGCAATCTCGATCTTTGTTGTCGTTTGTACATTGTTTATGCAGGACCAGATCAATTTTGTGCGAAATAAGGAATTGGGTTTTGATAAGGATAATGTAGTAGTCCTTCCCATACAGGATACATTAGTTCAAAACCAGCTTACAGGCATCAAGGCGGAATTTTTGCAGAACCCCCGAATCACGGCTGCTACTACCAGCTACAATGTACCGGGAATGAATGTTGGTGGCGGAAGTGTTATGTGGGCGGAGGGAAAGGATGGGATGAATCAGCAGTCGTTCACATTGATGTTTGTTGGAGACGATTACTTGAAGACGATGGGTATCAGTTTGATCGACGGTCGCGAATTTCAATCGGGTCCTAACGCGGATGTTGAGGATGCCTTCATAGCGAATGAAGCGACAGTCAAACTCATGGGATGGGGTAATGACGCAATAGGTAAGAAAGTGAAATTCTTTCACGCTGAAAAAGACGGACAGGTAATAGGGGTGGTGAAGGACTTTAACTTTAACTCATTGCATAATCCGGTTGAGCCACTGCTTATAATCAAGGCCCGCGAGGAGGGTGGTTTCCTTCATCTCAAAGTGAAAGGCGAAAATTTGCCCGAGACAATGGAGATGATCAAGAGCAAATGGACAAAGTTTGATCCCAATCATCCTTATGAGTATTTTTTTGTGGACCAACGATTCAACGAGCAATACAAGCAGGACGAGGTGCAGCACAAACTTTTATCGGGACTCTCGTACGTTTGTATCTTTATATCGCTGCTGGGACTGTTGGGATTGTCGGCATTCACGGCAGCTCAGCGTACCAAGGAAATTGGAGTACGTAAAGTCCATGGCGCATCCATCCCTAATATTATCTTCCTTTTGTACAAGGATGTAATGTATCTTGTTCTTATTGCCGCCATATTAATAATCCCTATAGCTTACTACATCATTACAGAGTGGATGGGCAACTTTGCGTACCGGACTGAGTTGAACTATTTCACATTTATTGCAGTGGCGGCTTTTGCAATGCTGTTTGCTTTCTTAACGGTCGCATTTCATTCATTGAAAACTGCGCGCATGAATCCTGTACAATCGTTGAAATACGAGTAACATCTGTTATCAGACTTCAAGTAAGGCCGAATAGATGTTTGCTCCGTGATATTTAGAAGGTGTCGATCCAATTTTCGCGATCGATGCCAGACCTGAATCTTCAGCAAGACGCTGAAGCGACTTATAGCTGATGGGGTAGGGTACCCAGGGATTAGCAGTATCTCTGTCGTATTCAACGATCACAATTTTTGCCGAGGGTTTGACGGCTTTTTTGATCTTCTCTATGAAGGCAAATTTGTCCTGTACAAAGTGGAGAGCGTTGGCCATCAGTACTCCGTCAAGCGGTTCCACTACTATCGGGTCGTTTGCAAAATCAATCGTCACTTTTTTAAGCAATATCTTTCCGGATGGGAGGACAATGCTGTTCAATGCCTTTGTTTCCTGATCAATTGCATAGATGGTGCTTCCATCAGGCAATAGGGTCGACAAAGCTTTGGTGAATAGTCCTGATCCTGCGCCGAGATCTGCCCATGTTTGTGGTATTGCGGAAGGTTGTATTCCGTTTTTTATTAGTGTTATGGCGGTGCTCAGTTCCAAGGTAGTGCAAGTTACCAAATGCTTTTTATCAATGTCATCCAGAGCGGCTTCTCATTTTATAAAGGGATGCTCACAAGAAATGGAGGCACGCACTTACTAAGAGTCACATCTTCGTCCCGCGAAGGATCTGTCTGACGCAGCGACGGTTTGATGTTAGAATCGTCACACAAACGTTCAAACAGATCCTTCGCGAAAGAATTCACTGGTAGTAATTTATTTCGCAAAACCCATTCCATTAGTGCAGGTTTTTGATAAGGAGGTAATCGCTCTGGATGACAATCAAAAGAGGCACTAGAATGAACAGAAGTGAACAATTTTGTCCGGAGCCGGACTTTTTTCAAAACAAACAAAACCTTTTTCCCATATTAGTTGTATATACAACTAGTTTATGAAGTCTCCGGATTCACTTTCCTCCAACATAATTTACCTGTGTGGCGAGTTTTCCCACGTATTTCACCAAATGTTGACGAGGGAGTTTAAGGAAAATGATATTGTCGTTACAGTTGAACAGTTTTCCGTTCTGGCTATGCTCTTTTATCAGGATGGACTCAGTCAACAGGAGATAAGCGACGCATTGGGGCGCGACAAAACGACAATTGCGCGGGTGATCTCAATTATGGAAAGAGATAACATGATCACACGCGTCACTAACAAAAAAGACAACCGGGGCAAGTTGATCTACCTTACCAGGAAAGGCCGGTCCATACAGCAAAAAGCGGTAGGTGTGTCCGGGAAACTATACCTGAGAGCGATTGGAAACTTAAAAGAATCTGAGTTGAAGGCGGCGATAAAGGTCATGACGTCTATGACATCTAATCTTTCAAAAACTGAAAAGTTCAAGTGATAAAAAATCAATAAAAGAAAGCATATGAAAATTCTTAAATTCTTTCTGCTATGGCTCGGTCTTGCCATCGTGATGCTGATTACCTGGTCCCTCGGTTTTGTTGCGGGCAACATGATAACAAACACGTCGCCTCCAGCCGGAGGTGACCCGATTCTCGCGTTCTATTTCTTTGTGGGCGTGTGCGTATTCAATTCCTTTTTGCTGAGCGTGCTTTTCTGGCTGACAAGAATTTATTCCGGAATAAGAAAAACAATCGGGCTGTTCGCCTTTTGTTTTATTATCCAGTTCGTCCTGATGCAAATGGAGTCAATTTTCTTCGGCGACGGCATTGGAATACAAAATCCTCAGGTGGCCAGTATAATCATCGCGGGTTTTATCATGTCAACGGCAACCGTACTTTTCGGCGTCGCAATCGTGAATAAAATGTCACGGGAACCCAAACAGCAATTTACCCTGGTTGTAAATGAATGGCGCCCATTTGTCGTGCCGTTTCTTTTGTTGTCATGTATCGTTTATCCGCTCATCTACCTAACCTTCGGGTACTACATTGCATGGCAAAACGAAAATCTCAGAATTTTCTACACGAAATCTTCAGAGTTGACTTCATTCTTTCACCAAGGTGCAGGTTCATTTGCAGATGGACTCTATTTCTTTCAAATTTTGCGTGCCGCTATTTGGGTGATAGCTACGATCCCCCTGGTGTTAATGCTTCGTCATTTAAAAGCATACTACTTGCTTGTCGGTCTTTTTACGTCATTACTGCCGGCCACACAGTTGTTCATTCCCAACCCATACATGCCCCAGGAAATAGCAATGATTCATTTCGTCGAAACGGCTTCTTCCAATTTTATATGGGGAGCGGTGATTGCGATCGCTGTTAATAGATATCTGCGGGTCGGACAACGGGATGACGTACATTCTATCCTGGAAAAAAGTGCGGGGTAGAAAGGTTTTATGTTTGTTGACCGTTCATGAATACGAAAGTCAAGTGATTGTTGCCATTCAGCAACGATGTTGATCATTTTGTCTAAAAATTGAAACTTCCTTTGATGTCATTCAGTTGTAGAAGTTATTGAGCCCGATCAATTCAAATTTTGAAGGAAGGAACCATTGGAGAATTTTTAGAAAGTGAGTGAATTGTAGTAATTTCAAATCAATGCTATGACACATCAACTGAACATATTCTTGCTGTTGTTTGGCGCTCTTCAGGGAGGATTGTTAAGCTTATTGCTATTCAGAAATCGACGCCGCCGTTTAGCCAATACCTATTTCGCACTTTTTATCACTGTCGTGGGTCTTCAACTGATCTTCAAGGTAATAACCAAAGCCTGGTTAATGGATCACGCAAGCTTCCCGTACAACGTTTCTTATAATTTCCCTTACCTGATCGGTCCGCTCCTTTATTTATATATCAAGGCCAGAAAAGAAAATCTATTCAATAAGAAAGATCTTCTTCATTTTGTTCCATTTGGAATTTCAATGCTTGGTGTGGCACTCGCGATGTTATTCTGGTTTTACATCTTGCAATTTCATCCTTACGTGGTTGCCGGATTGCAGATAACGTCGCTTGGTCTTTATGCATTTGCATCCTACAGGTTGGGCAACTCCGAGCTCCGACCTTTTATTGTAATGGTCGCAGTGTCGGAAGCCATAATAGCTATCACGCTTGCTGTGATGCATGTGTACTACCCCGATTTTCCGGACGTCCGGATGCTGTTCCTGGTCTTAACCGCGTTAATTTATTGGATTAGCTACAAGGCTATTACCAAACCCGATCTTTTCATCGAAACCGAGACGTCGCCAATAGTGTCTATTGGTTTTTCAAAAAATCCAAAGTATGCGCATTCCAGTTTGAAAGAAACGGAAGCGAAACGAATCGAGGAGGCCCTTCAGACTATCATGCAGAAAGACAAGCTCTTCTTAGAAAGCGATCTTACAATAGACACCCTTGCGAATAAGGTGGGCACTTCGCGACATCACTTATCACAGGTCCTTAATGAAAGGATTAAAAAAACCTATGGGGATTTTATAACTGACCTTCGGCTCGAAGAGTCATGTCGTCGGCTTAAGTAATCGGGCAAATTTCCGTTTTACGATAGCCGCCATTGCGCTGGATTCCGGGATTCAGTTCGGTCTCGAGCTTCAACGATGTCTTCAAGAAGAGGTACGGCATGACCCCCTCCAAATTTAGGGACGAGCACCTAAAAAAAATGAGCGCATAGATACCGCACTTCGGAATTACGGGAAATTTCTCACGAACTATCGGAATAGAGAATCGTAATTATTGAACTCCAATAGAAAAGTTCAATTAATGAATCCTGGATAGCTTCGTCAATTCGCTAATGGGGGATCATAAGCATCAATAGTTTTAATACTTCCATCCGCATCGTGAACAAGCTCTGTTACTTTGATGCTTCTCAGGTGAGTCTTCCCTCCGGACAAAACACTGTCATGATAAAAGAGGTACCACTTACCTTTGAATTGCACGACCGAATGGTGGTTGGTCCAGCCGACCACCGGATTTAGTATCACACCTCTATACGTAAACGGACCATAGGGACTATCTCCCGTAGCGTAAGCGATAAAATGGGTGTCCCCCGTTGAATAGGAGAAATAGTATTTTCCATTGTATTTATGCATCCAGGAAGCCTCGAAGAACCGCCTGTCGTGATCTTTTCCGGGTAATGGTTTACCAGCCTCGTCAAGGATTTGAATTTCACGGACTGGTTCGGCGAAACTCAGCATGTCTTTACTCATACGTGCCACCCTCGGGCTAATTGCAGGTTCTTCATCCTTTTTCAGGTCCGTCTTCGAACCGTTGGCGTCGAATTTTCCAGTAGCCCAACGTTGCAACTGACCTCCCCAGATCCCACCGAAGTACATGTACGATTTTCCATCTTCATCGGTAAAGACAGCGGGATCAATGCTATAACTTCCTGTGATTGGTTTCGGCTCGGCTTTAAAAGGTCCCGACGGTGAGTTGCTCGTTGCTACGCCTATCCTAAACACATCGTTCTTATCCTTTGCAGGGAAGTACAGGTAATACTTGTTGTTCGCGAAGGCCGCATCCGGCGCCCACAGCTGACGTCCGGCCCAGGGAATATCTTTTATGTCAATAGCAACGCCATGGTCGGTGACATTTGCCGCCGATACTGTCCATCGAAAGGACGTGATAGTCCTTCATATCGAAATGTCCACCTTCATCATCCTGGGGCACGTTGGACTCAATATCATGCGAGGGATAGATGTACAACTTACCATCAAATATGTGAGCGGATGGATCTGCAGTATAAATATGTGAAACAAGGGGCTCGGAGATTGGCGTCGGTTCCTTGGGTACCGAATCGGCCACGGCCGGGGTATCAGCCGTTGTTTCTTCAGCCTGCTTTTTGCAGGAAATCAATGTTACAACGATTAAAACGAGAACGATTAAAGCGTTCGAGAATAGTTTTGATTCCTTCATTGGTGAGGTTGGTTTATTTTAATTAATAAGCCTAAATTAATAATCATCGACCAAAGGCGTAACACCTCTGAAACTTGTTAAATATCCACCAAAAGATAGCAGTGATCTATTTAGCGAGCTATTGTCAAGGGGAAATTTTTAATATCGCTTTTCCTGGATGATTTGCAGAGAGGTAACCGCAATAATTACCGATGGAATCAAAAT
Organism: uncultured Cytophagales bacterium; assembly: GCA_963774615.1. Taxonomy (GTDB): domain Bacteria; phylum Bacteroidota; class Bacteroidia; order Cytophagales; family Cyclobacteriaceae; genus Chryseolinea. The sequence continues at coordinate 225,711 of CAVZFT010000049.1, forward strand.
CTAACAACCGCACCGACCGCCGTTCGTTTCTTGGCACGCTGGCCACCGGGCTGCGGCTATTGGTCTCGCGCCGACTGAGCGGCTGGCGGAAACATGCCGGAGCCAAGCAGCCAGGAGGGTTCACAACTTGACGCCTGGTTCAATTCAATAAAAGGCAAACATCGGATGGTTTTCGACGCTGTCACGGCTAACGATGGTTTTTCGGTGATATGGAGTTACACATTCATGACGACTCACAACCAGACTGGTACTGCCGATAATGATCTTACGGCGATGGTGGTGTTGCGGAGCAAAGCCATTCCGCTAGCATTCGATGACAAGATCTGGTCAAAATTCAAACTAGGTAAAATGTTTAAGCTGGTCGATTACGATACCAACGCATCGGCTGAGCGGAACTTGTACTGGAGCCCGAAGTCTGGCGAGATGCCCGAAGAAGGAATGTCGATCAAAGCGTTGATGGAGCGAGGCGCGAAGTTCTGCGTTTGTGAGACGGCCATCCAAATGACGGCAAGGATGTATGCGAAGAGCAAAGGTTTGGAAGCAGAAGAAGTAAAAAAAGAATGGATTGCGGGTATCCTTCCCGGTATCCAGGTAGTACCATCAGGGGTATGGGCTATTAACCGCGCCCAGGAAAATGGTTGTTCGTATTGCTCGGCAGGCTGAGTATTAATCCTGGTGGTATAGTGGTTGGTTGAATTTTTAAGAATACGTATAATCAATAGATTCTTCTATCAATGTTAAAAAAATTCGTCATGAAAAAGTTTACGACTTCCCTGTTTGGTTTGTTGCTATTTTCATTTTATGCCTATTCGCAAGGGTGTGTTGCTATTCGAAATCTCACGGGATTTGGTCAATTCAGTATTCCACAATACGAGGAGGAACCGATTAAATGGCTGATATCTGCAAATGGCAGGTACTCTAAGTTTGATGACACTTACAGAGGGAGTGATAATTTGAACCTGCCGGAGGAGGACAAGACCTTTAGCGAGACTGTGATTGTTGATTTTACTGTTGCGCGTATTTATGAGAATGGCTGGTCAATTGCAGTGGACTTGCCAATCATGTATGCTAACCGCACGAACTGGCAGGATCACGCGGTTCCTGCAGATAGCAACAAGACCAAACATACTACCAGCTCCTTCGGACTATCTGATGTGCGGATATCGGTGTACAAGTGGTTGTTTGACGTTACCCAAGCGCACAGAGGAAATGTACAGGTCGGACTGGGACTAAAATTTGCAACAGGTGACTACAGGTATCAGGATTATTTTCTACAGAACACAACGGGAACAGTAGTCGCCCCCGTCAATCCTACCTTGCAACTGGGAGATGGGGAACTGGTATAACAACCGAAATCAATGCGTTTTACACGTTAACGAGTACGATAAGCCTTTATGCTAATGGATTCTATCTTTTCAATCCCAGAGATCAAAACGGAACAAACAATACACGGGTAGAACGCCAGCAGGATTTGAAAAGGAGGCTGGCGCAGATATAAACAGTGTACCCGATGCATTTTCAATTCGTGGAGGGGCAAATTTTACAGTACGTGATTTTGTATTTTGGGCAGGCGTACGCTTCGAAGGGTCCCCGGTATACGATGCATTTGGCGGCAGCAACGGACAGCGTAGAGCCGGATACCTAGTATCGGCAGAACCTGGTGTAAATTACAAACTCAAAAAAGCAATACTTTTTGCATTTGTACCCATTACAATGTATGGGACCACTAAACAGACTGTAGCGGACAAAAATATAACCAATATAACAGGTACGTATAGACCGAGCCCTGGAGGGCTGGTAGACTACCAGCTTTATTTTGGTGTAGTGTTCAGAAAGTAATACGAAGAGATTTATCTTCCGCTTCTGAAATAAGACCAGCCCTGTTCCTGTTTTGTTGCAAGCTCGACGATCGCTGAAGGAACAACTACAGCTTCTTTCAGCAGTTCGGCTTTTGTGATATTCCTCATCTTCATCGTGTTGTTGCACGCTGCAAAGACAATACCCTTTGAAGTCCAGTCAGCTACTTCCTTACCTGCTTTTGATTTGCTACTCATCAATAAGTCAAGTCCGCCAGCGAGACAGACAACTTCAATTTCTGCGTTTGGCCAGCATCTCAACACATTTCCTACCTGTTGAGTAACACGCACCTGCGCCACTGAATCGCTATCCGCAAATTGGATCACGATCTTGTGCTTTTTCATGTCGATCACTTCGGAGTTTTGCTGAGCAATGGACAACATCGGTGAGAGAAGTAACCCGATGGCTAGGGCAATACGAAAAGACTTCATAGTTTTTTGAGATTAGGTTAAGGTCAAAAGTTAGAATAAAGAAATATTGAATCAAACAACAGGAGAGATTGCTTTATTCAAAATTCATTTTACGAAGTATAGCTTTGAATCTTGGCAGATTTCTAAGAGGGTCAAAGGTGGGGTCTATTTTTAATACGAGATTATTGAGGGACCGCTCCTGGTATTGTTCTTCAATCATTGTGATAGCGGAATCGTAATCCTTCAAGTCTATATATATGCGAGCAAGAGGCTTTGCAGGTCCTCGACGCGGGAGTACCTGTTGGCAACTTTTCTAAATAGGTCCTTGCCTTTGCCGTTTCGCTCCGCTCCGCATACGTCAACGCAGTAAAAATATCGCGATAGAATGCGGGCAATGCCTGAGTATTGTTTACCGCGTCTAATGCTGAATCGTACTTATGCAATCGAATTAGCGAATATGCCATCCCGACTACTGCAGCCATATGGCCGGGGTCAATTGCAAGAGTTTTTCGAAATTGCTTAACGGCACTTTCATTTAATTCCAAGCCGACATACCTACTGCCCAACGCCCAATTTACAGATGGTGATAAAGGATCAAGTTCCAGCGCCTTCTTCACTTCTGCCAGCCCTTCATTTATCGAACGGCCTGTAAAGATGTTGATGTTCCCATGGTAAAGCCTCGCTATTGAGTAGTTTGGATTGATTTCAATCGCTCTTGCCAGCGTTCTCTCTCCTTTTTGCCAATCATATTCAATGTGAGATTCAATAAAACCTTTCGTAGTAAGTGCTTCACAAAGGTTACTGTCGAGAGCAAGGGCTTTTGCTAAATAGATTTTAGCGACTTCTATCTCTTCGACCGCAGTCATTCTTTGTTGTCCAAGGGTATAACAATCTGCAAGGCCGGCGTAAGCAAGAGCGTAGTTGGGATCGAGTTCAAGTGCGTGTTTGTAGTAGTGTTCTGCGCTATCATTACTTTCAGCAGTGCGGAATGCCCAGAAGAAACGGCCTTTTAAGTAAAGCTCGTATGCAGCAGGATTATCCGTACTTGTTTTCGATATTGATTCCTTATCCTGCTGTGTCAGACTACCCTTGAGCAGCTTTGCGACATTTGTGGAAACACTCGCCTGCAATGAAAATATATCCTTCGAATCGGTAAAGTCATAGTTCTTTGACCATATATGCTCATCTTTAACTGCGTCTATTAACTGGACGGTTACACGAATCCTGTCGGCGGACTTTCTTATGCTTCCCTCGAGTATGTGGGTGACACCAAGTTCTTGAGCAATGTCCTTCGCCGCGGTCTTCGAGCCCTTGTATTTCATGCACGAAGTTCTCGAGATAACCCTAATGCCGTTAATTCGGGAGAGGTGGCTAAGTATTTCTTCAGTCATCCCGTCACAGAACCATTCCTGGTCGTGGGCCTGGCTAAGGTCAGCAAATGGTATAACAGCAATGGATCCGTCCCTACGTGCGTTGGTAAAAGAATAGATAAAGTAAACGGCAAGAACTAACGCAAGAACAGCAGCGCTGGTAAATGCAAGCAAGCGTCGACTGGTATGTCTTTTCGCGGGCACCACCACTTCCTTCCTGGGTTGAGCTTGTGTTCTCGATGGGTTTCGTATCGCTGTTATAATTTCTTTAACTGCATTTGCGACTTTATTGATCTGATCGCGATAATAGGTGCGGTTAAGATTTTCTTTTCGGTCGTCGTCGGATTTCAGGGGACGGTTTACTCCGGCGGACTTAAAAATGAATTCAACACTACGAAGCATTCCTCCAAGTTCGGCCTCGAGCATCGATAGATCTTCCTGATCAAGTTCGTGGATCTTAACAGGCAGTATCCTGCTGGAGACATTACCGTTGCCCAGCTTTATATCCCTGCCATAACTATCTTCTTTCGCAAGCTTGTTAAAGACCTGAAACTCCTGTCGCCAGGCGAAACTTTTAGGGTCGCAATAGGTCTGCGAGATTATCGGAATAAAGATGAGGCACTTAAGTTTTCCTTCGAGACTCTTATCCACATCGTTAGTTTCAAGCAAACCGTCGAAGGGATTCGCGTCGAAGTAGACGGAGATTTCGTCCTTAAATGTTGCTTCTAATTCCTTTTTCAGTTGGGTGACGAATTCAGTTACCCACCCGTCATACCGGTTGTCTTTTTGCCGGTAGCTGATGAAGATGTCGTATTCAAACCCTGGAAGGAGGGAGGCCATTATCTAAATATAATAAACTCAACGCAATGTCGTGTGATGTTTTCCCCGCCGTTAAAAATTACGACATCGATCGCTTTTATTTTCTTGCGGGCCAGTCGTAGGTGATCATTTCCCTGACTTGTTCCTGAATCTTTATAATAGCCGGGTCGCTTTGCGGGATCAATGTGAATGAATAAAATCCGGGTGAAAGAAGAGTAGGCAGACCAGGGTCCCTGATTTCTATCGCTTTTTCAAAATTCTCCAATGCTTCTTTGCGTGCGCCGACCGAGGCATAGTCAACACCAATATGGAACGGAGAAACATATTCACCACCGTTTCTAATTTCGCTGTATTTCCTTGACACGTCCGATATTAATTCATCGTTGTTGCCCTGCTCATATAATTTCACCAGCTCTCTAATGCCAGCTTGTTCAGCAACGACAACTGCATCCTTTTTCTCCCCAACACCCAATAATACTTTGACAACGTGACGAGGTAGAATTGTTTCTCATCAGAGTCAACAATCGAAGAATCGATTAACGAGGTGACTAGGCGTAATGCTTCAGGCGAATCAATTGTGAATAGCAAATTCCACATGTTTCTCCTTAAGAGAGAAAAGGAAGGATTTACCCCAATACCTTTTTTATACGTTTCAAGTGCTTCCAAGGGCCTTCCGGTTTGCTCTAACAGGAGTGCAAGCCAATTGTAGACGTTGTCTTGGTTGGGATTCATTTGAATAGATTTCTTAAGCCGTGCTTCTGCCTCACGGAAATTGAAAACCTGGCTGTACCAGCACCCGGACGAGGCTTGGATTTCGGCCGAGAGTGGATCAAGCTCCAGCGCTTTATCGATATATTTTTTGGTTTCTTCGAGAACGGGTTTCGAATCAATGTGGCCCCTATTGCACTGTAGAAGGTTTACGTCGGCGAGGCCCGAATAGGCCAGCGCAAATCCGGAATCTAGAGCGATAGCTTGTTCAAGATAAGACTTTGCCTTTTTTAAGTTTGATCTTGATCGTACCTCCATGGCGTATTTTCCATGAAGATAAAGGTCGTACGCCTGTAGGTTTGTAGTCTTGGCACGGCGTAGCTGGCTTTCGTCCATGGACGTAAGCGCTCCCTTCAACACCGAGGCAATTGCTGTTGCTACCTCACGTTGGATCGAGAAAATGTCTTTTATTGGGCGGTCGTAAGATTCCGCCCAGATGTTTTTGTCTGTCGCGGCTTGTATCAGTTGAGCGGAGATCCTTACCTGATCGCCCGCCCGCTGTACGCTTCCCACCAGCACGTAGGCCACACCCATTTCGCGTCCGACTTCTTTGACAGGTTTTGGGAACTCTTTGTACTGCATAACGGAAGTCCTGGAAATTACCTTGAGTGCGTTAACCTTCGCCAGCTGCGTGATAATGTCTTCCGTAAGACCATTGCTAAAGTATTCCTGCTCGGGATCGCTACTCATATTTGCGAATGGAAGAACGGCGATCGATTTGTCGGCGACATCCAGAACTTCTGTGCCGGCGCGAAACGTGGTGCTCACAAACCATCCGACGGCAAGTGCAAGCAACGCAACCAACGTCATGACTAGCGGCCTGTTGGTAATTCGTCGCACGGCCTTGGTGAGTGGAACGGAACCCGTCATGATTACACCTGTTTCTTCGACGTCATCGCCCCTGACACTACCGATGATTTCTTTTATAGCATTCGCGACTTTATTCATCTGATCGCGGTAGAACGTCCGGTTGATATTATCCGGCGGGTGATCCTCATTTGCCCGAAGCGGTCTGTTGACACCGGCAGATTTGAAGATGAACTCGATTGATCGCAACATTTCGCCCAGTTCATTTTCAATTAACGTCTTATCCTTTGGATCGAGACTGTGGATCTTGATGGATAAAATCCTGCTTGCATAATTTCCGTTTTTTAATTTGATATCGCGGCCGATAGAATCCGCTTTGGCCATTTTATTGAATGCACAAAACTCATGCTGCCAGGCAAAACTTTTTGGGTCGCAGTACGTCTGTGAAACTATCGGAATGAAAATCAGGCACTTTAATTTCAGTTGGAGACTTTTGTCTACGTTGTGCGTTTCCAGTAGCCCATCAGTCGGATTTTCGTCGAAGTAAACAGAGACTTCCTCCTTAAAGGTTGCGCCCAGTTCCCGTTTTAGATTGGCCACAAAGTCGCTTACCCAGCCATCATACTTGTTGTCCTTATGGCGGTAGCTAATAAAAATATCATATTCGAAACCTGGAACTAACGAGGACATTGGTAAATATAATATAACGATGGGAAGGGGGAAAGGGCGGAGGTATAAATTAGGGTATAAGGGTATAAGGGCGAAGTGACAGTTGCAGGTAATCAGCCTTTCGGTTTTACCAATTCAATAAAAGGCGGATAGTCTAAAAGATCTTTTAGATCGCTGTCGTATTCGAAGAGTTCTTCGCCGAATTCCATTCCTTTTTTCACGGATTGCTGTATATAGTCCATGCTTTTGTCTTTATTCCCGAGCGCAAGTTCGATCTTGGCAATGTAATATCGAGTGAAGCTTCCATTGTATGGATTTTCGTGGGCAAGCATCTCATCAATTACCTCTTTTGCCTTGTCTGGTCGCCCGGTAACCGCATATAGAATACCCAACTGATGAATACGTCGTTGATGTTCTACTATGGGGTTTTCTTGTTTTAAAAGTTTTTCTGCCTCAGGTATGTTTTTGTTCATCCTGAACATCATCACAGCCCGAACGCAGCGTGACCACGTTTTGCGGTCGACTGATTGAGTTGTTCTTCAAATTTGAGAAACCGGCGATACATACCCGAGGCAGCAGCCGTATCACCTTGCAAAAGTGATGCGCGAAACAGGGACATATGAGGGAACTGAGACACCGAAATTGGTCTGCCGGAAGAAAGATAATCTGTCAAGTTCTTTGTCAGCGGGATCCCTCCGGTTTTGGTAATATATGGCGAGCCACCGTTTTGTCCGCAGCACAGGAAGGAGGTTATCGAAATGAAGGCTGCCTGTTAATTTTTCAACTTCATCGAACCGTTTCAGTTTGATCAACGCAGACGCTTTAACGGAGTAGTACAGCTGGTCTGAGGGCTTTCGTTCGAAATCAAAATCCTTCATGTCACAAAGAGCGAGATAGTCAAGAGCAGCTTGCGGCTTATTCAATCGAAAGACGGCATTGACACCAAGCAGGTAATATGGTTTGAAATCCCGCGATTTTATATGTGTTTTCGTCAGGAGAAATTTCTCCAACCCCACCCAGTCCTTACTCAATAGGAATTTATGCATGGTGTAGTTTAACAGGTCACCCTCGAGAAATAAACTCTTCTTTGACTCAAGTATGGTGAGCACAGAATCCAGCAGTCTTAGCTTTCTGTCAATAGCAAACATCTCCGTAAGCTTGAAATAGGGTGGAAGGAAGTCCGGGTCAAGGGCGATTGACCTTTTAAAAGTGTTTTCCAATGTCGGCATCCAACCCTGATAGCAATATTAGCCGGGGCCTAAATCGTTTTTTGTCCATAGTTCCATCCCCTTAAGGTATTCTTCATACGCATCATATCGCGGGAGGACGGGTAGGAGTAGCGTTATCTTCATCCTTCGAGAACATCAGGAACCCAACTATTAATTGCTGAATGTCTGTTATCGCCTTCATAGGATTACTTGCTGCACATCTGTATGATCGGCGTAGTGTATAATACTTTGCGTGCGACAATATCGTTGACGGACGCTACGACCATAATGCTATCACCCGGTAATGGATTATAGTGTCCCATGACGATAAGATCAACGTCTCCTTCGTTTGTCATCTCCTGCTCAGCCTGAGGATTGGAGACAACACCGGAGTAAACAGTTCGTTTGAACACGTCCTGTGATGGTATCACCTGCCAAAAACGGTTTTGAATAAGTTGCGTCGAAATAAAATCGGCAGCGATTTGTCCAATAGGGTTGAGGTTGCTGTTGTTGGTTTGGTTTTCGAATGGCAAAATGGCTATTGTCGCATCGCGCAGCTTCTTCGCATCCTGTTGATCTGCTTTCCTCGTCGTAAACCATCCTATTGCAGCGAAGCCGATCAATGCTATCACCGCAATGATGGCATTGAGTTTCCATTTCTGGATCTTCGTTTGTTGGGTAGGAATATTAGCATATGAAGATCGTGGCAACGGTGTTTCCGGATGTTGCTGATGTAGCATTCCATTTATTATTTCCCGGATGGAATTGGCGACCTTGTTGATCTGGTCGCGGTAAAATGTCTTGTTCTGATTACTGGATGCACTGTCTTCGTTACTGCGAAGCGGCCTGCAGACGCCTGGTGACTTAAAGATAAAGTCCACAGGACGGAGTACACTGCCCAATTCCTTTTCGAAGAGCGCCTTGTCCTCAAGATTCAGGTCATGTATCCGGACAGGGAGGACGCGGCTTGCTACATTGCCGTTGTTCAGTTTAATATCCTTACCGAACTCATCCGACCTTGCAATCTTATTGAATGCCACGAATTCATTCTGCCATGCAAAACTCTTAGGATCGCAGTAGGTTTGAGAAATTATCGGAATGAAAACGAGACATTTAAGTTTGCCCTCCAGGCTTTTGTCGACGTTGTGTGTTTCAAGGAGTCCGTCATGGGGATTTTCGTCGAAGTAAACGGAGATCTCTTCTTTGAAGGTCGCCTCGAGTTCCCGCTTTAAATTGGCCACGAAATCACTAACCCAACCGTCGTATTTGTTGTCTTTCTGACGGTAGCTAATAAAAATGTCGTATTCGAAACCTGGAATGATCGAGGGCATTGTTTTTAAAGATAGTATAATATGGGAATGAATGCACGATTGACACCTTTCCAATCGCGGATTTTTTGTCCGGAATCTCTTTGTTAATTACCTTGTTGAATTGTATTTGGGCGAGGACGGGCGGCGCCACAGTTTTATCACTCTTTTGGCGTTATTCACTCTTAATATCGCTTAACCTTTGCTTTCATCTTTTCTTTTTCAAGCCACTGTATTACCCGGTTTCTTTCAACATTACTAGTCTCTTCCATATGTTGGACTATCCTTTTAAAATGATCTTCATTTCTGATCTTTTCAAATAGGGGATCTTCTTTAATTAATGAGATAAACCAGAAAGGAAAGAAAGTTTCCTTATCTCACCTCTTCGAGGTGTTGGTAAGCCTTTTCTTTTTCTCCTAAAAAAGCATAAACTCCCGCCGCGTCATACAGTTTATAATAGTTGAGATAAGTCCGCCGATCAGCCGCATTTGCGCGTTCAATGATACGATTAAAATATTCGTATGCTTTTTTCTTATTCCCCAGGACCCAGTATGAATAGCCGATTCGATTATCGCAGACGCGCCAGACGAATGCAGCCAAGTGTCCAAAGCCTCCCGGTGCCTTCCTAACAAGGAAAGAAGCCATCGCCTTGTCGTCAACATAATACCAATTCGAAGAATCCAAATGATACGCCTTATTCGCAAATCGCAAAGCGGATTGGTAATTACGATTGAATCGTTCCTCCCATGATTTTGCTTGCGAAAAGTTGAGCCGAGTCTTTGTCAAGTCTGAATGCATTAAGTGAGAACTCTTCACTTTTGTCATATAAACCGATGTTACGATAAGCGCCACTTAGGCTCTGCAGATTATCGGCCAATTCAGGACCCCGGCCAAGTTGTATGGCGCGCTGCATCTGCGACAAGCCACTGACAAAGTCGCCCTTTTAAATTGTTCATTTCCCCAAGTTTCAACAACGCATCAGCATAATTCGGATTGATTTCCAGGGCTCGCTTACATTCAAAGATGGCTTTATCAATATCTCCTGTAGAAATAATAAAAACTCCTTACGTAATGGGCTTCCTCCGTTTTATCATCGAGTTCCAATGCTTTATCTGCCAACATTTTGGCAGAATCAACTTGTGTTTCTCCGGTATATAGAACGTAGGAATACTTATAAATAAGTGCCTGGCCTAGTCCGGAATAGGCTCTCGCGAATTTCGGATCTCCTTCCAAGGAATTTTTGAATAATGAGATTGCATTTTTCAAATACTCCTGTTTTGTCTGGCCTGTGAGTCTGTAATTCATCAATTCGCTCCTTGCTCTCAGATATAAGCCATAGGCGGTCAGTTCTACAGGCGGGGCATTTTCGATATTTTCTTTTTCAGAGGGTGTGAGGATAATTTTTAATGCTTCAGTTACTTCCTTTGATATGTCACGTTGCACCTGTAGTACATGCGTGATCTCCCGGTCATATTCATCGCTCCAGAGATGGAAGCCGGTCTCTGCCTCAATCAATTGAACAGAAATCCGGAAAGTGTGATCGGCCTTTCTTACGCTGCCGGCGAGAATGTATGAAACACCTAGTTCGTTGGCTATTGTTCTTATGTCTTTGTTCTCGCCTTTAAACTGCTCGATAGAAGTGCGCGAGATTACTTTCAAGTCGCCCACTTTGGCAAGGCTATTGATAATTTCTTCGGTCATTCCATCAGAGAAATATTCATCATTTTTATCATCGCTAATGTTTTTAAACGACAATACGGCAATGGATTTGTCAAGCGTATCCGGAATGAATTTTGCACCGATTGTCGTGAAATTTACCATGAAATAAACCGCGATCACAACAAATATCAATGTCGCGCAGATTGCAAGAATTTTTTTAATGCTGGGCTTACTATTCGGTTCAATAGATTGCGAACGATGTGGTATGTGGCTCGATAGCCTTTCGGTTGATTTCGCCTCACGAATTTCTAACCCGGTAACAATCTCTTTTAAAGCGTTGGCTACTTTGTTGATCTGGTCGCGATATAGAATTTGTCCATGCTTTCTTACTTCATCATCTTTTGAGGTCAAAGGCCGATTGATGCCAGCGGATTTGAGAATAAAATCAACTGAACGAAGGGGTCCAAGTTCATTTTCAATAAGTGTTTTGTCCTCTGCATTGATATCGTGAATTTTAACAGGCAGAATTCTGCTGGCTACGTTTCCGTTAGAAAGCCTTACTTCTCTTCCAAACTGATCTTCTTTTGCGATTTTGTTAAAAACTAAAAACTCATGCTGCCAGGCAAAGCTTTTCGGATCGCAATACGTTTGAGAGATGATTGGGAACGAAGACTAAACATTTTAATTTTCCCTCCAGGCTTTTGTCAACGTTGTGCGTTTCAAGGAGTCCGTCATGGGGATTTTCATCGAAGTAAACGGAGATTTCCTCTTTGAAGGTAGCCTCGAGTTCCCGCTTAAGGTTAGTAACGAAATCACTAACCCAACCGTCGTATTTGTTATCCTTCTGGCGGTAGCTAATAAAAATGTCGTATTCGAAACCTGGAATGATCGAGGGCATCCCTTAAATATACTATAAGGTTGGGAAGGTGGAAAGGGTATAGAGGTATAAAGAATAAGGGAATAGGGAGATAGGGGAATAAAGGTATGGGGTTGACGGTCCAGATGCGTTCTACCTAATCCTTATCCCCTTATTTCCTTATCCCTTATTTCCTTATTTCTTTATAATATTTACTTTTAGAAAGGAATTAATAAAATTATGACAACAAAAGGCTGGCAGAAAAAAATTCAACCGTTGATTGATAAATATAAAGGGAAACAGCATCCATTGGAATACAAGGACACCTATCAGCTTTTGGTTATGGTGGTATTGTCTGCTCAGGATTCGGACAGGAATATCAATAAGATAGCACCCGAACTTTTCAATGCGTTTCCGGATATGGAATCGCTGTCGCACGCCAGCACTGAAACCTTGTATCCGTTCGTGCAGAAGGTCCGTAACTTTAGGAATAAAACGAAATGGCTACTCGAGATTTCGTCAACAATTAAGGACAATAAAAAGATACCCAAGACTCTGGATGAATTGACCGAAGCTACCCGGCATCGGGAGAAAGTCTGCTAATGTGATCATGCGAGAGGCTGGTGTAAAGGCTGAGGGTATTATTGTGGACCTTCATGTTGTGAGGGTTGCGCCGAGGTTAGGAATAGCCAGTGGGACAGATCCTAAAAAACTCGAAAAGCAAATGATGGAATTGCTCTTACCGGAACAATGGGGAGAAGCAGGCATGGCAATTTCTTTCCTTGGAAGAGAGATTTGCCGTCCTTCGAATCCGAAGTGTCCCGAATGTCTTATGAAAAAGGTTTGTGATTTTTACCGCGAGGCGGGCCACCAAGAAGGTTGCAAAAAAAACAAAGAAGCCGAAGTGACACCGACAATGTTGATCATTGAGTTACCCGACGATGGTATGCAGGTGGGCCAAGGTGTGCCTCGAATTTTTAATCGCAGAGCGCACAGAGGGAATACCCGCAGAGAACCGCAGAAAAATACAGAGCTGCGATTCATTCATTCCTCATTCCTCATTCATTGATCATTGCTCACTGATCTTTTCATGCAGTCCACCACGTCGAAGATAACCAGGGGGTTTTCTTTGTTCTTTAGTGTCACTTCGCCTACTCTCAACACAATTGAACGACCCCTTGATTTTTTCAAATGCGTGTTCGCTGATGATAATTTGCGACGGAAGAGCAGCGGCTTGAAGGCGTTGGGCTGTGTTGACAACATCACCGATAACCGTGTAATCCAGTCTTTTCAGAGTTGCCGATCCAATATTTCCGGAGATCATCTCTCCGCTGGTTTATTCCAATGGCTACATTTGGCGCGTAACCATGGAAATCCTTGAGGCTATTGATTTTTTTCCTTACGGCGAGACAAGCGTCGACAGCACGATCGAGGTGATAATCTCCACGAAAGACTGCCATAATCGCATCGCCAATAAACTTGTCGATATAGCCCCGCTGTTCAATGATCTCTTTTACCATCAAGTCAAAATAGTTGTTGAGAAGTTTAACAACGGTATCAGGAGATTCTTTTTCGCTTATTGTGGTGAAGCTGCAGATGTCTATGAATGCAATTGAAGCTTCGACGGTTTCATTTGCTGTTAGTGATGATTCAAATTCCCGCGTGTTCATAAAGTTCAACACGGCCTCATCTACGTACATTTTAAGGATGTTATTTTCCTTGATGGCCATCACCGTTTCGTGCATTTGTGCAACCTGGCGGATGGTCTTTTCGATTGTCACCTCAAGGTCCTCAAAGTTCACTGGTTTGGTAACAAAATCAAATGCGCCGCGATTCATGGCCACCCGAATGTTATCCATATCGCCATACGCCGAAACCATGACGGTTTTGGATAAAGGTGAAAGTTCATTTAGTTTAGTTAACAGCGTCAGGCCATCCATCTCAGGCATGTTGATATCACTCAGGACGATCGCAACGTCCGGATGTTCTTGCATCTTCTTAATTGCTTCGTGACCGTTCGCTGCAAAAACGAACTCGTATTTTTTGTCACGGATCTTTTGCCTGAACTTTTGGCGAATTAGTGTTTCCAGATCCGGCTCATCATCAGCAACTAAAATCTTGGTCATACTTCTAAATTTTTAAGCTTTTCCTTTAGATAAGAAAAATCTACAGGTTTTGTCAGAAAATCATCCGCACCCAGTTTCATTGCCGCCTGGTAATTGTCATCATCGCCGTTAGCGGTGATCATCATCACAATTGGAGGCGGAGTCGCGTACTTGGATTTGATTCTCTTTAATAATTCCAGCCCATTCATGCCAGGCATGTTGATATCCGACAAAATGAGAACCGCTTCGTGCTCATTTGCCTGCATGTATTGCAACGCTTCCTCTCCGGAAAATGCGAATACAAAATTCATTTCGGCGCTTCTGATCTCTTTGCGGAACCGTTGCTCAAACAGGGTTTGGATGTCGCGTTCGTCGTCAACTACTAAAATTTTCATAGTGCTAAGCTGGTAAGACAATAGTAAATGTTGTTCCCTGGCCCTCGACGGTGTCTACTTTAATTTCACCGTCGTGACCTTTTGTAATTATATCATAGCTGAGGGATAATCCAAGCCCGGTACCCTCGCCTGTCGGTTTTGTTGTAAAAAATGGCTGAAATATTTTATCAATAACGTTTTTGGTATGCCGGCACCATTATCAGTAACAGAAACCACAACCTTATTCCGTCCGACTGGGTCATCCGGGCGGGCGTTGATCTGTTTAGACTTCAACGTAACAGTTGGCTCAAGGTGTTCGCCATTTTGAGAACCATTTAGTTTACGTTGCGAAACGGCATAAAAGGCGTTGTTGATGAGATTCAACATTACGCGACCGATATCCTGAGGCGCCACGTTTATTTTCCCAATGGCCGGGTCCAGATCCGTTTTGAAGCTGGCATTGAAGGATTTGTCCTTTGCCCGCAGGCCATGATACGCTAAACGCAGATATTCAATACATTGATTGGTCTTGTCAGCCAGCCACATAAATACGTACTTATCCTGAACCAGGCTGTTGATTTTTCCCAGCGAAATTCGGATTGATGCCACATTTGATTGAACTTTAAGCATTGCGTTTGCGCTACACCTGATCGGCATTGCCAGGACGAAAATAGGTACAATGGGAAGGAGAAACTTCATTGCAACAACTTAGGACATTAATCTAATATGGTATTCACCATTCTCAATGTACACGATTATTTTGACTCCATAAAACTAAACGGCGGGAAGAATTATCCTGAAAATAGTCCATTCTCCTTCCTTTGTTTCGACTTTTAATTCACCACTGTGAGCTTTGATGATGTCATAGCTGAGCGAAAGCCCTAATCCCGTTCCCTCGCCGGTTGGTTTTGTGGTGAAGAACGGTTGAAAAATCTTTTCGATAATACTTTGTGGAATACCGTTGCCGTTGTCTCTCACTGAAATTTCAATTTTATCCCGTCCGACAGGATCATCCGGGCTGGCGTTCAACCTTTTCGTTGCTACCATCACTGATGGTCAAAAGCTATCGCCAAGCCTCTTCTTTTTTTCGGCGACGGCATAGAATGCGTTCGTGATAACGTTGAGGACTACGCGGCCGATATCTTGCGGGATTACATTAATGGATCCAGCCGTGTTATCAAAATGTGTTTCGACAGCAGCATTAAACGTTTTGTCTTTTGCCCTGAGGCCGTGGAACGCCAGGCGTAGATATTCGTCTGCGAGGTTGTTGATGGATGTGGGTTCCTTTATTCCGCTGCTGCTTCGGCTGTGCTGTAACATACCCTTTACGATCCCGTCGGCGCGTTTGCCATGATGGAGTACTTTCTCCAGGTTCACTCTCACATCTGCTGATAGTTCCTTTGCTTCCTTAAGGTTTCCCTTTTCTATTTCTTCCGTCATTTCGTCAAGCAGCTCTTGAATTACTTCGGAAAAATTCTTGACAAAATTTAGCGGGTTTTGAATTTCATGAGCGATGCCCGCAGTAAGTTGTCCCAACGAAGCCATTTTCTCAGATTGTATGAGCTGTGCTTGTGTTGCTTTAAGTTCATCGAGTGAATGTTTAAGGTCATTTGTGCGCATCGTTATTTTTTCCTCTAACAGGACATTCTGTAGTTTCAGACTTCGGGAGCGGTATTGAATGATGGCGTAAATGATTGTAATGAAGACTATAACTACCAAAATCTGGAACGCCCACGTTTTCCAATAAGGATTTGATATTGTGATCGACAGAATTTTTTCAGGACTCATCATTTCCGTGCCTATGGTCGATGCCTGAACTAAAAGCTTGTAAGATCCGGGTTGCAAATTTTCCAGGCGTATCGGTTGATCGGGCCCGATGAATAACCATTCGTGTTGAATGTCATCGCCTTCCAGTTTGAACCTGAGGCGGCCCGCGCCCCGCGCATAATAGTCAATGATTCCTGCTTCGAGGGTTATGTTATTTTCGTTGTGACGCATCGATAGTTCTTGCAGGTTATTCATGGAAATCGAAAGTGGATATTCCTCGTCATTGACCTTAAGTGTCTTAAAGTAAACTCTTGCGGGGCTGGCGGAAGACTCATTTCCGGGTTGCACTTTTGTTAACCCGAGCGAGCCTGCGGATATCGATCCGCCAGTAGTGCCATTTCCAAAATAAATGTTACCCTTACCGTCCTGAGCGCTAGGGGCAAACTGATCGAAGTATTGCTTTTGATATCCATCGACTTCCGACAGGAAATAAACTGAACCTGTTGAACGGGTTGACTTTTCCAACCTGTCGAAGCATGTTCGAAAACCAAAGGTTTCCTGAACGGTCAACTTGGGTCGCCACGATTCTGCCATTGGCCTTTTCGTCTGGTTTAAAGCTTTTGATCTTATTGAAATCTTCATCGTAAAGTAAGATTTCATTTCTCAAACAAACCCAGTAGGATCTGTTGAGTGAGTCGTACCTGATGTCTGACCACTTAAGCGAGTCAAAAACGTGAGGGACTTTCGTCCACCTCCCGTCTCCAGTAAACTTAAAGGTTGAATTTAGATCGGTTTTGGATAGTCCCTCAACAAAAAAATATTCCATCACCGATAACAAAACTTACTTAGGGAAAGCAAATGGAATCACTAATTCCGCTTCCCGGCTTTCTGGCTTAAGCTCGAAAATGCCATAGTTGTCTTCAGCGATCAGATACTTTCCTTTGAATGGTTTTACAAAAGTTGGACCATAGATGAGACTATCCAATTGTTTGGATCCGTCGCGGAAATTTACCGGATAAGCGTTCATGTTCTTAAGATCAATTTCATAGACCTTCATGTTCCAGTAATTTAATTGCGTGCCAACACTGATCCAGGCCGTTTGCTTTGTGGTATCGACAAACAGGGGCGCAAACACTTTACCCTTTAACCCTTTGAAGTCCTTTTCGCGAAGAATTTCAAACGTCTCGGTGACGGGGTCAAAGATATTCAGGCCGTCAAGTGTTCCAATCCACATTTTTCCCTGGGCACCCGGGATGATAGATGTTACGGTTGAATGGCTCAATGAATTGTTACCCGAACCACTTGAATACATTTTCACGGATGGGCTATACGGAAGTAGCTCGATAGATTCCTTTTGCGTGTAAATAAGAAGTCCCAAACAATGCCGTCGCGGTCAATATACAGTTGAAGACTATTTTCCGAGACATCTTTCTGTAATTTGGGATCAGAAAAGAGTTTATGTGCCTGGTTTGTTTCCGGATCATAGATCAATATGCCGTGAGGATTTGTTGCAAACCAAACCCGCCCGTCTCTGTCAATATCAATTCCAAAGAAACAGTTGTAGTCTTTTGTTTTCGTGATTTCATTCAAAGCATCGATGACGCGAAATTGTTTCGACTTCAGCGAGAATTCGAATAATCCAGATGGGCTGTTGATCCAAA
The DNA here is from genome assembly GCA_963774615.1 of uncultured Cytophagales bacterium. Taxonomy (GTDB): domain Bacteria; phylum Bacteroidota; class Bacteroidia; order Cytophagales; family Cyclobacteriaceae; genus Chryseolinea. Next base: position 243,348 of record CAVZFT010000049.1, read on the forward strand.
TTGAATTTCTCTTGCGATCCAATTTCATTGACTGAACATTTTCCGCATGCGACCAGGATAAATGACTGGCCATGGATATTTTGTTTGTTTGCCGTCGGTAAGAGAAATTTGGATCAGCCCGTTAGCACCTTTTTCAGAGGAGGGATGAGTAACCAGACAGAGTTTGATTTGCTGTCAAGAATCGCGTTGAAAAGTAGAACAGAAAGAATTATCATTATTATTAAATGGTTGGGAGGAAGTTAGAACGGTTTTCTTTTCCAGCGAGCGAATGTCAAAAGTGACGATCCGGGTTCTGGATTCGAAACAATATATATGTGTATTAGTGGACCCGAATGGAATCATCGATCCGATCGCTGGTTGTCGAATCAATGTCGGTAAGAAAGTTTGTAAAAAGATCAGTTTGAATATCATACCTGGAGATGCCGCTTTCTGTAGCATCCAGATATTATGGAGGCTGTCTTCTACAAACGCCGTTACCCCGCCAGCGTTTATTGCGCCCGGTTTTTTTGGGTCGGGCATAAACGTCTTAAAACGTGCGCCGTCAAAACGAGTCAGTTCACCAAAAGGACTTCCAATCCATAAAAACCCTTTTGCATCCTTCAACATCACATTAAAGTCGTCATTGGTTGAGTCCCTCTTCCATTGTCCATAGAACCGCGCGGTATTGATCGGGTTTATTGACCTTTTGTGCAACGGAGGCGATGCCTGCCAGACAGATTATTAGGCTTAGAAGGAACAGTTTGATTTTGTACATGTCGAACATCTTAGCTAACATTTATCCACGGTTGATTGGATTCCTTGAAATATCCTCATAAATCCGGAGATCTAACAGGGGAGATCAAACTTATTATCGGAGTAGCCGATGCATGATGTTTAGTGAAAACGCAGATGTAGATAATTAGAATAACATGAATCAAACAGACGATGATGATAACCCCCATTCGACGGGGATTAAACGACAGGAAGAATTATCCTGAAAATAGTCCATTCTCCTTCCTTTGTTTCGACTTTTAATTCACCATTGTGAGCTTTGATGATGTCATAGCTGAGCGAAAGTCCTAATCCCGTTCCCTCGCCGGTCGGCTTGGTGGTGAAAAACGGCTGGAAGATCTTTTCGATTATACTCTGTGGAATACCGTTGCCGTTGTCTTTGACTGAAATTTCAATTTTATCCCGTCCGACAGGATCATCCGGGCTGGCGTTCAACTTTTTCGTTGTTACCATAACTGATGGCTCATACGCATCACCTAGCGACTTCTTTTTTTCCGTAACTGCATAGAATGCATTTGTTATGAGGTTTAAGATAACCCGACCGATGTCTTGCGGAATTACATTTATCATTCCCGCGGAGTTATCAAAGTTAGTTGCAATAGCAGCATTAAATGTTTTATCTTTTGCCCTGAGGCCGTGGAACGCCAGGCGTAGATATTCGTCTGCGAGGTTGTTGATGGATGTGGGTTCTTTTATTCCGCTGCTGCTTCGGCTGTGTTGCAACATACCTTTTACAATCCCGTCTGCACGTTTGCCATGATGGAGTACCTTCTCCAGGTTCTCTTTCACATCTTCCGATAGTTCCCTGGCTGCGTTTAAGGTTTCCGTTTTCTATTTCTTCCGTCATTTCGTCAATCAACTCTTGACTTACTTCGGAAAAGTTCTTGACAAAGTTTAATGGGTTCTGAATTTCATGAGCGATGCCCGCAGTGAGTTGTCCCAACGAAGCCATTTTCTCAGATTGTATGAGTTGCGTTTGTGTTGCTTTAAGTTCGTCGAGTGAATGCTTAAGGTCATTTGTGCGCACGGTTATTTTTTCCTCTAACAGGACATTCTGTCGTTTCAGACTTCGGGAGCGGTATTGAATGATGGCGTAAATGATTGTAATGAAGACTATAACTACCAAAATCTGGAACGCCCACGTTTTCCAATAAGGATTTGATATTGTGATCGACAGAATTTTTTCAGGACTCATCATTTCCGTGCCTATGGTCGATGCCTGAACTAAAAGCTTGTACGATCCAGGTTGCAAATTTTCCAGACGTATCGGTTGATCGGGCCCGATGTATAACCATTCGTGCTGAATGTCATCGCCTTCCAGTTTGAACCTGAGGCGGCCCGCGCCCCGCGCATAATAGTCAATGATTCCTGCTTCGAGGGTTATGTTATTTTCGTTGTGACGCATCGATAGTTCTTGCAGGTTATTAACGGAAATCGATAGTGGATATTCCTGGTTATTGACCTTAAGCGTCCTAAGGTAAACTCTTGCGGGGTTGGCGGAAGACTCATTTCCGGGTTGCACTTTTGTTAACCCGAGCGAGTCTGCGGATACCGATCCGTTATAAGTGCCATTTCCAAAATAAATGTTACCCCTACTGTCCTGACTGCTAGGGGCAAACTGATCGAAGTATTGCTTTTGATATCCGTCGACTTCCGACAGGAATAAACTGAACCCGTTGAAGCGGTTGACTTTTCCAACCTGTCGAAGCAAGTTCGAAAACCAAAGGTTTCCTGAACGGTCAACCTGAGTCGCCACGATTCTCCCATTGGCCTTTTCGTCTTGTTTAAAGTTTTAATCTTATTGAAATCTTCATCGTAAAGTAAGATTTCATTTCTCAAACAAACCCAGTAGGATCTGTTGAGTGAGTCGTACCTGATGTCTGACCACTTAAGTGAGTCAAAAACGTGAGGGACTCTCGTCCACCTCCCGTCGCCAGTAAACTTAAAGGTTGAATTTAGACCGGTTTTGGATAGTCCCTCGCAAAAAAGTATTCCATCACCGATAACAAATCTTACTTTAGGGGAAGCAAATGGAATCACTAATTCCGCTTCCCGGCTTTCTGGCTTAAGCTCGAAAATGCCATAGTTGTCTTCAGCGATCAGATACTTTCCTTTGAATGGTTTTACAGAAGTTGGCTCATAGATGAGACTATCCAATTGTTTGGATCCGTCGCGGAAATTTACGGGATAGGCTTTCATGTTCTTAAGATCAACTTCATAGACCTTCATGTTCCAGTAATTTAACTGGGTGCCAACACTGATCCAGGCTCTTTGCTTTATGGTATCGACAAACAGGGGCGCAAACACTTTACCCTTCAACCCTTTGAAGTCCTTTTCGCGAAGAATTTCAAACGTCTCGGTGACGGGGTCAAAGATATTCAGGCCGTCAAGTGTTCCAATCCACATTTTTCCCTGGGCGCCCGGGACGATGGATGTTACCGTTGAATGGCTTAATGAATTGTTAGTCGAACCACGTGAATACATTTTAACGAATGGGCTATACGGAATTAGCTCGTAGATTCCTTTTGCGTGTAATAAGAAGCCCAAACAATGCCGTCGCGGTCAATATACAGTTGCAGGTTATGTTCCGAGACATCTTTCTGTAATTTGGGATCAGAAAAGAGTTTATGTGCCTGGTTTGTTTCCGGATCATAGATGAATATGCCGTGAGGATTTGTTGCAAACCAAACCCTTCCGTCTTTATCAATATCAATCCCAATGTAACGGTCGTAGTCTTTTGATCTCGTGATTTCATTCAGAACATCGATGAAACGAAATTGTTTCGATTTCAGCGAAAATTCGAAAAGTCCGGATGGGGTGTTGATCCATATTGAATTTCTCTTGCGATCCAGTTTCATTGACTGAAGTACTACCCGCATGCGATCAGGATAAATGACTGGCCAAGAATATATTGTTTGTTTGCCGTCGGTAAGAGAAATTTGGATCAGTCCGTTAGCACCTTTTTCAGAGGAGGGATCGAGTAACCAGACAGAGTTTGATTTGCTGTCAAGAATCGCGTGAAAGTAGAACAGAAAGAAAATAATTATTATTATTAAATGGTTGGGCGGAAGTTAGAACGGTTTTCTTTTCCAGCGAGCGAATGTCAAAAGTGACGATCCGGGTTCTGGATTCGAAACAATATATATGTGTTTTAGTGGACCCAAATGGAATCATCGACGTCCGTCGCTGGTTGTCGAATCAATTTCGCCAAGAAAGTTTGTAAAAAGATCAGTTTGAATATCATACCTGGAGAGGCCGCTTTCTGTAGCCATCCAGATATTATGGAGGCTGTCTTCTACAAACGCCGTTACTCCGCCGGCGTTTATTGCGCCCGGTTTTTTTGGGTCGGGCATAAACGTCTTAAAACGTGCGCCGTCAAATCGAGTGAGTTCACCAGCAAAACTTCCAATCCATAAAAACCCTTTTGCATCTTTCAACATCACGTTCACGTCGTCAGTGTTGAGTCCCTCTTGCGATGTCCATAGGACAGCGCGGTATTGATCGGGTTTATTTACCTTTTGTGCAACGGAGGTGATGCCTGCCAGACAGATTATTAGGTTCAGAAGGAACAATTTGATTTTGCACATGTCGAACATCTTAGCTAACATTCTTGCACGGTTGACTGGAATCTTGAATATCCTCATAAATTCGGAGATCTAACAGGGGAGGTCAAACTAATTCTGGTAATCGAGCATCGTTCTATAAAATAACGGAGCATGGATTCAACATGTCGCGATCCTAGTGCTATTGACCGACAAACCATTCACTAAAGGATCTCCAGAACTGGAACTTGTGAAAGTTCAAAACCGAATAGTGGTACAGGAGTAGAATTAATAATACGAATGGAAATACATTCAATCTCTTATGTGAACGCCAGTCCCAGATAATCAATCCAACGATGATGATATCCGCCATCAGAAAACCTGCGATGGGGACCATTGGTGTTCCTTCGATGGCATAAAAATGAGGTACGACAGAAGGAAAATAGATGTGAATGATTCGATCTGTGGCTGGGGTTACAAACGGAAACACAGTACTTACCATGTAACGCGCATGAAGACCTGATCTTTTCCGGTAATATATTGCCAGTCCATAAAGAATCACGAATGCGACCACGGCGTTAACAACCAGCGCGACGGAATGATAGTCGATGATACGGAGACGCGGGATCTTGCTCAACTGATAATGGAACAAGTCCAGCGAGGTGAAAATTATCAACGGAACCAGTAGGTACGAAATCTTACCGATGCGTTTATGCAGGCCGTTATTTTTTGTGCGTATAAGGTATGCCTGTGAAATCAACATGATGCACCAAAGTGTGAGCGTGATGCCATGAAGGTGCATCCGATAATTTGGTTGTTCGGAAATTCTGGTGATGTACGTCATCCAAAAGGCAGCGATGACCAGTAGGAAGAAAAATATGAAGTAGAAGTAGCTTTGTTGGGTTAATGTTTTTTCGA
>CAVZFT010000050.1:0-41267 GCA_963774615.1 uncultured Cytophagales bacterium
GGACGCCAGGGAAGGATGGCCGGTTACTGACTTGCGTTTAATTTTTGCATCATTTGTCAGCAATATTTTATTAGCCGCAAGTTTAAAATCCGCGATCGGGAAGCAGCACAGGAAATTATTTTCAGTTGGCGGAAAATTTAATTTACTGAAAGTAATGATGATATCGGCAAAGTCAGTCTGAAGACTGGGCAGCTATAGGCACAAGTCTCCCTGGCACAAAAACCTGCGCGGGAAGACTTGCGCCAGGCAGGGGGTAGAACCCATCACTGGTCACGATCAAATGATCCAGCACCAAGATATCAAACAGGTTTGCACCTTCAACGATTTTCTTTGTGAGAGTTATATCAGCTTCCGAGGGATTAAGATTTCCACTAATTCCACAATGAATAAAAAGTGCCGTTATTGACGATAACTTTCTCATTTGAAGTCTTGTTGGATGAATTATTGTTTTAGAACAACACAAGTTCGCCTGGTTGCGCAGCATTCTTCGTGTAGGTGACACCATCAACTTTCAAATCATTCTCATTCAGCAACGTGATAATTCCTCCATCATTCCCAAGTGCTGCTCCTTGACCTGATAACGGAATTCGGATGGTATCGCCAGCGGGAATGGTAAGATTCCCTATGGTATCGGATTTCACTTTGGTCTTATCCAAAATCCTCCAATCCTTCAGGCTGAAAGCGGTGTCGGACTTATTAATCAATATCACGTATTCGTTGCCAACGTCAGGCACGCGTGGATTCACCATCGCAGCGATAATGCGTATCGGTGTGCTCAACTCCGGCTGATTGTCATCATCAATCGGAATATCGTTGAGGGGATCGCCAGTAAGGTCATCGGTATGCCATGCCTGTACTTGAAATGCAATGAAAACTGCAATCCATTTGTTTCGTGATGGAAAATGGATAAACAACCCACCGTCCTGATACACGCCATTATCCTTCTTGAATTGACCAGAATTTCCTTGGTTCATGTGAATATCATGGATTCCATTTCCTGGCTCAAAGCCAAAATATTTGTCGTTTTTTCCAGGCTCCGGACCCGACTTTTCTCCAAAAAGGCGTAAACAACGGCATCACCATCCGCAATTGCCTGATCGACATAGAACCCAAGCTTTTCATTAAGGTCATTGTCAGCGCCCGGCTTGTTAAACGGTATGGGTTTCATGTCTTCAATAGAAAACATATTCCGCCGGATAAAATCCAAGGCGATCGTATTGGGCCGCGAATCAAGTTGTGAAAATCCAGGGGCGGATACTTCCAGTCGAGAATATCCTGCAGGATAGCGTGATGAAAATCTTCATCCATGTAAAAGAGCACTTCCGGTGGAGCAAGTTTAGATTTTACATTGATGGCTATGCGGTGCAAGACACCAGACGCCTCGATCTTAATTTGAAAGTGTTCATTGTTTGGCGCCAATACGCTATCCGTTGCTTTTCCTTTAAGGACGCCGTATTTTTTGAGGGACATAAAAGAGGGGTTTATTTAAACAAACACTAATATGATAGTGTGAGGTCCATGAAACTTTTACCGTTTTGTATGAATTTGAATTTCACTTTAGTGGATGGAAAGCCTTTTACAAGGCTCTCAACTTTTCTCATGTTACCCTTGTTCTTGCACTCTTGGTTACAGAGTCATGGCTGTTAAACCACAGGGTGAATGCCTTTCGCTTTTCTAATCCGGAGATATCTTTCGGCATAGGGATCAGATTTAGGTGTCGAAATGGAGGTGTTAATTTTCGTTTCTTCGATACCGCAATATTACCGCGAAATTCCGCCCGGGCGTCGTTTACATCCTGCGCGCAATTGGCGAACATGTGTAGAACCGCATCTACATTAGGGGATTTGACGCGAGTAGAGTTTGGCTCACTTTTCGATTTAGCCATATACTGAAAATATTTAAGTGAAATCCTTATGATTCGACTTTGAAATAGATTACTCGTTTAGTGGCTCTTACTGCAAAATCAAGTTACAAGAAACACGGTTTGAACGGGATCGAATTTTGGCTAAGAGCAAAATGAAAAAGGATTTCAAATTCCAAGTGGGCTAGCGATCGAATTGGATCAGGTGGGGCGAGGAACTTGATAAAGCCAATTTAATCAAATATTAACCTATCGTCAATACCTGAAAACATGTGTCAAGAAATTTAGGTATCGTATACCTCCAAGTCTTAGTCGGGGTATTAATCGTTGCTCTCAAAAAGAACTTTCGTCGCAGGAAGTTTCCTGATCATGAATTCTTTCTCCGCATTTGTGAGCTCAAAAAAGCCAGACATCATCACTTTTGTGGAAAGCTTATCCCCCGAATTGTAATCCGGGTTATAAGGATTCTTCAACGCTTCGCGAAATGTAAACCCAAGTTCCGAGCTATAGTGCTCGTCCTTATAATCGCGATAGGCACGAAGCAGCTCGTTATAAATTAAAACATATTGATCGAAAATAAGATTGTCGTCGAAAAACATTTTGATGAATCGAGGTTCATTGCCTTCATTAAGAAATTGAACGCACACGTCGTGCAACTGATTCACACTCATTTTGGTCCCATTAGCAAAAACATCTTTATTTCGGGCAACAATCAGCAGATCCGGCCTGGCTAAAATGTGGGCGTCGCTGCAGAATATAGGCATCATGCTTATGCTATCAACAGGGTCGTCGACACGACCGGAATAATAGTCATCACAATAACTCGGATAGGCGTTGCGACAAATAAGTTCTGAAAGGATCGCTTTCGAAAGTGAAAAATATCTGATGAACGTTTGATCTGGATAAATTCTTTTTCAGCTTTTTCACAACGCTCATCTTCACATTTTTATCAATAGACAACTGCAGGCCGATCGCATCGCGTTCAAGTTCGTCGTATTCCATTTTTCAGTAGCGATGTACTGGCCAATGTCTTTTGACAATGTTGAATCAAAAGGAAAATCGTTGATAAAAATTTCAGGCCTCAGCATTGTTTGTTTGCAACGGGTAGCCTATTCCAATTCTTTAAATCTATCCATGAAATCGATATATTTCATTTGAACTAACTGCTTCAGAGGGACCCTGCGGAAGATCAACCCGAAAATAAGTAGATGGTTCGCGTTTTGCCACCATATTATCAAGCAACGAAGATTTTATAACCGGAAACCTCGAGAATAAAAATGACATTAAGACGATCGTTGCGAATGTGACGAGCCATCCACTTCAATCCAGCTCGCCCGAAAACCCGATTCACCGAAAGCCATTGATTCCCAAACAATACCAGGACGATCAATATCATCCAGTGGCGATGACGATAAAGATCAAAATAATAATTTGCTCCCAGCATGATTCCCACGGCCCAATACAACACGGCGACTTTGGAAAAAAGGTATAAGAACAAATTGGACAAATTCTGAAGATCAGTTGCAATTCCTGATCTCCTTCGTCTGGCCACAGCACTGGAAGACAGACGAAGAAGAAACATAGGTTTTGCAACGAAACCAAACGTTACTACCAAAGCCATTGATGCGTACCACATCGCATAGAAGTTTTGCTCGCTTGTGGTTAGTGTCAGGAATGGAATTTCTGCACGACCTGTAGTAAAGAGACGGAAGACTTCCTTAAGGCCCCAGGCGAATGAAAACAACAGATAGGCAAATGGAATCCAAATGCATATACTCGAAACAAACACAACTCGCGTATCGGAAGTCCATTCAATTCGACGATGTAAAAACTTATGAGGTAACGACAAAGTTAGGATTTCAAGTTTTCGAAGATCGGAAATGCCGGTCGTAGATGCAAGTAGCTATTTCTTCCGCCTGGTTCAAGTCTTCCAACGTGGTATGTACGGTGGCGAGACTTGGACCAACGATGTTGCAAGTCTTCTGACTTGCGTTTGCCAATCTTCACTGGTCTTAAAATACCACTTTACCTGAGGTGGCGGATGTAAAGGCTTTCCCGGGAGGAGTCATAGCAATGACTTACCGCGTGTAAGGTTTGTATTTGGATAAATAACTATGCCGCCAATTCTGTTGCGCATTGCTGAACAGAAAATTGCAATTGCAATCAATAGATTAAGAGCAAGTGAGAGATATTTTTCCTTTCAGTTGGTAACGGTTCGCTTAGGATACTTTTTTGAAAGTGCCATCTAATTTGATCGCTTCTTTCAAAAGCTTTTTGATTGGTTTTTCATCAATCTCCTCCAAGGTCTGGTAGATTTTATAAAAAATTTGCTTGTTAGTTCCATGAGACAGAAAGGAATCGTGGTCATTTAATTTGTACCCATACCAAAAACCTAAAAGAACTCCTTTTTTAATTCCTCCCCTGGGAATAGTTGAAGGCCAAATAATACATATACCTTTGTTGCCATAGAAAAACGGAACATTGTATGATATTTTCTCTTTGCAATATGTAGGAAGAGTCTCAATAATTATCTGTCGCAACACATCTACGATTATTTTTTCGTCTTCAGGAAGAATAGTAAATAGATCAACAAGGTTTCTAATTTTCATCGGAGTTCAAATGAGTTTTCCAAATCCTCAGAGTGCCACGAGACGCTGCTGTGGCTGTGTCGTTGTCGGCTAACAAATTAAGGAAACTAATAATGATGTAAAAATGAGTATACTTAAGCCTCCGAATGCCTGCAGTTCTTTCATTACTTTATAATAGGTTACCTTGATCGAATGCACGATGCTGCCATGACCCTACTCCTTGATACATGAAAAACATTTTGAAAGTTACGCCTACCTATGATGACATAGTGCAAGGCACAGTCGGTTTTCCCTTACTGTTAACGCGTTAAATTACTTCTCAAACATTCCCAAAAACTGGTGCCTCTTTTCTGCAGACATTTCGAGTTCTTTATTATTCTTCATGGTAACTGATCCTCCTTTGCCCTTGGTATAGCGGATTACATAGTCAGGGTTGATCAGATGGGAGCGATGGATTCTGAGGAATCGATGTTCCTTTAAAATTTCCTCAAAGTACTTTAGTGTTTTGCAAATGAGGAGCGGATTAGCTACATCCTCCAGATAAAACCGTGTGAAGTTATCAGCGGCCTCACAGTATAGTATGGTATTGATTGTCACAATCTCAAATCCTTCCATTGTTGGTAACATGATCTTTTGATTGACAGGCGTTCGGATGTTATCAAGCAATACGTTGCTATGGCGCGTATAGTTTGCTTCACTTCGCTCAGTACGAATCTTATTAACGGCATTGATGAGTTCGTCAATGCTAATGGGTTTCAACAAATAGTAGGCAGCACTCTGGTTTAATGCTTGAATGGCATAATGATCAAAAGCGGTGACGAATACAGTTTCGAAGGTAATTTCTTTTATGCTGTCGAGAAGATCAAAGCCATTGCCGTAAGGCATTTCAATATCAAGGAACACAACATCAGGATTATGTTTCTGTATAACCTCGTTACCCGTAGCAACGGATTCACCAAAGCCACACACTTCTATATCGACACAATACTTTGTCAGATAGTTCGCCAGAATTTTCCGGCTGTCTTCTTCGTCATCGATAATCACGGCCTTTATCATAATTTAGCTTTGTTTCGTAACCGGAAGGTATACACTCACTCGTGTACCATTATTCTTGCGATCTTCAATGTGCACGCGATAATCCAACTGATACACTTTATTAATAATCGCCAGTCGCTCCTCAATGTTTTTCAGTCCTGTGGAGTTATGTTTCTTTTGGTTTTCTGTTTTCAGTTCTGCTGATCGCTGTCGCCCAACACCATCGTCAGTAATCTCAGCCACAAGATTGCCATTTTGCCTGTAAAAATGCAGAAGCAATTTTCCTTTTTCATTTTTATATCGAAGTCCATGCCACACAGCATTCTCGATATAGGGCTGTATCAACATGGGTGGAATTTGAATCGCTTCAGGGTTGACATTTTCATCTACCTTTATTTCATAGTCAAATTTGTCGCGGAACCTATAGTGCTCCAGTTTCAGATATAAGGAAAGAATTTCCTGTTCTTTTTGCAATGGAATAAAATCTTCCTGCGAATTTTCCAGAACAAGTCTCATCAGCAAAGCAAACTCGGAGAGAAACCGATTGGCAGTTCGTTCATCTTGTTGCGAGATAAATTGATTAACCGAATTTAAAGCATTGAAAATAAAATGCGGATTCATCTGACCGCGCAATGATTTCAAAGCAAGAAGACGATTGGCTAGTTTGCTGGCTTGCGCATTTTTGTAAATGAAGAAAGAGGTAACGCCAATAATAAGGATGATAACCAGCAATCCATAAATGACAAGTTGCTGCCGGAAGACGGTTGCCTGTTCAATGGTTTCCTCACGCTGTCCGATGGAAACATCTTTCGTGTACTCTTCAATTTCTTTTTGCTTTCGGATGAGTTCCGATCTTTCTACTAACCGGCTTTCACTTTGTGCTTCCTTGCGACTTATTGCATCACTGTATTTTTTATAAGCACTGAGTGCTTTGCTGGTCTGACCATTCTTTTCATAAAGGTCGGCCAGGGAAAGAAAAGCGCTCGCTTCCGTTAATGGATTGTCGATGGTCGTGGCGATGCGCGCAGCCTCTTCAGCTTCCTTGATAGCAGCTGACGTTTCTCCCTTTGCATCGAGATTTTTACTGATGGCCACTCGATCTTTGCTGACTTCTGCCAGGTTATTCAACTCGGTATTGAATTCAATGGATTGCTTGCGCAAATGAATTTCTTCATCATACAATTTATTCTGTTGCAATACATCTACGATCTCATCCTTGGTGTGCTGAACCGATTGTTGTTCCTGAGAACTTACGCTATTACCACTGCGAATCGTGTTTAGCGAATTGCTGTAGAGGTCCTGGTTTTTGTCCAATCCACTAAGGCGAACATCTATTTTTTTGCACTGGTTTTCGAATTGAGGATTTTGAATCTTACCCAACTGATACGCACTATCCAACACACTTAACGCTTCCTCGTAACTCCTCATCTGATAATACACTTCCGAAACCGCGATCGTAAATTCCATTCGCTCCGCGCTGCTGAGCCGAAGGGTCAAAGCGTCTTGATAATATTGAAGTGCAGATGTGTAGTCTCGTAGCTTCAAGCCCATATTACCCAGGCCTCTCAAGGTTGCGACATACTCGGGAGAATTCGTGTGAGACGCTAGCTTGTCTTTTGCACGCAGATAGTTTTCGTATGCCAGCTTCCATTCTAAAATACCTTCGTTTACTTCGGCCAACAGAATATAGGCACGGCCTTCATTGAACTCATCTCCTTGTGCTACGCTTATCGCTAATGCCTGCTGAACTTTGTCCAGGGCGGCATCGGGATTTGCAACTTTCAGCGCTTCGGCTTCATTCAACAATTGTTCAGCGCTTGTTCGACTGGATAAACTCTTCTTATACGACTCTTTCTCTTTCTGCCCAAGGCATGGTCTTGCCAATAGCGTGGCAAGGAAAGCGAGCAGGAATAATCGTTTGATCATGGTCTGAATTCTATTCTGCGGAAAGTTAACACTATAATATTTACTGATTTGAGCCATCAAGGGTTCTATTCTACCGGTTCACTCAATCCCTGGCCGCCTTCCCTTAGTGAGCTCAAGCCTTCACGGAGTTTAGGTATCGTATCCTGTTTTTTCGCGCAAACTTTACCAAACAAAACGCATACGATTATGAAACTACTACGTCATTACCGCATCCTTTCAAGACCCCTTGTATTCCTGGTGGCTTTCCTGTTCATGAGCTTCACAACAGACAAACTCAATCCTGACAATCAATCTGTTGCTCCTGCAGCAGGTCAAACGATCATGCTCGCGCTTTTGCTTGATACGAGCAATAGTATGGATGGTCTAATCGATCAGGCAAAATCGCAGATGTGGAAAATTGTAAATGAAGTGGCCGCTGCCAAATCCGCAGATGGCAAGCAGCCCAATATTAAGATTGCGCTGTATGAATATGGCAATGACGGTCTTTCATCTGATGAAGGCTACATTCGCCAGGTGAGTGCCTTAACCGATGACCTTGATGTTATTTCGGAGAAATTGTTTTCATTAAGCACCAATGGCGGCAATGAATTTTGTGGACAGGTGATTAAAACTGCCTTGAATCAATTGGCGTGGTCTGCCTCCAAGGCTGATTTGAAAATGATTTTCATTGCAGGCAACGAACCCTTTACGATGGGAAGTGTATCGTACGAGTTAGCCTGTGGTGCGGCAAAGGAAAAGGAAGTTGTGGTGAATACCATTTACTGCGGTGATTTTAATGACGGCATCACTTTGAGTTGGAAGCGTGGCGCGGAATTAACAGGCGGAACATTTATGAGCATCGAACAAAACAGTCAGACTGTCTACGTGCCAACACCCTACGATGGTCAGATTGCTGCGTTGAACGATAAACTTAACGCGACCTATGTTTACTACGGAGCGTCAGGTGAGTATAGGAAGGAGCAACAAATCTGTGCAAGATAAAAATGCAGCGAGTTATGGATTGGCCAATGTAGCGGAGCGCAGCTTTTGCAAGAGTTCACATGCCTATAAGAACTCCAGTTGGGATCTGGTGGATGCAGCAAAAGACAATGAAAAAATAATTACGGAAATTAAGTCAGACGACCTTCCCACAGAAATGCGCACCATGAGCATAGCGCAGCGCAAGGTATACATCAAGCAGAAATCGGAACAGCGTACTAAGATTCAGGTCGAGATACAATCCCTCAACAATAAAAGAGTGGAATATATCTCTAAAAATACTCCCCAAAGCGTCAAAGATAAAATGTTAGATGCGTCCATGATGAAAGCGATTAAGGAACAGGGGAGGGCAAAGAATTTGAAGTGGGAAAAAGGTTGTTAGTGTTAGCTAGGAGTGCTTAAGAATCTACGGGCAGAAATGAATATCCAAAAAGAAACGCTGAACAAAAGAATTTCGAATGCGGTATCACTCTAACTCGTGAATGGTTACACGTTGTGATCGTTGTGCTTCCGTCGTGGCCGTAGTGACCCAGCATTTCAGGTCACAAAGTCCACTAAGAACCACAAAGGGCACTACGGATTAGATCCGGATTAAGAACGCAAATCGTTCAGACCGGCAGTTCATCATTCCCTGCTTGGTGTTCAATATTCCCTGCCTGACGGCAGTCAGGGATGTTCATGTCCGGGATTTGAAGTGGAAAGAAGGTTGTTAGTTAATGGAAAAAACTTAGGTGAATGGGTGCGATGCCCACCCATCTGCCTGGGTAGTTTATCATGGCTAAAACTAGATATTCAGATCTTTCTTTATTTCCTCGCCGTTGATGAGTTGCACCGCAGTTACAACGTCATGGCTTACCTGCGCCAATACAATGTTGTACGCAGCCATTTTTTTATGGTGTTGAAAGAGATACTTATTCCAAAGGATTGAAACCAAACATAGATTAATGTGAATCAATAAACGTAAGCGTTATTTTATTAAACTCAGAAGCATTGTCATTCTGTAGTCCATGTGAAGCGTTGGGAAGTATTACACGTTCCTTATTACTCAAACAGTGTTCGAGTTCGTTTAAAATGGAAGTTAAAAGAATTGGTGACTTTGCTCCTCCAACTAATAAGACAGGACGCTTGATTTTTTTAAGCTCATTGCATGTAACCTTAATGAAGGTTTCATCATTTAACGCAATACCTCTCAATTCTAAAATATTCTCCATCATCATATCACGATATGTTTCAGGAGTTTTGGAAAAAGCAAGGCTGTCTCCTATAACCCCTCCAACAAAAATATCCACTGCTCTTTCATTATTGCCCCTTTTGAACTCATCGGCTGCAGGTATTTTAACTTTTGTTTCCCAGTTTTCCCAAATTTTATCTCCTCCCGCGACATTGTTCAATAGCGATACGACTGGCGGTTCTCCAAGCGTGAGCGTTCGTACCAATTCAGGATGATCTAAAGTAACATGGAGAGCAACAGAGGCGCCGAAAGAGTGCCCTATAAGATGCACTGGCCCAAGCTTTAGGTGCTTCAAAAATTCTGTTAGGTCTTTGATATGAGGAGTAATGGTATAATCTAAGGAATCATTTATTGTTTGTTTATCGGGGAAAGCATATCGTCGGCTGTAGACAATTGCCCGATGTTTTATTGCAAATGTATCAAGTTGTCCTTTAAAGCCCCGGTAATCTCCCAATGTTCCATGGACGAAAACAACAGGATCACCACTGCCTATTTCTATGTAATGAATGCTATCTCCGTTAATAAAGACAGATTTTACTTCAGGATTTGCAAGGGACTTTTTTTGGTCGGTTGCTGTCCTCGGTTCGGATCTATTGCATGAGTAGAAACTAAACAGCACCAATAGAAAAAGTATCGTATAGAAATTCTTTTTCATTTGAGATGGATAAGCTTGAAAGGACTAAATAGGGCTGATATTTTAAAGATAGAAAAGTATTTCGATCTTTTCCTCTTTTATTACATTCCATTTAGGTGAAGAACACGGCCTAATGTTGGCAACGGTTGTACATGGATTATCAAAAACGAATCTTGATGTTGGATATTGTTAAACTAAAGTATCGGTGCGCTTCATTTTTAAGCCATCCTATTCCTGCATTGCACAAACACAACCGTTGTGCATAATGCTACTCGCCTGGTTGAAGTCTCCCAGAAGCGCGAGCCTGCGCGGGAAGACTTGCGACAGGCAGGGATTCATTAGAAAACATTTATTGCATCCGCCGACCGCGTGCGCTAAAGCTATAGCGGTGGCGCAAGCTCTTAGCGAAGGTGGACAATCCTGCCGGGGCTTTTTATTGTTGGGCGTTCGCTGTCCTTGACGCTGATTTCTCCGTAGCAATCAGGGCAAGAGAAAAATAGTCGGCTGTATTCCGGATGACTGCGATTGTTGGTAGGCCAACCCGCAAAGGCAACTGCACACTAACAACGGCAGGAATAGAATGAGATAAGAAACACAAATTTCGACGTTTTCATAGTTGAGAGACTCTGCATTTATGAAAATCCCCGACAAATGGCTCGATACTCGACTGACTGTGTCTACAAAGTCGTAGCTTTATTAATATTGATCAATTCTTAAGTATGAATGCAAAGACGTTAAAAGTAATCGCCGTTATTTTTACGCCTGTCTTTTTCTCCTTTGATACTTCTTTGGATGTCCCAGAAACAGGTGTGCAAAAATCCACTCGGGCGGTAGACACAAATTCTATTTCCGACATCAATGCGTTATCAAATGCCCTGACGTTTCACGCATCGTTCAATCATGGACCTGATGCTGACTTTGGCAACGGAGATAAAAAGATTTATACCGGGGATTTTAAAGGGACTCGCCAACAAAACGAAATGCCTACAACAACTGGGCTCGGAAGTCCACCACTAATGCTTGCAAAAGGTAAAGGGAAACATGGTGATGCCTTAGCGTTTGCAAAAGATAACAGCCATGTGGTGTTTTATAAATTAGAAAAGAATATTCAATACAGTGAAAGGGATTTTAAAGGATCTGCGTCTTTGTGGATGAGCCTTGATCCAAATGAAATTCCCGATCAATATTGTGACCCGATGCAATTGACGGATAAGTACTACGCAAGCGATGCCATCTGGATTGACATCACAAAAAATGATGTTCCGCCCGACTTACGCCTGGGTGTGTTAGGCGATGAACGCGTGTGGGATGTGAATAAACGTCAGGGAGCAGCGGAAGAATTCTTCTGGCACCTTCTCAAAATTTCCAATCCACCGTTTGAAAAAGGTAAATGGACTCACATTGTTGCTACCTGGGAACTGAATGGATCTGACACTGGCAGGGCTAAATTATATTTTAATGGTGAGTACGCCGGACAATCCGGACCTATAAGAGAACCTTTTCTTTGGGATACCTCCAAGGTCACCATGCGTTTAGGCACTGGTAATTACATTGGTTTGATGGATGATATCTCTCTATTTAACAAAGCGCTTACGGCAGATGAAATAAGAATTTTGTACAACTTGAAAAATGGCGTCGCCGAATTGCATCTGAAATAATCGCTTCGCGCAATAAGAAATACATTCCGAAAAATGTCCTAATACTTGTGTGGGATGTTGGCGATTTGACACCCTGGCTCCGATTTTTTGGTAGGGTAACGCTGGGTCTGGTTCAAGTCTTCCAACTAGGATGCTTTTATTTGTTAATTTCCTTCTCTTACTGAATTTTCCCTTTGATGTACTTCTTCACAATGGTTTCATCACCAGGGTAATTTTCAGGAGTCACTATTGTGATTTGAGCCTGAATGCACTTCCACTCACCATTTTCCTTAACATACGTATCTGTGTACTGGGTCATGCCCGTAGTTTCTTTTCCCCGATCGAGAATGGTGTATTTGTTCACGGAACGAACCAAAGCCGTACTGCCGATGATCGTGATCTTTTCGAACCGGTAATCCCAATAGATGATTTGCTCCGGATCAAAACCGGTTTTCCAGTTTTCGAGATAGTCTTGGCGGTTAACCCATTTGCCTTGGGCAGTGATGTATTGAAACTTTTCGTGAATGATCTTGTCGTGTGAGACGGCATCATTAGTAACGAAATTGTGAATGAATTTCGCATTGAGCATTTTTAATTGAGCGAGGTCATCCGCTTCGGTGTTGGCAAGTCCAACATTCAAACAAACCACACCTACTGTTAGCAATCCAAAAATGACGATCAGTTTTTTCATAATTTTTCTAATTAATCGTTTACGAAGCTTTTTACAGTACCAATTTTTCTTAAAGGTTATACTTGTAGCCAACCATACCATTCAGGTTCATGACCGCCAATGGGTCAGGGCCCTTACCAATCGGCAAATAACTCCGCCAATATTCAAAGACAGGAATATTGTGGTGGTGTTTTTGCCGGACGCGGCATGCCTAACGCATTGTTTGTGTTGACACAATTGTTTTGCTTTACATTGTCAAAAGTAGCGTCGCGTTCAGCCGAAATGACTTAGAAATCTTGCTATTTTGAAACAGATTGGACAATCTCACCCACAACCCAGTAGATTTACATCATGAACGCGGAAATACACATCCTGCATGAATCTGATTTTTATGTGATCAAAGATTTTCGGTGCCTGTGCACGAAGTGCTCGCTATCCAAGCCCGAGCATCTGCAGCAATTCTCCATTTGCCTTGCACGGAGTGGCTTTTATGAGCAGCGTATTTTCAAACACGCTCATGAAGTGCACATCGGACGATTGATCGTTTCAAAACCGGAAATCGAATATGTGGTTCGCCATATTGACGATCATCCCGACATGGTTACATCGCTTAACTTCACACGTGAATTTTATGAGCGAGTCAAAGATCATTACAAGGAAGAGGCGGGATGGTTTTTCAGCAATCCCAATTTGCAATCCATATTGGTTACGGCACATGCGGATATTGAATTTATTCATCAGCATATACTCAAGCAAATGTCGGAGCAATCATCGCTTGAATTGGATGACCTGGTATTACAACT
Organism: uncultured Cytophagales bacterium; assembly: GCA_963774615.1. Taxonomy (GTDB): domain Bacteria; phylum Bacteroidota; class Bacteroidia; order Cytophagales; family Cyclobacteriaceae; genus Chryseolinea. The sequence continues at coordinate 13,364 of CAVZFT010000050.1, forward strand.
CGTTGAAAAAGTGATGAACACGTTCGGTAACAAAACAAAAGTTGATGTACTGCCGGAAAGTTTAACGCGCCATCATCTCACGACCGTTGAAAAGGCCCGTGATTATCTCTTTCAAAATTTCACCAAAGACATAAGCTTGCAACAATTGGCGGAGCACTGCTGTGTGAGCCTGTTTCATTTTAGTCGTATTTTCAAAAGCATCATGAACTGCTCCCCGCATCAATACCTGAAAGGGATCCGACTGAACAACGCACAACTGTTACTACGATCCACCGATCTCTCCGTCACCGAGATTGCTTTTCTAAGTGGCTTCAACAGCCTGGAACATTTTGTCGCATCGTACAAGCAAAGATATGCAGTCGTGCCGCTTTCAATCAGGAAGTCGCGTTCAAGGAGTGGGTCAAAACAATCGTTGAAGAAAAACAATCCATGGAATCATTCAAAGAAATTAAATCAATTCACGACGTGAAGAAACTCTACAAAAGAGGGAAACGCCTCAAATAGAATCTTTTTGTAAATATCTTCCCTCTGGTTGTTCTTTTATTAAGGGGGAGAAAGACCTTATATTCTCCCCACAAATTATCAACTTTTTACCTCATTTAATCTTCAGCCCTCGAAAAGGCATCTTACCCAGTTCTATCTTACCACGGTAGCTTCCAGCTCTACATTCAGTGTTTCGTTCAGGGCAACCACTTGCAGCAGAGTAACCGCCTGTTTCATTCCGTGCTTTGCCACGAAATCTCGGTATACGTCAAAACAGTTTTTGATAAACTCATTAGAGGAAGTCGTGTAAACCGTCAGCCTAACGATATTACGGCATTCGTAACCTGCTTCACTGATTACGGTTTCGAGGTTCTGTATCGCCAATCCAAGCTGGGTGCGCATATCGGCATTGCTGGATGTGCCATCGGCGTGTACCGCCGCCTGCCCGGCACAGTACAATGTTCCTTCTGTCTCTTTCACTTCTACAGCCTGTACGTAACTGAGTTCTTCCTGCCAAGTCCAGGGATTGATCACGGTTTTTTTCATGATATTTTTTGTTTTCTGTCTGTCAAAAATAGGAAAATTATACGCGTATACCTGCGTATCCTCAATGCACTGTAAGCTCAGCGACGCTGGCTGCCGCGAGAACCAAGCCGGGCCTCTAACTCGAGGGCGAGACGTCAGTCGAAGGGCCTTCGGTCGACAGCCTGATCGGACTCAAGGATGTCCGGGCCACCCTCTCGCTGATGCGGACTCCCGATGAACACGGTCGCATCGAGCTGGACAAGTTCCATACGCCCAAGGCGATCGGGTTTGGGTCCGTGAACGCGCCGGTGAATACGCTTGGCATCCGTCGCGTCATGCTCGCCGTCGATGACATCGACGATGTCGTTGCGCGCTCACGGGACCGAGCTCATGGGCGAAGTGGTGCAGTACGAGGACACGTATCGGCTATGCTACGTCCGCGGGCGTGAAGGCGTTATCGTTGCGCTGGCCGAGCAACTCGGTAATAAATCGGCAACGGATGTTTTAGGAAATCCTTGACGAAGGAATTTGCCACCAAAGAAAACGTACGTTCGGCTGCGCATGATACTGTCTGATTGCGGTAGCTCGGATTTGTTCATATAAGGATCCAGATCCGCCACCTCCATTTTTGGTTGTTGGATTTGCCTTGTACTGGACTATCCTCGCCCTGGTAATTTATTATCTCGTTGGTAAAATCAAGCGTTCGCAACCAAAAACATGATTTTTAGCGGGATCAGAATATTCCGGCGATTTTTTCTGGAATTTGGGATCCCAAAAAAAAGTTCGGCGTTCAATAATTTTCATTTTGTGCTTTTTTAATTGCTTCCTGAAATTCTTCATAGTCATCCTTCATTTATTTATTCACATTTTGTATGTATAATACATTTTACATACATTTACCTAATTAACATCGAAGATGAAGGGTACAAACATCGGAGAATTCGAAGAACTGGTGCTGCTCACCGTCGCTGCGTTGATGCAAGAAGCATACAGCGTAGCGATATGCGACGAACTCTTGAATCACACGGGCCGTTCATCGAAACTCGGCGTGGTGCATGCGGTACTCAACCGCCTCGAAGAGAAGGGACTTGTGAAAAGTCAGCTGGGCGAAGCAACGAAGACCCGTGGTGGTAAGCGTAAAAGATTCTATCAACTCACTATACCGGGAAAGGCAGCATTGGTCCGCGCCAAGTCGGTGCGCGATCAGCTGTGGGACAGGATACCGTCGTTTACCCTGAAAAAAGTGTAGCATGAAAAAGCAACGGCATCGCGATAGCTCCCGATACCTATCGGGCCGGGACCATCCGCCCTCGTGGGCACAGCGATTTATAGCGTGGTATTGTAAGCCCGGGCTCGCGGAGGATCTTATCGGGGACCTCAATGAATATTTCGATCGCAACGTACTATCTATGGGCCCGCGTCGCGCGAAGCTGATCTACATTATCGATGCCTTCAAGTTCTTCAGAAGTTATACGGTACGAAGACCAAAATTAATCAACCTTTTTATCAACTGGATCATGATCGGAAGCTACATCAAAACATCGGGACGCAGCTTAATGCGCAATAAACTGTTTTCGTCCATCAACATTGTTGGCCTTGCCATCAGCATGTCCGTTGGGTTACTGCTGATCGCGTTCGTGCTCGACCTGCTTTCGTACGACAAGTTCCACAAGAATGGTGAAAGGATCTATCGCATCACGAACGTAGCGAGTTTCAATGGTGAACAAGGCGGCAAGTATGGAACCACATCAATAAAGACCGGCAAGCTTATCCGGGAGAAAGTGACCGGCATTGAAGAAGTGGCCATTATGCGCAGTGACTTTTCGCAGGACGCGCAAGTAGGCGACAATATTCTTCCCATCAAGGGCTTCTGGGCGGAACCGTCGCTGTTCAACATTCTTACATTTCCGATGGCTGGAAGGCAATCCCCACACGGCGCTGAAAGATCCTTACTCGATCGTTCTCACGGAGACGGCAGCGAAAAAACTATTCGGCAACGAATCTGCGTTGGGCAAGGCGATCAGATTCGATACACTCGATTATCAGGTGACCGGTGTAATGAAGGACGTCCCCTTCTTTTCGCACATCAACTTCGAAGCACTGGTATCGTTCTCCACAGTTGAACAAAAAAGTAAAGACGATAAACGTTTTGAGGAATGGGCAAGCATGTGGTCGAACTACGTGTACCTCCTGCTGCCGGAAAATGCCGACATGGCTTCAATCAAGTCGCAGCTCGACGCAATTGCAAAGGAGGAAAATCGCGCCGAAGATCCTGATGGCAACACCAAGATCCAACTCGAGCTTCTTCCTCTATATAACATCGTGGTCGGAGAGGATCTCAAACGCTCCATGGGCCCTCAGGGTCCGCACATGCCTCCCGTTGTACTCTGGATACTCGGTGGACTTGCGTTGGTTGTGATATTGTCTGCGTGTTTCAACTATGCCAATCTTTCGATAGCGCGTGCTATGCGCCGCTTTAAGGAAGTAGGTCTTCGCAAAGCTATCGGCGCCGGAAAGAATCAGGTACGGCAACAGTTCCTCGCCGAGGCGATCATAATCTCCCTGGCAGCCCTTCTTCTTTCATACTTCATATTTCTCGTATTGCGGCCGCAGCTGATAAACATGGCTCCCGAGATGCAACGCACAGTGAAGCTCGATCTTACGCCCTCTATGGTCATAGCCTTTATCGTCTTTTCCGTCACCGTAGGTGTTATTGCCGGTTTCATGCCTGCAATATTCTTTTCGAAAGTCAGCGCCATCAATGCGCTCAGAAATGTGTCATCAGTGAAAGTATTCAAACACGGAATACTCAAACGCGCCCTGGTAGTGATTCAATACACAATCACACTGATCTTTATAACAACAACGGCCATCGGCTATGTGCAGTATAAAAACATCCTTGCATTCGACTTGGGATTCAACACAGAAAATATCCTGAACATTAATATGCAGGGTAATAAACCCGATGCGCTTCTCAAGGAACTAAGCGAGATGCCGGAAGTAACTGCGCTGTCACGTTCGATGATTATCACCAGCGTTGGAAATGCCTGGGGTGGCCAAATGAAATACAAAGATTTGCGCGACTCTGCGCTGGTCTTAACCAATCACGTCGACGAAAACTACTTGCCTCTCCATGGATACAAGCTCGTTGCCGGGAGAAATTTTATTGCACGACCCACGACAGCGGAGGCCGCGACAGAAGTGATCGTTAATCAGGAAGTTTTAAAACGATTCAACATAGCGGCCAACGATCCCGAAAAAGCAATCGGGGAGGAGATCACATTCAGTAATTTCAAAGTACAAGGACGCAAGATGACCATTGTTGGTGTAATGAAAGACTTTCACTACGGCAAGGTCGACAACATTATCGGCCCGGTAGCATTCATGTTCTGGACACCCGAAGACAGGGCAATCATTAATGCCAAAATACAAAGCGCTGACATGCCGGCGACCATGGCCAAGATCGAATCCACATGGAAGAAGATCGATCGTGTTCATCCATTTACGGCTAAATTCTATGAAGAAGAAATAGAAGATGCATACAGTGAATTTTCCGCGATGATCAAGATCATTGGCTTCCTTTCATTCCTCGCCATTTCTATCGCATCGATGGGATTGTTTGGAATGGTGGTATTCACGACCGAGACAAGACTAAAAGAGATCAGCATCCGAAAGATCATGGGCGCAACCTCCGGCAATCTTATATACTTACTGAGTCGCGGTTTTCTCATACTGCTGTCGATATCGGCATTCATCGCGCTGCCCGTAACTTACTTATTCTTCGAAAACATTGTGCTCACGAATTTCCCTTATCATACACCCGTGCAAATTGCCGAGTTGTTCGTCGGCTTGCTGGCGGTATTGCTGATCGCAATCATTATGATCGGATCGCAGACGATGAAGGCGGCAAGGAGTAATCCAGCGGAGATACTGAAGAGTGAATAGGGGTTGCTGATTACCATTTTTCCTTTGTTAGCTGACTGGTTCGAGTGTTGAGCGTCGGGGCGAACGAGGAGACACTCGGACCTAAAATGTTATAAGTCTTCTCCCAGGGAGTCCTTTGGACACACTTATTAAATATTTATTTAAATTTTAGATTATAGTTGGCCAAGGATTTCTAATGACTTTGACTGTAGTCAGTCAACAAGACTGACGTCATGATAGGCACGAGTGAACTACGCACGGGCACGCGCACAACACTCGCGCCAGGCAAGGGGTCCTGAACAGCGAATAGGGGTGGAGTTTACGTCATAGCTGCCGACCGCCTCTGAACGGTATTGTCCGCTATTGCAAACGCTCGTTTTTTAAAGGGCGTTATTTGTTGTTTTTCCAGCAAAATGATGGCACCGTTTTAGTATGCGCGGTAACAAACCTCGTAATCTATGATCAGGAATTATCTCACTATAGCCATTCGTAATCTTTTACGAAGCAAAGTTTTTTCCTTTATAAATGTCTTCGGCCTTGCCCTGGGACTTTCCTGCAGCATGCTTATTCTCTTGTGGGTGCAGGATGAGCTTAACCTGGGACCGTTTTCATCCAAATATCGATCAGCTGTACCGGGTGTACATTAACAGGCCAGCGGATAATGGCATCTATACGCAAACCACTGTGCAACTGCCCTTATGGGGGGAGTTAAAGACAACACCAGGCATCAGATATGTCAGCCCCACAGACAACGACGCTGAAAATATAACCCTGGCATATGAAGATATCAGGATCGAAAAATTATCCAACTGGGTTGGAGAGGATTTTTTGAAAATGTTCCCGTTCAAGTTTATCGAGGGATCAGGGGAACAACGGTTGGATGACGCATCCTCCATTGTTCTAACCGAGTCGACAGCCCAAGCGTTGTTTGGCGATGGAAAGGCGTTGGGAAAAGTGATTCGTTTTGATAACAAGGCCGACCTCAAAGTGTCAGCTGTAATCCAGGATCCGCCGCGAAATTCAACGCTCCAGTTTGAGTGTCTGATCCCATTCAACACCGCAATGGCAATGGACCCCGAATACAAAGAGAAGCTGTCATTCTGGGGAAATGCTTCCTATCATATGTATATCGAAGTCGAGCCAAATGCTGATGTATCTCAATTGCAGTCGCGTCTCAGAGATGTGATCAAAGCGAACAAGAGCGACACGGAGGAGGAGCTGATGATCTTTCCCTTACATCGCTCAAGACTGTATTCGGAATTTGTGAATGGGGAGAGTGTAGGCGGCGCAATTACCTATGTGCGCATCTTCATGGTTACCGCCATGATGATCCTTGCACTTGCGTGCATCAATTTCATCAACCTGGCGACAGCCCGCTCGGAGAAGCGCGCCAAAGAAGTCGGGATCCGTAAGACCGTCGGTTCTGACAGGAAGCAGCTTGTTCTGCAATTTCTCAGTGAAACGGTATTGATGGCTGTTATCTCGTTCATGCTGGCGATCGCCTTGGTCGAAGGATTATTGCCTTTCTTCAATACGCTGGTGAATAAAGAACTTGCTGTGGATTACATGGATCCGGTTGTCTGGGCGATGGCCATCGTGTTTATCCTTCTCACCGGAGTTATATCGGGAAGCTACCCTGCATTTTTTCTTTCGTCGTTCAGGCCAATCGTTGTATTAAAAGGAAAACTGGGCGCTGGGAAGCAAGGGGCACTGCCACGCAAGGTGATGGTGACCATGCAGTTCTTTTTCTCCATTGGCCTGTTGATCAGTACAGTGGTAATTTACAGTCAGATCAATTATATAAAGAACCGCGAAATAGGGTACGACAAAAACAATCTCCTGGTGATACCCGCCACCGGCGACATTCAGGAGAAATACGAAATCATCAAAAACGACTTGTTACAAAAATCCCTGGCGACGACGGTGAGCGCTGCTTCCAGTCCCACAACGGCGCTCCAGGCATGGAGTATGCCGCAGTGGCAGGGGCAAAGAGAAGATCAGAAGGATTTTTACGCGATTATCAGTATCGGTCACGACTACACCGAGACGATCGGTGTTGAACTACTCCGTGGAAGGACTTTTAATGAAGCGTTCAACGACAGCACTTCTATGATATTAAATCAGGCCGCCGTGAACCATATGGAACTAAAAGATCCCATAGGTGCGACAATCCATTTGAATGGTCGCGATTATACCGTTGTGGGTGTTATGGATGATATCATTATGGGTTCTCCATACCATCCGGCGGCTCCGACTATCTTCCTGTTTATTCCGGAATGGACAGATAATGTCCTGATCCGCCTGCCGCAAGAAGCGTCGCTCAGCCAGGTCATGAAAGGTATTGAAGGAGTGTTCAAAGACCACAATCCGGCGTTTCCGTTTTCTTTTGATTTCGTGGATGAAAGTTTCAGCGACAAACTTGCTGTTGAGGAACTTACCGGAAAGCTTGCCAACTTATTTGCAATTCTTGCCATCGTTATTTCATGTCTTGGACTTTTTGGTTTGTCGGCTTTCGCTGCGGAGCAACGCACAAAGGAGGTTGGTATCCGCAAGGTATTGGGAGCATCACTGACTGGTATTGTCTCGCTGTTTTCAAAAGATTTCAGCAAGCTTGTGGTGATTGCGTTCTTGCTTGCCGCACCGCTTACGTGGTGGATCATGAATCAATGGCTGCAACAGTATACCTACAGAGTGGCGGTCGAATGGTGGATGCTCGCCTCAACGGGAGGGCTGGCACTTTTGCTCACGTGGGTGATTGTTGGCCTGCAAGCGGCTAAGGCGGCGGCGGTGAATCCAGCAAGGAGTTTGAGGAACGAATAACTTTAATGAAACCGGTAGGCCAGTTGAGTTCTAAGTATTTTTCTCGTAGACAAAAAATACTTAGAACTCAAATAAAATTATCAACTTCTAATTTGGCGCTATCACGGAACGGCTAGAGGCGTTTGGAACCTGGATCTTAATCAGTCCTCAAACTATCCTCGAGAGCCATAGCTCATTCTGAGCGAAGGCTCTTTACCGGATTCATCCTCGCTGCTCTGATCGACTGGTAGCTCACCGTCAGCAGCGTGACCACAACCGCCAGCAGGCAAGTGATCGCGAACACCCACCAGGAAACCTCCGTGCGGTACTCGAATCTGCTGAGCCAATCTTCATGAAGTACCACGCTACCGGTATGGCGACAAGGCACGAGATAATGACCAGCACAACGAAGTCCCTAGACAACATGCGCCACAACGTGGTGACGCTCGCGCCCATCACCTTCCGGATACCGATCTCCTTCGTCCGACGCTCGGCGACATAGGAAGCGAGCCCAAACAAGCCGAGGCATGAGATGAAGATGGCCAGCACTGAAAAGATGCCCGCCAACGTACCCACGCGTTCTTCCTGGCTGAACTTGGCAGCATACTCGTCATCGACAAACTTGTAGGTGAAGAGAGCAGAGGGCACGATCGACTTTACGACGCTTTCGATCCGGGGCAGCGCATCGACTGCGCTCACAGCAGGATCGATCCTGACATTCATCAGGGCTGCCGACTGGCTCCTGAAGAAGAAAATAGTTGGCCTGACAGGTTCATACGGCGATTCCATCACCATATCCTCCACAACCCCGATAATGGTCTTTGACCACCTGATAGCACCATCCTCGGCGTTGATGTCGATGAGGGTTTCTCCTGCGGCACGTTTCCAACCCATGTAGCGCACGGCTGCCTCGTTAAGGATCACGGCATCCGTCGTGTCCGTTGCAAGGTCAGCGGAGAAGTCGCGTCCCTCCACCACCTTCCAGCCAAGTGTTGTACCAAACTCCGGCGTGACCTGACATACAGCAAACTCTGCATCGAAGTTCGGGTCCCTTCCTTTCCAATCATAGCCACCCGTCGAAGTCCAGATCTCTGTTACCGGGCTTGAAGAAAACGAGACCGCATGAACTACACCAGAAGCCAGCAGCTCGGTGCGCAACACATTCTGCTTGCCGCTATACTCCTGGTCATTCAGGTCGATTGAGATCAAACCCTGACGGTCATAACCAACAGGACGATTTCGCGCATACTGAACTTGTTGATAGACGACCAGTGTACCAATGATCAGTGTTGTCGAGACGGCGAACTGCACAATGACCAACACCTTTCGCGGCCACGAGGCGAACCGCCCGGCATTTAAAGTTCCCTTGAGCACTTTTGCCGGCCGAAAAGAAGATAGGTAAAAGGCCGGGTACATTCCTGCCAACAATGTTGTCACGATCAGGAACACCGATGCTGTACCCCAAAACACGGGGTTGTCGAACGGCAACGCTATATTTTTTCCGGAGACAGCGTTGAAGAGATCTCTTAAAAGAGCCACCAACGCAAGCCCTATCACGAAGGCAAGAACTGTGACAACGAAGGATTCACTAAGGAACTGCGCCACGAGCTGCGCACGCATTGAGCCAACAGTTTTTCGGACACCGACCTCGCGTGCCCGCTTCTCCGACCGCGCGGTGCTCAGGTTGGTGAAGTTGATGCAAGCCAGCAAGAGTACGAATGCACCGATGATGCCGAAGAGCCAGACAAAGACAATTCGTCCTCCGGCAGGCTTTCCGTTTTCGAACTCCGAATAGAGATGCCACGTGCTCATGGGCACGACCTGGAGAAAGGGGTGATACTTATCACGGTAGGCGATCAGATCATCAGGGAGATACTTATGGTACAGGTCCCTGACTCCCGCGTTGACGGATTCCACCGTGACGTTCGGCTGAAGTTGTGCGTACAATTGCTGATAGGTGTTGTCCCAGTCCGACGGGTTCTTGCCAATCCATGGCCTGAGTTGCTGGATCTGTGCAAACGTACCGATGAACTGCACGTCGCCGAACGTGCTATTCGCCGGGATGTCATCGTACACACCGGTAACATGCACGTCAATGCCATTGTCTATCCGGAGGACCTTGCCGATGGGATCCTCGGTCCCAAAAATAGCCGTTGCCGTTGATTCCGAAAGTATGAACCCTTTGGGATCGCTTAGACTTGCATGCGTTCCCTTTAGCATACGGAGTGATAAGACCTCGATAGCCGCTGGTTCCATGAACTTGCCTTTCCGCCGGAACTTCGTGTCGGCAGTAGCCAGGGTATAGTCCCCGGTCCACCACGACCTGATGACATGCTTGAAGTAGTGCTGATAGTCGTCTTTCAGCGCACCTGCGACTGCAAACTGCATCGCCAGTCCACCGGATATTTCCTGCGTGTCGGGATTTGTTTCGCCATGCCATAACTGTACAATGCTGTCGTAGTTGTCGTGGTACCTGTTGAACGACAGCTCATCGTACACCCATAAGCCTATGAGCATCGCGACCGCCATGCCGATCGCCAAACCTCCCACGTTGATGGCAGAATACCCTGGTGTACGGAGCAGCATCCGCCACCCCACTTTGATGTGATTTCCGATCATATCGAATTGATTTGTGTTTCTGAATTCTATTTGGTGTTCGCACGATTCCAGGCCGAAAGAGTAGCATGACGTCGCGGGCATAAAGTAATTTTGCGAGGTATAAACTTTTTGAAGCCCTTGAACGGAACAACTCGGCAAAGGTCTCCTTCGACATCTTCCAGCACTTCCGGGTCGCAAAACCAGCGCAGGACTTTCAGCGGAAGTTGTGGTGGTTTGATATCGGGAGAATGGTCCTTCATTTTTATTTGAATTGAAAGGCGGTAGCCGGGATGGCATCCCAGAGTTTGCGGCGTGAGTTCATCACATAGTCGAGCGCTTTTTTACCATAGGGTGTCACTTTGTGGTAGCGTTTGCGTTTGCCACCGCGTACGGCCGTTGCTTCACCGAATTCCGATTCGAGAAATCCTTTGTTCTCGAGTCGCCGGAGTGCAGTTCGCATTGCCCCCACGCTGACTTTCCTTTTGAGGCGCAGTTCGATGTCTTCTTTAATGGCGATTCCATATGCGTTGCCGTGAAGAACGGCGACCGTCAGCAAGACCACCTCCTGATATCAATGAATATTATACAATAGTAATGATTATGTCGACATGTAGCCGTTAACAATTAAAGTCCTATTTGTAGTTTCTCAGTTGTAAGCGAAGTGCATTGGAGAAAGTATTCCTCGATTTGCCTCGTCTATACTTCGAAGTAGCATTTGCGAATTTCTAATTGTCAGTATACGGTTTCGGATGTCCTGACTGGTTCAAGCGTAGAATGTCAGTAAACAAGACTGACTCAGATAGGCCGATGAGCAACGCTCGGGCTGACGTACGACCTCGCGTCAGGGAAGGCGAATAGCAAGTACACAATTACATATTATTCGCGTTCAGATCTCTTCCAACCGGAAGGGCAGTGTTCGTATCCGTTTTCCACTCAAGTCGAAGATGGCATTGCAAAGCGCAGGAGCAAAAGCAGGTAACCCAGGCTCGCCTACACCACCAGGCTTCTCATCATTTTCCATGATGTGTACTTCGATCTCAGGAATATCTCCGATGCGCGGCATGCGATAAGTGTTGAAGTTGTTTTCAACGGCGCGACCATCTTTAAAGTGAGTGCTATGAAAGATGGAAGCGCCCATGGCCATCACAATGCTTCCTTCTATCTGCGCGCGAATGATATCCGGATTAACATACCAGCCGCAATCGATCAAAGCAAAGACTTTGTCGATCCTGATCTTATTGTCTGCCCTCCGCGAAACCTTCACGACTTGTCCCACAATACCACCGAAGCAATCGGTGATGGCAATACCCCAGCCCTCTCCTCTTCGTCGCGACTGCCAATTGCTGATGGCGGCCAGCTTGTCGATGAGCGCGACATAGCGAGGAGAAACCAGATGTGCCTTGCGGAAATGGAGCGGATCCTGTTGGGCTACGTGCGACAATTCGTCAATAAAACTTTCTCCTGCGAACGCGGCGATGTTGGCAACCGGCGCACGCCACCACATAGTAGGAATGGGAAATTTCGTAGATACGCCACCAAAACTGTAGTGTGGAATGGTTTTATAATAGTCGGTGAGTATTCCCGCCAGCTCCCCGCGATTCTCCGACATCGCTTGTGGATTTTCATCATGATCTTGTCCAGGTCCCATACTGGGTGCGGCGGTGATGACCTGCAAGGCGGAGATCTTGTTTTGTGAATTTACGCCACCACGGCACCGGTACACGGCGCCGCCGCGAAACGGACCCATAGTCATGTCGTCTTCTCTCGTCCAAACGACTTGAACGGGCGCCTGCATCACTTTAGAAATGAGCGCCGCTTCGTACGGATAATCGGGAAAGCCCTTGCGTCCGAATCCGCCGCCGAGAAAAGTCATGTTAACAGTGACGCTACTCTTCGGAATGCCGAAGCGCTCGCTCAGGTCCGCCTGAATCCAGTTCGCTTCCTGAATCGGTCCCCATATCGTGATGCTGTCGCTCTTTACGTCGGCAAGGCAGTTGAGCGGCTCCATGCAACTGTGCGATTGAAAGGGCAGCTCATACGTCGCATCCAATGTGGCATGACAATTTTTCAAAGACGTTTCAAAAGCTTCCGACGGTACAGGCTTTTTCAGATCCTCGTGCATTCTCGTCAAGAGACCGTCTGAATCCAGGTGCTCAAAGCCATTGTCGTCCCACTCGACCTTCAACAACTTTCGTCCTTGCATCGCTGTCCACAACGTATCGGCTACCACCGCGACGCCTTCAAACATCACACCGAAAATCACGCGCTGCGTTTTAAATACTCTCTTTATTCCCGCAACCGTCATTGTCGCCGTATCATCGAAACTTTTTACCTTCCCTCTTATTCGCGGACTCCGTTCCACGACGGCGTACAGCATGCCCGGCACTTTTTTATCGAGCCCGAATAAGGCAGTACCATTTACCTTGCTCGCGGTATCTTTACGGCGCAATGATTTGCCTATAAGCGTATAGTCCTTGCGCGATTTCAGTTGTACTTGCTGGGGAGGACTGATCAGGGCCGCTTCTTTCACCAGCACTCCATAGTTAAGCGTTCTGCCTGTACGTTCATGAATGACCTGACCGTTCTTCGCATGACATTCCGCCTTCGAAACGTTCCATTGTTTTGCAGCCGCTTCGATAAGCATCTCCCTGGCAGAGGCACCCATGCGCAACAATTGCTCATACCATCCGCGGATCGAAAAACTACCCTCCTGTGGTTGTGGTCCAAACTTTTCGGGATTGGACGGAACATACTCCACGCGTACCAGGTCCATGTTCACCTCCAACTCTTCGGCAACTATTTGTGGAATGGATTGCCAGGTTCCTTGCCCCATCTCAGAGCGATGATTGAAGATTGTGACCTGGCCGGATTCGTCGATGGAGATCCAGGACATTAGTTCTGTCGAAGGGCCCGCGTCTTTATCCGGCCGCACAATCGCAGCAATGGTTTTGTCAGACCCGATTCCATAACATCCAAGTGTCAACGCGGTAGCTGACAGTCCTGCATTACGCAGAAAGGACCTCCTGGATAATCTGCTTTGATCCATCTCGGTGAATTTACAGTTGTTTCAAGGTAACTTTATTTAGCCTATTGCCACCCAACTATGTCAAAAGTCTCTATATCAAACGAAACTTTTACCGGTCCGTTCAGCAAAGTTGACAAACGGCACCTGACGGTGTATCACACCCTCGAATTAATTGATGATGACAACTGTTTGACAAGCGAACGCCCATACACCGTGGTAAAATATGGAGTAAATTAAAGAGTCTTATTTAATAGTTATTATTTCCATCAAAATGATTTGAGCGCGAACGCGTTAGGGTAAGATTCGAATTCATTGTGGAATTTAATCACATTTTGTATGTATAATACAACCATTTTACATACATTTACGTAATTAACATCGGAGATGAAGGGTACAAACCTCGGAGAATTCGAAGAACTGGTGCTGCTCACCGTCGCTGCGTTGATGGAAGAAGCATACAGCGTAGCGATATGCGACGAACTCTCGAATCAAACGGGCCGTTCAGTGAAACTTGGCGTGGTGCATGCGGTGCTCAGCCGCCTCGAAGAGAAGGGACTTGTGAAAAGTCAGCTGGGTGAAGCAACGAAGACCCGTGGTGGTAAACGCAAAAGATTCTATCAACTCACCATACCGGGAAAGGCAGCATTGGTCCGCGCCAAGTCGATGCGCGATCAGCTGTGGGACAGGATACCGTCGCTTGCGTGGAAAAAAGTGTAGCATGAAAGAGCAACGGCATCACCATCCGCCCTCCTGGGCACAGCGATTTGTAGAGTGGTATTGTAAGCCCGGACTCGCGGAGGATCTTACCGGGGACCTCAATGAATACTTCGAGCGCAATGTACGATCCATCGGGCCACGTCGCGCGAAGCTGATCTACATTATCGATGCCTTCAAGTTCTTCAGAAGTTATACGGTACGAAGACCAAAATTTGTCAACCTTTTTATCAACTGGATCATGATCGGAAGCTACATCAAAACATCGGGACGCAGCTTAATGCGCAACAAGCTGTTCTCGTCCATCAATATTGTTGGCCTTGCCATCAGTATGTCCGTTGGATTACTGCTGATCGCGTTCGTGCTCGACCTGCGTTCGTACGACAAGTTCCACAAGAATGGTGAGAGGATCTATCGCATCACCAACGTAGCGACTTTCAATGGTGAACAAGGCGGCAAGTTTGCATCCACATCAATAAAGACCGGAAAGCTTATCCGTGAGAAAGTGACCGGCATTGAAGAAGTGGCTATTATGCGCAATGACTTTTCGCAGGATGCGAAGGTTGGCGACAATATTCTTCCCATCAAGGGCTTCTGGGCGGAGCCGTCGCTGTTCAGGATATTTACATTTCCGATGCTGGAAGGCAATCCCGAAACGGCGCTGAAAGATCCTTACTCGATCGTTCTCACGGAGACGGCAGCGAAAAAGCTATTCGGCAACGAATCTGCGCTCGGCAAGGCGATCAAATTCGATACACTCGATTACCAGGTGACCGGTGTAATGAAGGACGTTCCCTTCTTTTCGCACATCAACTTCGAAGCACTGGTATCGTTCTCAACGGCTGAACAAAGCAGTAAAGAACGATAAGAGTTTTGAAACATGGACAAGCATGTGGTCGAACTACGTGTACCTCCTGCTGCCGGAAAATGCCGACATGGCTTCAATCCAGTCGCAGCTCGACGCAATTGCAAAGGAGGAAAATCTCGCTGAAGGTCCCGATGGCTATCGGGACACGAAGATCCAACTCGAGCTTCTTCCTTTATATAAGATCGTGGTCGGAGAGGATCTCCGTCGCTCCATGGGCCCCGTGGGCCCTCACATGCCTCCGGTTGTGCTTTGGATACTCGGCGGGCTTGCACTCGTTGTGATATTGTCTGCGTGTTTCAACTATACCAATCTTTCGATAGCACGTGCCATGCGCCGCTTTAAGGAAGTAGGTCTTCGCAAAGCTATCGGTGCCGGAAAGAGCCAGATACGGCAACAGTTCCTGGCGGAGGCGATCATAATCTCCCTGGCAGCCCTTCTTCTTTCATACTTCATATTTCTCGTATTGCGGCCGCAGCTGATAAACATGGCTCCGGAGATGCAGCGCATGGTGAAGCTCGAGCTCACTCCGTCTATGGTTGTAGCCTTTATCGTCTTTTCGGTCACCGTAGGTGTTATTGCCGGCTTCATGCCTGCAATATTCTTTTCGAAAGTCAGCGCGATCAATGCGCTCAGGAATGTGTCGTCGTTGAAAGTATTCAAACACGTAACACTCAGACGCGCCTCGGTGGTGATTCAATACACGGTCACACTGATCTTTATAACAACAACGGCCATCGGCTATGTGCAGTATAAAAACATACTTGCATTCGACCTGGGATTCAACACAGAAAACATCCTGAACATTAATATGCAGGGTAATAAACCCGATGCACTTCTCAAGGAACTAAGCGAGATGCCGGAAGTAACTGCACTGTCCCGGTCGATGATTATCACCAGCGTTGGGAATGCCTGGGGCGGCAATATGAAATACAAAGATTCGCGCGACTCTGCGCTGGTCTTGACCAACCACGTCGACGAAAACTACTTGCCTCTGCATGGATACAAGCTCGTTGCCGGAGGAAATTTTATTGCACGACCCACTACAGCGGAAGCCGCCACGGAAGTGATCGTTAACCAGCAAGTGTTAAAACGATTTAACATCGCTAACGGCGACCCCGAGAAAGCAATCGGGGAAGAGATAACATTCAGTAATTTCAAAGTAAATGGACGCAAGATGACCATCGTTGGAGTAATGAAAGACTTTCACTATGGCAAGGTCGATAACCTTATCGGGCCGGTAGCATTCATGTTCTGGACACCCGAAGACAGGGCAATCATTAATGCCAAAATACAAAGCACTGACATGCCGGCGACCATGGCCAAGATCGAGTCCACATGGAAGAAGATCGATCGTGTTCATCCATTTGAGGCTAAATTCTATGACGAAGAAATAGAAGATGCCTACAGCGAATTTTCCGCCATGATCAAGATCATTGGCTTCCTTTCATTCCTCGCCATTTCTATCGCATCGATGGGATTGTTCGGAATGGTGGTATTCACAACCGAGACAAGACTAAAAGAGATCAGCATCCGCAAAGTGATGGGCGCAAGCTCCGGCAACCTTGTATACTTATTGAGCCGCGGTTTTCTCGTACTGCTGTCGATATCGGCACTCATCGCTCTGCCCGTAACTTACCTTTTCTTCGAAAACGTTGTGCTCACGAATTTCCCCTATCATACACCCGTGCAAATCGCCGAGCTGTTCGTTGGCTTGCTGGCGGTATTGCTGATCGCATTCATTATGATCGGATCGCAGACGATGAAGGCGGCGAGGAGTAATCCGGCGGAGGTCCTGAAGAGCGAATAGGGGTTACTTGATAAGGAGGTAGTGACCATCCCTATTTTTAACCCCACTGGTGAATACTACTTATACTATTCAGTCAGTATCATTTTCTTTGTATCGACTATCTTTCCGTCGACAATCAAAGCGTACAAATACATACCTGCGGATAATTCATTCCCCAGAATTTTAACAGAAACCTCGCCACGATCGTAAACCTGAATATTTTTCATTTGTTTACCCTCCAAGCTATAAATCATAATCGCTGCATGTCCTGCCTTTTCAGGTAAGGTCATTTTAATTTCAGTTTCGGAATTAAATGGATTTGGATTGTTCTGGACAGGGTGGCATTTGTATTCCCACTTACTTCCTTTGTGTCGATTTCACTTTTTGAATCCAGTTGTGCCAACAGTAATTGGATTTGCTGCTGTTGTTCCTCCACCTTCGTCGATAATTCCTGCACCGCTTTTACCAATGGAACTACAAACTCTGCATATCGAATGCCATAGTGATCATTTTCATTTTTAGGTGCATCCACCCCAGAAAAAACATAACCGGTTTTTTTTACAATCGCTTCAACTTCTTGTGCGACAAATCCGGTTTGACGCATGGAGATATTTCTTGTTTCCGTCAGCGAGTTTGAACTGTCTGAAACCTGTAAGAACTTATTCACACCGGTTTTATCGACGACATAACTTACAGGTCTTAGGTGATTGATGAAGTCGAGACCGGAAACATCTTCTTTGATATCTTTTTTAAAGCGGCCATCTGAAAATGTGGTCCAGGATACTTGGCCACCGATGCTTGTAACCGCTGTATTGCCGATGCGCACCTGATTGGATGCAGTAGGCACGGCGAGGTATCCTATTGCTGTGGTGTTGTTAAGACCGACGAGCGCAGGACCAGCGTTATAGCCTATTCCAGTGTTGAAGTTTCCAGTGCTGACCGATCCGAGAGCATGTGACCCGTGGGCGGTGTTACGATTCCCAGTGGTATTGTTATCCAGTGCGCGGAAACCCGATGCGCTGTTATGTGAACCTGTCGTGTTATCGGCAAATGCATAATAACCTGTAGCAGTATTAAAATTTCCGCTGATGTTTAAATTCATCGCGTTGCTTCCTAACGCGACGTTGTAATACCCTATAGTGTTTTCATAAAGCGCGCGGTAGCCGTTCGCTGTGTTACTATGCCCCGTTGTATTTTTAAAGAGAGACTTTGTCCCGATAGAAGTATTCCTGTTTGCTGTGTTAGAATATAGTGATTGAAATCCCACTGCCGTATTGTGAAATCCAGTCGCGTTTGTATATGAGGCTTCGCGCCCGAGGGCCGTATTCTCATTTCCGGTGGTATTCTCGAACATAGCATTTGCTCCAACAGCTGTATTAAATACGCCACTCACATTTTCATATAAGGCGGCGAATCCAACCGCAACATTGGAATAGCCTGTTGTATTGTAAGTCAACGCAACACTGCCCACCGCTGTGTTTTGGTTAGAAGTGTTTTGATATAGAGCCAGTGATCCGACCGCTACGTTTTGAATACCTGTACTATTATGATAAGACGCTTGTTGACCTATCGCTGTATTAAAGCCGCCAGTTGTATTGCTCCTGCCGCTTTGACTGCCGAAAAAAGAGTTGTAACTGCCACCTGTATTAAGCGTTCCGCTGTAAGCGCCGAAGAAAGAGTTACCCGAAGCGGTAGAGGTCAAGTCATTCCCTGCATTGTAGCCAAAGGAGCTATTGATAAAGCCAATTGATACTGTTCCAGTTCCATAGTTTGTGTTTAGCTGTGGATAGGCGGTACAAATGAAACCGGTCATTAGGGTAATAAGTACTATAGTTTTTTTCATAACATAATAAGTTGAAGTTGGTGACTAAATAAAAAATTTCTGTAACTGATTTTTACGTTTAACAACTATAACACGGCTGCCATGAATCATGGCATTAATATAGTTTATGTTAAAAGGGCATACAGGTAACCCAGCGGAACCTGAAATCTATGTTGCATGACTACGATAGACTGAATAATAACTGAGGCGATTACTATCCAAGCCTGGTTCAAGATATGAGTCTTCCAACGTAGGTATCTGCGGTGGTGAGACTTTGAACCTGCTATGCTGCAAGTCTTCTCCGAAGGAGTCCTTCGGACTGACTTGCGCTTAATTTCCATCATTCGTTAGCAATATTTTTATGAGCCCCAAGTTTAAAATCCTTGATAGGGAAGCTGTCCATTTTGTTGCCTTCACTACTATCTAATGGCTCGGCGTGCGACATGTTTACCAGAATGTCTTTAAAGTGGCGCAGGAAATTGTTTTCAGTGCGTATCTTTCATGCACATCCAAATTAAACGTCAATGGCAGGCAGGAACTGGAAAAAAGACATTAAGCCCCTTATCAAAAAATACAAAGGGAAAAAATTTCCGCTGGACTATGGTAACACCTATGAGCTGGTCGTGATGGTGATCCTGGCAGCACAGGACTCCGACGCGCACATCAATAAAGTTGCACCAGATCTTTTTAAAGTATTTCCGAACATAAAGTCCCTGGCCAAGGCGACAGAGGATACGTTGTATCCTCTGCTCAGCAAAGTCCGCAACTTCGCCAATAAGTCGAAGTGGTTGATGCGTCTCGCGGCAGAGGTCAAACTCGACAAAAATATTCCCCTGACCATGGATGAGCTGACCGCGCTTCCGGGCATTGGCCGAAAGTCTGCCAATGTCATTATGCGCGAGTCGGGCGTGAAGGCCGAAGGCATCATTGTGGACCTCCACGTTGTGCGTGTAGCCCCCCGCCTGGGTATCGCTACAGGTACTGACCCTAAGAAAATAGAAAAACAAATGATGGAGGTGCTTGATCAAAAGGATTGGGGCGAAGCCGGCATGGCGATCTCGTTCCTCGGCCGGGAAATCTGCCGTCCGACAAATCCCAAACATGCTGAGTGTGTGATGAAAAATGTTTGTGCTTATTACAAGTCGTTAAGCAACTAGTCTTTCAATGGTGTTCACGGGATCGATTGAGAAAGTCTCGGTAAATCTTGAGTTTGCTTGCCATAAACCAGGTTCACCTCGTATTTCGGCACCGAAGCATCGAACAGACTTAGTTTTCCTTGGAGAATGTTTAGATTGTCAATCCGATTGCAACAATCATAACAGACATTATATAAGCGTTAATATCGGTAGCTGTGTACGCGTTAACAATTCCTGCACGAACTTGCCCCGCGATGGCAGCGCGTTATTTCCGTGGTCGCGCAGCAGTAGTGTCAGTAAATCTATCTTCTTCTCAGTCGCATAATTGTTGATCGCCCCTACAAAATCATCACTTTTGATCGATGCATATTCGTGATCAACATTCTCGAGATAATACTCCAGCGAACCTTCTTCCTCGTCGCGGGGTACAGTAGCTCCTTTTGTGACGTGCACGATGTGAATCCGGGCACCGTTGGATTTCGCAAAATCCCAAAGCGGCTCAAATGCCGAAGAGACTTTTATATTTTGAAAATCATTCGCGTACACAATATTGCGGATCGCTGAAGACTCGGTCGCCCCTGGAATCATTAGGAGAGGACAACGTACTAATTTCAGGAGTGACTTAACCAGTGAATTTCCTGATAGGCCTATTGCAACCAGAGACGGACGCAATTCATCGATTTTGTTTTGAATCTGGTCCAACAGTTTTCCTTCCACCACTGTAAAATGATGTGGAAGCGTGGTCCCCTCTAGGTACTTATGTTCAAAATCTAAATAGGACTTTTGAACATCTTTCTTCGTCATTTTTTCTGAAGGCGTCAGGACATATAACAATTCTGCCTTAATTGATTGGTCTTTGAAGACCTTCTCAATATAGTGCAAAACCTTTCCTGCGGCGGGTTGGAAATCTACAGGGATAAGGATTGTTTTCATAGCTCGATCATTTTGATATGGGCTAAAGATAGTCACGGCATACAAACGAATCTCTAACGTAGGTCATGTATTGAACTGATTATCATCAGTCATAATCAGGGATTGCTTTTAGAAATTTTGGCACGAAACAGGACGGACTCCGCGAAGGGCCTAGTTTTTTTTTAGGTTAGCGAGACGTACTTATTTAGGATTACCGATCGTTACCGATCGGCTTAATAGAAATTACGTCGACAAAGATTTCTGTAGGCACTATAAATGAGAGGTTTCCTTTTTAAGAGATCAGTTTCCTTGCCCAATCGTCGCGCAGCGGGGCTCACTTTTTCTAACGCCTGGTTCAAACCTTCCAACGTAGGCATGTGTGGTGGCGAGACTTGGACCTACTATTTTGCAAATCTTCTCCCAAGGAGTCCTTCGGACTGACTTGCGTTCTACCACTAAATCCTAAAAGTATTGAATGATTGTTGTATCGCCGGTTATGCTTTTTTCAGTTAGGGTCGTAACGTAATGATAAAGCTTCTTTTCGATAATTGCCTTATCTGAATATTCCGATAAGTCACTTTCCTTAATTACGAAAACATTCACTTTTCCATTATACCGATCGTTAACAATGTCCTTAACAGAAATAGCATCGGGAAAGATTTCTGCCGACTCTGATGACAACAAAATGCCTGAATTACCTTTTTCAATACGATATCGATATAACGTTTCTTTCCAGATGGAATCTTGATCTTTGCTAATCCTGGAATAATCGGATTTTGCTGTTATGGGCCGAATTCGCCAGATGTCATTTGGATTTGACGGAATCGAGTCTGGCGAAATCACAAAATATACGGTTTCGGATGAAGCGTTTTTTAGTTGAACTTGCTGATGCCTGCCACGTCTGCAGCTCACCAACCCAGCCAGTATGCAAAAGCCAATCAGAACCCTTATCATTTTAGCTCTCTATTTTACATTGTGCTATTAACCCTCAGGCCGGCAATCCCCTAAACTTAATAAATCTTCACAAAAATGATCAGCCGAAGGCCGCATTGTCAACAGGTTACGTGACGTTCACGTTTGTTTGTCCCGAAAGGGAACAAGGCGCGCAGGTTAGTGAAATTTGAATACTGAAAAAGTAACTCCGTTAAAGTATCCATTAAATAATCATGTTGCCCGATTCCTTTGCTGAAACCTGGTCGCCCACTCCCGTCTTAATAATGTTTATATCGTGAATCAGTCGTTGCGTAAAGAGCGCAATGTCAAAGCTGTGAATAATAATGTTGGCGCCTTCCTTCACCCACTTGATCTGACGTTCCGGTTCAAGCGAAAAATGGATTCCTATTGCCAATCCTTTTCCGCGGGCGGTTTGAATAATTTTCTTTACAGCGGCTTCAAATAAAGGATGGTCATATTCTTCCGGATGGCCAAGGCTTACGGAAAGATCATGCGGGCCAATAAAAACGGCATCGAGACCCTGCACGGATAACAGTTCATCCAGTTTATTCATTGCAGGAACACTTTCAATATTGGCGATCGCCATATTTCCGGCGTTCACTTTTTCCACGTATGCCTGTACTTTCTCACTCAACGCTTCTTCACCTTTCAATGCACGGTCGAGCACTTCTCCCTTAAGCGGTTTATACTTCACTGCGCCGACCAGGTCACGGATCTGGTCAACTGATTCAAGATAAGGTGCCACCACTCCCACGGCACCCGCATCAATAGCCTGAGATGCCAGATAAGGATCGGGACTCGGGATCCGGACAATTGGAGAAATTCCATAGGATTTTATAACCTGACATAATTTAGCAAGGTCGGCCCTGTTCATCGAAATATGCTCATTGTCAATGAAAGCAAAATCAAGTCCTGCTTTCTGTAAGCTCAAAGGCCAGGAAGGTGCAGTGGACGTAAAAGCCGTTCCGTACACGCGCTTGCCGTCTTGTAATTTTCTTAATACGTTCATAATGTTAACCAGTAGGATGTGGTTGGTTTGCATGGGAAAGTGGAAAATATCCTGCAGCAAACCAAGCGTTATTCCTTTTGCGATCATTCCTTCAAGGTTTGACATCGAACAGGAAATCCTCATAAAATTATCCGGAGCGTTAATTTTGGACAATCGGGACAACAGATTTACTACAGCTTATTCATCCCATATTCTGTAACTGAAACAGGTGCCTCTTCAGGTGCATCTGGATGAACCATAACCATTCATAACGAGTAAGGTAACCAATGGTAGGAAGCTCAAAGTCGAGGCAAATTAGCGTGAGGTCTTCCTGTGCAACGATCTTCAAATCCTTTTCTCTGACACGTTGTAATTCTGAAAGCACTTCATTTTTTGATCGGTGGTTGTCATCCGGCCGCAGAGGTTCGGGTGATTTGAATTTTTGACTAAGGTCTTCCCACCACGGGCGGATAGCGGGCAGGTATAAATCAATTTCGCGGTCGAGCGGTTTGGTGGCTGAGTCGGGTACACCATCCGTGGCGAGGATAATGTGCGTGGCTACCTGGGCCGGTGTCCAGCTACCTGAAAAAGGTTTACGGTTGATGTTGTTCTCATCGAAGGAGGAGAATACGGCGATAAATTCATCGAATGCGGTGGTAAGCGCCTTTTGTAAATGATCTTTCTCCAGTGCCATACTTACAGCTTTTATTTTTTTCAAAGATCAGTCTTGGCGAACAGAAAACACGGGTGTAATTATGACAAAAGGCGGGTGTAGTCCGCAAAATTTTCAGTTCTGGAAATTTCTCAGGACCATTGTTGCCCATCCTTGCCTTTAGTCCGGGTGCACCATTTTTATCTTGTCAATCGCAATGAAGTATCCAAGCAATTTCAAAACTCCACTTTAAAATTTAGCACTGGAATTATACCGATGCCTGTAACAGGGTCGACGAATATTTGATCATCATGAGGGGCAATCAGGAAATTATAGTCAATAACATTTTCCCGGTTAGTCAAGTTTTGTATATCCAACGAAATAATCCAGGAATAGCGGGGATTATTTCGCCTGTACTTCAAACCCAAATCGAATCGTAAATAGTCAGGCGCTTGCTTGGAATAGGTTTCTGAAGTAACAGAATAAAGATAATTGATACCGGAGGGCGTTGTGCCAACAGCTTGAGGTGTGTATCGAAATCCGCCATGGATCAGTGTTCTAAAGTTCAAGCTAAAGACGTTTTGCCGGGCCCTCCCTAATTTAAAATCTTTCCCCGCCAGAAAATTGGCTTGATATTTTGAATTAAAATAGGTGTTGTAAATGTGTCCATTAGCAGGTTTATATTTTGAATCAAAAAGCGAACCCGTTACTAAAAAATAGTAGTTATCAGAGTAGAATTTTTCCAATGTTACTTCAATTCCTTTATTGTAACCTTTCCCATTATTCTGAAGCGTGGAATCAGGAATTCCATGTTCGCTATTTATTCTTGAGTAAGTACTGCCGGGGTTGGCGGAAACTGGTACATCGTATAGGTATTGATAGTATGCTTCTACTTTTACGCGCAGATCCGGCCGAATGGACAAATCATACCCCACGACATGATGCATGGCTTTCGTCAGCTTTAACTTTTTATTGGGAGTTGAAGTGGTTCCATCCGGAGCTGTTACTTGTGAGAAGTAGACGGATATGGGTTCAGCCCGGGAATGTAAACCGAAACCATAACTAAAAGACGACTTAGTGCTCGCTTGCCATTTCAATCCAAGCCGTGGTTCCAATGAATAATCGTCATTCAACAGGAAAAGCATGTTGTGAACACCAGCATTAATTTCGAACGTACTGGCTACACGGTACTTCCACGCACAAAAAGCCTCGGCGAGTGCCGTGCTCCCTTTGTTATTAACGTACTCTCGATCGATTCTTGGCAGCGGGTTTCCTTGAGGATCCAAAAATATCTGACGAAATATTGTTCTTCCGTAAATATCGAAAAACAGGTCGCTATAAATAACGCCGGCACGAACGGTGTGTCTGGCATTGAATTTATGATTGATCGTGATGGCGGTTCTTATAGCCGGATAGTTGTAAGTGCTGCTGTCAGTCAATTCATGCTCGTGATTTTGGTTCACGATTCCACTTTCAAGTTTATCGTGCTGGTCAGCTACGGCTACAATTGTTTTAAGAAAAGTTTTATTATTGGGCAATGTCCACAAGTGTTTCAGGCCAAGCACACCCATTTTATGATCTTCGTCCTGATAGTCCCTCGGGTTATCTTCACCGGTTGAACTTATTCCTCCGACACCGAAGAGAGAAAAAGTTCCGGCCTTTTGCGTATGGAAATTGATATTAAAGTTCAAGTCCTGAAAAATGGGTGGCGTCTGATTATCATCTCAACCCAAGCAGGCCCATCTTATTTAAAAACTGAAGATTACCATACCTGTAGTTGAACAAGTATGATATTCTGTTCTGCTTACCCAACGGGCCTTCTAATGAGACCTGTGAACCGATCACTCCAATCTGAACTCCATATTCACGTTTGTCCGGATTGCCTTTCCGGAGGTTTAGATCGAGTATACCGGAAGTAGAATTTCCATATTCTCCCGGGAAAGCGCTGGTAAAGAAATCTGAATTTGAGAGTACCTCTGAAGAAATTATGCTAAAAACTCCCCCTCCGTCTCCTTGTCCATTATTAAAATGGTTTGGATTTGGTATTTCAATTCCTTCGAGCTTCCACTGGAGTCCCATAGGGGAATTTCCCCGGATAACAATACTATTGCGTGAATCGGAGGCAGCCATAACGCCGGCGAAGACACTCGCCATGCGGGCGGGATCATAGTACCCTGCAGCATAACGGCTTGCATCCTCGGTTGCAAGCTGTCGGGCACTTACGGTGGCCATTGAATTCTGAGGCAGGTCTTTCTCCTGGTCAGCGTTAATGACAATCTCGTTCATCTTCGTTACAGATTCGCGCATTTCAATATTCAGGAAAGTTTCCTTCCCTGAAATGACTTGAAGTCCGGAAGCAATAAATTCTTCATAGCCCACATACGTCAATTTAAGACTTTGCAAGCCTAGGGGCACTTTGAAAGAGAACATACCATTGGCGTCGGAAATTGCGCCCAGGTTGGGCTGGCTGTTTAACAAAACTATGCTTACGCCAATCAATGGGACTTTGCTTTCGCTATCGATGACCTTTCCCTTGACCGTTTGCGAAACTGTTTGATGACTATTTGTTTTATGATCTAAATTTTTTTTTGAAAGTAAAATGTTGTCGTCCACAACTTTGTAGGCAATGTCAGTGGTGTCGAACAATACGGGTAATATTTGAACGATGGATTGTCGGGTAACATTGATCGTGACTTTCTTTTCTTTCAAAATGGTTTCAAGTCCAACGTCGTATGAAAATGTGTATGTAGTTTGTTTTTTAATAGCGTCAATGACTTCGGTTATCGGAACATCCTTGAGGTTTAAGCTGATCGTATTAGCCTGGGCGTATGTTGTCTGCGTTGTTACCGGTACAAGCAAACAGATTAATATACAATACCGCAACATGATTTTCTTTCTATAGTTTTGCTGCATTTAAACGTCTCACAATGGGGTGATAAATATTTCTTTTCCCTGCACGTTATACTTTATAGGCGCAATGAAACTCAGCATTTCCAAAACCTTGTCAATTGACTGACCTTTCCGGAAACTGAAGTTATAAGATGTGTGCTGCGCGCTCGCGCCGTTGATTATAAAATGAACCTGGTATAACTCCGAAAGCTTCCCTGTAATCTCGTCAAGCGTTGCATTGGTAAATACAATCAAGCCATGGCGCCATGCAGTGTATCCGTTCGGATCCACTGCTTTAACTGCTAAATATTGACTGGTTTTGTCATACTCGGCCATTTGCCCCGGGGCTAGCATAGCAAGATTATTGCCTTGCTTATTTTGGATGACAACTTTGCCTTCAACCAGTGTAGTTTCTGTATTTTTTTCCGAAGAATAAGAGCGGACATTGAAGGAAGTTCCTAATACTTTTACCTGGATATTGTGTGTTTGGACTTTGAAGGGATGAAGTGAATCGTGTGATACTTCGAAATAAGCTTCTCCGGTCAACTGAACATTTCTTTCGCTTTTCGAAAAGGTTTCGGGATAGGTTATACTACTGTTGCTGTTTAGCCATACTCGGCTGCCATCGCTTAAAGAAACGAACTTGCTGCTATCAGTTTGAGCTATCGAAACAGTGATCAGTTCTGAATCACTGCTGAAATAATCCGCTTTGTAAAGTATAGCTGGCAATGCCAGTAAGAATAGGAGAACAGCGGCATACCTGGCAAACCGGAGATATACTTGTTTTTTTCTTCGCGATTCTGCAAGACGAACGTTTGAATGAAATCTTGCCGCTGCCTGATTGATCTGCTCGTCGGTGCCGAAATGTTTTACCTTACGGTAATTCAATAAGGCTTTTTGTTCATAGAAAAACTTTTTGTTTTCGGGCGATTCCTGTAACCATTTCAGAAATAAGTCTTCTTCCTCAGGGGAGCATTGCCCCTGAAGATATTTTATTATCAATTCTTCATTCATGCCGTTCATGTCTTTGCCCTAATACCTGTAAGACAAAGCAGAAATGAAAAACTTCTATATGATTTGGAAAAAAAATGACTTTTTTTTGGAAGCCTGAATTATGCTCCTTTAAATAAGGAACGCAAGAACAAGGGCGATAATCTTATTTTGCAATAATTTCCGTAGGACCTTTAAAGCGTAGTTGATATGTTTTTCAACAGTGCTTACTGAAATATCGAGCAACTTGCTAATTTCCTTATTTTGCCTGTCCATTATATAACTTAACGTGAACACTTCACGGCACTTTTGAGGAAGACTTTCAATTGCCTGGTTAATTTCGTCACGCAGATCATTCATATATAATTTACGGATGATCTCGTTTTTATCAGGGTCGAAGAAACTCGCTTCGTAATCTCTAAGTTCCTGTTCAATTTGCCGGCGGTTGATAGTCATCATCTTTTGCCGATTGATATAATTCAAGCACCGGGTATAAGTTGCTTTAAAAAGATAGGCTTTTATCGAAGTGTGAATGGTGATGGCTCCCTTATTTTCCCAAACGTAAATAAAAACTTCCTGCACAATATCTTCCGCGGTTTCGCTATCTACGAACAGGCAGGCATAAGCTTTCAGACTTGGATAATGAATTTTAAAAAGGCTTGTAAAAGCCTCCATCTCGATTTTAAATGGATGTATTTTATTGCCTTCCGACATTCCTTATATTTTCAAGTAGCCAAGCCGTAATAACAAAGTTTATGGTGTGATGAAATTTCTCATTCATTAGTTGATTACGTAACGATATGAAAAGAATGAAAATTTGTATTGCAGATTCTATTCAT
>CAVZFT010000051.1:0-121984 GCA_963774615.1 uncultured Cytophagales bacterium
TATGTGAAGCAATTCATCACAATGTGGATATTTCGCACGTGGCATTTCAGGTGCCTGGGTACCTAGTTTGCCTGGGCACTATTGTAATGAGCGCAACGGAACGTATAGGTGTTGGCAGTGAGCAGTGAGCAATGAACAGTGAGCAATGATCAATGATCAATTACGAAAGCTGTTGGGTCCCCGGAATAAGTTTGCAAATGAAGCGATATTCGCTATCCGGGTTTAGCGAACATATTCCCACTCCCAAACTTCGCCGTCATCGGGATCGACAACGACGCCTTGCCAGAGGAATCCGTTTTTTTTCAGAATTTTTGCCGAATGACCTTCTTCCATCAATGTTCTGGCGGTGATCTTAACCGTGGGATCGGTTCTAAGCGTCAACATGACAAGTTCTTTGCATATCATTGTTCCAATCCCCTTGTGCTGAAATGAAGGAAACGTTCCATATGCAATTTCGACCCTTCCGTCCATCGGTCGACCCTTAAAGCCTCCACTCCCAACCCAGGCTCCATCCAGCGACGCGTAGTAGCCGATCCATGGAACGACATAACCAACGCGCGAATAAAACATGATCGACATCTCCAGGTTCTCACGACAGTCTGGATGAGCTTCGAATTCCGTGTTCTCGTGCAAAAATTCTTTAATTGGAATTAATTGGAGATTCATGAGGGATAGTGTATCGATGAGGCTAAGTTCGGTAAAAGAACCGATTTCCTCAATTTATCGCCTCATCGTAGAAGACTTCGTAGTGTTTTACTTTCTCAGGAAACTCCAGAAGGAATTCATCATCTTCAGGATAGTATTTTGCTTTTTCATAATCAGGGCCAGCAAACTTTTGTATAGCCTCAATGGATGGCCAAAATGTAATCAATGTAAAGTAAGCCACGTTGTTTTCCACATGGTGCAGAAATTGGATTCGTTGAATCTCTTTGACAGATTTATAATCAGGAACTGCAACTCTTAACACAAACTCTTTATAGTCAGCAGCTTTTGACAGGGTGGTCCTGCCTTCCCATATCCTTGCTATCATAAGGGTGATGTATTAGTGTGAAGAAACAATAATTATCGTCTGCTCGTTATGCCGTCTTTAGCTTTGCCTTCCTTTATGGTAACGTCAATGGAGACGATTGCCTCATCAGATAGAATCAGGCTCTTGCTTCCGACACCAAAGTCACGGCGGTTGACAGTAAACTCTGCCGAAAATGTTCCTTCGTTTTCCTTACTCGTATAGGTAAACGGAATTTCAACCTGCTTTGTGACACCTTTTATAGTAAGATCGAATGTCCCTTTATACTTATTCTTTTCAAGTTGTTTAATTTTCTTAGCGGTCATTTTGATGCGGGGATATTTCTCTACATCAAAATATTTACGCATCCGCAAATCTTTATCGCGTTTCTTTATTCCTGTTTTAATAGTAGCAACACCCACTGACGCTTTGACCACACTTTTATCAAGGTTCTTTGGATCGAATTTTATGTCAGCTTGAAGATCTGAAAAAGAGCCATCGACAGTAATGCCTGCATTCTTTATCTTGAAGGTGATCTTACTGGATTTGACTTCCTGACCAGGATCGCCCGCAGCTGCGGTAATGCATATAAAAAATAATATCCAGCTTAGCTTTTTCATAACACTTTTCGCCCGAACGACTCGCCTAAACATGTTCTTCAAGTTGTTTCCACAGTAATAACCCAAATTCATTTTGTAAGTTCGGTCGGGCAGGTCCATTCAAGATAATAGAGCCAAAAGTCGTGCCTTATATCCCTCGTTTCCGTCGTTTTTCAGGGCTTTTTTTAATACGGCGCGTAGCGTCTTGAACGTTCATACAGTCGTGCGGCTTTTTTCAAAATCGTAAGGATGACCTTGACGGGTAGGTCTTTCGTTGGATCGATCAATAATATTTTCATCCTTGACCTGCTTTCCTGGATCAGCCTGGGGTGAGAAATATTTCTTCCTTCCACTATTCCAATGTATGGAATGGACGTTTTTTTCTGAATCCATAAGTAGCAAAACATTCTTTTTCGAAAACAAAAGAAGGGCATACTGTATTTCCACGCCTCGGTGATCTCGCTGTTAGAACGAAGGATTACATCTCTAAGCGACAGCAAGCAGCCCTTTAGTGGCTCAGGTTTGCTTAAGTAAAAGTTATCAATTTCAATCATGAATGCGCTCGATTAGGTTCTTCGTTAAAGGCGTTCCATTCCAGGTTTTCTCAGTTGAACATTTCAATTCGACCGAAAAATGGCCTAATTTGTCTAATTATCTCCTAAACCGCCTTGTAATGAAGAACAGCATGCAACGTTTTGTTGCGAATTCCCGTTTCTGGGAAACGAAAGGCATTAGCCGCCACAAACCTTCTGCCCTCGACCTTATGAAGACGCGTTTAGCGATTTTAGGAGCGATCCTTCTGTTCAGTTTCACGTTAGCTGCCCAACACCCATTGACAGGCACGTGGGAGATGGTATCTATCAAAGGTATTGGCGCCAATGGTGAAAGGTTTTCTATTGACACATCCACTGTCCGTGAAGTAAAGATTATAACTCCCACCCACTACATGCTTATTGCCCACGACGTTCAGGGTGATTCGCTTGTCTTCAATCGTAGCTACGCAGGTACCATTAAACTTGACGGTAATAAGTACATCGAGTATCCCACACAAGCATCTGTACAAATATTCGATAATGTAAAAACCGATTTTACCTGGAAGATTGAAGGAGATAAATTCACTCAGGCCGGAACCCTTATTCGTCCGGATGGAAAAAAAGTCATACTTGAGGAAATGGTATTCAAGCGGGTTAAGACACCAAATGCTTACCCCGAAAATCCCGCCATCGGCGCCTGGTCGCAACTATCGTCGGCGTATACAAATTTCGATGGCTCGAAAGATTCTCACACTAACTCAACGACCACACGTTTTCACATTATTACTCCAACTCATTGGATGCGGATCAGTCACCGTAACAAAAAATTTGAGCATGTAATGGGCGGAACGTACACAATGAAAGACGGCAAGACTTATCCAACCTTGCTGTATCAGTCAGGCACTATTTTCCAAGGTGGTTTTTCAACTGTCGAGATGTCTGAGCAAGTGAAAAGTGGCAAGCTCTATGTAAAAGGCGTCATGACAGGAACCGATGGTAAAAAGTTTACCTGGGAGGATGTCTTTGAGCGGTCAAAATAACAAGCCCGAGTCCGCAATGAAGAAGGACTTTTTCAAATTGCTTGCAAAGTTTAACAAACTGATTCTTCCCCGGTATAGCAAAAGGGATATAACCAAACTTTCAAAGATCGACAAAGCACTGGTAGCGTACCGTTATTGGGTTACTCTTCATGCACTTGACTAATATCTATTCCGACTCCACCAATTTTTTTATCTCAACAAGTATAGGATTCCAGCCCTCGCCGTTATTGGACGACTCCTTAAATCTACGTTCACCATCCGCAACAGTAGAATAGTCGCCCTGCGTAACCAATAAGTCAGTTTTTCCATTCTGAGATTTTAGTTCGTAGGTGATGGTCAAATAGTTTTCAGGAATATCCTCTATGGTTGAGTTCGGATCGATGACCGTGTAAGCAAGAAATCGTTCCGGCTGAATGTCTGCAACGCTTCCCTTTACAAACACCATTTCCTTTCCCTCATGCTGACCTTTCCATAACAGCGAACTGCCCACCCGCCATTCGGAGACTGCTTCGCAGCCGAACATGTACTTCTTAGTCTGCTCGGGATTAACAAGTGCATTCCACACCTTTTTTGCAGGTGCATTGATCGTAATGCTGTTTTTTATGAATAGACTCATCGCTTTTGTAATTATTAGTTGATAGTACAATTAACGGTGGCGAACTGACAACCCTATGTCAACAGCATCGAAAAATCAGGTCACTTATTTTCTGAAGAGAAGGGAAAGGCCGGGTTAGGTGAATGTGCCCGTTCCATCAACGACCTCATTACGAGGACAGAATCGGGAAATTTAGCCGCCAGGTCGTGTTCCTCGCCTGGATCATTTTCAAGGTCATACAACTCAATCGAAGATCCTTCCGCGTTGGCATTCAGTCTGATGGCCTTCCAGCTTCCCTTTCGCACAGCCTGCTTTCCGTTTTGCTCATGAAATTCCCAATAGAGGTAATTATGCTTTCGCTGCAGATCCTGTGATCCCAGCAAAGTCGGAGCGAACGAAATCCCGTCTGAGTTTACCGGAGCTGCGTTGATAAGTTCCGAGAACGTGGGCATAAAATCCCAAAATGCAGATATATGATCGGTTTTTCCCGGCTTTATTTTAGCTGGCCAATGAACGATCAACGGCACGCGTATGCCACCTTCATACAGGTCTCTTTTGTAACCCTTTAGAATTCCATTGCTGTCGAAGAAGTCGGGGTCAGCACCTCCTTCACGATGAGGACCATTGTCTGACGTGAACACGATGATTGTGTTATCATACTTATTGAGGTCCTTCAGTTTTTTAATGATCTCCCCCACCTGATCGTCCAAAACATTGATCATCGCTGCGAATGCTGTTCTTGGTTCTGATTGTGACGAGTAGCCACCGGTCTTGTAGTTTTTATCCGAGGGTCCTGTTCCTTTGTACGGCGCCCCTTCCTCGAATTTTCCCCTGTGTTTTTCCATGATCATTTCCGGCGCGGCAAGCTCCGCATGAGGAAGAACCGTCGGAAGATAGAGGAAGAATGGTTTCGATTTGTTTGACTCGATAAACTGAAGAGCGTATTTCTGAATCAGTTCAGGAGCATAGACTCCATTTTTTTCACCTTCATTTTCATCGATTTTTAAATGCTCGCTATCGTGCCACAAATAAGGCGGGTAATAGTTATGCGCAAGCCGCTGACAATTATAACCCATAAAACTATCGAAGCCTTGATTCAACGGGTCACCTGAAGAGCCCGGAGAACCTAAGCCCCATTTTCCAAAAATACC
The DNA here is from genome assembly GCA_963774615.1 of uncultured Cytophagales bacterium. Lineage (GTDB taxonomy): Bacteria > Bacteroidota > Bacteroidia > Cytophagales > Cyclobacteriaceae > Chryseolinea. Next base: position 4,925 of record CAVZFT010000051.1, read on the forward strand.
CGTCGAGTATCCCTTGGCCTTGAACAGTTCGACGAGCGTGAACGTTGAATCCGGTAAAGGATATTGTCCTTCGGGCTCAACCTCCTTGTTTCCGCGAATGATTGTGTGACCAGTATGGAATCCTGTTAGCAATGCGCTACGCGATGGTGCACACACAGTACTTCCTGAATAGTGTTGAGTAAAAACCATTCCTTCTTTTGCCAACTGATCAATATTCGGAGTGCTGAACTTTGTTTGGCCATAACAGCTCAAGTCGCCGTAGCCAAGGTCGTCGGCGAGTATGAATATCACGTTGGGTAGTTCTTCGTTAGGTCTTGATGTTTCGCATTGAAAAGATGCGAGCGAGAAAATTATCCAGATTAGATTAATGCGCCAGTTCATGCGTCTCAGCTATTTAGAAGCCCGCCTTCGGAAGCCTTCGGCGGACAAGGCCTTTGTTAGTTTGCGCGCCCTCCAGGATTTGATCGCCTCCTTCACTAATTGTTTTATCGCACGGCTTCGAATATCTTTTTCTGATTTGATTTCAACATAACGATGGACTTTCCCTGATCCAGTCAGCAAGTTCTCAGGATCGGGGAGTTCACTTCCTTTATAGAAACCGAGTTTGATTCCTTTTTTGGAAGGTATGATCGTGCAGATCATGTCGATGTACCCTGTTCCATAACCATAAGCAACCATGTTCGCGGGAAGGTCAGGTATTTCAATGCAGCCATCGAGTTGTGAAAGTAAGAATTCGCGAAGATGCAGGCCCAATGAAGAAATTGATTCGTCATACTTCATAAAGATATCTTCGACTTTTGATTGCATTGATCTTAATTCTTATCCAATGTATCACAAAGTATTCATAAGTAGAAAAGCCATCGATCCAATGCAGGAACGATGGCTTACATTTTTCCGAAGTCTATTTAAGACGCTATAGTAAAATGCCTATGACACGCGTTAATTGAAATCCTTAATAGTCACATCCATGGACTTTCGATCTCCCAACGTCAGCTGACTTGGACAGACGCCTGACACCGGGTTTGTTGTTAGTAACCTCCAGTTTGGCTATTTCGTCTGCCTCGGTCAGGTCGTCATCGTATGCCGTGATTGAGAACCGTGATGATGTTTTACCCTTTTCAAATTCCATTTGAATGACCGTAGTAAGGCTGCCAGACTCATCCAGGGAATTCCTCAGTATTACGGGTGCTGATGTAGTGCCGTCGAATTTCGTGTGGCTGGCATCAAAGAGAAAGCGGGAAGCAAATGTTCCTCCTCCGAGATCCGTTGCTTTGTATTTCATTATGACATAATAAAGAGTAGGTCCTTGCGGATCCTCATTGGTCAATATCATAACGGTGTCTCCGGGTTTTTGACCCTCCACTAAAGTCAGAGAGCTACTTTGAAACTCAAGAGTAGTAATTGGAAGCGGTATCCGGTATCTTAATATGAGGTTCCTCCGTACATGCGATCATCACGACGGCTAGCAGACTTGCGGTTCTTGTATTCATGTTGATTTGATGTTAGGTTAGAAAATAAAAATGGATAGGACAATGTTATCCTATCCATACTCAACTTTAACTATAACGCTAATAAGATGCTTTTAGCAAGAATTGTACTGCGGCGACCACAGAATACTCCAGAAAACCTTGAGTGCTGATGTTTCGAATTATCACCCATAAAACGAGAGATATTATCGGATGTCTCAACTTGCCGGCATATTTCCAAAAAAAAGACTCTCATCTGCGGCATAATGAATGTAAGAAATTATCGCTGCCAATCCATCAAAGGGATGCTATTTCTTTGTAGCCTGCTGGATCGGTACACGATCGAGGTATTGAGAGATGTAATCGATCTTATCGTTTGCGTCAAAGTGATTAATCTGGTGGATCCATTGTGTCATAGACTTGCCAGTTGCATTATATTTCGCGGTTGCCTTATACCAGGCAAAGACATAGGTTCCAGTTGGGAGTCCCGGGGCCGGAGGTTCATTTGCTTTTAATGTTATCCACACCTCGTTTGTAGTGATTAAAGTGTCGATTACTCTGCCGCGGCGATCCTTCCAATAATCCGAAATGGCTTGTTTTCCCACAAGGCTATCGAGGTAATTCCAGTCGAATTTAGCGCTGTCAGCAAGGTTAGCAGTAAAGCCGTCTATGTTGCCTTCACGAAGGCTTTGAAGGCCTTGTTTGGAGATGTCGATGTATTTGGAGTCTCCAACTTCAAGAGGCTGCGGTTTTGTTTCAGCAGGAGGAGCTTCAGGTCTCGGGCTTCGGCGCATTGCAGGCGCAGAACAGAGCCGATGCAACCAGGAGGACAATTAAATTTTTCATACAGGGTTGGGTTAGGTTATACTATGGTGCCAAACGGCAAACATGTTCAATAATTTGAACTACGCCATATCCACATCACAGGGAGAGATTTTTCAGTTGATGCTGACTGCACGAAAGGATAATGGGACAACCGAAAAGTTCGCTTCGATAACATTAAGATTAAGAAATTCACGGCAAAATCCAAAAGAACTACCTCTTTTATAAATGGACTTCCTAGTGTTTAAACAATGAAATTTTGCAACACTGAATGACAGTAGTGGCTCCAGTGTTCGGAATGATTACTACTGATATTTAAAAATTCTTACTGTCGATTACGGTTCTTGGTGTGTGCTCATCGTGTGAGTTAATAGCTTTATAAGTGCAGGGTCACGACGATCACAAAGGAGCCACTCCCGATAGCTATCGGGAGATCACTGTGTGAAGCGCAAAATACGTCGGCGCTTCGTGGTTCGTGGTGGACATTGTGACCTGCACTAATCTCTAAAGCTGGTCTACGCTGGCACCATGAATACTCAGGCAGCTATCACGATCAAGTGACCAAGGCCGAGGGCTTATTGTTAAATTAATTTGTCGCTACACTAGTGTACACTCGGATTGATCCAAAGGTGGCTGAACCAATACCACTTTCCCTGATTGTCTCGGAAAGTAAGCGTGTACAATGTTCTTCTTCGTGCACCTAGAGGTTTTCGCGCGCGTAAGGAAATCGTGGCGCTTTCATCGGTTGTTTTTAAGACTTCCAATTCACACTCTCCTCCCTGCACGAAGCATTGAAGTTGTTTCAAATTCAGATCACCACCCGGCAGAGTTAACGTAAGTACTGGAGGATTCTCTTCCTTTAGAACAAAAGCCTTCGGCGATTGATCTAAAATTTGAAGGGCATGCATTGAAGTCTTTTCGACAAATTGTTTCTGTGAGGAATACGCCTCCGACATCGGAAAACGGGGACACTGGAAAATATCCGATCCCGCGTACATAACGCCTGAGTTTTGTGCAGCCGCGGCCACAAATCCAGCTTGCTTCACTATCTTCTTCATCTCAACATCAAATTCTCCGTATGGATACGAAAACACGATTGGCTCGATGTCCAGGTTCTTTTTAATGATCGACTGACTTTGGTCAATCTCATCTTTGAATGTCTTATATCGGGAAGTTTCAGGAAGGTTGAGAAAGTAGTCGTGTGAGTGTGTGTGATTACCTATCTCTACATCATGCTTAACAACATCCTTGAGTTCATCCCATGTCATGTAATCACCTCCACCTACAGTCTTCGTATTTATAAATAGAGTCGCCGGTATATCGTACTTTTTAAGAAGTGGAAGTGCATAAGTGAAAAAGCCCTTGTAACCATCATCTACTGTGATCACTGCCGTTTTCTTTGGAGGTTGCTCAGACTGCAAATAAGTGATGGCCTGAGAAAACGTAAGAACTTGAAAATCATTCTCTACAAGATATTTCAGATGGATTTCGAAATCTTTTACAGACACATTGGTGCTTGGATATCTGGAATCACCAAATCGATGATAAATGAAACAAACTACTTCCTTATCATCTTTGGCCGAATATCCTGAATCAGATTTATAGTCTGGATCAAGAGTCGTAAACGAAGTCAGCAAGAACAGGATCCATTTCATTTTTAGTCCTCGGTTAGATACTCGGGATCCAGGCGATACCGGTCATACCGCGTAAGTTCATTCTGCAAGATGATAGCTTTCAGTTGATTCGTGTAGGACGTTCTCCTTTCGGAATAGTTTCTAAGATGTGGTATCAGATCAAAGGGATCTGTTTGCACAAGCCGCTCCCTGCGCAATTTTTGATAAGCTTTGACAGAACCCAAAATCTCAAAATAGTGAATAATCGACTGGCCAATGTCAGGATATGTTCGCAGATAGATCGTTTTATTGTTCCGGCCCCGCTTCGCCGGCATTCGGGGCTCGTCGCTTTTGAATGACCATACGCCAAAAACGTTATTGCCCTCCAGAAAAAAACGCGACTGCCCCCACCCACTTTCAACAGCTGCCTGCGACAGTACGATACTGTTTGGCAAGCTCCCGATTCTATCGATCAAATCGTTTATGTCTTTAGCTCTAAATCGATTTTTTACATCCGTATAGAACGCGCTATCCTCTCTACTCCAATCAGTCTTGTCAGTAAGTGCAGATATTCTCGTCCTCGTCGTTTCCATCTGATGTCTTGCAATCAAGATTGCCGGAAGAACGGCGGCGATAAATTTTTTCTTTGCCTGTGACACCGGCAGCCGGGAGAGGCCAGTAACATTCGTATACAAAATTGGTTTTACCAACTCGCCGTCAAGAGGGCTAATCTGATCGAGTGAGTCGACTTTAATAGTTTCAGTCGTTATGGAATACGTTCTGGCGTGATCGCGCCGAATAACTATTAAAACAAATGCATACAAGCCTGCCAGAAGAAGCATCAAAAAGACGACAGGACGTTTCATAAACAAAGATAGGAACTTGGGTAATTAGGTAATAGGGGAATAAGGGGATAGGGTAATAGGGTTAGGGTGAGGTACGTGGGGAGGCCCTAACAACAAGAAGACAAATTTTATGGTTGAAATTCCTTTTCTTCTATCGGCACATCCAGTGTCGCCTTATCGACGGTGATGATGAGGATAACTTGTTCCTCGGATTCACAAATGGTTTTAAACGGGATCTTAACGCCGCCGATATCCCGATAGTCTGAATAGTATATGTTCAGTGGGGCTTTATTCAATTCTGCATTTTTGGACAGCGTCTTTTTCATAACAAGCTCATAGGACTGTTGACATCGAAATACAACGTATCGATCATTCCGTCTTAAGTGTGTTCATGCGATGACAGAAATGAGACCTTACCATAGTCTGTTCCGGCATAGGCCATTTTCGTATCCATCGATTTTGGAGCGGACCATCACATCCATCAGCTCAACAGACGATTCATTAGCCATGGCTGTTGCCTCTGGGCCATTAAGAACCGTAGGCATTGTTTCATTTTTGAATACGTCAATTTTCCAGCCCTTCATTCCATCAAATCCCTGTGCATAATACTTTCCATTTGACTCAACGATAAATTTGTAACGGTTAGGCGCCATAGCGAAAGCTCTTGAACGGAAACGAGATTCCACCATAATCGTATTCTCCTGATAGTTATCATTGTCTTTATTTTTTCCAGTTCTTTTCACCACCAATAAAGTTTATATAACGGGTAGCGATCTTTTCCACTGCCTGAGCATTCGCATGAAGGAGCAGAAAATAAAAAACACAGAAAAATAAAATCTTACGTGGCATGGATCAGAGAGTTAGTGTTGAATAAAACTGTTGAGGCAATGCTTCGTTCGCCCAAGAAATTTTTCAATTACAATATCAGTATTTATTTGTTCCGGGTTGTTGTTGTGTCGAGCAATGAATTCCTCCTCCCTGCCAGTTTTGCGGCATCGCGTCAATAAAAACGATCTCCCGTTCGGGAAATTGTTCCTGGAAAATCCGTTTGACCTCATTTTCCTTTTCGGCTGAAGAACCAGCGGCGGTATAAGTCGGCAACAGCACCACTCCGTTTGTAACGAGGTAGTTCAAATAACTTGCATGCCGGAACTCTAAACAAAGTGTCTCCTTCCATCGGGGCTTCCTTCGCGGAAAAATAACTCGGCTTCAGAAACGGACTGGGCGCGTCAGCCTTCGAATCAATAGTCCTCTTTAGCAGTAATTTTTTTTACGATAAGATCCGGTAACGGCACTTTAACTATTTTAAATGGATGGCCATCCTGGTCTCTCGCCTCTTCCAGTATTTTTAAATTCTCATTCATTCGTTCATAGTTCATCTGATTGATTGGATTCAAATCCTTTTCCGACTCATCGACCCATGCCAGCAAGATGGTAGTCGCATTCGCGAATCTTACAAATTCATCCGTGTGGCCGCCTGTCCCTCCTCCTACATAATTGCCGGCAATTCTTCTAAAAAAGTGTAAGGGATCATCGGCTAATCCTTTCTTCATCCATATAATATTTGTGACGCCCAGGACCCTTTTGAATTCTGATTCGATTTCTTCTTTCGAAAGGCCTGGATTACGTTGAAACACTGTCGCTTCATTAAGGATGAGCGTACCCTTTCCATTCACCTCGGTTGCCCCGCCCTCGTGTTTAACATCTGTTCTCAGTATGGAGGCGCCTTCTGCAACAGCCATCAAACTATCCACCGCGCCAGTCAGCTTCGTATTCGCCTCATGCTGCTTAAGATATTTTGATACGCTATCCATATTGTTATTATACTTTATCTCCAACCACCCTGGATAGCCATAGCGATTCCAACCAAAATCTGCGACAGCTAATTGGCCCTTGCCATTCACAAGAAATGAAGCTCCATGATCTCTTATCCAATAACGATCACCGTTCATGTTGTAGAATTGAAGTTCTGAAGAGTCAATCCCTTCCTCTTGCAGGTACTTTTTTGCGACTCGCATCAGGCTGTCGCCAGAAACCGCAACTTTAATCTTAACATGGGGTTTGAGTGCTTTGATAATTTTGATGACCGCAGGCCGGTATTGCAGCTGGTCATCTTCCCATCCCAGCCAGATAGCATCATGTGGTTCCCATTCAGCAGGCATATAGAATTTATCATCATTGCGCACCGTGCATGCGGTCATGAAAACGAAAACAAAGAGATAAAGAATTTTCATACAATTGGTATTGCGTTTAATTTTTTGTCCACTCCAGCACAACTATAGCCCACCTCTCTCCGTCCGGGGCAACGTATTCGTGAATTGTCTTGAACCCAATCCGCTTATGTGCATTAAGCGATCGTTGATTGCTGGTAGCGATCTCCGTGACGGCAAAATCGTATCGCTGTCTGAACGTCTTTACATAGAGATCGTAACATTTATCCAATACCCCCTGCCCACGGTACTTCTTATCGACACAAACCTGGCCCACGACCATGTAGTGATACTGCGACAACAGCTTGTTTTTATATTGAATGCTTTCAAAGAGCTCAAACATCGGAACAAGAACGGGAATGTCGAATTTCGATTTTTCAGTCATCGCCAACAAGTAAGCTATAACGGTGTCGCTATCCTTAGCGATTATGTGTTGTTCGATATGCATTCATCTTCTGAAGATCCACCAGCCGATGCAATACCGTGACAAATCCCTGGCTTTCGATCTCCTCTTCTCCAGGTTCCTGGCCAAATTGGCTTTTTGCAAACTCAGGATGCCCGTCAAATCATTGTCGTTTTGAGAGGTGGTATAGACAATCATAAGGAAGTAGAAAAATAATTAAGAATTGCCTCTATTTCAAGACAGCAGGAAGTGACTTGAGAACTATTTCTTCCTGAGGTAATAGTTTGATGTAGCTTCGTCCCGAACAATGACATATCGGTCGACGTTTAGCTCGAGCGTCCATCCTTTACCTTTCACATAACCATTATTATTTTCTTCGGGAACCGTAACTATCACTTTGCTCCAGTCGGCGCTCAGGAGTGCGCCGTCTTCAACGGTGAGGATACCCCAATTGTCCGTAATTCGCAGATTAGGGTAAACGGTCCCATAGTTGTCAAGCGGGATCAGATTACTGGGATTAAAAGAAACGTTCATGCGTTCAAAGCCAATTTCGAGGTGAGGATTCTTGATAAACTTTAGAGTCATTTCATTGATTAATTTCAGATTATTGTCCTCACGTTGCTGCTCTTCTTTCTTTATTTGCTCCCCATTGTAATTAACCGACGCTCGTGACGCATACGTTTCAAGGTTCGAAGGGATGTTAACCTTGAATAATGCTATAAAATAGTCTGTAAGGTTGGTTTTCATCGAGATGTCCTGATTCCATTTTTCCTTTACCAGCATACGTGTCAAATATCCATAAACAGGAATGGTCTGGTAGGCAAAGGATCTCACAAAGGTTTTATACTGCTGAAACTCCTTTATGTTATTTACCAAGTGCTCGGTCATCTGTTCTGGAGTACGTTCGCTCATTATTAGTCCTGTGTACTCAGCGAGGCCCTCGTTCAATTCCAGAATGTTTTCAGTAGAGTCGGCATCATTGTAGATCTGATGACGTAGTTTACGAAATCGCAGGGCATTTATAATATGCGGTATTGCTTCCTGCCCTTGCAACTTAACTGCAGTCTGTAACGCTTCAAGTTCAAGACGCAGATATATCCTTCCTTGTTTTTTGTCGAGGTGATTGTTATCCACATTGACGCTTTTGAATTTTAATGACGGTTGCGCGCGGTGGAAAAAGCTCGTGCGTGATGAGGTTTAGTCTTTCATTGCGGTTCTCTGAAAGTGGAAGCAGAATCATTGCCCAACGTTTGCCATTCCAGCTGATTGACGTGTTTGCAATATTAATATCCTTCGGAAGCTTGCCAATAAAAAGTCCGGATTCCTGAGACAACACTCCAGCGGAATCTCTTTCGTTGCTGAACAGGTCTCTTGTCTTAGGATCCACAAATAAAATAGGACCATAAAGGTCGCTATTCCAAAGAGAACGATTCCTGGTAGTTGCCTTGCTGACATCGATAAGGTATTCAGCCAATGATTTGGGTGAAGGATTGGGTTGTCCAAATAACTTCAATACACAACAAGTACTGTAAATAGAGATGAGTAATATTCCCCTCATGAGTTTTTTTGTGAAGATGATCGTCATCAGATGAAAGTTTTAGACGTACTATATCAGTTTTTCCAAACTTACACTTTTCAAGGCTGTGCCTCATTTCATAAGCATAATAACGCTCATGGTTTCGACCCCGTTCCATAAATACTGAAGAATTACATTTTCGTTCTCCGCGTGCTGGTTGTTGTCGTAGTTGCAAATTTCTGTTTTGAATCTATGCGCGAATATTCTAACTTCTGTGCATAATCCTAAACGTATGAAAACCCTGATCGCCGTGTTCATTTGTTTGTTGGCACAAATTTCTTTCGGCCAGTCGTCCTGGACTCCTGAAATTAATGATCAAATTCAACCGCGTTGCCGGCACTGATATCTCGCCTGATGGCAAGCTCGTTGCCTACACGATTGCACCGCCAGTGATGGAAGAAGACCAGTCGGAGTTCAGAGCACAGGTATGGGTAGCAGCCAGCGATGGATCGTGGAACAGGCAGTTCACGTATGGAGATAAAGCGTGCAACAATCCGCACTTCTCACCAGATGGACGATTACTCGCGTTCACATCGTCGCGCGGTAAGGATTCCAAGACGCAGGTTTGGGTGATGAGCGTTGGCGGCGGAGAGGCAGAAGTCGTCACAACATCCAAGTCTGGAGTTAGCCAATTTGCCTGGAGCCCGGACAGCAAGAGGATCGCATATACCATGCCTGATCCTGACACCGAGGCAGAAGAGAAAATGAAGGAGGAGAAGAAAGACTGGAAAGTCGTCGATGTATGGAAATACAATCACCTATACACTGTCACACTGGCGAAGAATGACAAAGGAGAGCGTCCGTCGAAACGCCTTACATCCGGCTCCTTTCATGTGACAGCATTTGACTGGTCACGCGACGGCAAGACGATTGCATTCTCGCACCAACAAACACCTTCAGACGATGTATGGCCCACCAACGACATCTCACTTGTTCCGTCCGACAGTGGCGCCGTAAAAACATTGGTTGCGACCAAAGGAATGGACACAGATCCCCTCTACTCACCCGATGGTCAATGGATCGCGTTCGCCTCCGATGGAGGAAACATCAAGTGGGCTTTTAACAATAACGTTTACGTCGTTGCAGCGTCCGGTGGCCAACCCAGGAAGCTTGCTGATACACCAGACAAACAACCCGACATCGTTCGTTGGTCACCCGACGGTAAAGAAATCCTCTTCATGGAGGTTGACCATACAACCAACCGACTATACGCGATGCCGCTTTCGGGAATCCCCGCGTGATCACAACAGGCGCGGGCACTTACAGCGGCGCATCCATGAGTGTCGACGGAAAAGTTATCGCATTCATTCATCAGACACCGGAAGTTTCCGCCCAAGTCTTCGTCTCCACCACCGCGAAGTTCGAACCGCGGAAATTATCTGACGCCAACAAGGACTTTCCAAAGCTGCCTATGGGTAAGACGGAAGTGTTGACGTGGAAGTCGAAAGATGGACGGGAGATCGAAGGACTCGTGACCTATCCGGTCAACTACACAAAGGGCAGGAAATATCCGCTCATTCTGAATATACACGGAGGTCCTGCGGGAGTTTTTATGCAGAACTACACTGCGGCGGGCCATGTGTACCCGCTGCAGGCATTTGCACAGGCAGGTTATGCCATCCTGCGCCCCAACCCAAGGGGTAGCAGCGGATATGGCGTCGAATTCCGTCACGCCAACATCAACGATTGGGGTTACGGTGACTATGAAGACGATCAGGCCGGCGTGGACAAACTCATTGAAATGGGAATCGCGCATCCCGACAGTCTGGTGATCTGCGGCTGGAGCTATGGCGGATACATGACTTCATTTACAGTTACCAGGACGAATCGCTTCAAGGCTGCGAGTCTCGGCGCGCCTGTAACCAACCTGATGAGCTTCAACGGCACAGCCGACATTCCTGGATTCCTACCCGACTATTTCGGTGGCGAGTATTGGGACCGGATGGATATTTACCAGAAGCACTCGGCTATGTTCAACATCAAGAATGTGAAGACCCCTTCGCAGGTTATTCACGGCGAGAGCGATATCCGGGTGCCTCCTTCACAGGGCTTCGAGTACTATGCAGCGATGAAACGACTCGGTGTGCCTGCAGAAATGGTAACGTACCCGCGGACACCTCACGGGCCTCAGGAACCAAAGTTCATTCAGGATATCGGCGAGCGCATATTAGCGTGGTTCGATAAGTACCTGGGCAAGACGTCGCGCGTGGTTGCGGCCAAGTGACGATTAAGCCATTGCCTTTTCTAAAGATGATGCATCCGAAGAAAGGATTAAACAGACGCACTGACCAGCTTAATAATCGCCGATCAAAACCACGGGTCACTTCATAAGCATAATAACACTCATGGTTTCGACGCCGTCCCACAAATACTGAAGGACTACATTTTCGTTTTCTGCGTGCTGGTTGTTGTCGTAGTTGACAATTGGCACCGTAATCGGTTTCGAGTTGAGATATTTTTCGAATAGGTACAGAGGAAGACTGCCACCCAGAGATGGAACGGTTATCACATCACCCCCGACTGTTTCGCCTACAGCCTTCACTACTTTTTGTGCAAGCGGCAGGTCCATTGGCGTTCGTTGCGCATTATAGCCGGCGCCGCGTTTGACAACCTTTGCCAGTAGCGGGTATTTCATTCGTTCTTCATCCGTAGGAGAATGATCGATAACATGGTATCCTTCTTTTTGAATGTGACGGATCAACTTATTAATTTGACGATCAACATCATTTCCAAGCACTAATCGGAGATCGATAACGGCTGTCGCTTCCGTTGGAATTATGTTGGCTGCCATACTTCCAATATTGGCGCTCTGCATACCATTTATATTCAGAGTCGGAAGGTTAAGCAGTTCCATAAATGATTTTCCCTCGCCATCTGGTTTTGACAATGCAAGATCCTGCTTAAGAGCATCTTCGACGGTCGGGTATCTTTTTTAACGCTTGTTTTTCTGTTTCCGACAACGGAACAACATCATCATAAAATCCATCGACGAGAACATTGCCGTTCTTATCCTTCATGGTCGCCAACAGTTGGGCTAAACGCATTGCCGGGTTAGGAGCCCAGTTGCCATAGTTACCACTGTGCAGCGGACGTTTCGCGCCGTAAACCGTCAAATCCACATTTACATCACCCCGAACGCCGAACAAGACTTGTTTCTTTCCCGATATATGCCTCGGACCATCGCATATTATCCAAAGGTCAGCCTTAAGCAGTTCCTTATTCCCTTTGAATATTTCATCGAGATAAACGGAACCGGCTTCCTCTTCACCTTCAAAAAAGAATTTGATATTAACGTTTGGTTTGAGTGCACTAGCGACGATTGCCTCATACGCGGTAATGATCCCAAACACGCCGGCTTTATCATCGGCGGATCCACGACCATATAAACGCCACTGCGAATTAATGGCGTCCTTCTCGGATGGAAATGGAATTATCTTTCCTCCTTTATCATGACGATCGGACATCAATACCGGAGTAAATGGTTGAAGACCTTCCGCCCATTGTTTCGGGTTGACAGGCTGACCATCATAGTGTGCATAAAAAGCCAGCGTCGTAGTTGCACCCGGTTTGATCACTTCTCCATAGACAAACGGCGCTGAACCTGGTTTACCTGAATGCAGCAACTGACTTTTTACACCATTGCGTTTTAGCCAGTCGTGAATGAAGTTTGCATTCTTAACGATATTCAAAGAGTCGCCAAATACATTCGGTATTGAAAGGAAGTCAGCGTATTCTTTCAACCAACGGTGCCGGTTCTTTTCGTTGCCCACATATTGTTTAATAGCAGCGGGCTGTGATCTTGCAACGACCGATGAGAGAAGCAATACAATGGTGATGAGATGTCTCATGAAGATTAATTTACTATTGAACCTTACCCAGGTGCCTAGGTACCTGGGTAGCCAGGTACCTGGGAACTACGTCGCTTCTACCGATTGGCAACATTAGTCAATGAATCCGCAAATAGTTTTTGTTGCTGCTGTATCAAATATTGATGGATAGCATCCGCTTTTGTCTCATCGATAATATCCGCAAAACTTGCCATGCCGTAAGTGCTTAACGCCCCTTTGAGAACGATCGAATTGAACTGTTCGTGCGTATTTTCCGACATCTTCGCGAGATCAGGATAAATGAAATGTGCTTGGGCCCGAAGCCGCCATGACAGAAGATACAAATGGAATTATAAATACTTTCACCCTGTTTGATTTGTGCTTCCGACAAAACCTTATCAGGGGGTCTTGGGACGGTGATCGCAGAAACTGCTGGCGGCAATGGGGTGTCGGCGCCACCCAGTTTGTATGTGAGAATTGCTCCATTGTTTTCATACTCGTACGCTGCCGCACGTTCAGGAAGGAACGGCAGGGTTGCACCGCCAAATCCAGCCATGACAGTCACAAACTGCTCGCCGTCTATGCTATACGTTGAAGGAGCCGCCATGATACCCACGCCCGTTTTGATCTCCTTTAATTTTTCTCCCGTATCAGCACGATAGACTACAAAGTACCCATCGGTAGTTCCCTGAAAGACCAGATTTCCCGCGGTTGAAAGAACACCTCCGTTAAAATCAACAACATTCATCTTTACGCGCCATCGTTCCTTTTGTAATACCGGATCCCATGCAAGTAGAAATGCTTCACTTTTGATGGCTTCGCCGGCTGGAAACAAGTCACCTGGTGTCGAGTGAACTCCCGTATTATCGTCGCGACTGTACTTGAATTCCTTTTGCGACGTGTAGACCATGGGTAAATGCATCGCAGGGATATACACCAGCTTTGTATTTGGATTATATGACATCGGTTGCCAGCTATGTCCGCCTGGCATTGCCGGATAGACGAGTTTTGATTTCTCCTTGTACCATCCTTCGCCAGTCAGCACGGGTCGTCCTGTGACTTTATCGATGTGGCTTGCCCAATTTACCGGTACGAATTTTTCGGCCGAAATAAGCTCGCCGGTTTCTCTATCCAAAACGTAAAAGAATCCATTCTTCGGTGCCTGCATCAATACCTTTCGCAAACGTCCTTCGATTTCAAGTTCGGCCAATACCATATTAGCGGTCGCGGTGAAATCCCAAATTTCGCCCGGCGTTGTTTGATAGTGCCAAACTAACCGGCCTGTGTCAGGATTGATAGCGAGTATTGACGCGAGGAATAAATTATCACCACCCGAAGGACTTCTAAACCAAATCGGGTAAGGCGAAGAATTTCCCGTGCCCACGTAAAGCAGGTTGAGTTCGGGATCATAGGTAAGTTCGCCCCAGGATGTTCCACCAAGTCCTGCGTCCCAATAGGAGTCAGGATCCCACGTCTTCGCTGCTTCCTCCAGTTCGGGGTGTTCAAAACCTTTTTTGGGATCACCAGGCACCATGAAAAATCGCCACGCTTGTTTCCCGGTTTCAAGATCATATGCTGTGATATAGCCACGAACACCAAACTCACCGCCACTGTTTCCAATAACCACCACGTTGTTCGCTATCTGCGGAGGGCCGGTTATCGTGTAGAATCGTTCACGATCAGTTATAGTATCTATCTTCCAGATTACTTTTCCCGTAGCTGCGTCCAGGCAAACGAGGTAGCCATCCAATACACCAACATACACTTTTCCTTTCCACACTTGAACGCCGCGGTTAACAACATCGCAACATGCTCTTCGCGCGTAGTTTCCATCAATGTCAGGGTCATAACGCCAGATCTCTTTACCAGTCTTTGCATCAAGCGCGTACACGACACCCCAGGCGCCGGATGTGTACAGCGTACCATCAACGACGATAGGTGTTGCTTCCAAACCGCGTTGCACCCGTCCACGCCGCGAGCGCGCATCATAGCTCCAGGCTAATCCCAGCGTTGATACATTTTCAGCGGTGATGTCGGCAAGAGGTGAGTAGTGTTGTTGTTTGAAATTTCCGCCGAGGGAAATCCAGTTCAGAGGATCTTGATCAGCCTTTAGCAATCGTTCCTTGTCAATCCATCCCGCTCGCGGTTTTGGTTTTTCGCAAGCAGATAAAAAGCAAAGAAAAAGGATAAACAGGTTTTTGGTTTTCAATATTGACTGGCGTGAAGGCACCTATCAATACTAAAAAAAATCGCCATAGAAACCAATTATAAGATGTGGATAACTACGATGCCTAACCATCCGGCTTGGCTAGCTGGTCATTTAGAACATCTTGCTCACTTCATGTTTGTACATTCTGCTTATCGGCAACTCTTTCTTGCCAACGACTATCATTTCATGATTATAAGATTCGATCTTTTTGAGTGCAACGATGTAGGATCTGTGAATTCTGACAAATGCATCTCTGGGCAAAAGCTCTTCCAATGATGAAATAGACTGTTTGGTAATAACTGTTTTTGCCGGCGTTATAATTTTAACATAGTCTTTAAGGCTTTCGATGTAAAGGATCTCGTCCAACATTACTTTCACCATCTTACGGTCCGCCCTGAAGTACAAAGAGTCGGCATTGCCATTTTTTCCATTCTCAGGTGCCTTCATTCCGTTTGTGGCCATCGGAAGCGAGATATCCATCACCTTATTAACGGCTTTGAGAAAACGCTCAAATGAAATCGGCTTTAGCAGATAATCGACGGCATTGAGTTCAAACCCCTCAATAGCAAACTTCCTATAGGCGGTCGTAAAAATTACCTTAGGGGGATTCTTAAGAGTACGAATGAAATCCGTTCCCAGTATCTGCGGCATCTGTATGTCGATAAAAAGCAAATCGATTTGATGCTGCTGTAATTTTTCCATTGCTTCAACGGCATTACTACACGTAGAAGTCAACACCAACGCCGGAACTGACTCAATATGTTTTTGAATTACATTAAGAGCCGGCGGCTCATCATCTACTGCAAGACACTGTATTTTTTTGAATTCAGGCATAGACTGGCGATTTGCTGGTTAACTCAATTGATGTGGCGTCCGCCGTTACGAAAACGCACCAAAACAATAAGTGCCTCGGGAGACGGCTGGGTCGTTTGTGAGAGGATACCAGGTTCTGGATGTCATGGCACACGGTCCAAACGTCCCACGCCTGTGTTATCTAAATTTAGTCAAAAGGACTAACAACTTCTTTTAATTGACATTTTATAGACGGGGGACTGACAGAATGAGGCAGTTTGGCGACGAGTGGCATTTGTCGTCATCGAGGGGCTGGACCGTTAAATTCTGGCCAAATGCCCCCTCTGCAGAGAAGGTGTCAGCTGAAGTATATTCCCGGCCTTCAATTTGACGCTGGCTGCGGCTATGCAGGGACAACAGATTTGAGAGGAAAGGAATCATTTTCAATTCGTCTGTCGACTTTATCAAATTCGATCATGAGGTCAACCGAAAAAAAATCATCGCCGGACTTTATATCCAGGGAGTGAGAGGTCGGATATAATAGTTGTAACCTTCGTTGGACATTTTTGAGTCCGAGTCCACTTTTATTTGTTGATGGTTCGGGTTCTGGTCTGCTGTTCGAAACGTGAAAGAAAAACTGCTGATCCTTTAGCGTAGCGCTCATTTTGATCCACGGACGTTTTAACGTTTTACTTGCTCCATGTTTAAAACTGTTTTCAACGAACGGAATCATCAGAAGCGGAGCGATCAAAATTCCCTGTGCATCATCAGCCACCTCAACATCGAGTTGCAGTCGCGTGCCATATCGCACTCTTTCCAATTCGACATAATCACGAATCATTTTCAGCTCGTTCTCCAGCGACACCTGACTCGAATCACACTCCTTGGTCATGTAGCGCAGAATATGGGAAAGTTTACCCAACAACTCACCTGCGACGGGTGATCGATCCAACGTAAAAGAGTAAATATTATTGAGCGTATTAAAAAGGAAATGAGGATGAACCTGAGCTTTTAAAAGCAAAAGCTCGGCATTAGTGTTGCCGATCGTCAACGATGCCCGCTCCTCGTCTTTCTTATACCATATCTTAATCATTTTATAGGCAATAAGTAATAAGGCAAATTGGCAAGGCACCGGACATCGTTTGATTGACAAGTACACTGCCCGCCTGACCTACGGTGGCTTCCCACGAAAGATTCAGGTAATACCAGCTGATAAAGGTTAATAACAGAATGTTGAGAAGGATGTACAATATAACCATCAACGCAATGAACTCGATATACCTTTGTTTGACAAGATACTCCGGCAAGAAGCCAATACAGTACCAAATAACAAAACAGTGCCTCAAAGCAAACGAACACCCAGAAATACGAAATTGATTGCCACAACGACGGTCCAGAGCTGTCTGTCATAGTCGCGATGTTAATTCGTTGATTCACCACAAGAAACAAAATCCACGCAGTCCAAAACAATAGCGTGTCTTTGAACAACAAACAACCGCTGATCCGAAAAGAACAGATTATGCCAATACATTTTCTTTCGCTGGAATGTCGTTTATATGCACTCCTTGCTTTGACAGGCGTAATGCAATAGAAACTGAATACTGCCCGCTCCCCGTCACCTTAGCTACACCACCGTCACTGTAGGCGTCATCAACATGTTTTCTCATTTTACCAATGATCCCTTCTAATGCTGAGAGATTAGTTCGATCAGGGGAGTATTGAATAACCGCATTGAAGCGTAAGATATTCGTCTTCGATATTGATCCTCATGTCGACTTCGGTTGGAATGTCGGTCTCAACACCCACAACACGCAAAAAATTTTCAACCGTGCGAAAGAGTGAAAGTGGCGTAACGTACCTGGCCGTAGAGATTCCTGTAGTTATAAACTGAATATTGCAAGAAGGCCAGTGCATAGCTTTGAACATTACAATGTTCCGCACCATAACCAGTTCCTTTTCCACTTCAATTAAATCGACCTGACTGTCGTACAAGAATATAGCTCAATGTATCCGACAATTTCAGCAGCAAGTCTGGTGAATCCTTGCTTCCCCTAACCACCCGGTCCTGAAGGGTGGTAAGTGATTGCAAAATAAACTCGGGATATAGATTGGACTTCTCCAGCATAAGCTCGTTTCGGGCTTTCAGTTTCGCCAGCACAAGATTTTCAATTTGTTTAAGGTACCAGTGCTTCGTCGCTTTTATTCCAAAGGCAACCCCTCCCATACACAACGCTATAATATGATTGTGCAACGCAAGTCCGACGATCATTCTATTGGGCACTCCGTTCTCCCACGTCTGAAAAAAGACATAGCTGCCGGCAAAATTCAGCAGCAGTGAGGTTATGTATGCGCCAATAGCTACCATCAAAGCAAATACGTATCGTTTGTTCTGCAACAACGGAAGTACTGCATACAGCAGCGCATAGACTATTGCAATACAGGCGGGGAGAAAACAGCTAATATAGAGCAGGGAACGAACGCTGTTTTGAATGTGAAAAAGAACTCCGTAAACGATCCAAAACAATAAATGTCTGAAGACAACGTACTTCTTCTCCTTAGAAAGTATCAGGTTTCGGAATACCATGGAACGAATGAATCATTTCTTTTCCCACTCCACACCGGTCTGAATAAAGGTACTCAAAAAGACAAACAACTTTTTTTCGGCCGCAATTAGTCGACCGGCAGCAGCCAAAATACTGGTTTGTGACAACGAGTGGCATTCGTCGGTCACCGCTTGATGTATTCGTCGTCGTGACCTCGTTTAATGACCGGTCAACTAATGTCAAAATAGAGTCGCTCAAAACAATAAGCTCACACGCCTATTAGACTATTCTTTCGCAACAGGTATTTCAACATACGTTGCATACTGGGAATTGCAGTAGATCGTATGCGTCGCTTTTACATAATCACCCTCATTCGCTTCAAAAATATTCGGCACATACTTCTGAGGGTTCCTATCGATCAAAGGAAACCAGGTGCTTTGAACCTGGATCATAAGCCTGTGTCCTTTAAGGAACGTGTGGTTGATCTGATGCAGGTCAATTACAAATTCTTCGGGTTTGTTTGGAGTAAGCGGCTCAGGCTTTTCGAAACTTTTCCTGAACCGTCCCCTGAAAACCTCCATGGCTACAGGAAGTTCGTACCCACTCATTGAGATATCCTTCTTGTTATAATTAGGATACACGTCAATTAGTTTTACAATAAAATCGGCGTCACTGCCGGTAGTGCTTGCAAAGAGATGGGCGATAATATCACCGGTCACCGTGAGATCTTCTTTTAAGGTGTCGCCGACAAAATTTATAACGTCTGGCCTTGAACTCACAAAGCGCTGGTCTTCTACCTGCCATGCACCCCAGCGGCTACCCTGGCTGTAAGTTTTCTCGATCGGCCGGGAACGATAAGGCACCGGTTTCGCAGGATCACTGACGTAGCTTACTTCGCCTTTCGATGAAGAAGGTTTATTGAACGTACACGTATTATCAACCGAAGCGTATAATCTTTTGATTGTTGTCTCTTTCGGAGGCCATGATTTGTAGGATCTCCAACGATTCAGTCCAGTCTGGAAACAATATGCTTCATCGAACTTACCGTCACCAACACCTTTGAGCCAGTAGTCAAACCATTTTTTTTGAAGGGCATTGAATTGTTCAGCCGTATTTATATCGAAAGAGATTCGGCCAAGGCCGGTAACCTCTTCAGCATTCCACTGTCCGTGATTCCAGGGGCCAAGCACAATGTAGTTCCGATTGGAGCTATCCTTTTTTTCCATGTGCTTGTACATCAGCTGCGGACCATTTATATCTTCCTGGTCGTAATATCCTCCAACGTGTAACATCGGGATCTCAGGGTAGTGAACATAGTTAAGCGGAGAATCCTTCTTCCAAAAGTCATCATAGTTCGGATGTTGCACAAAGTTATTCCAGGTAGGAATCTTGTTGTGGAAGTATTTTGCGTTCACATTTTTTAATGAGCCTAGCTGGAGATACCAATCATAAAGATCGTATTGCGGAAACTGAAACGAACTCCCGCCTTTTGCACCTTCGACACCAAAGGTATACTCAAGGCCATAGCTTAATCTGAAAGCTCCGTTGTGGTGAAAGTCGTCCCCAAGGAACAAATCCCCCATGCAAGCCTGCTCGGAAGACGCTTTTAGTGCGGGATGCGGATCGACTGCACCGACAAGAGCAAGCCAACCGGGATATGATACTCCATATATTCCAGCCCGGCCGTTATTGTTTGGAATATTTTTTATCAACCAATCGATAGCGTCGTATGTATCAGTGCTTTCATCGACTGCTCCTTTTTGAGTCGTGTGAATGATCGGCTGGTGAATCACCATTGTTCCTTCGCTCTTATATTTACCCCGGACATCCTGGTAAACAAAAATATAACCTTCCTTAGCCATGTTTGAACTGCCATTAAACTTCGAGGCGTGCACAACAGTATCAGGAAAATCGGCACTATAGGGAGTTCGCCTTATTAGTATGGGCAATGGTTTCTTATTGTTCACAGGTGACAAGACGACCGTATATAGTTTTACGCCATCTCTCATCGGGATCATATAATTCTTTCTGGTATAGCTGGTGACTTCCTGTCCGAAGACAGTTGAGGTTGTTAGTAACAACAAGAAGATAAACTTGTTCATAAGCACGAGGGGTTCAGGTAAAGCACGACCTAAATTAAGAAACGAGTGGTGAATTTCAACACCGACAGATGAAACGTTCGCCGGACTAAGGATGCAAATCCAGGTGTTAGGCTACCGATCACAGAGGGAGACCGATGCCGCAGCTAGTCCTTAAATATATCCTTACTCCACTTCCGGAACTCGTAGTATTTGCCTTTTGGTTCACCAGTCCATCCGTTGATCCCTTTCTTGACGGGAAGCCAATAACCATGAATGTAGAGGATAGGGAGAAAAAAAAGACCTAGTATGGTCATCGAAACTGTCCTGCCTGCATAAACAGAGATCAAACAAAAAATCAAAGTCGTCAGCAGGTATTTTGCTACTTTCCGGATCCTCGGTGTTCGTTCCTCGAAGTGTCCAAACAACATGTTTCCCAACGCGAATACGATACTCACGATTGCTACTTCGAACCATAAAGAGTCAGTGGTCCACATATGCTTTATTGTTTTTTTTCGACTTGATCCTTCGTCTTATTAATAATGTAGTCAACCCGATTACAGGCATAACCAGCAGATACCAGTTATTCCAGTATCCGCTTTCATATAACGCTCCTCCAACGAGCAGGATGAGTGTCCATTTGAGAGCGACATAACCCAGGCCAATTGCGAAAGTAGTCTTAATGCCTTTATTCATTTTCTGAGCATAGAGGCTACTCCAAAATAAACCGACCTTTCTATTCTATTTTTGTTCCGTCAGAGAAAGAAGATTGTTATCAGGGTCCTTAAACCATGCCACCTCAGCACTACCTGGTGAGGTCCATACTCCGAGATCATCCTGTTTCAGGAAATTATATCGTTCAAACACTACTCCCTTTTCTGTTAGTCGTCGGATCATCGAACGAATATCACCAACCTCCCAACCCAGCACAGTGAAGGAATGAGGGGTGAACGTTTCCACCACTGTAATTCTTAACGATGTGCCGTTGACATCAAATTCAAGCGCATAGTTGTCCTCTGAGAGCAGCTTGAGGCCCAGGACATTCTGATAAAAGGTTTTGGCTTTATCGGGATGAGTTGTTGGAAGGAACGCCTTTAGCTTCTTGGCGGATAACATAATGCCTAATGTATCCAATTTCCGCGTGAATTATTTTGCACACGGAAACAATTCATCAGCGGAAGGCGATGTCACAGCGTGTAGTCGGCGAGGCGCTCCTTATTTAATAAGGGATCGATTGCTCGTTCACGGCTTTCTTTCGTAGGCCTTTCGCTTTAAGCAATTCGGAAACGGTGTTTAACAGATGATGCGAAGCTTCTATCTCTTCTTTACGGATTGCCACACTTTCGATGTTAAATCCAAAAGGAATAGATTTTTCCTCACAGTATTGTATAAGATCCTTGGCGATCGATATCGCTATTTCCACGGAACGATTAACAGGACTCTCACTTGCTTTCAGCTCATTCTTAATGTCGTCCGGAATATGAATACCAAGCCACTCCATAAAAAGCAGCGTTTTTGCCGAACCGCAAATGGTTAACGTAAAAATAATTGTTGGTAATTCCTGCTTGCGTTGCCGACAAGTAGTTACAAGGTCATCTAATGTCTTTCTGGTGTATTCAACATTAAAGATGCACTGCGAAATAAAGAAGGATACTCCGGAATCAACTTTATCAAGGATCCGTATGTCCTCGTCCTTCAGGATGGCGTGTCTTTCAGGAATAGTGACAGCACCGATCACAGAAGTATCCTGACAGTTGTCGCGCCATATCTGGTAGGCGTCCTTCAGACTGGTAATCGGTATAGCATCGGGGGTTTGTAATCCCACAAATACCGGATGAAAACCATGTGTTTTCAATCCATGAAGCCACGTTGACAATTCTTCTTTAGTGAATTTTCCTGCAGCGCGATAAATTATTTTGGGAAGAGTAAGACGATGAAGATATCGGGTAGCAAATTCGAACGGGTCCAACGAGTTGGCAAACGGAAATGGCCTCGCTTCTGCAGTTCTGTCCGACTCATCCTGCACATCATAGACAGTGAGCGCGTCAATATCTAATGCACAAAGGGTATTCAGGGTCTTTTCGGCTATCTCGGCAATCTTTTCAGGAGGTGTTATTGCCTTAGGCGGAGTTATCCCGTAGAGTAATACTCCCGACTCTCTTGCTTTAATCTTGTTAAAGAACATGGTTTAAGGTTGAGTAAAAAGCCAAAAATAAGAAATAATAGAATACTTAATGGATGTTTGTGGTTTTTGAGGCGCATGTTATAGGTGAGTGATCAATAGTTTTACCGCAGAGAAAGCGCAGAGGAATGCTCGCAGAGGGCCACAGAGGCCAGCACAACCTTTGCACGGCTACGACTGGCGAGGCAACATTCAAGGAGAACATCTGTATTTTTCTGCGGCCCTCTGCGTGGGCTTCTTTTGCGACCTCTGCGATTAAAAAGTCGAGGCACGCCATATCAGCTAAACCCAAACACTTTCCTATTCCCTCGGATAATAACACGTGGGAACGTAAAGATGTGTGTGATTGATAAACAAGCTTGCTCTTAATTTAAAGTTACCGTGAAGACTTCAGGAAATCGTCTATTCTCTTCATTTGCCTTAAATGGTGCCGCATATGCATATCGGCAAACTGAAGCCATTCGGAGGCATTCAAATAATTATGGCCCGGATGTTTTGCCTTTCCATTAAAAACAGTCTCCTTCATCACTACAGCCCTATCATTCATAGCCATTCTTAGATCCATGAATTGTTTTACTAGCTCTTCCTTACTTTTTGGTTGTGGTATGCGTGAATTAGAAGGCGCGCCTTTCAAACGTTCATCAGGAAAGGCGTTGTTACGGAACATTTCTTTGCCTTCCATAGACATTTCCCTGTTAGAATTTCTATTGCTTGAAGTGCAAATCCTTATACGGCCCATGTAAAATTTCGTCTCGTCAATAATATGATTATACAGTTGCCCCATGGACCAGCTGGTCGTCGATGGTTTGGCAGTTAAATCCTCAATGCTATATCGTTGCAAAGCATCTATCCATGTATCGATGGTATGATTGAAGTCTTCGATAGACATGGCGTCAATTTCCTGATGAATGATAAAACGGCTTATAGCCCATCATAAGTCCGATTGGTGCGAGCGCTTTATAGGTGAGATACTGGATCGGCCAGGGAGGATTGATAACACGAATATCTTTTTTATGGGCAAGCATGATTAACGATGCATGAAAAAAATTTGGTATTCCCTGTTCATTTAATTTCCCATCCCTTGATAACGCAAAGAATGTGTCGAAAAACTCAGCGATCGTAAGGGCGGGTCGAAACTCTTGAATATAATGGGCATCGATCTGGCCTGAATTCCAGAAGTAGTGTCGGACTTTCGGAGCAATTGTCACAATATCTCCGGCCTTGCCAGGTGTTCCTTTCCCTCAATGCGAAAAGTACAGGACCCTGAAAGTATTTCGAATTTGTTTTCCTGAAATGGGTGAATGTGCTCAGGCTCCCGCGTCGCAGATGGTGGGCTCACGCAATCGATTTGCAATAACTCACCTTTTGTTTCCGCGCCAGTTTTCAGAAACAGCATTACTTGTCCTGTTCGGTTATTGATGATCTTGTCGCCCTGATGAATCACTCCTTAAAAATAACACGGTTTGAGAAGACGTCATGCGTTCGGTTGTATTATCTTGTTACATCATACTCATCAAAGTCCCAAGGCCAGGCTGCGGAACACATTCACTGATACGGAGACAATAGTAAGGTAGACTATTCAGACACAAACATGTGACAAATGGCTGACCGGTGACGAACATCGTTGTTCAGCCGCGCGCACCGCTTGTAACCGGTTCCTATGACCAGACCGTCAAAAGCCGGATTATGTCGATGGCACTCAAATTGGACTGTAATACTTAACTAGCAAATCATGATCAAAAACTATCTCCTTACGACGTTCCGATTACTGGCTCGTCAAAAAGTTTATTCGGCCATTAATGTTTTCGGACTCACGCTTGGCATTGCTTGCAGCCTGTTAATACTCCTATATATAACGGATGAATTAAAGTTCGAAAAATTTCATCCTGACATTGAACGCATTTACCGCGCCGGCTTTATGGGAAGGCTTACAGGATACCGAAATCTTCACGGCGCAGGTTGGAGCTCCCGTTGCTGCAGCATTGTTGGAAGAAGCGCCACAGGTAGAGTCAACGGTACGGCTGGCCAGATGGAACACCTATCCTATCCGGTTTGAGGAAAAGTCTTTTACAGAGAAACAATTTCTGCTGGCCGATTCTAATTTTTTTGAGTTCTTCAACTTTAAACTAATCTCTGGAAATCCGGCGGAAGTGTTACGCGGTCCAAACAAAGCAGTGATCAGCGAAAACGCTGCAAAGAAATATTTCAACTATAAAGGCCCAGGCGATACCAGTCCATTGGGTAAAGTTTTTATCGGTGGTGGTACCGGAGAAACAACATTTGAAATCACGGGAATCGCAGCAAACCCTCCCGCGCAGTCGCATATCCAGTTCGACTTTGTTTTGTCGATGGAAGGGTGGGATGGTTCACGCCAACAGATCTGGCTAAACACTGGTCTTTATACTTACTTCAAGCTGAAGCCGGGAATGAAGATTGAAGAGGTGGACAAGAAATTCGACTACTTCGTTGAAAAATATGCCGCTGCCGACGTCGAAAAATTCCTGGGTCTTACCATGGATCAATTCCGCGAACAGGGGAACAATGTTGGATTCTTAACGCAGGCGATGAAGGATGTTCACCTGTACTCCACTCTTCGTGATGAGCTCACTCCCAATGGCAACATTCAACATGTTTATCTTTTTGGAGCGACGGCGCTATTCATCATTCTGTTAGCATGTATAAACTTCATGAACCTGTCGACAGCGCGTTCTGCTAACCGCGCAAAGGAGGTTGGTATACGAAAGACTGTAGGAGCACTCCGTCAGCGCCTGATAGGTCAATTTCTTATTGAATCATTTGTGTACGTGGTCATCGCCGTGGTAATAGCACTTGCTCTTGTTAGTGGAAGTCTACCGTTATTTAATCTTTGTCCGCAAAATCCCTTTCAGTAAACATGATGTTTACACCGCTTTTTATCGGTGGTCTCGTCGCTTTTGTCGTGTTGATCGGGCTTGTCGCTGGAAGCTATCCAGCATTTTATCTCACCTCGTTCAGGCCGGCTGAAGTACTGAAAGGCAAGGTACGCAGCGGCATGAGGAGTTCAGGGATCCGCAATGCATTGGTCGTATTTCAGTTTTTTATTTCCATCGGTCTGATAATAAGCTCGATGATCGTTTACAAACAATTAAATCATCTCCATACTGTCGATGTTGGATTTGAGAAATCAAACGTTGTCAACCTTTTTCATACCATCAATCTCAAAACGAATGCGGAGGCTTTCCGTAACGAGTTACTTCAGCATCCTGAAATCCAAGGCGCAAGTTTTGCAAACCGGCTCCCACCAAACCTGGACTGGAATTCATTATTCCGTAAGCAGGGAACTGAACAGGACCATCTGCTGGCGATGTACTTCGCCGATTATGATAACCTTCAAACCATGGGTTACTCCATGTTTAAAGGGCGTTTCTTCAGCCGTGATTTTCCGACGGATAGTTCAGCACGTCATTCTTAATGAAACTGCTGCCAGACAGCTGGGCTGGCTTGATGATTTTGAGGGCAAAGTTCTGATCAGCTTTGCCCGCAATGAAAATGGAACGCCCATGAGAGTTATCGGAATTGTGAAGGATTTCAATTATGAAACGCTGAAGAGCGACGTGAAACCGATGGCGATCATTGCTGGGCGAAATACCGAACTACGAAATGGCTATACGCATAGCGCCGAAAGACGCGGCCGCGGAAAATAGCACTCATTGAAAGTATCTGGAAGAAATATGCGCCGCAGCAGCCTTTTGAATATTCATTCCTCGATGAAAACTTCGATGCGCTATTCAGAGCCGAACAACGTATGAGCAGAATAATCCTGATTTTTACATGTCTTGCCGTGATGATCGCCTGCCTTGGGCTATTTGGACTTTCTTCCTTTACCGCCGAACAACGCTCCAAAGAGATCAGCATCAGAAAGGTTATGGGCGCGACCGTTTCACAAGTGCTAATGTTGTTGTCAAAGGACTTCACGAGGCTTGTAATCATCTCCTTTATCATCGCGATTCCTGTGACGTGGTACGGCATGAATAAGTGGCTGGAGGGTTTTGCCTATCGCGTCAACTTCGATTTCATCGGCTGTTCTCATCTCTGGTGGTCTCGCCATCGCGATCGCGATTTTAACTATGAGTTTTCAGTCGCTGAAAGCAGCAACCGGCAATCCGGTAAAATCCCTCAGAAGTGAATAGGAGACCGTCAAAGATTGACGCCGAATATTGAAAAAACCATGTCGGGCATGACCTCAAAATATTATATTGAGGCATCTAAACTTCAATGGTAAAGAACTACTTGAAAATAGCCCTTCGCTTTATGTCGAGGCAAAAGGGTTTTTCCATCATAAACATTTCGGGGCTTACCATAGGGATAACATGCAGTTTATTGATCCTTCTTTATATCCAGGATGAACTTAAGCTATGACAATTTTCATCCAGACGCGGAGAGAACCTATCGCGTAGGATTCAAGGGAAGGCTCGAGGGCAGGCAGTTTGTTTCCGCCCAAACAGGTACGCCTGTAGCCAGAGCCCTCCAGAAAGAAATTCCTGAAATTGAAAGCACTCTTCGTATTGCCAGCTGGGCAACTTTTCCAGTACGCTACGAAGAGAAAGCTTTTACGGAAGACAAGTTGCTGTTATCGGACTCGAACTTTTTTCGATTTTTCAATTTCAAATTAATAGACGGTCATCCTGATACTGTACTGACTGGTGAACGCAAACTGGTTATTACCGAGTCCGCTGCCCGGCGTTATTTTGGTTACAAAGGAGCTGGAGACAGATCTCCCATTGGAAAATCACTGATGCTGGCGCAAGGTTATTCCGTTACCGTTACCGGCATTGCAGCAGACCCTCCGATCAATTCGCATTTTCATTTCACGATGATCCTTTCCCTGACGTCGTGGGACGAGGCCAAGACGGGTAATTGGATAACAGGGCGGGTTGTTACATACTTTAAACTTCGCGAGGGTGCCAATATCGATAACGTTACATCACAGTTCGATGTGATCATTGAGAAAAATGTAAGTCACGAACTCGAACAACTTAATCGTATTACACTCGCTGAATTCAAGTCGCAAGGAAACGATCTGCAGTTCTTCGATCAACCCCTTAGATCCATTCATCTCAAATCAAAACTCAGCGACGAAATCGAACTGAACAGTGACATTCAATACATCTATATCTTTGGTTCGGTCGTATTGCTTATTACGGTCCTCGCCTGCATCAATTTTATGAATCTTTCGACCGCGCGATCTGCCAGCCGGGCAAAAGAAGTAGGCGTGCGTAAATCTGTTGGAGCGCAAACTGGAAAACTTGTGATCCAGTTCCTGATGGAGTCATACTTCTACATCGTCATCGCCGTTCTCCTGTCATTGTTTCTGATCGCTGTCTTGCTTCCTTTTTTCAATCTCTTTACCTACAAGCACCTGAGCATCGCGACTTTGTTCAGACCCGATTATCTACTCGGTGGATTGCTCTTCACACTTATAGTAGGTCTGCTTGCCGGAAGTTATCCTGCGTTCTACCTTACACATTTTAATCCCATTGAAGTCCTTAAGGGAGAACTTCGCGCAAAGCTCAGAACCTACGGCATTCGAAATGTTCTCGTCGTTTTTCAGTTTGTAATTTCCACCGTACTGATCATCGCGACCTTGATCGTCTATCAGCAACTTCGATATCTCCAACAGGCAAATACAGGCTTCGACAAGAGCAACATCATAAATCTATTGCACACCAAGAATCTTGGCAGCAAAGGGAAAGCATTTAAGCAGGAGCTCCTTAAATATCCGGAAATAAGTTCGGCGAGCTATGCCAACAGGCTTCCTCCCAATGTTGAGTGGCAATCCGTATTCCGCCAGGTGGACTCAGTCAAAGAATATTTTATGGCCGTTTACGAAATGGACGCCGACCATCTTGAGACGATGCGCTATTCTATGAGCGAGGGGCGATTTTTTTCGTCTCAAATCCCATCGGATACCAACACTATTATTCTTAATGAAACCGCGGCAAAAAAACTGGGGATTAAGGATTTCAAGGGACAGAAGCTCGTGACTAACTATGATCACGATGGCCGAAAAAGGGAAGTTATCGGGATCATAAAGGATTTCAACTTCCAGTCGTTCAGGGAACCGGTTCAGCCCTTGCCGTCGTGATGGGTCCGGAGCCCA
Organism: uncultured Cytophagales bacterium; assembly: GCA_963774615.1. Taxonomy (GTDB): domain Bacteria; phylum Bacteroidota; class Bacteroidia; order Cytophagales; family Cyclobacteriaceae; genus Chryseolinea. Next base: position 33,630 of record CAVZFT010000051.1, read on the forward strand.
ATTGGGAAATGGCAATACGGCTAACGAAAGGAGATACGGAGGACAAACTGGCGCTGGTTCGCTCTTTTTGGAAAAAACATGCGCCGGAAGCGCCATTTGAATACACTTTTCTCGACAAAAACTTTGAGGCCAAACACCGGACGGAAAAAAAACTGGGCATTGTATCGGCTCTGTTTACGGCACTCGTGATCTTTATTGCATGCCTGGGATTGTTCGGACTCGCAGCCTTTACCGCCGAACAACGTACGAAGGAAATTGGTATCCGAAAGGTGATGGGTGCCAGTGAAAATGACATTATCGTCATGATCAATAAGGACTTCCTCCGACCGGTTCTGATCGCCAACCTGATTGCCTGGCCGCTCGCTGGATGGATCATGCACCTCTGGCTCGAACAATTTGCATTTAGAATTTCATTTCCCTGGATAATTTTTGTTTTCGCTGCTTTGATCTCATTGATCGTCGCACTCGTTTCCATAAGCTTTCAAGCGTCGCGCGCGGCCCGGGGTAATCCGGTTAAGTCACTGCGCAATGAATAATGCCTGCAACCTTTTGTATACTTTTGTTGTCTAGTAACCGTTAAACGGAATAATTGAAAAAATAAATTGTGGGACCATAGGGGTTGATCGCCATCAAGTTGTCCTAAATTTAAATAACACAAAAGACCATGAACATCACCCAAAAGAAACTCCTCGTCGTCGCTTTGTTGATCCTACCCCTTCATTTTTTAGCCGCACAGGAGATTACCCGAGACCTCGAGTCATTCAGAAAGATCATCGTATCCCCTCGTATTAACCTGATCCTTGAAAAAGGCGATCAGGAGAGTATTCGCCTCGTTTATTCAAATGTGCCGGCTGACAAGATCAACATAACGATAAAGAACAACACCCTCCGTGTTTACCTCGATGATGCCAAGGTGAACGAAAAGACCGAACGCGTCAATCCCTACGAACAACGAAGCATCTATCACAATGTATCCCTGACCGCCTACGTAACCTACAAAGAGCTCGAGCACCTCGAGATCCGTGGAAACCAGGAACTGACGTGCAACGGACCGATTCGCGCGGAAAGATTTACCCTGAAAGCTTACGGTGAAAACGAAATCAAGCTTGCATCGGTCAAAGCAGACTATTTAAGGACGAGCTTATACGGGGAAAATGATCTCAAAATAAGGGGCGGCAAGGCGGAATATCAGAAATACAAACTGTTCGGAGAGAACCGCATTGATACGCACGAACTGAAGAGCTATTCTGCTACAGCAAATTCATTCGGCGAAAGCCAGATCACCCTTACCACCCAGGACCAGCTACGGATCAACGCTTTTGGCGAGTCTCAGATCTCGTACAATGGCGATGCTGATGTAAACAAAGGCCTGGTGTTCGGCAATACGACTATCCACAAGCTGGATTAGAGAGTTATAAGTTATGAGTTATGAGTTATGAGTTGGGGCATGGGTGCGGGTGTGTAGGCGCGAGTGTGTACATTGGTGTCAGCCATTAACACAGCCATTCACACACACCCACTCACACACCCTAACTCATAACTCATAACTCATAACTCATAACTCCCCAAATGTATCCCGTTGAGGAAGTTGTCCCCGAACTCAGGGACCAGTTAGCTTCAAATAAAATTGTTGTTCTGCAAGCTCCGCCCGGAGCTGGAAAAAGTACTGTGCTTCCTTTGAGATTGCTGAGTGAACCCTGGTTGAATGGTCGCAAGATCATTATGCTTGAGCCTCGTAGGCTTGCCACTCGGTCAGTAGCACTTCGCATGGCAAGTTCGTTGAATGAAAATGCGGGAGAAACCATCGGTTACAGAGTACGATTTGAAAACGTCGTTAGCAGCAAAACGCGTTGTGAAGTTGTTACCGAAGGCATTCTGACGCGAATGATTCAGTCCGATAATGCATTGGAAGACGTGGGGCTGGTGATCTTTGACGAGTTTCACGAACGAAGTATCCACGCCGACCTCGCACTGGCGCTTTGCCTCCAGGTACGACAAATCCTAAGAAGTGATCTAAGGATCATGATCATGTCTGCCACGCTGGAAAGCGATCGAATCGCAGAGATCCTGAAAGCACCGGTTATTACCAGCACGGGAAAGCAATATCCCGTTTTATTACGATATCAGTCGATAGATAAATCACTCACGCTAGCCAACTCTGTGGTTAGAGTGATCCGCAAAGCCATAGCGGAAGAGAAAGGGCGATATCCTCGTCTTCCTTCCCGGAACCGGCGATATCCATCGCGTAATAGACCTGTTTGACAACGGTAACGATACTGTAAGTTTGCACCCTCTTTACGGCGACCTTTCCTTCAAAAAACAACAGGAGGCAATTATGCCTCACCCTTCTGGTTTGAGAAAAATCGTGCTGGCCACGTCGATAGCTGAAACGTCACTCACTATTGAGGGGATCACCATTGTGATCGATAGCGGATTTGCCAGAGTTCCAAAATTCGATCCCCGTAGCGGGCTTACGCGATTGGAAACCGTCCGTGTTACGCGCGATGCCGCCGATCAACGGGCAGGGCGAGCCGGACGACTCGCTCCTGGCATATGTTATCGTCTCTGGCCGGAAGCCTCCCATCATACTCTTGCACCGGCGCGTCAACCGGAAATTCTTGAAGCGGATCTTGCACCAATGATCCTGGAGCTTACAAACTGGGGAGTAAAGAATATCAATGAGCTCACGTGGATAACACCGCCACCAGCCGGAGCCGTCAATCAGGCTAAAGATCTGTTAGAGGAGTTACGCGCCATCGAAGACAGCGCCATCACACTCAGAGGAAAGAGGATGCTCGAACTACCGACACATCCTCGTATTTCTCATATGCTTCTTGAAAGCGACGATTTACTTGGCCTTGCTACAGACGTTGCTGCTCTACTGGAAGAGCGCGACCCGCTTTCGAAATCTCCTGGAGCTGACCTGTCATTAAGAGTTGAACTACTCCGAAGATGGAGAAGTGGTGAGCGCGTTGCCGCCGAGCAATCTGCACTGGACCGAATCGAAAAGCTTGCTGCCGCATGGCGACGAGCATTTAAGACCAGGATCGATAACGGGATGCCTATTGATTCTGATGTGGGCAAACTGATTTCGGAGGCGTATCCGGAACGCATCGCCCGGCAGCAGGAAAAACACAGCAATCGCTACAAGCTTGCTAACGGTCGGACCGTACGATTACCGGATCACGATCCGCTTATTCGCCAGACATGGCTCGCAGTTGCTCACCTTGATAGTGGCAATTCGGAAGGAAAAATATTCCTCGCAGCACCATTGTCGGAGGAAGATCTGATGCATCGTGCCATTGAACATGAGGTCGTGACGTGGAATCCTGACAAAGGAATGATCACTGCAGCAAAGGAGAAACGCATTGGCAATGTTGTTCTCGCTTCAAAACCTATAACACAGGTACCGCAAGAAGTGAAAGTAAAGATCCTCTGCGGAGCCGTTCGGAACGAGGGATTGAAACTTTTGAACTGGGACGATACCCAACAGGAATGGCAGGCAAGGGTCATGAGTCTCAAGCATTGGAGAAACAATGAAGACTGGCCCGATGTAACGGATGAAAATCTGCTGACTACCGTTAACGACTGGCTCTCTCCTTACCTGGCCGATGTCAGCAAACGGCAGGACTTTCAACGACTGGAGCTATCAAACATTCTTATGGGGATATTACCCTGGAACCTTGGTAAAGACCTTGACAAGTTTGCGCCGCCCAGGCTTCCGGTGCCAAGTGGTTCAATGATAAAACTAAAATATTCTGCTACAGGGGCACCGCCGGTAATGGAGGTAAGGCTGCAGGAGGTTTTTGGTTTACTCGAAACACCCACAGTAAATGAAGGCCGGAACAAAGTGCTTGATGCATTTGCTTTCACCAGGATATAAACCGGTGCAGGTAACGCAGGATCTGAAAAGTTTCTGGCAGACCACATATCATGAAGTAAGAAAAGAACTACGCCTTCGCTACCCGAGACATCATTGGCCTGAGGATCCATGGACGGCGGAAGCGATTCGGGGGCCGAAGAGGCGTTAATCGTTACCCGATCCGTTAATCGTTATCCGTTATCCGTGTGAATAGGAAAGTGTGTGGTTTAGATGATATGGCGTGCCTCGACTTTTAACCGCAAGGACGCAGAGAGCCCACGCAGAGGACGCAGAAAAATACAGGTGTTGTTTTCGAAGGTTGGCTTTCCTCTGCGAACTCTGCGTGGATTCACTCTGCGATTCTCTGCGATAAAACCATTGATCACTCTCCTATAACATGCGCAATACGGCAGCCTACTACATCATCATTCCTCATTCCTCATTCCTCATTGATCATTGCTCATTGCTCATTGCTCATTGCCCTAACGTATTCATCCACATATTCCCCTACCTTCTTCCTCCTGTATTGCATTATGAAACGTGGATGCGCAAGAGGTACTATCTTTTCAAAAAACTTCTGCTCATCATTAAGCCGCTTAAGGAACTTAAAGTTTGCTCCCTCACCGAGACAATAACATACGGACGTGTCGATTCCAAATTTCAACGTCTTCGTAAGCGTTTGAATAATAAACGGCCGCAGACATGTCTCGAGTTCGCGAATATCATAGTAGTTAAGGTTCTTTCCATCCATGACAAACCCAAGGGGACTGACAGCACTAAAATGAAACTTGCCATAGAACCGCTCAGGTCCACCATACGCGGAGATCATCTGATAAATAAAATCTGCCGATAACTCCCCTTTCTTCTGAAGAGCATTCGGGATGTTACAATACTTATCCAACTTGATCGGATCTGTGAAGGGAATTCCCGTGACTCCAGCTCCATGCCTGCCGGGATTTATTCCAAGTATCAGTCGCCGCTGATTGTCATCTGCGTAGTATTTATTATAGAACAGAGTACAGAGGCCATATACGGTTTTGTCCTTGTAGGGATTGAGAACTTCGACACCAGGTGGAAGGGGTGCGGTTATTTTGAGCTGTTTGAAGAAACGGAGGATGTGGTCGGCGAACATTGAGTTATGAAGTTATGAGTTATGAGTTATGAGTTGGTGTGTGAGTGCGGGTGTGGGTGTGACTCACCCGATTTGACGCGATACTTAACCCGCCAAAGGCGGGTTTATAACTAACACCATACTATCACACCCATGCCCATGCCCCAACTCATAACTCCTAACTCATAACTCATAACCCCTAACTATAGTCATAAATTCGAAAGAACTCTTATAGAATCCCTTCTCCTGGACGTATTCGATGAGCTGGAGGTAAAATGGGTGCGCTCCGAGTGTGGCGCTGTCGCCGATCATGATCAGTTTCTTTCGTGCGCGCGTCATGGCAACGTTCGTACGACGGATATCGCCGAGAAATCCGACTTCACTTTTATCATTACTTCTTACAAAGCTTATAGCAATGACATCTCTCTCCTGACCCTGAAATGCATCGACGGTATTTATAGCGAACATTTTCTTCAATGGTTCAAGTACGACTGACGATTCAGCGATTCTCGTTAGCAATTCAACCTGAGCCCGATATGGTGTAATTATACCCATTGATATTTTCTGCGAGATCCAGTCATCCAGGCCGACCTCTTCAACAAGAGCTTCTACCCTACGCATAAGCAAGTGCGCTTCCTCTTCGTTGAATCGGCTTAAAGTTTCCGCATCCTGATTCTCAACGTATCCGGCACCCGCAGTATCAATAAATTCAACGGGAGATTGATTTGGACGCAGGAGCTCTGCCCTCACCGACTCATGTGCAATTAACTCGTTGTCATAAAAGTATGCAGATGAAAACTTCATGATTTCCTCATGCATCCGGTACTGCACTTTCAGCATGGCCGAATGTTGCTCCTGGCGTTCTACGCCTTTTTCAAACAAAGTCTTGGAAAGGCCAAGGCGCGCAGCCTCCACCGACTTTATTGTAGGGGGAAGCTGTTGATGGTCACCGGCAAAAACGACTCTCGAACTTCGCAGTATTGGTATCCATGACGCCGCTTCCAGCGCCTGCGCTGCTTCATCTATGAATGCGGTCTTGAACTTTCTTCCGCGCAGCACAGGATGTGACGACCCCACAAGAGTACTGCAGATAACTTCTGTTCGCTGCAAGAGGTCGGTAATGATGTAAAATTCCAGCGCATCAGCGTCGGCTTTTAATGCTTTCGACTCCTGTAGGAGCAATCTTCGCTGTTGTTTTTCGTGGTAACCGTACTGCCGCTTGTATTTCAATGCCGTGCTCTTCAGTTGTTCCATCTTTTTCCGAAGCGTTTTTAACTCCTGATAGTTGGAATGAGCGGCTATCAATGCATCTAACGTCTTGCTCAATGACTGTTCTGTGACGCGCGCGGGATGACCTATACGTAACACGCGAAGCCCCTGTTCACTCAATTTTTCAACTAGCAGATCAACGGCAGCGTTGCTTGGCGCGCAGACCAACACCTGTTGCTCATGACTAACAGTACTTTTAATTGCCTGTACCAGCGTGGTGGTTTTCCCGGTACCTGGCGGACCATGAATGAAAGCCACATCTGCAGCTTCCCAAACCATTTCCATTGCTTCCTGCTGGCTTTGGTTCAGTCCGGCTACCAGCTCGCCCTTGTTTTTTCGCGTCCGTTTTGAAGCCTTCGCCGATCCTAACAATATTTCTCTTAGTTCAGAAATACGATTGTTCTCGGCCTCGATCACTTCCTTCAACGCAAACTCCATTTCCCGATAGGTCATTTCATCGAACATCACATCCAAGCCGAGCAGGCTGCTATCTATCCAGTCGGGCAGCTCTTCAGTATTCAGCGTAATGACCATGGCATTATCGCGCACATAATTGATGACGCCGTTTACATGGTCGCGCTCCGGCTTACCTGACCCGTTTGAAAAAACACTCACTGACTTTCCACTTTGAAAAGCGTGTGGCTGATCCAATTCCGTCGTTCGTTCAATTTCAATCATTAACCGCTCTCCGGTGCCTATGTAATCGCGCTTTAATCGCACGGGATACCATGTCGTTCCCTCCTTCGTGCGCTGATGAAGTGACCGTAGCAAAACCTTCTGGCGGTAATATTCAAGATCTGCTTGTCTTTCGAGCTTGATAAGCTCCAGGTTTTTGTATAGTTGTTCGCGGGTCGTCATGTGAGCTGGCAAAGATAAGCGGTCTGGGTTTACGGAAGGCTGTCCTGCAGAAAACTAGAATTTAAGGTTTCTGATTGATTTGATGCCCGTCAACTTTCATTTGAAATTGTGAAAAGATATCTGCTATTTTCAAACTAAAGTATTCAAGACATGACCATCCGCAGGCTAGTTGTAATAGTCCTTTTAATAAGCCCGATAAATTCATTTTCGCAGAAATATGATCTGCTTGTGTCGGGTGGTAAAATTGTCGATGGTTCCGGCAATTCCTGGTATTATGGCGATGTCGGTATCAAAGATGGGAAGATCGCGGCTATTGGAAAACTTTCTGCAGCTGACGCAACCCGGGTGCTGGACGTACGCGGGCTGGTGATCGCACCAGGTTTCATTGACGTTCATACGCACATTGAAACAAATGATGTGAAGGTTCCGGCCGCCCCTAATTTTGTTTATGACGGCGTAACCTCGGTAGTTACCGGAAACTGCGGTTCATCAAACACAGATATCGCCCATTATTTCTACCGGCTTGATAGTGTGAAGACATCCATCAACATTGCAACACTCATCGGCCATAACAGTGTTCGCCGTGACGTTATGGGTGACAGTCAGCGCGACCCGACACCGGATGAACAAAAACAGATGGAGGATATTGTACGCAAAGGGATGAGAGAAGGCGCAGTTGGTTTCTCAACTGGTCTGATCTATGTTCCTGGCACTTATTCGAAGTCCGGCGAAGTAATTGGTCTCGCTAAAGCCGCTTCTGAATTCAATGGCGTTTACGCCTCTCATATTCGCGATGAGGGAGATCATGTTACGGAGGCTATCGAAGAGGCAATAAATATCGGACGACAGGCAAAGATGCCAGTTGAGATCTCACACTTTAAAGTAACCTATAAACCAAATTGGGGAAAATCTTCGGGAACAATAGCGCAGGTAATGCAGGCGAGGAAAGACGGCATTGATGTTACAGTCGATCAATATCCTTATGTCGCAAGCAGTACGTCGTTGAACACAGTTTTACCAACATGGGCATTCGGCGGGGGAATGGATTCCCTGATGTGGCGATTACACGACGCATCGACGCGTGCGGAAATGAAGAAGGAAATGCTCAAGACATTAAAGTCAAAACAACTTAAGAGCTATAGCTATGCGTTGGTAGCACGTTATAACGCCGATTCTACATTAAACGGAAAGAGCATCACTGACATCAACACCTTAAAAGGACGCAAGCAGAAACCTGCTGATGAAGCTGAAACTATCCTTGAAATGATTGAAAAAGGCGGAGCCCAGATGGTCTACTTCAGCATGGATGAATCTGACCTCAGGCGTATTATGCAATATCCTTTTAACATGTTCGCTTCCGACGCGGGCATAGTACAATTCGGTTCAGGAGTTCCACATCCCAGGGCCTATGGCACAAATGCACGAGTGTTGGGACAATATGTACGTGAACAAAAGATCTTAAGTTTGGAGGAAGCAATACGAAGAATGACCTCACTCCCAGCGCAAAAGTTCCAACTGCGCGACAGAGGAATGCTCCGGGAAGGAATGGCAGCTGACCTGGTCGTCTTTTCAGAAACAGAAGTTATCGATCAAAGCACATTCAGCAAACCGCACGCTTATTCTTCGGGATTTAAGTTTGTTATTGTGAATGGCAAACTTGTCATTGAAGATGGCCGTCACACAGGAATGCGAAGCGGAACGGTCCTTCACGGTCCTGGTTTTGTTGCAGACTAGACTCCGGCTACCTGGGTGCCTGGGTTGCTGGGTACCTAGGAAGCCAGGTAGCCAGGCACCCAGGTAGCTGTTTTACTTCAGCAACTCCACCAGCCTGTGCAACTCCTTTTGGTTGTCATATGAATTGATGGATGAAGTGATCGCCCCCTTTTCACGGGTGGTCAGTCGCCAGCTAAGGGAAGCTCTTGCGTTGTTCTGCCGGATGCTGTCCATCTTTTGCAGGATGGGGACGTATACATCGGATTCATACTGAAGATCAACACGGTAAATAGGAGTCTTGAACCATGTGCTCGCATGATTGATGAGCAAATCACTGGTAATGTCCTGAAGATTCTCAAAGTTGTTATATACGCTGCTTATGGGCTGAGTGAAATCATCGACGAGTGTTTGTTGAGCTTTAGGAGCGATCATACTCAGCTTCGGCGAATCGCGGATGGAAAGAAACACTACACCCGAAGTGTTTGCCGCAATCCAATCTTTGTAAGCGAACATGAACCTTATCGCATCAGAAAGTCCAAAGTTATCCGAGATACCAGCGTCCATGATCTTAATGGGAGGTTCTGTCGGAAGTGTTGTGTTCGGCGTAATGTAAGGGAATGTTGCGCTCATTCTTAATGCAGTAAGAAATCTCAGGTCCCTTCCACCCTGATACTCGAACAAGGATTGAAAGTCTATGCCGCTGTACTTAGAATGAAAATAATCCGGAGAACTCAAGATATCATAGTTCATGAAAGAAACGGGCCTCGAAGCGATGTAAAGTTTGCGGCCATCGTTTACGATCGTTGGAGCAAGTATCATCATAGGAATTATTGCCTTCAACTCAACGCTGTCGTAATCCTTTATCGGCTTATCCATCATCCGTTCCGTGATCTGGTTCAGCTGCTCTTCAAACGTATAGCCCCGATCGCGATAGTAATAGTTACCGTTGTATTTAAACTTCGTGAAGCTTACAAAAAAATCATTAGCCAGGAGACTAAAGATGAGTGGATTGAGGTTGTCCGTTGAGATATTCTCCCGGTGAACTTGCGCATATGGCCGCGTATTCTCTCCGGATTTTTCACGGAGTTTCAACTCACGAAAATAGCTTGCTCCGATCAAACCTCCGGATGCTCCCGTAATCAAAATGCTCTTTTCCATCAGTGCTCCCTTTGTCACGCTATCAGCTGTCTGCAAAGCTGTTAGTGTCCAAAGTGCCGCACGCTTACCTCCACCGCTGGCGCACAGGAAGACCATCTTTGGTTTCTCGCCTTCCGGAAATTTCGCACGCCAGTTATCGAGCATGATAAGGTTATTCTTAAGATCCCTTTTTATGTGCGTGGAGTCATTTAGTTTCTGTAATGCAGCAACCGAATACTCTGTTACGGGCTGCTGATAATCTAATCCGAATGCCTCGTAACGCTTCGTGAGATAGTCTTCGCCGACAAGATGGTTGAAGATCAGGAACAGCACCAATGCTGTTGTGGCTGACCATCCTCCGAACCAATAGGAAAATGCGCCGGCCATCATCACAAAGATGGTAAGGAAGATCATAAAACTTGCCGCTGCGGGAAGCTGAAATGGCGGCGAGTCTTTGAATACGCCAAGAAGTAAAACAAACCCAAATATTGCCGAGCTCGATTACCACGAGATTAAAGTGGTTCTGGTCAAAGACTTTCAATATCGTGGCCTTGTCGTAGAAGTTGTTATCCTCAACTTTTTTGATCTTGAAATCGTAGTCGATATAATTTTCGACATGGACCTGTTTCTTGCGGGCGATGTCCAGTTTTTTCATCACGCTGGCGCGCGTCACTTTCACATTGTGCTTGATCTTCTCGTCGATTTGACAAACAACATACTTGAATATATCCTTGTTGGTCATCCAGAAATAAAAGAAAAACACCATCGACATGACGACGTATCCCGTCACAAGACCAAACAGATTGTTTGCTATATCGCCAGCGCTACTGTATTCGTTACTTCGCTGAAATTTGATGATCTCAAGAATGTACACGACCAGGAATACCAGCGGGATAATGCTGTTATTGATCATGAACTTGGTGAACGGGCGTCCTAGCGCGCCAATAAATGAAAACCTGTATCCGTCGGTGATGTAACAAGTGATGTGGAAAGCCATCGTGAATCCTGCCAGCACGGTCCCCATGATAAAAAAACTCTTGAAATTGACCTTGTTCAGGTATTCGGGGTCGAGAAACAAGTAAGGAATCCCCAGATATTTTCCAAAACTGCCGGTAATCATCGCAAAAAGGATAATCCAGCATAGCATCAACACATGATTTCGCTGGATATTATTTAAGAACAACTGCACGGGAAACGAGAATGCAATCTTCGGCGCCAAAAAGTAAAGTTTCCGCATAGATAGAATTACTTCTAATTTATGAATTTTACTCCGTATTTAAACTTTTCAACGGCGACCCCTAAATCCCCTTAAGGGGACTTGAAAGGCAAGTGCTAATAAGTTTTCGTTACTTAAACACTTTTAAGCACACAATGACTTTGCACATTGTTCAAAAGAAGTGGAAGATCATCCTAATTAATTAAGTTTGTGATCATCCGGAAAACTAAAAACAATTGAGCCCTGGATAAGATATTTCACATTTACCGATCGTCAGCGGGTTCAGGAAAGACGCGTACACTCGCTAAAGCCTATCTAACTTTGGCGTTGAAGTTCCGTGCTGATTACTTCAGGCACATACTCGCAGTCACTTTTACCAACAAGGCCACACAGGAAATGAAGGATCGCATCCTTGAATACCTGAATGCTTTCGCTCACGGCACAAACAATGAACTCTCCGAAGAATTAAGACAATCACTTCAGCTGGATCATGCCACCTTCCAGCAATACGCACAGGAAGCTCAGGCCGCCATCCTTCACAAATACGATCAATTCGCCATCAGCACCATAGATGCATTCTTTCAAAAGGTCATCCGCTCGTTTACCCGCGAAGCGGGACTTGTTGGTGATTACAGACTTGAAGTGGAACAGGATGCCGTACTCGAAGAAGTTATTGACAACCTGATGGATGAGTTAGGGACAAACAAGGAACTTACGGATTGGGTGGTTGAATTCGCAAAAGAAAACCTGGAGAATGAACGTCCCTGGGATGTGCGCAGCAGCCTCATTGATTTCGCTTCGGAAATCTTCAGGGAAGAATTCAAGGACATCGAGGATGAAGTGTTACGCTCGACATCAGATCGGAAATACTTCCACGACCTCCGCGGGACCTTGCAGAAGGAAAAAGAATTACTTCATCAATACCGGCGAGACTCTCGCAAAGAAGGCCCTGTCGATTATCGAAGAGGAAGGTTGGACAGAATCTGATGTTAAGTTTGGAAAGTCCGGAGTGTTCGGATTTCTGAAGCGATATGCATATGAAAAGACGATCAATGACGATCTAAAGCCGTCTGATCGCATCAGGGACGCAATTTACTGTCGCGACAAATTGGCCCGGCAGCAAGTTGTCAAACCCTAAACGAATGATCGAGGTGGCCGAACAAAAACTTGTGCCGATCATTCGTGGATTAATTCAATTGTATGATGAGCATTTCAATAAAAGTCTCAGTGCCGACGTAATATTGCAGAACCTTTATGTCTTCGGACTGGTCGCCGATATTTCCCGCAAGCTCAAGGAATACAAGGACGAAAATAATCTCATGCTGCTTGCTGATGCGCCGAAATTCCTCAACGGCGTGATCCAGGACAGCGACACACCTTTTATATACGAGAAGGTCGGCTCGTTTTACCGGAACTATCTGATCGATGAGTTCCAGGATACTTCTTCGATGCAATGGAAGAATTTTTTGCCATTGCTGACGAACAGCCTGGACCAGGGTTACACCAGCCTCGTCGTTGGCGACGTTAAGCAGGCTATTTACCGGTGGCGTGGAGGCGATCTGAAATTACTTCAGCAGGAGATTGAAAAGAGCTTTGGCTCTGAGAGAATTGTCGTCAATGAGCTTACCAGCAATTTCAGAAGCGCGACATCAGTGGTCGATTTCAACAACACGGTTTTCCAACAGGCTTCTACCCTAATTTCTCTGGAAACGGGTCATCCCATTTCAGTTGAAGCCTATCGCGACGTTCGTCAGAAAGCATCCCGCGGTGAAGAAGGGTTTGTAAATGTTAAGTTCTTGAAAGATGAGGAAGAACTAAAATGGAAGGATCAGGCTCTTCATTCCATTCCCGGTTATCTTGAAGAACTCCAGGAACTTGGAGCTTCGCTGAAAGATATTGCTATTCTTGTCCGCCGCAATGAAGAAGGCCAGCAGATCGTCGCTGAGCTTTTGCAATACAAGAACTCGGGCCATGCCAAGGACGGATTTCAATATGAGGTGGTCTCGAACGAATCGTTACGTCTTGACGGTGCTTCTTCCGTAAATCTGCTGTTGGCCGCAATGAGATATCTGTTAAATCCCGAAGATGCTATCGCGCGCGCTCAACTTGCTTACGAATTCGCAAAACTTCACGAGCCAGATCGTCCGTTGGTCGAGGTATTTGCTGTTACCAACCAGACAATATTTGAAAACAACCTTCCGCCGGCATTCACAAAAGAAAAGACGTTTTTAAAAAAATTGCCGCTTTTCGAATTGACGGAGACGCTTGTATCCATTTTCAAGCTTGGAGAAATCAAGGGTGAGCTTGCGTATCTTATCACCTTTCAAAATCTTGTGCTTGAGTTTTACAGCCGCGAAAAGAATGATCTCGGCGCCTTTCTGGAATGGTGGGAAGACAACAAAGCAAAGAAGTCTATCCAGGTATCGGGCGAAGTGGATGCAGTTCAGATCCTGACAATTCACAAGTCAAAGGGATTACAATTCAAGTACGTGATCGTGCCATTTTGTGCATGGGGTCTGGATCACGACACATGGCAGGCACCGAATCTTTGGGTAACGACGCCATCGGAGCCTTTCCACGAAGCGGGTTATTTACCCGTGAAGTATTCCAGCACACTAAAGCAAACTCTCTTTGCCAACTTTTACGAGGAGGAGCGCACACGCAGTTACCTTGATAACCTTAACCTTTTGTACGTTGCGCTTACAAGGGCAGAGCATGGCTTGATCGTTACGGCACCACATCCGGAGGGAGTTAAGAATGTGCGAAAGCGGTGTAGCGCAATTGTTGTACAATAGCATACAGAATGGCTACTCGTCGAACAAGAGTTGGGATCTTCAAAAGGGTGAATTCACATCAAATGAATGGACGCTACATCCGTCGCGTGAAGTTTCCGTTTCATCTGATACTATCGAATTGACTTCATATGCATCGTTCCTATGGAGGGATAAGATTGTAATCAAGCAGCAATCGGCAAACTTTTTTGAATCGCAGGAATCGGATAAGCTCGAAAAGGTCAGCTACGGCATACATATCCACACCGTGCTGTCACGCATTACATATGCGGATCAGATTCCGGAAACATTGGACCAGATGGTTCGCGAAGGCCTGATCACCACTGATCAGAAAGAAATTATAAACGACCAACTGCGCGAACTCTTAACCAACTCACAGGTTGCGTCCTGGTTTGATCCTTCCTGGGAAGTTCGAACGGAGATACCGATCCTGTTGCCATCGGGGGTGGAAAACCGTATAGACAGGCTCATGTTAAAAGACCGGAAAGCAGTTGTCGTTGATTTCAAAACAGGCATCCCCTCGAAGGCGGATCAAAAACAAGTACGCGACTACATCGATATCCTGCGGAAAATGAACTTCTATAGATGTAGACGGATATGTATTATACATCAGGACTAAAGAGGTTGTATCCGTTGTACAGGGAAAAGTTAAATCCATAAAAGTGAAGGATGAAAACCAACTAGGTCTTGGATTCTGAAACAATTAAATCCTAGGAGTTTTAACAGGCAGACAATTAAATTTTGCAACACTGAATAGTATAAATGCAGGGTCACGATGATCACAATGCAGAGCCTCAGGAGGGACAGTAAACTTAAAGTAGGCATGCAAAAAACTTTGCACCTGAAATGAACATCTCCCGCAGATCTTCGCGGACATAAAATACCGCAGAGAAATCCTTTAGATTCAAATCATCAACAAGATCATGAGCCTATTATTATTATAATAATTTTTCTTTTTTGGTTCTTTTTTCTTTTTGTGAATGATGTGAATTTGTGGATAACGTTAACACTGACTGAGGCGAATTAAGCAGAGAAAAAGGTTAGTGACCTATTCTGCGATTAAATCCTCAGTCAGTTTTCTAAACAAGCATCAAATAGAAATTTAGGCTCACGACCTATTATGAAGGTTTTGATAGTGTTTAGAAGCGTTAACGGATACATTATTAACTGTAACAGAACAAATTTAATGGAAACAGTTTACTTTTTAGGAATTGACATTTCAAAGAAAAAGCTTCGATTCTGCTTTGACGACAGGATGGAAGTAAAATGTATGAATTGGATGAGATGGCGAATACAGCTGATGCCATATCAGAGCTGTTTCTTCGTGAGAAAAGGAAGAAAATGTTTGAGATGATTTCTTATGATCAAATAATTGTTTGCATTGAACATACTGGCATCTATTGTCAGCCGCTACTGGATTTTGCGTGACAAAACATAAGATTAAGATATGCCTGGAATCCGCTCTGCAGATAAAGAAGTCTCAGGGCATGGCGCGTGGGAAAAGTGATCGAATAGATGCCTAAACGGATCGCATAGTACGCTTATCAAAAACCGTGAAGAGCTGCAAATTATTGGGGGCCACAGCGCCAGGCATAGTGCAAAAGCTTAAAGCATTATTGGTAACTAGGGAACGATTAATGAAACGTCTAAAGTACAATTCCAAGACTCCGTTGAGGGAAGGTGAAGAATTCATTGAAGAATCAATCCGTAAAGACAATGGTTAAGAATTGCTGTCAAAAAGCGTTAAAAGCAGTGGGCTTGGCTATTCTCGACATTGAAGAAGCAATTGAAAATGAAATACATCTGATCATAACCCAGGATCAGCATCTAAGTAGTCAAATGAAATAGGCTACCTCCGTACCAGGGATTGGGAAAATAACAGGTGACCTATACGCTCATTGTAACAACAGGAGAGTTTGAAAGAATTGTTGAAGCCTAAGAAGTGTGCTTGTTACGCAGGCATTGCACCTGTTCGAGCATTCGTCGGGCAGCTCAATAAGGGGCAAAGCAAGGGTGTCAAAAATGGCTAACATGACAATGAAGAAGCTCTTACACTTGTCGGCCATGGCAGCGATACAGCCACAATGAAGAACTAAGGATATTTATACGCACGAAAAGTTGCAGGAGGGCAAAAATAAAATGAGTGTGATTAACGCAGAAAATCGCAGAAAAGTTCGGCCCCGAGTCTACTCGGGGTGCGCTCGATCAGCGCCTTCTGCGGGGAAAAGATGTTTACGCTATATGTCCACGTGATATACATCGTTGCGATTGCGCTGAATATTCTTAACACAAAATCCTCCCGGCTGCGGAATTTCCTCGATAAGATCAAATTGACTGCATCCTTTGGGCAATGCGCCAAAAACAAGCAAAAAGTTGTGAGTTATATTGTCCGGAATAATAGTCCAGAGTGGCGCGATGCTGATGTTCTCCGCATGAATCAACCCTGACTTTAATCCCGTTGCCTGATCAACCAAAAAAGTTGTCTTCCAGATTCTCACCAGCGCATCTTTCCACTCATTCTGGAAATAGCAATGAACATAGACATAAGAATCAGTTAATGATTGCGGATCGATTGAAGTCAGTAGCTCAGAGTCGAGCTCTGGTTTTATTTTCCGAAGGGGTTCTTTAATGGTGACCTTAGACCCGTTTGAAGGCAACATTGGTTTGTCCATCAAGATCTAGTTGTTGGCATGACAAATTTCGTAGATCGCCGTGATTTCTTCAAGCCATCGGCAGCCTTTTATAGCCGCTGAAAATCAAGAGAAACAGCAGCCGGCTCTATTCTTTTACCAGCTTGTTGCGGTAAATAATTTCCTCCGTTTGAATTGTTATATAGTAGAGGCCCGGCTGAAGGTGGGTAATAGCGTCACTCAAATTTGCTTCCAGGGAATTAGGATCCGAATCAAAGTTTACTATCGTGCCTCCGATGCCGTTTGCAATCCAGACTGGAACTTCGCCCACCTGACTATAGAACGCCTGTGTGTCAATATGAATTGGTCCGTTGGTGGGATTTGGATAAATAAAACTCCGGGTTTCCATCGGTTTGCTCGTCGCCGTTGTGAACAATGATGACCCAACCAGGTTGTTTTTCACTACTGACAATTCCGTAGACGTAAATGTCAGAGTGCCTTGCAATCCCTGCGACTGGGTCGTCGGCGTAAAGTGCACATAAATGTTCTTGCCTGCTGCTGCTTCACTCTCGGGAATAACTACACTCTGGCTGAAGGAAGTGTTATCGAGTGAAACCTGGAAGCCAGGCGAAGCTGTCACTGTTATATCGCCATAACCGGCAATCTGCACAAGAATGCTTTGTGATGCAGAGGAAGTTCCTACCTCGACATCCGCGTAAGAAAGTACGGTCGAAGGAATAGAAAGAAGGTTGTCTTTAATA
Source organism: uncultured Cytophagales bacterium (assembly GCA_963774615.1). GTDB lineage: Bacteria > Bacteroidota > Bacteroidia > Cytophagales > Cyclobacteriaceae > Chryseolinea. The sequence goes on from CAVZFT010000051.1 coordinate 50,979, forward strand.
GACCAATCATCAATGGTCCATCTCGTAGCTGCCGATACGGTCGAAGTGTAAACGAAGGCAAAGTATATTTTGCCTTCCTTATTGGGCACCACCGCAGACGAGTTTCGCCATTCGTTTGAATTGACTTCGGGAAACTCCAGGTCAAGGTCGAACCAGGTTGCTAATCGTGGATCGTCTGTCCCCGAGTAGTTCGCCGAATACCGCAATTTTAACGGCGCACCTTCACCTGACGAATACGATTTAAATTTTATGGTTGGTTCGTATTCAAAGCCTGAAAGATTGGTCTCCGGAGAGATCAACCAGTCTTCATTAGGAGTAAATCCATTTATTGCACCATCGATCTGAATAGCTTTATCCAATCCTTCTACCCGCTGATGCGGTGATGATGTTTCGAGATCCACCAACGACCAGGTGTGATAGCCCAGCACGCTATAGGCTGACCAGCCAGTCTCATCCAATGATGTCAGATCATTAAAACTTCCGTTCACAGGATCGTACACAGAGATAGATACGGTGACAGGCTGATCTGTTGCTCCAGTCGACACGTTGCTTATACTCGCAGTCTTCACACCAGTAGAATTGTCTGTTAGATATTTGACATAGACCGTTTGTGCCACGCCGCCGATAAATGCCGAGGGCAAGAAAGTTATTTGAGGATTGAAAGTTGCATTGTCTTTGGAAACGACCATCTGGCCCGTTGCAGACACAATGACGTCTGATGTGAGGTGGAAACCAGTAACGGTGTATGAAGCCGGGTGATGAATCGCTGTTCTTATTTACAGGGTTTAACGTTAGCTGCGATTGCGAAACCGTGATGGTAGGTGTCGCCGTCCCCAGCGTAGTCACATCAATTTTATAGATCACGGTCTCTTTACCATCAAGGAATTCTCCCATAAAATAGACATCGTAGGCAAATGCAGGACCGAGTCCTGATACCGTTACCTCAGGCTTCAAACGGATAGATGGGAGTCGACTGCATCCATTGTCGTGTTGTTAGGCGCAGCTGTTCCGTCGGCCTGGACCAAATAATATATGTACTCGAGGTCCCCGTCAAAAAAGGCACTGATAAGAAAAGAATTTTCGGTGACAGCAGAAACTATTGGCGCGTTTGGAAACGGGATAGTGTAATTATTAACGGTGATCTTATTTGTGGAAAGCACGGTGTTGTTCGAGTAGTTGGTTTCTCCCACAATTCTATCGTAGTTGATTTCCGCAAAAATGTACCACGATCCCACTGGCAAATAATCGGCCGGCGAGATTGCGTAATAATGTTCTGTTTTTAATAACGTCTGAGTCGGGCCTATCCATTGAGCTACATTATCGGCAAGAGGGACAATGATCGCAAAGTTGTCACCGGGCATCCAGAGTAGCGTCTGCCGAGAAGGTAAGTTTCATGTTGTATCCCTGAACTTCCGAGGTGCCGCTGTTGGTCAAGTTGAAGGTGTATTGGAAGTTTTTTTCGTCCCCGGCAGTAAGCGCCAGGTTGCTCAACGAAAAGTCGATATCTTCATCAGCCGCAGGATCTGTCCTGTTTTGCCGATGCGATCAACAGGTTACAAAAGATAAGCGCCAGTAATAAGAAATATCTCATTGCGAGATGATTAAAAGCCAGACAATCTCTAATATTTAACAACCCTTTTTTAACAGGCTTTATTTGCGCACAATCACCATGTTTTAGCAACGTCACAATACGGACTAAAGATAGTAAGGATTAAAGTGACTAGTTATTCCGGCAAGCCATTTATTTTGTTGCGAGATAGCTGAAAACCTAGTATCCCATAGCTAAACTCTTGAGCTCTATGGGGAATAGAATTCATGCAACGAAGCAAAATAGACGTTATTCCATCCGTCCACTATATCTTCGTAATCTTCATCAGGGATATTATTGTGCCTAAGTTCAACCGAGGTGCCATTGTTCAATGGATGAAGCTTGATCGTAACAATGGATGGCTCCTCCTGTCCCTCAAAATACCATTGCTGAACAATCTTCCTGCCCGCTTCAAACTCAAGATTCTTCCCTACAATGCTTCCGTCCCAAAGCGAAAATTCTGTTCCTGGTTCAGTCGACATTTCGGCTGGTTCGCCTGTCCATAGTTGAATTGTGTCAGCCCTCGTAAGGGCTAGATAAACTTCGTCTGGATCAGCCTGAAGCGTGTAGTATTTTTTGAAATTTTTCATCCGCAAATAGAGTAGTACCTGGATCAGATGTCGTTAGTTCTTTGTGATGCACACCTGCAAATTTTGCCGTATTATTGGGGCAAATGCATTAATGCTGCGATCTTTTACAATTTAATCACATTTAGCCTTGGATCACATATTCTATAATTGGTTTTACTGTCTTAATCAGTTTTTTCTCTTTTAACAATGCGACTGCTATAAGTCGTATGATCATGAATCCCTACCTCGTTTCCACCAAGGGGGAATATTACAGGTTTTTGACTTCTGGTTTTATTCACAAGGACCACATGCACCTGTTCATGAACATGTTTTCGTTCTACTTTTTTGGTCGAAACATCGAGATAGAATTCAGTCGCATATTTGACGGCCTGGGAGGCACCTACTTTATCCTATTGTACGTCATTGGCTATCGTTGTTTCTGATCTTCCGACCTATTTCAAAAACCGGCATAATCCCGGCTACAACTCTCTCGGCGCCTCGGGCGGAGTAGCCGCCATTATCTTTGCTTCCATTATTCTGAATCCTCTGGATGATATATACATCTATTTCTTTCGCGCGCCTGGATTTATCCTGGGTACATTGTATCTGGTGTTTTCGTTTTACATGGGAAGAAAATCGAACGATGGCATCAATCACGATGCACATCTTTATGGAGCGTTGTTTGGACTTCTGTTTTGCGCGGTGCTTTATCCCTCTTCCCTGCCCGAGTTCATAGAGAAGGTATCTAGCTGGCGTTACTTTAACTGATTAAGGCTCTTGCCGACAGGGATTTCTCATCAACTCCACCGTGACTCTTTCGCCGGTTCGTAGACATTTTTTAAAGTTGCTGCACTAACATTGCGATTCCTTGGCGACTTCGCGACTTCGCGGTTAAATATGCTCGCGTCACTAATGGCATCACACTTGGACCACAAACAATCGTGCTGCAACCGCTCGGAGAAATAGTTTGTGCGGGGGATAGTTCGGTGCATTGCAGCGAGTAGAGGTAAATTTTAACCGCAAAGACGCAATGACGCAAAGGTTACGCTAAGTTTCTCTTGGCTCATGAGTTTCGATGCGAGTCGATTTGTTCACTCTCAAATTATTAGCTGCCTCAAACCATTATTTAACCCGCTTGCATTCGACCAACCAATCCCATGGGTAAGGAGACTTCATCCACATGGGAGGTGCGGAAAATTCGGAATCCCAATCGTATTCAAGTTTCTCAATTGCAGTCACCTCTAAATTAGACCTTTCGCATAGCACCTGGATCTCTGAATGCGAATAGTGTTTTGTGGCTACTCCGTCAATATAAATAATACCCTGAAGGATATCTTTTTTATTGCCCTTGAAGTAAGCGAGTTCTGACGCAGGGATTTCCTCCGGGCTTACACCTTCACGGCCGTACCAATCGATCAATCGCCACGAAGAAAACATGATCGACTCCAATGAAGGGATAACTATTAACGCACTTCCATTTTTACGAAGACCACGATGGATATTGTTGAACATGATCTGATTCTTACTGATCTCCGGAAGCATGATCACATTGCAACAAAAGACAAAATCGACTGTAGGAAGGCGAAGGTTTCGCCTCGAAAGATCTTGCCTTCTGAATTTGATGTTGGGGAACGCTCTTCTTTTAGCAGTCATCAGGCATTGCGAACTGATATCAATCGCATGAACTGTTTTGAATACAGGTGACAGATATTGAAATGCTTTTCCAGTTCCACATCCAAAATCGATAGCCTCGTGTTTCACGATTTGAGTGTTTTCGAAAATAATGAGCCAATCGCTTTCCCGGTCACTTTTGAAAACATCGAAGATCTCTTCATTGTATCTGGTGGCGATATTGTCCCAGTGAGCTTTCTCATTCATGCTTCAATGGATTTTGGTTGGCAATGCAATAAAGGCAAATCCCCTGTAGATGCAAATTCTCACCTCGCCTTCAACGATTCAAAATCACGGTGATAGTCATATTGAAGATCTTCCGGAAGCCTGGCTATCACTGTTTCGATCTTCTTTACTTGTTGCTCAAAGAGATTAGTGAGCACCTGGCTCTGATGCAACGGTATGCCTGCTGAAAGTATCTTCGAACAAAAATAAATGCGAAGCTCAACCTCTGTTGCTGGCTGGCCGGAATATTTTATTTGCCGGTTTGTGATACGCAGGATTTTTCTTAAACTCTTTTTGATATAATAAACATTGCCTTTAGGCAACGCATCGAAGTGTTGATCGATTTCTGCTTTTATCAAAGTTATATAAGCTGATTCATCGTTCGCTTCAAACAAGAGATAAGTAAGGAGTTCTTTGTTCTCCAGTTTGTACTTCGCCAACCGCATGCAAAGGTCCTGAAGGCTTTTGCTGTCCAGGTTCGTTAACTCCTTTTTGATCTCATTGATCGATACGGCTTTCATCGTGCAATCTTTATATCCCCTGATGCTCTCTTACTCAGATCAAATTCATCCACAAGCGTCTTAATAATATCAGCCAGCGGTTGAATGCTCGTCACATGCTCTATCGCCGGACCCGGCACACCAAACAGTTTTATACGTGGCGCTAAAGGCTGCACGTTCCACCTTTTTCATCCCATTTAACGCCAACAACATCTTCGCGTACTTTTTTAATGTCTTGTTGTTATTCAATAACCATTCAAGCAAGTTCGCCTTTGTTCCAAGTTGCTGAACATAGGGTGTATTGATAACTGTCAGAGGTGAGCCTGAAAGTTTCGTCGTCATCACGATGTCGCTTTCTCCGTACTGGATCATAGCCTGCTTGTACTCCGGCGATATATCGGATTCTGCACAGGCGATAAAGATCGTACCGATCGATGCGCCCGCCGCACCCCATTCCATCACTTCTTTCAATTGCAAACCTTTCCCGATACCGCCGGCTGAAATAACAGGTAAACTGCAGTTCTCCTTAAGCAGTGTTATAAGCTCTCTGGGTGACAAGTGTCCCGGCATGACCCCCTGCCCTGTTGTTAACAGCGATCACAGCGTCTGCTCCAAGATCTTCAACCTTCTTTGCATACTTCAGATCAACCACATCACAAAAAACTTTGATACCCATCGGGCGGCATTTTTCTATAACCTCACGCGGATTACCCAAGGACGTTATTATGTATGCCGGCGGATGTTCCATCAGAATACTTAACTGCGTTTTGTATTTCGGATTCGACTTGTTGACGATGAGGTTAACTCCGAATGGCTTAGACGAAAAAGCCTTTATCTCATTCAAAGCTTTTATCAGGTCCTGATCCGTTCTGTAGTTCAATGCGGGAAACGCTGCTGTAACACCCTGCGACAGGGCCGCTTTTACCATTTTTGTGTTCGAAATGAGGAACATGGGCGCCACGATGATCGGATAGTCGATCCCGAGAATTTTGTCCAGCGTATTTGTGTTCAGTCCTGCGCTCAATGGGTCAAGTAAGTTTTTCAGTCATAACACTTCTGACTTTTTTGAAAGCCGGATAGTTGAAAAGGAAAACGGCGATCACAATAATAGAATAACCGATAATCTGAATCATGTTGACACTCTCTTTAAACACGATAAAGGCGATCGAAAAATTGAAAATTGGATTCAGGTATAAGAGAATGCCAATAGTGGCAGAGTTTATTTTGTTGAGTGCAAAGAGGTTCAGGAATAAGGGGAGTACAGTAAAAACGACAGCGATCATGAATGTGTAGCCGTAAAAGCGAGGGCCTGAAGGAAGTTCCGTCACCAGCACATTGAAAAAGAAATTTAAGATCACGAAGGAAAACAATACCTGGACTCCCAGCATGATCATGCGATCAAATCCCTGGTTTCTTCGTTGTGAAACCAGGTAAAGTGCGTAAGTAAAAGCGGTGAGAAAACTATATCCCAACTCAAGGCTTGAGCTTAATTCCCATAAGTACGCAGCTTACAGTGCACAACGCCACCGCTGCCCATTGCACGTTCGTTAACCTTTCGTTAAGCATAAAGTAACCCAACAACGCCGTTATAACGGGACAGATCATATAAGCAAAAGAGGCCGTCTTGACGTTTATGTTGTTAACGATATAAATAAATGTTAACCAGTTAACGATAAGCAGAGCGCCGCCCGCCATCGTCAGGAGGATTGTAATATTTCGCTGTACTCGTGAATATGATCTTAGTACCGCCAGGTTTCTCTTCAGCTCCGCTCTCTTAAAACCGAAAACGATTACGATCAACACGAGGCAGGAAAAGAAGATCCTGAAGTAAAGGATCGCACCAACGGAATAATCACTTATTGCACGTAGTGGCAGCGAAAAGAATCCCCAGATGACAAAAGCAGCTATCCCGGCGAGGTAATGTCTTGCGTTATTCACGGTATAAATAAACGGGAAATTATTGAATGCGGATGCAGGTCGATGGCGTAGATTAAAAAATATCAATCAACCTAAAAGAATCTGACTTTCCATATTCTTGACCATGACGCATTAGGTCCAATTTTTTCGATGCCTTCTTTTTTTGTAAGCTCCTGATCATGACTCACTGAATCGGCTATTCCACACCAGGGTTCGATGCAAACAAAGTCGGCATTGCGGGCTGCCCAAAGTCCGATATAGGGAAATCCATCAAAGTAAAAGTCCAGGCCATGTGAATGTGCCGTAGCTTTCAACGATATACAGTTTGATTTCAAATGCTTTAAAACGATCGCATCCTCATAGAACAATTCCTTGCGGAGATCAATACGTTCAGAATCATCCAAAAAATTAACGGGTTTTTCTTCGATAAGACCTTTAGCGCTGATCGGCCACCTTGGTGCTGTCTCGCTTTTATTGAATTCTAAAAAGTAATCCTCATAAGCCGTTCCTTTTGTCAATGGAACTTTAAAGGCGGGATGAGCACCGAGCGAGAAGAGCATGTCTTCTTTACTATTGTTCTCCACCGTGTATTCCACATGAAGAAAATCGGCTTGCAACGAATACGTGATCGTAAGCGAAAAATCGAACGGATATTTTTTCAAAGAAGTTTCGTCGCTCTTCAGTTTGAACTGCGCTTTATCACCTGCCAACTGCCTGACTTCAAAGATCGCATCCCTTGCAAAGCCATGCCGTGATAATGTGTAGCTATTTCCATTGATTATGAATTTATCATCCTTCAGCGTTCCAACTATTGGGAAGAGAACCGGCGATGTCTTTCCCCAGAATGCAGGGTCGCCACTCCACATGTATTCCAGTCCGGTATTTCTGTTAACTACACTATAAAGCTCAGCACCTTTCGAGTGCACTTTAACTACAAGATCCTTGTTCTCAAGTCGTAACATCCATCCTTATTCATTTACTAATGCAGAAAAAATGCATCGTTGCAATTCATATTCCTCATTCCTCATTCCATTGATCACTGTTCATTGCTCATTGTTCATTCTCGCATCCTGCCATCGGTGACAATAGGCCTTTCCCCTATACTCACCGTTGCGTCTGTGAAGAAATTCCACCTGACGTAACCTCCTTTTACCTTACCCACCCAGTTCCGAATTATCACCCAAGGATAACCGTACTACGCCGGCGCCATAACCATAATAAGGTATCCACCTGGGACCGATCTGCGGAATAGTAAGCAATGGATTGAAACCGAGGGCAAACTCGCGGAACCATTGTCCCGCGGACCCAGCTGCACGTAGTTCCTCCTTCACAGCCTCGAGGCCGGAAGTAGCTTTTATGTCAACGATCTTCCCCCTCTTAAATGTTAGCTTCAGTCCTTTTACATCTTTGCCAGCCCATTCGCGCGTCGGGAAACGCAATTACTCCGTTGACCGTTTCTTCGATGGGAGCTACTCTTATAGCACCCGATGGTAGTTCTATTTCCCGGTCAATCAAATTCCTGGCATAGACCATGCGTCCTTTCGATGCGTCGCCATCCTGCTTGGTGACTGGGCGGTCTCCAATGGAAAATCTTATATCGGTACCCTGGGGTGTAGTTACGTGAATCTCACTGCTGCGAGCTGCTTCCTCGAAGAACTGATGAAGGCCGGAGATCCTCCGATAGTCGGTGTTCAACAACGCTTCCTGATATACTTTGTCCACTTCCTCAGTAGCGGGTAACAACGCACCTTCGAAGCTATACGCACCCGCCCAATGGAAGTGGATAGTTCTGCCCGAACCTGTTTGAAGCACTTTCTGCATTGCGACATATGGAGCATGCGATACATTTGCTCCGGGCATCATAATGGCGAGATCAACATCCTTGAAATGTTTTGCCATTGCATCGACCGACATATCCGTTACGCCATTGACGAATCCAGATTTCCATTCCTGTGGCCAATTCGCCGTGTCGACACTGATCGTTCCAAGATATTCGCCTTTGGAAGTCTCTATCTTTTCTTTGAGCAAAGGAATCATCGCATCAAATCTGCCTGGACTAGCTACAATTAAAACTTTTTCACCAGGCTCAATATTGGCTCTTCGCATCAGCATGGCGGCCATGGCGTCCCAATCAAGATGAAAAGTTGTTGTGTCGGCTGTCAGGTTCCATTGCTGTTTCTTTCTTTGACAGGAACCTAACAATGTTAATATAGCAACTATTATAATTAATGGGTTTCTTCATATCTGAGAATGAATATAAGGAAAATCGTTAATCGCTATTCGGAAATCGTTAATCCGTTAATCGTGGCATCGTGCATTGCTAAATTTTTTGTGGACTGATATTTATCCTCATCCTTGAGGTGGTGCACCGGATTAAGCATGGACATGTGTGCAGGTGATGTTGAATGTCGAATGTCCAACTCCCAATGTCCAATGAATTTAGCACAACACTATTATTCTCCCCCTTTAGGGGGCCGGGGGGTCAACGGATAACGGTAACATCAACTGCTCCATACATTGTTCGATATACTCACCATTACCAGGGCCATACCAATTCATAAGTTGTGTCTCATAATGATCCTCATCGTAGTACTTGCCAGGGGTTACGTAGCCAATATATCCACCGTTAAAACTTGTCACCATTGCATGCAAACCGTGACGCTCTGCCAACGAATCGATCGACCGGTTAAATTCTCCGGAGAAGTCACACGGCGTACCAAGCATCACAATGTTTCCCACTCTTAAGACTGTAAGAAATTCAGGATAATCTCCGAACGCCAAATCAAACGTCCATGAACGAAACGCCAATCCTTCAATAGTTTTGCCTGTGTTTCACTAAGCAATAGCGGCACTCTGTGCATTACCAACGTAGAATCATTCACACTGAAAAGCCGATCGCGGTTCGATAAAAAACCTTTTGCTACTTCTTCAGACATCAGGTCGACACAACTCCATCCTTGTTCCGGAACTTTTCCCGCATGACTTCCAACTGCGCCGGCCATAAACATCACAAAATCATATCCCTGCTTTTCAAGGGCATCGACTAATTTGCCCGGATAATCCCGTGATAGTACAATATCACGGGCAAAGAGACAGGTGGCGTGAGCGGTAAAGCTCATCAACAACAATTTGCTGCTGTCGCTGTGGTGAACTTCAATAACGCGAAGCAAGGAATCGACCGGCCCGTTGTCGATCAACCGATTATGCACAAGACCATCAAGCGGTATTGTTCCTGCCTTCAATGTTGCCGGCTTTAAGTTCTGCGAAGCTCTCAGGATACTGCTTTTTATCTTGTCGACGATAAAGTGTACGATCGAGTCATTATAAGAACCGTATAAAAACGTCGTTGCACCTTTCCCCCAATTTCCTATACTGTTATGGGTATGAATAGCGCCGAGATAAGTGTTATCTAAAGTGAATCCGATTTCCGGAAGTTCCTTTTCCAATAACTCCGTTACCGTCGGAGGAATGATCAAGAGATCAGCACTAACGACGGCTACCCGGTTAGTGCCATTGTCGATAACAAGTGTGCGTATATATATAGAATCATGAACGGATTCGTATAATTTCCCCATGCGTTTGGCATAGCCTGCCGTTGCTGTAGGATATGGTGGAGTTAGATTTTCTTTCGCATGGCCTACCATGAAGCGTCCTCCTGGTGTCGGAACTTCCGGAAGTGTATCCATTTCGTTGGTCATCGCGGCTAAGAGCTGCGTCCTGTCAATGGAACGGTCAATCGGCAGAACTGCTACGGCAAAAAACAACACGATCAATCCTATAACGACAACAAAGAAAATCGCAATGAAACGAAGAAGCTTTTTCAAACTCATGGCATGCAAGATAACGATTTACACTTTTGTACCTCAACGCTTACCCTTTCTGAATTCCCATGGTGGAATGGGATTCTCGTCCTGCCATAGCCCTCTCTTACCCATGCGTGCATCATCCTGTAGTCGTGCCAGCTCTTCATCATTACTGTATCGCGTAAAGAGCCATGCATATCCGGCTCTCACAAGTTCTGCGTTTACATAAGTACCATCATGGAGGTAGACATCACAAACAAATCTCCCGTATCGGTCCTTGTTGCGAATGATCACATTGATTTCCTTTCCTGCGATAAGTCCCGCGGTGAACTCCCGCGCCTTGACATTATAAGCTTGTCCACGTTCAGGTGAATCGATTCCAAACATCCGTACTCGAATGGTCTTGTCTAACATCAGGTCGAACGTATCACCATCAATTACTTTGACGACCTTTCCGGTCTGTTGTTCTGCCGAGCATGAAAAGAAACAAATAATGATTAATAATAGGCGCATATATCCCTGCAATGTAGTTGAGCTTCCTAACAAGATCCTAATAACCGTTAGCTTAATACTTTGCTTCTGGTTATTTTTGAGCTGAGATCGCATCACGAATGAGTACGACTACAACCTCTGAAAAAACGAATAAAAGGCCGCAAAATTTGGCGGGCCACGAGGCGCCCGAACCTTATAAACCAAAAAACAAAATAAGAATTGTTACTGCTGCCAGCCTCTTCGATGGTCATGATGCCGCCATTAATATTATGCGACGGATAATTCAGGCCACGGGCGTTGAGGTAATTCATCTTGGCCATGATCGCAGCGTTGAAGAAGTGGTAAATACAGCGATACAAGAAGACGCGCAGTCCATCGCGATGACGAGCTATCAAGGAGGACACAACGAATACTTTAAGTATATGTATGACCTTCTTCAACAGAAGGGTGCACGACATATCAAGATCTTTGGAGGCGGCGGTGGTGTTATACTTCCGGATGAGATCAAAGAGTTAATGGACTATGGAATAACAAGGATCTATTCTCCCGATGATGGTCGCGCCATGGGGCTACAGGGAATGATCAATGATCTCGTTGAGCAAAGTGATTTTCCTACAGGCAATAATCTTTCGAATGAAATTGATGAGCTGAAAACGAAGAACCCGCTCGCTATTGCCCGGTTGATTTCAGCAGCGGAGAATTTTTATGATAGCAACAAGGCTACCTTATTAAAAGTAAAAGAACTGTCAGAAAAAGTTGTTGTGCCGGTTCTTGGTGTCACTGGCACGGGCGGTGCAGGAAAGTCCTCCATGGTGGATGAGATCGTTCGCCGTTTCCTCATTGACTTTAAGGATAAAACTGTGGCGCTCATTTCTGTCGATCCATCCAAACGCAAAACAGGAGGGGCGTTATTAGGGGACCGCATTCGAATGAACGCAATAAACAATCCGCGCGTATTCATGCGATCATTGGCTACACGTCAAAGCAATCTCGCATTGTCAGCTTATGTGAAAGAAGCGATCCAGATACTGAAGGCCGCCAATTATGATCTGATTATCCTTGAAACTTCAGGCATCGGCCAAAGCGATACTGAAATCCTTGACCATAGCGATGTTGCTCTTTACGTCATGACACCGGAATACGGAGCCGCAACTCAACTGGAAAAGATCGATATGCTGGACTTCGCAGACATTATCGCGCTTAACAAGTTTGACAAACGGGGAGCACTTGACGCTTTACGCGATGTAAAAAAACAATATCAGCGAAATCATCAGCGCTGGACCGAATCGCCTGACGATATGCCGGTATTCGGAACGATTGCATCTCAGTTCAATGATCCCGGTACAAATCAACTCTATAAATATGTTGTTGAAAAAATAGCGGCTAAGACCGGCGCGTCATTGAACACGTCATTCACCATTACACGGGAGATGTCGGAAAAGATTTTTGTTATTCCGCCAAATCGCACGCGATACATGAGTGAGATTGCAGAGGTAAGCCGATCTTACGACAAATGGGCGGAAGAACAAGTAGAAGTGGCTGAAAAGCTTTACGCAATTTCGAAGACGCTTGAAACTTTCGGAGAAGAGAATGCCGACATCAAGCGCGTACTGCAGGCGGAGTTTGATCGGTTGAAGCTTAATCTCGACCCCAGGAACTGGAAGATCATTGAAACGTGGCCGGAAAAGGTAAAACGTTACAGGGATCCTTTGTTCAAGTTCATGGTTCGTGACAAAGAGATAGCTATACAGACACACACCGAATCTCTTTCACATACACAGGTCCCTAAAGTAGCGTTGCCCAGGTACCGGAGCTGGGGCGATCTGTTAAAATGGAGCTTGCTTGAAAATGTTCCCGGTGAATTTCCTTATGCAGCCGGCATTTATCCATTCAAGCGCGAAGGCGAAGATCCAACGAGGATGTTTGCCGGCGAAGGTGGACCCGAGCGCACAAACCGCCGGTTTCACTATGTAAGTCAGGCAATGCCAGCTAAGCGTCTCTCGACTGCGTTCGATTCGGTTACTCTGTACGGCAATGATCCGGATTATCGGCCGGACATATATGGAAAGATCGGAAACTCCGGCGTAAGCATATGCTGCCTTGATGATGCAAAGAAATTGTACAGCGGCTTCAACCTTGCTGATCCAAAGACATCGGTGTCGATGACCATCAATGGCCCCGCTCCTATGCTGCTTGGATATTTTTTGAACGCCGCGATCGACCAGCAATGTGAGATCTACATCCGTAAAAATGGACTTGAGTCCGAGGTATCGAAGAAGATTGACTCATTATATAAAGGAAAGGAATCGTTACGTCCCGGCTACCAGGGAACGATGCCTAAGAGCAACCAGGGGTTGGGCCTTATGCTGCTTGGTGTTACTGGCGACCAGGTATTGCCGATAGATGTTTATCAAAAGATCAAGGATGATACACTCACACAAGTTCGCGGAACCGTTCAGGCGGACATCCTAAAAGAGGATCAGGCACAGAACACCTGCATCTTCTCAACGGAATTTGCGCTGCGGCTTATGGGCGATGTGCAGCAGTATTTTATTGATCACGGTATACGTAACTTTTACTCGGTGTCAATTTCGGGATACCACATCGCTGAGGCGGGAGCAAACCCCATAACGCAGCTGGCGTTCACGTTAGCCAATGGATTTACGTATGTGGAGTACTATCTCAGCCGCGGAATGGATATCGATGAGTTCGCGCCCAACTTGTCGTTTTTCTTCAGCAACGGAATCGACCCTGAGTATGCTGTAATTGGTCGTGTAGCCCGGAGGATATGGGCGAAGGCGCTGAAGAATAAGTACGCTGCCAACCCGAGGGCGCAGATGCTGAAATACCACATCCAGACATCGGGTCGCTCATTACACGCACAAGAGATCGATTTTAACGACATACGAACAACGTTGCAGGCGTTGTACGCCATTTACGATAACTGCAATTCTTTGCATACCAATGCTTACGACGAAGCGATCACTACGCCGACGGAAGAATCTGTCCGCCGCGCAATGGCCATCCAACTCATTATTAATAAAGAGCTAGGCCTTGCAAAAAATGAGAACCCGTTGCAGGGAGCGTTCATTGTAGAGGAGCTTACGGATTTGGTTGAAGAGGCAGTGCTTGCGGAGTTCGACCGTATAACAGAACGTGGTGGCGTGCTCGGTGCAATGGAGACCATGTACCAACGCGGCAAGATCCAGGAGGAAAGCTTGTACTATGAGACGTTGAAACATACCGGTGCATTCCCCATCATCGGCGTGAACACATTCCTAAGCTCTAAAGGCTCACCGACAATAATTCCACAAGAAGTGATCAGAGCGACCACAGAAGAAAAGGAATACCAGATCTCAATGTTGCGTAACCTTCATCAGTTCCATGGAAGTCACGCAGCGGAAAGCCTGCAACTCGTTCAGGACGCGGCAATCCAAAACCGGAATATCTTCGAAGTATTGATGGAAGCGTGCAAAGTATGTTCGCTTGGACAGATCACAAAGGCTTTGTTTGAAGTGGGTGGTCAGTACAGGAGGAATATGTGATGGAAGTTGGTAAGTAGTAAGTGGTAGAGTGGTTGAGTAGTCGATGGTCGATAGCTGTCGATAAACTTTTTGCGTCCTTTGCGGTGGCCTTTGCGTTCTTTGCGTGACCTGCAATCGACGTTTCCGCATCAATTGAAAGCAAACGTGAATTCGCAAAGCCCGCAGACACCAATCAACCATGGACTATGGACCGACAAACCATGGACTACTCAACCGACTTCAATGTTTACCCGACCGCGCTTTCTTAATAGCATATGTCCAGACAGGACAATCGATGTGATTCACCACGTCTTCGGCAAGACTTCCACTTATAATGTGATTTATACCTTTGCGTCCGTGGGTTCCCATCGCGATCATATCCGCATTGATCGTATGCGCAAAACTGATGACGCCGGATTCTTCATACTTATCATTGAAGATATTCAGCGTGTAATCTTTCAATCCAAACTTATTAGCAAAGTGCTTCAATTTTTTCAGCGTGATGCTATCGCTAGTAAAATTGCCGGGTGTATTAATCCACACAATGTTAAGCGACGCCTTCAGAAAGCCCTGCAATACTTTGATATGGTCGACAAGATCGTCCTGATCATCCTCCAGCGAGTTTGGAAATACGATATTTTTTATATTTCTCAATTTCTCATATGTGCGAACCGTGATCACCGGACAGGACGACCTCCTCACTATTCGTTCTGCGTTTGATCCTATCAGCAGTTCGCGCAGGCCACTGGCGCCTTTTGTTCCCATCACTACCAGTTCGATATGGTTTTCTGTTATGTAATCAAGGATCATCAGCGATGTATTACCGAACACATTCTTTGATAGTACCAGTGTTTCGGTAGGAAAATCCGCGATAAGCTTCTTGAATTGATTTTCTGCATTGTCACTCAGTTCTTTTAGAAGCGTCGCTTCAAAGGAAAGTGTGGGCATCAGAAGACTATCGTGCATAACGGGAACTTCGGTAACGTGAAGAAGATGGATCTCTCCTTTCGTTTGATCAGCCAGGTCAGCAGCAAGGCGGAACGCGTTAACGGACTGTTCCGAAAAATCACAGGGAACGAGGATTTTTTGCATATGCTCAGGTTTAGAGTAGAAACGGTGTGTTATCCTAATTTACCGATTGTCGGTGACACAAAAAAACCTAAGTGTCGACCGCGTGCACCTGATTCTTACGGGAGTATTGCGGTGGCGCAAGGCAAGCTGCTTGCCGCAGGCAAACGAATAACAGCAACTTTTGGAAATCGGGGTTTGACCGGGTCAGTCGACGCCGTAACAGTAACTCTTGAGATAATCTCCCGCGTCGTCAAATCCAGCGGCGAACGCTTTGGTGAGGCAACGGCATCCCTCGGTTACTTTTTCGGTTTCTACCAGAGCAATGCCTTTATAGAACAATAACGTGTTGTTGGTTGGATCCTTCTTCAACCCCTGTTCGACATATCGAAGCGCAAGCTCATATGCGTCTTGCTCGAGCGACAGCGACGTAGCATACAGATAGGTCTGCATGTGATTTGGGTCAATTGCAATTACTTCATCAAAGATCATCAGGGCGCTGTCAGGGTCATTGAGATAATAATAGGTAAGGCCGAGATAGGATTTCAACTCAGGGGAATTCTGGGACTTCAATATATGACGAATGTCCTTTTGCGCATCCTTATAGTTTTCCATCTCCATTAACACGGAAGCACGCCATTGCAGTAGTTCAAGGTTTTCGGGATGTGCGGTTATGAATTCGTTGAGATCCTTCAGCTGATCTTCATAGTTGCCCAGTTCCTGATTGATGTAAGCACGCAATAACTTTGCCTGATCTTCGGGTTTTTTCTGGATATACTGATTTATGTCCTTGAGCGCCTGATCAAATTGCTGCAGTCCGTAGTAACAAAACGCTCGCTTATAATACGCAGAAAATTCTTCGTCGCTGAGAGTCTTCGAATTATCAATTATCTTATTGTAAATGGCAAGAGCGCCGGTAAAGTCCTCCCTCGCTAACAACGTGTCCGCCTGAGCCATTGACGCTCCATTCTTGCTTTTATCCACCTGTGCTGCAAGAAAAACCGGGCTAATGAGGACCAGAAGCAGTACTATCCCTGCGAATCGTCGAATGAAAAACAAGTTATTCATATCGATAGCAATTAGACTTAAAAAAAACTATTTGCTATTACGCTTACGTTCGTTTTCATTTAAGTAGATCTTGCGCAACCGTATCGATTGTGGAGTCACCTCGACGTATTCGTCAGCCTGGATGTATTCCAAAGCCTCCTCAAGCGTGTGCTTCAACGGAGGCGCTATCTTCATTTTCTCATCCGAGCCAGACGCACGCATATTCGTGAGCTTTTTCGTCTTTGTGACATTGATAACAAGATCACCGCCACGGCTGTGCTCGCCAATTACCTGTCCTTCATAAACAGGTTCACCAGGATTGATGAAGAATTTTCCACGATCCTGAAGGTTATGCAAGCTGTAAGCAATAGCTTCACCTTGTTCCATAACAATAAGCGAACCGTTTACGCGACCGGGAATTTCTCCTTTGTATGGCTGATATTCCTTAAAGCGGTGGGTAACGATAGCCTGTCCTGCGGTAACGTTGAGGAGGTAATTCCTCAGCCCCAAAATTCCCCTTGAGGGGATCATAAATTTCAGGATCATGCGATCGCCCTTTGGCTCCATGTTCAACATTTCGCCTTTCCGTATCGACACGGTCTCAATCGCTTTACCAGCAACTGGTTCAGGCAAATCTATGGTAAGCTCTTCAATTGGTTCACTCCTCACTCCATTGACCTCGCGAAAGATAACTTGTGGTTGTCCGATCTGAAGTTCGTAACCTTCGCGGCGCATAGTTTCGATTAATACAGACAAGTGCAGAACACCACGTCCGTAAACGATAAAGCTATCAGCAGAACCCGTTTCGCCTAATCTTAAAGCAAGGTTCTTTTCAAGCTCTTTCTCGAGGCGTTCCTTAATATGTCGCGACGTCACAAATTTTCCCTCTTTCGCATAGAAAGGAGAGTTGTTAATGGTGAAGAGCATACTCATCGTAGGCTCATCGATCGCAATAGACTTTAATGCTTCAGGATTTTCAATATTCGTGACGGTATCGCCGATTTCAAAACCCTCCAATCCAACAAGGGCGCAGATATCTCCAGCCTTCACCTCCTCGACCTTTTTCTTATCGAAACCTTCAAATATATAGACTTCTTTAACGCGTGTTTTAACAATTCTTCCATCACGCTTTACAAGTGCAACTTGTTGCCCAGGTGTTACACTTCCGCGCTGAACGCGTCCAATCGCAACTCGTCCGATATACGCCGAGTACTCAAGAGATGTTATCATCATTTGAGTTGTGCCAGAGTCTACTCTGGGCTCGGGAATGTACTGGATAACTCCTTCTATAAGAGCCGTAATATCTGTCGTGGGCGTTTTCCAGTCGGTGCTCATCCAACCTTGCTTGGCAGATCCGTAGAAAGTTGGAAAATTGAGCTGTTCTTCCGTTCCATCCAGCGTGAACATCAACTCAAACACTTGCTCGTGGACTTCGTCAGGTGTACAATTCTTCTTATCCACTTTGTTGATTACCAATATGGGCTTGAGACCGAGTTGTAACGCTTTTTGCAAAACGAAACGAGTCTGTGGCATTGGACCCTCAAAGGCGTCAACGAGGAGAAGGCATCCATCTGCCATGTTGAGCACGCGTTCTACCTCTCCCCCAAAATCGCTGTGACCTGGAGTATCAATAACATTGATCTTATAATCCTTGTACCTAACCGATACATTCTTCGCCAGAATCGTAATTCCACGCTCGCGCTCAAGGTCATTGCTGTCCATGATCAGCTCACCGGGATTTTCGTTGTCCCTGAAAAGGTGACCGGCATGTAAAAGTTTATCCACCAGGGTGGTTTTTCCGTGATCGACGTGGGCAATAATTGCAATGTTTCTGATCTTACTTACTTCCATAACTCCTCCAAATTCACTTTTTAATCCAAATTAGGGCGCAAAGATACTACTTTTTGGCGCCGATAGATAGGCCGGCGAAAAAGGTTTATGGATGATCGGGTGACAAAAAGACAAATTGGGTATTCTTGTTGAATACCGCGGAATTAACTGTTACAGTAGCACGTCCTGACTCGCGATAATTTCCGTGTTTGAGTAAAAAATCGATTGATTCTTTTGTATCGGACTGTAATACAGATTCTTTGACAATTTCAGGAATCTAAAGTCTAAATCGAAGGAAAGTACCCATGGGCAGATCTTTGCCTTGTTTTGATTTAAGGAAAAACTCTCCGTATTCAGGATCCTTCATATCAAAATGGCTCTTTGCCACATTCAATCCCACGAGTGCGGACAATCCCACGGCATACATGCTTAGAATGAAGAATCCATTCTTTTTCTCAACAAGCGCGCTGCTCATGCGAATAAGTTCATCGAGTTGTTCCTGTAACGTCCATTTTTCACCTTCGGGTCCGCGTCCGTAAGGTGGAGGATCCATAATGATCCCATTGTATTTGTTACCACGTTTTTCCTCTCGTCTCACAAACTTGAATGCATCCTCATACACCCAGCGAATATCCTTAAGGTTGTTAAGCTCCATGTTGTGACTCGCCCAGTTTAGTCCGGGCCGCGATGCATCACAATGAGTCACGTCAGCTCCTGCAGCTCGCGCAACAATGGATGCAGCACCTGTATATGCAAAAAGATTGAGTACACGGGGCTGCTGCATGTTCCATTCCGTGATCGTTTTATGAATAAAATTCCAATTGTCTCCCTGTTCCGGAAAAATACCTACGTGTCCAAATCCCGTCAGTGCCAACCGTAATGTCATCTTGAGGTCATGATGTTCATACTGAACATTCCAACTTTCGGGCATGCCAGGAGTGCGAGACCATCCACCCTTTACGTCATCTGTAAACCTGAACTTATCTTTTTGCTCACGAACAAATTTGGCGTGCGCGCTTTGTTTCCATTGCTGCTCGTCCAGCGACTTGTTCCATATCGCCTGAGGTTCCGGGCGTATTAGAATATACTTGCCAAAACGTTCCAGTTTTTCAAAGTTACCTGAGTCCATCAACTCATAGTCTTTCCAGGCCGAGGGGTGCAGTAATTTAAGGTTCAATGCTGTTGCTCAAAGTTTGAAAGCTTAAAGTTAGAAGAAACTTAGATTTCAATAACTTTAAAGTTAAAACCAACTCGTTCAGTAATGCATCCGCCAATAACCAGTCATCAGAATCCGAAAATAAAAAACGTACTGGCACTGGAAAAAGCACGGGAGCGGAATCAGCAAAATGTGTTCATTTTGGAAGGCATCAAAGAGTTGTCTCTTGCCGTCGAAGGAAAATACACTATTAACACAGTATTCTTTTGCCCTCAAATAGTCTCCGCCGAGACGATCTTGACGGTTGTGAAGGACGAAAACCTTTTGATACCAGTGCAACAGAATGTTTTCGAAAAGATCGCTTATCGCGACAGCACCGGCGGGATCATTGCTATCGTTCAGCAAAAAAAACATACGCTTGGACAACATTCGCCTTCGCAAGAATCCACTGATATTGATTTTAGAGTCAGTTGAAAAACCCGGCAATCTTGGAGCAGTTCTCCGAACAGCTGATGCTGCGAACATCGATGCCGTTGTAATTTGCGATCCTCAAACTGATTTCTACAACCCCAATGTTATCCGGTCAAGCGTTGGCTGCGTCTTTACCACACAAATAGCCTCCTCTACAAGTCACGAAACAATTGCGTGGCTAAACAAAAATGAAATTAAAATCTTTGCTACATCGCTTGAATCGTCAACACCTTACCATAAGATAGATTTTACTCAGCCCTGCGCGATCATCATGGGAACTGAATCTACGGGCTTATCCGATACCTGGATCCGCATTGCCAACAGTACTGTAATTATACCGATGCGTGGAAAAATTGATTCAATGAATGTTTCGAATGCCGCCGCTGTGCTCATATTCGAAGCCTGTAGACAAAGAGGATTTGCAGAGTGAGCCGTCAATTATTTTCATTGAATTTTACTCCTCACAGCTACAAAAAACCTAAATTTAAAATTCAGAGCCCCAAAAGTCCGAGTGGAGAAAATTCCATTGAAAAAGAAACATAGCAAGGAGGAAATTTTCCTCAATGCTCTTGCGGAAGCGTATAGACTCCAGGAGTCGATCATTAATACAACGGAACTCTCTATTATATCCACCACTCCTGAAGGGTTAATCACAAGTTTTAACAGAGCTGCAGAAAAACTAACCGGCTATACTGCGGAGGAGATGATCGGCAAAGCATCACCCATTGTCTTGCACGACAAAATAGAACTTATTGAACGTGCCGAAGCTCTTTCTTCCGAATTGGGGATAGAAGTTGAACCAACCTTCGACGTATTCACAGCTGAAGGTAAAAACAAACAAGGTCTCGGACCGCCGCGAATGGACATATATCAGAAAAGACGGAACACGTTTCCCTGTCCTTCTTTCCATTACGGCACTGTGGGATGACAATCAAAAGCTGATCGGATATGCGGGTATAGCCAGCGATATAACCGAGTCGAAAGTTGCTGAACAAAAATTGCGCAACTCAGAGGCGCATCTCCAGGCATTGTTGAATTCCATCGATGACATTGCTGTGGAAGTAAGCCGGGAAGGTGTATATACAAACATCTGGACCAAAAAAGAATACCTATTGTTTATCACTCCGCGCGAGGAGTTTGTGGGCAAGACGCTCGAAGAAGTTTTGCCGGAAGATCTTTTGATTCCAGTACAGAACAGCAATTGCTAAAGTTCTGGAAACTCAACAATCAGAATACTTTGAGTACCCTACGCGGGGAAGGTGGAGTGCGGTCAAGATCTCTTACATTAACGAGGACCGGGTGCTGATGTTGATACGCAACATCACGGAAAAGAAAAATGCCGAAATACAGCTTGCTCAAAGTGAACAGAAATTCAGAACGCTCGCAGAAAATATCCCTGGCGTAATTTACTTGTGTCGTAACGATGAAACATTTTCAATGATTTATCTCAGTGATGGGGTGAAAGACATAACAGGTTACGAAGCGGAAGAATTTACTTCAGGCAAAATCAGTTTCACGGATCTATATCATCCGGATGACCGCGATTATATTTTCCGTGACTTCGCCTTTGCCATGGACAATGGCGTGACATTTCACCTCAGATACCGCATCCGTCACCGCAATGGCGAATGGAAATGGATCGATGAAGTTGGCACTGGTGTTCAATCAGGAGAACAGGTGGAATTGATCGAAGGATTCATGAGCGATATCACCCTTCAGAAACAGGCTGAAACGGAATTGCAGAAAGTTGCTGAGGAGAATTATCGTTTGTTCAACAACCCGGTTACACTGAATGTGATTGCGGGATTCGATGGTTATTTTAAAAGAATCAATCCCACATGGACCCAACTGCTTGGATGGAGCGAAGAGGAATTCCGTTCAAAAGAATTCTTCGAATTTGTTCATCCCGATGACATCGAGGCGACACGAGCTGCAATGTCGAGTCTGGGGAAAGGAAATAATCTTTTGTCCTTTGAAAATCACTATCGCTGTAAGGATGGAACCTATCGTTGTCTGCTCTGGGGCGCGGCAACCGATGTAAGTCATCAACTCATTTATGCCTCAGCTATCGACATCACGGAGCGCAAAAAGCAGGAGCAGGAACTGCTTCGATCGAAACAAAATATTGAGGCCATTGCGCTGAAGCTGCAGGAACAAAACCGTCAGCTTGACGAGTTCGCGCACATTATTTCTCACAATCTCCGGTCGCCGATTGGAAACATAAAAGCACTGATAGGATTGCTTAATGCAACGAGTTCGGTCGCAGAATACCAGCAAATTTTCGAGAAACTTAAGAATGTCGCCAACAATCTGGGAGAGACCATGAATGAGCTGATGGAGACTATGCGAGTGAAAAAGGAAACGGCTATCGAGCGTGTGGAGATCAGGTTTAAAGAGATCTTCGATAAAGTCGTTCAATCATTGGAAGGTGAACTCATTCAAACAGAGGCGCAGCTCACATTCGATTTTAACGAAGCTCCGTCCATCTACTATTCGAGACCTTATTTGGAAAGTATAATTCAAAATCTTTTAACCAACGCATTAAAGTACCGTTCCCCAAAACGCAAGCCGCATATACTCGTCACAACCCAGCGGCAGGGAACTTCTACCGTTCTTCGTGTAACTGACAATGGAATGGGTATAGACATGGCACAATTCGGAGATAAGCTATTTGGACTTCACAAGACATTCCACGAGCACAAAGACGCACGCGGAGTTGGCCTCTTCCTCATAAAGACGCAGATAGAAGCACTCGGTGGTTCTATCAAAGCCGAAAGTGAAGTTGATAAGGGAACAACGTTTATCATTACCTTTTGAGTGGAAAACCTTTAATCGACCTTCCATTGGACATTGGGAGTTGGACATTGGACATTCAATTATTCAAACAGGTACTTTCAATAGCTGCAGGTGAATGTCGAACGCCCAATGTCCAATTTCCAATTTCCAATGTCGAAAGCACACACTCTCACCACGATTAACGATTACGTAACGGATAACGGATAACGGATAACGCTTGCTTTGCACCACTGATCCGGTTTACACGATGCCATTTGAAAAATTCTTATCTTGAAATCCAAATAATACCGATGGCAACAATTACACTCGAAAATCCCGATAATCCCGAGGGAAGACGCCCAATTCCAATATACCTGTACGTAACGGTACTTTCTTCTTTAAGCATTATGGTTGGGTTGATCTGGGATATCTCCTGGCATATGAGCATCGGACGCGATGGATTGTTTTCAGCACCACACTTAGCGATCTACCTTGGAGGTGTAACGGCGGGGCTAATCTCAGGATACAATGTTCTCAAGATCACCATCGCAGGAACTCAGGAGGAGAAAAGCAGGAGCGTAAAGTTTTGGGGAATTTTTTATGGATCTCTGGGCAATCTGTTTTGCATATGGGGTGCTATTGCCATGCTTACCTCTGCGCCGTTCGATGACTGGTGGCACAATACGTATGGCCTTGACGTTACGATTCTCTCACCGCCTCACACCGTTCTGCTATTGGGAATGATAACGATTCAGTTCGGCGCAATTATAAGCGTTCTCGCCTATCAAAACCTGGGATCGGAAACCAGATCCTTATCCTCGACTAAATCTTTCAATGTTTTGTATGCCTTATCCTCGGGCTTTGTACTGGGCATGATTTATACGATGGCTTCTGAATATCTTGGAAGACATGAAATGCACGGAGTGTCCTTTTACGAGATAGCTTCTCTTCTTTTTCCGTTGCTGCTGACAGCTTTTTCTATTTCATCGAAATCGAAGTGGGGAGCAACCCAGGCATGCCTTGTATACTCACTTTTGATGATGGCAATGGGCTGGATACTTCCGTTGTTTCCGGCTGTGCCCCGATTAGGGCCCGTACTAAATCCAGTCACTACTTTTCAGCCATTTGATTTTCCCTTATTGATAATTTTTCCGGCCATTGGCATTGATCTTATCACGCAGCGTTACGCGAATATCAATCGGTGGCTGCTTGCGCTCGCATTTGGCGCCTGTTTTTTATTAGTGTTCATTGTGGTTCAATGGCCATTTGCCAATGTGTTAATGGCTTCTAAAGGTCACTGGTTCTTCGGAACGTCCAAATGGTATTTCGGCGCGAATCCTGACTGGGAATATCGATACGCATTTCCACCGTGGCAACTCAATTCAGTAAAAGAGTGGGCTATAGGATTACCTGTCGCTTTGTTGATTGCGACACTTTCATCCCGTGTTGGTATCAATTGGGGAAACTGGTTGAAACGAATAGTACGTTAGGGTAAAAAATTTCTCGTTCAACAATCGTTACGATACATGGTAAAAAAGATCACGTTATTCATTCTATTAATTATTCTTCCGCTCGCGGCGGGATCACATATCGGTAGCCCTGGAGTCAGCTTTGAAGGAAAGGCTGGTGCTTATGAAATAATGGCATTGATCAACCCGCCAGATGTTATTCCAGGAACAGCGCTGGTAGATGTGTTCACACATGCGTCAGGGATAACTGCCGTTTGGGCTAAGCCTGAATATTGGTTCGCGGGCGATGAAGGTACACCCCAGGCTGATGAGTTACTTCCTGTTGAAGGTGAAGCCGGACATTACCGCGGATTGATCTGGCTCATGGATGCCGGAACGTCAGGAATTGAGATCGAGGTCAAAGGAAGCTCAGGAGATGGAACAATCCTCGTTCCCGTAATGGCAGTTTCGACGCGCCAGAAAACTATGGATCCGTCATTGGGTTGGATGCTATTAGGTCTTTGTGCACTCCTTGTAGTCCTGATGGTCACAATAATCAGCGCCAGTGTCAGCGACGGAATGGTCAAACCTGGTGAACAAATTACAAGCAAGATCAAACGACGCAGAATGGTAGGAGCAGTTGTGAGCACCATCGTGTTACTCGCAATGCTCTGGGGCGGTAAAACCTGGTGGGACAACTGGGCCGGCGACTATAAAAGATATATGTATCAATCGCTTAAAGCAACGTCTGAGGTAACAGGAAATGAGTTGACGTTTTCGGTGGACACCACGCGACTTTCTAACTTGTCGTTTACACGAAACATAAGTTATATTATTCCCGATCACGGAAAGCTTATGCACATGTTTTTGGTTCGCGAAGGAACAATGGATGTGTTCGCCCACCTTCACCCGACAAGAAAGGATTCCGTGACATTTGTTTCCCCGTTACCTCCACTTCCATCAGGAAGATATCTGGTGTTTGCGGATATCACTCGGTTCAGTGGTTTTTCAGAAACCATTCCGGACACCGTTGAAATTAAAGAATCAATTCCCGCAGCGATTCATTACAAATGGGCCGTGACGATACTTATTTCTTTACCAATGCCGCTACTCAAACGACCTCATCGATACCGGTAATGAAGGATGTTTTGGTTTGTGGAAAACCTGGCGTGCGTTTGCCGTTATCCGATGGATCAACGATTACATGGGAACACGATCCCTCGAATCCCCTTCTTGCAAATTCACTGTATTCGCTGAAGTTCAGTCTGCTCGATGCGGATGGAAATCCAGCATTGCTTCAACCCTACCTTGGAATGGCTGGACATGCTGTCGTCATGAAGGATGATGGAACCGTCTATATTCATCTTCATCCTGTTGGAAGCTATTCTATGGCATCACAGCAAACGATGCTTACAAGATTTGAAAATGAAACAGGACCATTCGACTTTGAAAAAAGGCCGAAGAGTGTTGTGTTTATGGATAGCGTCGACCGTGTTGTTGAACATTTGGAATCCATGGCCGACGATGAACGGGACAAAGTTTTAATGGCCGGGATGCAACATGACCAATTTGATCCTGAACATCCGGATCATTCAATTGTTTCATTTCCCTACGCGTTCCCCGAGCCCGGCAAATACCGCATCTGGATCCAGATGAAACGGAACGGAAAGGTTCTTAATAGTGCGTTTGATGCTGTTGTGGAGTAGCGTTAATCGTTATCCGTTAATCGTTATCCGTTAATCGTTAATCGTTAATCGTTAGAGTTATCGTGGTGTGAGTGTGGGCATGTTAACCGCTGAGACCCCGATATATCGGGGCAAGGTTTCGCAGAGTTAATGCAAATTTAAGTTGGCTTTCCTCTGCGTTTCTCTGCGTGGATTCATTCTGCGCCCTTTGCGACTTTCCAATACCCACGAACTACACACACATGCCCATGCCCACGATTAACGATCACGATTAACGCTGCATTCCTCATTCCTCATTCTTCATTGATCTCACTGCTCATTGCTCACTGCTCTCTCAGAGCGTTCACTGGATTCGCAGATGCGGCGCGAACAACGTGGAAGCTGACGGTAGCGAGAGTGATGAAGCAGGCAAGTATCGCTGAAAAGAAAAACGTCGGCCATTCGTGACCGAGCTCAATGCGGTATGCAAAATTCTGCAACCACGCCTCCGTGAGGTACCATGCAAACGGAAAAGATACCAGCGTTCCGATCCCTACAAGGAGAAAGAATTCTTTCGAAACAAGATATATCAGTCCACTGACGCTTGCACCAATAACTTTCCGTACACCAATCTCTTTGGTTCGCTGTTCTGTGGTAAAAGCAGACAACCCCAGCAAACCGAGACAGGCAATCACAATAGTAAGACCCGAAAACATTGTAAAGATCATGCTCCTCTTTTCGTCAGCTTTGTACTGGGAGTTAAAATCCTGATCGAGGAATTCGTATTCAAAAATACTGTTGGGATAGATCTCGTTCCATGCTTTTTCGACAGCAGCAACAGATTCCTTGACATCACCTTCAGCCGTGCGAACAAAAACATAATTTAGATCCTTGCTCGGGTAAATCAACAACGGCTCGATAGGGTCATACAATGAATTCTGATGATAATCTTTTACAATGCCGATCACTTGTGTTACAGTCGGAGTCTTTACTTGACCCGCCATCGTCGAAAACAAATTTCTTTCCCAAAGGATTTGTCCACGCCATTCTTTTCACCATCGCTTCATTCACCAATACGGCATACGTTGTATCCGAAGGTATATCCCGTGAAAAATCGCGACCTTGAACGATTGTCATCCCCATAGTCTTAATGAAATCAAAATCAGCCGCGTAAAGGTCCACCCCACGATCCGATAATTTTCCTTCCTCATCTTCAACCTTTATCAAATTCTTGCTTATCCCCTGGCCCGGAGAAGCATTCGCCATACCTACATTCGTAACAATTGGAATTTGCTTCAGTCGTTCCGCAAGAACTGAAGATTTATCCCGCATCTCCTTTTCACTGAGATCCAACCTGATAACCCTTGCCTTATCAAATCCCAGGTCCTTGTTCCTGATGTACTTTAGCTGCTCGAACACAAGCATTGTACAGATAAGCATAAAAATGGAGATTCCGAATTGAAAGACCACGAGCACCTTCCTGAAAATAACACTACCCCCTCTCGTTGCCATCTTTCCCTTCAAAACGCTAACAGGGTTAAACCCCGAAAGATAAAACGCCGGATAACTACCGCCGACTATGCCTACAAAGATGACGATTCCAATTAGACTGAATAAAACCGTCGGCTGCAAAACATAAGAAAAAGGAAGCTCCTTATTTGCGAGCGTATTGAAACCAGGCAACAGCGCATAGATCAGGATGACCGCGACAACAAGCGATATACAGGCAATTACTATGGACTCGGTCATGAACTGTGTAACCAGTTGTCTGCGTTGTGAACCCATTACTTTTCGCAACCCAACCTCTTTCGAACGGTTTGCAGATCGCGCTGTGGCGAGATTCATGTAGTTAATACACGCTATTATCAGCATGAAAGTCGCGATCACTGCGAAGATATAGATGTAGGTGATGTCACCACCTGCTTCTGCTTCATCCTGGATCTTTGAATGTAAATGGATTTCCGTTATCGGTTGAAGCACATATTTTATCTTGATATTGAACTGATCAAATATCGTATTCACTTTTTCTTTGATGATCTTATCAAGGCTTCCATACATTTTGGTAAGGTCGTAACCTGTTGGCAGCTGAATGTATGTGAAGACTCCGAAACTACCCCAACTTCCCTGGTAACCAGGTTGTGAACTTCGGGAAATCAATGCACGAAAAGCGAAAATGAGAGTTTAAGAGGAACGTCTTTCAAGACAGCGGTGACTTTGTGCTCCTCCCCCTGTTGATTTTGCAACGATTGGCCCAGTGCCTGCGATGCTCCTCCAAAATACTTTATAGCAACTTTTTCCGTGAGCACTATCGAAAACGGATTATCCAACGCTGTCGCTGGATCACCTGAAATGAATTCGTAAGTGAACATGTCGAACACCGTCGAATCGGCCAGGAAGAAATCTGTTTCATAAAATTGTTTGTCACCATTCTTATACAATGTTCTGCCAAGCCCAAAGAATCTGACTGCATTCGACACTTCCGGATAGTTGTCACGCAGTTCATCAGCAAGCGGGATTTGCGCAACGGCCCAAACAAAGGCATTGTCGGGTTCCTTAATATCCGAAACCACCCGATAAATATTGTCCGCATTCTTATGATATCGGTCAAAGCTGAGTTCATCAAGGATGTACATCAATAGGAACAGGCTGCACGTTATCCCGATAGTAAGCCCCAGGATATTGATTGCACTGTAAATCTTCTCCTTCACAATGTTCCGGAACGCAATTTTGATAAGGTTCTTAAGCATGGCCAAATAGGTTTATGCTCCTAAGATGAAGGAGGTATTGAGAAAGTTTACTCACCAACTTTAAAAAAGTTAGCGAATTATATCAAAAAAATTTGGTTGGCGATATTTAAGGAAGAATGGAAGCTGGGATTACCTGCCTGCGGCTTGCTCAGTTGACCGCGAGCGTCCCGATACTTATCGGGACTAAAGCGGTGGCACAAGCGGCTACACGAAGGCGATGCAGGCAGGCATTGCATACCCCAAAATGTAGTAGATTCAACTGCTTCACCCTTTTGGTTCCCACAGTTCAATTTTATTCCCCTCAGGGTCCATGATCCATCCAAACTTACCATATGATACTTCTTCCACCTTGTCGATAACGGTTACTCCCTCTTCCCGAAGTACCTTCAGCAACTCGTCTAGATTTTCAACACGGTAATTGAACATATAGGGTTTGGCGCTTGGATCGAAATAGGTCGTATCTTTTTCGAACGCACTCCAAATCGTTCGTCCTTGTTCCTTTGCTTCCGGATTGTTTGGATCTATCCAGAAAAATGTGCTGCCCCAGTCCTCCATAGCGAGACCGAGATGTTTTCCATACCACTCTCTCAATTTCTGCGGCTCTTCCGATTTGAAGAAGACACCACCAAGTCCAGTAACTCGTTTCATGTTTTTATAAGGTTTTGTTTAAAAATAAGGGAGTCACTAATGTCAGGCGGGCAGTACTTGTTTTTTTCGAAGGATTGCCGCGCTTATGATCGTAATAACAATTCCTACAGGTACAATTTCCATAAGTATCAATGCGAAACGCAGAAAAGGATTCTTATACCATTCCTTCCACATCTCTATCTGTTGGATTGTCGCATTGATCTCGGCTTCATTCTGAGACTCATTTTTTGCTTTTTCGATATAATGCTGCCACACCTTTTCAGTGAAATCGGGCGCCAGCGCATTAAAGGAAAACTCCCAGGTTATTGCATACATTATTGATGCAATGAGCGTGATCAGGAGTCCAATCTTGACGCCTTGCCAAAAGTTGATTGAACCCTTAAAATGATAGTCCCGGCAAGATTTTATTCCAAAAAAGATCATTGACAAAGCTATCACCATCGTAGTATAGCCAACGATCTCGCCATTGTCGAAATTCAATATCCCCCGATTCCATAATGGAATGCTTCCAAGGATCATTATGGAAACAATCGCACCGGCGATCAGTCCATAGGTCAATGCAATTTTTCGCATAGGTTTAAATTTTTGCTCAAAACAAACTAACCGGTGCGGTTGAGTCTTCACCCGAAAGGATGATTTGAATAAAATTAAAACAAAATCCCCCTTAAGTATTAGGGAATCAGCTGAAGTTCCTTTGCTCTTTGAACTGCCTGGGTCCTGCGTTTTGCGCCGAGCTTTACGTAGAGGTTGGAAGAATGAGTTTTTACGGTATTCAACGATAGCAGCAATTTGTCTGCGATCTCCTGGTTAGTGTCTCCTTGTGAAATCAGGGTTAAGACCTCATACTCGCGTTTGCTGATCCCCGTCAGCTTAAGCGACTTCTCGTTAGCGTTAAATTCCGGAAGAATGACTTTAGTCCTTTTCCGGATCAGTTTAAAGCCAAGCCAGGCGCCAAACGCCGCGAAGAATATTGCAACCAGCGCTATATAAAATCCGAGACTTAGTTCGTGAATGTAATAACGGTATTCTATCAGCTTAAGCAGGTATACAAGCAGGGCGAGAGAAATCCCATACAGAACTACAGATTTTTTCAAGGCCAGAGTTAGTGTAACTACTACTGCCAGTTAAAACGCGTGTCAAGCAATCGCTAATTTAACATCATGAACTTGAACGTCCGGAATAAAGGTAACGAACTTACAACCCCACTCAGCAACATAAGCGAGTTGTTCCCTGATCTCCTCTTTCAGATTCCACGGCAGGATTATAATGAAGTCGGGCTTATACTCTTTGATTTTACTTTCGTCGTAGACCGGAATATGGCTGCCGGGAAGGTATTTGCCTTGCTTGGAAGGTGCCGCATCGACCACAAACTTTATAAGGTTATCACCTTTGATTCCTGCGTAGTTCAACAATGTATTTCCTTTTGCCGCTGCACCATATCCTATAACTTTCTGACCCGCCTTACATTTTTCCAAGAGAAATGTCAGCATATCATTCTTGATGTCATCGACTCTGGATTGAAAGTTCTGGTAGTATTCGCTCGTCGTTACACCTGCTGCTTCTTCTTTTGCCAGCATTGCCTTTACGCTGGGCATCACTTTTTTATTTGCGTCCTCTTTGTGCTTTGCGAATATCCTCAATGATCCTCCATGGGTGGAGACCTCCTGGACGTCGAACATCTCCAGTGCGTGAGATTCGAACACTGCTTTTACAGTGGTGAAGGACAAGTAGGAATAGTGTTCATGATAAATTGTATCGAACTGACAATCCTCAACGAGACGGAGGATATGAGGAAACTCCATTGTCACTACTCCTTGTGGTCGCAGCGCGATTTTGAGGCCTCCCACGAAATCAACAATATCTGGAACATGCGCTAATACATTGTTCCCGATGAGGAGGTCGCCATCTTGGCCCTGTTGTTTCAACTTCTTAGCAAAGTCGGATCCAAAATATTCAGATATGGTCGGAATGCCTTTCAGAATAGCAACATTGGCGGTATTCTGAGTTGGTTCAATGCCAAGTACCGGAACACCACGATTGCGGAAGTGCTGCAGCAAGTATCCGTCGTTTGAAGCAATTTCTATTACGGATGAGTTTTCATTGTACTTAAAACGTTCGATCATTTCCTCAACATAACGAAGAGCGTGCTTGACCCAACTCGTCGAGTACGATGAAAAGTAAACGTAATCGCTATTAAAGATTTCCTCAGCCTTTTTGTACTCGTCCACTTGGACCAAGTGACATTTGCCGCAAGTGTAAATCGTTAGAGGAAAGTAAGTTTCTGGTTCGTTTAATTGTTCAAGTGAAAGAAATGAATTGGACGGAGGGCAATTGATAAGGTCTACAAATTTGTTGACCAGAGGTTCTTTGCAAAAACGACAGTTCATAAAGCTAGATTAAAGTTGGCCAAATATTTAAAAATATAATGGGATTTCTATAGACGTGTAAGATAATTTTATTAAAAACAATGACAAAAAAACATCATTCTTGACACATCAGGAACACGGTTAGTTAAATTAATGGTGCACAAACCAATTTAAGGGTTTATTATCCTGATGCATGCATTTTTGAAGAAAAAAAATAAAAGGGACCTAACGTTCTAATTACCCAACTCCCGCGGTCAAGAATTCGTACGGAATTTTCCGCCAAATATTCTGCATTCATTGCCGCAGAACCAGAAAGGTAACCGGCGGTTCGAGCCTAATTTGTGAAGGGCACTAGCAATGGAATCTTGCCTGAATTATCCTCAACGTTTGATCCGCACGAGTTCCGAGAACTCTATATCAAATAAAATTACATAAACACGTACATTTTTATGTACATATTTAAAAACGTCCATAGGTAGATTTCAATTCCCCCATCCATCCCTGTCAAGACTTCGATATTGAATTGCTTCCGCCAAATGTTCCGCTTTTATTTCTTTCGACCCGGAAAGGTCCGCGACCGTTCGAGACACCTTTAATATTCTGTCATACGCGCGAGCGGATAAACCAATCCGTTCCATCGCAGTTTTAAGAAGCCCTCTACCAGCATCGTCGACATAGCAGATTTCTTTTACCATGTTTGATGGCATCATCGCATTACAATATATAGCCTCTTCATTGCGGAACCTTTCCGCCTGAATGTCACGTGCTCTGACTACCCGCTCACGGATCTCGGCACTGCTTTCCGTCTTACGGTTCGCAGTCATCTCGTCAAAACTGACTGGAACAACTTCCACATGAAGATCGATCCTGTCTAAAAGCGGACCGCTGATCCGACTTAGGTAGCGTTGAACAATGCCGGGTCCACAAACGCATTCTTTTTCCGGGTGATTAAAATATCCGCAGGGACATGGGTTCATACTTGCGATAAGCATAAAATTAGCAGGGTACTCAATGGAGACTTTTGCCCGTGAAATAGTGACACGCCGTTCTTCCATTGGTTGACGCATCACTTCCAACACACTGCGCTTGAATTCGGGCAACTCATCCAGAAATAGAACGCCATTGTTAGCCAATGATATTTCTCCTGGCTGAGGATTTCCACCACCACCTACCAACGCGACATCCGAAATCGTATGATGTGGTGCGCGGAATGGTCGAGTTGTAAGCAGCGATGCCTGACGGCCAAGTCTTCCTGCAACGGAATGTATCTTGGTTGTCTCTAATGCCTCATTT
Source organism: uncultured Cytophagales bacterium (assembly GCA_963774615.1). Taxonomy (GTDB): domain Bacteria; phylum Bacteroidota; class Bacteroidia; order Cytophagales; family Cyclobacteriaceae; genus Chryseolinea. The sequence goes on from CAVZFT010000051.1 coordinate 83,781, forward strand.
AAAGTCAACGGTGGCAAGATCGTGGGCAAACGTTTTGCAAGCATGGTCTTTCCTGCGCCCGGCGGTCCAATCATGATTACATTATGTCCTCCAGCCGCTGCGATCTCCAACGCTCTCTTAATATTTTCCTGACCTTGAACGTCTTTGAAATCGGTATCGTAAAAATTAAGTTTTGTCGCGAACACTTCCTTGGCATCGATGTGAACGGACTCGATCGAAATTTTTTCCTCAAGAAATTCTACAGCTTCGCGTAGTGTTGTCACGGGAAAGACGCCGAGATCGCTTACTATACCTGCTTCACGAGCATTATCATAGGGAAGGACAAATCCCTTGAAGTTTTCTCTTTTTGCCTGGATTGCGATGGGAAGTACTCCACGGATCGGTCGCAATTTTCCATCGAGTGCAAGCTCACCCATGACTACGAACTGTTCGAGTTTGTCTGTTATCAGCTGACCGGATGCGCGTAATACACTGAGTGCAATCGACAGGTCATAGGCAGAGCCTTCCTTTCGAATATCCGCAGGAGCGAGGTTTACAACGGTTTTGTTACGGGGCATAAAGTAACCCGAACTTTTGAGCGCCGATTCTACGCGATGCTGACTTTCCTTGATTGCGTTATCGGGCAGGCCACTCATGAAAAACTTTGTGCCCTGGCCTACACTAACCTCAACCATAATCGTCCGGGCATCCACCCCGTGAACGGCGCCGCCAAATGTCTTAGCGACCATACAACATGTAAAATCTAACTAGTTCTTAGGAGCACTCTTAGCAGCAGCACTCTTGGCAGCCTCTGCTTTAGCTACCTCCTGGAGATCGAAAAGTTTTGCCTTCAACGTGTTAAGCTCGTGCGTGAGCGCGGCTTTTTCCTTCTTTGAATCGCTGTTAGCGATCCACGACCAAATAAAGTCGGTCGCGACAAGTACTATTCCAAAAAACGATATATACTTAAACAAAACAACATGTTCAATCATCTGCATCGCAACGGTAAGATCCTGGATCAATAAGGTGAAAATAAAAGCGCCAACATGAAATGCGGCGAAGATGATGTACAAGATAATTCTGTTCTTACTCATGAAAATTTGTTTTGGCCTGAAGAGCAGCAAGTTTTTTAAAGGTAATCTAAAAAGTTTAAACTTCATATCACTGGCATTCGGAGAAATTGCAATCTTTCATCCATCCAATACAAAGATGTGCTTCTGTATATTTTAATTGTATCCACAACGATAGTAATGTAAAGTAGACGCGGAAAACCTTACAGCACGAGTCTGCGTCTCACAATTTTTGTATCTCGATCAGCTTTCGGTAAAGACCGTTTTCCCTGATTAGAGTATCGTGTCGTCCGCGTTCAATGATCTCGCCCTGCTGAATCACGATGATCTCACTCGCATGTTGAATGGTACTCAAACGGTGCGCGATCACGATCGACGTTCTGTTCATCATGAGTTTCGTCAGCGCATCCTGTACAAGTCGTTCCGATTCTGAATCCAACGCAGATGTCGCTTCATCAAGGATGAGGATAGCCGGATTCTTCAATACAGCACGCGCAATGCTCAGCCGCTGTCGTTGACCACCGGAAAGTTTAGAACCTCTTTCACCGATCACAGTATGATACCCGTTTTCTGTTTGCATGATGAACTCATGCGCGTTGGCTACCTTGGCGGCGTGTACAACATCTTCTTCTCTCACCTGTTCCATACCAAAAGCGATATTGTTGAATATGGTGTCGTTGAAAAGAATGGATTCCTGCGTGACAACTCCCATTTGCTTTCGCAGCGACTCGATCTCATAATCCGGAAGCGCAATGCCGTCGATCAGAACCTCACCATCCGTAGGGTCATAGAACCGTGGAATCAAATCAGCCAGTGTTGATTTTCCTCCACCTGAAGGACCCACCAATGCAATGGTCCTGCCTTTTTCAATTTTGAGATTGATGTTCTTTAAAACGTGTTCGCGATCATAAGCAAAGCTTACATTCCTGAACTCGATCTCACTCTTAAACTCACTAAGGGGTATTGCGTTTGGTTTATTCTGGATGGCAGATTTGATATCGATAATCGCAAAAATCCGTTCTGCTGAAACCACGCCTTTTTGTAAGGATGTTATTCCATTTGAGAAGCTCTTTGCGGGCTGGATCATCGAGGCATAGAAGGTAAGGTAACTAATGAATGCGGACGGAGTTAGCTCGGATCCAGGAGACATTACCGATTGCCCTCCGTAAAATAGTACTACGGCAACAACAATAACTCCAAGGAATTCGGAGAGCGGCGATGCAAGCTCATTTCTCCGGGCAATCGAAAGATTCACTTTACGGTGATAGGTGGTTTCAGTGTCTACTTTATTCAACAGAAATTTACGCGCATTAAAAGCATTGATCACGCGCATCCCGCTGAAGGCCTCATCGAGGATATTTACAATGCGGGCAATGGTCTCCTGGCTTTGTACAGCTCTTCCCTTTAGTTGTTTGATGATGATTGAAATTAACCCACCGGTTACCGGCAACACAATCAATGTAAAAAAAGTAAGCTTAAGAGAAATCATGACCAATACCGTAATGAAAATGATGAGCGTGATCGGTTCCTTGATGGCTTTGAGTCCATTGACTACCGTGTTTTCTACCTCGCCAACATCATTGGTAAACCGTGAAATCAAGTCACCCTTACGTTGATCATTGAAGAACCCGATATGGAGCTGTGTTACGTTGCGGAAGATTTCAAACCTTAAATTCTTCACCACATCAACTTTCAACCTTGAGGCTGCCATTCTTTCCATATATCGGAAAACATTGGAAAGAAATACGAACCCTACGATCGCCAAACACACGTACATTAAAGTCTTAACCGGTCCCTCATTTCGGGCGACTTCCGTAAAGTGGTATTCAAGCCATGCTTTTAAATAACCCGTCGAAAAAGAAAATTCTCCGGGTGCCGGAACAACCTTATCGATATCCTGCAGGAAGAGGACGTCAAGCATATACTTCGTCAAGTCCAAGGTAGCTGGCGCTGAATAAGGCTGCCAATATCGAAAAGATCAAAAACTTGATGAATTGCGAACCCGCGTGCGGAGCATATTGAAGGATTCGTAAATAGATTTTCATCGGATGCCTTAAAACTCGTAAAGTCGTTTTGGAATATTCCAGCGCAAAGCTAATGAACTTATGGTCGTGTTATTATTGTACAGGGGAAGCTCACATTCGCTCTTTCGTATCATAAAGGTCGCATCAATGAACAAATTGTGCTTCAAATGCCACGATGCGGTCAGCGTCCCATAAATGATATCATTGGATAAACCCTGTCCGATCTCGTTGTCATACTCCTGTTCACGTGTTGAATTACTTTTCAAAATATCGGAACCCCAGTTAACATCGGTTGAGTCACGGCCGATGTTTATGAAAACAAGCTTTCCAACTAACGTCAACCTCGGAATAGGTTGATAGCGAAGTATCCCCACTGCTTCCTGAAAGTTTGCGCCAAGTGGATGAGCGATCGACTGCCGGTAACTGGAGTAGTTGGCGAACTTTGTGTTATGTGAATAGGTATATGGACGCACAATATTAATTTCACCTTGAAGGTCCAGGTTAGAGACGCCAAAAGCATCAATATATTTTGCCCCTGCCTGAACGCCGAACTTATTCGCCCACCAACCGTCTCCGTCCTTTATATGGTCAAGCACAAATTCATCCAGCACAAACTGACCATAGACAGAAAGCTTTCTTACCATGTTCCATTTGAAGTCTAAACCTAACAGCACGTTGTCTGTACTTCCATTCTGTTGTTCAATGGCGCGATAGAATATTACAGGGTTGAGGTAATCCAATCTGAAGTGATCAGTAGAGGCCGAGTCATCGGGACTAAAAGCTACGGATTCGAAAACCCCGATGTTCAGCTTCTTGCCGATGTTAATACTTAAATGATGAAGTGCCGTGAATTTGTTCGGATATCCGCCTGGCTCAGACTTCAACCCTCCCAAATTGCCGGTAACATCGGCGGTCATCTGATTCAATAGAAACAAATAGTTAAGCTTCCAGATTTTCAGCGCTCCTTTTATAAACCACGCCGGCGGCGAATAATCTGAGAATATCAATGACCTGTATCCGTTGCCAACAAAGAAACGGTCGTGACCAAATTGAAGGTTGATATGTTTTGTCGCTTCAAACGATATGTATCCCCGGGCCTGGAAAAAATCGACACCCTTACCATCCTTGAATTCTTTCCAGAATCCTTCGTGAGGAATGACCGGGTTCAAGAGACATTTGGTCCCACACATACGACGGCAATACAGCTTGATTGTCAGTCAGGTACGAGTAAAAACCCACCTTTTTATCAACCATACCTCTGAACTCAATGCCGCGGGTATTGATGAAAATGGGGTCGTCGAGCCTTGAGTCACTTCCAGCGCCCAGGTAAAGCACGGGGTTGACGTGAAAGTCAAAGGCGTCTTCATCAACGTAGAAAAGATCGGACTTCTTCTTATACAGGGCCTTGAGGAAGGGTTTACGAGAATTGCTCGATTCAGCCCGGGACCACTCCCAGCTATCATTGCTATAGTATTCGTAATTGAATCGATCGGACCGCGACGTGAAAAGGCTGTCGGTCCTTAGTGTGTCAAGAAATTCAACGATGTCAGAGCGCTTATACGGTTTTACGGCTGTAAATAGCTGCGAGGTTACTCTACCCGATTTGACCTCATAGCGGTCGATGCTGTGATAATAATCTTCATTCAGTGGTGCATAGGTGCTTTGGGCGAATGCAAACGATGTCAGGGTGCAAAATATAACCGTCAGGAGGCCAATTCTCATTTTTGAAAAGTGTTAAATAGCGCAAAATAAGCATTTAGGCCCACCTCGAACGCCCCTAAAATTTACAGAATTCTTCCCTTGCATATCCCTTCCGGCTACTTATCTTTGCAGTCCTTTTAGGGAAAAACACGAGAAATTGATATGAAAAAAGGCATTCATCCTGATTACAAAGAGGTTATTTTCTGGGATACCTCAAGTGATACAAAATTCAAAAGCCGTTCTACTTCAAATTCGAAGGAAATGATCAAATGGGAAGACGGCAAAGAGTACCCTGTGATCAAAGTGGAAGTTAGTTCCGCTTCACATCCCTTTTTCACTGGCAAGAAGCTGTTCGTAGATACTGCTGGCCGTGTGGAAAAATTCAAAAACAAGTATCAAAAGAAAGCTTAAATACTTCTTTCGATGGAGAGAAAAGCCTTCGTTTCACGAAGGCTTTTTTATTTTTGGGTAATGAACCTCATACTCTTCGATGACCCCGATATCCGCATTAATCTTTTGCCATTTACTTTTACCCGGCCCGTTGCCTGCCTGCGCGTAGGCATTCTGACGATCGGCGAAAAATGGGAAAAATGGCTGGGTTCAAAACCATCCTTTAAAACCGAAGCTTATTTACAGGAGAAATATCCACTGGCAACGACCGGCGACAGCTTGTTGATCAATGGAGCGGTATGCCCTGACCTTAAACTTGTCGACATCCGTAAAAGCGCTTCCATCAGGATACTTCCTGGTGAAAGGAACTTTGTTGATCGCTACCCGGAACCCTGCTTCCGAAATGAGTAGCCAGAACACCGTCGAATATCCTGGCGAGGTCACGGTCATCGATCGGCCGTGGAAAATATTTCGTGAAAACGGGGCTCAACTGAGAATTGATTTCGCTCTTGTTACTTCGGGCAGAAAGTCAGCGCCCATCAACGATCCGCACACGCGTGTCTATGGTGAACAGAATATATTCCTTGAAGAAGGAGTATACATACGCGCGGCAATCCTTAATGCGGAGACCGGGCCGATCTATCTTGGAAAAAACAGTATTGTTCAGGAAGGCGCAATTATTCGTGGCGCTTTTGCCCTCGGTGAAGAAGGGCAAATTAACATGGGAGCTAAAATAAGAGGAGATGCTACTATCGGTCCTTATTGCAAAGTAGGTGGAGAGATAAGCAACTCTGTTCTGTTAAGTTACAGCAACAAAGCACATGACGGATACCTGGGGAATTCCGTAATAGGCGAATGGTGCAACCTGGGGGCTGACACAAATACATCCAATCTGAAAAACAATTATGACGCCATTAAATTATGGAATCACAGTGCTCAGGATTTTGCGGACACTGGCCTTCAGTTTTGCGGACTGATGATGGGAGATCATAGCAAATGCTCGATCAACACGATGTTCAATACGGCTACAATGGTTGATGTCTCATCGAATGTTTTTGGCACCGGATTCCCTACGAAGTATATCCCTTCATTTGCATGGGGAGGATCAAATGGATTTGTTACCTTTCAACCAGACAAAGCGCTTGAAACTGCTGAAAGAGTTATGTCGCGAAGAAATGTAGTAATGAGTGAACTTGATAAAGCAATTCTTTTACACGTATACGAAATTACTGCTTCGGGCAGGATTTGGGAGAAATAGGATGATATGAGATTTTCGACTATCCCGGGATTGTCTGAAGAAAAATCAATGTTGCTCGCGGCAGCAACCAGTAATCACATTGCACATACGCAACTTTTTGTTGGAACTGATGGCGCGGTGAATCTGCCGTTGGCGCTCGCATTAGCATCCTATATTCATTGCGAGAACAAAAGCGGTATCGATTCGTGCGGTACTTGCCCTGCCTGTTCGAAGAATGACAAAATGATTCACCCCGACACTCATTTTGTATTTCCTTTGAGTAATGTCAAGGGCGATAAGGATGAGGAACGATTCAAAGCAGAGATCATGAAGTCGTGGAGATCTTTCATGATAGAACAACCTTTTGGCAATCTTGATGACTGGATCAGCTACTACGGTGGCGAAGATAAACAGGCGTTAATCTCGCGTGAAGAAAGCCGGGAGATCATTAAGGCGTTGTCCTTAAAACCGTTTGAGAGCAAATACAAAGTGATGATCATTTGGCAACCGGAGCTCATGCATCCGTCCGCTGCAAATGGCATTCTGAAAATACTAGAGGAACCTGCCCCCCATACATTCTTTATTCTGGTATCAAACGCGGCTGACAAACTTTTGCCAACGATAATATCGCGTGCTCAGATTGTAACAATTCCTTTATTGAAGGACGAGGAGGTTGAACAAACGCTGATTGAATGGTACGGGACAGATCCTGGCAGAGCTTCCAAGATAGCTCAGTTGGCTGAAGGTAACATGAACCTCGCCATAAAGCTGATAGATTCAGAAGAAGATAACAATTCACAACGATTCGCAGAATGGATGAGAGCATGCGCCGGGAAAAAGTACGGCAAGTTGGTGGCATTCGCCGAAGAGTATCATGCCCTTGACAGGTTAAGTCAGAAGAACCTGATGAGCTATGGGATGAACGTGATGCGGGAAACATTGCTTAAGGTCTCCGGTTCAAATTCGATGATCCGCTCCAAAGGTGAAGAGCTGGATTTTATCGAGCGTTTTAGTAAAGTAATGGACGTGGAGAAAATCGAAAAATCCTATACCTTCATGAACGATGCCAGCTATCATCTTGAACGCAACGGAAGCGCTAAGATGATCGTTCTGGATCTGTCGCTAAAACTATCCAGGACGATCAAACCGTAGTCAAATGAACAAGATCATTCGTATCGGAACACGAGGAAGCAAGCTTGCAATCTGGCAGGCAGAATACATTGCAAACCTGATAAAACCATCGGGCTATCAAACTGAGATCATACCAATCGAGACTCGCGGGGACAAGATCCTTGACGTCACTATTTCGAAAATCGGGAGTAAAGGTGTTTTTACGGAAGAGATAGAAGCCAAGCTCCTGGATAATTCGATTGATATCGCCGTTCACAGCGCAAAAGATCTCTCCTCAGATATTCCGGACGAACTCGAGTTGGTGGCGTTCACCGAACGGGAAGAAGCTAACGACGTTGTCGTGAGCTATGACAAGAATGTCAATCTTGGGACTGCGGGACTCAAAATAGGTACGTCGGCTACCCGTAGAGTTGCGTTCCTCAAGCACTTTTATCCTAACGTCGTGGCAGCGAGTATTCGCGGCAATCTCCAAACCCGGTTCAGCAAACTGCATTCCGGGGAATACGACGCACTTATCCTCGCTTATGCGGGGGTCCGCAGGATGGGTTTCGAAAATTTGATTGTCGAAAAAATAGCGACAAGCTACTTCGTTCCTGCCGTCGGTCAGGGAAGCATTGCTGTTGAATGCCACAAAAAACTGAGCTTTTCGAAGAAAGAAATTATTTCGAGATGGGTCAATCACCCTGAAACAGAAAACTGTGTGAGAGCTGAGCGTTCATTCTTAAAAACTCTTCAAGGCGGTTGCAGTATCCCCGCATTTGGATACGCGCATTACGAAGGAAATATGATCACCCTAAAGGCAGGCATAATTTCACTTGATGGCAAACGTGTCGTGAAAGTTAAGCGCACAGCCTTACCAGGGGATGTCAAAGAGCTTGGCGAATCCGTGGCCCTCGACGTTCTGAAGGACGGTGGCGCAGAGATACTTGATGGCATACGACATCACGAAAAACAGGGGATCACCAATCCCTGACGAACGAAGATTTTTATCTTTGGACCTTTAACACTTTTTAAATGAGAAGCCTTTTTTCAATTGTTACTATTATTGGTTTGTTTTTTATTCGTGAGCAGTTGCGCGCAGGACAGCGACTATGTAGTAACCATCAAAACAAAACATGGTGACATGGTGGCCATTCTTTATGATGAAACACCAAAGCATAAAGAAAATTTTATCAAGCTGGCCAAGGAGCATTTTTTTGACAGCACATTGTTCCACCGGGTGATTGAAGGTTTTATGATCCAGGGTGGAGATCCCGAGTCGAAAACGGCTGCTCCCGGACAACCATTGGGTCGGGGCGGCCCAGGGTATACTGTCGACGCCGAGTTCAATCCAAAATTTTTTCATGAACGCGGTGCTCTTTCCGCGGCAAGGTTAGGGGATCAGCAAAATCCCACGAAGGCCTCCAGTGGCAGCCAGTTTTATGTCGTTCAGGGCACAGTAATGACGGAAGCAGAATTAAAGCTCGACCCGGCGAAGTTTGATGCAGGCAATGCGTCAATTTTTCCAAAACGAAGCTAATCGTCCGATAGCCGACACGTTGAATATATTATATAACTCGGGCGATATGAAAACGTTACCAGGACTACCTTATGAAACTTAAACCGAAAGTGGAGGCTGCAACAGGTATGAGTACGAGCCAGGAAATTTCTCCTGAAAGACTAAAGGCTTACACAACTGTGGGCGGCGCCCCAAATCTCGATGGTGGGTACACAGTCTTCGGCAAAGTTATCAAGGGGTTAGAAGTAGTAGACAAGATCGCGGCCGTTCAAAAAGGAGCCGGGGGAGAGCGTCCCCTGGAAGACATTCGTATGACAGTGACGGTAGAAGAATTACCGAAGAAAAAAATCGAAGAGTTGTACGGTTATCATTACCAGGAGAAGTAACCCATTGACTTCTTCATGAAAATTCTTGTTACGGGATCAAATGGATTGTTAGGCCAAAAACTGACAGATCTTTTACAGACAGACCAGTCAGTCGATCTGATAGCTACATCCAAGAGTGATTCCGTGGCGACTATCCAACGTGGAAAATTCTTTCGGTTGGATATCACAAAAAGTGATGCTATCAACGACGTAGTTACACGCACCAGGCCGGACGTCATTATCAACACGGCAGCTATAACCCAGGTGGACCAATGTGAACTTGATCACGACGCTTGTTGGGAAAATAACGTTACTTCTGTCGGAAATCTTATTGCAGCTTGTGCAAAGAAACAATGTACACCTGCTTCACATATCAACAGACTTCGTCTTTGACGGCACACGTGAGTTGCTGGATGAAACTGCCACCCCGGGACCAGTAAATTTTTATGGTGAAAGTAAGCTTGCAGCGGAACGTCTGGTTATTGAAAGCGGAATTTCGTGGAGCATTGCCCGTACGGTACTGGTATACGGCATTACGCACGATATGAGCAGGTCAAATATTGTCCTTTGGGTGAAACGCAGTCTCGAGCAGGGAAAGACGATTCAGGTAGTCAATGACCAATGGCGTACACCAACGCTTGCCGAAGATCTGGCCGCAGGATGCCACCTGGCTGCAATGCAAAAGGCGCAAGGTATTTACCATATTTCCGGGAAGGATTATATGTCTGTGCATGAAATCGCTCTACGCACCGCGGACTTTTTCCATCTGGACAAATCTCTTATCAAGGCAACCGACTCAACAACATTCACACAGCCCGCAAAGCGTCCGATGAAGACAGGATTTATTATTGATAAAGCTAGAAAGACACTCGGATATGAACCTCATTCTTTCGAGGAAGGCCTAGCGATAGTAGCTTCGCAACTGTGAGGTGCGAGCCGCAAGCTGCAAGCCACAAGCCGCAAGCTACAAGCTTCAAGCAAATTCCTCATTCCTCATTGCTCATTGCTCATTGCTCATTGCTCACTGCTCACTGTTCGTTGCTTTTTTCCTCTGCATGGCAATGTAGTATATCGGAATGCCGATAAGGGTAATGATAAGTCCGGGCCAGGTAAATGCGGGTTTATATTTTATCAGTAGAGTACAAAAGGTAAGGCCCATTGCTATGTAAATAAGGGGGAGCACCGGATAGCCAAAAGCCTTATAAGGTCTTGGAGCGTCGGGGCGTTTCTTTCGCAGGATGAAGATTCCCGCGATGGTGAGCATGTAAAAGAGAACAACAACGAACGACACCATATCCAGCAGGTCACCATAGCGGCCGCTGAGACACCAGACAGAAGCAAGTATACATTGCACCCACAGCGCCAACTGAGGCACGGCAAACCGGTTGAGCTCACCCGCCTGTTTGAAGAACAGTCCGTCTTTTGCCATCGTATAGTACACACGGGCACCGGCAAGGATCAATCCGTTGTTACATCCAAACGTTGAAACCATGATCATAAGTGCAATTATTATCGTTCCCACATTCCCAAAGATCACTGTAGAAGCTGCAACGGCAACCCTATCTTTTTCAGCGTATGCGATGTCTGTCAATGGCAGCACAGCTGTGTACATTACGTTAGCCGACACATAAATAATTGTCACTAACAATGTTCCGAGGAACAAACTAAGTCCGATGTTTCGCTGTGGATTTTTTATTTCGCCGGCAATGAAGGTTACGTTGTTCCACGCATCACTGCTAAAGATGGATCCCACCATTGCTGCTGCTATCGCTCCCACTGCCGCGATGGTCGTATATGCCTCCATGCTTCCATCGCCATTCAGTTTCGACAAACTCCACGCATTCGCCCAATTATTCTGCCATACATCTCCATCCATCATGATAAACCCAAACAAAATCAGGCCGAACAAGCTTAGGATCTTCGTGACTGTAAATGTTGACTGGATAGCTTTTCCACCTTGTATGCCTCTCGAGTTGATATAGGTGAGCAGAACAATTATAACAATGGAAATTATTTGAGCCGGCGATATCTTTAAAAGTCCCAGGTCAAGCAAAACAATGTCTTCACTTACCTGGGGAACAATATATGCCATGAACTTTGAGAATGCGACACCAACGGCAGCGATAGTGCCCGTCTGAATGACTGCAAAGAAACTCCATCCATACAAAAATGCGATGAGGGGATTAAATGCTTCTTTGAGGTAAACATATTGACCGCCTGCTTTTGGGAACATACCGCTAAGTTCACCGTAGCTTACAGCCGCAGAGATGGTCATGAATCCCGTGATCAGCCATACGGTTATCAACCAGCCTGACGCCGCCAACATTTCGTAGTATGTCGGCACTAACGATAAAGATACCCGACCCAATCATGGAGCCCGCAACGATCATAGTCGCATCCCACAATCCAAGTACGGGTTTGAACTTGGCCTCACTCATGAGAACTTTGTTAAATAATGATTTTTCAAGATAGGGAAATCACGGAGAAACACCACATCCATGTTTCTCCCCGAAAATAATAAAGCCAACAGGTCACTTATTCGAAGATCTCCTGTACGGGTTGGCCAGTACACCCGCTCGGAAATTTAATGCGCAGCAATGCGGAAATGGTGGGCGCAATATCTGTTATAGGATGATATCTGACCGATGATCCCTTCTTGATTCCAAAACCATAGAACAATGCAGGTACGTGGGTGTCGTAAGTATAAGGAGACCCATGCGTGGTTCCCTGGGGTGACGCGGCATCAAACCATCCTGGATCAAGTGAGATCACAATATCACCGGAACGACGTGCATTGTAGCCACGGATAATAGCACCCTTTATTCCGCCTTCGCTATAATTGCCCTGGCGAAGCATAGATTCAGTGTAATAGTTCGCTACGCCTTCCTGCGTCATCAAATATTTGCCGATCAGTTCAGTTACAATCAGCAGATCAATACCCGACGTTTTGGGATCCGGCACAAATGCATCGTGATTAAGAAAGATCTGACTATTACTTATGTTTTGAATGAAACGTTTTCCAGGATAGTATTTGCCAAGAAATTGCTCTAACCCTTCCAGTAACTTTGATTCATTGAAGTATCCAGCGGGAACTTTATTGTCCTTCAGGTATTGGGGAACATCTGCAACGGCGTGGTCGGCTGTTAAAAACAGTGTGTAATTACCCGCACCAACCTGTTGGTCCAAATTTTTCAACAAGTCTTCAATGTTTTTATCCAGACGCAAGTAAGTGTCTTCGATCTCAACGGCATTAGGTCCTACTCTGTGTCCGACTGCGTCGGGGGCCGAGAATGAAATACATAAGAAGTCCGTTATCGCATCCTGGCCCATCCTTTCATTGACGATTACTGCCTTTGCCAGTTCGGTCAGGAGATCATCGGCGAATGGAGTGTTGCCCAGGAATTCAGGACTAAGCTTGCCTTTCAGTAAGCTGAACTTATAAGGAAAAGATGATTTTATTGATGGCGCATACTGCCGCTCATAAGGTGTTTCATCCGGCCCGCTTTCAGTATACTTTTCTACAGGAAGCAACGTAGCCCAATCCTGAGTAAGGTATTTCTGCGGTAAGTCTTGCGAATTGAATTGCACCAGCCACTCGGGCAATTGTGTCATGTAAAATGTGCTTGAAATAAAATTGCCGTTCTTTCCATCGTACCAATATGCAGCATCAGCCATGTGGCCCGCCGGCAAAACTGCGCCTCTGTCTTTCGAAGAAATTCCAATAACCTTACTGCGCTTTTGTGTAAAGAGTTCCAGCTCATCTGTGACCGTTGAAGAAAGCATTCGCCAGGGGGAAATATCGCCTTTACCTACTTCGCTCCCTACTGGCTTTTGAAGAGTGTCGGCAACACAGTTCACGTATTTTTTTGTTTGCTTATCGAAAAAGTCGTTTCCAATTATTCCATGTATCGCAGGCGTTGTTCCGGTATAAACAGAGGCATGTCCCGGTCCGGTGACAGTCGGGGCATAGTTGTAATGAGCATTTTTCAGCATGAACCCATCGTTCATCAGCCGTTTAAATCCACCCTCGCCGAACTTGTCATAAAAACGATATAGATATTCCTGCCGCATCTGGTCGACGATAATACCAACGACTAGTTTAGGGCGGTCCTGAGTCTTCTGTGCGAGTACACTGGAACCCAACAAAAGAATGGTGATGAGACTTAATAATCGGCGATGCATAACACTAAATTATGGCCGCTAAGTTAATGATTAGCACAACTTTTGAAATTAATCGTGCGTAAATGGCTGATTAATTATTTGAGCAATAGATTTTCTCGTAGTCGTCCTGCTCGTATACCTCTTTTCTGAGCATATTTCCCTTTGAATCGTAGTAGATGACAACAAAGATGGAGGCCTCCTCCACATGCTTTTCCGTAAAATAAAGAGGTACATCGCGGGAACCGACGTTTATAATGTCGCTGAAGTTAATTGGTATGATCGTGCCCTTTTTGTTGTGTATTACACCAAATTTCCGCTCCTGCTGAACTATTGCAAGCTTTTCATCGCCGTCAGTAATAAAGTTGATCTTGCTAATCTTATCCACCACTACTTTCTGGGCTTTGATCGCATAAAGCATCCATTGTCCTTCCTTGCGAACAAATGCCGTAGTGTCATTCCAGAAACGAACCTCATTGAAATGAAGTTTGGATAAAGGCTTATTATCCCATCCTATGAATCCTGCCATTCCATCCTTGTATGCGATGATCAGATTGTTATTATAACACGTTAGGTTCTTGTTGTATTGAGGTTTTATAAGTTTGCGCGTTTTGCAGTCAAATAATCCAAACTTTGTTCCTTTAAGCAGTGATACAATTCCTTTGCTTACCGTTCCAATCGCGTCATACTCTAGCGGGAGTACCGGCTTACCTGCAGAATTGATAAGGCCTTTTTTTTCTTTTTTGGAGACCACAAAAAATCCCTCGCCCGCATATTGCACATCGTCATAATTTAAGACTACGAGCTTCTTCCCCTCCAAGCTGTAAACGGCCTTTTTTGTGCCTTGCGCAATCAACAGAAATGATTCCTGACCAGGAATAAAATCGACACGGGTAGGCTGGGCTACGGCTAACGGAATTCTTCGCTGAAAAAAAGATCCTCATGCTATCGCTTCTGATTCCAATGGCGGCAGGTCCTGCAAAAAAAACCGAGTCATATCGATTGCTGCGATAACGATTTGTTTTCGCATCAAACAGGTACCACGCGGTGTCGGTGCGAACTGCTGTCCAGGGTTCCACGGTCACAACCTGCTTAAAGTGTTGTGAAGTATCTCCCGCATCGTTCCAGGTTTGGAAGAGATCCTTCCCTTTTCGCGATAAAGCCAAAATAAGCTGGTGAAAGAACGTGTTCCTGTACAGTTACAATCGTGTCCAGATTTTGAGTGAGGATACCTTCGTTGCTGCCCGTTTTCACCCATATATAATCGCCTCGCCAGGCTTTGACCTCGTCTGCAAATTCCATCAGACCAAGTTCAGCTTGATCAGCTAATCCCGCCAGCGATTTTCCAGTTGCAATAGTATACTTGTTTTTCGATTTGAGGACAACTACATCTTTGATTGCCTGAATATCTTCCCAACCGAACGGCATTAACATACGACCCGTGAGTGTCCAAAGCGACCAGAGGGAATTTTTTTGAAGTGCCAGGAATTTGCCGTTCAGGACCTTTGCGTTTTGAATGCACTTTTCACCAACGATAAAACCAGTCTTGTGCAGCACAGATTCGCAGGTATCTGTCTCTATTATTAAATATCCATGCCCCAGGTCTTCAACCTCTTCAACGCCTCGACCATAAATAGTGGCACCGTTAATACCGACGAGCTTATGAGGAAGCGCTATTACATCGTCGGACAGGTTTCCACAGCGATATTGTTTGTCAATTTCTTCAGCCTCCGCATTGTATCACTTCGGTCCCTTGCTGGTCCATGAAGCCAAACCGGCCCTCATGAAGAAAAGGGACGAGATATCCACGAGTCAATTCTATCACGGCATTCAGAGAATCGCCGTTCTGTTCATGTGGAAAGACCACCTCTTTCTGATCGTAAGACACCATATGAAACAAGATACCGTTTGCCCGCCGCGTGAATTTGCTCGAGGGATAGTCCCGAATAAAAGCGAGATAACTTTCGACAGTCCCGTCAGCGGTTGATATTTCAAGAATATTCCTTTCAGCTTCAACGGCGTGTACCGTACCCGGATGTTCATGGAGGTAACGCTTGTAGCTCGCGAGGCGCTTGTCTTTGGTGACATCCTTGAAATAAAAGTTCGTGATATCGGGTGGTAGCTTCAGTTGCCTGCTCTGAATCCGGGTATTTTGAAATAAAATCTTTGAATGCCTGGTAGGTGTTCTCGGCAAGCGCCGCGCGATAGGCCGCTTTATTCCGTAACGATATGGCCAGAGTTTGGTCAACGGCCGTTGGAAAACTGTTTATGAAATCGATGTAGCTGTTTTCTGTATCGAATTGTTTGGCACGTTCGAACGCAGCGCTATCAATTTCCGTCCGGAGGTCAACAATGGTAAGGCTGTCCAGGGGAAACCGCTTCAAACGGTCCCTTTGCTTGGCTGATGACAGTTCAAAGTCCCTGAGAGCCTTTTGTGCATAACGATAGGCGGAGTCTAGCTGGAACTCAGGGTTATCGGGAGCAAAAAAATAGCAGCCCATTACATACGCCGCCGCGACGTTAAGGCTATCCTTGGAAAGTGCCTTGTTCAACTGTCCAAGGGCTTTGTCCCACTTCCGCTTTTCAATGTTATTCAAGGCAAGGCGTTCGGATGAGACCTGACCGTGGACCTGAACGGTCAAGAGGACAACAGTACAAACGATAATGATTCTTACAATCAACAATTGGACGATTCTTAGGCGGTGCAAAACTACGAACTTCACACCTAAGATCGCTTTAACTGCAGTTAAGCGTCTTGCATGATGTAATAAATTTTGTAAATTTTCACTTTGTTACAAGCGCACGCATGGCAAAGCTTAAGAATATCATCAAACAACTCTCCGAAAAAGACTTCAAAGCAATTCACGATTCCCTAATAGAAAGCAATGCAGAGAAATCTGCATACCTTTTAAAATCGCTCCGAGAACGGCAATTATCCGATAACAAGATAATGACCGAATTGGACGTCAATGCCAACGCATATTATACACTGCGTTCAAGGTTGAATCTGAAGATCGAGGAGTACCTGATGGGTCAGCTCGAAAGTCCCCGGACGGATGTCTTACGAAAAGTCGCGAATATCAATGAAGTGCTCTTCACAAAGAAGAAAGCAATCTCAGTTGCGACATTAAAAAAGTTGGAAAAGGAGCTGCTTGATTACGACCTCGCCAACGAGTTAACCGTCATCTATAAATCTCTCAAAAAGCTAAACATCAATTCGCCCGACTATTTCCAGTATTCGCAGCTTTATAACCGGCATGTGGCCTACATGCTCGCCGTGGACAAAGCCGAGGATCTGCTGGCGGATTACTTCAAAAAATACGGGGACTACATGTTGAATGGTGGCGAAGCGGAAAAGTTAGGCCTTGTTCTGCTGATGAAGGAAATGGTGAACGTCGCTAAGCTTTACGAATCCCACCGCCTCTACGTTTACCAAAGCTGCATGTACATCTTCCACCGGTTATTCGTGGAGGTTGATGACAATATGCAGCAGGATGGAGAATCTATCGAGGATATTTTTGAGAAGGTTCAAAAGATCTTTGAGAGCTACCACCTCGATTCAATTTACTATCACATGAACCTTGTATTCGAGTTCCTGAAGCTTGAGTACTATAATCACTACAAAGTATATCGCCAGGCGGAGAAGTACTACGAAGAAGTGAACGACGCGTGCGCGAACCTGCTGGTGAACTATTCAACGTACACCTTCCCCACTCAATTCCTGATTTCAAAGATTGAAAGGCACCTGAGATCCGGAACAGAAACTGAGCTTTACACGGAAAATGAAGCAATTTTCTTCGACTATGAAATAGACATGCTTGATTTACCCAAGCACATAGTGTACGTGGTGTATCGGGCTATTTCAAGCTATTATGTTGGTAAGTTCGAAGAGGCAGCCAAGCTTATCAATGGCTTGCTTAATGATGTGAGCTTGAAGAAATATCCGTACGCACAACTAGAGATAAAATCATTGCTGGCCCTTCAGTACACTCTTCTTAAGGATTTCGAATTATTCAATCAGCTCTCCAATAGCATACAACGTCAGATAAGATTATCGGGGAAAGACAGCTGTGAGAATATACAGTTGTTCTTAAAAATCCTGAAGATTGCAACCAGCGAGGCAAAGAAAGAAAAAGCAAAGAAGATCCTGAGCGTGATTCCGCGACTGAATTCTATAACTGTAGATTATTTCGCTCCTACCAAGCTGATTAAGCTCGACGAACGGTTTGTTGAGCTGCTTACCGCCTTCTAAAGATCGAGCTTTATAATGCTATCGTGCGACAAAGGCTTGTTAAGGTAAAGCCGCACGTTTTCATATTTCTTGGACCTGTTGAAGTCCTGAGGATTGATCGACGATGTAAGCATTACGATCTTACACTTCTTCTTGGCGATGTTGGTAAGCTTTTCAAATTCATCCAGGAACTGGAATCCATCCATCAGTGGCATATCGATGTCGAGAAAAATTACATCGGGTAGAACCTGGTCTGCCATTTCCAGCTTTTCCATATTCTTGAGAAACTCTATTGCGCTCTTAGCGCCCGTATGCGTGTAGATATTCTCTGTCACTGCGGCCGCTTCGATCATCTTTTGGTTAATAAGGTTGTCAATTTCATTATCGTCAATGAGCATGACAGTGCGATACTTCTTTCCGGCCATAGTGAATTAATATGAATGGTTTATAAAAATAAGCCTTTGATCCTTATTTGCAAACTTCTCTAAATGTCAAATTTTATTCCTTGAGCTAACGCCAGCGTGTCACCAAAATTGACTGTATTGGTTTGGCGACGCATATAAACCTTCCAGGCATCCGAGCCTGATTCTCTTCCCCCGCCGGTTTCCTTCTCACCTCCAAAGGCTCCGCCGATCTCTGCTCCAGATGTTCCGATATTTACATTGGCAATTCCACAATCTGAACCAACATGCGATAGAAACTTCTCCATTTCCTGCATGCTGTTGGTCATTATTGCTGAAGAAAGACCTTGTTTCACTCCATTCTGTTTTTCAATAGCCTCGTCGATAGTCCTGAACTTTATTAAGTATAGAATCGGCGCAAATGTCTCCTGCTGAACTATCTCAAAATCATTCTTTACCTCCGCGATCGCCGGTTTCACATAACAACCGGATTCATATCCTTTACCCTTGACAACCCCTCCTTTTACAACAAACTCACCACCTTCTTTAACAATCTTTTTTAATGCATCATTATAAGACTTCACGGCTTGCCTATCGATAAGAGGACCCACATGATTTGAAACATCGAGTGGATTGCCAATGGACAATTGAGCATATGCTTTCTTAAGTCTACCCTTCACCTCGTCATAAATAGAATCCTGAACGATAAGTCTTCGGGTGGTAGTACAACGTTGACCTGCAGTTCCAACAGCACCGAACAGCGCTCCACGAATGGCCATATCAAGATTTGCATTTTCAGTAATTATAATGGCGTTGTTTCCGCCTAACTCAAGCAATGCCCGGCCGAGGCGTTCACTCAAGGTCTTTGCAACCGCCTTGCCCATTCTAACGGAACCAGTAGCTGAAACCAATGGGATATTTTCATTCTTTGAAATCAACTGGCCGACAACATAATCGCCGTTTACCACACAGGAAACACCTTCAGGTACACGATTCTTTGCAAATACTTTGTTTGTGATATGCTGACAGGCGATGCTGCACAGCGGCGTTTTTTCTGAAGGTTTCCAGATACAAACATCACCGCATACCCAGGCGAGCATAGCGTTCCATGACCATACGGCAACGGGAAAATTAAACGCAGTGATGATTCCAACTATTCCAACAGGATGCCATTGCTCATACATTCTGTGATTAGGTCGCTCGGAATGCATCGTGAGGCCGTGTAGCTGGCGGGATAATCCAACAGCAAAATCACAGATATCAATCATTTCCTGAACTTCTCCCAGTCCCTCCTGGTAGGATTTTCCCATCTCATAGGAAACCAGCTTGCCCAGGGGTTCTTTATTTTTCCTCAACGCATCACCGATCTGGCGCACGACTTCGCCACGCTTCGGAGCAGGCCATGTTCTCCATTCCTTGAATGCCTCCTGCGATTTGGCAACTACCTTCTGAAAGCTCTTTTCGTCTCCCCCGCGAACCGATCCTATCAACTTTCCGTCAACCGGGGAATAAGACTCGATAACTCCACCTTCGGACCTATACCATTTTGAGCCAGTCGAGACGCCGGGATTGTTCTTTTTGATGCCCAACTGTGACAACGCCTCCCTGATACCAAAATCTTTCATGGATTTTTTAAATAGTCCGCAAAGCTAAGAAAATGTGTGGGATGGGAAACAGGTATATGATAGTGGGCGGTGATTACCAATCCACTCCATAAGTACCTTTCTGGCCATTGGGATAGAATCCCTCCAGAAGGATTCCGCCTTTTTTGAAGTCGAGAATACGATTCAGGTCCTCCACGTTATCCACGGGCACCTTATCTATATATCCAATAACAAAACCTCTTTTCATCCCAGCTTCTTTCCATTTCCCCTTAACATCCCGGATACGGACCCCTCCTTCCAACTGAAGCGACGCCAATTCCTTATAAGGCACGTCTTCAACGGCTATTCCATCGAGCTCATGCTTTACTTCTTTTTTGACGACGTCGATGCTACCTTCATTGTTGCGGAGACGAGCCCTCGCTTCCATGAGAGTTCCTTCGCGGAGGTATGAAACTGAGATCTCTGTTCCGGGCCTGTTGCGCGCCACCCACTCCTGAAGCTCTGAAACAGAATAAATAGAATGGCCGTCGATTCCCACAATGACATCGTTAACGAGCAATCCGGCTTTTTCAGCGGCACTCTCTTTATTTACGCCTTTTATTAGCACGCCCTGATTGGTACTGAGATGATAGCGTCTCAGCTTTCAAAGCATCAACGTCTTCTATCTGAACCCCTAACAGGCCTCGTTGAACTTGTCCGAATTCCAAAAGATCATCCATTACTTTTTTAACGAGGCTTACGGGAATTGCAAATGAGTAACCCTGATATCCGCCTGTGGAGGTTGCTATTGCTGTGTTGATGCCGATAAGTTCCCCATTAAGATTTACCAGGGCTCCACCGCTATTGCCGGGGTTAACAGCCGCATCCGTTTGGATAAAGGCTTCAACCTGCAGATTCTGGACTTCGTTTCTTTCACGAAGTATACCGATGTTCCGGGCCTTAGCACTTACGATGCCCGCAGTAACGGTTGAGTTGAGGTCGAAGGGATTACCTACCGCCAGCACCCATTCACCGGGAGTGATTCTGTCTGAGTCGCCGTATTTCAAAAACGGAAGGCTCTTTGCACGGATCTTGAGCAGCGCAAGGTCGGTTGTAGGATCTTTTCCGACAAGCTTAGCGAAAAACCGCTGGTTGTTACTCATCACAACTTCGATGTTGCTGGCATCTTCAATTACGTGGTTGTTTGTAACGATATAACCGTCATCGGATATGATGACTCCCGAGCCGGACGATCTGGTCGGCGTTTCAAAATACAAATCGAGAGGATTGACACTAAAATCGCCAGGGCCGAATGAAGTCCGGATGTGAACCACTCCCGAAGTGACTTGCTTCGCTGTATTAAGGAAGTTCAATCCCTCGGGCGCCTGATAGGAAGTGTCTGGTACATAATTAGTAAGAACAGATTGTTGACGTGCGTCTATCGATTGATAACTTGGAATTTGAAAATCGAGATAGCGCAGCGTAAATAATGATCCAAGAACACCCCCGATGCACGCAGCCAGAATCACGAGGAGAATTAAAATCGACCTTTTCATACCAGACCCCAATAAATAAGCGAACCCTTAATCTAATAGTAAGTTAACGCTTCTTTTTCTAAAATGATTGCAGGACAATAAAGATCGTGGGTGGTTTTTCTTCGAGATGGAGTTTCTTCCTGACGGATCATTCGATACAGCATATGGAAAGTTTTAAAGGACGGCCGGAGCTTCCCCTGTATTTTTAGCAATAGCCCGTCTACGAACGATTGCATTGCAAAACATAAGAAGGACCAGGCTGCCCCATGAGCAGGCAGCCATCATACCAACCATCGGCAGAGCAGTGTTGTTGTGTAAGGCACTGACAAGCGCAGTGATAATTGCGCCGATACCCATACGCCAGGTTCCCAATAGTGCAGCAGCACTACCCGCATGTTTTGAAAACGGCGCGAGGGAAAGTGCCGTAGAATTTGGCCCGATGAGACCCTGCCCCGTAAGAAAGATGAACATCAATATCAATAGCGAATACAATCCCCAACCACCATACAACGTACCGCCTACTAGCAAAAAACCGATCGCGCTCTGGTAAATGAAAGCAACTTTTACGAGATCTTCGTTTTTGAAACGTTTTAATAAGATATGGTTTAGCTGGGTTGACCCGATCATGGCTGAAGCAAGCAATGCAAATATCCATCCGTACTGCTGTTCAGTGAGTCCATAGATATTCATAAAAACATCAGGAGATCCGGCGATATAAGCGAAGGGAGCCGCTGTTCCCAGACCACCAGCAAGAGTATAGACCATGAACTGTGGTTGTTTTACAACAATACGAAAGCCGCCAAGCACAGCACGCGGTTTGAGCGACAACGACGCATCTGCTCCCTTTCCTCCCGGAAGGAAAAAGTAAACGGCTGCCAGGATAACAGTGGTGATGAATGCAAGGATAACAAATACTCCATTCCAACCGAATGATGCAGTGACATAACCACCGACCGTTGGCGCAATCATTGGTGAAACCGCAATGACGAGCATGATCAGCGAAAATGCCTGTGCCGTTTTGTTCGCAGGAAAAAGGTCACGCACCAGGGTTTGTGCTGCCACCATTCCAGCGCAACCTCCAAGCGCCTGAATAAATCGCGCAGCAATGAGCGCATCGACAGAAGTTGTGAACGCACATCCAATGGAGGCAATGATGTAAATGATTAAGCCAACATACAATGGCTTCCTTCTTCCAAATCGATCCAGCAACGGTCCATAAATCAATTGCCCAATAGCAATACCGATGAAATAGCTGGTAAGCGATAACTGAACTTGATCGATAGTGGAGTTGATATCCTTTGCAATAGCCGGAAATCCCGGCAAATACATATCAATTGAGAAAGGACTGATAGTTGCCAGAGCTCCAAGTATCAGAATGACAAAAAAATTATTCTTGCGCTCCATGCATCCTAAATCAAAATTGGGTTAACGGAAAGTTACGTGATTAGTTTCCTCTGATGACCCTTACAGTAAGAAGACGTCTGAATTAATTTCCTCACATAACAAAAAAAGGCGGCCCGGATGAACCGGGACGCCTAACCATCTTAACTACAAACCCCTCAAACCTTAGCTAACCTGGATGGTTGTCTTTAATGTTTTTTTCTCATCCTTCGGTACATTGATTTCAAGTATACCGTCAGCGTATTTTGCACTGATCTTGCTCGCGTCAACGTTTTCAGGAAGTGAAAATGAACGGCTGAAGTTTCCGTATTGAGTTTCCACTACGTGGAGATTATTCTCTTTCTTTTCCTTCGAAAACTTTCTCTCACCACTGATGGTCAGGAAATTGTCGTTCAAGTCAATTTTGAAATCCCCTTTACTCAGACCTGGGACAGCTACGTTGATCTCATAAGCTTTTTCATTCTCGAGGATATCGACCTTAGGAACAAAAGAGTACGCGGAACCACCCGTGCGGGACAATGAATCGTTAAAAAAACGATCGATCAAATTGCTGAATGATGTCGGAACGAAATCATTTGCAGTGCTATAACGAACGATGCTCATAGTATTGTTTTTTTGCTTGTTTAACATTTTTGTCTTTGAACATTCACCTATTAGGGAAAAGCATGCCGGGCGGGTTTTGACTCCATTTTTGCGCCATTATGACCGATAAACGCAGGGAAAAGGATAAAAATCGGCCACAATGGCTTGAATCGAAGCGACAAGGTTTCCAATTGCAATGCCGTACTGTCCCTATAACTTAATCCGTAAGAGCATTGTTCAGGGCAAGGAAATTCCACCTTGGCCAAATCCCAAAAGGTCCAGCCGGGCGGCCGCAAAGAAATTTGCAGACTCTGCCTCAGAAGTCTGGCTTTGGTTTATTGCTTGCCCGCTGACCTCGTGCGCTGAAGCTATAGCAGTGGCGCAAGCGTCTCGCAAAAGCGGGATTATTTCGCTCTAAGCAACCTTAGGCTTTTACCAGTTTTAAAGACCACTTATTCAACTTCCCAATGTCCTGTCCCACTGTGTCCGATACACGTAATTTCCATGTGCCTGACTGTGCTTCACCTTTGAGTGCCTTCAATGCTACTGAATTATTGAAAGTATAGGTCTTAATGAGATTGTCGGCATCACCTCCTTCCTTGCTGTGCAATGTTATGATCGTTCCTTTCGCTGATACTAAATTCACTATCAAATCACTTATATAGGTGTGAGTGATGTCAAGGCCGACCTCGACTTCTTTGATAGTGCCTGCAGCGTTCGTCAGAAGGTTCCGTTCAATGCCCGCAGGGTTATTATCGGGAATGACTATTCCAGGCGATTCTTCAAGCAATACCGATTGTTCCGTGGATAGCACAAGATGCAGTTTCCATTTATTCAGGGTACCTGAATCTACAGGTGCCCCGTCAATTACATTAAGCGTCCAATCGCCCTTGATAGCCTTGCCTGCGAAGGATGAAAGTGCCGGAAGGTTTTGCAGATCGAACGTTTTTTTTATGTTAGCGGTGTTACCTCCATTTCTGTTATGGAGCAAAACAATAGTTCCTTGTGGTGAGGTAAGTGACACAACAAGGTCACCAATGTAGGTGTGCGATATATCCAATTCAACTTTGATCGATGCAAGCGTGCCCTGTTCGGTTACCGAGATCTTATCAGTAATTCCAGCTGAACTATTATCAGGAATCGCAATACCAGGTGCGGAAGATTTGACGATCGCATTACCCGTTGACGGGCCTTGTGCCAATCGCATAGCTTCTTCAACAGCTTTAAAAGCATCGACCTTTCCAAAACCAAACCATGGACTCCATGTTCCGTCACCATGATTTATGTTTTTAAAGTCACCCTTATCAAAAGGAGCAACGGGAGAGATATCCCATGACGTATTTTGGTCAAAGCTGGCAGGTGGGGTCTTTTGATAACCCGTCATGTTGAGATTCTTACTGGCGGTCCTTTGCAAGACAGAAATAACTTCCAGCGATGTAAGCGAGGGATTTGCGGACACCACCAAACCTACGATACCGGCTATCAACGGAGTTGCACTGGACGTACCGCCAAACTCCGCATCAAAGAGCGGTCCTTCTCCTGATGTTGTAGTGATGCCAAGTCCAGGAACCGAAAGCCGGTGATATTCGTGAACGTTATTGGTTGGGGCGCACAAAGATATGCCGGTGCCATAGTTTGAGTAGTGACTGCGTTGTGCATTGCTTGCAAGTGCAGCGATGTGTATAACTCCAGGGACTCCCACAAGGTTGTGCGAAAACGTTTTTGATGTTTGTACTCCGACCCAAACGCCGGATCCATCAGGACGTACTTCAACACCACTTGTATAAGGAATGTTTAGATTGGAAGTAAACTGAATAGGGCAGTTTTCATTTCCTGAAGCCCAAAGGAAAACAATACCTTTTCCCCGACGCCCTCCAGTAATTGCAAGAGATTTTATTTTGTTAACAACATTGGATGACCAGGTTTCCGCAGGTGACATTCCCCATGAATTAGACAAAGCGTCCACTTTATCGCCTAATGAAATTAAGCACGGTCAAAAACTTATCGTCGCTGATAAACAATCCCTCATCGTCACTCTCCCACTTGATGGGAAGCAGTCGGCATCCCGGCGCCGCACCAACGACCAGCGATGCATCGACTTCAGCGCCAGTTACTCCATTACAGGCAGTGCCATGATCGGATCCCAGTTGATACATTTGTTGAGGATTTGCACTGATGGCATCGCGGTGTACAAGAGTGAGTCCTGACATATATCCCCAAGAGGCAAATTTTCCAGGTGAATCAAAATCCGGGTGGTCGATCCTACATCCGTCATCGGTAACTCCGAGAACCACATCGGAACTTCCGAAATGACCTAAAAGACTCCACGCTTCCTCGCAGTTTGAAGACGAACGTTGATCGAATTCCGCGTTAACCAGTCTTTGATGCAAATGCCATTGCTGGTTATACTTTGCGTCAGTAGGTAGATTGAGCCTATTTCGTTTCACTCTCCTGTTCAAATCGTGCTCACATAATGCAATGGCTGACTCTGTTTCAGTAATTCGTACAACAAGTTTTACAGGGTTCATGCCAGTCTGTTCCGTAAGCTGGAATAGATATTCTGTATCCGAATATTTTTTCATTAAGATCAACGCATATTTCGCCATAAACTCTGTAAGCGCTGCGTGCGTTGCCGGCTTCTTAAACGTAACGATGATACGATCCGTGATAAGAAATTCGGCGTCGCCATCTTCCAGTGCGTAGGCATGATGCGTGACGGCTTCCTTCCTGATTTTTTTCATTTCAGCATCCAGCACATTACTATTGACCGTAACACGAGCCGAAGATGGTGAGACTCTTTCAATTGATTTTATCTTATCAGTTACGATAAGTTCATCGGGTGGCACCCGAACTACGAACTGATCAGGTTTCTTTCGCAAAAAAAGTTTTTTCCCATTTTGATAGGTGTACAACTTCGGGCTGGATTTACTTTTTTTTGTTGCCATGGCTTTAGAGGTTTTTTTAATTCATAACGTATCTATCTATTATCACATATCAAGTGTTGCTTGATTGTTCTTAAAGAAAATAAATCGAAGCAACGAGAATGTTATTTCTCTGATCGAGTACGCTTCCGGGATTTAGATTAATTGATGGTGAAGAGACGGATATCAGTTTCTGGATACAGACGGAGAAGAAACAGCGCTATCGTTATTTAAAACTAGCGCAAACTTCATTGATAAAATCAATACCTGCATACCGGTATTTTTTCAAAACTTGCCGAATGGGCCTTTTTGTTATGGGACGGCAAAAGGTCCTTAATAGATTTTACTCTCGCTCAAGACGTAACAATGGGTTCGAAGGACTCACTTTTGCCGATTGGCAGCGTCAGCGAATCCGAGGTCATTACATGGCGCTATACAGATGTACTGAGTGGGCACCACCGTTTCTATTACCTCTGAATTTAATTTATCCAAAAGTGCCTACTAATTTTCCAACGTGTCTTTTAATTTATCTATATTTAGTATAAAGGTGTAATGGCTGTTGTGTCCAGGCCACGTCGATCCCGCATGAAGATGAATGTCGAAATTGCCGATCTTCAAGATTCGTTTAGTCATCCCAGTGGAACTCGTGGTGTACTCCATATTCCCATTGCCGAACAATGATCACTGCTGTTCTTATCGATGATGAAGTCTCAGGGCTGGAACTGCTTAAGTTGGCCATCGAGAAGTATTGTCCCAACGTTGAAATTGTAGGCGTTTATAATTCGCCCGAAAAAGGGTTAGCAGGCATAAAAGAAATTAATCCGGATTTGGTTTTTTTGGATGTACAAATGCCCGGCATGTCGGGCTTTGATGTGTTGCAGCAGGCATCGCCAGTTACTTTCGATGTCATCTTTGTTTCGGCACACAACCAGTATGCAATTAAAGCAATCCACTTCAGCGCGCTGGATTATCTGCTGAAGCCTGTGGATGTGGATGAACTGATCCATGCAGTAAACAAAATCAAAGAGCGGCCGACTCAGAATAGTTCTTATCAGTATCAATCCGTAATAAATAACATTCAGCTGAAAGCCGGAAAAATCGGAAAACTGGCTGTTCCTTCGCTGGCGGGAATAGATTTCTTTAATATCCAGGACATCATTTATTGTAAAGCTGATAACAGCTATACAACCATCGTTTTAAAAGATAGCGCGGAGGTGATCGTTTGTAAGAATCTGAAAGATTTCGAAAATATCCTCGTAGACGCTGGATTTTGCAGAGTGCATCATTCTTATTTGGTCAACCTCAGTCACGTGCAAAAATATATAAAGGGCGATGGTGGTTACATTGTTTTAACCGGCAATCATCATGTAACCATCTCGCGAAGAAAGAAGGAGGAATTTCTTGGTTTATACAACAAGCCATAAGAAGTTGATTCCCTTTTGTATACCTGATCCCAGGGAATACGTGCTCCACTTATGAAGTGAAACCAACCAGATACTAAGTCCCCCCTTTTAAGGCGCCGCCGTCCGCTAGTTTCGTCGTATTAATTCTACCTCGCTCCAACTCTTTGATACGACTCCTATGAAAACAATTTCAGCTATCGCCATCCTAAGTGTATTCATTTTCTCCTGTGGAAGTGAAAACAATGAACCAACTCCAGCACCAGTCCGAGGTGACCCTTACCAGCTTTTCGCCAACGATGGCGTCAGCGGAACAGTTGTGACCTTGACAGGCACGAACTTTTCAGCCACTCCTGCAAACAATGTGGTTAAATTCAATGGTGTCGTGACTCCCGTCTCTTCAGCAACGACCACAAGTCTCACAGTGCCTGCGCCCGTTGGAGGCACAACGGGTAAAATCACAGTGGAGGTAAATAATCACGTATACGTCTTCGAACAACTTTACGTTTAATGCGGCACCAGGATCCAATTTATCCATCACCAGCTTTTCGCCGGCTACCGGCACTACCGGCACAAGCGTAACTATAGTTGGGACAAATTTTGCCCCTGTGACGGCTGACAACATTGTGAAATTTAATGGTACTCTCGCCGGTGTAACACAGGCGAGTGCCACGAGCCTTACAGTACCCGTAGCCTGCGGGATCCACCAGCGGAAAAATTACGGTTCAGGTAGGCGCAGCGGTAGCGACGTCAGCCACTGATTTTATTTATGTCCAGCCGACAATAGGAACTGTAAGTACTTTGGCGGGCAACGGGACGCTCGGCTTTGCAGAAGGTACAGGAACAACGGCGCGTTTTTATCAGCCAACCGGATTAGCGTTTGATGCCGACGGCAATATGTACGTGGCCGATAATCAAAATCACAGGATCAGGAAGATTACACCTGCAGGAGTAGTGAGCACGTTTGCAGGAAGCGGTACGTCCGGTTTTGCAGATGGCACTGGCGCTGCTGCGCAATTCAATTCCCCATTTGATGTCGCCGTTGATGTTGCCGGAAATGTCTACGTCGCTGACACGTACAACTTCCGGATCCGAAAGATTACCCCTGCAGGAGTAGTGACTACGCTTGCCGGAAATAGCAACTATGGTTATGCTGATGGAGGAGGCGCCGCTGCGTTGTTCTATATACCCAAAGGTATAGTGGTTGATCCTTCTGGTAATGTCTATGTGGCTGACGAAAACAACCAACGCATCAGGAAGATCACTCCTACCGGAACGGTGACCACGCTTGCCGGTAGTACGAGTGGTTCAACAGATGGAGACGTAAGTGTCGCCAAGTTTAGTAACCCAGGGGGAATAGCGATAGACGCTGACGGAAATCTTTACGTCGGCGATACTGGAAACCATCGGATACGTAAGATCACTCCCGCAGGCGTAGTCTCTACGTTGGCTGGCAGTACACAAGGAATTACCGATGCCGACGGATCTGCTGCCAGGTTTAACAAACCAACAGGCGTTGTCGTAGACGATGACGGCAATATATATGTCGCGGATGACGACAATGAACGCATACGGAAAGTGACGCCCAGCGGAACCGTTACCACGATTGCAGGTGGATTCGCGCCAGGGTTTACCGACGGCGTCGGGGAGGATGCAACATTCCGTTCTCCAACCGGAATCGCATTAGATGGTGCAGGTAACATTTATGTTGCTGACAGACATAATCATAGTATTCGTAAGATCCAATAAGTCGTCTTGTAATCAGTTGGAGCGATATCCGATCATCCTTGCCTGCATGTGCAGGCAGGGATATTGGATATTAATTGCAAACTTCAGGGCGATATAGTTGGTATGATGTCTTGATTCCAGGTCAAGATTCTGGCAGAGTTACAAGTTAGGATTCATCATACGAATCTCTGATTTCGTTAAACTGTTTTAAAAGTCTTTCCTGCAAGCCATCCTCTTTTGTGTAACCCGTAATTTTTATCAGACCTTTACTTGATGTTTTGTTCGTTACGGGTGGAGTCATACAACTCACATTCATTCCTGCCTTTTGCATGGCATACGTTTTATTCGTGAAGGAATTTTCATTAGCTACCTGCCCACATACTTCAAATGTTCTTTTAGAATCGTCCCTGATTATTTGCCAGAATCTTGTGATCATCATAACGAACCCCGATGAAAGTTTTCGGGAATAGCGCAAAGGTAGATGTTAAAAAAAGTTGCAAGAAGGCGATTTATTTAGCCGTTTGTCAGGCGATTGAAACAGTGTTTGCCCTAATGCCACATATTTAAGATTCAATTCATCGCTAATTGAGTGAGAAAGGTATTTGGAAATCAGTGATGCGAAGCCCTACTGACGACTAATTACCATTACGGATTACAATTTCTTCAAGCCCGTTTATCTGGCAAAAATGGCTCCAATTGCCTAAAAAAAACGCTTCCAAAAAAATCACTGCTACTCCTATCTAATTCGACTATATTTGTATTTCCCCCAGCCTACTTAACATGAATATTCTCTATGCGGATGATGATGTTGATGATCGCGAAATATTCTGCGAAGCAATAAAAGAGATAAACCCGGAATAAAAGTTGTCCTTGGAAAGGATGGAGAAGAGACATTGAAAATCCTCTCTGTACAAAAAGAACTGCCCCATCTTATCTTTTTAGATATTAATATGCCAAAAATGGATGGTATCGAGT
Organism: uncultured Cytophagales bacterium; assembly: GCA_963774615.1. Classification (GTDB taxonomy): domain Bacteria; phylum Bacteroidota; class Bacteroidia; order Cytophagales; family Cyclobacteriaceae; genus Chryseolinea. The sequence goes on from CAVZFT010000051.1 coordinate 114,091, forward strand.
GTTTGGTTAAATTAAAATCAGATGATCGCCTAAAAGGTATTCCGGTCATAATTTATTCAACAACTTCAAACAAGAATGATCAGACGAAAATTGCATTGCTCGGTGCCAGTGATTTTATACTCAAAGGAAACTCATTTGAAAGTGTAAAGGAATCGCTTGATAAGGTCCTGACGAGCCATTACGGATTTAATTATCAGTAGTTTTAATGATCAATTAGCAACGCCGGGCTTTACTGGGAGAATAACTGTAAATGTAGACCCCACATTTTCTATTCCTTTTGCCATAATGAGCCCGCCAATGTCTTCTACAATTTTTTTACAAATGGTAAGACCAACACCGGAGCCGGCCACTCCTTCTATATTATGCAACCGTTGAAAAAGGCCAAACGCCTTGGAGGCATATTTTTGATTAAATCCAATACCATTATCGTTTACCATAATAGCAACATACTGCTTATCTTCATTTAATTTATATTTCGCGATATTTTCTCTTGTTACCTTTTCGGCCGTAATATTAATTGTAGAATTTTCCTTTCCAAACTTTAAAGCATTTCCGATTAAATTATGAAAGAGTTGGCTCATATGAATTGGTGAGGCATGAACAGTTGGAAGTGCGGAAAGGTTAACAACAGATTTCTTTTCCTTAATAATTAGTTCAAAGTCTGCGAGAACATTTTTTATTGTTTCGTTAAGATCAATTTTTACAAGTTTTTTATCAACCTGACTAAGCAGCGAAAAACTGAGAAGGTCCTTTATCAACGTCGACATCCGGGCAGAAGACGTATTAATCTTTTGTGAATACTTTTTGGCGAAAGCATTCAGATTTGCCTCCGGAAGGGCAAGGTAACTAGAGAACGCCTGAATTTTGCGCAATGGCTCCTGCAAATCGTGACTTGATACAAACGCAAATTCCTCCAGCTGTTCATTAACTTCCTTGAGCTCTCTTATTAGACTTAAGTAGTTCCCCGATATCATTAAAGGCCAGCAACACCAACGTCTCATTAACGTGGTCGTCTTTCAACATTCTGTAAGCATTTACGCTAAGTACAAGTTCCCCTAGTCCTGGAAAAGTATGATTGAGTTCAAATTCTTTGAAATTGGATTTCATGACCAATAGATCATTCAGGTGTTCACGTAAAGCAGCGGATATCCCAGGCATTATCCCCCAGTTCATAAATAAAACTTCCCTCAGTGTTTTCAAGAGTCAATTTAAAGGTCTTATAAAAAGCTTTATTGGCCATCCTAACCTGAAAATTGCCAGTGAGGACTAACAAAGGACTGTGCATTGTTTGGATGATCGCTTCAGCATACGTTCGCGATTGCTTTAACTCCATGTTTCTTCTAAGCAACTCATCATTAGTAGTGGAAAGTTCTTCAATGGCCGATTGCAACTCCTCTTTGGAAGTCTCTAACTCTTCGTTAACGCTCTGCAATTCTTCATTTGAGGACAAGATTTCCTCGTTGAATGCCTGTAGTTCCTCATAAGTGGTTTCATATTCTTCATTGGAAGCTCTGATAAGTCCGCGAGATTCAGTTAATTGTTCTTCAAGTTTTACAATGATTCTTTCATGCGAATCAGTTTTGCTTTTTGATTTTGAACCATTAGCATTCTGCAGAGGCTGATCGATTGAATTCTCCTTGAATACTACAAGAAATTGAATATCACCAGACGCATTTTTCCTGGGAGCAACCTCTATCGTGACTTCCTTGACTATCTTATTAGTATGGATCCTTATCCCCTCCTTTGTGACAACTTTTTCAGTCTTCCGGGCCTGTTGTAACAAGTTGCCTAAATGTATAACGAGATCTTCTCTGATTATTTTCAGAACATTCAAACTGGCTTTCCCCGTAACTGGCTCCAGGTAAGGAGAAATAATACCGAAAAATTGGATGATCATCAGATTCTTATTCACCAGCACACAAGGAGGTACATAGCGTGATAATATTAATTTATTTATATCGCTATCAACATCCACTTGAACCTGTTGGTGTGTGGTCTGTCGGTCCTTCACCGCTACATCTCCCTTGCCATTGATTGTGAATCCCATCTGAGGTGACGACGTCGGTTTACGGCCATATATTTTAATTTTCTTATCAAGTGGCTCAAATAAATCGGATGAGGTCCCGGTGGTCTCCGATTTTCCTAAGAACAAATATCCCGACTGTTTAAGGGCATAATGAAATGTTTGCAGGATCCTTACCTGCGGACTGGTTTCCAGATATATCAAAACGTTCTGACAACTGATAAGATCTATTCTCGAAAAAGGAGGATCCTTAAGTAGGTTGTGTTGAGAAAAGACACAAAATTCCCGGACGGATTTAACGATCTGATAGTGGCCGTCGAACTTTATAAAATACTTATTAAGGCGATCTAGTGAGACTGCCTGAAGAGTGCTTACCGGATAAATTCCTAACCTGGCTTTTTCAATTGCATTCACATCCAGATCGGAGGCAAAATTTGAATAGGAAAGTTGAGCTCCCTTTCCTCCAGGAATTCCATTAAACATATTGCAATCGAGTAAGATTCTTCGCCTGTTGAGCAACCAGCAACCCAGATCCTTATGGGGTCAACTGATTTTCTTTCCGCGATGATGGAAGGGAAAACTTTATTGGTAAGGATTTTGTAAAAATCAGGGTCGCGAAAAAAGCCCGTAACGTTAATTAAAAAATCATCATACAGTAACTCTACTTCTTTCGGAGTAGTTTTCAGCATAGCAGTATAATCCTGAAGGGTCTCAAACTTGTTCAAAACCATTCTTCTGACTACTCGCCTGTAAACGCTGGCATGTTTATAATTAAGGAAAAAGTCGACACCTGTTTTAGCTTTAATGACTGCCAAAATTTTTCTTAGCTCCTCTGAGTGATCCCTTAACTCCTTAGATTGTACTGCCTCAATTTTATCGGACGGTAAATTGGTATAGGGAACGTGAACCAACCGTGCAAGCTCCTTGGCAATCCCTTCGGGTGAAAGCAGGAAATCGACATAACCCGAATCATAGGCATTCTGGGGCATGCCGTTGAATTTTGCCGAGTTGTCTTGCGCAAATGTAATTCCACCTTCGGCCTTAATTGCTTTTAAACCCAGCGTTCCATCCGTAGCGGTACCTGACAAAACCACTCCAATCGCATTATTTTTATAATTAGACGCCAATGCTGTTAGGAAATAGTCCACAGCAAAATTACCGACCGCCGTTATGGAACGAGTTGCAAGCTTAAGATGACCATCAACCAAACTCATAAACGTATTGGGAGGAATAACGTAAATGTTATTCGCCATAACCTCCATTCCATCTTTGACAGTGTGCACCGGCATCTTGGTTTGCCCCCGGACTATTTCAGCTAAAACACTTTTATGATTGGGTGAAAGGTGCATGATGAGCACATAGGCCATTCCAAGGTCTGAATCAAGATGTCGTAGGAGTTCTGTAAAGGCTTCTATACCACCAGCTGATGCACCGAAACCAACTATCGGAAAGGGTTTTGGAAGTAATTCTTTAGCAATAATTTTTTTTGCTGGTACTTTTTTGCGCTTCGGCGGGTTTGAAAGTTTTAGCTTTTTCAAGAGTATTGGTCATCCGTACCAGTGTTGTTGAGTACAGTAATCTAATCACAAATGAACGCATTAGCTATGAGTTTGCGGCAATTAAAAGCCAATCATATGATGAATTTGTGGAGCCAACAATAATATTGCGAGATTAAGTTGGAAAGCACCATCAGAAGAAACTCATCTGGAGTACTTTAAACGACTTTCAGGTAAACACGACAGGTCAATAACGCTTTGAAAGACCGAAATGTCTCAATATTTGCGTTTTCGATGTGTTGGAGATTGTTCTTCAAATCTACTATGTTCTTTGCCAGCAAACATCAAATAAGTGTGAATGATGTAACATTCAACTACTACGATGTAACGAACCAGCGGATATAAAGTACATCTTTACTCTTCACCAGATATATCAAGCTCTCAATGAAAGCACAAAAACAATCGGGAACAACCGTTAAAGATATTCACGCAATAATGGATATAGTCAATAACATCAAACTATTTTCAGTTGAAAATATATTCTTGTCTTCTCAATTCATTCGAATAACTGAAAAATTCGATGTCGTACATAGGTCAGATTTTAAGGGGTGGGTTCTAAGACCAGATATTGTGTAGTGGACTTGTGAAACGATGCGTTCGGCTTATCGTGAATATGCCAGAAAGCCATCAATAGAACCTGCCTTTTTTTTCTTCTTATTTAAACGGCTGGGCTAATGATTATACGAGGAAAGCTGTCAGCTGCTCCCTGGTATTTTTTGTGACTCCTCAGTATTAAAGGCATAAAAAAGCATTCACTTTAATGTAACTGCTTGAACTATCAACGCTCCTCCTCTTGGACTTGAACCTCCCCGATATCTGTCGGGGCTGATTACCAGTCAGTCGTTATTTTTTCTTACCAACTCAGGATGCTTTAGATTCTCAAATGAATCTTCTGCCTTTCTTAAGACTTCCACTGTATTTCTTCGTGCCACGCAAAAAAAACTAAAGTTTAGCGTGCCAGTTGTGAAGAACGCAACAACCTATCCCCGACTTCCCCGATTTGATGCGTTGCGCGCAAATATTTCCAAAACCAGATTCGACATCCCTTTTTCCTAATTGAATGCCATGGATAACCTTTGGGTAATTCATTAATCCAATTATGACAACCGAAACATGGAAATTTACACTGCCGGTTATCGCCGTCAGTTTGGTAATCGAATTTTACCACTCTCTGAAGGAAAACAAAAGCGTGTACAAAGCGAACGATACTATTTGTTCCATTGTGTTAGGCGCAGGAGGTTTACTGAGTGGATTTTTTTGTAAAATAGTTGTTCTCCAGCTTTATGTTTTTGTACACCACTATAAATTATGCATGCTCGATAATAGTTGGTTCGTCTGGATTCTTGCAGTCGTTGCGTCTGACATTTCCTATTACTGGTTTCACAGATCGGCCCACGAAATAAATTTGTTCTGGGTTTCTCATGCAACACATCACTCATCGGTGCAGTTTAATTTATCTACCGCTCTACGCCTGCCCTGGACTTCACAGCTAACTGGCGGACCCCTGTTTTGGATATGGATGCCTTTCGTTGGATTTGATCCTGCGATGGTGATTATTACAAGTCAATTGGTACATTTTTATCAGTTCTGGATCCATACTGAAGCAATCAAAAAATTACCTCCAGTTATCGAATATATCTTCAACACACCATCTCATCACCGGGTGCATCATTCTTGCGACTTGAACAACCTGGACAAAAATCACGGTGGTATACTCATTGTATGGGACAGGATATTTGGAACATTCAAAAAGGAAGACGGAACCCTCAGGTACGGTTTGATGGGCAAACCCTCCAACAACAATCCAGTTTCTGTAGTCTTCTCCGGCTGGTACGAATTAAGCGTAAAGGCAATTCAGTGCGGGTCTTTCGTAAATGCTTTTAAGTACTTTGTTTTGCCTCCCGGATGGAGTCATGACGGTACGTCAAAAACAGTAAAAGAATTGCTAAGACAATAGTTCAAGAACCTGTTTTCGGGCTCGTTTGTCGAAGTGATGATCGGACATGATTGGACGAGTGCTTGAAAACGCATTCCTCGTGCAAAAATCACAGAAAATTTTTGTGCGTGGGTTGGAGAATTAGGCTTCAAGTCCTTAATATTGCACTCCGTTTTAGGAAAATTCCTCCTTAGCTCAGCTGGTTAGAGCATCTGACTGTTAATCAGAGGGTCCTTGGTTCAAGTCCAAGAGGAGGAGCAAGAAAAAAGGCCACCCAGAGTGGTCTTTTTTTGCGTTATGGGCTATTGTGCTTACATCCTTTATTCGCCGAAGTTGGACCGTTACTATACTGGCATGACCGATGACCTTCAAAAGCGACTCAATCATCACAATCATCCTATTGACCCATTGAAGTTTACTTCTCGCGGCCTGCCGTGGGAGATATTTTTGTACTTGCCTTGTCAGTCGAAAAGCCAGGCGCTTAAACTTGAACGATTGATTAAGTCAAAGAAAAGCAGAGTATTCATTGAGAACCTCCGAAAGTATCCTGAGTTAGTCAGAAAAATAATAGAGCAAGCATCTGACTGTTAATCAGCCCCGATAACTATCGGGGTGGTTCAAGTCCAAGAGGAGGAGCGGTGATAATCAGGCAGTTACGTGAAGTGGCTGCCTTTTTTGTTTTTACGGTTGGCAAACATCTGGCGGAAATACTCCGACCCTCAATTGAATGAACCCCCTCACCTATTTTGAAAAAGGTTACCACCCGTCCATTTTCAAGATTGAATCCTAGTTGCTATTTTAGGAGAATTTACCAAGAAGCAATCGATATCGAACAACACCAAAAGGCTAATTCAATCCTGCCCTCTCTGCACGATTCAAGCAGTCCGTTATACATCATTTGAAATGAATCAATCGTCACGAATTATGAAAATTCTTATTAAGAGCAGTTGTCTGCTATGTTTAGTCCTCTGCGGATTTTTTGGAAATGCCCAACAACAATGGAAAGTTGCTAAACTGGTTACACCTAATTCCGACACGATAAAGGGTCAAATAAATTTTGGGGACTGGAATCAAAGCCCGGCTTCCATACAATTCAAAGATGAACAGGGGAATGTAACTTCAAAGTCTGCACAGGAAATAAAGTCCTTCAGCATTCAGGAGCCTTTGAAGACGTTTGAGTCGAAGAGGTTAACGCTGCAATACTATAAAAGGACGATCGTTGCACAAGGTGCAAGTCCAATCGTAAAAACAGATTCCAGGACCATCTTTCTGGAGGTTCTGCTGAAAAGCTCCAGGGTTACTCTTTATGAGGGTAGTGATGATGAAATGCAAACAAGATTCTTTTTACAAAAAGATGATAAGACTACACGAGCTGCGTAATCCGGTTTACAGCGTGGCGAAAGGAGAGACATCACACATGATCAAAAGTGAAGTTTATAAAGCGCAACTGAAACAACTTCTCCCGGAATGCCCAACCCTAAATACAGAACGGTTAAGCTATACTGACAAAGACTTGGTGGATCTTTTGGTAAACTATCACAGCTATTGCAAAACAGATTACAGTTTAGAATCTCATCAGGAAAATTTAGGACAGCGTTTTGCCATCGGAGGCATTTTCCGTTACGTGCCTAAAGCCGCGAACGTCCACCGAGTTTCCTTGGAGTAAATGCGCTGCTATTCTCGAAAAAGAAATTTAATAGCTTGTTTGTTTCCATTGATATTGGCTTTGGGTTCGGCCAGCAGGACGAGATTTCGACGGGCGAACCCAAAACAAATCGCATGTCTTTTGGATTGTACGGCGGAAAATACTTTGGCCTCGGCGACTGGCATCCTATGATTTTTACGGGAATATCAAACACCAACGGTGCGCTTGATACCGGGGTTGGTCTTTCGTTTCAACGCATCTTTGCTGTATCCACTTCAATGGGTCTTATTGCAGCTAAGGGTGACGCGGCCTGGTCATTTCAAGTTCGGCTTACTCCGTTCGCAAATAAGCGGTGAATCTAGTATTAGAAGATTGGAAGATTGGAAGATTGGCCAATCCCTCTTGGGACAAGATCTTCTAGAACCATTATTATTATATTACATCTTCGAAATGCACGACCGTACGTGAGAACAATTAATTTCTTACTTAATGCCTTCCCTCCTACCCGACTTTGAGTACCCTCCTACGCTAAGCTTCGGCGGGCGCGCGATATTATTTACTAAAATCTATGAGCAATGCCATCGTTGATTCCGGGTTTTGAATGTGATATATTCATAAGCTACCGCCACAACGATAACCGTAGCGGCTGGGTAACGGATTTTGTAAATGCACTTCAGGAAGAACTTGGCGCTACAATTAAGAAACCGTTATCAATTTATTTCGACAAGAATCCT